>NZ_CP061281.1:6556424-7867709 GCF_014621695.1 Streptomyces xanthii
GTGGTCCTCTCCGGGCACGGCTCCCAGACCACCATCGGCCAGGAGCGCGCCACCAACCCGTATCTGCGGCAGGTGGCCGCCGGCCAGGGATCCTCCACCCAGGCTCCCCGACGAGGAATGTGACGAGAAGACTCCCGTGAGCACCTTCCAGGCCCCCAAGGGCACGTACGACCTGCTTCCCCCGGACTCCGCCACCTACCTGGCGGTGCGCGAGGCGATCTCCACGCCGCTGCGCAACTCCGGCTACGGCTACATCGAGACGCCCGGCTTCGAGAACGTCGAGCTGTTCGCGCGCGGTGTCGGCGAGTCCACCGACATCGTCACCAAGGAGATGTACGCCTTCGAGACCAAGGGCGGCGACAGGCTCGCCCTGCGCCCCGAGGGCACCGCCTCCGTGCTGCGCGCCGCCCTGGAGGCCAACCTCCACAAGGCGGGCAACCTCCCGGTCAAGCTCTGGTACTCGGGCTCGTACTACCGCTACGAGCGCCCCCAGAAGGGCCGCTACCGCCACTTCTCGCAGGTCGGCGCCGAGGCGATCGGTGCCGAGGACCCGGCGCTCGACGCCGAGCTGATCATCCTGGCCGACCAGGCGTACCGCTCCCTGGGCCTCAGGAACTTCCGCATCCTGCTGAACTCGCTGGGCGACAAGGAGTGCCGCCCCGTGTACCGGGAGGCGCTGCAGACGTTCCTGCGCGGCCTCGACCTCGACGAGGACACCCTGCGCCGCGCCGAGATCAACCCGCTGCGCGTCCTCGACGACAAGCGGCCCGACGTCCAGAAGCAGCTCACGGACGCCCCGCTGCTGCGCGACTACCTGTGCGACGCCTGCAAGGCGTACCACGAGCAGGTGCGCGAGCTGCTCGTCGCCGAGGGCGTCCCCTTCGAGGACGACGCCAAGCTGGTCCGCGGGCTCGACTACTACACCCGTACGACCTTCGAGTTCGTCCACGACGGTCTCGGCTCGCAGTCCGCGGTGGGCGGCGGCGGCCGCTACGACGGGCTCTCCGAGATGATCGGCGGCCCCTCGCTGCCGTCCGTCGGCTGGGCCCTCGGCGTCGACCGCACGGTGCTCGCCCTGGAGGCGGAGGGCGTGGAGCTGAAGCTCCCGTCGACCACCAGCGTCTTCGCGGTGCCGCTCGGCGACGAGGCGCGGCGCGTGCTCTTCTCCAAGGTGACGGAGCTGCGGCGGGCCGGGATCTCGGCCGACTTCTCCTTCGGGGGCAAGGGCCTCAAGGGCGCGATGAAGAACGCGAACCGGTCGGGCGCGCGGTTCGCCGTCGTCGCCGGCGAGCGTGATCTCGCCGAGGGCGTCGTGCAGCTCAAGGACATGGAGTCCGGCGAGCAGGAGGCGGTCGCCGTCGACCAGATCGTGGACGTGCTCCGCGCCCGTCTGGCCTGAGCCCGCGCCCCGGAGGCGGACGTCGCACGCGACGCCTGCCTCCGGGGGTGCCGCTTATGTGTATCGAACGGTGAACTCACAGGCGCGTACGGCACAATGACCCTGCCCGCAAGCCCTCTGACCGACGGATCGGCGTGATGAGCCAGACGACACCCGCACGAGACAGCCTCTCCGACGACACCGTGGACGGAGGCCGGTCCAGGACCGTCGGCGGCAGCCGGGGATTCGGACTGCTCCTGGTGATCACCGGAGCGGCGGGACTGCTCGCCGCGTGGATCATCACCCTCGACAAGTTCAAGCTGCTCGAGGACCCGAACTTCACGCCGGGCTGCTCGATCAACCCGGTCATCTCCTGCGGCAGCATCATGAAGAGCGACCAGGCCTCGGTCTTCGGCTTCCCGAACCCGATGCTCGGCCTCGCCGCCTACGCGATCGTGATCTGCGTCGGCATGAGCCTGCTGGCCCGCGCCTCGTTCCCGCGCTGGTACTGGCTGACGTTCAACGCGGGCTGCCTGTTCGGCGTCGGCTTCGTCAGCTGGCTGCAGTTCGAGTCCCTGTACCGGATCAACGCCCTGTGCCTGTGGTGCTGCCTGGCCTGGGTCGCCACCATCCTCATGTTCTGGTACGTCACGTCGTCGAACGTGCGCAACGGCTTCCTGCCCGCGCCCGGCTGGCTCAAGACGTTCTTCGAGGACTTCACCTGGGCCCTGCCGGTCGTGCACATCGGCATCGTCGCCGTGCTCATCTTCACGCGCTGGGGCGACAAGCTCTGGGCCTGAGGCCCCGCCGCCGTCCGCCGCGACCGGGGCCGGCGGCGTTGTCAGTGGGCTGACGTAGGGTTTTCGTCGTGGAGCCCGACCTGTTCACCGCCGCAGCCGAAGACCGCCAGGAGAAGGACCCGTCCGCGAGTCCGCTGGCGGTCCGGATGCGCCCGCGCACCCTCGACGAAGTCGTCGGCCAGCAGCACCTGTTGAAGCAGGGATCGCCGCTGCGCCGCCTGGTCGGCGAGGGCGGCGGCGGCCCCGCGGGCGCCTCGTCCGTGATCCTCTGGGGCCCGCCCGGCATCGGCAAGACGACGCTGGCCTACGTGGTCTCCAAGGCGACGAACAAGCGGTTCGTGGAGCTGTCCGCGATCACCGCAGGCGTCAAGGAGGTCCGGGCCGTCATCGAGGGCGCCCGCCGCGCCATGGGCGGCCACGGCAAGGAGACCGTCCTCTTCCTCGACGAGATCCACCGCTTCAGCAAGGCCCAGCAGGACTCCCTGCTCCCCGCGGTGGAGAACCGCTGGGTGACCCTGATCGCGGCCACGACCGAGAACCCGTACTTCTCGGTGATCTCCCCGCTCCTGTCCCGCTCGCTCCTGCTCACCCTGGAGCCGCTCACCGACGACGACCTCCGCGGGCTGCTCAAGCGGGCACTGACCGAGGAGCGCGGGCTCGACTGCGCGGTCACCCTGGCCGACGACGCCGAGGAGCACCTGCTCCGGGTGGCGGGCGGCGACGCCCGGCGCGCGCTCACCGCCCTGGAGGCCGCGGCGGGCGCCGCCCTCGCCAAGGGCGAGGACACCATCACCCTGGAGAGCGTCGAGGAGACGGTCAACCGGGCGGCGGTGAAGTACGACCGCGACGGAGACCAGCACTACGACGTCGCCAGCGCCCTCATCAAGTCCATCCGCGGCTCGGACGTGGACGCGGCCCTGCACTACCTGGCCCGCATGATCGAGGCCGGCGAGGACCCCCGCTTCATCGCCAGACGCCTGATGATCTCCGCCAGCGAGGACATCGGCCTCGCCGACCCGACGGCCCTGCCCACCGCGGTCGCTGCCGCCCAGGCCGTCGCCATGATCGGCTTCCCCGAGGCCGCCCTCACCCTGAGCCACGCCACGATCGCCCTCGCGCTGGCCCCGAAGTCCAACGCGGCGACGACCGCGATCGGCGCCGCCATGGAGGACGTCCGCAAGGGCCTGGCAGGACCCGTCCCGGCGCATCTGCGCGACGGGCACTACAAGGGCGCCGCCAAGCTCGGCCACGCGCAGGGCTACGTCTACCCGCACGACGTCCCCGGCGGCATCGCGGCGCAGCAGTACGCGCCGGACGCGATCGCGGGCCGCCGCTACTACGAGCCGACCCGCTACGGAGCGGAGGCGCGGTACGCGGACGTCGTGGAGCGGGTCAGAGAGCGGCTGCGCGGGGACGCCAAGGGCTGAAGGGCCCAGGACGTAGGCCCCGGAGCCCGGGCGCCGGGGCCGTGGCGTCCCGCCCCGGAGAGATCCGGTAGACTTCCGCGCAGTGCTGTGTTCCGTGCCCGGTGTCCCGAAAGGGAGACGGGGCGTCACCAGAGCGGAACATCCAGCCGGATCCCCCGAACCGCGAGGCACAGGGGATCCAGGAGCGTCGCGCACCTTCGAAGGTGTCGCGGGCAGCCCACCACCTCCCCGGATCTCGGGAACAGGTCGGTGGGCCACTCGCGTGCTGCACGTACGTGCCCAGCTCCGGGAGCGGCTGCCCACTGGTCCTCAGGGACACCGTGGGTTTCCCGGGCTGCGGATGCGACCTCCCAAAACCCTGGTGAAGCCGTATTCGCATCAGAAACACGAGGTGTTTGGTTCATGGCGAACCAGTCCCGCCCCAAGGTCAAGAAGTCGCGTGCCCTCGGCATCGCGCTGACCCCGAAGGCCGTCAAGTACTTCGAGGCCCGCCCCTACCCGCCGGGCGAGCACGGCCGCGGCCGCAAGCAGAACTCGGACTACAAGGTCCGTCTGATGGAGAAGCAGCGCCTGCGCGCTCAGTACGACATCAGCGAGAAGCAGCTCGCCCGCGCCTACGACCGCGCCAAGAAGGTCGAGGGCAAGACGGGTGAGGCGCTCGTCGTCGAGCTCGAGCGTCGTCTGGACGCCCTGGTTCTCCGTTCGGGCATCGCCCGCACGATCTACCAGGCCCGTCAGATGGTCGTCCACGGCCACATCGAGGTCAACGGTGGCAAGGTCGACAAGCCGTCGTTCCGTGTCCGTCCCGACGACGTCGTGATGGTCCGCGAGCGCAGCCGCAACAAGCCGCTGTTCCAGGTCGCGCGTGAGGGTGGCTTCGCCCCCGAGGGTGAGACCCCGCGTTACCTCCAGGTCAACCTGAAGGCCCTGGCCTTCCGCCTGGACCGTGACCCGAACCGCAAGGAGATCCCCGTGATCTGCGACGAGCAGCTCGTCGTCGAGTACTACGCCCGCTGATCTCCCTCACCGGAGTCTCCTTCACCGGAGAGCGGACGTAGTACCACCTGCGTTTCAGCCCGTCGTCTCCCCGCCGTTCGCGGTGGGGGAGGCGGCGGGTTCGCGCGTTCCCGGGCCGTTCTCCGTGCTGCGGGCGGGCCGCGGCGCCGGCACCGTCGTCCACTGCCGCTCGCCCCGTGCCAGCACCCGCGCCACCACCTCGTCCGCGCCGAGCCGCTCGCCCGCGCGCGCCAGCTCGTCGAAGCGCGCGTCACCCAGCGACGCCCGCGCCCGCGCCGCGCACCACTCGTGCGGCCCGTTGAACTGCGCGGAGCCGAACAGCGGCAGCCCCACCGACGGCCAGATGCGCCCCGCCGCCCCCTGGAGCACCGCGCCCTCGGCCGCGTCGCCCTCCGCCACCGTCACCAGGGCGAGCAACTCCACGGTGAGCACGAGGCCCAGCAGATCGTGGAACTCGTGGTCGATGACCAGGCTCTCCACCAGCAGCTCCCGCGCCTTCGGCAGATCACCCGCGTTCCACGCCGCGAACGCCAGGACGTACAGCGCGTACGCCAGCGTCCAGCGCTCCCCGTGGTCCGCGCAGATGTCCCGCACGTCCTCGCACAGCTCCACGGCCTGCGGCAGATCCCCCTGGAACGCCACCGCCATCGCCAGCTCGACCTGCCCCATCAGCACATTGCTGTTCAGCTCGCCGATCTCGCGGTACCGGTGCAGCGCCGCCCGCAGCAGCCGCTCCGCGCGCGGCAGGTCGTCGGTGACCAGGGCCAGGCAGCCCGTCCGGTGCACCGCGTACGCGAGCGCCGTCGCGTTGCCCGCGCACTCGGCCTCCTCGCGGCACTCCTCCAGCGCGGCCAGCGCCGCCACCACGTCACCCTGCAGCACGGCCACGTACCCGAGCACCCACAGCGCCTTGAGCCGGGCGTCCCGGTACTCGTCCGGGTCCGCCTCGTCCTCGCCGGGATCGCCGTCCGGGCCGACGCTGCGGTCCAGCCAGTGCCGGCCCTCCGCGAGCCGCCCGCAGCCCGCCCAGTAGAACCACAGCGTGCCCGCCAGGTACCGGCCCAGATGGCCCTCGCCCGGCTCCGAGAGACAGAACTCCAGGGCCGCCCGCAGATTCGGCAGCTCCGCGTCGATCCGCGCCGCGACCTCGCTCTGCCGCGGTGAGAACCAGTCCAGCTCGCACCAGGTCGCGAGCCCCAGGTACCAGTCCCGGTGCCGGCGCCGCATCCGCCCGGTGTCGCCGAGCGAGTCCAGCCACTCGGCGCCGTACGCGCGGACCGTGTCGAGCAGCCGGTAGCGGACCCCTCCGGGCCCCTCCTCGCGCAGCACCACGGACTGGGCGAGCAGCGCGTCGAGCACGTCGAGGATCTCGTCGTGGCGCAGGCCGTCGCCGCCGCACACGTACTCCGCGGCCTCCAGGTCGAACGGGCCGGAGAACACCGAGAGCCGCGCCCACAGCAGCCGCTCCGGCGCCGTGCACAGCTCGTGGCTCCAGCCGATCGTCGTACGCAGCGTCTGGTGCCGGGGCAGCGCGTCCCGCCCGCCGCCGGTCAGCAGCCGGAACCGGTCGTCCAGCCGCTCCAGGAGCTGCGCCGGCGACAGCGCCCGCAGCCGGCCCGCCGCCAGCTCCACCGCGAGCGGCAGACAGTCCAGGCGACGGCACAGCTCCAGGACCTCCGGGTCCGCGCCCGAGCCGAACTCCGGCAGCAGCCCCCGCGCCCGGTCCGCGAACAGCTCCGCCGCGTCCTGCGCGGTGAGCGGGGCCAGCGGGAACAGCCGCTCTCCGGCCAGCGTCAGCGGCCTTCGGCCCACCGCGATCACCCGCAGCCGCGGCGCGGCCCGCAGCAGATCCCGTACGAGCGAGGCGCAGGCGTCGACGACGTGCTCGTAGCCGTCCAGGACGAGGAGCAGGTGCCGCTCCGCGAGGTGGTCGACCAGGACCTGGCGGGGCGGGCGGGTGGTGTGGTCGGTCAGGCCGAGCGCCTGGGCCAGCGCGTGCTCGACCAGCTCGCCGCCGCGCACCGGCGTCAGCTCCACCCGCCACACCCCGTCCCGCCGCAGGTGCGTGGGGGCACGGGCCGCCGCGTGTGCGGCGAACCGGGACTTGCCGACACCGCCCACGCCGGTCACCGTCACCAGGCGCGCCGTCTCCAGATCGCGCAGGAGCGCGGAACGCTCGGCGGCGCGACCGACGAACCGGTTCAGTTCATGGGGGAGGTTTCCGGGGCGCGGGGGACCGGACGACGGGTCTTCGGGGCCGTCGGGGCACGGAGTGCGTCGCATGGAGAACGGAGCGTACTCATCCGTACGCGGTCCGTACAATCGGTCGAGCTGAAGAGGGGGCCGCGCGAAGGCGGAACTGGGTACGGAGCGCGGGGCCGGGCGCGATAGGCTCGGGGACGACTTTTCGATGTTCAGCGGTTCAGCGATGGCGAATCAGGCAGTGCCGCTTCAGGCAGTGCCGATTCAGGAAGTGGTGGCAGGTGTCCGGTGGAGAGGTGGCCGGGATCCTGGTGGCTGTCTTCTGGGCGATCCTGGTCTCCTTCCTCGCGGTGGCACTCGTGAGGCTGGCCCAGACGCTCAAGGCGACCACCAAGCTGGTCGCGGACGTGACCGAGCAGGCCGTGCCCCTGCTCGCCGACGCCTCCGCCGCGGTGCGCTCCGCGCAGACCCAGATCGACCGGGTCGACGCGATCGCCTCCGACGTCCAGGAGGTCACGTCGAACGCGTCGGCGCTCTCCTCCACCGTGGCCTCCACCTTCGGCGGCCCGCTGGTCAAGGTGGCCGCCTTCGGGTACGGAGTGCGCCGGGCCATCGGCGGCCGGGGCAAGGACGTGCCCGCCAAGCAGGACCGACGTACCGTGATCGTGGGCCGCACGGTCCCGGCATCGCGCCGCGCCAAGCGGGCCGACCGGAATAAGAGGGACTGACCGAGCGATGTTCCGCCGTACGTTCTGGTTCACCGCGGGCGCAGCCGCCGGCGTGTGGGCCACCACCAAGGTCAACCGCAAGCTGAAGCAGCTCACCCCGGAGAGCCTCGCCGCCCAGGCCGCCAACAAGGCGGTCGAGGCGGGCCACAAGCTCAAGGACTTCGCCCTCGACGTCCGGGACAACATGGCCGAGCGCGAGGCACAGCTCGGGGACGCGCTGGGTCTCAACGACCCGGTGGACCGCGAACTGCCCGCTCAGCGCGGCTTCGCCGTCATCGAGAACACCTTCAGTACGCACACCAAGCAACCCAAGTACCTCGAGAACACCAGGTACTCGATCAACAACCGGAATGAGGACCACTGATGGAGTCGGCTGAAATCCGCCGTCGCTGGCTGAGCTTCTTCGAGGAGCGTGGCCACAAGGTCGTGCCCTCGGCGTCGCTCATCGCGGACGACCCGACTCTGCTCCTCGTCCCCGCGGGCATGGTCCCCTTCAAGCCGTACTTCCTCGGCGAGGTCAAGCCGCCCGCCCCGCGCGCCACATCCGTCCAGAAGTGCGTGCGCACGCCGGACATCGAAGAGGTCGGCAAGACCACCCGCCACGGCACGTTCTTCCAGATGTGCGGCAACTTCTCCTTCGGCGACTACTTCAAGGAAGGCGCGATCAAGTACGCCTGGGAGCTGCTCACCAGCCCCCAGGACAAGGGCGGTTACGGCCTGGAGCCCGAGAAGCTCTGGATCACCGTCTACCTGGACGACGACGAGGCCGAGCGCATCTGGCACGAGGTCGTCGGCGTCCCGAAGGAGCGCATCCAGCGCCTGGGCAAGAAGGACAACTTCTGGTCCATGGGCGTCCCGGGCCCCTGCGGCCCTTGTTCCGAGATCAACTACGACCGCGGCCCCGAGTTCGGCGTCGAGGGCGGCCCGGCCGTCAACGACGAGCGGTACGTGGAGATCTGGAACCTGGTCTTCATGCAGTACGAGCGCGGCCAGGGCATTGGCAAGGAGGACTTCGAGATCCTCGGCGACCTGCCGTCGCAGAACATCGACACGGGCCTCGGCCTCGAGCGCCTCGCGATGATCCTGCAGGGCGTGCAGAACATGTACGAGACGGACACCCTCCGTGTCGTCATCGACAAGGCCACCGAGCTGACCGGCGTCCGCTACGGCGCCGACCACGCCTCGGACGTGTCGCTGCGCGTCGTCGCCGACCACATGCGCACCTCCACCATGCTCATCGGCGACGGCGTCACCCCCGGCAACGAGGGCCGCGGCTACGTGCTGCGCCGCATCATGCGCCGCGCCATCCGCAACATGCGCATCCTCGGCGCCACCGGCCCGGTCGTGCAGCAGCTCCTCGACGTCGTGATCGACACCATGGGCCTGCAGTACCCGGAGCTGATCACCGACCGCAAGCGCATCGAGCAGGTCGCGCTCGCCGAGGAGGCCGCGTTCCTCAAGGCCCTCAAGGGCGGCACGAACATCCTGGACACCGCGGTCGAGGAGACCAAGGCCGCCGGCAAGACCGTCCTCGCGGGCGACAAGGCGTTCCTGCTCCACGACACCTGGGGCTTCCCGATCGACCTCACCCTCGAGATGGCCGCCGAGCAGGGCCTGTCCGTGGACGAGGACGGCTTCCGCCGCCTGATGAAGGAGCAGCGGGAGCGCGCCAAGGCCGACGCCCAGGCCAAGAAGACCGGCCACGCCAACGTCGGCGCCTACCGCGAGATCGCGGACGCCGCCGGTGCCACCGACTTCATCGGCTACACGGCGACCGAGGGCGAGTCCACCGTCGTCGGCCTGCTGGTCAACGGCGTCTCCTCGCCGGCCGCGACCGAGGGCGACGAGGTCGAGGTCGTCCTCGACCGCACCCCCTTCTACGCGGAGGGCGGCGGCCAGATCGGCGACACCGGCCGTATCAAGCTGGACAACGGCGCGGTCGTCGAGATCCGCGACTGTCAGAAGCCGGTCCCGGGCGTCTACGTCCACAAGGGCACCGTCCAGGTCGGCGAGGTCACCGTCGGCGCCACGGCCCAGGCGATCATCGACGTGTCCCGCCGCCGCGCCATCGCCCGTGCCCACTCGGCCACGCACCTGACGCACCAGGCGCTGCGCGACGCGCTCGGTCCGACGGCCGCGCAGGCCGGTTCGGAGAACCAGCCGGGCCGCTTCCGCTTCGACTTCGGTTCGCCCTCCGCCGTGCCCACGGCCGTGATGACGGACGTCGAGCAGAAGATCAACGAGGTCCTCGCGCGCGAGCTCGACGTGCAGGCCGAGGTCATGTCGATCGACGACGCCAAGAAGCAGGGCGCCATCGCCGAGTTCGGCGAGAAGTACGGCGAGCGCGTCCGCGTCGTCACCATCGGCGACTTCTCCAAGGAGCTGTGCGGCGGCACCCACGTGCACAACACGGCCCAGCTCGGCCTGGTGAAGCTGCTCGGCGAGTCCTCCATCGGCTCCGGCGTGCGCCGCATCGAGGCCCTGGTCGGCGTCGACGCGTACAACTTCCTCGCCAAGGAGCACACGGTCGTCGCGCAGCTCCAGGAGCTGGTCAAGGGCCGCTCGGAGGAGCTGCCCGAGAAGATCTCGGCGATGCTCGGCAAGCTGAAGGACGCCGAGAAGGAGATCGAGAAGTTCCGCGCGGAGAAGGTCCTCCAGGCCGCCGCCGGGCTCGCCGACTCCGCCAAGGACGTCCGCGGCATCGCCGTCGTCACCGGCCAGGTCCCGGACGGCACGACCGCCGACGACCTGCGCAAGCTGGTCCTCGACGTGCGCGGCCGCATCCAGGGCGGCCGCCCCGCGGTCGTCGCCCTGTTCACGACGGTCAACGGCAAGCCGCTCACGGTCATCGCGACCAATGACTCCGCCCGCGACCGCGGCCTCAAGGCCGGCGACCTGGTCCGCACGGCCGCCAAGACCCTCGGCGGCGGTGGCGGCGGCAAGCCGGACGTCGCCCAGGGCGGTGGCCAGAACCCGGCCGCGATCGGTGACGCCATCGACGCCGTCGAGCGCCTCGTCGGGGAGACCGCGAACTGATGCGCCGAGGCCGCCGACTGGCGATCGACGTCGGGGACGCCCGGATCGGGGTCGCGTCCTGCGACCCCGACGGGATCCTGGCGACGCCGGTGGAGACCGTGCCGGGACGCGATGTCCTGGCCGCCCACCGGCGGCTCCAGGCGATCGTGCAGGAGTACGAACCGATCGAGGTCGTCGTCGGCCTCCCTCGCTCCCTCAAGGGGGGCGAGGGCCCGGCGGCCGTCAAGGTCCGGGGCTTCGCCCAGGAGCTCGCGCGCGGGATCGCCCCGATCCCCGTACGGCTCGTGGACGAGAGGATGACCACAGTGACGGCCAGTCAGGGCCTGCGGGCCAGCGGGGTTAAGTCCAAAAAGGGCCGCTCTGTCATCGATCAGGCGGCCGCCGTCATCATCCTGCAGCAGGCCCTGGAGTCCGAACGGGCGTCAGGTAAAGCTCCGGGCGAGGGCGTCGAAGTGGTCATCTGATCGCGATACGGTAACGTCTCGCGCGACCGGCGGCGTTCGAACAGCTGCCGCACAGCATCAAGAGGCGGATCGGTCGCCCTGCCTGACCGGACAGCGGCACTCCCCGCCTCGCGGCTTGTAGGGGACCGATGACTGAGTATGGCCGGGGCCAAGGCTCCGAACCGTGGCATCCCGCGGACCCGTTGTACGGGGACCAGGGATGGCAGCAGGCCGGGGACGGCCAGTCTGCCTACGGCGGCCAGGGGCAGTACGACCCGCAGCACCAGCCGCAGCAGGCCTACGGCGGTGACTGGGGCACCAACGGCGGTCAGCAGCCCGGATACGGGCAGGACCCCTACGGTCAGCAGCAGTACGGCGGACAGCAGCCGGGCCACGGTCAGGGCCAGGGCGGCTGGGACACCGGTGCCCACGGGCAGATGCCGTACGGCAACGACCCCGCGGACCCGTACGGCACCGGGCAGCAGGCCGCGTACAACGCGGAGGAGCCCGACTACTACAACACCCCCGGTGCCTACCCGCCGCCCGAGCCGCCGGGCCGCCGCCGCGCTCCGGAGGCGAACCCCGAGCCGGCCGAGTGGGACGCGGGCCCCGACCAGGGCGAACACGCGTTCTTCAACGGGGACGACGAGGACGACGACTTCGAGGACGACGGCCGCTCGGGGCGCCGCGGCCGCGGCGGCAAGAAACCGAAGAAACGACGCAGCGGCTGCGCCTGCCTCGTCCTGACCCTGGTCTTCGCGGCCGGCGTCGGCGGCGTCGGGTACTTCGGCTACGAGTTCTACCAGGATCGTTTCGGCTCCTCCCCGGACTACGCGGGCGACGGCAACGGCGAGACGGTCACGGTCGTCATCCCCAAGGGCGCCGGCGGCTATGTCATCGGCCAGAAGCTCAAGGCGGCCGGTGTCGTCCAGAGCGTCGACGCGTTCGTCGCCGCCCAGCAGGCCAACGAGAACGGCACCTCCATCCAGGACGGCGCGTACATCCTGGAGAAGGAGATGTCCGCGTCCAGCGCCGTGGACCTGCTGCTCAACCCGAAGAGCCGGGCCAACCTGATCGTCCGCGAGGGCAAGCGGAACTCCGAGATCTACGCGGACATCGACAAGAAGCTCCATGTCGACAAGGGCACGACCGCCGCCGTCGCGAAGAAGAAGTACAAGGACCTGGGCCTGCCCGGGTGGGCCGAGGGCCACGCCAAGCTGAAGGACCCGCTGGAAGGGTTCCTCTACCCGTCGAGCTACGCGGCCGCCAAGGGCATGAAGCCCGAGGACGTCCTCAAGCAGATGGTCGAGCGGGCCGACGAGAACTACAAGGACCTGCACCTCGAGGCCAAGGCCAAGGCCCTGAACCTCGACTCGCCCTGGGAGCTGCTCACCGTCGCCAGCCTCGTGCAGGCCGAGGGCAAGACGCACGACGACTTCCGCAAGATGGCCGAGGTCGTCTACAACCGCCTCAAGCCGACCAACACGGAGACCAACCAGCTCCTCCAGTTCGACTCGACCTTCAACTATCTGAAGGGCCAGAGCGAGATCAACATCGGCGAGTCCGAGATCAACAGCAACATGGACCCGTACAACACGTACACGCGCAAGGGTCTGCCGCCCGGTCCCATCGGGAACCCCGGCGCGGAGGCGCTCGCCGCCTCGCTCAAGCCGACCAAGGACGGCTGGATGTACTTCGTCGCGACGGACGGCATGCACAAGACCGAGTTCGCGAAGACCAACGCCGAATTCGAACGACTCAAGGCGAAGTTCAATGACAGTCAGGGCAACTGAGGTGCCGGGACCCGGCGTGCACAAGGCGGCCGTCCTCGGTTCGCCCATCGCCCACTCGCTCTCGCCGCAGCTGCACAACGCGGCCTACGCGGCCCTGGGCCTGGACGACTGGACGTACGGCCGCTTCGAGGTGGACGAGGCCGCGCTGGCCGCCTTCCTCGAAGGGCTCGGTCCGGAGTGGGCCGGACTGTCGCTGACCATGCCGCTCAAGCGGGCGGTCATCCCGCTGCTCGACGGGATCACCGACACCGCCCGCTCCGTCGAGGCCGTGAACACCGTCGTGTTCCACGCCGACGGGCGGCGGACCGGCGACAACACCGACATCCCCGGGCTCGTCGCCGCGCTGCACGAGCAGGGCGTCGACAAGATCGAGTCCGCCGCGATCCTCGGCGCCGGCGCCACCGCCTCCTCGGCGCTCGCCGCGCTCGCCCGGATCTGCTCGGGCGAGGTCGTCGCGTACGTGCGCAGCGAGCAGCGGGCCGACGAGATGCGCGGCTGGGGCGAGCGGCTCGGAGTCCAGGTGCGCACCGCGGACTGGGCCGAGGCCGAGCGGGCCTTCGCGGCGCCGCTGGTGATCTCCACGACGCCCAAGGGCGGCACGGACCACCTGGCGAGCCTCGTGCCTGAGCGCGTCGGGACGCTCTTCGACGTGGTCTACGACCCGTGGCCCACGCCCCTCGCGGCGGCCTGGCAGCACCGCGGCGGCCCCGTGCTCAGCGGCCTGGACCTCCTCGTCCACCAGGCGGTCTTCCAGTTCGAGCAGTTCACGGGCGACCGCCGGCCGGTGCTCGACGCGATGCGCGAGGCGGGCCTGCGCGCGCTCGGCTGACCGGTGTGATCCCCGGTCCGTCTCACGAGCCGTCCGCAAGGCGGACACGGCGCCGGTCGCCCCGTGCGACGTGGGAGGATCGGGGGAGACACGGAGAGCGCGAGCATGAGGAGCACCGTTGAGCAGGTTGCGCTGGCTGACCGCGGGGGAGTCGCACGGCCCCGCACTCGTCGCGACGCTGGAGGGGCTTCCCGCCGGCGTTCCGATCACCACGGAGATGGTGGCGGACCACCTGGCACGGCGGCGGCTCGGGTATGGGCGCGGGGCGCGGATGAAGTTCGAGCGTGACGAGGTCACGTTCCTGGGCGGCGTCCGGCACGGTCTGACGCTGGGTTCCCCGGTCGCGGTCATGGTGGGCAACACCGAGTGGCCGAAGTGGGAGCAGGTCATGTCGGCCGACCCGGTCGACCCCGAGATCCTCGAGAACCTCGCGCGCAACGCCCCGCTGACCCGGCCCCGGCCCGGTCACGCCGACCTGGCGGGCATGCAGAAGTACGGCTTCGACGAGGCCCGGCCGATCCTGGAGCGTGCGTCGGCGCGTGAGACGGCGGCGCGTGTCGCCCTCGGCGCGATCGCGCGGTCGTACCTGAAGGAGACGGCCGGGATCGAGATCGTCTCGCACGTCGTCGAGCTGTGCTCGGTGAAGGCGCCGCAGGGCGTGTACCCGACCCCGGCCGACGTCGAGAAGCTGGACGCGGACCCGCTGCGCTGCCTGGACGCGGACGCGTCGAAGCGGATGGTGGCCGAGGTCGACCAGGCGCACAAGGACGGCGACACCCTCGGCGGTGTGGTTGAGGTCCTCGCCTACGACGTGCCGGTGGGCCTGGGCTCGCACGTGCACTGGGACCGGAAGCTCGACGCCCGGCTCGCCGGTGCGCTCATGGGCATCCAGGCGATCAAGGGCGTGGAGATCGGCGACGGTTTCGAGCTCGCGCGGGTGCCGGGCTCGAAGGCGCACGACGAGATCGTGAACACGCCGGACGGCATCCGCCGGGTGTCCGGGCACGCGGGCGGCACCGAGGGCGGTCTGTCCACGGGCGAGCTGCTGCGGGTCCGCGCCGCGATGAAGCCGATCGCGACCGTGCCGCGCGCGCTGCGGACCGTCGACGTGACGACGGGCGAGGCCGCGCAGGCCCACCACCAGCGTTCCGACGTGTCGGCCGTTCCCGCGGCGGGCATCGTCGCGGAGGCGATGGTCGCGCTTGTCCTCGCCGACGCGGTCGCGGAGAAGTTCGGCGGCGACAGCGTGCCCGAGACGCGGCGCAACGTGCGCTCGTACCTCGACAACCTCCAGATCCGGTGACCGGCCCGAAGGTCGTCCTCGTCGGCCCCATGGGCGTCGGCAAGTCCACGGTGGGCGCGCAGCTCGCCGAGCGGCTCGGCTGCGCCTTCCGGGACACCGACGAGGACATCGTCGCCGCGCAGGGCCGGGCGATCGCCGACATCTTCGTCGACGAGGGCGAGGCCCGCTTCCGCGCCCTGGAGAAGGCCGCCGTCGCGGCGGCGCTCGCGGAGCACGACGGGGTCCTGTCGCTGGGCGGCGGCGCGATCCTGGACGCCGACACCCGCGCCCTCCTCGCCGGTCACGCCGTGGTCTACCTCACCATGGACGTGGAGGAGGCGGTCCGGCGCACCGGTCTGAACGTGGCCCGGCCGCTCCTCGCGGTCAACCCGCGCAAGCAGTGGCGGGAGTTGATGGAGGCGCGCCGGCACTTGTACACCGAGGTCGCCCGGGTGGTCGTGGCCACCGACGGCCGCACACCCGACGAGGTCACCGAAGAGGTCCTCGACGCACTGGAGTTGAAGCAGGCATGACGGATCAGATCACGCGCGTCCAGATCGCCGGTACGGCCGGAACGGACCCGTACGAGGTGCTGGTGGGCCGTCAGCTCCTGGGCGAGCTGGGCGCGTTGATCGGTGACAAGGCGAAGCGGGTGGCGATCGTGCACCCCGAGGCGCTGGCCGAGACCGGTGACGCGCTGCGCGCCGATCTGGCCGAGCAGGGCTTCGAGGCCATCGCGATCCAGGTGCCGAACGCGGAGGAGGCGAAGACCGCGGAGGTCGCCGCCTACTGCTGGAAGGCGCTGGGCCAGTCGAACTTCACCCGCTCCGACGTGATCGTCGGCGTGGGCGGCGGCGCGACGACGGACCTGGCCGGTTTCGTCGCCGCCACCTGGCTGCGCGGGGTCCGCTGGATCGCCGTCCCCACCACCGTCCTGGCGATGGTGGACGCGGCCGTCGGCGGCAAGACGGGCATCAACACCGCCGAGGGCAAGAACCTCGTCGGCTCCTTCCACCCGCCCGCCGGTGTCCTGTGCGACCTGGCGGCGCTGGACTCGCTGCCGGTCAACGACTACGTGTCCGGTCTGGCCGAGATCATCAAGGCCGGTTTCATCGCCGACCCGAAGATCCTCGACCTGATCGAGGAGGACCCGCAGGCCGCCCGCACGCCGGCCGGCCCGCACACGGCCGAGCTGATCGTGCGCTCCATCGAGGTCAAGGCCGAGGTCGTCTCCGGCGACCTCAAGGAGTCCGGCCGGCGCGAGATCCTCAACTACGGCCACACGCTCGCGCACGCCATCGAGAAGAACGAGCGCTACAAGTGGCGCCACGGCGCCGCCGTGTCCGTGGGCATGCTCTTCGCCGCCGAGCTGGGGCGCCTCGCCGGCCGTCTCGACGACGCGACCGCCGACCGGCACCGCACGGTCCTCGAGTCCGTGGGCCTGCCCCTGAGCTACCGCTACGACCAGTGGCCCAAGCTCCTGGAGACGATGAAGGTCGACAAGAAGTCCCGCGGCGACCTGCTGCGCTTCATCGTCCTCGACGGCCTCGGCAAGCCCACCGTCCTGGAGGGCCCCGACCCGGCCGTCCTGCTCGCCGCGTACGGCGAAGTGGCCGAATAACGCCGCTCGTTCAGCTTCGGGCACTTTGTGACCGCCCCGGCCGTTCACACAACGTCGGCCGGGGGCGGTACCGTTCGGTAGCGCCCTGTTCGGCGCCCCAGTGACCGTTGTACGAGATGGAGTGGCACCGGATGCAGCACGCAGTGGGGTCCCCGCTGCCACCGCCCCATCGTCCGGGGCACGGGCCGGCCGGCCCGTGGACCCAGGCGCGGCAGGCGCAGCAGCCCCCGGGCGCGCCCGGCTTCACCGGTGCCCCGCACCATCCGCCGGTGCCGCCGCACCCGCAGGCCCCCCAGGGGCCGCACCCCCATCCGCAGGGCCCGCCGCCGGTCGCGGGGCCTCCGCCGCTGCGTGACACCACGGGCCATGTGGCGCTCCCGCCCGGCGGCCCGGTCGCCGTGCCGAGCCCGCCGCCCGCCCAGGCCCCCGCGGATCCCTCCGCCACCACCCTGGCCGTGCTCCTCATAGGCCCCGCCGGCGCGGGCAAGACCAGCGTGGCCAAGTACTGGGCCGAGCGCCGCCGCGTCCCGACCGCCCACATCAGCCTGGACGACGTCCGCGAGTGGGTGCGCTCCGGCTTCGCGGACCCCCAGACGGGGTGGAACGACAACAGTGAGGCGCAGTACCGCCTCGCCCGCCGCACCTGTGGCTTCGCCGCACGCAACTTTCTGGCCAACGGGATCTCCTGCATCCTCGACGACGCGGTCTTCCCCGACCGTCCCGTCGTCGGCCTCGGCGGCTGGAAGCGGCACGTCGGCCCCGGCCTGCTGCCGGTCGTCCTGCTCCCGGGCCTGGAGATCGTCCTGGAGCGCAACGCGCGGCGCATTGGCAATCGCCGGCTGACCGACGAGGAGGTCGCCCGCATCCACGGCCGCATGGCCGGCTGGTACGGCTCCGGCCTGCCCATCATCGACAACTCGCAGCTGGACGTGCCCGGCACCGCCCAGGTCCTGGACGACGTCCTCGCCCGAGCCATCGCGAGCCCGCCCAAGTGGTGACCCCGGCCCCCGCGCCGGGCTCCGCGCCAGGTCACAGGGGGCCGACGCCCGTCCGGACGCGCTGAACCGGCCGGGCCGCCCACACGCTCGTACGCTCGATCTCATGTCAGAGGTGTACGCGGCCCGTCGGGACCGGCTCCGAGAGCGCGCGACGGCGGGCGGCAGCGCCGCCGCCCTCGTGTCGCGGCCTGCCAATGTCCGATATCTCGCCGGCGCGGCCCCGCGGGGTGCCGTGCTGCTGCTGGGCCGAGAACCCGGCGGCGGTGGCGACGCGCTGCTGTGCGCGAGTCCGCCGAGCGGGCAGATCGCCGAGGGGCGTGCCGACGAGAGCCTGCGGGTGCAGGTCCTCGCCGCCCCCGCGGGCGATCCGGCCGTCGCGGCCGCGGACGTCGCGGCCGCGCAGGGCGCCGACTCGCTCGCCGTCGAGGAGCACGACCTGACGGTCTCCCGGCACCGGGCGCTCGCCTCCGTCGCGCCCCGGCTGCATCTCACCGATCTCAACCGGGCTGTCGAGCAGCTGCGCTTCGTCAAGGACGAGGAGGAGATCTCCTGCCTGCGGATGGCCGCGGAGATCGCCGACCAGGCGCTCGGCGAACTCCTGGAGTCGATCCTCGTCGGCCGCACCGAGCGGCACCTCGCCCTGGAACTGGAACGTCGACTTGTCGACCATGGCGCCGACGGTCCGGCCTTCCCGACCTCCGTGGGCACCGGGCCCAACTCCGGCCGCGGCGGGCACCGGCCCACCGACCGGCGGGTCGAGGAAGGAGATTTCCTCTCCGTGTGCCTCGGCGCGACGTACCGCGGGTACCGGTGCGAGATCGGCCGCACCTTCGTCATCGGGACCACGCCCGCGGACTGGCAGATCGAGCTCTACGACCTCGTCTTCGCCGCTCAGCGGGCCGGACGGGAGAGCCTCGTGCCCGGTGCCGAGTGCCGTGAGGTGGACCGGGCCGCCCGGCACGTACTGGTCTCGGCGGGGTATGGTGACGGACTCGCACAACTGACCGGACACGGGGTGGGGCTCGAAATCGACGAGGACCCGCAGTTGGCCCCCGCCGCCATGGGTAAACTGGACGCCTGTGTGCCGGTCACCGTCGAACCGGGGGTCCACCTCCCGGGCCGGGGCGGCGTCCGGATCGATGACACGCTCGTCGTCCGCCCCGAGGCGGACGGCGGACCCGAGCTACTCACCATCACGACCAAGGAGCTGCTCGCGCTGTAGCCGACGGCTACGCGCTGTGCCCCGGGGTCGTCCACGTCAGTCCAGGAGATTCCGCAACCGTGGCTTCCACGAACGACCTCAAGAACGGCCTGGTGCTCAAGCTCGAAGGCGGCCAGCTCTGGTCCGTCGTCGAGTTCCAGCACGTCAAGCCCGGCAAGGGCCCGGCCTTCGTGCGCACCAAGCTGAAGAACGTGCTCTCCGGCAAGGTCGTCGACAAGACGTTCAACGCCGGCGTCAAGGTCGAGACGGCCACGATCGACAAGCGCGACATGCAGTTCTCGTACATGGACGGCGACTACTTCGTCTTCATGGACATGGAGACCTACGACCAGCTGCACGTCGACCGCAAGGCCGTCGGCGACGCCGCCAACTTCCTGATCGAGGGCTTCACCGCCACGGTCGCGCAGCACGAGGGCGAGGTGCTCTTCGTCGAGCTGCCGGCCGCCGTCGAGCTGACCATTGCCGAGACCGAGCCGGGCGTCCAGGGCGACCGCTCCACCGGTGGCACCAAGCCCGCCACCCTGGAGACCGGCCACCAGATCCAGGTCCCGCTCTTCATCACCACGGGCGAGAAGATCAAGGTCGACACCCGTGACAGCGGCTACCTCGGCCGGGTGAACAGCTAACCGTGGCTGCCCGTAACACGGCCCGCAAGCGCGCCTTCCAGATCCTCTTCGAGGCAGACCAGCGCGGCGCCGACGTCCTGACGGTCCTCGCGGACTGGATCCGGCACTCCCGCAGCGACACGCGGCAGCCGCCCGTCAGCGAGTACACGATGGAGCTGGTCGAGGGATACGCCAAGAAGGCGACCCGGATCGACGAGCTCATCTCGCAGTACGCCGTCGGGTGGACCCTGGACCGGATGCCGGTCGTCGACCGCAACATCGTGCGGATCGGCGCCTATGAGCTGGTCTGGGTCGACGGGACCCCGGACGCCGTGGTCCTCGACGAGGCCGTCTCGCTGGCCAAGGAGTTCTCCACGGATGAGTCTCCGGCGTTCATCAACGGGCTTCTGGGCCGTTTCAAGGACCTGAAGCCTTCGTTGCGGCGCGACGAGGCGTAACGCGTAACGCCTCCGGCGCTCAGCCCGTTCTTCGGGGCCCGGAGTCGAACCTGTACGGGGTTCGGCTCCGGGCCCCGGTGCGTTCCCGGGTGCCGGGTCCCGTGCGGCGCCGTAGCTTCGTCTCTTCGTCGCGGGGTGCGGGCCGGTGGGGCTCCTCGCGCAGTTCCCCGCGCCCCTGAAATGCATGCCCTTCGGGCGCATTTCTCCGATCAAGGTGCGGGGAGCCTGTAATCGGGGGAAGGCGCGGCGAAGCCGCATGCCTTCCAGGGGCGCGGGGAACTGCGCGACCAGCCCCCACCGGAGGGTTCGCCGAAGAACCGCCCCAAGCCCCGCAGGGTCACGCGCTGCTGTCGACGCGCGTACACCGATCCGGACACGGAAACGGCCCGAGGGGCGGAACCGGATGGTTCCGCCCCTCGGGCCGTGACGTTTCTGCTGGGTCAGGCCTCTTCGTGGGCCACCGCGCGACGCGCATCCGCGTCGAGGACGCCCCAGCTGATCAGCTGCTCGGTCAGGACCGAGGGCGACTGGTCGTAGATGACCGCGAGGGTGCGCAGGTCGTCCTGGCGGATCGAGAGCACCTTGCCGTTGTAGTCACCGCGCTGGGACTGGATCGTCGCCGCGTAGCGCTGCAGCGGGCCGGCCTTCTCCGGCGGCACGTGGGCCAGCCGCTCCAGGTCCAGGACCAGCTTCGGCGGCGGCTCGGCGGCCCCGCCGGGGGTCGTGCCCGGCAGCAGCTCCTGCACCGGGACGCCGTAGAAGTCCGCCAGCTCGGCGAGACGCTGCACGGTCACGGCGCGGTCACCGCGCTCGTACGACCCCACCACGACCGCCTTCCAGCGTCCCTGGGACTTCTCCTCGACGCCGTGGAGGGAAAGGCCCTGCTGGGTGCGGATCGCACGGAGCTTGGCCCCGAGCTGTTTGGCGTATTCGCTGGACATATAGCTCCCCGGACACTGCATCACTGTGCGGCTCCGCCGCGTGGCTGGTAACTCACTGTGAGGTTACGCAGCGTTACTTGGCCGCGTCAAGCCGAATGGTCCGTACCGACCTTCTCGTGAATCCGGGCTTTCCGCACCTCCAGAGCGGGGGCCGGGCGGGTGATCAGCGGTGTTCGGCGGCTGGTAGACTCGGTGGCGCAATTTCGACGTCCTTTAAGGTCCGTCCCGTGAGGCGGAGAAGGAGGTCCGTTTTTTATGGACACGAACAGCACCGATGCCCGGCCCGTTCTCGAAGGCCCTGACATCGAGCGGGTACTGACCCGCATCGCCCACGAGATCGTCGAGCGCGCCAAGGGCGCCGAGGACGTGGTCCTCCTGGGCATCCCCACGCGAGGCGTCTTCCTCGCCCGCCGCCTGGCCGAGAAGCTCGCCGAGGTCACCGGGCGCACCATCCCCGTGGGGTCCCTCGACATCACGATGTACCGCGACGACCTGCGCATGCACCCGCCGCGCGCGCTCGCCCGCACCGAGATCCCCGCCGCCGGCATCGACGGCCGGCTGGTCGTGCTCGTCGACGACGTGCTGTTCTCCGGCCGCACCATCCGTGCGGCCCTCGACGCCCTGAACGACATCGGGCGTCCGCGTGCCGTGCAGCTCGCGGTCCTCGTCGACCGCGGCCACCGCGAACTCCCGATCCGTGCCGACTACGTCGGCAAGAACCTCCCCACGTCGCTGCGGGAGACGGTCAAGGTCCAGCTCGCCGAGGAGGACGGCCGCGACGCCGTGCTGCTCGGTGCCAAGCCGGACGCCAAGGCAGCCGAGCACTAGCCACCTTCACCCGGCGTACGCCCCGCGGGCGTACGTCCGCGAAGGTGCGCCCTCGCGCGCCTGAATGCCCCGATATCTCCTGATCTTCTCCTGACTTCGCTACGGAGCACCCCAGATGATGCGACACCTCATCTCGGCCGCCGACCTCACCCGCGACGACGCCGTGCTCATCCTCGACACCGCCGAGGAGATGGCCCGCGTCGCGGACCGGCCCATCAAGAAGCTGCCCGCCCTGCGCGGCCGCACCGTGTGCAACCTCTTCTTCGAGGACTCCACCCGGACCCGGATCTCCTTCGAGGCCGCTGAGAAGCGCCTCTCCGCCGACGTCATCAACTTCGCCGCCAAGGGCTCCAGCGTCTCCAAGGGCGAGTCCCTCAAGGACACCGCGCAGACCCTGGAGGCCATGGGCGTCGACGCCGTCGTCATCCGGCACAGCGCCTCCGGCGCCCCCTACCGCCTCGCGAACTCCGGCTGGATCGACGCCCCGGTGATCAACGCGGGCGACGGCACCCACCAGCACCCCACCCAGGCGCTGCTCGACGCGTTCACCATGCGCCGCCGCCTGATCGGCCCCGACGCCGGCATCGGCCAGGGCCTCGACGGCCGCCGCGTCACCATCGTCGGCGACATCCTGCACAGCCGCGTCGCCCGGTCGAACGTGGACCTGCTGCACACCCTCGGCGCCGAGGTCACCCTGGTCGCCCCGCCCACCCTGCTGCCGGTCGGCGTCGACTCCTGGCCCTGCGAGGTCTCGTACGACCTCGACGCCACGCTGCCCAAGACGGACGCCGTGATGATGCTCCGCGTCCAGCGCGAGCGCATGAACGCCGCGTTCTTCCCGACCGAGCGCGAGTACACCCGCCGCTACGGCCTGGACGCCGAGCGTCTGGCCAAGGCCCCCGGGCACGCCATCGTGATGCACCCCGGCCCGATGGTCCGCGGCATGGAGATCACCGCCGAGGTCGCCGACTCCGAGCGCTGCACGGTCGTCGAACAGGTCGCCAACGGAGTCCACACCCGGATGGCCGTCCTCTACCTGCTTCTGGGCGGCAACGAGCCCGCCGTCAGCCACTCTCGTACCGAGGAGAACAAGTAGCCATGAGCAAGATCCTGATCCGCGGTGCGAAGGTCCTCGGCGGCGAGCCCCAGGACGTGCTGATCGACGGCGAGGTCATCGAGGCGGTCGGCACCGGCCTGTCCGCCGAGGGCGCGGAGGTCGTCGAGGCCGACGGCAAGATCCTCCTGCCGGGCCTCGTCGACCTGCACACCCACCTGCGCGAGCCCGGCCGCGAGGACTCCGAGACCGTCCTCACCGGCACCCGCGCGGCCGCCTCCGGCGGCTACACCTCGGTGTTCGCCATGGCCAACACCTTCCCCGTCGCCGACACCGCCGGCGTCGTCGAGCAGGTCTACCGGCTCGGCCAGGAGCACGGCTACTGCGACGTGCAGCCCATCGGCGCCGTCACCGTCGGCCTCGAGGGCAGCAAGCTCGCCGAGCTCGGCGCCATGCACGAGTCCGCCGCGGGCGTGACCGTCTTCTCCGACGACGGCAAGTGCGTCCACGACGCCGTGATCATGCGCCGCGCCCTGGAGTACGTGAAGGCCTTCGGCGGCGTCGTCGCCCAGCACGCCCAGGAGCCCCGCCTCACCGAGGGCGCCGAGATGAACGAGGGCACCGTCTCCGCGGAGCTGGGCCTCGGCGGCTGGCCCGCCGTCGCCGAGGAGTCGATCATCGCCCGCGACGTGCTGCTCGCCGAGCACGTCGGCTCCCGCGTCCACATCTGCCACCTGTCCACGGCCGGCTCCGTCGAGATCATCCGCTGGGCCAAGTCCCGCGGCATCGACGTCACCGCCGAGGTCACCCCGCACCACCTCCTCCTCACCGACGAGATGGTCCGCACGTACAACCCGGTCTACAAGGTCAACCCGCCGCTGCGCACCGAGAAGGACGTCATGGCGCTGCGCGAGGCGCTGGCCGACGGCACGATCGACATCGTCGCCACCGACCACGCCCCGCACCCGCAGGAGGACAAGGACTGCGAGTGGGCCGCCGCCGCCATGGGCATGGTGGGCCTGGAGACCGCGCTGTCCGTCGTCCAGCAGACGATGGTGGAGACCGGACTGCTCGACTGGGCCGGCGTCGCCGACCGCATGTCCGTGAAGCCCGCGCGGATCGGGCAGGCCACCGGCCACGGCCGCCCCGTCTCGGCAGGCGAGCCGGCCAACCTGCTGCTGCTCGACGCGGACTACCGTGGAGCCGTTGACCCCGCGGGGTTCGCCTCCCGCAGCCGCAACACGCCCTACCAGGGCCGTGAGCTGCCGGGCCGCGTCACCCACACCTGGCTGCGGGGCAAGGCCACCCTCGCCGACGGGAAGCTCGCGTGACACCTCTCCACCCCCTGGCCAGCCCGCTGGTCCGCCTGGCCGCCGAGAAGAAGTCGGCGGACGTCACGGACTGGCCCGACCGGATCGGCTGGATCGTCGGTCTGCTGCTCTTCGTGGCGCTCGTCTACTGGCTGATGCGCCAGGGCTGGAAGTGGCGCGGCACCCTGCAGGGCGACCTGCCGCCGCTGCCTCAGTCGCCGGAAACCCCGGGTGAGCCCAGACTGACCATGAGCGGCCGGTACCACGGCTCCACCACCGCGGGGCAGTGGCTCGACCGCATCGTGGCGCACGGCCTCGGCACCCGCAGCCGCGTCGAGCTGACCCTGACCGACGCGGGCCTCGTGGTCGAGCGCCCCGGGGCGAGCGACTTCTTCGTCCCGGTGACCGCGCTGCGCGGCGCCCGGCTCGACAAGGGCATCGCCGGCAAGGTCCTCACGGAGGGCGGTCTGCTGATCGTCACCTGGGCGCACGGCGACAAGCTGATCGACTCCGGGTTCCGCTCCGACCAGGCCGCAGAACAGGGCGCATGGGTCAGCGCCCTCAACGACATGACCGACACGCACATCACGACGGAAGGCACCGCACGATGACGACCTCCACCCGGGGAGCCGCCGCTCCCGCCGTACTCGTCCTGGAGGACGGCCGCATCTTCCGCGGCCGCGCCTACGGGGCCGTGGGGGAGACCTTCGGCGAGGCCGTGTTCTCCACCGGCATGACCGGCTACCAGGAGACGCTGACGGACCCGTCGTACGACCGCCAGATCGTGGTCGCCACCGCCCCGCAGATCGGCAACACGGGCTGGAACGACGAGGACGACGAGTCGAGCCGCATCTGGGTCTCCGGCTACGTCGTGCGCGACCCCGCCCGCATCCCGTCCAACTGGCGCGCCAAGCGCTCCCTGGACGACGAGCTGGTCGCGCAGAACATCGTCGGCATCTCCGGCATCGACACCCGCGCGCTCACCCGCCACCTGCGCGAGCGCGGCTCGATGCGCTCCGGCATCTTCTCCGGCGAGCACCTCGCGACCGACGCCGAGCTGGTCTCCCGCGTGCAGGCCCAGCCGCACATGAAGGGCGCCTCGCTGTACGAGGAGGTCGCCACCAAGGAGGCGTACGTCGTCCCCGCGATCGGCGAGAAGAAGTTCACCGTCGCCGCGATCGACCTCGGCATCAAGGGCATGACCCCGCACCGCATGGCCGAGCGCGGCATCGAGGTGCACGTCCTTCCGGCCACCGCGACGCCCGACGACGTGTACGCGGTCCAGCCCGACGGCGTGTTCTTCTCCAACGGCCCGGGCGACCCGGCCACCGCCGACGGCCCGGTCGCGCTGATGACCGCCGTCCTGGAGCGGAAGACGCCGCTGTTCGGCATCTGCTTCGGCAACCAGATCCTCGGCCGCGCCCTCGGCTTCGGCACGTACAAGCTCAAGTACGGCCACCGCGGCATCAACCAGCCGGTGCAGGACCGCACCACCGGCAAGGTCGAGGTCACCGCGCACAACCACGGCTTCGCCGTGGACGCGCCGCTCGACAAGGTGAGCGACACCCCCTTCGGCCGTGCCGAGGTCTCGCACGTGTGCCTCAACGACGAGGTCGTGGAGGGCCTGCAGCTGCTCGACCAGCCGGGCTTCTCCGTCCAGTACCACCCCGAGGCGGCGGCCGGTCCGCACGACGCCGCCTACCTGTTCGACCGCTTCGTGAAGCTCATGGAGGGCCAGCGTGCCTAAGCGCACCGATATCCAGTCCGTCCTGGTCATCGGCTCCGGCCCGATCGTCATCGGCCAGGCCGCCGAGTTCGACTACTCCGGCACCCAGGCGTGCCGCATCCTGCGCGCCGAGGGCCTGCGGGTCATCCTCGTCAACTCCAACCCGGCGACGATCATGACCGACCCGGAGATCGCCGACGCCACGTACGTCGAGCCGATCACCCCCGAGTTCGTCGAGAAGATCATCGCCAAGGAGCGCCCCGACGCGCTCCTGCCCACCCTCGGTGGTCAGACGGCCCTCAACACGGCCATCTCCATGCACGAGCAGGGCGTCCTCGAGAAGTACGGCGTCGAGCTCATCGGCGCCAACGTCGAGGCGATCAACAAGGGCGAGGACCGCGACCTCTTCAAGGAGGTCGTCGAGGAGGTCCGCCGCAAGATCGGCCACGGCGAGTCCGCCCGCTCGGTCATCTGCCACACCATGGACGACGTCCTCAAGGGCGTCGAGACCCTCGGCGGCTACCCCGTCGTCGTGCGCCCCTCCTTCACCATGGGCGGCGCCGGCTCCGGCTTCGCCCACGACGAGGAGGAGCTGCGCCGCATCGCCGGCCAGGGCCTCACGCTCTCCCCGACCACCGAGGTGCTCCTGGAGGAGTCCATCCTCGGCTGGAAGGAGTACGAGCTGGAGCTGATGCGCGACAAGAACGACAACGTCGTGGTCGTCTGCTCCATCGAGAACTTCGACCCGATGGGCGTGCACACCGGTGACTCGATCACCGTCGCCCCGTCGATGACCCTCACCGACCGCGAGTACCAGCGGCTGCGCGACATCGGCATCGCGATCATCCGCGAGGTCGGCGTCGACACCGGCGGCTGCAACATCCAGTTCGCGGTCAACCCCGACGACGGACGCATCATCGTCATCGAGATGAACCCGCGCGTCTCGCGCTCCTCCGCGCTCGCCTCCAAGGCCACCGGCTTCCCGATCGCCAAGATCGCCGCCAAGCTGGCCGTCGGCTACACGCTGGACGAGATCCCGAACGACATCACCGAGAAGACGCCGGCCTCCTTCGAGCCGACGCTCGACTACGTGGTCGTGAAGGCCCCGCGCTTCGCCTTCGAGAAGTTCCCGAGCGCCGACTCCACGCTGACCACCACCATGAAGTCGGTCGGCGAGGCCATGGCCATCGGCCGCAATTTCACCGAGGCCTTCCAGAAGGCGCTGCGCTCCCTGGAGAAGAAGGGCTCGCAGTTCACCTTCGTGGGTCCGGTCGGCGACAAGCAGGAGCTTCTCGAAGCCTCCGTGCGCCCGACCGACGGCCGGATCAACACCGTCATGGAGGCGATCCGCGCCGGCGCCACCCCGGAGGAGATCTTCGAGTACACGAAGATCGACCCGTGGTTCGTCGACCAGCTCTTCCTCATCAAGGAGACGGCCGACGAGCTGGCCGCCGCCCCGGAGCTCACCAAGGAGCTGATCGCGGAGGCCAAGCGGCACGGCTTCTCCGACCACCAGATCGCCGAGCTGCGCGGTCTGCGCGAGGACGTCGTCCGCGAGGTCCGCCACGCCCTCGGCGTCCGCCCGGTCTACAAGACGGTCGACACCTGCGCCGCCGAGTTCGCCGCGAAGACCCCGTACTTCTACTCGTCCTACGACGAGGAGTCCGAGGTCGCCCCGCGCGAGAAGCCCGCGGTCATCATCCTGGGCTCCGGCCCGAACCGCATCGGCCAGGGCATCGAGTTCGACTACTCCTGCGTCCACGCCTCCTTCGCCCTGAGCGACGCCGGCTACGAGACCGTGATGGTCAACTGCAACCCGGAGACCGTCTCCACGGACTACGACACCTCCGACCGCCTGTACTTCGAGCCGCTCACGCTCGAGGACGTGCTGGAGATCGTCCACGCCGAGTCCCTCGCGGGCCCGATCGCGGGCGTCGTCGTCCAGCTCGGCGGCCAGACCCCGCTGGGCCTCGCCCAGGCGCTCAAGGACAACGGCGTGCCCGTCGTCGGCACCTCCCCGGAGGCGATCCACGCCGCCGAGGACCGCGGCGCCTTCGGCCGCGTGCTCGCCGAGGCCGGCCTGCCCGCGCCCAAGCACGGCACCGCGACCACCTTCACCGAGGCCAAGGCCATCGCCGACGAGATCGGCTACCCGGTCCTCGTCCGCCCGTCCTACGTGCTCGGCGGCCGCGGCATGGAGATCGTCTACGACGAGACCCGCCTGTCCTCGTACATCGAGGAGTCCACCGAGATCAGCCCGTCCCGCCCGGTCCTCGTCGACCGGTTCCTGGACGACGCGATCGAGATCGACGTCGACGCCCTCTACGACGGCACCGAGCTCTACCTCGGCGGCGTCATGGAGCACATCGAGGAGGCCGGCATCCACTCCGGCGACTCGGCGTGCGCCCTGCCCCCGATCACCCTCGGCGGCTTCGACATCAAGCGCCTGCGCGCCTCCACCGAGGCCATCGCCAAGGGCGTCGGCGTGCGCGGCCTGATCAACATCCAGTTCGCGATGGCGGGTGACATCCTCTACGTCCTGGAGGCCAACCCGCGCGCCTCGCGCACCGTCCCCTTCACCTCGAAGGCGACCGCGGTGCCGCTCGCGAAGGCCGCCGCCCGCATCTCGCTCGGCGCCACCGTCGCCGAGCTGCGCGCCGAGGGCCTGCTCCCGAAGACCGGCGACGGCGGCACGCTCCCCATGGACGCGCCGATCTCCGTCAAGGAGGCCGTCATGCCGTGGTCGCGCTTCCGTGACATCCACGGCCGCGGCGTCGACACGGTCCTCGGCCCGGAGATGCGCTCCACCGGCGAGGTCATGGGCATCGACTCGGTCTTCGGCACGGCGTACGCCAAGTCGCAGGCCGGCGCCTACGGCCCGCTGCCCACCAAGGGCCGCGCGTTCATCTCCGTCGCCAACCGCGACAAGCGCTCGATGATCTTCCCGGCCCGCGAGCTGGTCGCCCACGGCTTCGAGCTCCTCGCCACCTCCGGCACCGCCGAGGTCCTCAAGCGCAACGGCATCAACGCCAAGATCGTGCGCAAGCAGTCCGAGGGCGAGGGCCCGAACGGCGAGAAGACGATCGTCCAGCTCATCCACGACGGCGAGGTCGACCTCATCGTCAACACCCCGTACGGCACCGGCGGCCGCCTCGACGGCTACGACATCCGTACGGCGGCCGTGGCCCGCTCCGTGCCCTGTCTGACGACGGTGCAGGCGCTCGCCGCCGCGGTCCAGGGCATCGACGCGCTCAACCACGGGGACGTGGGCGTCCGGTCGCTCCAGGAACACGCGGAACACCTGACCGCGGCCCGCGACTAGCAGCCCCAGGGCCTGTGTCGGGTTCCCCGTCGTCTGGCCGGAGGTCAGGCGCAGCGGCGGTCGGTGCGTGCCCTCGGCGTGCGCTGTTCCCGGTCATGTGGCGGAGCCACCTGTCCGGGGGCGGCGTGCGGCGAGGGTGCGTGCCGGGCGTCGGGGCGCAGACGGGGAACCCGACACAGGCCCTGGAGGGGGACACCGGACGGTGTCCCCCTCTTCATGAGCCCACCGCCTCGTGAGCACCTACTAGGACTTCAGCCATGTACAAGCTGTTCTTCAACCTCGTCTTCAAGCGCATGGACCCCGAGAAGGCCCACTACCTCGCCTTCCGCTGGATCCGCCTCGCGGCCCGCACCCCCGTCCTGCGCACCTTCGTGGCCGCGGCCCTCGCGCCCCGCTACAAGGAGCTGCGCACCGAGGCCCTCGGCCTGCGGATGCACGGACCCTTCGGCCTCGCCGCCGGCTTCGACAAGAACGCCGTCGCGATCGACGGCATGACGATGCTCGGCTTCGACCACATCGAGATCGGCACCGTCACCGGAGAGCCGCAGCCCGGCAACCCGAAGAAGCGCCTCTTCCGCCTCGTGCAGGACCGCGCGCTCATCAACCGCATGGGCTTCAACAACGAGGGCTCCCTCGCCGTGGCGGCCCGCCTGGCCTCCCGCAACCCGGTCTTCAGGACCACCGTGGGCGTCAACATCGGCAAGACCAAGGTCGTCCCCGAGGCCGAGGCCGTCGGCGACTACGTGAAGTCCACCGAGCGGCTCGCCGCCTTCGCCGACTACCTCGTGGTCAACGTCTCCTCGCCCAACACCCCGGGCCTGCGCAACCTCCAGGCCACCGAGGCGCTGCGCCCGCTGCTCGCCGCCGTCCGCGAGGCCGCCGACCGCACCGTGCGCTCGCGCCGCGTCCCGCTCCTGGTGAAGATCGCCCCCGACCTGGCCGACGAGGACGTCGACGCGGTCGCCGACCTGGCCGTCGAGCTCGGCCTGGACGGCATCATCGCCACGAACACGACGATCTCCCGCGAGGGCCTCAGGACCCGGGGCGACGTCGTGAACGAGACGGGCGGCCTGTCCGGCGCGCCCCTCAAGGAACGCTCCCTGGAGGTCCTCAGGCGTCTCTACGCGCGCGTGGGCGACAAGATCACCCTCGTGGGCGTCGGCGGCGTGGAGACCGCGGAGGACGCCTGGCAGCGCATCCTCGCGGGCGCCACCCTGGTGCAGGGCTACAGCGCCTTCATCTACGAGGGCCCGTTCTACGCCCGCGCGATCCACAAGGGCCTCGCCGCCCGTCTGAACAACTCCCCGTACGCCACGCTCGCCGACGCGGTCGGCGCCGATGTGAAGAAGGTGTCCGCATGACCGTTCTGGAGCCCTTCGGCGCGCGTCTGCGCCGCGTCATGGACGAGCGCGGCCCGCTCTGCGTCGGCATCGACCCGCACGCCGCGCTGCTCTCCTCCTGGGGCCTGAACGACGACATCGCCGGCCTGGAGTCCTTCACGCGGACCTCGGTCGAGGCGCTGGCCGACACGGTCGCCGTGGTGAAGCCGCAGATGGCGTTCTTCGAGCGGTTCGGCTCGCGCGGCGTCGCGGTCCTGGAGCGGGCCGTCGCCGACCTGCGCGCCGCGGGCACGCTCGTGGTCATGGACGCCAAGCGCGGCGACATCGGCTCGACCATGGCCGCGTACGCCGAGACCTTCCTGCACAAGGACTCCCCGCTGTTCTCGGACGCCCTGACCGTGTCGCCGTACCTCGGCTACGGGTCGTTGAAGCCGGCCGTGGACCTCGCGCGCGAGTCCGGCGCGGGCCTGTTCGTCCTCGCTCTCACCTCGAACCCCGAGGGCGGCGAGGTGCAGCACGCGGTCCGTGCGGACGGGCGCAACGTCGGCGCGACGATGCTGGCGCACCTGGCCGGCGAGAACGCGGGGGAGACCCCGATGGGCTCCTTCGGCGCGGTCGTCGGCGCGACCCTGGGTGACCTGTCCTCGTACGAACTGGACATCAACGGACCGCTCCTCGCGCCCGGCATCGGTGCGCAGGGTGCCACCGCCGCCGACCTCCCGGCGGTCTTCGGCGCGGCCGTGCGCAACGTGGTGCCGAACGTCAGCCGCGGCGTCCTGAAGGCCGGTCCCTCGGTCGCCGCGCTGCGGGACGCGGCCGTGCGGTTCGCGGACGAGGTCCGCGAGGCGGTCGCGGGCGCCGTCTGACGTCACCGGAAACCCTGATGAGGGTCGGTACGGCACCCCGAGAGGGGTGGCACTCCGTGCCGACCTTTGTCTTTGCCCGGACATCCGGGCCGATTTCCCGGTTGTTTTGCCCGAAATGTCCAGCCTTCGCGAGTCTGACCAGGACTTTTCCGCTGTTCTCGCTGACTCTGGCGGCCATGGCCGCTAGTCTCCGTCGGGAGTGAACGGGTGACCGCGGCCGGCCGCGCCGCTCGTAGCTCACCTGGTGAGGGGCGCTCAGGTCCCGCACCGGTCCGTATCCGACAGTTCGACATCCGAGGTGACGTAGGCGTGGCTCTTCCGCCCCTTACCCCTGAACAGCGCGCAGCCGCGCTCGAAAAGGCCGCCGCGGCTCGCCGGGAGCGGGCCGAGGTCAAGAATCGACTCAAGCACTCCGGCGCCTCGCTTCACGAGGTCATCAAGCAGGGCCAGGAGAACGACGTCATCGGCAAGATGAAGGTCTCCGCCCTGCTCGAGTCCCTGCCGGGCGTGGGCAAGGTCCGCGCCAAGCAGATCATGGAGCGTCTCGGGATCTCCGAATCCCGCCGTGTGCGAGGTCTCGGCTCCAACCAGATCGCCTCCCTGGAGCGCGAGTTCGGCAGCACCGGCGCCTGAGTGGCGAACCGGCCCCCGGGGGCTGGTCCCGGCACTCCGGAACAACTGGAATAATCGCTGCATGGCTGCAACATCCCGGGGGACGACCCCCGAGCCCCCGGACGTACGTCCGCGGCTGACCGTGCTCTCCGGCCCCTCCGGGGTCGGCAAGAGCACGGTCGTCGCCCATATGCGCAAGGAACACCCCGAGGTCTGGCTCTCGGTGTCGGCGACGACCCGCAAGCCGCGCCCCGGCGAGAAGCACGGTGTCCACTACTTCTTCGTCACCGACGAGGAGATGGACAAGCTGATCGCCAACGGCGAGCTCCTCGAGTGGGCCGAGTTCGCGGGGAACCGCTACGGGACCCCGCGCAGCGCCGTCCTCGACCGCCTCGAAGCGGGCGAGCCGGTGCTGCTCGAGATCGACCTCCAGGGCGCACGCCTGGTCCGCGAGTCGATGCCCGAGGCCCAGCTCGTGTTCCTCGCCCCGCCGAGCTGGGAGGAGCTGGTCCGCCGGCTCACCGGCCGCGGCACCGAGGCGCCCGAGGTCATCGAGCGCCGGCTCGAGGCCGCCAAGGTCGAGCTCGCCGCCGAGGCCGAGTTCGACACGACCCTTGTCAACACCTCCGTCGAGGACGTAGCGCGCGAGCTGCTAGCCTTGATGAAGGTTCTTTGATCTTTACCCTGGTTTAACCCGGGCCGGGACCCAGGTCCGGCCCCCATCGGAAGGCAGAGAGTGTCCTCTTCCATCACCGCGCCCGAGGGCATCATCAACCCGCCGATTGATGAGCTGCTCGAAGCGACCGACTCGAAGTACAGCCTGGTCATCTACGCCGCCAAGCGCGCGCGTCAGATCAACGCGTACTACTCGCAGCTCGGTGAGGGCCTGCTCGAGTACGTCGGCCCGCTCGTCGACACCCACGTCCACGAGAAGCCCCTGTCGATCGCCCTGCGCGAGATCAACGCGGGCCTGCTGACGTCCGAGGCCATCGAGGGCCCGGCTCAGTAACACCCGTTTTTCGTCGTCATCCCAGGCCCGGCAGTACGACTGCCGGGCCTGTGGTGTGTCATGGAGTCGTACGTTTCCGGAGCCAGGGGAGAAGCGGTGTCGTCGAAGCCGAAGGTCGTACTGGGAGTCAGCGGTGGCATCGCCGCCTACAAGGCGTGCGAGCTGCTGCGCAGGCTCACCGAGTCCGGGCACGACGTCCGCGTCGTCCCCACCGACTCCGCACTGCACTTCGTCGGCGCCGCGACCTGGTCGGCCCTGTCCGGCAACCCGGTCTCCACCGAGGTCTGGGACTCCGTCCACGAGGTCCCCCACGTGCGCATCGGCCAGCACGCCGACCTCGTGATCGTGGCCCCCGCCACCGCCGACATGCTCGCCAAGGCCGCCCACGGCCTCGCCGACGACCTCCTCACCAACACGCTCCTCACCGCCCGCTGTCCGGTCGTCTTCGCGCCCGCCATGCACACCGAGATGTGGGAGCACCCCGCCACCCAGGAGAACGTCGCGACGCTGCGCCGCCGCGGCGCCCTCGTCATCGAGCCCGCCGTCGGCCGCCTCACCGGCGTCGACACCGGCAAGGGCCGCTTCCCCGACCCCGTCGAGGTCTTCGAGTACGTGCGCCGGGTCCTGGCCCGCGGCGCCGCCGCGGCCACCACCGACCTGGCCGGCACCCACGTCGTCGTCAGTGCCGGCGGCACCCGCGAGCCCCTCGACCCGGTCCGCTTCCTCGGCAACCGCTCCTCCGGCAAGCAGGGCTACGCGCTCGCCCGCACCGCGGCCGCCCGCGGCGCCCGCGTCACCCTGCTCTCCGCCAACGCGGAGCTGCCCGACCCGGCCGGCGTCGACGTCGTCCACGTCGGCACCGCCGTGCAGCTGCGCGAGGCGGTCGTCAAGGCCGCCGCCGACGCCGACGCGGTCGTCATGGCCGCCGCCGTCGCCGACTTCCGCCCCGCCGTCTACGCGCCCGGCAAGATCAAGAAGCAGGGCGACAGCGGAGCGCCGACCGTCGAGCTGGTCCGCAACCCCGACATCCTCGCGGAGATCTCCGCCGAGCGGGCCCGCCCCGGCCAGATCGTCGTCGGCTTCGCCGCCGAGACCGACGACGTCCTCGCCAACGGCCGCGCCAAACTCGCTCGCAAGGGCTGTGACCTGCTCGTCGTCAACGAGGTGGGGGAGCGCAAGACCTTCGGCTCCGAGGAGAACGAGGCCGTGATCCTCGGCTCGGACGGCGCCGAGACCCCCGTCCCGTACGGCCCGAAGGAGGCTCTCGCGGACCGGATCTGGGACGAGGTCGTGCGCCGCGTGACGCCCGCACACGCCGATCCGCGCGAGTAGGGGCGCCGGATTCACGCTCGACCGGTACCCTTCCGGAGACCGATCCTCGTGTCGGACAATGCGGTGTCGCAGGTCACAGCCCTCCCAAGGGGCGAGACGCGTGACCCGGCAGCCGAGCCCGACCGATAAACTGTTCTCGGACGACGCCAGGCGCAGCCCCCGGCCGTCCGTCAATGATCAGCCAGCAGCCGCTGCAACCACAGGGAGCGTTGTGTCCCGTCGCCTGTTCACCTCGGAGTCCGTGACCGAGGGTCACCCCGACAAGATCGCTGACCAGATCAGCGACACCATTCTCGACGCGCTGCTGCGCGAGGACCCCACGTCCCGCGTCGCCGTCGAGACGCTGATCACCACCGGCCTGGTGCACGTGGCCGGCGAGGTGACCACCAAGGCGTACGCGCCGATCGCGCAGCTCGTGCGCGAGAAGATCCTCGAGATCGGTTACGACTCGTCGAAGAAGGGCTTCGACGGCGCGTCCTGCGGCGTCTCGGTCTCCATCGGCTCGCAGTCGCCCGACATCGCGCAGGGCGTCGACACGGCGTACGAGAAGCGCGTCGAGGGTGACGACGACGAGCTCGACAAGCAGGGCGCGGGCGACCAGGGCCTGATGTTCGGTTACGCGTGCGACGAGACGCCGGAGCTCATGCCGCTCCCGATCCACCTCGCGCACCGCCTGTCGCGCCGCCTCTCCGAGGTCCGCAAGAACGGCACGATCCCCTACCTGCGTCCCGACGGAAAGACCCAGGTCACCATCGAGTACGACGGCGACAAGGCCGTCCGCCTCGACACGGTCGTCGTCTCCTCGCAGCACGCCTCGGACATCGACCTCGACTCGCTGCTCGCCCCCGACATCCGCGAGTTCGTCGTGGAGCCGGAGCTCAAGGCGCTCGTCGAGGACGGCATCAAGCTGGAGACCGACGGCTACCGTCTGCTGGTCAACCCGACCGGCCGCTTCGAGATCGGCGGCCCGATGGGCGACGCCGGCCTCACCGGCCGCAAGATCATCATCGACACGTACGGCGGCTACGCCCGCCACGGCGGCGGCGCCTTCTCGGGCAAGGACCCGTCCAAGGTCGACCGCTCGGCCGCCTACGCGATGCGCTGGGTCGCCAAGAACGTCGTGGCCGCGGGTCTCGCCTCGCGCTGCGAGGTCCAGGTCGCGTACGCGATCGGCAAGGCAGAGCCCGTCGGTCTCTTCGTCGAGACCTTCGGCACGAACACGGTCGACACGGACAAGATCGAGGCCGCGATCACGGAGGTCTTCGACCTGCGCCCCGCCGCGATCATCCGCGACCTCGACCTGCTGCGCCCGATCTACGCCCAGACGGCGGCGTACGGCCACTTCGGCCGCGCCCTGCCGGACTTCACGTGGGAGAAGACCGACCGCGTGGACGCGCTGCGCAAGGCCGCGGGCCTGTAGGTCCTTCAGCTCGGCCGGCCCGGGGCCAGGCTCTCCCTTCGGGGGAGCCGGGCCCCGGTTTCGTTCTCGGCTGCGCGACCAGCCCCCACCGGCCCGCGGACGGGCAGGGGGCTCGGGTCCCGTGGTGATGTCCGAGCGCTCTGGTAGGAATGGCAGCGTGAGCAGCCAGAACGACAGTCCCGAGCCGGAGCAGCTCGCGTTCATCCGGGAGACGGTGCGCAAGAACAAGGCGCCGAAGGCCAAGCCGCGGACCTGGCGGGGAGCCGCGCTGGCCAAGGAGCTGCCCGTGGCCCGCGTCCTCGTCGACAAGGGCGTGCTGCACCTCGACCGGTACTTCGAGTACGCCGTCCCGGAGGAGCTGGACGCGGCGGCGCAGCCCGGCGTGCGCGTACGGGTCCGGTTCGGCGCCGGGTCCAAGAACGTGCGGGACGGGCGGCGCGAGGGCGGCGGGCTGATCGACGGGTACCTCGTGGAGCGCGTCGCCGAGGCCGAGTACCAGGGCCCGCTGGCCGCGCTCGCCCAGGTCCTGTCGCCGGAGCCGGTGCTCGACGAGGAACTGCTCGGACTGACCCGGTCCGTCGCCGACCGGTACGCCGGCAGCCTCGCCGACGTGCTCCAGCTCGCGATACCGCCGCGGCACGCCAAGGCGGAGGCCCGGACGTTCTCCGAGCCGCCCGCCCCGCCGACCGCGCCCGAGCCCGGATCCTGGCGGCGGTACGAGCGCGGGGCCGACTTTCTCGCCTCGCTCGCCTCGGGCGGCGCCCCGCGCGCCGTGTGGACCGCGCTGCCCGGACCCGAGTGGGCCGACGAGATCGCCCGGGCCGTGCGCGCGACCCTCGCGTCGGGGCGCGGCGCGCTCGTCGTCGTGCCGACCGTGCGGCTCGCCGCCCGCGTCGACGCCGCGCTGCGCGAGCAGTTGGGCGAGGGACAGCACGCGCTGCTGACCTCCGAGGCGGGACAGCAGCGGCGCTACTCGGAATGGCTCGCCGTACGCCGCGGGGCGGTGCGGGCCGTGGTCGGGACCCGGGCCGCGATGTTCGCCCCCGTCCGGAATCCGGGCCTGGTCGTGGTCTGGGACGACGGGGACGCGCACCACAGCGACGACCACGCGCCCTTCCCGCATGTCCGGGAGGTGCTCGAACTGAGGGCCGGGCGGGACAAGTGCGCCTTCCTGCTCGGGAGTTGGAGCTGCACCGTCGAGGCGGCGCAGCTGGTGCGCAGCGGCTGGGCGGCGGCGATCGCGGCCCCGCGCGAACAGGTCCGGCGGACGGCGCCCCGGGTGCGGACCGTCGGCGACCTGGACCTCGCGCGGGACGAGGCGGCGCGCGCGGCACGACTGCCCAGCGTGGCCTGGGAGGTGGCGCGGACCGCGCTGCGCGACGGGCCGGTCCTGGTCCAGGTGCCGCGGCGCGGATACGTGCCCCGGCTCGCCTGTCAGCGCTGCCGTGAACCCGCCCGCTGCCGGCACTGCGCGGGCCCGCTCGAGGCGCGGGAGGCGACCGGGGTCCTGGCCTGCTCGTGGTGCGGCCGCGAGGAGGCCAACTGGCACTGCGCCGAGTGCGGCGGCAACCGGCTGCGGGCCCAGGTGGTCGGCGCGCGGCGCACCGCCGAGGAGCTGGGCCGCGCCTTCCCCTCCGTACCCGTGCGCACCTCGGGGCGGGAGCAGGTGCTCGACACGGTGTCCGCCGGGCCCGCGCTCGTCGTCAGCACGCCCGGCGCGGAGCCCGTCGCCGAGGGCGGGTACGCGGCCGCGCTGCTGCTCGACGGCTGGGCCATGCTCGGGCGGCCCGATCTGCGCGCGGGCGAGGACGCCCTGCGGCGCTGGATCGCCGCGGCCTCGCTGGTGCGGCCGCAGGAGGCGGGCGGCACGGTCGTCGTCGTGGCCGAGCCGACGCTGCGGCCCGTGCAGGCGCTGGTCCGCTGGGATCCGGTGGGGCACGCGGTGCGGGAGCTCGCGGACCGGGCCGAGCTGGGCTTTCCACCGGTGTCCCGGATGGCCTCGGTCAGCGGGACGCCGCAGGCGCTCGCCGACTTCCTGCGGGCGGTGGAACTGCCCGGTGACGCGGAGGTGTTGGGGCCGGTGCCCGTCGTCGAGCCCGGTGGGTCGCGGCGGGGCGCCGAGCCTGCGGGGGAGCGGGCGCTCGTCCGGGTGCCGCCGGGGAGCGGGGCGGCCCTGGCAGGGGCCCTGAAGCGGGCTCAGGCGGCGCGGATGGCCCGGGGGGCCGGGACGGATCCGGTGCGGGTGCGGATCGATCCGCCGGACATCGGGTGAGTGGGTGGTGCGGACGCGTTTCCGCTGCGGGCCCGGTGGGGTCTCGTCGCGCCCCGCGGCGGAACCGCTGACAGACACACCCCCGCGCCCCTGAGGTGCGTGCCCTTCGGGCGCACCTCATGGACGAAGGCTGAGCAGCATTGCTGCTCAGCCTTCGTCGGGCGCGGGGAAGCGCGTGGCCGGCCTCAGCCGTTGCGGGGGCCGGGGAAGACTCCGGGGCGGGGCTCGTCGCGGAGCCCCGCGCTGCCCGCGGTCGGCTGCGTCGGCATGGACCGCGCGGCCGGCACCGAGGGCAGCGGGCCCGCCCCGAGCGGCAGCGGCGGCCGGGCCGAGGTGTCACCGGCCCGCTCGGCGTCGGCGGCGGCCTGCGCGGCCGCCCGGCGCGCCCCGTACCGGCGGTGCACCGCCTGCTTGGTCACACCGAGCGCGGAGCCCACCGCGTCCCACGAGAAACCCAGGGAGCGGTCGAAGTCCACTGCGGCGGTCACCAGGGTCTCGACGCTGTCGCGCAGCTCCTGGGCCAGACGGACGGTCGGGGCGGGGGCCCGTCCGTAGACGACGAAGCCGGCGGAGGGGCCGGAGCGGCGCGGACGGTAGACGTTGCCGAGCTGTGCGGTGAGGGTGCGCAGTGCGTCCACCTGCCGCCGGACCCGCTCGATGTCCCGCACAAGGAGGTGCAGGCTGGCCCGTGCCTGGGCGTCATGGGTTGCGTGGTCGGCCATTTACAAGCCTCTCGAACCGGCGATGAAGAAGGATCGGGCCGAGCTCACGCCGAACGGCGATTCAGGCGACTCACCGGTGACGATCGCGAGTGATCCCGGCCCGTGGATTGGTCAACTCTTTCTTGACCAACGCGCCATCCGGTGAGGGGTCACGCTGTTCCGGCGTATCCGCATATGCGCGGGGCGCACGGCGGGACGTGCGCCCCATGCGCGGGCGTCACCCGCCGCCCATAGACTGGTGTGTCGCCCGTGACCCTGCCCCGAGAGGCCGTTAGCCACCGATGAAGCTCGTCTTCGCCGGCACCCCCGAGGTCGCCGTTCCCGCTCTGGACGCCCTGATCGCCTCCGACCGGCACGAGGTCGCCGCCGTCGTGACCCGGCCCGACGCCCCTGCCGGGCGCGGCCGTCACATGGTCGCGAGCCCCGTCGCCGAGCGCGCCGCCGAGGCCGGCATCGAGGTGCTCAAGCCGGTCCGGCCCCGCGACGAGGACTTCCTGGCCCGGCTGCGCGAGATCGCGCCGGACTGCTGCCCCGTCGTCGCCTACGGCGCGCTGCTGCCCAAGGTCGCCCTCGACGTGCCCGCCCGCGGCTGGGTCAACCTGCACTTCTCGCTGCTGCCCGCCTGGCGCGGTGCCGCGCCCGTCCAGCACGCGCTGATGGCCGGCGACGAGATCACCGGCGCGTCCACCTTCCTCATCGAGGAGGGGCTCGACTCGGGCCCGGTGTACGGCACGGTGACCGAGGCGATCCGGCCCGCCGACACCAGCGGTGACCTGCTGACCCGGCTCGCCTTCGCGGGGGCGGGGCTGCTGGCCGCGACCATGGACGGCATCGAGGACGGCACGCTGACGGCCGTTCCGCAGCCGGCCGACGGGATCTCGCTCGCCCCGAAGATCACGGTGGAGGACGCGCGGATCGACTGGGCGGCGCCCGCGCTCCGCGTCGACCGGGTGGTACGCGGATGCACTCCCGCGCCGGGGGCCTGGACGGAGTTCCGCGGCGAGCGGCTCAAGGTGCGGTCGGCCGTGCCGGTGCCGGACCGCACGGATCTGGCGCCGGGTGAGCTGAGCGTCGGCAAGAAGAACCTGTACGTCGGGACGGGGTCGTACGCGGTCGAACTTCTCTGGGTCCAGGCCCAGGGCAAGAAGCCGATGGCTGCCGCGGATTGGGCCCGGGGTGTGCGGATCGCCGAGGGCGAGCGGCTGGGCTGATCCGGCTTCCGGCTCGGCCGGTCCGGTTCGTCGCCGGGTGCGGGTGGTTCGTGGCTGGTCGCGCAGTTCCCCGCGCCCCTGGAAGGCAGCGGCTTCGCCGCGCCTTCCCCGGATGACAGGCGCCCGGCGCCTTGATCGGGGAAATGCGACCCGAAGGGTCCGCATGTCAGGGGCGCGGGGAACTGCGCGGGTAGCCCCACCGGGCCGCGGCCGCGATCGCACGCGCACCCCTACGGCGATGGCGGACCCGCCCCCCACGTACGCTGGAAGCGATCGTCACCCCTCGCATCAGCGGAGCACCTTTGAACGACCAGCCGGCCCCGTCGAACAACCGCCCCCGCGCCGGAGGCAAGGGCAAGCCGGGCAAGCCGCACCGCCGCCCGAAGAAGGACCCCGTACGGATCCTCGCCTTCGAGGCGCTGCGCGCGGTCGACGAGCGGGACGCGTACGCGAACCTCGTCCTGCCCCCGCTCCTGCGCAAGGCCCGTGCGAAGGGCGACTTCGACAACCGGGACGCGGCGCTCGCGACCGAGCTGGTGTACGGCACGCTGCGCCGCCAGGGCACGTACGACGCGATCGTGGCGGCCTGCATCGACCGGCCGCTGCGCGAGGTCGACCCGCCGGTGCTCGACGTGCTGAACCTGGGCGTGCACCAGCTGCTCGGCACCCGGATCCCGACGCACGCCGCCGTCTCCGCGTCCGTCGAGCTGGCCCGCGTGGTGCTCGGCGACGGCCGCGCCAAGTTCGTCAACGCCGTGCTGCGCAAGGTCTCGCAGCACGATCTCGACACCTGGGTGGAGCGGGTCGCGCCGCCGTACGACGAGGACCCCGAGGACCATCTCGCCGTAGTCCATTCGCATCCGCGATGGGTCGTCTCCGCGCTGTGGGACTCCCTCGGCGGCGGCCGGGCCGGCATCGAGGACCTGCTCGAGGCGGACAACGAGCGGCCCGAGGTCACCCTCGTCGCGCGCCCCGGACGGACCACCGCCGAAGCCGTCCTCACCGAGGTCGGAGAGGAGTCCGGGCTCCCGGGCCGCTGGTCCCCGTACGCCGTGCGCCTCACCGAGGGCGGCGAGCCGGGCTCGTTCGACCTCGTGCGCTCCGGGCGGGCCGGCGTCCAGGACGAGGGCAGCCAGCTCGTCGCCCTCGCACTCGCGAACGCGCCGCTGGACGGCCCCGACGAGAAGTGGCTGGACGGCTGCGCGGGCCCCGGCGGCAAGGCCGCCATGCTCGCGGGGCTGGCCTCGCAGCGCGGCGCGACCCTGCTCGCCTCCGAGAAGCAGCCGCACCGCGCCGGACTCGTCGCGAAGGCCCTCGACGGCAACCCGGGCCCGTACCAGGTGATCGCCGCCGACGGCACCCGCCCGCCGTGGCGCCCCGGTGTCTTCGACCGGGTCCTGATGGACGTCCCGTGCACCGGACTCGGCGCCCTGCGCCGCCGCCCCGAGGCCCGCTGGCGCCGCCGCCCCGAGGACCTGGACGGCTTCGGCCCGCTGCAGCGCTCCCTGCTGCGCACCGCCCTGGAGTCGGTGCGGGTCGGCGGCGTCGTCGGCTACGCGACCTGCTCCCCGCACCTGGCCGAGACCCGGGCCGTCGTGGACGACGTCCTGAAGGGCTTCGCCGGGGCCGAACTGATCGACGCGCGCCCCCTGCTGGAAGGCGTCCCGGGGCTCGGCGAGGGCCCGGACGTCCAGCTGTGGCCGCACCTGCACGGGACCGACGCGATGTACCTGGCGCTGATCCGGCGCACCTCGTGATCGTTTCGTAAGGTTCCGGATCCGGATGTGGTCTGGACCGGGGCGGGCAACGGCCGCCGGGCATGGCAGTCTTGGGTCATGGCCGCGCAGATCAACCCCAGCATCCTGTCCGCCGACTTCGCCCGTCTCGCCGACGAGGCGAAGGCGGTCCAGGGCGCCGACTGGCTCCACGTCGACGTCATGGACAACCATTTCGTCCCGAACCTGACCCTGGGCGTTCCGATCGTCGAGTCGCTGGCCAAGGCGACCTCGACCCCGCTGGACTGCCACCTGATGATCGAGGACCCGGACCGCTGGGCCCCGCAGTACGTGGAGGCGGGCGCCAGTTCGGTCACCTTCCACGCGGAGGCCGCGCACGCCCCGGTCCGGCTCGCCCGCGAGATCCGGGCCAAGGGCGCCCGCGCCTCCATGGCCCTCAAGCCGGCGACGCCGATCGAGCCGTACGAGGATCTGCTGCCCGAGCTCGACATGCTGCTGATCATGACGGTTGAGCCGGGCTTCGGCGGGCAGGCGTTCCTGGACATCATGCTGCCGAAGATCCGCCGCACCCGTGAGCTGATCGCGAAGCACGGTCTCGAGCTGTGGCTGCAGGTGGACGGAGGGGTGTCGGCCTCGACGATCGAGCGGTGTGCGGAGGCGGGAGCGGACGTGTTCGTCGCCGGTTCGGCGGTATACGGCGCACAGGATCCGGCGGAGGCGGTCCGTGCACTGCGCACCCAGGCGGACACCGCCACCGCTTCCGCGGCCTGGGCATGCGGCCACTGAGCCACGGATACGTGAACGGCGGCCATCGGGGCTGATCGACCGCGCTGGATCTGCAAGGATGAACAGCAAATCCAGTTGTGAACAGCAGCGTGTGCCGTTCGTGAACAGCAGTGTGTGCCGTGCGAGTCGTGAAGACGTGCAATTCGTGAAGAAGAGCAGTGAGGAGATCGCCGTGTCCGCATCATCGGCAGGACGCGCAGCCCTGCGGATGGGACCCGCGGAGCTGGTGCAGGCGGCGGCCATGGCCCGTCGCTTCTACCTCGAGGGCAAGTCCAAGATCCAGATCGCCGAGGAGTTCGGCGTGAGCCGCTTCAAGGTGGCCCGCGTCCTCGAGACCGCCCTGGAGCGGGACCTCGTGCGCATCGAGATCCGGGTGCCGGCCGAGCTGGACGCGGAGCGCTCCGACGCCCTGCGTGCCCGCTACGGGCTGCGGCACGCGGTCGTGGTGGAGTCCCCGGCCGAGGCCGAGGAGTCCACCGACCCGGAGAACCTGGGCGAGGTCGCCGCCGACCTGCTCGGCGAGCTCGTCACCGAGGGCGACGTCCTGGGCCTGGCCTGGGGCCGCTCCACGATCCACATGGCCGCCGCCCTCGACCGGCTGCCGCCGTGCACGGTCGTGCAGCTGACCGGGGTCTACGACGCCGGGACCGCGGAGCGCGGCTCCGTGGAGGCCGTGCGCCGCGCCGCGCAGGTCTCCGGCGGCGACGCCCACCCCATCTACGCCCCGATGCTGCTGCCCGACGCCGCGACCGCCGCGGCGCTGCGCAACCAGACGGGCATCGCCCGCGCCTTCGAGTACTTCGACAAGGTCACCGTCGCCTGTGTGTCGATCGGCTCCTGGGAGCCCGGCATCTCGACCGTGCACGACATGCTCAGCGACGAGGAGCGCGCGCACTACGCCTCGCTCGGTGTCGCCGCCGAGATGTCCGCGCACCTCTTCGACGCGCAGGGCCGCCGCGTCGGCCGGGACCTCGGCGAGCGCTGCATCACGGTCGAGGCCGACCGGCTGCGCCGTATACCCGAGGTCGTCGCGATCGCGGGCGGCCAGCGCAAGGCCTCCGCCATCGACGCCGTGCTCCGCTCGGGCCTGGTCACGAGCCTGGTCACCGACACCGCCGCCGCGGACTTCCTGCTGACCGCGGGACCCGCGCCGCGGCCCGCACTGCAGCGCGCCGACCCCGACGGGGCCTGACCGGGGCCGCGTCCCGGCGGGCCCGCCCGCGCCGTGGCAGCATCGGATCATGCTGTCCCGGACGCTCGGCGTGCTCCTCGTCTGCCTCGGTCTGTTCGTCTCCGGCTGCTCGGCCGGCACGGACACGTCCCAGGCGGGCTCCTCCGCCCCACCCGAGGCGTCCGCGCCCGCCTGGGCCGCCGGTATGGAGACCGTGCGGGAGGCGGACCTGCCCGCCGAGGCACGCTCCACCCTGCGGCTGATCGACGCCGGCTGTCCCTTCCCGTACGAGAAGGACGGGACCGTCTTCGGGAACTTCGAGGGGGAGCTGCCCAAGGAGCGGCGCGGCTACTACCACGAGTACACCGTGCGCACCCCGGGCGAGCGCGACCGCGGCGCCCGGCGCATCGTCACCGGGGACGGCGGCGAGACGTACTACACCGATGACCACTACGAGTCGTTCAAGGCGGTGCTGCGATGAGCGGGCTCCCCGCGTCCCCGGCGGACTGGACCGTGCGCGCCCTCGACCTCGGGGGAGCGGCGGACAAGGCCGGACTCATGGACCGGATCGCCGCGGCGCTCGCGCTGCCCTCCTGGTTCGGCCGGAACTGGGACGCCCTCGCCGACGTCCTCGGCGACCACCAGCTGATGCCCGACGGCGCGGCCGTCCTCGTCGTGTCCGGCTGGCGCGACTTCGAGGCGCGCAACCCGGCGCAGTGGGCGACCGCCGTCGAGGTCTTCGACCAGGCCGCCGCGATCACCGTACTGCTCTCCCTCGGCGGCTCGGACGATCATCCAAGGCAAGCCCCCTGACCTTGGGACGTTCGGCCCGGAGACGTGAATCGGGGCCGCGTGGGAAAATGAAGTACGTGCTTTGCGCTCCGGCGGCAACCTTCCGGGGCCCCCTTCTACCGACTGGGATGTCCGCACGTGCGTTTCCTCAATGACATCAAGCCCGCGTACGACCTGACGTACGACGACGTCTTCATGGTGCCGAGCCGGAGCGCCGTCGGCTCCCGCCAGGCCGTGGACCTCTCCTCGCCGGACGGCACGGGCACCACCATCCCGCTCGTCGTCGCCAACATGACGGCGATCGCCGGGCGCCGGATGGCCGAGACCATGGCCCGCCGCGGCGGGCTCGTCGTCATTCCGCAGGACATCCCGATCGAGGTCGTCACCGACGTCATCTCCTGGGTCAAGACCCGGCACCTCGTCCTCGACACCCCCATCGTCCTGGCCCCGCACCAGACCGTCGCCGACGCGCTCGCGCTGCTGCCCAAGCGCGCGCACAACGCGGGTGTCGTCGTCGACGACGAGCAGCGCCCCGTCGGCGTCGTCACCGACCAGGACCTGAGCGGCGTGGACCGCTTCACGCAGCTGTCCGAGGTCATGTCCAAGGACCTGCTGCTGCTCGACGCGGACATCGACCCGCGCGACGCGTTCAACAAGCTGGACGGAGCCAACCGCCGCTACGCCCCGGCCGTCGACCAGGACGGCCGCCTCGCGGGCATCCTGACCCGCACCGGCGCCCTGCGCGCCACGCTCTACACCCCGGCCACGGACGCGAACGGCAAGCTGCGCATCGCCGCCGCCGTCGGCATCAACGGCGACGTCGCGGGCAAGGCCAAGCAGCTGCTCGACGCGGGCGTGGACACGCTCGTCATCGACACCGCGCACGGCCACCAGGAGTCGATGATCGCCGCGATCCGGACCGTGCGCGCGCTCGACCCGCAGGTGCCGATCGTCGCGGGCAACATCGTCGCCGCCGAGGGCGTCAAGGACCTCATCGAGGCGGGCGCCGACATCATCAAGGTCGGTGTCGGCCCCGGCGCCATGTGCACCACCCGCATGATGACCGGCGTCGGCCGGCCGCAGTTCTCCGCCGTCCTGGAGTGCGCCGCCGAGGCGAAGAAGTACGGCAAGCACGTCTGGGCCGACGGTGGCGTCCGGCACCCGCGCGACGTCGCCATGGCGCTCGCCGCCGGCGCGTCCAACGTGATGATCGGCTCCTGGTTCGCGGGCACCTACGAGTCCCCGGGCGACCTCCAGCACGACGCCCAGGGCCGCGCCTACAAGGAGTCCTTCGGCATGGCCTCGGCCCGCGCCGTGAAGAACCGCACCAGCGACGAGTCCGCGTACGACCGGGCCCGCAAGGCCCTGTTCGAGGAGGGCATCTCCACCTCGCGGATGTTCCTCGACCCGCAGCGTCCTGGCGTCGAGGACCTGATCGACTCGATCATCGCGGGCGTCCGCTCCTCCTGCACCTACGCCGGCGCCAACTCGCTCGCCGAGTTCGAGGAGAAGGCCACGGTCGGCATCCAGTCCGCGGCCGGCTACGCCGAGGGCAAGCCGCTGCACGCCAGCTGGAGCTAGTCCCCGCAGCGCAGCACCCCGCGAACCCCGCGTCCCACCCTCGGGACGCGGGGTTCGCCATTTCCCGAACGGCCGGGGGTACGCAACGGACGTAACGGACCACGCAACGAACACCCGCCTGTGCGATCCCTGCGCAACGATCTTGCGGGGGTGCGCAAGGTTGCTGCATTACAGCTGGGAAGCCGATTCCTCTAGAGTCATCCGCTGTACGTGGCGTGGCGGAGGACGGCCTGCTCGGCGGTCCCCTGTCAGGGAGTGGGCCGTCCCGTCCCCGCAGCCCCAACAGGCAGCGATGAAGGAGCCCAGTCCGTGCTGGATCAAGGCGCACCCCCGCGCACCCCTCGCACCGAGCCCGTCCCCGCGGGGCTCGGTACCCGCCTCATGCGCCGCAAGCCGGTGGAACGCCTGGTCGCGGAGGGCGGCCAGGGTGAGGGCGGCTCGCTGCGGCGCTCGCTCGGCCTGTGGCAGCTGACCATGATCAGCATCGGTGCCACCCTCGGCACCGGCATCTTCGTCGTCCTCGGCGAGGCCGTCCCCAAGGCCGGACCCGCGGTCACGCTGTCCTTCGTGATCGCCGGTCTCACCGCCCTCTTCTCGGCGCTGTCCTACGCCGAGCTCGCCGGCACCATCCCCGTCGCCGGGTCCTCCTACTCGTACGCATACGCAACGATGGGCGAGTTCGTCGCCTGGATCTGCGGCTGGTGCCTGGTCCTGGAGTACGGCGTCTCGGTCGCGGCCGTCGCCGTCGGCTGGGGCGAGTACCTCAACGAGCTGCTCGACGGCACCATCGGCGTCACCATCCCGGCCGCGCTCTCCGCGCCGCCCGGCGACGGCGGCATCTTCAACCTGCCGGCCCTCATCGTCGTGCTGCTCGCCATGGCCTTCCTGCTCGGCGGCGCCCGTGAGTCCGCCCGCGCCAACACGATCATGGTCTGCGTGAAGATCGCGGCCCTGCTGCTGTTCTGCGCGATAGGCATCAAGGGCTTCCAGTCCGGCAACTACGAGCACTTCATGCCGCTCGGCATGGCGGGCGTCAGCGCCGCCGGTGCCACGCTCTTCTTCTCGTACATCGGCTTCGACGCCGCCTCCACGGCCGGCGAGGAGGCCAAGAACGCGCAGCGCGACCTGCCGCGCGCGATCATGCTCTCGCTGATCATCGTCACCGCGCTGTACGTCCTCGTCGCGGCCGTCGCCGTCGGCGCCAAGCCCTGGAAGCAGTTCAGCGACTCCGAGGCCGCGCTCGCCGGGATCATGAAGGACGTCACCGGGCAGACCTTCTGGGCCACGCTGCTCGCCGCCGGCGCCGTCATCGCCATCGCGTCCGTCGTCCTGACCGTGCTCTACGGCCAGACCCGCGTCCTGTTCGCCATGTCCCGCGACGGCCTCGTGCCCAAGGTGTTCTCCAAGGTCCACCCGAAGACCGGCACGCCCCGCGCCAACACGGTCATCGTCTCCCTGTTCTGCGGCGTCCTCGCCGCGGCGATCCCGCTCGGCCAGCTCGCCGACGCCACCAGCATCGGCACGCTCTTCGCGTTCGCCCTGGTCAACATCGCCGTCATCGTGCTGCGCCGGACCCGGCCCGACATGAAGCGCACCTTCCGCGTACCGCTCTCGCCGGTGCTGCCGATCCTCGGTTTCGCCTTCTGTGTGTGGATGATGGGCAGTCTGTCCACGATCACGTGGATCGTCTTCGGTGTCTGGATGGCCGCCGGTCTCGTGTTCTACTTCTGCTACGGGATGCGCCGCTCCCGCCTGAACGACGCGGACGCCCGCGTGGACGCCCCCGCGGTCGCAGAAAAGTAGCCGCGGAAAGTAACCGCAGAAAAGTGAACCTCCTGCCTTGCTGAACGATCTCGACGAACGCATCGTGCACGCCCTCGCCGAGGACGCCCGCCGCTCCTACGCCGACATCGGCCAGCTCGTCGGCCTGTCCGCGCCCGCCGTGAAGCGGCGCGTGGACCGGCTGCGGGCGACGGGCGCGATCACCGGCTTCACCGTGCGGGTCGACCCGGCCGCGCTCGGCTGGGAGACCGAGGGGTTCATCGAGATCTACTGCCGCCGCAACACCTCGCCGGATTCGATCCGGCGAGGTCTGGAGCGGTATCCCGAGGTCGCGGCCGCCTCCACCGTCACCGGTGAGGCGGACGCCCTCGTCCAGGTCTTCGCCTCCGACATGCGCCACTTCGAGCGCGTCCTGGAGCGGATCGCGGGGGAGCCGTTCGTCGAGCGGACCAAGTCCGTTCTCGTGCTCTCCCCGCTGCTGCGCCGCTTCACCTCCGGCTCGCCCGCGTAGGTCCGCGCCGCTCAGTCGGTTCGGTACTCCGGCTTCCACGGCAGGACCTCGAAGTCGCCCGTGCCCTTCTTCACCACCTCGAACGGCGGCGCGCTCATGCAGCGCGGCACCTCGAGCACCCCGGTGTCCGGGTTCGACCAGGTGTAGCCGAGGCGGTCCTCGCGGCCGTCGTCGGTGACGGAGATGCCGACGCGCTTGCCCAGGTGCGGGGAGTCGGACTCCGTGACGACCCCGGTCATCACCGCCGTCTTCCCGCCGGTCATCAGGCAGTCGATCCGGCCCTTCGCCCAGGCGCCCTTGCCGTCCTTGTAGTGGCTGAAGAAGAACGTGCCGTACGCCTTCTCCGGCGCCATGTTGTCCTTCGCCGCCAGATGCGCGTCGAACGTGAACGTGATGTCCTCGTGCGCCGACGGCGGCCGCCACAGCTGGGCCGTGCCGGTCAGGGCCGCCGCCTCGCGCGGCTGCGCGGGCCGGCCGTGGCCCCCGCCCGCGGAGCCGGTCCCCGCCGCGGCCGTGCCGGCCACCGCCACCGTCAGAGCCGCCGCCGTCGCCACCAGGATGCGGATGCGCGCCATGGAAAACCCCTAGTCATCGCCCTGCTCGCCCGGTCCGTCCGGGTGTGAGAACGATCTCGCGGGGCAGCGGCCCGGGGCGTCCGGCCACGGTCGCGACCCGTCTCCGCCGCGCGGCGGAGGGCCTCTCGTCCCGTGCGATCACTCCCGGCGACGGCGGAGTCACGCGGGCACGCAACGAATCGCTGTTCAGGCCGGGTGCCACGCAACGGATCGCATCCGCAGACGCAACGGTCCCGTCTTGTCCGGCCGACCGGCGGAAACGTACCGTCGATGCGATCCCTCCCACCTCTTCCGCCCCGCGCGGGGGACAGGCGCGCCTGTTCCACCCGGCCGGCCTGTACCCGCAAGGAGTCCGCACCTCATGACGTCCACGGTGCCCACGACCGCCGTTCCGCACAGCGACGGCCAGCCGCCGATCACCATGTTCGGTCCGGACTTCCCGTACGCGTACGACGACTTCCTCGCGCACCCGGCGGGCCTCGGCCAGATACCCGCGACCGAGCTGGGCACCGAGATCGCCGTCATCGGCGGCGGGCTCTCCGGCATCGTCGCGGCGTACGAGCTGATGAAGATGGGCCTCAAGCCCGTCGTCTACGAGGCCGACGAGATCGGCGGCCGGCTGCGCACCGTCGGCTTCGAGGGCACCCCGCCGGACGCCGCCGGGCTGACCGCCGAGATGGGCGCCATGCGCTTCCCGCCGTCCTCGACGGCTCTGCAGCACTACATCGACCTCGTGGGCCTGCAGACGCAGCCGTTCCCCAACCCGCTGTCGCCCGCCACCCCCTCGACCGTCGTCGACCTCAAGGGCGAGTCGCACTACGCGCAGACCATCGACGACCTGCCGCAGGTCTACCGCGACGTCGCCGAGGCCTGGAACAAGTGCCTCGACGAGGGCGCCGACTTCTCCGACATGAACCAGGCGATGCGCGAGCGCGACGTACCGCGCATCCGCGAGATCTGGGCCAGGCTCGTCGAGAAGCTCGACAACCAGACCTTCTACGGGTTCCTGTGCGAGTCCGAGGCCTTCAAGTCCTTCCGGCACCGCGAGATCTTCGGCCAGGTCGGCTTCGGCACCGGCGGCTGGGACACCGACTTCCCGAACTCGATCCTCGAGATCCTGCGCGTCGTCTACACCGAGGCCGACGACCACCACCGCGGCATCGTCGGCGGCTCCCAGCAGCTGCCGCTGCGCCTGTGGGAGCGCGAGCCGCAGAAGATCGTGCACTGGGCGCCCGGCACCTCGCTGTCCTCCCTGCACGACAGCGGCAAGCCCCGCCCCGCCGTGACCCGCCTCGCGCGCACCGCCGGCAACCACATCACCGTCACGGACGCCGACGGCGACATCCGCACCTACAAGGCCGCGATCTTCACCGCGCAGTCCTGGATGCTGCTGTCCAAGGTGGCCTGCGACGACGAGCTGTTCCCGATCGACCACTGGACGGCCATCGAGCGGACCCACTACATGGAGTCCAGCAAGCTCTTCGTCCCCGTCGACCGGCCGTTCTGGCTGGACAAGGACGAGGTCACCGGCCGCGACGTCATGTCGATGACGCTCACCGACCGCATGACCCGCGGCACCTACCTGCTCGACGACGGCCCGGACAAGCCCGCCGTCATCTGCCTCTCCTACACGTGGTGCGACGACAGCCTCAAGTGGCTGCCGCTGTCCGCGAACGAGCGGCTCGAGGTCATGCTGAAGTCGCTCGGCGAGATCTATCCGAACGTCGACATCCGCAAGCACATCATCGGCAACCCGGTGACCGTGTCCTGGGAGAACGAGCCCTACTTCATGGGCGCCTTCAAGGCGAACCTGCCGGGCCACTACCGCTACCAGCGGCGCCTGTTCACCCACTTCATGCAGGACTCGCTGCCCGAGGACCGGCGCGGCCTCTTCCTCGCCGGCGACGACATCTCCTGGACGGCCGGCTGGGCCGAGGGCGCCGTCCAGACCGCGCTCAACGCCGTGTGGGGCGTCATGCACCACCTGGGCGGCACCACCGACCCGACCAACCCGGGCCCCGGCGACCTCTACGAGTCGATCGCCCCGGTCGAGCTGCCGGAGGACTGACCCGGGCCGTGAGGCAACAGGCGCGGGCCCGTCACACTCCGGCGGCCCGCGCCTTCTCGTAGACCTCCGTCGCCAGGTCCGTGAGCTCCCGGGCGTCCCGGGCGGAGCCCTGGAGGTCGATGAGGATCTCCTCCACGCCGACCTCGGCGTGCGCGGCGAGGTCCTCCACGATCTGGTCGACGCTGCCCTGGAAGGGGGCGCGGTCGTCGCCCGTGTACGCCTCCCGCGTGTACTGGGTGTTCGCCCGCAGCACCGACTGGAGCGGGGCCGTACGACCGCGCTCCTCGGCCAGTGCCCGCAGCCCGGCGAACTCCCGCGCGAGGGCCTCGGTGCCCATCGACACCGGCATCCAGCCGTCCGCCCGGTCGACGAGCCGGCGCATCGCCTTCGGGCTGTTCGCCGGCAGCAGGATCGGCAGGGGGCCGGCCGGCTTGGGGCCGACCTCGGACGGCGCGATCGTGGTCAGCTCGCCCTCGTACGCCACCGGGTCCGGGCCCCACACCGCGCGGCACACGTCGATCAGCTCGTCCAGGACCTGGCCGCGCCGCTCGAACGGGGCCACGGAGGCCGCCGCGTACTCGTCGTGCGACCAGCCCGTGCCGAGCCCCGCCACGACACGGCCGCCGCTCGCCGCGTCCAGAGAGGCGAGGGAGCGGGCCAGCTGGAACGGCACATGTAGCGGGGCGACCAGGACGCTGGTGCCGAGCCGGGCGCGGGAGGTGGCGGAGGCGGCGAGGGTCAGCGAGACCAGCGGGTCGGCGACCGAGCGGTACTGGTCCGGCCACGGCAGGCCCGGTATCCCGTAGAGCCCCTGGGTGGCCGGCTCCGGGAAGAGGATCCGCTCGAAGACCCACAGGCTCTCGTAGCCCGTGGCCTCCGCGGCCCGGGCCACCTCGGGGATGTCCCGCCCGATGGAGTACTGCTTCATCTGGGGCAGGCTCAGGCCGAGTCGTGTCGTCATACCGTGCTCCTTCGTCGTCCGTGATCGGTCGTCCGGGTGCAGGTGTGCAGGTGCAGGTGTCAGTACCACGGATTCAACGCACGGCGATCACACGGGTGTTCCTGATGTGACGATCCGTCAGACTTATGCGGTCGGATCCGGTCGGATCAGTCGGGGAGCGGGGTGAGCAGCATCCGCCCCACCAGGCCCACCGAAGTGTCCAGGCGCTGGGTGAACTCGGCGGCCAGCGGCGGGAGTCCGCGCAGGGCCCACAGGGCGCGGGCGGCGGCCCAGGCCGCGTCACGGGCCCGCTCGATGCTCCAGGAGCCGAGCAGATGGGTCAGCGGATCGGCGATCTGGAGCAGATCGGGGCCCGGCATCAGCTCTTCGCGGATGCGCTCCTCCAGCGTGACGAGGAGTTCGCCCACGCGGTCGAACTCGTCCTCCAGACACTCCGGTTCGCAGCCGAGCGTACGACAGGTGTCCACGACGGCCAGCGCCAGATCGTGGCCGATGTGCGCGTTGATGCCCGAGAGCGCGAACTGCAGCGGGCGTACCCCGGGATGGCGGCGGAACGTCAGGAGCGGGCGCCAGCAGGCGGGCGGACGCTGCCCGTGCGCCGCCGCGTCGACCGCGGCGAGATAGCGCTCCGCGAAGCGGACGTCCAGCGTGATCGCGGCCGCCCGGTCGGGGAAGCCCCCGCCGGGACCTGCGTCGATCGCCCGGTCGACGGTGTCCGTGACCGTGAGATAGACCCGGTTGAACACGGCCACGCCGTCCATGGGCGGCAGATCCGCGGCGAGCCCGCGCATCCGCGCGAGTACCGTGTCGACCCCGCCGGCGAGCGCCCGGGGCTGTCCGATCTGTTCCAACTGCGCCATGGACGAAGGGTCCCAGCCGTAGGGTGACGCGGGTGTCGGCAGGCCGTGGGCTTCCCCAGAACGGGGGAACGGCGGGCGACACGAGGGGGGAGAGCGCGGTGTCAGGGTTACGTGCGCGACGGCTCGCGGAGCGGCGGTCGGCGCGACGGCGTGCGGCGGGCCGCTCGGCGATGGTCGCGGCGGCCTCGGCCGTGGTGGCCGCCGGGGCCGTCGCGGGCCTGCTGTCCGCGACGGCCGACGGACCGGACGGCGGCGACGAGGCACGCCCCGTCGTCAGCGAGTCGCCGAGCCTCCAGCCGCTGCCCGCCCTGCCGAGCCCGACCCCGTCCGTGACGAAGCCGTCGGCGAAGCCGAGCCCGAAGCCGAAACCGAAGGCGCGGCCCACGAGGAAGGCGCCGCCCCGGCCGTCGAGCGCGCCGCCCGCCGCCTCCGGCCTCTACCGGCACGGTGACTCACAGGTCCTGGAGTGGGTGCGGGCCAACCGCTCGGACCCGCGCCGCCCGCTCATCGAGTCCCGGATAGCCGCCCGGCCGGCCGCCGTCTGGTTCGCCGACTTCACCCCGGACAGCATCACGTCCCGGGTACGCGCCGTGACCTCCGCGGCGGCGGGGGAGGGCCGGGTGCCCGTCGTCGTGCCGTACGCGATACCCGAGCGCGACTGCGGGGGCGCCTCCGACGGCGGGGCTCCGGACCGGGCCGCGTACGACGACTGGATCGACCGGTTCGCGGCGGGTCTGGGCGGCCGCGAGGTCATCGTGATCCTGGAGCCCGACGCGCTCTCCCAGACGGAGTGCCTCAGCGACGGGCAGCGCGCCGACCGCTACGCGGCACTGGCCCGCGCGGGACGGGTCATGAAGTCCGCGAACCCCCGCGCCCGCGTCTACTACGACGCGGGCCACTCGGGCTGGAACGCCCCGGCCACCCAGGCCGCCCGCCTGAGAGCGGCGGGCGCGGCGTCCCCCGCCTCCTCCGACGGCGTCTTCAGCAACGTCTCGAACTTCCACCGCACCGCCGACGAGGCCGCCTACGACCGCCGGGTCCTCGCCGCGATGGGCGCGCCCGCGGGGCTCGGGGCCGTCATCGACACCAGCCGCAACGGCAACGGCGCCCCCACCGACGGCGAGTGGTGCGACCCCGACGGCCGCAGGATCGGCGAGGCCCCCACCCTGACCACGGGCCTGCCCCGCGTCGACGCCTACCTGTGGGTCAAACTCCCGGGCGAGTCCGACGGCTGCAAGGGCGAACCGGGCACGTTCACCCCGGACTACGCGTTCGAGCTCGCGGACTGACTGGCCTGCCGGTGCTCGGCGTCAGCCCTTCTTGCCGGTGCCCTTGTCGTGGTCCTGGGGGGCGCTGTTCTCGTCGTACGTCGAGGTGCCCGCGTCCAGGAGGGGTTCCTGGGTCTTGAGGTGGGCGGGGGCCATCGCGCGCAAGGCGTGGTAGCCGGTGATGACGACGATCGTGCCGAGGGCGATGCCGCTCAGGGAGAAGTTGTCGGTGAACTTCAGGGAGACGTTGCCGACGCCGATGATGATGCCCGCGGCGGCCGGGACCAGGTTCAGTGGATTGCGCAGGTCGACCCCGGCGTTGATCCAGATCTGGGCGCCGAGCAGGCCGATCATGCCGTAGAGGATGACGGTGATGCCGCCGAGGACGCCGCCCGGGATCGCGGCGACGATCGCGCCGAACTTGGGGCACAGGCCGAAGAGGAGCGCGAAACCGGCGGCGGCCCAGTAGGCGGCCGTGGAGTAGACGCGGGTGGCGGCCATGACGCCGATGTTCTCGGAGTACGTGGTGTTCGGCGGGCCGCCGACGGCGGTGGAGAGCATGGACGCGGCGCCGTCGGCCGAGATGGCCGTACCGAGCTTGTCGTCGAGGTCGTCGCCGGTCATCTCGCCGACGGCCTTGACGTGTCCGGCGTTCTCCGCGATCAGCGCGATGACCACGGGCAGCGCCACGAGGATCGCGGACCACTCGAAGGACGGGGCGTGGAAGGAGGGCAGACCGATCCAGTCGGCCTTGCCGACGCCGGAGAGGTCGAGGCGCCAGTGGTCCACGGCGGCGCCGCCGCCGTTCACGGAGTGGATGCGGCCGAAGATCCGGTCGAACAGCCAGGAGATGCCGTAGCCGAAGATCAGGCCCAGGAAGATCGCGATACGGGACCAGAAACCGCGCAGGCACACGACGGCCAAACCGGTGAACAGCATGACCAGGAGCGCCGTCCACTGGTCGGTCGGCCAGTACGTGGAGGCGGTGACCGGGGCCAGGTTGAAGCCGATCAGCATGACGACGGCGCCGGTCACGATCGGCGGCATCGCCGCGTGGATGATCCGCGCGCCGAACCGCTGCACGGCGAGACCGGCCAGGAAGAGGACCACACCGACGGCGAAGACGGCGCCGGTGACCGTGGCGCTGGAGCCGCCCTGCGCGCGGATGACGGCGGCGACGCCGACGAAGGACAGCGAGCAGCCGAGGTAGCTGGGAACCCGGCCGCGCGTCGCGAGCAGGAAGATGACCGTCGCGACACCGGACATCATGATCGCGAGGTTGGGGTCGAGGCCCATCAGGACCGGTGCGACGAACGAGGCGCCGAACATCGCGACGACGTGCTGGGCGCCGAGTCCGATGGTCCGCGGCCAGGAGAGCCGCTCGTCGGGGCGGACGACGGCACCGGGGGCCGGGGTGCGCCCGTCGCCGTGCAGTTTCCAGCGCACGCCGAGGTCCATGGTGGGTCTGCTTTCTGTGGTGCTGATGTGGCCTGAATCAATCGCCTTATGTTAGTGCGACATAAGTGCGAGTACCGCGCCGCCCACCGGTGCGCGTACGCGACCGGCTGAGCGGTTGCTTAGCCGGTCGCCGTACGATGACCCGCATCCTTCTGCACGAACTCGTACCAGGAGCAGCACCCGTGACCGCCGAAGCCCTCGCCGTCCCCGCCGAACCCGCCCCCTCCCACGGCCGGCTCGTCCCCGTCACCGTCCACTTCGACGACCTCGACGCGCTCGGGCTGCTGCACAACGCCCGCTATCCCGTGATGGTCGAGCGGGCCTGGAGCGCCCTGTGGCACGAGCGCGGACTCTCCTTCGAGGGCGACTGGGCGGCGGCCGGCGACTTCTGCAACGCGGTCAAGGAGTTCACGATCACCTACGACGCCCCGGTCAAGCGGCCCGGCGCCTATGCCGTGAGCCTCTGGCTGGAGCGGCTCGGCCGCACCGGACTGACCTACGGCTTCCGCTTCTGTTCCGCCGACGGCTCGCTCACCTACGCGCACGGGACGCGCGTCCTGGTCAGGCTCGACCCGGCGACGCTGCGCCCCGCACCGTGGAGCGAGCGCTTCAGGGCCTTGGGGCAGGATCTGCTGCGCCCGCGGGGCTGACCTGGCCCACGACGCCGGACGGCGCCCGGTCGGCGCCGCGCAGCACGCCCGCGAACACCGCGAGCCCGCAGGCGAGCACGGTCACCACGCCGAACGACACCACGAGGCTCGTCGCGTCGGCGATCGTGCCGATCGCGGAGGGCGCGACCAGCCCCGACGTGTACGTGATGGTGGCGACGCCGGCGATGGCCTGGCTCGGGTTCGGCCCGCTGCGGCCCGCCGCCGCGAAGGCGAGCGGCACGACGACCGCGATGCCGAGCCCGAGCAGCCCGAATCCGGCCATCGCGATCGCCGGATTCGGTGCGACCACCACGAGCAGGGCGCCCAGCGTCGCGCCGATCCCGCCGATCCGGACCGTGCGCACCGCTCCGAAGCGGTCGACCACGGCGTCGCCCGCGATCCGCGCGATCGCCATGGTGAGCGTGAACGCCGTCGTGCAGGCCGCCGCGAGCCCGGCCGACGTGCCGAGCACGTCCCGCAGATAGACCGCCGACCAGTCCAGGCTCGCGCCCTCCGCGAACACCGCGCAGAACCCGACCGCGCCGATGAGCAGCGCCGACTTCGGCGGAAGGGTGAAGCGGGGCGGCGCCTCCTCGTCCTCGGCCGGGCGCAGGTCCAGCACCCAGCGGCAGGCGGCGAACCCGGCCACGGTCAGCACGGCTGCCGCGAGCAGATGGTGCAGCCGGGCGTCCGCGCCGATGTGCGCGGCGAGCGTGCCGCCCGCCGAACCCAGCAGTGCTCCCGCGCTCCACATCCCGTGCAGCCCCGACATGATCGACTTGTCGAGGCGGGTCTCGATCTCGACGCCGAGCGCGTTCATCGCCACGTCCGACATGCCGGCCGTCGCCCCGTAGACGAACAGCGCGACGCAGAGCGTGAGCAGGTTCGGCGCGAGGGACGGCAGGACCAGTGCCAGCGTCCACAGCGCGAGCAGCCCGCGCAGCGCGGTGCGCGCGCCGAACCGGTGACTGACGCTCCCGGCCAGCGGCATCGCCACGGAGGCGCCGATCGCCGGGAAGGCGAGCGCCAGCCCGAGCTGGCCCGCGCCGACGCCCGCGTGGTCCTGGATCCACGGCACCCGGGTCGCGAACGAACCGGTCACCGCGCCGTGGACGCAGAAGACGGTCGCCACCGCGTACCGGGCGCGCTTCAACTCCCTCGGTCCGTAAGTGGATTGATGTGCCGCAGACGCTGTTCCGCTCATCCTGCCCGGCCCCTCCCGAGTCGCTCCCCAAGCGTGCGGCCGTAAACTATCAGGAACCCTGCCTGATAGTTAACCCGTTTCCCCGTAGGATCCCGGCATGCCCGCATCACCGAGCACCGCCCGAGCCATCAACGACCGGCTCGCCCTGCGCCTGCTGCAGGAAGAAGGCCCGCTGACCGCCGGGCAGTTGAAGGAGCGCACCGGCCTGTCCCGGCCCACCGTCGCGGACCTCGTCGAGCGGCTCGCCGCCGCCGGCTTCATCCAGGTCGTCGGCGAGGCGGGCGCGCAGCGGCGCGGCCCCAACGCCCGCCTGTACGGGCTCGTCGCCGACCGCGCCCACCTCGCGGCCCTCGACGTCCGCACCGAAGGGGTCCGGCTCGTCGTCGCCGACCTGCTCGGCGCCGTGCTCGCCGAGGCGTCCCTGTCCGTCGACACCCGTGAGGCGACCGGCGCCGCCGTCGAGCGCACCATCGCCCTCCTCGAACGGACCGCGAAGGAGGCCGGCGTCGAGCGGCTGCACACCATCGGCGTCGGCGCCCCCGGCCTCGTCGACCCCGTGACGGGCGCCCTGCGCGACTCCACGAAACTCCCCGAATGGCACCGCCGCCTCGTCCCGGCCCTCCAGGAACGGCTCGGCGCGCGCGTGCTCGTGGAGAACGAGACGAACCTCGCGGCGCTCGCCGAGCGGCGCGACGGGGTGGCCCGCGACCGGGACACGTTCGTGCTGCTGTGGCTCGGGCTCGGCATCGGCGCGGCGGTCGTCCTCGACGGGGTGCTGCGCCGCGGGGCCTCTGGCGGAACCGGGGAGGTCGGGTTCCTGCCCGTGCCGGGTACGGGGGGACTGCCGTCCGCCACCGGGTGCGACGGAGGGTTCCACGATCTGGCCTGGGCCGGAGCGGTGCTCTCTCTCGCGGGGGAGTACGGGCTGGTCGGCGCGGCGGAGCCGCTGGAGCGGGCGTTCGATGTTGTGCGGGAGGCGGCGGGGGCCTCCGGCGGTGCGGCGGAGGAGTTCCTGGACGCGCTGGCCGGGCGGCTCGCGATCGGGGCCGCCGCGGTGGTGGCCGTGCTGGATCCCGGGTGCGTGGTGCTCGCGGGAGAGGTGGGGCGGGCCGGGGGTGACGCGTTGGCCCGGCGGGTCGCCGTGCGGCTCGCCGCGATGTCGCCGCTGGTGACGGAGGTGCGGGCCGGGATTCTGGGAGGCGGGGCCGTCTTGAGCGGGGCGTTGGTGACGGCGCGGGAGGCGGCGCAGGAGGCGGTGTACTCGCCGTAGGGCTGAGCGGTTCGTTGCCGGGTGCGGGCCGGTGGGGCTTCTCGCGCAGTTCCCCGCGCCCCTGAAATGCACGCCCTTCGGGCGGCATTTCCCCGATGAAGGCTGAACGGCGAAGCCGTTCGCCTTCAGGGGCGCGGGGTTGTGTCCGTCAGCGGCTCCGCCGCGGGGCGCGAGAAGCCCCACCGGCCCGCACCCGACAACGAACCCACCTACCCCTCGGACAAGAACTCCGAGAACGTCCGGCGCCCCACGGAGTGGCCCGGCGCCAGGTGCCCACCCGCCCGGAACGCCCGGTACACCCGCCCGAACAGCGGCACGGACACGACGAGGCGCCGCTTCCCGACCGCCCCCAGATACACCCGCCCCAGCTCCGCCAGCGACCTGACCTCGGGCCCGCCCATGTCCGGCACACGCCCGGCCGGCCCCGAAACCGCCAGCTCCGCCAACCGCTCCGCGACCTCCGCCACCTCGACCGGCTGATCATCGACCCCCGCCGGCAACAGCATCACGGGCAGCCGCGCCGCCCCCGCCAGAACGTCCCGCACCAGCTCGTGGAACTGCGTCGCCCGCAGCACCGTCCAGCCGAGCCCGGACGCCTCGATCATCCGCTCCACCGCCCACTTCTCCCGGTAGTAGCGCAGCGGGACCCGGTCGACGCCGACGATCGAGATGTAGAGCAGGTGCGGGACGCCCGCCCGCCGCGCCGCCTCGATCAGATGCGCGGCCGCCTTCTCGTCCCCGCCGCGCGGCGACGAGGCGCAGTGCACGATCACGTCCGCGCCGGTCACCGCCCGCTCGAGCGCGGGACCGCCCTCGCGCAGGTCCACCGCGTACGGCCGCGCGTGCCGGCTGAGCACCCGCACCTCGTGCCCCGCCTCGGAGAGCCGCTCGTGGACGAGCCGCCCCAGCGTGCCCGTGCCGCCGGTCACCAGGATCGTGGTCATCGCTCCATCAGCCCCTTCGGACGTCGGCGCCCCCCTGTGGGACACCGTCGTCAGCTGGGAACCGGCGGGCCCGCGCGAACGTGACAGCCCGCGGGCCGGAACCTCAGGCGGCGGCCAGCTGCGCGTCCACGAAGGCCAGCTTGTCGGGATTCAGGACGGCCCGCGCGGCCACCACGAGCCCGTCGCGCACCTCGAAGGCGACGGTCCCGACGAGCGCGCCCGCCATCCGGGCGACCACCGCCGGCTCCCCGTTGATCTCCGCGACCGACAGCTCCGCACCGGCCAGATAGCGCTCGCCGACGCCCACGAGGAACCGCAGCACCTTGTCCCGCCCGTCGACCGGCCGGCGTGCCGCGGACACCTTGCCGCCGCCGTCGCCCCACCAGGTCACATCCGCGGCGAGCACCTTCTCCAGGCCCACGAGGTCGCCCTCCCGGGCCGCCGCCACGAACGCCTCGACCAGCTCACGCCGCACCTGTTCCGAGGGCTCGAAACGGGCCGCGGGCGCCGCGATCCGGCCCGTCGCCCGCCGGTACAGCTGCCGGCAGTGGGCCTCCTCCAGATCGAGGACGCCGGCGATCTCCCGGTACCCGTACGCGAACGCCTCGCGCAGCACGTACACCGCCCGCTCGGTCGGCGTCAGCCGCTCCAGCAGGACCAGCAGCGCGCAGGACACCGAGTCCCGGCTCTCCGCCGAGTCCAGCGGGCCGAGCGCGCCGTCCGAGGTGAGGACCGGTTCGGGCAGCCAGGGGCCCACGTACCGCTCTCGCTGTACGCGGGCCGAGGTGAGGCGGTTGAGGCAGAGGTTCGTGACGACCTTGGCGAGCCAGGCCCCCGGACGGGTGACCGCACCGGGCTCGGTGGCGCGGAAGCGCAGGTACGCGTCCTGCACGGCGTCCTGCGCCTCCTCGGCGGAGCCGAGCATCCGGTAGGCGAGCCCGAACATCCGCGGGCGGTGGCTCTCGAACTCTTCGGCGCGGGCGCTCTCCGATGCGGTCGTCACGACCCTCACCCTGTCAGAGAGCGCCCGGGGTTCAGCAGGCGCCCTGGTCCTGCCAGACACCCCACTCCCCGGTGGAGCCGGGCTGTTCGCCCTTCGTCCACCACTTGGCCTTCCAGGTGTGCCCGCCGTACGAGACGAGCGCTCCGGCGCCGTACTCGGTGGCCGTGTTCCACGCGGCGGCCGTGCAGGTGCCGCCCGTCGGATCCGGGGTCGGCGTGGGCGTCGGCGTCGGGTCGGGCGTCGGCGTGCCCGAGCCCGGCCGGACGACGGTCGTGCCGCGGGCCAGGTCGCCGGCCAGCGCGTACGTCTTCCCGCCGAAGGTCACCGTCCAGTTCGAGGGCGTCGACACCGGCTGGTAGTAGACGAAGTCGAGCGAGACGGAGGCGCCGGGCGCGAGCGACTGCCAGGCGGGCAGCTTCAGCGAGACCCGGTGGTAGTCGCCCTTGAGTCCGCCCACGTTGTCGCCGGTGTGGTCGCTGCGGACGATCGTCGTGCCGAACCCGGACTGATCCTTGGCGTTGCCCGGCGCCGAGGTCCCGTAGTCGAACTGGAACTCGGTGCCGCCCGGCAGTGTCGCGTCCGTGTTGTTGGTGATCTTCACCTTGGGCGAGATCGGGTAGTTGGAGTCGCCGAGCGGGAAGGAGCCGAAGTCCACGCCGATGTCGAGCGCCTCGGTCGGCAGGTCGATCGTGGAGCGCTTCGCGCCGTACGGCTTCGCGGACTTGAAGGCGTCGTAGAGCGTGCTGGTGAGCGTGGAGCCGGGCTCGTACTGGCCCTTGGCCGCGTTCCACCCGTAGTCGCCGGCGAGTTCCCAGATCATGGTGCCGCCGATGCCCCGGTCGGCCACGTACGCGGCCTTCGCGGCGACCGACTGCTCGTCCTCGGTCGACAGGAACACCTTCTTGTCGGCGTTCCACAGCCAGGGCGCCACGAGCGTCGAGTCGTACTTGCGCTGGTAGGTACCCGTCAGCTTCGTGTCCGCCGGGAAGCCGTACTTCGTCACGTAGTCCCCGACGACGCCCTTCTCCAGGTTCTTGGCGTGCCACATCGGGTTCGAACCGGCCGGGGACTCCTTGCCGTTCGTGTCCTTGTCGTGCCAGAGGTTGTCGATGCCGACGGCGCCGTCACCGCACTTCGTCAGGCCCGCGCCCGCCGGACAGTCCGTCGAGGGCGCCTTCCCCCACAGCCCGTCGGTGCCGCCCTGCACGTTCTTGAAGCCCCGCGTGTAGTACGGGAGCCCGATGTTGATGCGGCCGGCCGGCATCGAACCGCGGAAGTAGTGGTAGGCCCAGTCGGTGTTGAGGTAGCCGATGCCGCCGTACTGGGAGGTCGAGTAGACACCCGCCGCGGCGAGTTCGGCGTCCTTGCCGTCGTCGAACAGCGAGGCGTTCGGGCCGACGTACTCGTTCCAGGCGCCGTGCAGGTCGTACGACATGATGTTGACGTAGTCCAGGTACTTCTGGACCTGGAAGGTCTCCATGCCGCGCAGCAGATAGCCGGAGGACGGGGCCGCGACGGACAGCAGGTAGTGCCTGCCGTCGGCCGCGCCGGCCCGGTCGAGCTTCTCGCGCAGCGTCTTCATCAGGGCGGCGTAGCCCTTGACGAGGCCGGCCCTGCGGGCGTTCGCGAGCGACCAGTCCAGCGGGTTGCCCGCGTCCTTCATGGTCGTCGGGTACTCGTAGTCGATGTCGACGCCGTTGAAGCCGTACTTCTTGACGAACGCGACGGCGGAGTCGGCGAAGGTGTCGATGCCCGCCTGGTTGACGCTGCCGTCCGCGTTCGTCGCCATCGCGTAGAAGCCGCCCGAGTCGACGCGCTTGCCGTCGTCCCCGAAGTAGCCGCCCGTCTCGGCCCAGCCGCCGACGGAGACCAGCGTCTTCACGTTCGGGTGCTGCTTCTTGAACTTGGTGAGCAGGTTGAAGTGGCCCTTGTACGGCAGGTCGGGGTCCATCTCGGCGCCCGCGACACCCGGCCAGGTCATGCCCGTGGCCGCGTTCTTCGGGCCGTCGGCGCCGACCGAGATCTTGTTGTCCCCGTCGACGTGCGCGAAGGCGTAGTTGAGGTGCGTGACCTTGTCCCAGGGGATGTCAGAGGCGAGGTACGCGGGGGTTCCGTCCTGGCCCGTGCGCCAGCCCGTGAAGTAGCCGATGACGCGGCGCTGGTGGTCGGCTCCCATCTTCTCGCGGCCCTCGGTGTCGTAGACCGAGCAGTAGGGGACCGAGACGCCGGGCGTCTCGTAGAGGCCGTCGGGGCGGCAGGACTCCTGGTCGGCGGCGTGCGAGACGGTCGTGGGCAGCGAGGCGAGCAGCAGCCCCGCCACGGCGGCCGCGCCGGCGAGCAGGGCCGGTCGGCGTCTGGGCGGTCTGGGGAACGGCACGGCGGTTCCTCCCGGGGAGGGCATCGGTGATGCGCGAGTGGGGCGGGTGGACCTCGAGGCTGGGAGGAACCTAAGAGGACTAGACCATGACGTCAATAGGTCTGTACCAATCTCAACAACCGGCGCCCGCCGGGGGAGTTGGCCGCCTATTCCCTCCCGGGACCCAAAGTCACCGTTCGTGGCTGTGAGTCAGCCCACAGGGATCACCGGTAGACGTGCCGGGTGGACGTGGCACACTGGCCCTGTACCAGAAGCAGCGCACTCCGGGGTCGGTGAAAGTCCGAACCGGCGGTTACAGTCCGCGACCCGGTCACACACCAGTGACCGGTTGACCAGGTGAAATTCCTGGACCGACGGTTAAAGTCCGGATGGGAGGCAGTGCGCGGCGGGCGGGCACCTCGTGTGCGCGTCGCCGAGCTGTTGAGGGCATCCCTGTCGATGCCCCGCACGTGGCGTCGCCGCTCCCGGTGTCGTCGTCCGTACGTTCTGTCGCCGTATCGCGACAGTGCCCCGGAGTCCAGACCCTCAGAGGGAGGACCGGGGAAGTGTTCACCGGAATCGTCGAAGAGCTGGGCGAGATCACGGCCGTCGAGAACCTCGACGACGCCTCCCGCTTCCGCGTCCGCGGCCCCGTCGTCACCGACGGCGCCAAGCACGGAGACTCCATCGCGGTCAACGGCGTGTGTCTCACCGTCGTGGAGCACGAGGGCGACGAGTTCACCGCCGACGTCATGGCCGAGACCCTCAAGCGGTCCAGCCTCGGCGCCCTGACCACCGGCTCCCGGGTCAACCTGGAGCGCCCGATGGTCGCCGACGGCCGCTTCGGCGGTCACATCGTGCAGGGCCACGTCGACGGCACCGGCGCGATCGTCGAGCGCACCCCCTCCGAGCACTGGGAGATCGTCAAGGTCTCCCTGCCCGCCGAGCTGTCCCGGTACGTCGTCGAGAAGGGCTCCATCACGGTCGACGGCGTCAGCCTCACCGTCGTCGAGGCCGGCCCCGACTACTTCACCATCAGCCTCATCCCCACCACCCTCGCCCTGACCACGCTCGGCCACAAGCAGCCCGGCGACCCGGTCAACCTCGAGGTCGACGTCATCGCCAAGTACGTCGAGCGCATGCTCGGGATCCAGGAGGGCGACCGGTGAACTGGCTCAACTCGCAGGCGTTCACGCTGTTCGGCCAGCACATCATCTGGTCCGACATGATCGGCAACGTGATCGGGCTGATCGCCCTCGCCCTCGGCTGGCGCCGCTCCATATGGACCTGGCCCGCCCAGCTGGTGTCCGGCGCGATCCTGCTCACCGCCTTCGCCACCGCCCACCTCTCGGGCAGCGCGGGCAAGCAGCTCGTCGTCATCGTCGTCGCCCTCTTCGGCTGGTGGCAGTGGAACCGCGGCAAGGGCCAGGCGCAGGACGGCTCCATCGCCGTCCGCTTCGCCACCTGGCGCGAGCGCGGCTACCTGATCGGCGCCGCCGCCCTCGGCACTCTCGCGGTCGGCGGCCTGTTCACCGCCTTCCCGACCCTGTCCTGGGACCCCTGGCCCGACGCCTACATCTTCGTCGGCACCGTCGTCGCCATGTACGCCCAGGCCCGCGGCATGGTCGAGTTCTGGTTCGCCTGGCTCCTGGTCGACGCGGTCGGCGTCCCGCTGAACTTCGCCAACGGCTTCGCCTTCTCCGGCTTCGTCTACGTCATCTACGGCGCGCTCGTCCTGTGGGGCATGCGCGACTGGTGGCTGCGGTCCCGCGCCGCCACCGCCCCTGCGCTCGAAGGAGCCCACGCATGAGCACGGCAGCCCACCTCTACGAAGTGACCGACCTGGCCCTCGACCCGGTCGAGCAGGCCGTCCGGGACATCGCCGCGGGCCGCCCCGTCGTGGTCGTCGACGACGAGGACCGGGAGAACGAGGGCGACCTCGTCGTCGCCGCCGAGAAGATCACGCCCGAGATCGTCGCCTTCATGATGAGCGAGTGCCGCGGCCTGATCTGCGCCCCCATGGAGAGCGACGAGCTGGAGCGGCTCGACCTGCCCCAGATGGTCGGCAACAACACGGAGTCGATGAAGACCGCCTTCACCGTCTCCGTCGACGCCTCCGGCGCCCACGGCGTCACCACCGGCATCTCCGCCGCCGACCGCGCCACCACCCTGCGGCTGCTCGCCTCCGGCGACGCCGAGCCCGGCGACTTCGTGCGCCCCGGGCACATCTTCCCGCTGCGCGCCAAGCCCGGCGGCGTCCTGGCCCGCAACGGCCACACCGAGGCCGCCGTCGACCTCGCCCGCCTCGCCGGCCTCCGCCCGGCCGGCGCCATCGTCGAGATCGCGGGTGAGGACGGTGTCATGCTGCGCCTGCCCGAGCTGGTCCCCTTCGCCCGCAAGCACGGCCTGACGATCATCTCCATCGAGGACCTGATCGCCTACCGCCGCAGCAGCGAACCCACCGTCAAGCGCGAGGCGACCGTCCAGCTGCCCACCGCCCACGGCGAGTTCACCGCCTACGGCTACCGCTCCACCGTCGACGGCGTCGAGCACGTCGCCCTCGTCCACGGCGAGCTCGGCGACGGCGAGGACGTCCTCGCCCGCGTCCACTCCGAGTGCCTCACCGGCGACGTCTTCCACTCGCTGCGCTGCGACTGCGGCCCCCAGCTGGAGGAGTCCATGCGGCGCATCGTCGAGCACGGCCGCGGCGTCGTCGTCTATCTGCGCGGCCACGAGGGCCGCGGCATCGGCCTCGTGTCCAAGCTGCGCGCCTACGAACTCCAGGAGCAGGGCCGCGACACCCTCGACGCCAACCTGGAGCTCGGCCTGCCCGCCGACGCCCGCGACTACGCGGCCGGCGCCCAGATCCTCCAGGACCTCGGCGTGCACAGCCTGCGCCTGATGACCAACAACCCGGACAAGACCGACGCCCTCACCCGGCACGGCCTGAAGGTCACCGCCCGGGAGCCCATGCCCGTCACCGCCGGCGAGCACAACCTCGGCTACCTGCGCACCAAGCGCGACCGCATGGGCCACGACCTGCCCTGGCTGGACGCGCCCCGCACGTCCACCTGCAGCAACCAGTGATCAACCGTCCCATCAGCTACGTACGTACGAGGAGAAGCGCGTGAGCGGCAAGGGTGCACCCGAACTGAGCGTCAAGAACTGCGGAGACCTGCGCGTCGCCGTCGTCGCCGCCCAGTGGCACGAGAAGGTCATGGACGGCCTCGTGAACGGCGCCCTGCGCGCCCTGACCGAGCTGGGCATCAGCGAGCCCACCGTGCTGCGCGTCCCGGGCAGCTTCGAGCTCCCCGTCGTCGCCAAGGTCCTCGCGAGCCGCGGCTACGACGCCGTCGTCGCGCTCGGCGTCGTCATCCGCGGCGGCACCCCGCACTTCGAGTACGTGTGCCAGGGCGTCACCCAGGGCCTGACCCAGGTCTCCATCGAGACCGGCGTGCCCGTCGGCTTCGGCGTCCTGACCTGCGACACCGAGGAGCAGGCCCTGGACCGGGCGGGCCTCGAGGGCTCGAACGAGGACAAGGGGCACGAAGCGGTCACCGCCGCCGTCGCCACCGCGACCACGCTGCGTACCGTCGCCGAGCCCTGGCGTTAAGGGGCGAGGAGAGCCGCGTAAAGTAGGCACCACCATGTCCAATAAGACGTTCGAGGAGCTCTTCACCGAGCTCCAGCACAAGGCAGCCAACGGCGACCCCGCCACGTCCCGCACCGCAGAGCTGGTCGGCAAGGGCGTCCATGCCATCGGCAAGAAGGTCGTCGAGGAGGCCGCCGAAGTCTGGATGGCCGCCGAGTACGAGGGCAAGGACGCCGCCGCCGAGGAGATCTCGCAGCTCCTCTACCACGTCCAGGTGATGATGGTCGCCCGCGGCATCTCCCTCGACGACGTGTACGCGCACCTCTGAGCCCGTACGCCGATCCCGTCAGCACACCCGTTTCTCACGCCTGTCACGACTCTCCACGCAAAGGAATCCGACCTCATGCTGCGCATCGCCGTCCCCAACAAGGGTTCACTGTCCGGACCTGCGTCGGCGATGCTGCATGAGGCCGGATACCGCCAGCGCAAGGAGTCCAAGGAACTCGTCACGGTCGACCCGGACAACGAGGTGGAGTTCTTCTACCTCCGCCCCAAGGACATCGCGATCTACGTGTCCTCCGGCAAGCTCGACATCGGCATCACCGGCGAGGACCTGCTGATCGACTCGGGCGCCGACGCCGAGGCGATCCTGCCGCTCGGCTTCGCCCGCTCCACCTTCCGCTTCGCCTCCCGCCCCGGCGCCGTCAAGAGCGTCGCCGACCTCGCGGGCCGGACGATCGCCACCTCCTACGAGGGCATCGTCGGCAAGTACCTCGACGAGCACGACGTCCAGGCCTCCGTCGTCCACCTCGACGGAGCCGTCGAGACCGCCATCGAGCTCGGCGTCGCCGACGCCATCGCCGATGTCGTCGAGACCGGCACCTCGCTGCGCAACGCGGGCCTGGAGGTCTTCGGCGAGCCCATCATGCGCTCCGAGGCCTGCGTCGTCCGCCGCAAGGGCGCCGAGACCGACGACCCCAAGGTCCAGCAGTTCCTGCGCCGCCTCCAGGGCGTCCTCGTGGCCCGCACCTACGTGATGATGGACTACGACTGCCGCGCCGAGCACCTGGAGAAGGCCGTCGCCCTCACCCCGGGCCTCGAGTCGCCGACCGTCTCCCCGCTGCACAACGAGGGCTGGGTCGCCGTGCGCGCCATGGTCCCCGCCCGCGACGCCCAGCGCATCATGGACGACCTGTACGAGCTCGGCGCCCGGGCCATCCTCACCACCGCGATCCACGCCTGCCGTCTCTGAGACCGCCTCCGAGACCGCCGCGAGGACCGCTCAGAGGACCGTGAGGACTTCCCGCCATGACTGACCTGCCGACGCTGCCCGTCACCTTCCGGCCGAGCCGCACCCGTGCCATCCTGCACGGGCTCGGCGCCGCCAGCTTCGTGACGATCACCGCCGTCGCCCTGCTGCTCGGCGGACTGAACCCGGGGGAGCGGACCAGCTTCGTCTTCACCGCGGCCATGTTCTGGGGCGTCCTCGCGCTGCTCGCCCGGCCCAAGATCGTCGCCGACGACAGCGGCGTCACCGTCGTCAACGTCGCGCGCAGCCGCCGGCTCGCCTGGGCCGAGATCGTCCAGGTCAACCTGCGGCCCGGCGACCCCTGGGTGTTCCTCAACCTCACCGACGGCACCAGCCTGGCCGCCATGGGCATCCAGCCCGGCATCGCCAAGGAGAGCGCCATCCGTGACGCCAAGGCGCTCCGCGCCCTGACCGAGGCCCACAGCACCGTCCAGGGCTGAGGACTCCCCGCTTCGGGGCGGTCTCCGGGAAGGCTCAGGGCCGCGGGGCCTGCCGCACCACCCCTGTCGTGATTAATCTGGTGACGGGGCGCGCCTCGAGTGCCGCCCCGCCCCCGACGCGCCCCCACGGGCGGCCGGGGGCTCCGACTGACTTAGGAGTGACTCCCTCCAGCGATGGACGGATCGTCCGGTAGTACCTGCGCCGCCCCCTCCCGACATAGCGCGCCCCGCGCGCTGACGTCACCGGAGGCGGCGGCATGACCATCCCGTTGCTGCTTCTCGCGGCCGCCTTCCTCCTGATCCTCGCCAACGGCTTCTTCGTGGCCGCCGAGTTCGGCCTCGTCACGGTGGAGCGCCCCGACGCCGAGCAGGCCGCCGCCGCCGGCGACAAGCGGGCCCGCACCGTCGTGGCCGCGCTCAAGGAACTGTCCTTCCAGCTCTCCGGCACCCAGCTCGGCATCACCATCACCTCACTGGTCGTCGGCATGCTCGCCGAGCCGGCCCTCGCCGAACTGCTGCACGGCCCGTTCACCGCCGTCGGCGTCCCCGAGGGCGCGGCGCGCGGCATCAGCGTCGTCGTCGGCATGCTCCTCGCCGCCGCCGTCCAGATGGTGATCGGCGAACTCGTCCCGAAGAACTGGGCGGTCTCCAAGCCGCTGCAGGTCGCCCGCTTCGTCGCGGGCCCCCAGCACGTCTTCTCCCGCCTGTTCCGCCCGGTCATCGCCGTCCTCAACGCCGTCGCGAACCGCCTGGTGCGCGCCCTCGGCGTCGAACCGGCCGACGAGCTGGCCTCCGCGCGCACCCCGGGCGAACTGGTCTCGCTGGCCCGCCACTCGGCGCAGGCCGGCGCCCTGGAGCAGGACACGGCGGACCTGTTCGTCCGCACCCTGTCGCTCGCCGAGCTCACCGCGCAGCACGTCATGACCCCGCGCGTGAAGGTCAGCGCCCTCCAGGCCTCCGCGACCGCCGAGGACGTGGTCAACCTGACCCGCGCCACCGGCCTGTCCCGCTTCCCCGTGTACCGGGAGCGGATCGACGAGGTCGTCGGCATGGTCCACCTCAAGGACGCCCTCGCGATCCCCGCGCACGAGCGGCTGCGCACCCCCGTCGCCCGGATCGCCCAGGCCCCGCTCCTCGTCCCCGAGACGCTCCCGGTGCAGCCGCTGCTCGCGCGCCTGCGCAGCGAACAGCCCATCGCGGTCGTCGTAGACGAGTACGGCGGCACCGCCGGCGTCGTCACCCTCGAGGACATCGTGGAGGAGCTCGTCGGCGAGGTCCGCGACGAGCACGACCGCCACGACCTGCCCGAGCTCGCCCCGCTGCCCCCGGAGGACGGCCGCCCCGCCTGGGAGGCCGACGGCAGCTGCCGCGTCGACGTCCTGCGCCGCATCGGCCTCGAAGCACCCGACGGCCCGTACGAGACCGTCGCCGGACTCGTCGCCGACCTGCTCGGCCGCATCCCCGCCGCCGGCGACAGGGCCGAGCTGCCCGGCTGGCGGCTCGCCGTGCGCCAGGTCGACCACTACCGGGCCGAGCGGGTCCGGATCGTCCGGCTCGCGGACGCCCCGCAGCCCGTCCTGGAGGCGGCCCGATGAGCGCCCTGCAACTGTTCTTCGCCGCGCTGCTGGTGCTGGCGAACGGGTTCTTCGTCGGCGCCGAGTTCGCTCTCGTCTCCGTGCGCCGCAGCCAGATCGAACCCATTCCGGGCAACCGCGCCCGCCAGGTCCTCTACGGACTCGAGCACCTGCCCCAGATGATGGCGGCCGCCCAGTTCGGCATCACCGTCTGCTCACTGACGCTGGGCGCGGTGGCCGAGCCGACCGTCGCCCGTCTTCTGGAGCCGGTCTTCGAGGCGGTCCACCTGCCCGAGGGCATGATCCACCCCCTCGGCTACGTGATCGCGCTCGCCGCCGTCGTCTTCCTCCACCTCGTCATCGGCGAGATGGTCCCGAAGAACCTGGCGATGGCCGCGCCCGAGAAGACGGCGCTGTGGTTCAGCCCCGGGCTCGTCGCGTTCGCCCGCCTGTGCAAGCCCGTCACGATCGCCCTCGGCGCCTGCGCCCGGCTGGTCCTGCGGCTCTTCCGGGTCGAGCCCAAGGACGAGGTCGAGGCCGTCTTCACCAGCGAGCAGCTCAACCGCCTCGTCGAGGACGCGGGCCAGGCCGGCCTGCTCGGACCCGAGGAGCAGGAACGGCTCGAGGACGCGCTCGAACTGGGCTCGCGCCCGGTGACGGACGTGCTCCTGGCCCGCCCCTCCCTGGTGACGGTCGGCCCGTCCGTGACCCCCGCCCAGATCATCGAACTGACCGGCCGCACCGGGTACTCCCGGTTCCCGGTCTGCGCGGACGGCGGCGCGTTCATGGGCTACCTGCACGTGAAGGACGTCCTGGACCTCATCGACGGCCCGGACACGGACCGGGCGGTCCCGCAGCACCTGTGGCGCCCGATGACGACCCTGCGCTCCGAACTGCCGCTGGACGACGCCCTGACGGTGATGCGCCGCGCGGCCACCCACCTGGCCCAGGTCGCGGACGCGTCGGGCCGCGTCCTGGGCCTCGTCGCCCTGGAGGACGTCCTGGAGCTCCTGGTCGGCGAGGTCACCGACCCGACCCACCAGGTCCCGCCGGCCCGGACCCGTGTGGACCTGTCGGCCTGAGCGGGCCCCCTTTCGGCTTTCCCCCGGTGGGGGCTGGCCGCGCAGTTCCCCGCGCCCCTGAGATGCGCACTTCGTGCGCGATCTCATCGGTCGCCCCTGAAATGCGACGCGAAGCGTCTGCATTTCAGGGGCGCGGGGAACTGCGCGAGAAGCCCCACGGGCAGCACCCGGCGACGAACCGGTGAACCCACGGCGTGACCCGCCCTAGAACCCGGCACCCCCACGCGGCCCCCGCCCCGAGAGGACCTCCCCGTACGCCTGCATGAGATCGGCCAGCCGAAGCGTCGCCAGGTCGTCCCGCGTGGGCTCGACCAGATACCCGGTCAGCCGAAGGTCCCGGTACGCACAGGACTTCTCGTAGAGCGTCCGCAGGAACCGCCCGTTCCCGAGCTCGTCGATCCACCCCTGGTCGACCACGTGCCCGGCGATGGACCTCAGCTCCTCCAGCGCCTCCTCGTCCCACACGTCCCCGTTCTCCCCCGCGAGCACCTCCCCGATGGACGTGAGCTCGAGCGGCCGGTACGAGGGGAAGTCGACCCGGGTCGTGAAGCGGGACGACAGCCCCGGATTGGCGGCGAGCAGCCGGTCCATCCCCTCGGGATATCCGGCGAGGATCACCACCAGATGGTCCCGGTTGTCCTCGGCCCGCTTCAGCAGCACCTGAAGGGCCTCGTCCCCGTACGCGTCCCCCTTGCCGTACCCGGAGTTGGACAGCGCGTACGCCTCGTCCACGAAGAGGACGCCGCCGAGCGCCGAGTCGATCAGCTCGTTGGCCTTCACCGCGGTCTGGCCGAGGTACTCGCCGACGAGATCCGCGCGCTGGGCCTCCACGAGGTGATCGCCGCCGAGCAGCCCGAGCGCGTAGAAGACCCGGCCGAGGATGCGCGCCACGGTCGTCTTGCCGGTGCCCGAGGGCCCGGAGAAGACGAAGTGCCGCTTCGGCGGCTGAACGGGCAGGCCCTGACCGGCCCGCAGCCGCGCCATGTTCAACTGCGCGGACAGCGCCTTGACCTGGCGCTTGACCGGCTCCAGGCCGACCATCCGCTCCAGCTCGGCGAGCGCCTCCTCCAGCAGGGCGGGGTCCGCGGGCCCGGTGGGCAGCGGCGGCGGCACCGGCACCACGGCCTTCTCCCGCACGATGTCCGTCTCCTCGGGCGGGGGACCCGAGGACGCGCCCGGCGGCGGCAGGTCGGGGCCGGAGACCAGCAGATCGCGGCCGTCGCTCTCGTAGAGCGGGTCCACCGACTCCGCGCCGTCGAGGCCGTCCTGGTACCCGGTGAGCAGCGGTGCGAGATCGGAGCCGTCCGCGAGGTCGGCCAGGCCGTCGCCCTCGGAGATCGCGGCGAGCCGCGCGGAGGTGTCCATGAACGCGGGGTCGACGCGGTGGACGGCCCGGTACAGCGGCAGCGCGGCCGCCGAGCGGCCCGTGCCCTCGTGCGCCCGCGCCAGCCAGTACCGCAGTTCCTTGCGCTGGGGCTGCTCGCTGCGGCAGCGCATCAGTGCGGCGGAGAGCAGCGGCTCCGCCTGCCCGTACATCTCGAGCCGCACCCGGGCCATGCCGCCGAACAGGCCGGCCTCGATGCCGAGCAGCGGGTCGTCGATCAGCGCCTCGGTGTGCCGGACCAGCTGCTCCCAGTCCTTGACCAGGTAGGCCCGGCAGGCGTGCAGGAAGCGGACGTGCCGGTCCGCGTCGACCGGCGGCAGCGTGGCCAGGGCCCGGTCGAGCTCGGGCACGTGCCGGCCGTCCAGCCAGTGCGAGGCGTGCGCGAGTAAGAGATCACGCGGCTGCTCCAGCACCGGCTGCACCCACCAGCCCAGCCAGTACCAGGAGTTGAGCGTCCTGCGGTGCCGTGTGCGCTGCTCGCCGAAGCGGTCCCGGTGCCGGAACATCCGCAGCAGCGCCGTCGTCGTGTCGACCCGCAACGCGTGCAGTCCGAGCCAGCCGTCCGCCATGCCCGGATCGATCCGGACGGCGGCCTTGAACTCCTCCTCCGCCTGCGGATAGGCGCCCATCGTGTAGGCGTCGACGCCTCGCAGCCAGGCGAGGTCGGCCGGGCCCGTCGGCGTGCCGGTGCCGAAGTCCATCACGTCCCCCACATGCCGTGCCCCCGATGAACCGCTCTGTCTTGGACGGGAGTTGCCACGATGCGGACAGCGAGCCGTCCCAGGCCGCACCGAGAGGCATCGTACCCGCGCGGGCAGGGTGGACCGTAGGGCGCGAAGGGGTCGGATCGGGGCGATCGCCGAGGATCCGGTGCAGGTGGGGGCGGTGCCCGATGGTGACCCTGGGTGAGCAGGCGGCGCCGCGCCGAGACCGGTTTGCGGCTTTGAGGGCAGAACGAAGCCCCCGATCACGGGGGAACAACCGGGGGCTTCGCGTCTGCGGGGCGGCCTCCGAAGGCCGCACATTCAGAACGTAAGTCCTGTACGGCCCCTCGGTCAAGCGGAGTTGAGGCACTCCGGGAAACTCGTGGAAGGCGCTTTCCGAGGGGTCAGCGCACCGCTGGCGGACCTTCACGGTGAGTGACGGAACGGTGCTCCGGCGGGGTCACGGAGGGCCCTTGGCGCATCACGTACCCCTCCGGCTTCTCCTTGCACTCGCGCACCAATTCGTCCGCGAACGGCCAGGACGGGTCGAGGGCGAAGTGTGCGCGCTCCGCGGGGATCCACCCGTCCCAGAAGGCACGTTGGGGCTCACCGTCCCGGGCCCGCCCACGCGCCCAGGACGCCTCGGACGGCAGATCCAGCCACAGGAGCCGCGCCAGGAACGGCCGGATCGCGCTCCGTCCCGCGCCGACCCCTTCGATCAGCACCACGTCGGCGGCCGGAAGCGCGCGCACGGCACCGAACCGGCGCGCGTTCCAGTCGTACGTCTCGTAGTGCGCCGTCTCGCCCCGGGAGAGCGGCGCGAGCACCTGGGCGCGCAGCCGCTCGGTCCACGCGAACAGGGCGTCGTGGCTCGCGATGTCGTCGAGGCGCAGCACGGGCGCCCCGCCGAGCGCCGCCGCGAGCCGGGTCGTGAACGTCGACTTGCCGGAACCCGCGTGCCCGTCGACGCCGATCAGGCGCACGGGACCGCAGGAGGGCGGCAGCCGGCGCAGCCGGTCGGCGTACGGGGCGAGGGGTGCGTGCGCGTGGTCCACAGCGGTCAGGGTACGTGCCCGCGTACGCCGGTCGAGCAGGTGGCACCGCAGGTCATGCCAGTGGTGGAGACCAATATTGATGGGGTGACCGGAGGCGAAACGCTGGTGGAAATCCCGCTCCGGCGGCCATAGTTGGCGCACTGTTCCACCAGGAAGCACACCCCGCGTCCGCGCCTTCAGCGCCTCCCGCCCCGTCCGTACCGTCCGTCCGACCCGTCGACTGGGGGAACCACCTGATGACCCGACCCGATCCCGACACCGTCGAGCACCCCGAGTCCCGCATGTCCCGCAGAAGCCTGCTCGCGGCGGCCGCGGGCGTCGCGCTCGCCGCCACGGCGGCCGGTACCGCGAGCGCCGCGCCCCTCGCCCCCGGTGCGAAGGCGGCGCCCCGCGCCGTGGACAACCACGCGTGGGTGACCCTCGCCGACTGGCTCTCCGGCACCGGGCGCGGCACCCGCACCGTCGCCGGCGCCCGCCCGGGCCTGACCCTCGACCGCCCCGCGGGCACCCGCTCGTACACCGACCCGCATCTGAACCGGACGGCCGACTGGGAGTACGCGACCTGGACCTCGCCGGTCCACACGCTCTCCGTCCCCGCCACCGAGGTCATCGCCTCCTGGAACGCGCGCACCCCCGCCGGCACCTGGATCGAGGTCGAGCTGCAGGGCACGTACAGCGACGGCGGGAAGACGCCCTGGTACGTGATGGGCCGCTGGACCGCGGGGGACGACAAGGACGCCGACATCCGCCGCACCTCCGTCGACGACCAGAGCGACGGGAAGTCCAGCATCTGGACGGACACCTTCTCGATCGACGACGCGTCCTCCGGGCTGCGGCTCGTCTCCTACCGGCTGCGGCTGACCCTGCTGCGCACCCCGGGCGCCGACACCGCGCCGACCGTGTGGCGGCTCGGCGCGATGGGCTCCGACGTCCCGGACCGCTTCACCGTCCCGGCCTCCGCCCCGGGCCTGGCCGCCGAGCTGAAGGTCCCGCGCTACTCGCAGAACATCCACGCCGGCCAGTACCCCGAGTACGACAACGGCGGCGAGGCCTGGTGCAGCCCGACCTCCTCGCAGATGATCATCGAGTACTGGGGCCGCGAGCCCAGCTCCGACGACCTGTCCTGGGTGAATCCGGACTACGCGGACCCGCAGGTCTGCCACGCCGCGCGTTTTACGTATGACTACCAGTACGAGGGCTGCGGCAACTGGCCGTTCAACGCCGCCTACGCCGCCACGTACAAGGACCTGCAGGGTGTCGTCACCCGGCTCTCCTCCCTCACGGACCTGGAGACGCTGATCGCCGCGGGCATCCCGGCCATAACGTCACAGTCGTTCCTCAAGGAGGAGCTGACCGGCGCCGGCTACGGGACCTCGGGCCATCTGATGACGGTCATCGGCTTCACCGCCGACGGCGACGTGATCGCCAACGACCCGGCCTCGCCGAACGACCCGGCGGTCCGCCGCGTCTACAAGCGGCGCGAGTGGGAGAACATCTGGCTGCGCACCAAGCGCTACAACTCCACCGGCAAGGTCGTCTCCGGCACGGGCGGCGTCTGCTACCTGTACTTCCCGGCCCGGCCGTCGTCCCGCCAGCGCAAGGCGCTCGCAGCCGTGGGCGTGCGCTGACGGGCGGCCGCGCCGCCGCGTGACCAACGTCTCGGCCGCACCCGGCCGAGGCGGTGGCATGGTGGTGGGGGAGCCGCCGGGGAGACCGGCTCCCGGGGAAGCACCATCACGTCCACGAACAGCGAGACAGCCATGACCGCGAGCTCCGCCACCGCCCCCGCCTCCGCACGCACCCGCACGGGTGGCCCGCGGGAGGACGGCCCGAAGATCCTCGAGCACGTCCTCGGCTGGACCTTCGTGGTCGTGCTCGCGATGCTCGTGACCCAGCTCGGCTGGATGTGAGCCGTACATGACGGAGGGCGGGGCCCGGCGCAGCCGGACCCCGCCCCTCGTGCGTCTGGTGCCTCGCGTCAGCTGATGGCCTTGATCAGCTCACCGTTCGACGTGTCACCGGACAGCTCCCAGAAGAAGGTGCCGCCGAGGCCCTGACTGTTCTTGTAGTCCATCTTCCCGGCGATGGTCGCCGGGGTGTCGTAGGACCACCAGTTGGTGCCGCAGTACGCGTAAGCGGTGCCGCCGACCGTGCCCGTCGCCGGGCACTTGGTCTTGAGCTCCTTGTAGTCGTCGATGCCCTGCTCGTACTTGCCCGCCGCGGGGCCGGTCGCCGTGCCACCGGGCTTCTCCTGCGTCACGCCGGTCCAGCCGCGCCCGTAGAACCCGATGCCGAGCAGCAGCTTGGAGGCCGGGACGCCCATCGCCTTGAGCTTGGTGATGGTGGCGTCCGAGTTGTACCCGGCCTTGGGAATGCCGTCGTACGCGGTGAGCGGGGAGTGCGGGGCGGTCGGGCCCTGCGCGTCCCAGGCGCCGAAGAAGTCGTACGTCATCGGGTTGTACCAGTCGACGTACTGGGCGGCGCCCGCGTAGTCGGCGGCGTCGAGCTTGCCGCCCTCGGAGGCGTCGGCCGGGATGGCGGACGTGATCAGGTAGTCCGCGCCGAACTTCGAACGCAGCCCCGCCATCAGGTCCTTGTACGCGGCCCGGCCGCTGGTGTCGCAGGTCAGGCCGCAGGCGTTCGGGTACTCCCAGTCGATGTCGATGCCGTCGAAGACATCGGCCCACTTGGAGTTCTCGACGAGGTCGTAGCAGGACTGGGCGAAGGCGGCGGGGTTCTTGGCCGCCTCCGTGAAGCCGCCGGACCAGGTCCAACCGCCGAAGGACCAGAGGATCTTGAGGTCCGGGTGGAGCTTCTTGAGCTTGCGCAGCTGGTTGAAGTTGCCGCGCAGCTCCTGGTCCCAGGTGTCGGCGACGCCGTCCACGGACTGGTCCGCGGTGTACGCCTTGTCGGTCGCGGCGTAGGCGTCGCCCATCGTGCACTTGCCGCCCTGGACGTTGCCGAAGGCGTAGTTGATGTGGGTGAGCTTGTCGGCCGAGCCGGAGGTCTCGATGTTCTTGACGTGGTAGTTCCGGTCGTAGACACCCCACTCCGTGAAGTAGCCGACGACTTTCGAGCCGGCCGCCGCCTGGGGGGAGCCGGCGGTCTCGCGTGCGGTGGCGGTGCCCGCGGAGGCGAGCAGTCCGGCGCCGAGGACGGCGCAGCACGCGGCGGAGACGAGCGCCTTGAACGAGGCGCGCGGGAGGTGCGGTCGGAGCATCGTGTCTCCTCGTGGGGGAGGGGAGCGTGGGGGAAGTGGTGCTGGACCTGCGGGCAGGACACTAGAAGGACTAGACCAGTGCGTCAATGGTCCGAACCAATCCGCTCCGATTCCGGCCATGCGCCGGCCCGCGCTCTTGCGCGGTTCGAGCGCACGCGAAAAACTTTCAGTAAGCGGTCGTTAACTAGTGACGCGGGCTTCCGGATCGGGAATACTCAACACGCCGCAACCGCTGGTCAGCCGCTTCTGAGACCCAGAACGGCAGCATCGGTTCCGGTAGTGACCACCCCCGGTGGCGCCGCTCAACCCCGCGGCCGCCGCCGCAGCGCCCGCCCAGAGGAGAGCGTCGTTATGCCGGAGTCAGGAGTCGAGCGGCAGCTGCCGACGGACGAAGCCCGCGACCTGTTGCGGCTGGTCCGTGACATCGCCCAGCGGGAGATCGCCCCGCGCGCCGCCGAGGAGGAGGAAGCCGGGCGGTTCCCGCGCGACACCTTCGCCCTCCTGTCCTCCTCGGGACTGCTCGGCCTGCCCTACGACTCCGAGTTCGGTGGCGGCGACCAGCCCTACGAGGTCTACCTCCAGGTCCTCGAGGAGCTCGCGGCCGCCCGCCTCACCGTGGGCCTCGGCGTCAGCGTGCACTCGCTGGCCTGCCACGCCCTGGCGAACTTCGGCACCAAGGAGCAGCGCTCGGAGCACCTGCCCGACATGCTCGCCGGCGGTCTGCTCGGCGCGTACTGCCTGTCCGAGCCGGCCTCCGGGTCCGACGCGGCGTCGCTGCGCACCAAGGCGGTCCGCGAGGGCGGCGACTGGGTGCTCGACGGCACCAAGGCCTGGATCACCCACGGCGGCGTCGCCGACTTCTACACGGTCCTGGCCCGCAGCGGCGGCGAGGGCGCCCGGGGGATCACCGCGTACCTGGTGCCCGGTGACGCCGAGGGGCTGAGCGCCGCGGCGCCGGAGAAGAAGATGGGCATGAAGGGCTCGCCCACGGCCCAGATCCACTTCGACGGGGTGCGGATCCCCGACGCCCGCCGCATCGGGGACGAGGGGCAGGGCTTCCAGATCGCCCTGGCCGCGCTCGACTCCGGCCGGCTCGGCATCGCCGCCTGCGCGATCGGCGTCGCCCAGGCCGCGCTCGACGCGGCGATCGAGTACGCCAAGGGCCGCTCGCAGTTCGGCCGGCCCATCGCCGACTTCCAGGGCCTGCGCTTCATGCTCGCCGACATGGCGACGCAGATCGAGGCGGGCCGCGCGCTGTACCTCTCGGCGGCGCGGCTGCGCGACGCCGGACTGCCGTTCTCCAAGCAGGCCGCCATGGCCAAGCTGCTGTGCACGGACGCGGCGATGAAGGTCACCACGGACGCGGTCCAGGTCTTCGGCGGGTACGGCTACACGGCCGACTTCCCGGTCGAGCGCTACATGCGCGAGGCGAAGGTGCTGCAGATCGTCGAGGGCACCAACCAGATCCAGCGGATGGTCATCGCTCGTCACCTCGCGGGTCCGGAGACTCGCTGAGCGCTCCGCCGAACTCCCCGGTCCGCACGGTGGGCGCGACCAGTCGCGCCCACTCGGGGTCCGGTCGCCCCGGCAGTGTCCGCCCCCGGTCGGCCCAGGAGGCGAGCAGCTCCCGGTAGATCGGCGGGTCCTGCGGTTCGGGGACGCGCGCCGCGGGCTTGCGGGAGGCCCGCTGCTGAACCGATTCTGCGGGGGCCGGGACGAGGGCGCGCCTGCGGCGTCCGGTGGGCGCGGGGGCGGCGGTCTGCGTCGGGGTCATGCCAGGTCAACGGCCGCGGCCGCATTGGAGTCACCTCCGGCGCCTATCGAGCGTGAGTTCGTGGCATAACCGTGCGCGTGCCCGGGAGGCGCCGCCGTGCGGGTGCGATCAGCCGCGTGCGACGCGTGCGACGCGTGTGCGCCGCGCAATCGGCGCGGGCCCTCGCGCGGGCCTTTGACGAGGGCCTGCGGTGCATGTCTTCGGTGCAGGCCTGAAGGCGGCGCGCGGCGCCGGCCCGGCAACCCCGCCCCCGCATCTGGTGCCCGCCCGTGATCTGACGTACCGTCAACTCCGCCGCCGGGCAGGCCGTACCCCTCCGGGCGACGTCAACTGCCGTGCGCCGGAGGAGAATTGCCGTGGCCGAAGACGACCGTCCCGTGGCTCTCGACGAGTACCCGATCCATCAGGTGCCGCTGTCGATGAAGCACGTCGCCACGAGCGACCGCAACGCCTACGACCGGTGCATCTTCCATCTCGTCGACCCCACGGGCGAGTTCCTGCTCATCCTCGGACTCGGCGTCTACCCCAACCTGGGGGTCGTCGACGCCTACGCCACCCTGCGCGTCGGCGACACCCTGCACGCCGTGCGCGCCTCGGACGCGCTGAGCGACGAGACACGCATGGAGCTGAGCGTCGGCCCGCTGCGCATCCACGTCGAGCGGCCGCTCCACGACTTCGTCCTGAGCTGCGCCGCCGACCCGGACGACCCCGACGGACTCTCGTGCGAGATCCACTGGAGCGCCGACTTCCCCGCCCTGTGGGAACCGCACCACCTCCAGCGCCGCGGCGGCCGCCTCACCCTGGAGGGACGGCGCTTCGTACAGGCCGGACACTGCGACGGCCGGCTCCGCGTCGGCGGCCGCGACGTCGACGTACGGGGCTGGACCGGCACCCGCGACCGCAGCTGGGGCGTGCGGCCCATCCCCGGTGAGGAGGGCGGGCGGCTCGCGCAGGAGAACCCCGCCGAGGGCTTCCACTGGATCTGGGCCCCGGTGCGCTTCGCCGACCGCTTCCTCATGGTCGTCCTCCAGGAGGACGCCGACGGCTTCCGCACCCTCAACGACGCCACCCTCGTGCGCCCCGGGCACCGCGACCGCCAACTCGGCTGGCCCCAGGCCGACATCACCTACCGCCCCGGCACCCGCCACCCCGAGCGGGCGGTCGTCCACCTCACCGACCCCGTCGACCGCAAACCCCTGGAACTCGGCGTCGAGATCCTCGCGTCCTCACCGCTCGCCGTCGGCGCGGGCTACCCGCCGGCCGACGACTGGCAGCACGGCACCTGGCAGGGCCGCGACTGGACCGACCGCCGCGCCTACGACCTCTCCGACCCCGCCGCGCACCCGCTCGCCGGTTACGGCGTCATCGACCACGCGGCCCGCTTCACCCTCGACGGACAGGTCGGCCACGGCATCTTCGAGCACGGCAGCTTCGGACGGCACGACCCCAGCGGCTTCACCGGCTTCGACTCGACGGCCCCCGCCCGTCCCTGAGCCCCGGACCGGGCCGCACCACCGACATCTGAACACCGGTACACACAGAGGGAGTCCGGCCATGGCCACGGCACCGCGCCCCCGCACCTCCACCCGCGACCCCGAGGAGCTCGCCCGCCGGCTCTGCGCCTGGCTGGACCGCCGGCTGCCGGGCGCCCGCGCGGTGAACGTCGCCGTCCCCGAGTCCAACGGCATGTCGAGCGAGACGCTCCTCTTCGACATCGAGCACCCGGATCCGCCCGTGCGGGCCTGCGCCCTCCGGCTCGCCGCCGACCCCTCCGCGTACACGATCTTCCCCGAGTACGACATGCCGCGGCAGTACCGCACGATGCGCCTCGCCGCCCGCACCGGACTGCCCGTGCCCGCCGTGCTCTGGCTCGAGGAGGACCCCGAACCGCTCGGCGCGCCCTTCTTCGTCATGGAGCGCGTCGCCGGCCGCGTACCGCCCGACGTCATGCCCTACACGTACGAGGGGAACTGGCTGCACGCCGCCACCGACGCCGAGCGCGCGGAACTGGAGGACGCCAGCGTCCGCCTGCTCGCCCGGCTGCACGACGGCGTCCCCGCCAAGGACGCCGGCTTCCTGGAACTGCCCGGAGAGGGCAGCCCGCTGCGCCGCCACGTCGACGCCCAACGCGCCTACTACGCCTGGGTGGTGGAGGGCCGGCCCCGCTCACCCCTGATCGAGAGCGCCTTCGACCGGCTCGCGCGGCTGTGGCCGGACGAGGAGGGCGAGGCGGTGCTCAACTGGGGCGACGCCCGCATCGGCAACGTCATCTACGACGGCTTCACCCCCGCCGCGGTCCTCGACTGGGAGATGGCGGCGCTCGCCCCGCGCGAGGTCGACCTCGGCTGGACCGTCTATCTGCACCGCTTCTTCCAGGACCTCACCGAGAGCTTCGGCCAGCCCGGACTGCCCGGCTTCCTGCGCCGCGACCACGTCGAGGCCCGCTACGCGGACCTGACCGGACACACCCCGCGCGACATGGACTTCTACACGCTCTACGCGGCCCTGCGGCACGCCGTCGTGATGCTCCGCGTCGCCTACCGGCAGGTGCACTTCGGCGAGGCCGCCGTACCCGCGGATCCGGACACACTGATCCTGCACCACGACAGTCTGCGGGCCATGGTGCAGGGCAGTTACTGGAACGGGCGGGACTGAGCGCGCGTCAGGCCGCGCGGCGGTCCCGCTGCCGGGGCACCTGGATCGGGCGCGAACCGGGGCCGCCCACGTGCGAGAACGGCTGCGTGCGCCAGTCGAGCCCCTGAGGGAGCGTCAACAGCAGCGCGGTGTCCTGCTCCTGGGCACCGGTCAGCTCGTCCGCAGCGGCCGCGTCCGCGGCCGCGCGACCGGTGCCCGCGCACACGGTGAGCCCGAACGGGTTCCACGCCGAGGTCACGTGCGCGTGCTCGGGCAGCACGTCCTCGTCGGCCAGAAGGGCGATGGGCTGCGAGCAGTCCGGGCAGATCACCCGGTACATCTCGAAGGTGTCGTACGCGTCGAGGTCGTCCCCGTCGAAGACGTCGGGTTCGACGCCCTCCGGCTGGGGCTCGACGACCGCCTGCTTGCGGCCGCGTGCGGCAGTGCGTCCGGGACGCTTCACACTCTGCATGGGAATCTCCCCCTCGGGTGGGCCGGCCGCGGATGTCCTTGAGTCGCGGGCCTCGGCCACAGCAAGCACTTCCCGCCCGGTACCCGGGGTAATCGCGCCATGCCCGCGGACACGGCTCCAGGCGTGTGGTCTTGGTCACATGCCGTGTGGGTGTGCCGGATGCGAGGTAGGCGAGAGGCCCGCTTCACCCCGTTCCGGGCGGCCGGCTGCGCCGCTCCGGTATCCGGCGGGATCAAGTGACCGGTAGGTTCGTCGCCATGGAGGAGCTCGACCGACAGATTGTGCAGCTGCTCGTCAAGGACGGGCGGATGAGCTACACCGACCTGGGGAAGGCCACGGGCCTGTCCACCTCGGCGGTGCACCAGCGCGTGCGCCGGCTCGAACAGCGCGGCGTGATCCGGGGCTACGGCGCGATCGTGGACCCCGAGGCGGTCGGGTTGCCGCTCACCGCGTTCATCTCGGTGAAGCCGTTCGACCCGAGCGCCCCCGACGACATCGCGGAGCGCCTCGCCGGCGTCCCCGAGATCGAGGCCTGCCACAGCGTCGCCGGAGACGAGAACTACATCCTCAAGGTGCGCGTCGAGACCCCCCTCGAGCTGGAGAACCTGCTGACCCGGGTCCGCTCCCTCGCCGGCGTCTCCACCCGCACCACGGTCGTCCTCTCCACCCCCTACGAGGCCCGCCCGCCCCGCATCTGACCCCGCGACGCCCGCGGCGCCGCTCCCGCAGCGCGACATTTGGGACCCCGGCACCGGACCGGGGCACCCCGCGCGGGAGACTGTCCCCATGAGCACGCCCCCCAGCACCCGTACCGTCCTCCTGCGCCGCGGCGAGGTCCACAGTCCCGCCGACCCCTTCGCCACCGCCATGGTCGTGGAGGCCGGGCACGTCGCCTGGGTCGGCTCGGAAGGCGCGGCGGACGCGTTCGCGGACGGGGTCGACGAGGTCGTCGACCTCGACGGGGCGCTGGTCACCCCGGCGTTCACCGACGCCCATGTGCACACCACGTCGACCGGCCTGGCCCTGACCGGCCTCGACCTGACCGGCGCCCGCTCCCGCGCCGAGGCACTGACCCTCGTACGGCAGCACGCCGACGACCACCCCGAGGACCGGGTGCTGCTCGGCCACGGCTGGGACGCCGCGCGCTGGCCCGAGGACCGTCCGCCGTCGCGCGGGGAGCTCGACGAGGCCACCGGCGGCCGCCCCCTGTACCTCTCCCGCATCGACGTGCACTCCGCCGTCGTCACCACCGCCCTGCTCGACCTCGTGCCCGGCGTCGCGGACCGCCCCGGCTTCAGCCCCGACGGGCCGCTCACCCGCGACGCCCACCACGCCGTCCGGGCCGCCGCCCTCGGCGCGGTCGGCTCCCGCCAGCGCACCGAGGCCCAGCGCGCCGCCCTGCGCCGGGCCGCCTCCCTCGGCATCGGTTCCGTCCACGAGTGCGGCGGCCCCGACATCTCCTCCGAGGACGACTTCACCGGGCTCCTCGACCTCGCCCGCTCCGAGCCGGGCCCCCGCGTCGTCGGCTACTGGGCCGACCGGGACATCGAGCGCGCCCGCGGCCTCGGCGCGCTCGGCGCCGCCGGCGACCTCTTTGTGGACGGCGCCCTCGGCTCCCACACCGCGTGCCTGCACGAGCCGTACGCCGACGCCGCGCACACCGGCACCGCCTATCTGAGCGCCGAGGACGTCGCCGCCCACGTCGTCGCCTGCACCGAGGCCGGACTCCAGGCCGGCTTCCACGCCATCGGCGACGCCGCGGTCACCGCGGTCGTCGACGGGGTGCGCGCCGCCGTCGACAAGGTGGGCCTCGCCCGCGTACGGGCCGCCCGGCACCGCGTCGAGCACGCCGAGATGCTCAGCCCCGAAAGCATCGCCGCCTTCGCCGAGTTCGGCCTCACCGCCTCCGTGCAGCCCGCCTTCGACGCCCTGTGGGGCGGCGCGGAGGGCATGTACGCCGACCGGCTCGGCGCCGAGCGCGCCCGTGCCCTCAACCCGTACGCGGCCCTGCTGCGGGCCGGTGTGCCGCTCGCCTTCGGCTCCGACAGCCCCGTCACCCCGCTGGACCCGTGGGGCACCATCCGCGCCGCCGCCTTCCACCGGACCCCCGAGCACCGGGTGTCCGTCCGCGCCGCCTTCACCGCGCACACCCGCGGCGGCTGGCGCGCCGTCGGCCGCGACGACGCGGGCATGCTTGTGCCCGGCGCCCCCGCCGACTACGCCGTCTGGCGCACCGACGAGCTGATCGTGCAGGCGCCCGACGACCGGGTGGCCCGCTGGTCCACCGACCCGCGCTCCGGCACCCCCGGCCTGCCCGACCTCACGCCCGGCGCCCAACTGCCGGTCTGCCTGCGGACGGTGGTCTCCGGTCAGACCGTCTTCGTACGGCCGGAAGAGTGATGTGCGCGGGCGGTGTGCGACCCGCTCCGGATCGGCACCGTCCCGCACGACCTGCGCATCCTCGGCCCTGACCAGGCGAGTTCAGGAGGAGCCGCAGGTCAATCGGCTGTTGACAGGACGCGGAGGTCGGCCGGTAGGTTCTGCCGGGTCCACCACCTCCAGGTACGACCGGGGAATTCCGCGCAGTCGTCGAACGCAGCCGGATCACGGGGTGGTGCGCCCACCGGCGCACCACCGGCGAGGTCCGGGACCGGCGCCCGCGCCACGGGGCGCCGGAACGTTCCGGCCGGTCGGCCAGGTGCGACCCGGGTGGGGCCCGGGCGTTCAGTAGACAACGGCTCTCGGTCATCCGCAGCCAGCGGGTCCCAGGCCGGCCCGAAGGACGCCCGGCCCCGATCCGCAGTGAAACGCGCTCGCTATGGTGGTCCCCTTGTGAACGAAGTGAAGGGGAACCTGTGAAAGACGGCGGTGGGCGCACGTTCGGCCCTCTGGGCACGGCCTTGGTGATCATCCCGACCTACAACGAGGCGGAGAACATCAAGACCGTCGTGGGCCGCGTCCGGGCCGCCGTGCCCGCGGCCCACGTGCTCGTCGCCGACGACAACAGCCCCGACGGCACCGGCAAGCTCGCCGACGAGCTCGCGGCCGCCGACGACCAGGTCCACGTCCTGCACCGCACCGGCAAGGAGGGCCTCGGCGCCGCCTACCTCGCGGGCTTCGCCTGGGGCATGGAGCACGACTACGGGGTCCTCGTCGAGATGGACGCCGACGGCTCCCACCAGCCCGAGGAACTGCCCCGGCTGCTCACCGCCCTCAAGGGCGCCGACCTCGTGCTCGGCTCGCGCTGGGTGCCCGGCGGGCGGGTCGTCAACTGGCCCAAGTCCCGGGAGTTCCTCTCGCGTGGCGGCTCCACGTACTCCCGGCTGGTGCTCGACGTGCCGATCCGGGACGTCACCGGCGGCTTCCGCGCCTTCCGCCGCGAGACCCTCGAGGGCCTCGGCCTCGACGACGTGGCCTCGCAGGGCTACTGCTTCCAGGTCGACCTCGCCCGCCGGGCCGTCAAGGCCGGCTACCACGTGGTCGAGGTGCCCATCACGTTCGTGGAGCGCGAACTGGGCGACTCCAAGATGAGCAAGGACATCGTCGTGGAGGCCCTGTGGCGCGTCACCGCGTGGGGTCTGGGGGAGCGCGTGGGCAAGGCCGTCGGCCGCCGCCCCGAGAGCCGCTGAGCGCCGTCCGGGCGTTTTTCCGGGTTCGGCGATCTTGATCCCCCGCTTACGCCACTTGGACGCCGCCCCAGGCACACTGGGGGCATGACCACTGGCACTCCGCCCCGGCGCTCCCGGGTCCGCAGGTTCCTCCCGCTCGGCATCGCCGCCTGGGCGGTCCTCGAGGTCTGGCTGCTCATGCTGGTGGCTGGGGCGGCCGGAGGCTTCACGGTCTTCCTGGTTCTCGTGGCCGGCCTGGTCCTCGGCGCCGTCGTGATCAAGGCCGCGGGCCGCCGCGCGTTCCAGAACCTGAGCGAGACGATCCAGCGCGCGCAGACGAACCCGGCGGCGGCGCCCGCCGAGCCGCGCACGCAGGGCAACGGGCTGCTGATGCTCGCGGGACTGCTCCTGATGATCCCCGGCCTGATCACGGACGCCCTCGGTCTGCTGCTCCTCGTGCCCCCGGTGCGGGGCGCCCTGAGCCGGTACACGGAGCGGGCGGTCGAGCGCCGGATGAGCACGGCGGCCGAGGGCACGCTGGGCGGTGCCTTCCAGCAGGCGCGGATGCGTCAGCCCGGCACGACCGTGATCCAGGGCGAGGTGGTCCGCGAGGACGACCGCCCGGGATCCCACCGCGACGACTCCGAGCCGCGCCCGCCGATCATGCCGTCCTGAGGGCCGGACGTTCGGGCCGCACGTTCAGGTCGGGCGTTCAGGTCGGCCGGCCCCGGGACAGCCTTCGGCCCGGGGGGAAGCTTCGGGACGGCCTCGGTCACCCCGGGGACGGTGTTCGGGCCGGTGACCGGGCGGATTCCGACCGCTGCCCGCCGACATGCGACAGGCGACCGCCGGGCGGGCCCCTCGCGGGCGCTCTCACCGGAATCGGCTCGGATGCCGCCGGGTTCGGTGCCCGAGGCGGCCCCGCCAGGGATCAGGGATCAGGAGACGAACGCGGAAACGGCCTGGGGCCGGACACACGGTGTGTGTCCGGCCCCAGGCCGTTTGAACGAACTGCTTGCGGGATCCCGCAGGGTCACGCGGACTTGCGGCTGTCCCTCGGGTGAACCGCGATGTTCATCGCGCCCGAGCGCAGCACCGCCAGACGCTCCTCGAGGACCTCTTCGAGCTCCTCGCGGGTGCGCCGCTCCATCAGCATGTCCCAATGCGTGCGGGCGGGCTTCGCCTTCTTCTCCTCAGGGCCGTCACCGTCGACCAGAAGTGCCTGGGCCCCGCAGACCTTGCACTCCCACTCCGGCGGAATTTCGGCCTCCACCGAGAAGGGCATCTCAAAGCGATGCCCCTTCTCGCATGCGTACTCCACGGCCTGGCGCGGGGCCAGGTCGATGCCGCGGTCCGTCTCGTAGCTGGTCACCACGAGGCGTGTGCCGCGAAGAGCTCGCTCACTCATGAATCGTGCCTCCCGGGCTTGTCGCCCACAGGACAGGTGTCGCTGTCGTCGTCATCCGGTCAACGTCCGGTCGGCGGTAAAGATTCCCGTTCCGGGTCATGCGTCGCCGTCGTAGCCGCCCCTTGTTGTACCCACCTGCGCCCGGTTTGTCACATCTGACACCAGATGTCACCTAGCGTTTGTCAGACTTGACGTGCAGTAACGGTACGCCTGGCAGGCCAACCGCGTACACTACCGGCCTTTGGCGTCCGGCGCTAAATCCTGCTGGGTACGGGATTGCCCGCGTCGCGCACCGCCTGCCGCATCGGCACCCGCGCGAGCAGCACGAAGCCGAGCGCGAAGAACGCCACCAGGGACACGATCGCGTCCCGGTAGCTGCCCGTCAGCTGGTAGGCGAGCCCGAACACCAGGGGCCCCAGCCAGGACATGCCCCGGTCGCTCATCTCGTACGCGGAGAAGTACTCGGCCTCCTTGCCGGCCGGCACCAGATGCGAGAACAGGGAGCGCGACAGGGCCTGAGTGCCGCCCAGGACCAGGCCGATCCCGACCGCGAGGGCGAAGAACCACACGGGCGCGCCCGCCGGGAGGAAGTAGCCCGCCCCGATCGTCACCGTCCACGCCACGAGCGAGCCCAGGATCGTGCGCTTGCCCCCGTACCTGCGGGCCAGCCGCCCCATGGCGAGGGCACCCACCACGGCCAGGACCTGCACGAGCAGCACCGCCACGATGAGCGTGGACTGCTCGAGCCCCAGCTCCTCGGAGCCGTAGACGGAGGCCTGCGAGATCACCGTCTGCACGCCGTCGTTGTAGACCAGATAGGCGAGCAGGAAGGACAGCGTCAGAGGATGACGGCGCATGTCCATCACGGTGGCCTTCAACTGGCGCAGCCCCGGCGCCGTGCGCGCGGGCGCGTCCGCGGCTCCCCGGTCCCGCAGACGGCGCAACGGCACCAGGGTGAACGCGCCCCACCACACTCCCGCCGTGGCCAGACAGATCCGTACCGCCGCCGACTCCGAGACGCCGAAGGCGTCGTGGTTCAGGTACAGCACCAGGTCGAGGACGAGGACGAGCGCGCCCGAGGCGTAGCCGAACGCCCACCCGCGCGTGGAGACCGCGTCGCGCTCCTCCGGAGGCGCGATCTGCGGCAGATAGGCGTTGTAGAGCACCATCGAGACGGCGAGCGAGGCGTTCGCCACCACCAGGAGGACGCCGCCGAGCAGATAGCGGTGGCCGTCCAGGAAGAACATCCCGGTCGTCGCCGCCGCTCCCGTGTACGCGGAGACGGCGAGCAGTGGTTTCTTGCGGCCCGACCGGTCGGCGGCTGCGCCCGCGAGCGGCATCACGAAGATCGCGAGGATCACCGAGAGCGAGACGGAGTAGGCGAAGAACGAGCCCGCGCGGACCGGGATCCCGAGCGGATGCACATAGCCGTCCGCGTCGGCCGCGGCCTTGGCGACCGAGGTGAGGTACGGCCCCAGGAACACCGTCAGGACGCTGGTGGAGTACACCGAGCAGGCCCAGTCGTAGAAGTACCAGCCGCGCTGCTCGCGCCGGCGTGCGGCGAGCGCCTCGGCGCCCGGCCCCGTGTCCCGCACGGTCTCGGTCCCCACCCGTGCCCCCTCGCAGTCCCCGTGATCCTGGAGCGCCGCCGGCGTCAGGCCCAGGTGCCCAGGTCCTTGAGGACGTCGCGCAGCGTCTCGATGTGATCGGAAACTATGCCATCGACCCCGAGCGCGAAAAGGCGTCGCATCTCGCTCTCCTCGTTCACCGTCCACACGTGCACCTGCAGCCCGCGCGCGTGGGCGGCGCGCACGAAGCGCCGGTCCACCACGCGCACCCCGTACTGCGCGACGGGCACCTGCGCGCACACCGCCGAGCGGTTCAGCGGGGCCGGCATCCCGTAGGAGCGCAGCCGCAGGCCCGCGATGCCCGCGGTGCCGTACGAGGTGGCCAGGCGTGGGCCCGCCAGGGTGCGGGCGCGGGCGACGCGGGACTCGGAGAAGGAGCCGACGCAGACGCGGTCCCACGCGCGCGTGCGCTCGATCAGGGCGAGGAGCGGGGCGAGCGCGGGCTCCGCCTTCACGTCCACGTTCCAGCGGACGTCGGGGAAGGTCTCCAGGAGTTCCTCGAAGAGCGGCACCGGCTCGCGGCCCGCCACGCGCGCGTGGCGCACGTCGTCCCACGGCAGCTCGGCGATCCGGCCGTGCCCGTCGGTCACCCGGTCCAGGGTCGCGTCGTGGAACGCGACGAGCCGCCCGTCGGCGGTGGCGTGCACATCCGTCTCGATGTAGCGGTAGCCGAGGCCGACGGCGCGGCGGAACGCGGCGACGGTGTTCTCCAGGCCGTCCGCCGCCCCGCCGCGATGAGCGAGGGCGAGCGGGCCGGGATGGTCGAGATAGGGGTGGCGTACGGGCTCGGTCACTTGCGCAGTATCGCCCGGACGGATGACGAGCCGGCGACCACTCCGGAACCGCCCGGGGACGTGGGGCCGGCGAAGACGCGCAGGAAGAACTGGGCCAGCGGGCCGATCGCCAGGGCGTAGGCGACCGTGCCGACGCCGATCGTGCCGCCCAGGGCGAAGCCGGTGGCGACGACGGTGATCTCGACGACCGTGCGCATCAGGCGGATCGAGCGGCCGGTGCGCTGGTTCAGGCCCGTCATCAGGCCGTCGCGCGGGCCCGGACCGAACCGGGCCGCGATGTACAGGCCCGTCGCCACGCCGTTCAGCACGATCGCGGCCACGAGGAGCGGGACGCGCAGCGCGAGCGCGTGCACGTCGGGCACCACGGCGAGCGTGCCGTCGATCGCCAGGCCCACCACGAAGACGTTCGAGACCGTGCCGAGGCCGGGCCGCTGGCGCAGCGGCACCCAGAGCAGCAGCACGATCGCGCCCACGATGATGGAGACGACGCCGATGGAGATGCCGGTCAGCTCGGTCAGCCCCTGGTGCAGCACGCCCCACGGCTCCAGACCGAGCCCCGCCTCCACGAGCAGCGCCGAGCTGACGCCGTACAGGACCAGGCCCACGTACAGCTGGACGAGCCGACGGACCAGTGAGCCGCCGGACGACGCGGAAGAACCGGAGGAACCCGAAGAAGCGGGAGAACCGGGAGAACCGGGAGAGCCGGACAAGAAGTGCCCCCTGTAGTGGTGGTGGACTGGCTCATGACACTCTGTGGCTCGGAAGTGGATGCCAACCATGGCCAATTCCGGGAAGGTGGACTGGACGTCATGGCCCAGTGGACTTCGGCGATCGGGTCGGCCCAGCTCGCCCGGTTGCTCACCTCGCAGCAGCCGCGGTCGGCCGGCACCGGCGCCAAGCGCCCGCCCGCCTATCGCGCCCTCGCCGACGGGATCCGGCTGCTCCTGCTGGAGGGCCGGGTCACGGTCGCCACCCGGCTGCCCGCCGAGCGCGAGCTCGCCGTCGCGCTCTCCGTGAGCCGCACCACCGTGGCCGCCGCCTACGAAGCGCTGCGCGGCGAAGGCTTCCTGGAGTCCCGCAGGGGAGCCGGCAGCTGGACCGCCGTGCCCGCGGGCAACCCGCTGCCCGCGCGCGGCCTGGAGCCGCTGCCGCCCGAGGCCCTCGGCTCGATGATCGACCTCGGCACCGCGGCCCTGCCGGCCCCCGAACCCTGGCTCACGCGCGCCGTCCAGGGCGCCCTGGAGGAGCTGCCCCCGTACGCGCACACGCACGGTGACTACCCGGCCGGGCTGCCCGCGCTGCGCTCGATGATCGCCGACCGCTACACGGTGCACGGCATCCCGACCATGCCCGAGCAGATCATGGTCACCACCGGCGCGATGGGCGCCATGGACGCGATCTGCCACCTGTTCGCGGGCCGCGGTGAACGCGTCGCCGTCGAGTCGCCCTCGTACGCGAACATCCTGCAGCTCATGAAGGAGGCGGGCCTGCGGCTCGTGCCCGTAGCCATGGCGGACGGGCTCGGCGGCTGGGACCTCGACCGGTGGCGTCAGGTGCTGCGCGACGCCGCGCCGCGCCTCGCCTATGTGGTGGCCGACTTCCACAACCCCACCGGGGCGCTCGCCGACGAGGAGCGGCGCCGCTCCCTGGTGGACGCCGCCCGGTCGGCCGGCACCGTGCTCGTGGTCGACGAGACCATGACCGAGCTGTACTTCGACCCGGATCTGGAGATGCCGCGCCGGGTGTGCGCCTTCGACCCGGCGGGCTCCACGGTGATCACGGTCGGCTCGGCCAGCAAGGCGTTCTGGGCGGGCATGCGCATCGGCTGGGTGCGGGCCGCCCCGGACGTCATCCGCAGCCTCGTCGCCGCGCGCGCCTACGCGGACCTGGGCACCCCGGTCCTGGAGCAGCTGGCCGTGAACTGGCTGATGCACACCGGGGGCTGGGAGGAGGCCGTCGAGCTGCGCCGCGGCCAGGCCCGGGAGAACCGGGACGCGCTGGTGGCGGCCGTGCGCCGGGAGCTGCCCGACTGGGAGTTCGACGTGCCCGACGGAGGACTCACGCTCTGGGTGAAGGCCGGCGGCCTGTCGGGCTCGCGCCTGGCCGCGCTGGGGGAGCGGGTCGGGGTGCGGGTGCCGTCGGGGCCCCGGTTCGGCGTCGACGGCGCGTTCGAGGGCTACGTACGGCTGCCGTTCACGGTCGGCGGGGCGGTGGCCGACGAGGCGGCGCTGCGGCTCGCCGCGGCGGCCCGGCTCGTCCGCGACGGCCAGGGTGCGGGCGGGGACGTGCCGCGCACCCTGATCGCCTAGGGCCTTCCTCTAGCGCTCGGCCAGTGCCTCGGCCTCGTCCGCGACGCCCGGCTCCGGCACGGACTCGACGGCGCTGTCGCCGGGAGTGACCCGCTCGGGCAGCAGCGCGAGCACCGCCTGCCGGTGCGTCTCGCTCGTCGCGTCGTCGTACGGGTCCGAGGTGGCCGGCACCTGGAGGCGGTGGACGGGGCCCGTGCCGAGGCGGGCGTAGCCGCGGCCGGCCGGGACGTCGTCCGCGGGAGTGGTCCGCGGCAGCGTGCCGAGGACCTCGCGCATCTCCTCGTCGCAGGCCGGGCCGAGCAGCACGCGCGCGCGGGTGTGCTGCCGCACGGGCTCGCTCAGGGCGTCGAGGCTGTCGAGCTGCTCGGCGACGACGACCGTGACCCCGGCCGCCCGGCCGTGCCGCAGCGGGACCTGGAGCAGCGTCTGCGGGTCCGTGCGCCCGTCGGCCGCCGCGAGGTGCCCGAGGGCGCCGGGGCGGTCGAGGAGGATCCACAGCGGGCGTCGCACGTCGTCCGGCACCGGGTGTCCGGCCTGCCGGGCCCGGTTCGCCGCGATGAGCCGGCGCTCCGTCTCGTGCGCGGCCCATTCGAGGCTGGCGAGCGCGCCCGCGAGGCCGCACTCCACGGCGAGCACCCCGGAGCGCCCGACCAGGCACGCGTAGTCGCCCGTGCCGCCGCCCTCGACGACCAGCACGTCGCCGTGGCGCAGCGCCTGGAGGGCGACGGAGCGCATCAGGGAGGTGGTGCCGCTGCCGGGGCGGCCGGCGATCAGCAGGTGCGGCTCCGTGGAGCGCGGCCCGGTGCGCCAGACGACGGGCGGCACGTCGCGCTGCTCGTCGCCGTCCAGGACGGGGAGCGTGCGCTGCACGGCGGTCCCGTCGGTGAAGCCGAGCACCGTCTCGCCGGGGGAGGTGACGAAGTGCTGGGCGGCGATCTTGGTGGTGAGCGGGGCGAGGACGGTCACCGTGAGGTGGTTGCCCTCCTCGTCCCACTGGAAGTGGTACTCGCGGCCCCGGCCGAGCTTCGCGTGGAGCAGCTGCTCGATCCGGGCGCGGGACTCCGCCTCGCCGTCGGTGAAGTAGGCGGGGTAGCGGATCGAGAGCCGGTCGAAGCGACCGTCCCCGTCGAAGTCGTACGTCTCGAAGGCCTGCTCCCAGGCGCCGCCGTGGGCGTACAGGGGGCTCGGGTCCTCGGGGACCGAGAAGTACGGGACGAGTGCCTCGTAGACCGCGCTCAGGCGCTGCACCTGCGAGGCGTCGGGGCCGGTCTGCACCGGCGGCTTGGGGTCGCGGCCCTTCCAGCCGGCGGCCGCCATGAGCGCGATGAGCGCGAGCAGCGGCCCGTACGGGATGAACACCACGACCAGGATCACGGCCCCCACCAGGAACAGCAGCGGTCCGCGCTTGTCCTTGGGGGTCTCGACCCACTTGCGCCGCCCGGCGGCTGCCAGCCGGCGCAGTCCACGGGTGACCGTGATGAGGGGATGGAGGACGTCGGTGGCGCCGTCGGCGGCCGTCCGTGCCATTTCCCGGCTCCGGGCGATGGATGCGCTGCCGGTGCTCAGAATGCGGGGGAGTGGACGCCTGGCCACGTCGGTCTCCTGGGGGTGAGTGCGGGTGGGTGGGCCGTCAGAACTTGATCCCGCCGAGCAGGCTGGCGAGGCTCTGCCCGCCCGCCTTGATGCTCGGGGCGATGGCCGTGCCCGCCAGGTAGAAGCCGAAGAGGGCGCAGACGAACGCGTGTGAGGCCTTCAGTCCGTCCTTGCGGAAGAACAGGAAGACGATGATGCCGAGCAGCACGACGCCCGAGATGGACAGGATCATGAGGGTTCTCCTGGTTGGTGGGGACAGTCACCATGAGTACTTCCAGGCTCACAGCATGTATCTATACGACAAAAGGTGCAAACGGGTGGAAATTTATTCATTTCACCCGTTCGATGCCTCGCGGGGTGAGACGGGGCCGGGGTGTGGGGACTGGTTGATCTTTGCCTCGACGGGGTCGGGTCATGTACCCGGACGGGCAGTACCCTGGCGATTCACTCGTACGGCCGCACGGCCGTACCAGGCACGAATGACGAAAGGCGGTCCGGCAGATGAGCGAAGCCCCCGACCCCGAGGTCGTGGAGCTGGCCGGCAAGATCTTCGACCTCGCGCGCCGCGGTGACGCCGACGCGCTCGCGAAGTACGTGGACGCGGGCGTTCCGGCGAACCTGACGAACGACCGGGGCGACACGCTCGTCATGCTCGCCGCCTACCACGGGCACGAGGACGCCGTCCGGGCCCTCGTGGCGCGCGGCGCCGACGTGAACCGGGCCAACGACAAGGGCCAGACCCCGCTCGCGGGCGCCGTCTTCAAGGGCGCCGACGCCGTGATCCGGGCTCTCCTGGACGGCGGCGCCGACCCCGCCGCGGGCACTCCTTCGGCCCTCGACACGGCCCGGATGTTCGGTAAGGCGGAGCTCCTGGAGCTGTTCGGAGCGTCCTGACGCACCGGCTTTGACCAGGCACGACGGGGGTGCAGGAAATGTGGTCGCGGTGGGTGGAACCGCTGGGTCATGATGACGGCGTGATTTACGGACGCGACGGCGGGGCAGGTGGTGCCCACGTGCCGCGCGGCCCGTAACCGGCCCGGTTCCGGGCCTTGGACGAGAGGCAGAGAGATGGTCTACAGCAAGCAAGAGACGGCGGGCGCTCCGACGTGTTGTCGCGTGACCAGGTAGTTGCAGGTTCCCGGTTGCGTCGACGCTTGATGTGAGGCTGTTTCCCATGTTCGAACCGGTCATAGCGCCCAGCGGTACGCTGCTCGGCCTGCTGCAGAGGGGCCGCGGCGACGGCACCCTGCACGCGCTGACGGCACCGCGGGACGAGGCGCTCGCGGCTCTCAATCACTGTGTGCTGAGCGATCCCCGCCACGACTGGCAGGTGGAGAACCGCTCGCTGTACTACGCCCGTCTCTACCTCGACCTCCACGGCGAGCTCGGGGAGATCGAGGCGCACCTCTTCGACCCCGAGGACCTCGTCGACACCGACGAGTCCCGCACGGGGCTCGCCCTCGCCGTCCTCGGCCACCTCGCCTCCTACGGCAGGCGGGACGCGCTCGAACTGCTCCGCAGGTACGCGGCGTTCGGCGGGAACTGGACGTGGGCGCTCGACGAGCTCGCCCTGCGGGACGACGACGCGGGCCTGCGCGCCCTCGCCGTGCCCGTCCTCGCGCGCTACCCCGAGCACGCCGAGGCCGAGCTCGTGGCCGCCGTGCGCGACGCCTTCGAGCCGCGCCCCTGGCGGCTGTGGGCCGAGGACCCGCGCCCCGAGGTCGGCGCCCGCGTACGGGCCGCCCAGGAGGCCGGCTCCTTCGACCGCTGGCAGCGCCAGATGCGGCCCGCCGGACCCCGCCCCGGGTGGAGCGTCCAGGCCGTCTTCGACTGGGCGCAGGAAGGCCTCGACCGCGGCGCGCTGCTCCATGTGCCCGCCGCCCGCTGCCTCACCGCCGTCGCCGGCCCCGAGGACCGGCCCGAGATCGTGCGGGCCGCGCTCCACGGCCACGACGGAGCCCGCTGCACCGCATTGCGCTACCTCGCCGACGCGCATGATCCCGAGGTGCTCGACCTCGTCGCCGCCGCCGTGGAGAGCCCCTCCCGCACGGTGGTGGACGCAGCCCTCGACGCCTTCGAACGGATGCGCAGCGTCGCCGCCGTCGAGCGCGCCCGGCAGTGGGCCCGCCGCCCCGACGCCCTCGGCGCCGCCGCCGGCCGCGTGCTCGCCTGCAGAGGCGCCGCCCAGGACGGCGAGCTCGTCCTGTGGGCCCTGCGCGAGGCCGTCCGCGGCGACGGCTACGACGCCCCCACCCTGTGGCCCCTCGTCGACGGGGCGGGCCGCCTCGGCATCGCCTGCGCCGCCCCCGTGCTGCGCCACGTCTACCGCGAGACGGCCTCGTCCCATCTGCGCGGCCGCGCCGCCCGCGCCCTCGCCGCCACCGATCCCTCCTTCGCCGCCGGCTTCGCCGTCGAATGCCTGTGGGACTGCGAGGAGTCCACCCGCGAGATCGCCGCACGGCACGCCGAGACCGGCGACGCCCGCGTCGTCGACCAGCTGCGCCGCCTCGCCGCCGATCCGGCCGAGGAGGCCGAGGTGCAGACGGCCGTACGCAGCCGCATCGGCCCCGACGCACCGGCCCTGTGAGCCGCTGAGACACAGGAGGTGGCCCGCCGGTCGGGGGGGCCGCCTCCTGGCGTTTCCCGGGGCGTTCCCCCGGGCCGCGCAACGCTCACGGGACGTTCCTCGCCAGGAAAGATCCACGTCGACGCGACCACGTCCGGCCCGGCGACAACACCCGTATGCGTGTCGTCATCGTGACCGAGTCCTTCCCTCCCGACCTCAACGGTGTGGCGCACTGCGCCCTGCAGACCGCACGGCACCTCGCCGCCCGCGGACACGACCCCCTCGTCGTCGCCCCGGCCACCGCCGCCGGGCCCGAGGCGGACGCCGGCGCCCCCTGCCCGGTCGTCCGCGTCCCGTCCCTCCCGCTGCCCGGCTACCCCCAGGTCCGCGTCGCCCTCCCCAGCCGCCGCATCGCCCAGGCCCTGGTCGCACACCGGGCCGAACTCGTCCACCTGGCCGGCCCGTTCGTGCTCGGCGTGCGCGGCATGGCCGCCGCCGTCCGGCACCGCGTCCCCGCCGTCGCCGTCTACCAGACCGACCTCGCCGGCTACGCCCGCACCTACATGGGCGCGGGGGAGGGCACGGCCTGGCGGCGCCTGCGGAGCGTGCACGCCGCCGCCGACCGCACCCTGGCCCCGTCCAGCGCCGCCCGGCGCGACCTGGAGGCGCACGGCGTCCCCCGCGTACGCCTGTGGCCCCGCGGCGTCGACTCCGTACGCTTCCGGCCCGAGCGGCGCGACCCCGCCCTGCGGGCCCGGCTCGCCCCCGGAGGAGAACTGCTCGTCGGCTACGTGGGCCGGCTCGCCCCCGAGAAGCAGGTCGAACTCCTCGCCCGCACGTGCGCCCTCGACGGCGTACGGGTCGTCGTCGTGGGCGACGGGCCCAGCGAGACCCCGCTGCGCGCCGCGCTGCCCGGCGCGATCTTCCTCGGCCGCCGCACCGGCGACGAACTCGCCCGCCTCTTCGCCTCGTTGGACGTCTTCGTGCACACCGGCCCCTACGAGACCTTCTGCCAGACCGTCCAGGAGGCCATGGCCTCCGGAGTCCCGGTCGTCGCCCCGGCCGCCGGCGGGCCCCTCGACCTCGTCCGCCACGGCGGCACCGGGCTCCTCGTGCCGCCCGGCGACGCCGACGCCGTGCGCGACGCCGTGTGGTCCCTCGCCGCCGACCCCGCCCTGCGCGCCGCCTACGGGAGCGCGGGCCGGGCCGCCGTCGCCGGACGCACCTGGGAGGCCGTCGGCGACCAGCTCCTGGAACACTACGCCGAAGTGCTCCACGCCCGCGCGGCGGTGGCGGCATGAGCGGCGCCCTGCGGATCGTCCGCCTCGCGAACTTCGTCGCCCCAGCCTCGGGGGGCCTGCGCACCGCCCTGCGCGAACTGGGCGCCGGGTACCGGGCCGCCGGACACGAACCCGTCCTCGTCGTCCCCGGTGAACGCCACACGGATCAGGACACCGCACAGGGCCGCGTGATCACCCCGCCCGGTGCCCTGCTGCCCGGCACCGGCGGCTACCGCGTCCTGACCGACCGGCGGCGCACCACCCGCCTCCTCGCCGGCCTGCGCCCGGACCGCCTGGAGGTGTCCGACCGCACGACCCTGCGCTGGACCGGCGAATGGGCCCGCCGCGCGCGCGTGCCCGCCGTGATGGTCTCCCACGAGACCGCCCACGGCGTGCTGCGCACCTGGGGGCTGCCCGAACCCGCCGCACGCCGTGCCGCCGACGCGCTCAACTCCCGCACGGCGCACGCCTACGCGCGCGTGGTGTGCACGACGGAGTGGGCCGAGCGGGAGTTCGTCCGGATCGGCGCGCGCAACGTCGTCCGGGCGCCCCTCGGCGTCGACCTCGCCCACTGCCGGCCCGAACGCCACGACGCCGCGGTCCGGGCCCGGTACGCGCGCGAGCACGAGATCCTCCTCGTGCTGTGCACCCGGCTGTCCGTCGAGAAGCGCCCCGGAGTCGCACTCGACGCGCTGGCCGCGCTGCGCGGCGGCGGGGTCCCGGCCCGGCTCGTCGTCGCGGGCGACGGGCCGCTGCGCGCCCGGCTCGAACGGCGTGCCGCGGCCGGACACCTGCCGGTCGCCTTCCTCGGGCACCTCGCCGACCGGGCCGCCCTCGCCGCGCTCCAGGCGAGCGCGGACGTCTGCCTGGCACCTGGCCCCGCCGAGACCTTCGGCCTCGCCGCCCTGGAGGCCCTCGCCTGCGGCACCCCCGTCGTCGTCAGCGCCTCCTCCGCCCTCCCGGAGGTGGTCGGCTCGGCGGGCGCCGTCGCCGCCGACCACGGTGCCGCGTTCGCCGAGGCGGTACGGGAGGTGCTCGGGCGCCCCGCGCGGGTCCGCAGGTCGGCGGCACGCGCGCGGGCGGAGTCGTTCGGCTGGGACACGGCGGTGGCCGCGTTCCTGGCCGCGCACGACGCGCCGGTGCGGGTCGCTAGACCAGTACGCGAGGTGATCGGGGCCGCTCTGCGGACGGCCGACGTCCCGGAACGGAGGGCGGCGTGAAGGCCCTGCGGTACGCGGCGCTCGGGGACTCGCTCACCGAGGGGATCGGGGATCCCGTGGACGGCCGTCCACGGGGGTGGGCGGCGCTGCTCGCCGGCGGACTCACGCCCGGTGAACGGCCCGTCGAGTTCCGCAACTTCGCGGCCAGCGGCGCCCAGACCGGCGACGTGCTCACCCGGCAGCTGCCCGCCGCGCTGGCCTTCGGCCCCGACCTCGCCTCCGTGATCGTCGGCGTCAACGACACCCTGCGCCGCACCTTCGACGTCCACGCGGTGGCCACCCGGCTCGACACCGTCTACGGGGCGTTCGGTGCGCGCGGCACCGTCGTGCTCACCGCCTGCCTGCCCGACCCCGGAGCCCTCCTGGGGCTCCCCGGCGCCCTGGCCCGCCCGCTCGGGCGCCGCCAGGACGCCGTGAACTCCGTGGTCCACGCCCTCTCCGAGCGGCACGGAGCGCTTCATCTGCACGCCTGCGACGACGGCTGGGTCGCAGACCGCGCCCTGTGGAGCGCGGACCGGCTGCACCCGGGGGAGCGCGGCCACCGGTTGCTCGCCGCCCGCGCGCACGCCGTGCTGGCCGCCGCCGGGGTGGCCCGCGGAACGGCCCCGGACCTCGCGCCCGAGCGGCCCGCGCCGACCCGGGCGGCCGGCCTGTGGTGGCTGGCCACCGCGGGCACCGGCTGGGTCGCCCGGCGCTGCACCGACCTGCTGCCGAACCTGCTGGCCCTCGCCGCCGACGAGGTGCGGCACGGGGTGCGGGGGACCGGCGCGCGGCTCGACGTACGCGCCTCCGCGGCGGTCGCCTCCGCGCTGTCCTCCCTGACCGTCCGCGCAGGGCCCGAAGGGCCCCGGGTGCGGGCCGGCTAGCCCCGCTCGGGCGGGTGGAGCCGGCGGAAGTACGTCCAGCTCGTCTCGTTCGGCTCGCTCCACTTCTCGGGGGCGCGGGCGAACTCCGGGTGCCGCGCGGCCACGTACGCGCGCGTGCGCTCGGGAACCTCCTCGTACGCGCCGAGTTTGCGCCCCCGGCAGTGGAAGGTCAGCCCGCCCGGCCGCTGCCCCCGCTCCATCCAGGGCAGCCACGGGGACTGCCGGGTCCACGACATCGTCGCGGGGACGCTCGGCGCGGACCCGGCCAGATCGCCCCGGCCGGCGAAGAACTGGAAGAGCTCCAGGGCCCGGTAGGTGTCGCCGGACGAGTGGACCGGGTAGTCGGCCACGGGCAGGGGCGAGGGGTAGGCGAGCGGGATCTCCAGGCTGAAGCAGAGCTGCTCGCCCAGCTCGGTCGTCGGGACCGGGAAGGGGCGCCACTTCTGGTTCGCCGGGTCGTTCCAGACGTGCACCACCGGCAGGCCGTTCCAGGTCTCCAGGATCTCGCGGGTGACGGGATCCAGATAGAAAGCGGCTTCCCGGGACAGCAACCGGTAGGCGTCCGGACCCTGTTCGGCGTCCTCCACGAGGCGCGCGACATTGAACCCCTCGAAGCCGAAGAGCCGCACGTACGGCTCGTCCGGCGCCCAGGAGTACACGTCCCCCGACCACCAGTAGGTGACCTCCGCGCCGTCGAGCGAGGCCCGGGTGCGGGCGAAGGAACGGAGCCGGTCCACGGGTGTCGTCATGATCGGTACTCTGCGCGAGCGGCGCCCGCCCCACCCCTTCCTTGGCGGCCTTTTTATGGGCCTCTTTCGGACACATCTCCTCATGGGCGGAGATCGTTCAACGATCCTTCGATACGCATGTTGTCTCGTTCCTGGATGTGCGCTTGAATGCGCCCGTGGCCACGGAAGAACTGCACGCACTCGCGGACGACCGCGCGCTGCTGGGACGCACCAGCACCGCGGAGCGCGTCGCCGACATCCTCCGCAGCCGGATCGCGGAGGGCTTCTTCCTGCCCGGCACCCGGCTCTCCGAGGACAGCATCGGCGGCGCCCTCGGCGTCTCGCGCAACACCCTGCGCGAGTCCTTCCGCCTGCTCACCCACGAGCGCCTGCTCGAACACCGGCTCAACCGCGGGGTGTTCGTCCGGGTCCTCAGCGTCGACGACGTCCAGGACATCTACCGCACCCGGAGCATGATCGAGTGCGCCGTCGTCCGCTCGCTCGGCCGGCCGCCCTACGCCCTCGACCGCGTCGCCGCAGCCGTCGCCGAGGGACAGCGCGGCGCGAAGAAGCGCGAGTGGAAGGTCGTCTCCACCGCCAACATCCACTTCCACCAGGAACTCGTCGCCCTCGCCGGCAGCGAGCGCACCGACGAACTGATGCGCAGCGTCCTCGCCGAACTGCGCCTCGCCTTCCACGTCGTCGACGACCCGCGCCGCCTCCACGAGCCCTACCTCGTCCGCAACCAGGAGATCGTCGACACCCTCGCCGAGGGCCGCAGGGACGCCGCCGAGAAGCTGCTCGCCGACTACCTCGACGACTCCCGCGACGGTCTCGTCGAGGCCTACACCCAGCGCCTGCCGCACGACGCCTGACGCCTCGCGCCCCGCCCGCCGCGGCCGCTCGCCGGCCCAGGGCATTAGCGCCGTTTCGACCGTTGTCAGACCCAGCGCCTACTCTGTCCTGCGTGACTTCGCCTGCCACCACGGACTCCGCTCCGCCCCAGCTCAGCGCGGCGCCGCGACCCGCACCGGGCCCGGCCGCCGACGAAGGGCTCGCGCGGCGGCTGCGCGCGCTCGCCTGCACCGCGCCGCTGCACGACCTGGACGTGCGCAAGGCCAATCTCGCGGGCGAGTACTCGACGTACGGCATGGCCGAGGTGGCGCTCTCCGCGATCGACCTCGTGACGCTGAACATGGACTTCGACACGGGCGCCGACCACGAGCAGATAGTGGCTCGTCTGCTGCCCCGCGTCGCCGCCCAGGCCCCGGGCCGCCCCGCCGCCGAGCACGAGCGCGTGGCCCGCTGGGTCCTGGAGAACCTGATCAACGTCGGCAGCGTGGACCGCGGCTTCCGCGCCGTCTACGGCACCTTCGGCCCCGACGGCACGTACGTCCGCAGGGACTACGACTTCAAGCTCATCGAGGAGGTCCCGGGCTACGGGGGCGGCGTCTACCTGCGCACGACCGACGAGGCGGTCAACGTGCTGGTGGGCGCCCTCGACACGGACGTGACCAGCGCCCAGATCGCCGCCGAGGTGAAGCTGGAGGTGCTGATCAGCCGCGGCCGCCTCGCCGACGCCCAGCTCGCCGCCGAGCAGGCCCGCTACCGGACGGTCCAGTACTCGGAGACCCTCCGCAAGGCGCTCGACGCGACCCGGCGCAATGTCCGCGCGGTCGACTGGCTCCAGGCCGTCCCCGACATGATCGCCGAGGCCCTCGACCACGTGGCCGACCGCTACCGCCACGAGAACGCGATCCTGACGAACATCCGCAAGGCTCGCGACGAGTCGGAGGAGCCCGAGCACAAGCGCCGCGCCGCCGAGCTCGTCGACATCGTCAAGGACTGCATCCGCCGCCACACCCAGCTCCAGTCCCGCCTCCTGGAGGCCGGGCCGCTCTTCCGCGCCGAGCAGGACCGCCAGGCCTTCGCCGCCCCCACCACCCGCACCGGCCTCGACCTGTACGGGCAGCTCGTCGCCCCCCTGCTGCCGCTCCCCGTGGAGAGCGCGATCAAGGTGACCGACGCGTTCTTCGCCCGCGGCACCGGCCTGCGCACCCCCGTCTCGGTCCGCGTCGGCGACCTCGTCGACATCCTGCTCACCCCGCCCCAGGAGCGCGAGCACCTCGGCGCCGAGATGCCCGAGCCGGACCTCATCGCGACCCCGGACGACAGCCGGTTCAGCGAGGAGCAGCTCGCGAGCGCCATGGAGCTGCTCGACCTGCCCTCCGACGCGCCCCGCCGGCTCTCGGGCCTGCTCGCCGAGGCCCGCACCCGCGATCCCGAACTGCCGTACCTGGTCGCCCTGCTGGCCGTCCACGCGGCGAGCCCGCCGGTCGGCACCGCCTACCGTCAGGGCGAGCCGAAGCTGCTGTTCGCCGTGGACGACGGCACCGAGCTCGACGACCCCGAGTTCGGCGGCGCCGACCTCATCGTCGGCACCGCGCTGCTCGACGCCGCCGGCATGGCCGCCGACCGGACGGAGGCCGCATGACGCGCGCCACCGGACCCGCCACCGAGCACGCCCCCGCACGCACCGCCGGGACGGCCACCACGTACGACCCCGCACGCACCGCCGGACCCGGCCCCGGCCGCACCGCCGCGGGAACCGCAGCATCCGCAGGAAACACCGAGGAGCACCGCCCGTGACCGAGCACCCCGAAGAGCACGCCGAGTGGGGCGAGCCCGAGGCACCCGGCACCGGACCGGTCAGGGCCCCCGCGTCCGTCACCCCGGCCGACGCCGCCGACGCGGCCCGCCTGGTCTCCTTCGGCCTCCAGCCCAAGCTCCAGCCCTCCCGCGACCAGGAGTACGCCGAACTGCTGCGCCGCTACCGGGAGGACCCCGCGTTCGCCCGGCTCGCCGACGCCGTCGCCACCGGCCTCGGCCTCGTCGTCCTGGAGGTGTCCCCGCGCGCGGGCATGGCCGTCACCGCCGCCGAGGACTCCGTGTTCGCCGTCCGCATGGGTGACTACGCGCGCCGTACCGCCGCCGACTCCACCGACCGCTTCCTGCACGGCCTCGCCCACCTCGCCGTCGCCGCGCTCGCCTTCCCCCGCCCCGAGGACCTCGCCGACGACGGCTACATCGGCCGCGTGAGTGTCAACGGGGTGGACGCGTTCGTCCGCCAGGCCTGCACCAAGCTGGAGGAGCGCGCAGAGGAGGAGGGGGAGAACACGGACCCGGCGACCGACGCCCCCGGCCTCGAAGCCGCCTGGCGGATCTGGGCCCGGCGCAGCTCCACGGGCGCCACCAAGGACGCGCGCAGACTCGCCGGTTCGACCACCGGCATCGTCGGCAAGGCGCTCGCCTTCCTCACCGACTCCGGCTTCCTGCAGCGCACCGGGGACGACGGCGGCGGCACCTACCGCACCACGGCGCGCTACCAGCTCCAGGTCCGCGACATGGCCGGCACCGCCGCCATGGCCGAGCTCCTCGACCTGGGTGTGGTCCCGGTGACCGACGGCTCCGCCACCCTGCTGCCGCCGATGGACGAGGAAGCGGCCGGGCTCGTCGCCGACGCCGGTCTGCCCTTCCACTCCTGACCGGGCCCGCCCCCACCTGAACTTCCGTACCTACCACGAGAGTCCGCCATGTACGAGCTGTCCCGGGTCCGCCTCTACTCCATCGGGCCTGCCGGTGCGCGCTACGCCGACACCGTGCTCGACCTGCGAGGAGTGGGCGCGCCGGTGCCCGACCCCGCGCCCCAGCAGGCGGAGTTCTTCGAGGACGAGCCCGTGGGCCCGCCGCGCCGCCCCGCCCCCGCCGGCGTGCTGTTCCTGGAGAACGGCGGCGGCAAGTCGGTCCTGCTCAAGCTGATCTTCTCCGTGATGCTCCCCGGCCACCGGAACACGCTGGGCGGTGCCAGCTCCGGCGTGCTGCGCAAGTTCCTCCTCGCCGAGGACTGCGGACACGTCGCCCTGGAGTGGCAGCACACCCTCACGGGCGAACTGGTCGTGGTCGGCAAGGTCAGCGAATGGCGCGGCCGCCAGGTCTCCAACGACCCGCGGAAGTTCGCCGAGGCCTGGTACTCCTTCCGGCCCGGCCCCGGCATGAGCCTGGACGCCCTGCCCGTCGCCGAGGCCACCGCCGTACGCCCCGTCGCCGAAGGCGCCTCGGGCGCCCAGGGCCGCCGCCGCACCATGAAGGGCTTCCGCGACGCCCTCACCGAGGCGGGCAAGGCGTACGCCCACCTGGAGGTGCACTGGGAGGAGATCCACGACCGGTGGAACGAGCACCTCGGCGACCTGGGCCTGGACCCCGAACTGTTCCGCTACCAGCGGGAGATGAACGCGGACGAGGGCGAGGCCGCCGGCCTGTTCGCCGTCAAGAAGGACTCCGACTTCACCGACCTGCTGCTGCGCGCCGTCACCGACACCCGTGACACGGACGGCCTCGCCGACCTCGTGGGCGGGTTCGGGAACAAGCTGGGCCGGCGCGCCGAGCTGATCGCCGAGCGCGACTTCACCGCAGGCTCCGTCGACCTGCTCACCCGTATCGTCGAAGCCGCCGACACCCGCGCCCGCGCCCGCGACATCCACACCGCCTCCGAGCGCCGCACCCGCACCCTCGCCCGCCGCCTCTCCGCCCGCGCCGCCGTCGAGCGGGGCCGCGCCGGCGACCTCGCCCAGCAGGTCACCGCCGCCGCGCACACCGTCACCGGCGCCGACACGGCCCGCGAGCGCAGCGCCCTGATCGCGGCCGAACTGGCCTACCGGCACGCCTCCCTGGCGCTCGCCGGCGCCGAGAAGGCCGCCGCCGCCCAGAAGCGCGAACTGGCCGACGCCCGCACCCTGTACGCCGCCTGGCAGGCCGCCGAGGCCGTGCTGCGCCACCGCGCCGCCGCCGACCGCTCCGCGCGCGTGGCCGTCGCCATCCGCGAGGCCGAGCGCGACGCCGCCCCCGCCCTCGCCGCCCGCGCCAAGGCCGCCTCCGATCTCGTACGGGCCCTGCACGGCGCCGCCGAGAAGGCCGAGCAGCACGCCAACGAGGAGGAGGCGCGCTCCGCCGTCCTCCAGGAGGCGGGCGAGACCGCGCACCGCGACGCGACCGCCGCCGCCACCGAGGCCCAGCGCGCCCGCAGCGAGCTCGGGCACCTGCGCCAGCGCCTGGCCGAGGTCGAGCAGGAGACCGCCGAGGCCGTCCGGGCCGGCTGGATCGACGACAGCGCGCCCGACGCCGACCCGGCCCGCGCCGCGCTCGCCGCCGCCGACGCCGAGAAGACCACCGTCGCCGCCTGGGACACCGCCCGCGAGGCCGCCCGCCGTGCCACGGAGCACGCGCGCGAGGCCGCCGCCGCGGAGGCCCGCGCCGAGCTCACCGCGGCCCGCGCCGCCGACGCCGCGAGCGCCGCGGAGCGCGCCCATCGCGACGAGGAGCGCACCGCCGCCTCCCTCGCCGAGGAGGAGCGCCTCGCCGCGCTGCTCGGCACCGGCGGCACCCCCCTCGCGGAGGAGGAGAACTTCGGCGCGGCGGGCGGCGGCTTCCCCGGCGCAGTCCGCGCCCGCGCCGTCGCCGGCCTCGTCCCGCAGCCCCGCACCGACAGCGCGACCAGCACCGAGGGCCGGCTCACCGCGGAGGACCTGGACCGCGCCGCCGACGACCTCAAGGTGCTGCTCGACGACTCGGTGGCCTCCGCCGAGCGCCGCCTGTTCGAGCTGCGCACCGCCGCCGCGGACGACGCGCGCATCCTCGGCGCCCTCGGCGACGGCGGCCTCCTGCCGCCCGGCCCCGATGTTCTCGCCACCGTCGAGTACCTGGGCGAGCACGGCATCCCCGCGCTCCCGGGCTGGCGCTACCTCGCCCAGGCCGTCGACCCGGCCGACCACGCGCGCGTGCTCGCCGCCCGGCCCGAGCTCGTCGACGGCGTCATCATCACCGACCCCGACTCGCACGCCCGCGCCCGCGAGACCCTCGCCGGCGCCGCCCTGCTGCCCCGCTCCGCCGTCGCGGTCGGCACGGCGGCCGCGCTGCTCGCCCCGACCCCGGCCGAGCCGGCGCCCGGCATCGATGACACCGGCGTCTTCCTCGTGCCGCCGAACCCGGCCATGCACGACGAGCACGCCGCCGACGAGGAGCGTCAGGCCCTGCGCGAGCGTGCCGCGCTGCGCGACGAGGACATCCGGGTGCTCGCCGCCCGCCTCGGCAAGGACCGCGAGCTGGCCGCCCGCCTCTCCTCCTGGCGCTCCGGCTGCCCCGCCGGGCGCCTCGCGGAGCTGGCCGCGGCCGCCCGCGACGCCCGTGCCTTCGCCGAGGAGGCCGAGGCCGAGCTCGCCGAGGCCCGCACCGCGCGCGCCGAGGCCGACGAGACGGCCGCCGAGGCGATCCATGTGCGCGACGAGCGTCAAGAGGCCGCGCAGAAGGCCCGCCGCGCCGCCGACGCACTCGCCGGACTCGCCTACCGGCTGCGCGAGCGCGCCGCCTGGCAGGCCAAGGTCCGTGAACTGGCGGACGAGGCCGTCGAGTCCGAGGCCCGCGCCCAGACCTGCCTGGAGCGCGCCCGCGCCGCCGACGAGGACCGCCGCGCCGCCCAGCGCTCCGCCGACGACGCCCACCGCACCGCCCGCACCCTGCGCGCCGAGCGTGCCGAGATCGCCGGCGCCCCCGACGACGTACCGGAGGGCGAGACCCCGCAGGCCTCGCTGCCCGCGCTGCGCGAGGCGTACCGGGCCGCCTCCCAGGTCTACGAGAAGGTCGGCGTCGGCGCCGACCTGCGCGCCGAGCAGGCCCGCGCGGAGAGCGACGAGTCCGCCGCCCTCGCCGAGCTGGACCGGCTCAGCAACAAGGTCCGCACCCGTGCCGCCGCCCTCCTCGAATCGCCCGAGGGCTCGGACGGGCCCTCCCGGCAGGCCGCCGCGGCCCGCGCCGAGGAGCTGGTCCAGCTCCTGGAGACCCGCGCCTCCACCGCCAGCGAGCAGCTCGGCCGGCTGCGCGGCGAGGCCGAGCGGCACGCCCCCGAGGACGACGCCGACGCGCACACCGAGCTGCCCGAGGAGCTCGTCCCGGACGGCACCGAGCACGCCCAGACCCTGCTGCGCACGGCGACGGGCGAACTGGCGGCGCACACCGAGGCGCTGAGCGCCGCGCGCGCCGCCCACGCCGAGCTGCTCGACGCCCACCGCGCCGCCGAGGACGGGGCGGGCGGCTTCGACGAGACCGCGGCCCTCCTGCGCGACCTGCTGCGCGACCACACCGCGGACGCCGACGAGCAGGAGGAGCCCGAGCCCTACCCCGGCTCCCTGGAAGAGGCCCGCCGGGCCGCCGCCGAGTCCCGGCGCTCGCTGCGCGGCTGCGCCGCCGACCTGTCCACCGCCGAGGCCGCCGTCCGCGAGGCGAGCGACATCCTCGTACGGCACGCGAACTCGACGCGGTACGAGCAGGTGCGCACGCCCGCGCGACAGCAGATCCGGGAGCTGCCCGCGGTGGCGCTGCCGGAGCACGCGCAGAAGTGGGCCGACGCGTTCGCACCCCGGCTGCGCGTCCTCACCGACGAACTGGCCCAGCTGGAGCGCAACAGGGACTCGATCGTGGACCGTCTGCGCGGCCTCGTGGAGTCCTCGCTGGCCACGCTGCGCTCCGCCCAGCGCCTGTCCCGGCTTCCGGAGGGGCTCGGCGAGTGGTCCGGCCAGGAGTTCCTGCGGATCCGCTTCGAGGAGCCCGACCAGGCCACACTCACCGAGCGGCTGGGCGAGGTGGTCGACGAGGCGACCCGCGCGGCCGTCAAGAAGAACTCGGACCTGCGCCGCGACGGCATGTCCCTGCTGCTGCGCGGCGTCAGCGCCGCCCTTCAGCCGAAGGGCATCGCCGTCGAGATCCTCAAGCCCGACGCGGTGCTGCGCGCCGAGCGTGTGCCGGTCGGGCAGATGGGCGACGTGTTCTCCGGCGGGCAGCTGCTCACCGCGGCCATCGCCCTGTACTGCACGATGGCGGCGCTGCGCTCGAACGACCGGGGGCGTGACAAGCACCGGCACGCCGGCACCCTGTTCCTCGACAACCCGATCGGCCGGGCCAACGCGACGTACCTGCTGGAGCTCCAGCGCGCCGTGTCGGACGCGCTCGGGGTGCAACTGCTCTACACCACCGGCCTGTTCGACACGACGGCCCTCGCCGAGTTCCCCCTCGTCATCCGGCTGCGCAACGACGCGGACCTGAGGGCCGGGCTGAAGTACATCAGCGTGGAGGAGCATCTGCGTCCCGGACTGCCGCAGCAGGACCCGGAGGGCGAGACCGTGCACGGCGAGATCACGGCCACCCGCATGTACCGCAAGCCGGAGCCGCAGGCGGGCTGACCGCGCGGCCTGCCGACCGGATGACCGACCGGCAGGCCGGCGGCTCCGTCAGCTGGGCGTCAGGTGTGCTTCAGCCGGCCGCCGGCCCCGCCGTGTCCCCGTATGTTCTCGGGGGCGCGGCGGGCCGCACGACGGGCCCGGCGCCGCTCTCTGCGCAGCTGCCGGGCCGTGCTGGCGGGGGCGGAGACCACCCCGTTCCGCTGGTTCCACACCTGGCGGGTCACCCAGACGTCCAGGACGCCCCAGGTCGCGACGACGGTGCTGCCGACACTGCTGAGGACCATGGGGAACGCGAGCCACGAGTCGGCCAGGGTGCACAGCACGGCGATCACGGCCTGAATCAGCGTCAGCGCCACTATGAGCACGGCCCGCACGGCGGCCGTCCGCACCGGATCGGGCATGCGCCGCCTCGCCGCCGGCTCCTCGACCCACAGCTCCCTGCGCCCTGCCGTGCCCATCGCCACGTCACTCCCCACCACTTCCAGACGCCGCCCGAACCGATGGTGCGCATCGGCACTGCTGAGTGACTGCCCGGTTTGCTCCGATTCACGCCGCCTCGGCGGCCCCTGCCCCGCATCGCTCGTGATCTGTGCCGGTGACCCGCGCCCGTGATCCGTGTTCGCGATCTCTGAGTACGACGACCGACGCCCGTGAAAGATTCCCGAATCCGGACAACTGGCCGACTCCACAGGACAGGAGCGAAGGATTCCGGCCAACCGGCCGGACAAGCGGACGGATCTTGTTCGATCGGCCGTGGTCGATCACGGGCCGCAATCTCCCGCAATGCCCGGACAACTCCCGATGCCCCCAAGGCCGTTCGGCCGAACACCATCCGGACAGGTCTTCGAGATGGTGCCGAGGCAGTAGTAGGCTCGCGCCGTTTGTTGACGCACATGTGTGCCCCCTGACCGCGGGGGCGATCTTGGGGGAGGCCATGCGCTTTCGCGGGAAGTCGATCCGCCGGAAGATCGTGGCGTTGCTGCTGGTGCCGTTGTTGTCCCTGACCGCCGTCTGGGCCTTCGCCACCGTCATCACGGGCCGCGCCGCAGTACAGCTCGTCACGGCGGGGAAGATCACCGACTCGCTGGCGATCCCGCTGGTCGACACCAGCCGCTTCCTCCAGGACGAACGGCGCCAGACCCTCGTCTATCTCGCGGACCCGCGCGCCTCCGAGGCCCAGTCCGCGCTGCGCGCCAAGCGCACCGCCTCCGACGAGGCCCTGTCCGACTTCAAGGAGCGGGCCCGCGACGCCGGCGCCCGCGACGACCTGGACGACCGGACCCGGGCCACCCTCGACGCCGCGGTCGAAGGCTTCGAAGGCATCGAGTCCCTGCGCCGCAACGTCGACGAGGGCACCGTCACCCGCGTCCAGGCCCTCGACTTCTACACCCGGCTCATCGCGCCGACCTACGAGTTCCTGCTCGACCTCACCGCGCTCGACGACGCGGTCCTCGAGCGCGAGGGCCGCGCCCTCGCCGGCCTCGTCCGGGCCCGCGAACTCCTCTCCCAGGAAGACGCCCTGGTCGGCTCCGGGCTCGTAGCCCGCCGCCTGACCCGCCTCGAACTGCGCCAGGTCTCCGACCTCGCCGCCCAGCGCACCCTGCTCTACGACACCAGCCTCGCCCTCCTGCCCGGCGACGAGCGCGCCCGCTACGAGCGGTACTGGAAGAGCCCCGACACCGCCCCCCTGCGCACGGCCGAGAACGTGGTCGTGAAGGGCATGCCCGGCGTCCCGCGCGGAGTCACCGCACAGAGCTGGGACCAGGCCGCCGGCACCGTCCTCGGCGACCTCGTCGACCGCGACCAGGCCGCCGGCGACCGCTACCAGGAACGCGCCCGCCCCACCGTCCTGAAGATCTTCTTCCTCGCCGGCGTCGCCGGAGTCCTCGGCCTGCTCGCCCTGCTCTTCTCCCTGTTCCTGTCGGTCCGCATCGGCCGCAGCCTGGTGCGCGACCTGCGCCGCCTGCGCCAGGAGGCCCACGAGGCGTCCGGCGTCCGGCTCCCGAGCGTCATGCGCCGCCTCGCCACCGGCGAGGAGGTCGACATCGAGACCGAGGCCCCGCGCCTCGAGTACGACAAGGACGAGATCGGGCAGGTCGGCCAGGCCCTCAACACCCTCCAGCGGTCCGCCGTCGAGGCCGCCGTCAAGCAGGCCGAACTGCGCCGCGGCGTCTCCGAGGTCTTCGTCAACCTCGCCCGCCGCAGCCAGGTCCTGCTGCACAAGCAGCTCACCCTGCTCGACACCATGGAGCGCCGCACCGAGGACACCGACGAACTCGCCGACCTGTTCCGCCTCGACCACCTCACCACCCGCATGCGCCGCCACGCCGAGGGCCTCGTGATCCTCTCCGGCGCCGCCCCCTCCCGCCAGTGGCGCAAGCCCGTCCAGCTCATGGACATCGTTCGGGCCTCCGTCGCCGAGGTCGAGGACTACGAGCGCATCGAGGTCCGCCGGCTGCCCCGCATCGCCGTGACCGGACCGGCCGTCGCCGACGTCACCCACCTCGTCGCCGAACTCCTCGAGAACGCCACGGTGTTCTCCCCGCCGCACACCGCCGTCCAGGTCCTCGGCGAGCGCGTCGCCAACGGGTTCACGCTGGAGATCCACGACCGCGGCCTCGGCATCCCGCCCGACGCCCTGCTCGACGCCAACCTGCGGCTCGCCGAGACCCCCGAGTTCGAGCTCTCCGACACCGACCGGCTCGGCCTCTTCGTTGTCAGCCGCCTCGCCCAGCGGCAGAACGTCCGCGTCTCCCTCCAGCCCTCCCCGTACGGCGGCACGACGGCCGTCGTCTTCCTTCCCGACGCGCTGCTCACGGACGACGCCCCGGACACCGAGGGCGCCGGCTTCCGGCTCGACCGGCCCGACGCGGCGCGTCGCGCACAGAGCATGAAGCGCGGCGAGCGGACCGGCGGCCGCGACGGACTGCCCGGCCTGCCGCCCTCCGTGCTCGACGGCCCGGTGGAGCTCGAAGCCCCGCTGGCCACCTCCGACATGACGGACTTCCCCGGCGCCCTCGGCGACGAGGACAGCGAGCGCGGCGGCCTCTTCCGCCCGCGCCGCCCCGTCGCCGGACCGGCCGGCGAGCAGCACCAGAAGGCCGAGGAACCCGAGCGGGACCGGGCCGGGGACGGCGAGCGCGCGGACGCGCCCGGCGGACTGGTGGCACTGCCCCGCCGCCGCACGCCCAAGCTCGTCAGCTCGCACGGCCGTCCCGTCACGCACGACCGCCCCGGCGACCGGGACCGCGACCGCGCCGCCGAGCCGGGCGAGCGGCACGACCGTGACGGCGACCGGCGCCGCCCGGAGCCCCTGCGCGGCGGACCGGTCCGCGGCGCGGCCGAGCCGACCCCGCTCGGTGACCTGCCCCGCCGCAGGGCCCGCGCCGCCGAACCGGTCCGCGAGACCCCGGCCGCGACACCCGCACCGGCGCCCGACCCGCAGGGCCCGCAGGAGCAGACCTCCGGGGCGCTGCCGCGCCGCGTGCGCCAGGCCAGCCTGGCACCGCAGTTGAAGGACGGACCGGACCGGCGCGGCGACCGCGCCCCCGGCCGCGAGGAGACCGCCTCCGCCGATCCCGCCGACCGTGACGCCGACGAGGTGCGCAGCCGTATGGCCTCGCTCCAGCGCGGCTGGCGGCGGGGCCGGGCGGAGAACGCCGCGAGTGCCGGCTCCGACGGCACAGCACAGGGAACGACATCTGAGGGGGACGGTCGATGACCGCACCGAAGGCCGGCGCACCGACCACGAACGGTGGCTCGAGGGAGCTCAACTGGCTCCTCGACGACCTGGTCGAACGCGTCGCCGGCATCCGCAAGGCGCTCGTGCTCTCCGGGGACGGACTGCCCACCGGGGTCTCCAAGGACCTCGAACGGGAGGACAGCGAGCATCTCGCCGCCGTCGCCTCCGGCTTCCACAGCCTCGCCAAGGGCGTCGGACGCCACTTCGACGCGGGCGGTGTCCGGCAGACGGTCGTCGAGCTCGACGACGCCTTCCTGTTCGTCACCGCCGCCGGTGACGGCAGCTGCCTGGCCGTCCTGTCCGACTCGGACTCCGACGTCGGCCTCGTCGCGTACGAGATGACCCTGCTGGTCAAGCGGGTCGGCGCACATCTCGGGGCCGCGCCGCGCACGGATCTGCCCGGTGGGGGGTAACGGGTCCGTATGAGTGCAGACGGTCAGGGGACGCAGGAGACGCACCACTGGTTCGACGACGAGGCAGGGCCCGTGGTGCGCCCGTACGCCATGACACGCGGCCGCACCACCAGCGCGGCCCAGCATCGCCTCGACCTGATCGCGGTCGTCGTCGCGGAACCCCGCGCCGACGACCCGGCGACCGACCACACCCTGTCGCCCGAGCACGTCGAGATCGTCCATCTGTGCCGGGACCGGCCGCAGTCGGTGGCGGAACTCGCCGCCGAACTCGACCTCCCCATAGGCGTCGTCAGAGTGCTGATAGGCGACCTCGTCGGCGAGGAGCTGGTCCATGTGACCCGCCCCGTACCGCCGGCGGAGCTGCCCGACGAGAGCATTCTGCGCGACGTGATCAACGGCCTGCGCGCTCTGTGAACCACCCGCGGGCCCGGTGAAACACAACCCCGACAGGAGAGACACCCCATGATCTTCGGGCGTTCCGCGCGCGGCGCGGCCCCGGTCGAGCCCGTCACGCTCAAGATCCTGGTGGCCGGCGGCTTCGGCGTCGGCAAGACCACCCTCGTCGGCGCCGTCAGCGAGATCAGGCCGCTGCGCACCGAGGAACTGCTGAGCGAGGCGGGCCGGCCCGTCGACGACACCGCGGGTGTCGAGGGCAAGCACACCACCACCGTCGCGATGGACTTCGGGCGGATCACCCTGCGCGAGGACCTCGTCCTCTACCTCTTCGGCACGCCCGGCCAGGACCGCTTCTGGTTCCTGTGGGACGAGCTCGCCACCGGCGCGCTCGGCGCGGTCGTCCTCGCCGACACCCGCCGTCTGGAGGACTGCTTCGCCGCCGTCGACTACTTCGAACGGCGCGGCATCCCCTTTGTCGTCGGCGTCAACTGCTTCGAGGGCGCGGCCCGTTACCCGGCCGACACGGTGCGCCAGGCGCTCGACCTGGACCCGGGCGTCCCCGTGCTGCTGTGCGACGCGCGCGACAAGGAGTCCGTGAAGGACGTCCTGGTCGGCGTCGTCGAGCACGCCGCGGCGACAGCGGCCGGCCGCCGGAGCGCCGCGGCCGCCGTCCCCACGTAGACCCGCGCCCGGGCCTCGCGCCCTAGGGCGTGTCCTCCTCCAGCCAGCCGAAGCTCTTCTCCACCGCCTTGCGCCAGTTGTGGTACTCGCGGTCACGGGTCCGGGCGTCCATCGCGGGCGTCCACTCGACGTCCCGCTGCCAGTGCGCCTTGAGTTCGTCCAGGTCGTTCCACACGCCGGTCGCGAGCCCGGCCGCGTACGCCGCTCCCAGACAGGTCGTCTCGGAGACCCGCGGCCGGATCACCGGCACGTCCAGCACGTCCGCCTGGTGCTGCATCAGCAGATGGTTCTTCGTCATGCCGCCGTCGACCTTCAGCGTCGTGATCCGCACGCCCGAGTCCTGGTACATGGCGTCCACGACCTCACGGGTCTGCCAGCTCGTCGCCTCCAGGACCGCCCGCGCGAGGTGCGCCTTCGTCACGTACCGGGTCAGGCCCGTGACGACACCGCGCGCGTCCGAGCGCCAGTACGGGGCGAACAGGCCGGAGAACGCGGGCACGATGTACGCCCCGCCGTTGTCCTCCACGCTCGCCGCGAGCGTCTCGATCTCGTCGGCGCTGCGGATGATGCCGAGCTGGTCGCGGAACCACTGCACCAGCGCCCCGGTGATCGCGATCGACCCCTCCAGGCAGTAGACCGGCGCCTCCGAGCCGATCTTGTACCCCATCGTGGTGAGCAGCCCGTTCTTCGACGGCACCGGCCGGCTCCCGGTGTTGAGCAGCAGGAAACTGCCCGTGCCGTACGTGTTCTTGGCCGTCCCCGTGTCGTAGCAGGCCTGCCCGAACACGGCCGCCTGCTGGTCGCCGAGCGCGGACGCCACCGGCACGCCCGCGAGCTGCCCGACGGCCGTGCCGTACACCTCGGCGGAGGAGCGGATCTCGGGCAGGACCGCCTCGGGCACGTTCATCGCCGCGAGGATCGACGGGTCCCACTGGAGGGTCTCCAGGTTCATCAGCATGGTGCGCCCGGCGTTGGTGACGTCGGTGACGTGCACCCCGCCGTCCGTGCCGCCGGTCAGGTTCCAGATCAGCCAGGAGTCGATCGTGCCGAAGGCGATCTCGCCGCGCTCCGCCCGGGCCCGCAGCCCCGGCACCTGGTCGAGCAGCCAGGCCGCCTTGGGCCCGGAGAAGTAGCTGGCCAGCGGGAGGCCGGTCTGTTCGCGGAAGCGGTCCTGGCCGTCGGCGCCGCCCAGTTCGTTGCAGAGGGCCGAGGTCCGGGTGTCCTGCCAGACGATCGCGTTGTGCACGGGGCGGCCGGTGGCGCGGTCCCACAGCACCGTCGTCTCGCGCTGGTTGGTGATGCCGAGGGCGCTGAGCTGGTCGGCGCGCAGCCCGGCCCGGGCGAGGGCGCCGGCGACGACGGCCTGCACCTTGGACCAGATCTCGGTCGCGTCGTGCTCGACCCAGCCGGGCTTCGGGAAGATCTGACGGTGCTCGCGCTGGTCGACGGCGACGATCGCGCCGTCCTGGTCGAAGACGATGCAGCGGCTCGAGGTGGTGCCCTGGTCGATGGCGGCGACGTACTTCACGGGTTCTCCCTCCGGGCGTACGTGCTCGGAACTGCTCAGGACTGCTCAGAACGCGAGGTTGTAGACGACCCCGGACAGCGCTCCGCCGATCAGCGGGCCGACGACGGGGACGTACGCGTAACCCCAGTCGGACGTCCCCTTGTTGGGGATCGGCAGGAAGGTGTGGACGATGCGCGGGCCGAGGTCGCGGGCGGGGTTGATGGCGTAGCCCGTCGGCCCGCCGAGCGAGAGGCCGATGCCGACCACGAGGAGGGCCACGACGAGCGCCTGCGTGCCCGACTCGCCGAGCCCCTTGGTCAGGCCGAACGCGAGGATCGGCAGCACGAGGCCCATCGTGGCGATGATCTCGGTGAGGAGGTTCGCGACGGGGTTTCGGATCTCGGGGATCGTGGAGAAGATGCCGAGCGTGGGCGTCGGCCCGTCGGGCTCCTTGTCGGTGTGCACATTGGCGTTGAACTGGGCGAGGTAGACGAGGTACGCGAGGACGGCGCCCAGCATCGCGCCGACCATCTGGCCGAGGACGTAGACCCAGACCTTGTCCCACTTGCCGGTGTCGATGGCGATGCCGAGCGTCACGGCCGGATTGAGATGGCCGCCGGACAGCGGCGCCGCGGTGTACGCCCCGGCGAGGACGGCGAAGCCCCAGCCGAACGCGATCACGATCCACCCCGAGGCCTTCGCCTTGGAGTGCTTGAGGGTGACGGCGGCGCAGACGCCCGCGCCGAACAGGATCAGGATTCCGGTGCCGATGACCTCACCGAGGAAGATGTCTCCGTTGCTCATGGCGGCTCCTAGGCCCTCACCCGGGGCGGGCGGTCGCGCCCCGGTCCTCCGTGCAGGGCGCAGTCGGGATCACACCGGGGGAGCGGGCCCCGCGGGACAGAAGAGGGGGCCGTGACGCGGCGGAGCCGACTGACACCGGGAAGTGTTCACCGGGGCCAGGGGAGCGTCAAGGTCGCCGACCGCACGGGATGCGCGAGGTGCGGCGGGGGACCGGGCAGAGGGTCGGGTGCGGGTGCTTCTACGGTGAAGTGGCGTGCCCGGTACGGGATTTGGCGCGGGCCCTCGCCGGATCGGCAGGGGCCCGCGCCTTTCCCTCAGGAGGCCGGGCTCACCTCAGGAGCCGGGGCTGCTCGCCTCAGGAGCCGGGGCTCGCCTCGGGCTCCGGGGCTCCGCTCAGCTGCCGGGGCTCGCCTCGGGTGCGGGCGCCTGCTTCAGGTGCCGCGCGAAGAACCGGGCCGCATCCTCCCCGGCGGACTGCGGGACGCCGGTGTGCCCGCCCATGTTGGCGTTCAGCGTCTTCTCCTTCGAGGCGAAGGCGTCGAACAGGTCGAGGGCCGCCTGACGGTCGTTCCCCTCGTCGTCCCACTGCAGCAGAACGTGCAGCGGAACGGTGACCCTACGGGCCTCCTCGAAGATCACGGCGGGGACGAAACTGCCCGCGAACAGGCCGGCGGCCACGATGCGCGGGTCGGTCGCGGCCAGGCGGACGCCGATCGAGATCACGCCACCGGAATACGCCACCGGGCCGCCGATCCCGGGCAGTTCGAGCAGCGCGTCCATCGTGGCCCGCCATTCGGGAACCGCCTGGTCGACCAGGGGCAGGATCAGGTCGTCGACGATCTCGCCGCTCACCGGTTCACCGGCCTCCAGAGCGCGGCGCAGGCCGGCACGTGCCCGGTCGACGACGGGCAGCCGGGGCCGGTCACCGCTTCCGGGGAGCTCGATGGTGGCGGTGGCGAAGCCCTCCGCCGCGGAGTACCGGGCCCGGCCCAGCAGGCGGGGGTACATCCGGTCCAGTCCGAGCGGGGGGTTGCCCAGCAGGATCAAGGGGACCGGTGCGGACACGTCCGCGGGTGTCCAGAGGATGCCGGGGATGTCGCCGAGGGTGAACCTGCGCTCGACGACGCCGTCGTCGAGCCGCTGCTCAGAAGTGAAGTGCAAGGTCTGGTGCATGGTCGTGCCTTTCGGGAAAGCGCGTGAGACGGCGCTCCCGGACGACCTACCGCCCGACCATGACCCCGGAGAGGAGCACCCATGTCGATACTGTGTTCACGGGTACCACCTCCTTGTTCTCCGGCACGGCCACCGGAAACGTAGCAGCGGCCGCGACGGTCCGCCAAACGGATTTTCCGCGGCTCGGCCGGCGCGGCGGCGACCGGCGCCGCCGCGCCCCACCTCCCGTTCGGAACAGCAGGGCTCCGCATCGGAACGGCACGGCGTCAGCGCACGGCGACCACCGACGACCCGTGCCCGAAGAGCCCCTGGTTCGCTGTCACCCCGACCCGCGCCCCCTCCACCTGCCGGTCCCCGGCCGCCCCGCGCAGCTGCCAGGTCAGCTCGCAGACCTGGGCGATCGCCTGCGCGGGCACCGCCTCGCCGAAGGAGGCGAGGCCCCCGCTCACGTTCACCGGTATCCGGCCGCCGAGCGCCGTCGCCCCGTCCCGCAGCAGCTTCGCGCCCTCACCCGCGTCGCACAGCCCGAGGTCCTCGTACCACTGGAGCTCCAGGGCCGTGGACAGGTCGTAGACCTCCGCGAGCGACAGGTCCTCGGGGCCGATCCCCGCCTCCTCGTAGGCGGCGCGGGCGATCGACGCACGGAACCCCGGCCCCTGCGGCTCCGCCCCGGCCGCCGAGTCCGTGGCGATGTCCGGAAGGTCCGGCACCGTCGTCGGATAGGTCGGCGTGACCGTGGAGACCGCCCGGATCCGCACCGGGTCCCGCACCCCGCGCCGCCGCGCGAACTCCATGCTGGTGAGGACCAGCGCGGCCCCGCCGTCCGACGTCGCGCAGATGTCGAGCAGCCGCAGCGGATCCGCGACCACGGCGGACGCCGCCACCTCCTCGGCGGAGACCGTCTTGCGGTAGCGCGCGTTCGGATTCAGCGTCCCCGCCGCCGCGTTCTTCACCTTGACCCGCGCGAAGTCCTCCAGGGTGTCGCCGTGCAGCGCCATGCGCCGGCGTGCGTACAGCCCGAAGTACGCGGGGTTCGTCGCCCCGAGCACCCGGAAGCGCAGCCAGTCCGGATCGTCCGGCCGGTCACCGCCGGCCGGCCGGAAGAAGCCCTTGGGCGCGGCGTCGGCGCCCACCACGAGCACCACGTCCGCGAGGCCCGCGAGAATCTGCGTCCGCGCGGTGCTCACCGCCTGCGCCCCCGAAGCGCAGGCCGCGTACACGCTGGTCACCCTGGCGCCCTGCCAGCCGAGCGCCTTCGCGAACGTCGCCCCCGCCACGTACCCCGGATAGCCCCCGCGCACCGTGTCCGCGCCGACCACGGACGTCACGTCCCGCCAGTCGAGACCGGCGTCGGCCAGCGCCGTCCGCGCCGCCGCCGTCCCGTACTCCACGAAGCTGCGCCCCCACTTGCCCCACGGGTGCATGCCCGCACCCAGCACCGCCACGTCCCCGGTCATGCCCGCACCCCCGTCGGCCGCCACTGCCACGTCGTCCAGACCGTCCCGCTCTCGTCGTCCCCCTCCTCGCCGAGCACGCCCGGCACGACCTCCACCTCCATGCCGACCTCCAGATCGGCCACCGACACCCCTTCGACCCCCTGGCCCAGCACCACCATCCTCTCCGCGGCCAGCTCCACAGCGATCAACGTGCGGGGCTCCCACGGAAGTTCCGGGTCCGAGACGTACGGCGCCGGCGGCCGGTAGCGGCCGTCGGTGTACGACCAGACGCGCCCGCGCCGCGACAGCGGGACCTCCACCAGCTCCCCGCCCGCACAGGCCGGATTGCGGCACAGCCCGTCCTCGCGGGGGAAGAACACCGACGCGCAGGCGGCGCAGCGCGTCCCCAACAGCCGGAAGTCGTCGCCCTCTCCGGTGAACCAACCGGCCACGACCGGTGTACGCGTACGCCCCACAGTGCCTCCCCGGCAGCGAACATCTGACGGAACGTCAGAAGTGTGCCACGGGCAACCGTCGGGCGGCAGGGGGCGGCGGAAGCCGGCCGAGGTTCGGCAGGGGAGCGGCAGAACCATGCGGCGCCGTTCGGCGTCCGTGTAACGGGGAGGGCGCGACCGGGATCCACGGGGGTGGTTCCGGTCGCGCCCTCCGTCCGTGCCGGGGCCGCTAAGCGGTCAGTTCCGGCCGGCCAGCGACTTCCGCGAGACGGGGAAGTCGAAGTACGTGTCGGGGAAGAGCTCGGGCTTGTACGTGTAGTGCCACCACTCCTCCGGGAGGTTCACGAATCCCTGCCCCACCAGGGCGTCACGCAACAGGTCCCGGTTGGCGCGCTGCACGCCCTGGATGCGCGGATCGTCGGTGTGCGCGAGCGTGTCGAAGCAGTCGAACCCGGTGCCCATGTCCACCGAGTTGTCCGGGAACCGCTCGGCCTGCGGCCCGTAACAGGGGGTCAGTTCCTCCCCGGGCACGTACGCGCGCGTGGGCAGCGCCGGCAGCTTCACGAGCGTCAGATCGAGCGTGGAACCGCGGCTGTGCCCCGACTTGGCCGCGATGTAGCCGTCGTCGAACAGCCGCGTCTTGTCGACATGGGGATAGAACTCAGGCTTCATCCGCTGGTCACCCAGATCCTCGGCCCAGCGCACGAAGTGATCCACCGCCCGCTGCGGCCGGTAACAGTCGTACACCTTCAGCGAGTAGCCCCTCTTCAGAAGCCCCGTCTGCGCCTTGTGGAGCGCGTTCGCCGCCGGACGCGTCAGGATGCACATCGGCTTCTTGTAGCCGTCCACCGGCTCCCCGACGAAGTTGTGCTCCGTGTAGTAGCGCATCTCCTGGATGATCGTCGGATCGACCTCGCTGAGCGCCACGAACTCCTTCGGCGCCTTCGGGTCGGGCTTCGCCTGCGCGGCGGACGGCGCCACGGCCACGCCGAGCAGCGCGGCTGCGGTGACGGCGACGAGACGCCGCAGAACGGTTCCGGTTCGAGTCATGGCCCAGCGTCTACCAGGAAGCGGCCGCTCGGGGGAAGACCGGCGGGAGCGATCGAGTGCGGGGCGATCGGATAAAGTCCGCGCCGTGTCCGCATCGACGACCCACCCCACAGCCTCGACCCCCGTACCGGGCTCCCACTGTTCGAGCTGCGGAGCCCCCTACGAGACCGGCACGCACGGCTGGCCGCGCACCTGCCCGGCCTGCGCCACCGTCGTCCACCGCAACCCCCTGCCGGTGGCCGTCGCCCTGCTGCCCGTCCACGACACGTCGGGCACCGCCCTCGTGACGATCACCCGCACCATCCCGCCCGCGCTGGGGAGGACCGCCCTGCCCGGCGGTTTCATCGACGACCACGAGGACTGGCGGCACGCGGTCGTCCGCGAACTGGCCGAGGAGACCGGCATCGTCGCCCCGGCACGCGAGGTCCGCCTGGCCGACGCGATGAGCGCGCCCGACGGCCACCTGCTCCTCTTCGGCCTGCTGCCCGAACGCCCGGTGAGCGAACTGCCGCCCAGCACCCCGACGAACGAGACCACAGGCTGGCAACTCCTGCGTCGCCCCACCGAACTGGCCTTCCCTCTCCACACGGCAGCCGCGAAGGCCTGGTTCGAGGGCCGCTACAGCTGAGGTCGGCGAAGCGGCGCCGCTCCGCAGCCCGCCGCAGCCGGCCGTGCCGGTCTGAAGCTGCCCGATCCGCCCTGGGCCGCACACCGCGACCCTGAAGGCGTTGCCACGGCCGTGCCGGAGAGCGCTCCGACCCTGCTCCGCGCGGGCCAGTGACGGCACTTCACATCCCCCGCACCCGCGTCGCACACGTCCCCGGACCCGACGCCTTCCTTCCCCGGGCGGGAGACACGCCCCAGCGCGGCCTCACGGGCCCGCTGAGGCCCGCTCGCGCTCCCTCACACCCCCCGAACCCGCACCGGATACGCCACCGGCCCGGCCCCCTCCTCGCCGACGTCCCCCGCATCCGGCTCCACCACGACCCGCCCCCCGCTCCACCGCGTCCGGAACCGCTCGATCACCGGCTCCTCCCAGCCGTCCCCGGGGTCCGCCACGACGACACCGCTCCCCGTCGCCCCGCGGACCGGAGCCCACGCCTCCAGCACCAGACCGCCGTCTTCACCGCGCACCGGAATCACCGCTCCCGCCCGCGCGAGCACCGGCACCCGCGACAGCGGCGCCTCCACCGTCACCAGCCCCGGCCCCTCGAACACCGCTCCCGTGGCCGTGTCGTACCAGCGCCCCCGCGGCAGCCGCACCCGCCTGTGCCGCGCCCCCGGCTCCGTCACCGGCGCCACCAGCAGGGCGTCGCCCAGCAAGAACGCGTCCTCCACGTCCCGCAGCGCCCGGTCCTCCGGAGCGCCCCACCACAAGGGCCGCACGTAAGGGGCCCCGCTCCGCTGCGCCAGATGCGCCAGCGTCACGAAGTACGGCACGAGCCGATGCCGCTCCTCCAGCGCCACGCGCGCGTGCCCGAGCACCTCGTCGCCGAACGTCCACGGCTCCCGCCGGCCCGCCCGCAGCGCGGAATGCGTACGGAACAACGGCAGAAACGCCCCCAGTTGCAGCCAGCGCAGGTACAGCTCCGGCGACGGATGCCCGTCGAACCCGCCCACGTCGGGCCCCGAGTACGGCACCCCGCACAACCCGAGCCCCAGCACGAGCGACAAGGAGGCGCGCAGTCCGGGCCACCCCGAGACGACGTCCCCGGACCACGTGCCCCCGTAGCGCTGCATCCCGACCCAGCCCGACCGGGAGAACACGAACGGCCGCTCCCGGGGCCGGAGTCCGAGCAGCCCTTCGTAGCCGGCCCGCGCCATGCACAGCCCGTACACGTTGTGCGCCTCCTGATGGTCGCCACCGCGCCCCTCCAGGGCGTGTCGTGACGACCGGGGCAAGGTGGTCTCCCCGAAGGCGGCGAACGACACCGGCTCGTTCATGTCGTGCCAGAAACCGGCGAAACCCTGCGCCAGCCGCTCCTCGTACAACCCGCCCCACCAGGCGCGCACCCGCTCCGCCGTGAAGTCCGGGTACACCGACTCACCCGCCCACACCACCCCGCGCGCCGGCTCCCCGCCGGCGTCCCTCACGAAGGCGTCCAGCGCCCGCCCGCCCTCGTACACCGCGCCACCGGGCCGCGCCTTCACCGCCGGATCGACGATCGACACCAAGCGCACACCCTGGTCGCGCAACTCCTCCGCCAGGAACGGCAGCGCGGGAAACCGCTCCTTGTCGACCGTGAACACCTCGTGCGCCGCCAGGTGGTCGATGTCCAGATGCACCGCCTCCAGGGGCAGACCGCGCTCCTTGTAGCCGGCGACGACCCGGCGCACCTCCTGGGCGTGACCGAAGCCCCATCTGGCGTGCTGATAGCCGAGCGCCCAGGAAGGCGGCACACACGGTGCCCCCGTCAGCTGCGTCCACACCTGCAGCACGCGCGCGGGGGTGCCCACCACCACCCAGCAGCGCAGCGGACCGCCGTCCATCCGCAGCTCGGACGTCCCGGCCCGGTCGTGCCCCGACCCCGCGCCCTCGCCCCCCTCGCGCAGGCTCACCACGCCGTCCCAGGTGCTGTCGTGGAACACCAGATGCGTCCCCGCGTCGGCCACGACCAACTGCACCGGCATCGTGATCGACAGCGGATCGTCACCCGGCCCGAACGAACCCCCGGGATCCGTGTTCCACAGCCGGTACGTCCCGCCCCGCAGCCGCGGCCCCGACGCCCGCCCGCCGAGCCCGAAGAACCGCGCGTCCGCAGCCACCTCCGACCGCTGCACCCAGCGCGCCGCACCCCCGCCCTCCGGCTCCCACCACCGGGGCGGCAGATCCCGCCGCAGCGTCACCCCGCCGGGCGTGCACACCTCCACGGCGCCGTGCCGGGACACCACGACGGTCACCCGCTCGGACACCACCCGCCAGCCGCCGTCCTTGTCGGGCTCGAGAACCGCCCGCGGATCCGCCTCGGGGCACACCCCGGCCAGCGCGTACGACGGACCGGGCTCGGCCCCGTCCCAGCCCCAGAAGACGGCCCCGCCGACCGCGACCCGGATCCGCAGCGCCGACCGGGCGAACCGCACCACCCCACCGCCGGGCTCCGGCTCGGCCCCGACCACCGCCCCCGGCACCCGCGCCCGCTCCGGACCCCGCGCCGCCAACCCCGCCGCGTCCGCCCGCCGCCGCCGCCAGGACGCACGGACGGCCCGCAGCCACTGGACGGAGCTGGCCGACGCCACCGCCGAGGGAACCGCAGAAGGAACCGCCCTCACCGAGCGCACCAGGTCACGACCGTTCATGCTGCTCACCCTGCCATCGGCGCGCCCCCGCGCGTGTCGCGTTCAACTCCCGTTCATCCGTGGTGCCGCCACATCTTCACGACAGGGACTATGTGGGGTCCGCCCTGGTGCGGAAGTCGATCACATGGCATCGTCCTGTCAGCCGCGTCACGCGCACACCCCAGCCGTGCGCGCGCCAAGGACGCACACGCCGCGTACATCCCGGGAGCCGCCCCATGTCCACCGCGAACCCCACCCCGCTCTGGCAGCCCGACCGGCAGCAGATCGCCGACGCGCAGGTCACCCGGTTCCAGACCTGGGCCGCCGAGCACCACGGAGCACCCGCCGAGGGGGGCTACGCGGCCCTGCACCGCTGGTCGGTCGCCGAACTGGAGACGTTCTGGAAGGCCGTCACCGAGTGGTTCGACGTGCGCTTCACCCACCCCTACGCGCGCGTGCTGGGCAGCCGCGCCATGCCCGGCGCCGAATGGTTCCCCGAAGCCACGCTCAACTACACCGAGCACGCCCTGCGCACCGCCGACGACCCCGCCCGAGCCGACACCCCGGCCATCCTCCACGTCGACGAGACGCACGAACCGCGACCCGTCACCTGGGCCGAGCTCCGCCGCCAGGTCGGCTCGCTCGCCGCGGAACTCCGCGCCCTCGGCGTCCGCCCCGGCGACCGCGTCAGCGGCTACCTGCCCAACATCCCCGAAGCCGTCGTCGCCCTCCTCGCCACCGCCGCCGTCGGCGCAGTCTGGACCTCCTGCGCCCCGGACTTCGGCGCCCGCAGCGTCCTCGACCGCTTCCAGCAGGTCGAACCCGTCGTCCTCTTCACCGTCGACGGCTACCGCTACGGAGGCAAGGAGCACGACCGCCGCGACACCGTCGCCGAACTCCGCGCCGAACTGCCCACCCTCCGCGCCGTCGTGCACATCCCGCTCCTCGGCACCGACGCCCCCGAAGGCGCCCTGGAGTGGTCCGCCCTCACTTCGGAGGACGTGGCCCCCGTCTACGAAGAGGTGCCCTTCGACCACCCCCTGTGGGTGCTCTACTCCTCCGGCACCACCGGCCTCCCCAAGGCCATCGTCCAGTCCCAGGGCGGCATCCTCGTCGAGCACCTCAAGCAGCTCGGCCTCCACTGCGACCTCGGCCCCGGCGACCGCTTCTTCTGGTACACGTCCACCGGCTGGATGATGTGGAACTTCCTCGTCTCCGGCCTCCTCACCGGCACCACGATCGTCACGTACGACGGCAGCCCCGGCTACCCCGAGACCGGCGCCCAGTGGGCCATCGCCGAACGCACCGGCGCCACCCTCTTCGGCACCTCCGCCGCCTACGTCATGGCCTGCCGCAAGGCCGGCGTGCACCCCTCCCGCGACCACGACCTCTCCCGCGTCAAGTGCGTCGCCACCACCGGCTCCCCGCTGCCGCCCGACGGCTTCCGCTGGCTCCACGACGAGGTCCGCGACGACCTCTGGATCGCCTCGGTCAGCGGTGGCACCGACGTCTGCTCCTGCTTCGCCGGCGCCGTCGCCACCCTCCCCGTCCACATCGGCGAACTCCAGGCCCCCGGCCTCGGCACCGACCTCCAGGCCTGGGACCCCGACGGCAACCCCCTCATCGACGAGGTCGGCGAACTCGTCGTCACCAACCCCATGCCCTCCATGCCGATCCGCTTCTGGAACGACCCCGACGGCAGCCGCTACCACGACAGCTACTTCGACACCTACCCCGGCGTCTGGCGCCACGGCGACTGGATCACGCTCACCTCACGCGGCTCCGTCGTCATCCACGGCCGCTCCGACTCCACCCTCAACCGCCAGGGCGTCCGCATGGGATCCGCGGACATCTACGAGGTCGTGGAGCGCCTCCCCGAGATCCGCGAGTCCCTCGTCATCGGCCTCGAACTCCCCGACGGCGGCTACTGGATGCCCCTGTTCGTCCACCTCGCCCCCGGCGCCGCCCTCGACGACGACCTCCGCGACCGCATCAAGCGCGCCATCCGCGAACAGCTCTCTCCGCGCCACGTCCCCGACGAGATCATCGAAGCCCCCGGCGTCCCGCACACCCTCACCGGCAAGCGCATCGAGGTCCCCGTCAAGCGCCTCCTCCAGGGCACCCCGCTCGAGAAGGCCGTGAACCCCGGCTCGATCGACAACCTCGAACTCCTCAAGTTCTACGAGGACATCGCCCGCAAGCGCGCCTGACACCACCCACCCGCACCTGGCCGACCCCACGGCCGGGTGCGTTGTCAGTACCCCCGATTACTCTGAGTGAGCATTGATCGACCGCGTGCACACAGCGTGAACTCAGGGGGAATCATGACGCACACACAGCCCACCCGGAACGGCCGCACCACGAGCCTGCGCACCGCGCTGCGCCAAGAGGTCGCCGGCACCATCGGCCTCCTGGCCGACGAGCAGGACTTCTCCGCGATGCGGCGCTACCGCAGCTTCACCTTCGACGACCACAAGACCTACCTGCGCCAGGTCGAAGGCCTCCTCAAATCCCTCGCCGCGAAGGGCGGCCACACCACCGTCGCCCTCTTCGACCCCGACGAGTACGAGGAGTACTGCGCGGAGACCGGCCTGGAACCGGACACACCGGCCAGCCGCACCCGCTTCACAGCGGAACTCGCAAGCGTCGGCCCCGCCATCGCGTACGAGGGACAACCCCTGGACGACCTCGTGCCCGAACTGGTCGACGAGGCCGTCCGCCAGGCGACCTGGCAGTACGCGTCCACCACCCTGTCCCACATCGGCCCCTGCGCCGGATGCGGCCAGGACATCGGCCGCGCCGCCTTCGCCCGTGCCTCCTACCTGATCGCCCGCGCCGTCGACAGCGTCGGCTCCGGCGCCCACCACTGGGTCGGCAGCGTCCCCACCACCCAGGGCATGCTCCACGCCGTCCTCCACGTCGATGCCACCGAACCCGGCACCGTCACCCTCGACGAGACCGAGGCCATGGAGCTGACGACCCTCCTGGCCCTGGCCATCGCGCACGGGAACGCCTGCGCGCTCGTCGTCCGCACCACGACGGGGGACACCCAGCGGATCTACGGCTGGCGCCTCAAGGACGAACGCCTCGAACCCCTGCCGGCCGCCCGCGTCTTCGACGCCTACTGCAACGACACCGAATCCGGAGACCTGACCGCCCCGGAACCGGGCGTCGACTACTGCACCGCACCCGACATCGCCGACGCCGGCCCCGCAGGCCCCCACTGTCACTGAGGGGACAAAAGACGTGGGGCGTTCCACCGAACGGTGGAACGCCCCACGAGAACGGGCCGACGGCGACTACTCGCCGGACAGCACCGCCTGAGCCGCATGCCGCGCCTCTTCGGCCGACTCGGCGGCACGCGCGGCAGCCGCCGCACGCTCACACTGCGCCAGCGTGTACTTGGCGAGCGTCGCCCGCACGTACGGAATCGACGCCGCACCCATGGACAGGGAGGTGACACCCAGACCGGTCAGCACACAGGCGAGCAGCGGATCGGACGCCGCCTCACCACACACGCCACAGCTCTTGCCCTCGGCCTTCGCTGCATCGGCGGACAGGGCGACCAGGTCGAGCAGCGCGGGCTGCCACGGGTCCTGCAGCCGAGACACCGCACCGACCTGACGGTCGGCGGCGAAGGTGTACTGGGCCAGGTCGTTCGTGCCCAGCGACAGGAACTCGACCTCCTGCAGCACCGAACGGGCACGCAGCGCGGCGGACGGGATCTCCACCATCGCGCCGAACTTGGCCTGCAGCCCGGCAGCACGGCACGCGTCGGCGAACGCCTTGGCGTCCGCACGGTCGGCCACCATCGGAGCCATGACCTCGAGGTAGACGGGCAGCCCCTCGGCCGCCTTCGCCAGCGCGGTCAGCTGCGTCCGCAGCACCTCGGGGTGGTCGAGCAGCGAGCGGAGCCCGCGCACGCCGAGCGCCGGGTTCGGCTCGTCGGCCGGGGTGAGGAAGTCCAGCGGCTTGTCCGCACCCGCATCCAGCACACGCACCACGACACGCCCCTCGGGGAACGCCTCGAGCACCGCGCGGTACGCCTCGACCTGCTTCTCCTCGGAAGGAGCCTGCTTGCTGTCGTCCAGGAACAGGAACTCGGTCCGGAAGAGACCGACACCCTCGGCACCCGCCGCGACAGCCGCCGGCACGTCCGCCGGACCGCCGACGTTGGCGAGCAGCGGCACCTTGTGCCCGTCCGACGTGGCACCCGGACCGGTCGAGGCGGCCAGCGCGGCCTTGCGCTCGGCAGCCGCGGCCTCGAGAGCGGCACGCTTCTCCGGAGTCGGATCCACGAAGATCTCACCGGTGCTGCCGTCGACGGCGATCACGGTGCCCTCCGCCAGCTCACCGGCACCCGGCAGAGCGACGACGGCCGGCACTCCGAGGGCACGGGCCAGGATCGCACTGTGGCTGGTCGGCCCGCCCTCCTCGGTGACGAAGCCGAGCACGAGCGCCGGGTCGAGCAGCGCGGTGTCCGCAGGAGCCAGATCGCGGGCGATCAGCACGTAGGGCTCATCGCTGTCCGGCACACCAGGCATCGGGACACCGAGCAGCCGGGCCACGATCCGGTTCCGCACGTCGTCCAGGTCGGCCACACGGCCGGCCATGTACTCGCCGGCACCGGCCAGGAGCTCCCGATAGTGCGAGAACGCGTCGTAGATACCGCGCTCCGCGGTGCTGCCCACGGTGATCCGACGGTCGACGTCGGCGATCAGCTCCGGGTCCTGAGCGATCATGGCCTGCGCCTCGAGCACCGCCTGGGCTTCGCCACCGGCCAGATTGCCGCGCGCAATCAGGTCGGCCGCGACAGCCTCGACGGCCTGGCGGGCACGACCCTGCTCACGCTCGGCCTCCTCCGGCGGGATCTGCTTGGCCGGCGGCTCGAGCACCGCAGTACCCATGTGCCGAACCTCGCCGACCGCCACCCCGTGGCTCACGCCGACGCCTCGCAGCGTTGTCTCCATTTCACCCGTCTCCGATAGCGCGGCGGGCCCAGCCGCCGCGATGGTTGTACTGCCGGCCGTCAGTGACTCCGTCGTCACTTCCAGCCGAACAGCGCGTCACCAGCCTTGAGGTCGCCGTCCTCGACGACATCGGACAGGGACTCGGCGGTCGCCTCGAGCGCGACGACCGGGCACACCGGCGACTTGCCCGCGGCCTCGACGGCGGCGGGGTCCCAGCGGACCACGGCCTGACCGCGCTGGACGGTGTCGCCCTTGTTGACGAGCAGCTCGAAGCCCTCGCCGTTCAGCTGGACGGTGTCGATACCCAGGTGCGTCAGCACACCGTGACCCGCTTCGTCCACGACGACGAAGGCGTGGGGGTGGAGGGACACGACGATGCCGCTGACGGGTGCGACTGCCTCGGAGGGCTCGCGCACGGGGTCGATGGCGGTACCGGGGCCGACCATCGCGCCGGAGAACACCGGGTCCGGAACCGCGGTGAGTCCGATGGCGCGTCCTGCAAGAGGGGACGTCACACTGGTCATGGCAAGCCTCCCAGGGGGGCAGAGAGTCTGTGATCGCCGTCGCTGCCTGTCCTGGACGGCGTACTGTTCAAGAGCGTAAGTCATGGAAAGTCCCGGTTCGCCCGGGAGCTACCGGTTGGCTGACGTAGAAGTACGACGCAAACGATTTGCGCCGAACCCGGCGTCACGTGTACCTTCGTACCCCTGCCCGGGAGCAGTCGACGCCCTTGAGCGCCCTGCCTCCTGGCAGCGTCTACCGAGCCGAAGCTTAGCCGTTGTCTAGACCACTGCGCCTGCATGTCCGCAGGAGGGTGGTCAGAGGGCCGAGAAAAGACTGGTAGAGTTCGATCTCGCCGAAAGGGAAGCGCGAAAGCGGATCCCGGAAGGCAAAAGCAGGAAAACTTCCGAGGAAATCGGCCGGTGAAACGGTCTGATAGAGTCGGAAACGCAAGATCGAAGGGAAGCGCCCGGAGGAAAGCCCGAGAGGGTGAGTACAAAGGAAGCGTCCGTTCCTTGAGAACTCAACAGCGTGCCAAAAATCAACGCCAGATATGTTGATACCCCGTCTCCGGCCATTCGGCTGGGACGAGGTTCCTTTGAAAAAGTCCTGCCGGGCACTGTCCGGTAGGCGCACAGCGAGGACGCTGTGAACCGAGGGATTATTCCTCCCTCTGGTTCCGCTCTCGTGGTGTCACCCCGATTACGGGGAAACATTCACGGAGAGTTTGATCCTGGCTCAGGACGAACGCTGGCGGCGTGCTTAACACATGCAAGTCGAACGATGAAGCCCTTCGGGGTGGATTAGTGGCGAACGGGTGAGTAACACGTGGGCAATCTGCCCTTCACTCTGGGACAAGCCCTGGAAACGGGGTCTAATACCGGATAACACCCGCCACCGCATGGTGGTGGGTTGAAAGCTCCGGCGGTGAAGGATGAGCCCGCGGCCTATCAGCTTGTTGGTGAGGTAGTGGCTCACCAAGGCGACGACGGGTAGCCGGCCTGAGAGGGCGACCGGCCACACTGGGACTGAGACACGGCCCAGACTCCTACGGGAGGCAGCAGTGGGGAATATTGCACAATGGGCGAAAGCCTGATGCAGCGACGCCGCGTGAGGGATGACGGCCTTCGGGTTGTAAACCTCTTTCAGCAGGGAAGAAGCGAAAGTGACGGTACCTGCAGAAGAAGCGCCGGCTAACTACGTGCCAGCAGCCGCGGTAATACGTAGGGCGCAAGCGTTGTCCGGAATTATTGGGCGTAAAGAGCTCGTAGGCGGCTTGTCACGTCGATTGTGAAAGCTCGGGGCTTAACCCCGAGTCTGCAGTCGATACGGGCTAGCTAGAGTGTGGTAGGGGAGATCGGAATTCCTGGTGTAGCGGTGAAATGCGCAGATATCAGGAGGAACACCGGTGGCGAAGGCGGATCTCTGGGCCATTACTGACGCTGAGGAGCGAAAGCGTGGGGAGCGAACAGGATTAGATACCCTGGTAGTCCACGCCGTAAACGGTGGGAACTAGGTGTTGGCGACATTCCACGTCGTCGGTGCCGCAGCTAACGCATTAAGTTCCCCGCCTGGGGAGTACGGCCGCAAGGCTAAAACTCAAAGGAATTGACGGGGGCCCGCACAAGCAGCGGAGCATGTGGCTTAATTCGACGCAACGCGAAGAACCTTACCAAGGCTTGACATACACCGGAAAGCATTAGAGATAGTGCCCCCCTTGTGGTCGGTGTACAGGTGGTGCATGGCTGTCGTCAGCTCGTGTCGTGAGATGTTGGGTTAAGTCCCGCAACGAGCGCAACCCTTGTTCTGTGTTGCCAGCATGCCCTTCGGGGTGATGGGGACTCACAGGAGACCGCCGGGGTCAACTCGGAGGAAGGTGGGGACGACGTCAAGTCATCATGCCCCTTATGTCTTGGGCTGCACACGTGCTACAATGGCCGATACAATGAGCTGCGATACCGCAAGGTGGAGCGAATCTCAAAAAGTCGGTCTCAGTTCGGATTGGGGTCTGCAACTCGACCCCATGAAGTTGGAGTTGCTAGTAATCGCAGATCAGCATTGCTGCGGTGAATACGTTCCCGGGCCTTGTACACACCGCCCGTCACGTCACGAAAGTCGGTAACACCCGAAGCCGGTGGCCCAACCCCTTGTGGGAGGGAGCTGTCGAAGGTGGGACTGGCGATTGGGACGAAGTCGTAACAAGGTAGCCGTACCGGAAGGTGCGGCTGGATCACCTCCTTTCTAAGGAGCATCTAGGCCGCCAAGCTTGCTTGGTGGTCCAGGGCCATTACGTCGGCAAATGTTCGACGGTGGTTGCTCATGGGTGGAACGTTGATTATTCGGCACACTTGATCGTCTTCTCCTTCTAGTACTGCTCTTCGGAGCGTGGAACGTCGAGGGAAGCGGGAAGAGTGTCGGGCACGCTGTTGGGTGTCTGAAGGTACGGCCGCAAGGTCGCCTTCAGTGCCGGCCCCAGTGCACTCGAACTACTGGTTCGGGGTGATGGGTGGTTGGTCGTTGTTTGAGAACTGCACAGTGGACGCGAGCATCTGTGGCCAAGTTTTTAAGGGCGCACGGTGGATGCCTTGGCACCAGGAACCGATGAAGGACGTGGGAGGCCACGATAGTCCCCGGGGAGTCGTCAACCAGGCTTTGATCCGGGGGTTTCCGAATGGGGAAACCCGGCAGTCGTCATGGGCTGTCACCCGCTGCTGAACACATAGGCAGTGTGGAGGGAACGCGGGGAAGTGAAACATCTCAGTACCCGCAGGAAGAGAAAACAACCGTGATTCCGGGAGTAGTGGCGAGCGAAACTGGATGAGGCCAAACCTCAAACGTGTGAGACCCGGCAGGGGTTGCGTTTGGGGGGTTGTGGGATCTCTCTTCCACGGTCTGCCGGCCGTGGGACGAGTCAGAAACCGTTGATGTAGGCGAAGGACATGCGAAAGGTCCGGCGTAGAGGGTAAGACCCCCGTAGTCGAAACATCAGCGGCTCGTTTGAGAGACACCCAAGTAGCACGGGGCCCGAGAAATCCCGTGTGAATCTGGCGGGACCACCCGTTAAGCCTAAATATTCCCTGGTGACCGATAGCGGATAGTACCGTGAGGGAATGGTGAAAAGTACCGCGGGAGCGGAGTGAAATAGTACCTGAAACCGTGTGCCTACAAGCCGTGGGAGCGTCGGAATCAAGCTTGCTTGGTTCTCGTGACTGCGTGCCTTTTGAAGAATGAGCCTGCGAGTTTGCGGTGTGTTGCGAGGTTAACCCGTGTGGGGAAGCCGTAGCGAAAGCGAGTCCGAACAGGGCGACTTTAGTAGCACGCTCAAGACCCGAAGCGGAGTGATCTAGCCATGGGCAGGTTGAAGCGGAGGTAAGACTTCGTGGAGGACCGAACCCACCAGGGTTGAAAACCTGGGGGATGACCTGTGGTTAGGGGTGAAAGGCCAATCAAACTCCGTGATAGCTGGTTCTCCCCGAAATGCATTTAGGTGCAGCGTCGTGTGTTTCTTGCCGGAGGTAGAGCACTGGATAGGCGATGGGCCCTACCGGGTTACTGACCTTAGCCAAACTCCGAATGCCGGTAAGTGAGAGCACGGCAGTGAGACTGTGGGGGATAAGCTCCATGGTCGAGAGGGAAACAGCCCAGAGCATCGACTAAGGCCCCTAAGCGTACGCTAAGTGGGAAAGGATGTGGAGTCGCAGAGACAACCAGGAGGTTGGCTTAGAAGCAGCCACCCTTGAAAGAGTGCGTAATAGCTCACTGGTCTAGTGATTCCGCGCCGACAATGTAGCGGGGCTCAAGCGTACCGCCGAAGTCGTGTCATTGCAGCAATAGGGCCAACGCCCGCTGTGATGGGTAGGGGAGCGTCGTGTGCCGGGTGAAGCAGCACCGGAAGGTAGTTGTGGACGGTTCACGAGTGAGAATGCAGGCATGAGTAGCGATACAAACGTGAGAAACGTTTGCGCCGATTGACTAAGGGTTCCTGGGTCAAGCTGATCTGCCCAGGGTAAGTCGGGACCTAAGGCGAGGCCGACAGGCGTAGTCGATGGATAACCGGTTGATATTCCGGTACCCGCTGTGAAGCGTCAAACATCGAGCATCGTGATGCTAAGGCCGTGAAACCGCCGTCCTCGTCTTTGACGTGGTTCGGAGTGGTGGAGCCGCCGGCCCAAGCGGTTAGTAGGTGAGTGATGGGGTGACGCAGGAAGGTAGTCCATCCCGGGCGGTGGTTGTCCCGGGGTAAGGGTGTAGGCCGGTGTGTAGGTAAATCCGCACACCGTTAAGGCTGAGACCTGATGCCGAGCCGATTGTGGTGAAGTGGATGATCCTATGCTGTCGAGAAAAGCCTCTAGCGAGTTTCATGGCGGCCCGTACCCTAAACCGACTCAGGTGGTCAGGTAGAGAATACCGAGGCGTTCGGGTGAACTATGGTTAAGGAACTCGGCAAAATGCCCCCGTAACTTCGGGAGAAGGGGGCCATTCCTGGTGATGAGTCTTGCACTCTGAGCTGGGGTGGCCGCAGAGACCAGCGAGAAGCGACTGTTTACTAAAAACACAGGTCCGTGCGAAGCCGTAAGGCGATGTATACGGACTGACGCCTGCCCGGTGCTGGAACGTTAAGGGGACCGGTTAGTCAGGATTCGTCCTGGCGAAGCTGAGAACTTAAGCGCCAGTAAACGGCGGTGGTAACTATAACCATCCTAAGGTAGCGAAATTCCTTGTCGGGTAAGTTCCGACCTGCACGAATGGCGTAACGACTTCTCGACTGTCTCAACCATAGGCCCGGTGAAATTGCACTACGAGTAAAGATGCTCGTTTCGCGCAGAAGGACGGAAAGACCCCGGGACCTTTACTACAGTTTGATATTGGTGTTCGGTTCGGCTTGTGTAGGATAGGTGGGAGACTTTGAAGCGGCCACGCCAGTGGTTGTGGAGTCGTCGTTGAAATACCACTCTGGTCGTGCTGGATGTCTAACCTCGGTCCGTGATCCGGATCAGGGACAGTGTCTGATGGGTAGTTTAACTGGGGCGGTTGCCTCCCAAAGGGTAACGGAGGCGCCCAAAGGTTCCCTCAGCCTGGTTGGTAATCAGGTGTTGAGTGTAAGTGCACAAGGGAGCTTGACTGTGAGACCGACGGGTCGAGCAGGGACGAAAGTCGGGACTAGTGATCCGGCGGTGGCTTGTGGAAGCGCCGTCGCTCAACGGATAAAAGGTACCCCGGGGATAACAGGCTGATCTTCCCCAAGAGTCCATATCGACGGGATGGTTTGGCACCTCGATGTCGGCTCGTCGCATCCTGGGGCTGGAGTCGGTCCCAAGGGTTGGGCTGTTCGCCCATTAAAGCGGTACGCGAGCTGGGTTTAGAACGTCGTGAGACAGTTCGGTCCCTATCCTCTGTGCGCGCAGGAATATTGAGAAGGGCTGTCCCTAGTACGAGAGGACCGGGACGGACGAACCTCTGGTGTGCCAGTTGTTCTGCCAAGGGCATGGCTGGTTGGCTACGTTCGGGAGGGATAACCGCTGAAAGCATCTAAGCGGGAAGCCTGCTTCGAGATGAGTATTCCCACCCACTTGATGGGGTAAGGCTCCCAGTAGACGACTGGGTTGATAGGCCAGATCTGGAAGCACCGCAAGGTGTGGAGGTGACTGGTACTAATAGGCCGAGGGCTTGTCCTCAGTTGCTCGCGTCCACTGTGTTGGTTCTGAAACCACGAACGACCGTCGTAGTCATAGGCCACGACTCCGGTTGTCAGTTTCATAGTGTTTCGGTGGTCATAGCGTGAGGGAAACGCCCGGTTACATTCCGAACCCGGAAGCTAAGCCTCACAGCGCCGATGGTACTGCAGGGGGGACCCTGTGGGAGAGTAGGACGCCGCCGAACTCCTTTTGAAAAAAGCCTCTGGTCCTGAGCATTCTGCTCGGGGCCAGAGGCTTTTTTGCGTTTGGGGGTGACCCGGCGGCGAGGCCGGCCAGGGCCAAGGGTAAGGTCAGGGGGCATCGTTGGCTCGTTTCCCACAGGAGGCCCCCGGGTGGAGGTCCAGGAGACCCGTGTCCAGACGGACCGGGTCCTCACCATCCCGAACATCCTCAGCATGGCGCGTCTCGTCGGCGTACCCCTCTTCCTGTGGCTGATCCTCAGGCCGGAGTTCGGCGGCCCCAAGAGCGACGGCTGGGCGCTGCTGGTGCTCGCGCTGAGCGGTGTCAGCGACTATCTCGACGGCAAGCTCGCCCGGCGCTGGAATCAGATCAGCAGTCTCGGCCGGCTCCTCGACCCTGCCGCGGACCGGCTCTACATTCTGTCCACTCTCGTCGGACTGACCTGGCGCGAGATTCTTCCGCTGTGGTTGACCGCCGTACTTTTGGCACGTGAACTGGTTCTGCTGGTGATGGTGGGGATCCTCCGCCGTCACGGCTATCCTCCGCCGCAGGTGAACTTCCTGGGCAAGGCGGCCACGTTCAACCTCATGTACGCCTTCCCGTTGCTGCTTCTGAGCGACGGAAGTGGCTGGATCCATGAACTCGCTGCTATTTTCGGATGGGCGTTCGCCGGATGGGGTACAACGCTGTACTGGTGGGCAGGGATCCTCTACATGGTTCAGGTCCGCCGACTTGTCAGGGCGGACTCCATGGCCGATTGAGCTCGTCGTTGAGCGTTGGCTGAGGCCGGATGGCCCGCGCCACCAGATCCGCGGGCCATTTACAGCGGGCGAAGTCGGCTAGACCGTCGTCTCTTCAAGGAGGACGCTTCCGACATGAAGGCCGTCGTGATGGCCGGAGGCGAAGGCACACGCCTCCGCCCGATGACCTCGAGCATGCCCAAACCGCTCCTGCCTGTGGCGAACAGGCCGATCATGGAGCACGTGCTCAGGCTGCTCAAACGGCATGGGCTCACCGAAACCGTCGTCACCGTGCAGTTCCTGGCCTCAATGGTCCGGAACTATTTCGGGGACGGCGAAGACCTCGGGATGGAGCTCACGTATGCCAACGAGGAGAAGCCGCTCGGCACTGCCGGCAGTGTGAAGAATGCCGAGGAAGCGCTGAAGGACGACGCTTTCGTTGTGATCTCCGGCGATGCGCTGACCGACTTCGACCTCACCGAGCTCATCGAATTCCACAAGGAAAAAGGTGCGCTCGTCACCGTCTGCCTGACCCGCGTGCCGAATCCGCTGGAATTCGGCATCACCATTGTCGACGAAGAGGGCAAGGTCGAGCGCTTTCTCGAGAAGCCGACCTGGGGACAGGTCTTCTCGGACACGGTGAACACGGGCATCTATGTCATGGAGCCCGAGGTCTTCGACTACGTCCAGGCCGATGTTCCCGTGGACTGGTCCGGCGACGTCTTCCCGCAGCTGATGAAGGAAGGCAAGCCCATCTACGGCTATGTCGCCGAGGGCTACTGGGAGGACGTCGGCACCCACGAGAGCTATGTGAAGGCCCAGGCCGACGTGCTCGAGGGGAAGGTCGACGTCGAGCTCGACGGATTCGAGATCTCGCCGGGCGTCTGGGTCGCCGAAGGCGCCGAGGTGCATCCCGACGCCGTTCTGCGCGGGCCGCTGTTCATCGGTGACTACGCCAAGGTCGAGGCCGGCGTCGAGATCCGCGAACACACCGTCGTCGGGTCGAACGTCGTCGTGAAGAGCGGCGCCTTCCTGCACAAGGCCGTCCTCCACGACAACGTCTACATCGGCGAGCAGAGCAATCTGCGCGGCTGCGTCGTCGGCAAGAACACCGACATCATGCGGGCCGCCCGCATCGAGGACGGCGCCGTCATCGGCGACGAGTGCCTGGTCGGCGAGGAATCGATCGTCCAGGGCAACGTACGCGTCTACCCGTTCAAGACGATCGAGGCCGGTGCCTTCGTCAACACCTCGGTCATCTGGGAGTCCCGCGGCCAGGCCCATCTGTTCGGGGCCAGGGGCGTCTCCGGGATCCTGAACGTGGAGATCACCCCCGAGCTCGCCGTCAGGCTCGCGGGGGCGTACGCCACAACGCTGAAGAAGGGTTCCACCGTCACGACCGCCCGCGACCACTCACGTGGTGCCCGGGCGCTCAAGAGAGCTGTGATCTCGGCGCTGCAGACCAGCGCCATCGACGTACGGGACCTGGAGAACGTGCCGCTGCCGGTGGCGCGCCAGCAGACGGCGCGGGGGAGCGCCGGCGGCATCATGATCCGTACGACTCCCGGCGTCCCGGACTCCGTCGACATCATGTTCTTCGACGAGCGGGGTGCCGATCTGTCCCAGGCCAGTCAGCGCAAGCTCGACCGGGTGTACGCGCGGCAGGAGTACCGGCGTGCCTTCCCCGGGGAGATCGGGGATCTGCACTTCCCGTCCAGCGTGTTCGACTCGTACACCGGGTCGCTGCTGCGGAACCTCGACACCACGGGGATCGCGGACGCGGGGCTCAAGGTCGTCGTGGACGCCTCCAACGGCAGTGCGGGGCTGGTGCTGCCGAGTCTCCTGGGGCGGCTCGGTGTCGACTCGCTGACCATCAACCCGGGGCTCGACGAGTCGCGGCCCACCGAGTCGGCCGACACCCGGCGCTCCGGGCTCGTGCGGCTCGGGGAGATCGTGGCGTCGGCGCGGGCCGCGTTCGGAGTGCGCTTCGACCCCGTGGGCGAGCGGCTGTCGCTCGTCGACGAGAAGGGACGGATCGTCGAGGACGACCGGGCCCTGCTCGTGATGCTCGACCTGGTGGCCGCCGAGCGGCGCAGCGGGCGGGTCGCGCTCCCGGTGACGACCACGCGGATCGCCGAGCAGGTCGCGGCGTACCACGGCACCCAGGTCGAGTGGACGACGACGTCCCCCGACGATCTGACCCGGGTCGGCCGTGAGGACGGCACGATCTTCGGTGGCGACGGGCGCGGCGGGTTCATCGTGCCCGAGTTCAGCAGTGTCTTCGACGGGGCCGCGGCGTTCGTACGGCTCATCGGACTGGTGGCCCGTACGCAGCTCACGCTGAGCCAGATCGACGCCCGGATCCCGCGGGCGCACGTGCTCAAGCGGGACCTGGCGACGCCGTGGGCCGTGAAGGGGCTCGTCATGCGCCGGGTCGTGGAGGCGGCCGGCGACCGGTCCGTGGACACGACGGACGGTGTGCGGGTCGTCGAGGCCGACGGGCGCTGGGTCATGGTGCTGCCCGACCGGGCCGAGGCCGTCACCCATCTGTGGGCCGAGGGGCCCGACGACGCCTCCGCCCAGCAGTTGCTCGACGAGTGGTCGGCGGTCGTCGACAGCGCCGGGAGCTGACACCCGCCCGGCCGTCGTCGGGCGCCCCGGACCGGGTGCCCGACGACGGTCGGTGGGGCCATTCGGAGGTAGTGGCCGCGACGTGCGACGATGTGCGGCATGCCGCAGCCGCCCCCCGTTCGGCGCACACCTCAGCGCCCCGCACGCCCCGACGCGTCCATGTCGCTGCTGAACAACGTGATGGACCACAGCCTGGACGACGGGTACGCGGAGGCCGCGGCCCGCAAGCGGGCCGAGGGACAGAGCGGCATGCCGAAGACGCTGCGGGCCAAGCTGGGGCTCGCGGCAGGGCTCGTCCTCGCCGCGCTGGTCGTGACGGTCGGCGCAGCGCAGGCGCGGGTGGCCGCGCCGGTCGTGGCCAAGGAGCGCGAGGAGCTCATCGACCGGATCAACCAGGAGACCCAGTCCGCCGACACCCTCGAGGGCGAGGTCGACTCGCTGCGCACGCACGTGGGCGACATGCAGCGCGAGGCCCTGAAGAAGCACGGCGGTGACAAGGGCGAGCTGATGGGCGTCCTGTCCGGTGCCCTCGCCGTGCACGGGCCTGGGGTCAGGCTCGTCGTCGACGACGCCAAGTCCGCGCAGACGGAGGGCGGGAGCGGGCCGCGCGAGAGCGCCGGGTTCGCCGACACGGGCCGGGTGCGCGACCGGGACCTGCAGCGCGTGATCAACGGCCTGTGGCAGTCCGGCGCCGAGGCCGTCAGCATCAACGGGCAGCGCCTCACCGCGCTGTCCGCGATCAGGGCCGCGGGTGACGCGATACTGGTCGACAACAAGCCGCTGGTGCCGCCGTACACGGTGCTCGCGGTGGGGGACGGGCAGCGGCTGAGCACACGGTTCCAGGACAGCCCCGACGGGCTGTACCTGCACGCCCTGAAGGAGAACTTCGGGATCAGGACCAGCATTTCGGCGCAGGACGACCTCAGACTCCCCGCCGCCCCCAGCGTGATCGTTCGTACAGCACAGCCGAGAGCAGAGCAGAAGGGCACATCGTGATCGCCGTACTGGGCCTCGTCGTGGGAGTCGTGGTCGGGCTGTTCGTCCGGCCCGAGGTTCCGGCGGTCGTCGAGCCTTACCTTCCCATCGCCGTGGTGGCCGCGCTCGACGCGGTGTTCGGCGGACTGCGCGCCATGCTGGACGGGATCTTCGACGACAAGGTCTTCGTCGTCTCGTTCCTGTCGAACGTCGTGGTGGCCGCGCTGATCGTCTTCCTCGGCGACAAGCTGGGTGTCGGCGCGCAGCTGTCGACCGGCGTCGTCGTCGTGCTCGGCATCCGCATCTTCTCCAACGCTGCCGCGATCCGGCGGCACGTCTTCCGGGCGTGAGGCCGATGAGCGACGCAGCAGACGACGCAGCAGACAACGACGGCGGCGAGGCGCAAGAGCGGGCGCAGGCGAACCCGCTGCGCAAGGAGCTGCCGGCGGAGGTGGAGCCGGGCGAGGGCGCGACACAGGCCGAGCCCGAGGGTCCCGCGCCGCTGACCGGGCGCCGGCGGCTGGTGAAGAGCCTGTGGCCACCGCGCGTGTCGCGCGCCCAACTGACGGTCGCCGTGCTGCTGTTCGTGCTGGGCCTCGGTCTGGCCATCCAGGTGCGCTCGAACAGCGACAACAGCGCCCTGCGCGGAGCACGTCAGGAAGATCTTGTACGCATCCTCGATGAACTCGACGACCGGACTCAGCGTCTGGAGGATGAGAAGCAAGGTCTCGAGGACCAGCGGGCCGAGTTGGAGAACAGCTCGGACCAGGCCGAGGAGGCCCGCAAGCAGACCGTCGAGAAGGAACGTCAACTCGGCATTCTGGCGGGCACCGTGGCCGCGCAGGGCCCCGGGATCACCATGACCGTCACGGACACGAAGGGGGCCGTCGAGGCCGACATGCTGCTCGACGCGATCCAGGAACTGCGGGCGGCGGGCGCCGAGGCGATCCAGGTCAACGACGTCCGTGTCGTGGCGAACACCTACCTGACGGACGGAACCGGAGGGAAGGGCGTGAGCGTCGACGGGCACAAGATCGCCCAGCCGTACGTTTTCAAGGTCATCGGCAAACCGCAGGACCTGGAACCGGCCCTCAACATCCCCGGAGGTGTGGTGCAGACGTTGGAGAAGGAGCAGGCCACAGTGGCTGTGAGCCGTTCGGAGAAGATCGTCGTGGACGCCTTGCGGGCAGCGCAGCGGCCTGACTACGCTCGGTCGTCCTCGCAGTGAGGCGGAGGTGCATGGTGGACGCCGTGCGAGGGCATGAGGTTGCGGGGGGTCGGCGCATCCCGGGCGGGGTGCGTGGTGGAAACTGTTTTGCGGATACGGACGTTGTGAGGATGTCCGTGTCGGAGATGTACGCCGATGTGTGCAGTCAGGGTTCGTCCTGCCCCACGGGCGGGTCTGTTTCGGTCAAGGGGAATCGCCCGTGAAGTTGTTTGCGAAGTTGTTCGGCAAGAGCGCACGTGAGGACGCACGTCACCGCGCGCCGCGCCAAGGTGACGTGCCGGAGACCCAGGTGGGCGAGCGCCCCCTGTTCCGGGACGAGGTCGGCGGAGACAATTCGGGCGGACAGGGCGCGTCGTCTGTTGACCCTGCCGGTTCCGGCCGCATAGGTTTCGGGGAACCGTCAACCTCAGGTACGGGTGGAGGGTTCGGTTCCGCCCCGTACGCGTCCCAAGCCCCCGCGGGGCAGCCGCGGCAGGAGGATCCGTCCATGTCGGCCCTGGTGTGTACGAGGTGCGGGAACAGGAACGGCGAGAACAGCCGGTTCTGCTCCAACTGCGGTGCGCCGCTGCGGGGCGGTGCCGTGCCGGAGGGCCCGTCCGAGACGACGTCCACGATCTCCATCTCGGGGCTCGAGTCGTACGACCCGGAGGCCACCGGCCAGACGCAGCTGCCCGCCCTGTCGCCCGAGGCGCAGGCCGCGGTCGACGCGCTGCCGATGGGCTCGGCGCTCCTGGTGGTGCGGCGCGGTCCGAACTCGGGCAGCCGCTTCCTCCTGGACGGCGAGCTGACCACGGCGGGCCGTCACCCGCAGAGCGACATCTTCCTCGACGACGTGACCGTGTCGCGCCGTCACGTGGAGTTCCGTCGCCAGCAGGACGGCACGTTCAGCGTCGCCGACGTGGGCAGCCTGAACGGGACGTACGTGAACCGTGAGCGCATCGACTCCGTGACGCTGCACAACGGCGACGAGGTGCAGATCGGCAAGTACCGGCTGGTCTTCTACGCGAGCCAGCGAGGTATCTGACCCGTCAGCGAACCTTCAGGAAGGTCCATGCTTCACACACCGAGGGGCGGTGCCGCGGGCGGCACCGCCACCGTGGACAGCCGGCTGATGAGCATCGGCACCGTCCTGAACACGCTGCGCGAGGAATTCCCCGAGGTCACGATCTCCAAGATCAGGTTCTTGGAGTCCGAGGGCCTCATCGAGCCGCAGCGGACGCCGTCCGGGTACCGCAAGTTCAGTCCGGACGACGTCGAGCGGCTCGCCCACGTGCTGCGGATGCAGCGGGACCACTACCTGCCGCTGAAGGTCATCAAGGAGCAGCTCGACGGCCTGGAGAGGGGCGAGGCGCTGCCCGTCCCTGCCCCCGGCCGGCCCGGCGATCCGGCGGACGCCGGTGAGGACGGGCCCACCGCGGCCCGCATCGGCCGCCAGGAGCTGCTCGCGGCCGCCGGGATCGACGCGGCCGAGCTCGAGGAGTGGGAGTCCTACGGGCTCATCGCCCAGCTGCCCGACGGCGGCTACGACGCCGGGGCCGTCGTGGTCGCCGAGCTCGTGGGCGAGCTGGGCCGCTTCGGCATCGAACCCCGCCACCTGCGCCTGATGCGGGCGGCCGCGGACCGGGAGGCCGGCCTGGTCGACTCGGTCGTCGCCCCGCTCAAGGTGCACCGCAATCCGCAGACCCGGGCGCTGGCGCAGGCCCGTGCCAAGGAGCTGGCAGGGCTGACGGTGAAGCTCCACGCCACACTCGTCCAGACTGCTCTGGGCGTGCGTCTTCCCTGATGGCAGGGGCGGTCCTCGGCCGTGCGCCCGGCATGCGGCGGATGCCCGACTACCCAAACCTGCCGGGCACGTCCTAGGGTTGCTGTGTGAACGAGCTCGACGTCGTAGGTGTCCGGGTCGAAATGCCCTCCAACCAGCCGATCGTGCTCCTGCGTGAAGTGGGAGGCGACCGGTACCTCCCCATCTGGATCGGACCGGGGGAGGCGACCGCGATCGCCTTCGCCCAGCAGGGCATGGCCCCACCGCGTCCGCTGACGCACGACCTGTTCAAGGACGTGCTGGAGGCGGTCGGTCAGGAGCTCACGGAAGTGCGCATCACGGACCTGCGGGAGGGTGTCTTCTACGCGGAGCTGGTCTTCGCCAGCGGAGTCGAGGTCAGCGCCCGTCCTTCCGACGCCATAGCCCTCGCCCTGCGCACCGGGACGCCGATCTTCGGCAGCGACGGGGTCCTGGACGACGCGGGGATCGCGATCCCGGACGAGCAGGAGGACGAGGTCGAGAAGTTCCGCGAGTTCCTCGACCAGATCTCGCCCGAGGACTTCGGGACCAACAGCCAGTAGACGGCCGGATCCGGCCGGACGGGGAACGCATCGCGCCGGTCGCCTCGGCACATTCGGCTAGCCTTTCCCCGCGGTGGGTCACGGGAAACCACTCTTAGGGTGATTATCACTCGGCGTGGCGAGTGTGGCGTTCGTTGACGCACCCCCTGTGACTGCCTACCGTCGACAAGGCAGGTCAATGAGGAGGTCGGCGTGAGAAGCAGCGGCGACGGTACGGCGACGGGCGGTCCGTACCTGTTTCACGGCAGCGCGGCCGATCACACTCCGCAGCGCCCGCAGGCGGTTTCTGCGGTGGCGGGGGCGAGCGGCGACGAGGGCGCCGAGCAGGTCGGATACCGGGGGCCGACCGCGTGTGCGGCGGCTGGCATCACGTACCGCCAACTGGACTACTGGGCCAGGACCGGTCTCGTCGAGCCCAGCGTGCGGCCCGCGTACGGGTCGGGCACCCAGCGGCTCTACAGCTTCCGGGACGTCGTCGTCCTCAAGGTCGTCAAGCGTTTCCTGGACACGGGTGTCTCGCTGCAGAACATCCGGACCGCGGTGCAGCACCTGCGCGAGCAGGGGTTCCGCGACCTCGAGCGCATGACGCTGATGAGCGACGGCGCCACGGTGTACGAGTGCACCTCGCCGGCCGAGGTGCACGATCTGCTCCAGGGCGGCCAGGGCATCTTCGGCATCGCCGTCGGTGTCGTGTGGCGGGACGTCGAGAGTGCCCTGTCCCAGCTGCACGGGGAGCGGGTGGACACCGGCGAGACGCTGCTGGCGCACAACCCGTCCGACGAACTCGCGAGGCGGCGCAACCGGGCCGTGTGAGCCGCAGGGGCCCGTTGTCAGTGGCGTAGGGCAGCATCGGAGATGTGAGAACCGCGCCGACGATCCTGCATCTCGACATGGACGCCTTCTACGCCTCGGCGGAGCAGGCGGCCAAGCCGAGCCTGCGCGGGAAAGCGGTGGTCGTGGGCGGCGTCGGGCCGCGCGGCGTGGTCGCGACCGCCTCCTACGAAGCGCGCCGGTTCGGGGTCCATTCCGCGATGCCGACGGGGCAGGCGCGGCGGCTCGCGCCGAACGCGGCCTTCCTGGTGCCGCGCTTCCATCTGTACCGGGAGATCAGCGAGCAGGTGATGGCCCTCCTGCGGGCTCTGTCGCCCTTGGTGGAACCCCTGAGCCTCGACGAGGCGTTCGTCGATCTGGAGGCCGGTGAGGTGGCCTGGGACGCCGCTTCCGCCGAGGCGGTGGGGGTGCGGCTGCGCGCGGACATCAGACGGGTGACCGGGCTGACCGGTTCGGTGGGTCTCGCGGCGTCGAAGATGCTCGCCAAGATCGCGTCGGAGGAGGCGAAGCCGAACGGGCTGGTGCTGATCCCGCCGGGCACCGAGCGCGCGCTGCTCGGTCCGCGGTCGGTCCGCATCCTGCCCGGCGTCGGCCCCGCGACCGGGGACCATCTGAGACGGGCCGGCATCCTCACCGTCGCGGAGATCGCCGAGGCGGGGGAGGACGAGCTGGTGCGGCTGCTCGGAAAGTCGCACGGGGCGCATCTCTACGCGATGGCGCTGGCCCACGACGACCGGCCGGTCGTCGCCGAGCGCGACTCCAAGTCCGTGTCGGTCGAGGACACGTACGACGTGGACATCCACGACCGGGTGCGGGTGCGGATGGAGGTGCGGAGGCTCGCGGAGCGGTGTGTGGAGCGGCTGCGGGGGGCCGGGCGTTCGGGCCGGACCGTGGTCCTCAAGGTGCGGCGCTACGACTTCTCGACACTGACCCGGTCGGAGACCCTGCGCGGGCCCACGGACGATCCGGCCGTGGTGCGGGAGGCCGCGGCGCGGCTGCTGGAGGCCGTGGACACGACCGGGGGCGTACGGCTGCTCGGGGTCGGGGTCAGCGGGCTCGCCGACTACACGCAGGAGGATCTGTTCGCGCAGGCGGCGCACGCGGCGGAAGAGGCCGAAGCGGAGGCGGAGGCCGAGGGCGCGGCGGGGGCTGCCGAGGTCGAGGGGGCTGGGGAGGCCGTAGGGGTTTCCGGCGGCTCGGAGGCCGGCGGTGGTCCAGTGGGCGGGGCCGCCGGTGATGCTCAGGAGGCGGCCGGGGGTGAGGCGGCGGATCCGGTCGAACCCGCGCCCCGGCGGTGGCTTCCGGGGCACGACGTGCGGCATGCGGAGTTCGGGCCCGGGTGGGTGCAGGGGAGCGGGCTCGGGCGGGTCACGGTGCGGTTCGAGACGCCGTACTCCCGGGTTCCCGGGCGGGTGCGGACGTTCCTCGTCGACGATCCGGACCTGGAGGTGGGGGAGCCGCTGCCGTTGGTGGAGCCGTTGAAGGAGGCTTCGGCGGAGCCGGGGTAGGCGGCGCGTCCGGTTCCCGTACGTCCCGCGGCGCTAGGCGGGGTCCTCGTCGGGGCCCGCGAGGCGGCCGAAGTCCATGTCCGGGGGCTGCGGGGCCATGATGTCGAGGCCGTAGTGGTGGTATAGCTGCAGTTCCTGCTCGGGGGAGAGGTGGCGGCCCACGCCGAAGTCGGGGGCGTCCTTGATCAGGGAGCGTTCGAAGGGGACGCGCAGCGTGCCCTCCACCAGCTCGCTGGGCTCCAGGGGGACGAAGGCGTCGCGGCTGAAGAGCCCCGTACGTATCGCCGCCCATTCCGGAACGCCGGTCGCGTCGTCGAGGTAGACCTCGTCGATGGTTCCGATCTTGCTTCCGTGGCGGTCGAACGCCTTGCGGCCGATCAGGTTGCGCGGATCGACATCGGTCTGCACGGTCCCTCCAGCTGGTCGCAACTCGTTGATACCCCCTACGAAAGAGCACATTGGTGATGACGGCCACTCGAGGGATCCGGCCAGGTCCGCGCTGGTAGGCTGGCAAGCGGCTGCTGACCCCGCGCGGGAGAGTCCTCCGACCCCGTCGGAGGCGCCGAAGGAGCAAATCCTCCCCGGAATCTCTCAGGCTCACGTACCGCACGGGTGAGGTCACTCTGGAAAGCAGGGCGGGGTGCACTTTGTCCGCTCTCACCGACGGTGAAAGCCGGCATGTCCGCGATCGCGAGATCGCCCGGACGGGCCGGTGAAGCTCTCAGGTCGAGATGACAGAGGGGGAGGCCGAACGGGTACCCGCGCCGTGGTGCCCCTCGCAGGTCGCATCGACCAGGAGGCCTCCGCAATGACCGCCAACCGTATCCCGCTCTCCCAGCTGGAGCAGGGGATCCCCTTCGAGCAGCGCCACATCGGCCCCGATGACGCCGCCCAGGCCAAGATGCTGGCGCAGGTCGGCTACGGCTCGCTCGACGAGCTGACGGCCGCCGCGGTGCCGGACGTCATCAAGAGCGCCGAGGCGCTGGACCTGCCGGGCGCCCGCACCGAGGCCGAGGTGCTCGACGAGCTCCGCTCCCTCGCGGACCGCAACCAGGTCCTCGGCTCGATGATCGGCCTCGGCTACTACGGCACCTTCACCCCGCCGGTCATCCTGCGCAACGTGATGGAGAACCCGTCCTGGTACACGGCCTACACGCCGTACCAGCCGGAGATCTCGCAGGGCCGCCTCGAGGCGCTCCTCAACTTCCAGACCATGGTCGCCGAGCTGACCGGCCTGCCCACCTCCGGCGCCTCGCTGCTCGACGAGGGCACCGCGGCCGCCGAGGCCATGGCCCTGTCGCGGCGCATCGGCAAGGTCAAGAACGGTGTGTTCCTCGTCGATGCGGACACGCTGCCGCAGACCGTCGCCGTGATCGAGACCCGCGCCGAGCCGACGGGCGTCGAGGTCGTCGTCGCCGACCTGAGCGACGGAATCCCCGCCGAGATCGCCGAGCGCGGTGTCGTCGGCGTGCTCCTGCAGTACCCGGGTGCCTCCGGTGCCGTGCGCGACATCAAGCCGGTCATCGACCAGGCCCACGAGATCGGCGCGATCGTCACCGTCGCCGCCGACCTGCTCGCCCTGACCCTGCTGACCTCGCCCGGCGAGCTCGGCGCGGACATCGCCGTCGGCACCACCCAGCGCTTCGGCGTCCCGATGGGCTTCGGCGGCCCGCACGCCGGCTACATGGCCGTCCAGGACAAGCACGCCCGCTCCCTGCCGGGCCGCCTCGTCGGCGTCTCCGTCGACGCCGACGGCAACAAGGCGTACCGCCTGGCCCTCCAGACCCGCGAGCAGCACATCCGCCGCGAGAAGGCCACCAGCAACATCTGTACCGCCCAGGTGCTGCTCGCCGTCATGGCCGGCATGTACGCCGTCTACCACGGCCCCGAGGGCCTGAAGACGATCGCGCGGCGCACGCACCGGTACGCGACCCTGCTCGCCGCCGGTCTCACCGCGGGCGGCGTCGAGCTCGTGCACGGCGCGTACTTCGACACCCTGACCGCGCGCGTCCCCGGCAAGGCCGGCGACATCGTGACCGCCGCCCGCGAGGCCGGGGTCAACCTGCACCTCGTCGACGCCGACCACGTCTCCCTCGCCTGCGACGAGACGACGACGCGGGCCCAGCTGGGCGTCGTGTGGGCCGCGTTCGGCGTGGACGCCGACATCGAGGCGCTGGACGCCGCGACGGCGGACACGCTGCCGGCCGGTCTGCTGCGCTCGGACGACTACCTGGCCCACCCGGTCTTCCACCAGTACCGCTCCGAGACCGCGATGCTGCGCTACCTGCGCAAGCTGTCCGACCGCGACTACGCGCTGGACCGCGGAATGATCCCGCTGGGCTCCTGCACGATGAAGCTCAACGCGACGACGGAGATGGAGCCGGTCACCTGGCCCGAGTTCGGCCAGCTGCACCCCTTCGTCCCGGCCGAGCAGGCGCAGGGCTACCTCACCCTCATCCGTGAGCTGGAGGAGCGCCTCGCCGAGGTCACCGGTTACGACAAGGTCTCCCTGCAGCCGAACGCCGGCTCGCAGGGCGAGCTCGCCGGTCTCCTCGCGGTCCGCGGCTACCACCGGGCCAACGGCGACGAGCAGCGCACCGTCTGCCTCATCCCGTCCTCCGCGCACGGCACGAACGCCGCCTCCGCGGTCATGGCCGGCATGAAGGTCGTCGTCGTCAAGACCGCCGACGACGGCGAGGTCGACGTCGAGGACCTGCGCGCCAAGATCGCCCAGCACGCCGACGAGCTGGCCGTGCTCATGATCACGTACCCGTCGACGCACGGTGTGTTCGAGGAGCACGTCGCCGACATCTGCGCGGCCGTGCACGACGCCGGCGGCCAGGTCTACGTGGACGGCGCGAACCTGAACGCGCTGGTGGGTCTCGCCAAGCCGGGTCACTTCGGCGGCGACGTCTCGCACCTCAACCTGCACAAGACCTTCTGCATCCCGCACGGCGGCGGCGGTCCGGGCGTCGGCCCGGTCGGTGTGCGCGCGCACCTCGCGCCGTACCTGCCCAACCACCCGCTGCAGCCGGCCGCCGGTCCCGAGACGGGCGTCGGCCCGATCTCGGCCGCTCCGTGGGGCTCCGCGGGCATCCTGCCGATCTCGTGGGCGTACGTGCGGCTCATGGGCGGCGAGGGCCTCAAGCGCGCGACGCAGGTCGCCGTGCTCTCCGCCAACTACATCGCCAAGCGGCTCGAGCCGCACTACCCGGTGCTCTACACCGGTCCCGGCGGGCTCGTCGCGCACGAGTGCATCATCGACCTGCGCCCGCTGAGCAAGTCGACCGGCGTCAGCGTCGACGACATCGCCAAGCGGCTCATCGACTACGGGTTCCACGCGCCGACCATGTCGTTCCCGGTCGCCGGCACCCTGATGATCGAGCCGACCGAGAGCGAGGACCTCGGCGAGCTGGACCGGTTCTGCGACGCGATGATCGCCATCCGCGGGGAGATCGAGAAGGTCGCCGCCGGTGAGTGGCCGGCCGACGACAACCCGCTGCGGAACGCTCCGCACACCGCCGGGATGCTCGGTGGCGAGTGGGAGCACGCGTACAGCCGGGAAGAGGGTGTCTTCCCGGCCGGGGTCGTGGCTTCGGACAAGTACTGGCCGCCGGTCCGGCGGATCGACCAGGCGTTCGGTGACCGGAACCTGGTGTGCTCCTGCCCGCCTCTGGACGCCTACGAGGCGTAGTCGCCGAGGGTGCTGCGCGGCCGGCCGCTTCGTCGTGGCCGGTCGCGCGGTACCCGCGCCCCTGTCGGGGCTAGGCCGCCTTCACCACCGGACTGAGCGGGCGGTGGGGGGCGATGATGGTGCCGTTGGGCAGCAGTTCGCCGGTGTCCTCGAAGAGGAGGACCCCGTTGCAGAGGAGGCTCCAGCCCTGCTCAGGGTGGTGGGCCACAGGGTGTGCGGCTTCCCTGTCGGCGGAGTCTGCTGACGGGCACGGTGGCTGGTGCTGGCACATGGAAGGGATCTTTCGCTGCGAAGTGATCTCGATGACGGTGTTGCTGTCCGTGCTGTTGGTGCTGCGGCTCGAAGGCTTGTTCATGGCCGCCCCCCGTTTTCAGTCGGTCCGGAACCCAGTGTTGCCCCGCGGGCGTCGATCCGCAGGTATTTCGTAGCAGCGGTCCTCACTGGAAGAGGACGCATCACCCGTGCGGGCGGTTCAGGCCAACAGCACTGTCACTTCGGATGGTTCGGGGTGGCCTGACCGGGCTAGTCCGGTCAGGCCACCCGGCCTCGCGCCGCAGGATCAGGCGACGATCGCGGCCGGGGTCAGCCGGTGCGTGAGAACCGGGAGCAGTTCCGCGACGCGGTGCGGCCGGTGGGCGGCGATGCCCGGCGGGGCCGGCGCCAGCGGCACCAGGATGTCGTCCGCCGCCGGATGCCCCGTGGCGGCGTCGGCGGCCGGGTCGCCGTGCAGCCACAGGGTCAGCATGTACAGCTCCGGCACCGACAGCAGCCGCGCCTGGTGGTGCGGGGCGAGGGCCTCGGCCTGACGCAGGGCGCGCTCGGTGGCCGTGACGTACGGGCCCTCGAAGAAGTGCGAGAACGCCCAGCCGTCCGGGGTGAGCCGGGTGTCCGCGGCGGCCACCGCGCGCTCGCCGCACCGGATCAGGAAGCGCCAGCCGGTGAGCCGGGTGCGCGAGGGCCCGGTCGCCTCGGTGACATGGTCCAGGACGTGGACGGGCAGCGGGAGTTCCGGGCGTACGGGACCCTGGGCGGCGCGCAGGGACGGGGTGCGTGCCTCGCGGACGGCGGTGGGGGAACCGAGGGCCGCGAGGACGGTGCGCAGGGCCGGCGCGGGAGCCGGGGAGACGTGCAAGGGCATGATGGGTCGCCTCTCATTCGACAGGCACGTGCTTCGAGGGCGGTGCAGGACGAGCGGACGGCGCTGTCAGCTGCGCGGTGCACAAGGGGTGGGCGGAGCAGAGCGGGCGGGGGCCGGTGCCGCGGGCGCCGCGTCTCTGTCTCGTCCGCGGAGTTTATACGACGCGTGTTCGGACAGGGTTTCCTCTAGCACGCCACGGAGTTCCCGCAAGAGGTCATCCGGCCTCTCTCACCGAGGTGAAACACGGATTTTCTCCCGATTTTCCTGCCACCGTTTCCCGCCGTCTTCCCGCCGTATCCGTGTGACCTCGGATTTCGTGCGGGCGAGCGGTCGGCCCATTTCCGTCGGTGTTTATCACCGGGGCACCGGATCACCCGATGACCCATCATCGATCGGTCGCATGCCCGCGGAATGTGCCGGAGAGTGGTCGTGGAGAGCCTACTGCCCCGGCGGCCCGCGTGGGGGCGTTGTCGATCACATCGCTGGGCATCATCCCCCGGGACATGCGGCCGGTACGTTGGGCTGTCGACGCGAGGAGGGACGCTTCCATGGGGGAGAAGGTCGTTGCGGGCGCGGTCGATCTGGCCGACCGGCTCCGGTACCGCGAGAAGCTCAAGGAGTGTCTGGCGGGGCTCGGGCGGCTGTTGGACGAGAAGCGCTTCGACCGGCCCAGGAATCTCATGGGGCTGGAGATCGAGTTGAATCTCGCGGGTTCCGACGGGCTGCCGAGAATGATGAATGCGGAAGTTCTGAAGCGGATCGCGAGCCGGGATTTCCAGACCGAACTCGCGATGTTCAATCTCGAAGTGAACATCGCCCCGCACCCGTTGGGCGGCCGTGTTCTCGACCAGCTCGCCGAGGAACTGCGCACGGGGCTCGGCTACGCGCACCGCAAGGCCAACGAGGTCGACGCCGGCATCGTGATGATCGGCATTCTGCCGACGCTCGCCGCCGACGACCTCGTCTCCGCGAACCTGTCGGACGTGGACCGCTACACCCTGCTCAACGACCAGATCCTCGCCGCGCGCGGTGAGGACTTCGCGCTCGACATCGAGGGCGTCGAGCGGCTGACCTGCACCTCCTCCTCGATCGCGCCCGAGGCGGCCTGCACGTCGGTGCAGCTGCACCTCCAGGTCACGCCCGGCCGCTTCGCCGCCGTGTGGAACGCGGCGCAGGCCATCGCCTCCGTGCAGATCGCGCTCGGCGCCAACGCGCCGTTCCTGTTCGGGCGGGAGCTGTGGCGGGAGTCGCGGCCCCCGCTCTTCCAGCAGTCCACCGACACCCGCCCGCCCGAGCTGAAGGCCCAGGGCGTGCGGCCGCGCACCTGGTTCGGCGAGCGGTGGATCGAGTCGGCGCACGACCTCTTCGAGGAGAACCTGCGGTACTTCCCGCCCCTGCTGCCGATCCTCGACGAGGAGCGGCCCCTGGAGGTCCTCGACCGGGGCGGCGTGCCGAACCTCGCCGAACTCGTGCTGCACAACGGCACGGTGTACCGCTGGAACCGGCCCGTGTACGGGGTCGTCGACGGCGTCCCGCACCTGCGCGTGGAGAACCGGGTGCTGCCCGCCGGCCCCACCGTCACCGACGTCATCGCCAACGTCGCCTTCTACTACGGCGTCGTACGGGCGCTCGCCGAGGACGCGCGGCCCGTGTGGTCGCGGCTCTCCTTCGACGCGGCGGCCCGGAACTTCGACGCGGCGTGCCGGTACGGGATCGAGGCGCGCCTGGAGTGGCCGCGCCGGGGCCGGTTCGGCGGCACCGAGCGGATCGAGGCCGTCACGCTCGTCCAGGAGGAACTGCTGCCGCTCGCGGCCGCCGGGCTCGACGCGTGGGGCGTCGAGCCCGCCGACCGGGACCGCTATCTCGGCGTCATCGAACAGCGCTGCGCGCTGCGCATGAACGGCGCCGAATGGCAGGCCGCGACGTACCACAAGGCGCGCGCGAGCGGGCTCGGGCGGGACGATGCGCTCGCCGCGACGACCCGCAGGTACTGCGAGCTGATGCACCGGGGGGAGCCGGTGCACACCTGGCCCGTCGGGCTGCCGGAGCCCGCGGTGACGCTCGGCTGACGGCGGGGCGAGCGACAGGAGCGGGCGGTACCGGCGAACGGTACGGGCGGGGCCGGTCAGTTGGTCCTGGCGCCGGCCTTGATGATCGCGTTCAGGATGACCTCCTGGATGTCGGCCGGGTCGTTGACCAGGTGCCCGGAGCCGCCGGTGGCCGCGGCGATCTGCTCGATCTCGTCCTTGTCCGTGTCCGGGCCGACGGCGATCGCGATGAGCGGCACCGGGCGCTCCGGGTCGGACAGCTCCTCGAGGCGGCTGATGAGGTTGCTGCGGGAGATCGACCCGGGGTCCTCGTTCTTGCCGTCGGTGACCACGACCAGCGCGTTGAACTTGCCGTTCCTGTAGCCCGAGGTGGCCTCCTGGTAGGCGGCCAGGGTGGTGTCGTAGAGGCCGGTGGCGCCGTCGGGAACGGGCTGCAACGAGGTGAACGCCGCGTTGAGCCGGTCGAGCTGGGTGCCCGCGCCCTTGCGGTCGCCGAGCCGCTCGGTCGGCACGAGCCGCTTGTAGTCGCGGTTGCCGTCCAGGTGCGTGGAGAACTCCCACAGGCCGATCTCGTCCTCGGGCGTGAAGGTCCGCAGCGCGGCCAGCATGGAGGCCTTGGTGACCTCCATCCGTGACTGGCCGCGGTTCGGCACCAGGTTGCCCATGGAGCCGGAGGCGTCGACGACGGTGGTGATGCGCGCGCTCTGCACCGTGATCGTCCACATGCCGAGGGTCTGCTCGACCTGCTCGTCGGTGGCCGGGTCCGCGCTGGGCTCCGCGTACGGCTGCGGGGAACGGCCGCCGGCCTGCGCCGCGACCGTCTCCGGCGAGCTGGTGTCCTCGGTGCGGAAGCCGTGCTTCTCCATGATCGAGCGGCCGTCGGGCGCGGAGAGGAGCGTCATGAAGCGCAGGGCGGCCCGGCTCTCGTCGGTGGTCAGCGCGGACTCGTCGACCAGCGAGAAGGGGTAGTCCAGGGCGGGGGAGCCGTCCTTGGGGTAGAAGAGGTCGAGGGCGCCGTCGTCGCCCACCTCCGCGTTGTGCGTGAACGCGGCCTGCTCGGACACGATCAGCGCCTCGTTGCGCCGCGGGTTTCCGGCCTCGGTGCCGGAGGAGTCGCGGGCCACCGTGTCCATCAGCTGGCCGTCGTTGTCCGACGTGCGCTGAGCCAGGACCTTGGCCATGGCGGCGGCCTCGGTGCCGTCGCCGTCGCCCGACTTCTGCGCCGCGGCGGACAGCTTGGTCAGGGCGAGCAGGCCCGTCGCGCTGCGGGCCGGGTCTGCGGCGCCGAGGCGCACGGCGTCCCCCTCCATGGCGGCGCCGGTCAGCTCGGTCCACGAGTACGTCTTGTTCGGCCAGCCGAAGGACTTCGCCGCGGAGGGGACCATGCCCACGCCGATCGGCGAGGAGGCGAAGGTGCCCGCGGCCGTGACCGGGACCGCCTTCGAGTTCTGCGTGACGCGCTTGATCCACAGGCTCGAGTCCGGCACCCACACCTGGAAGTCGGACCGGTCGCCCTGGCGCCGCAGCGTCTCGGCGACCTTGTACGACTCGCTCGCGGTGACCGTGATGTCGAGGCAGTTCCCGTCCGAGGTGATCTTCTGCTCGTGCACGCGGTCGGCCGCGTCGCGCAGCGCGGGGGCGACGTCGGGCGAGGCCATGACGCCGAGGCTCACGGACCCGTCGCACCCGTCGCCGATGCCGAGCAGATCGCTGCGGATCGCCAGGGCCGTGCCTGCCGCCACGACGAGGACGAGGGCCGTCGCGATGGCCACCGTGCGGCCGCGTGACCGAGGCCGGGGGTCGGCCGTGGCCGACCCGTACCCGTCGGGCATGCTGCTGTGACGTCCCATGGCGGTGGTGCCCCTCCCTGAGCCATAAAGGCAGTTGCGATATAAGCGGTGATGCGAGGGAGGGCAGGGGTGCGCCGGTCTGCGGCGCTCCGCCCCCCTCGGCCTGTCGCGCGCGATCTTCGTACCTGCATTCGAGACCCTAGCGGTGCGGCGTGAGGGATGAGGCGGGATTACTGAACTGGCGTCAAGAGTGCAGGTGGAGGCAGTGCAGGTGGCCGATTCTTTTCCCGGCGGGGGCCCTTCGCGACGAATTCTGCGGAGCGAGACGCTGATCGTTCTGGGGCTTTCGCTCGGTGCGAGCGGCGTGTCCGCGCTGATCAGCTTTGTCGGATCGGTCACCAAACCGGGCGGTCTGAAGGACCAGGCGGCGACGCTCAACGCCTCCGCGGCGCCGGGCCGCCCCTGGCTGGATCTGGCCTGGCAGTTGTTCGGGATCGCGAGCGCTCTCGTGCCCGTCGCGCTCGTCGCGCACCTCCTGCTGCGGGAGGGCGAGAGCCTGCGCGTGATCGGCTTCGACCGCACCCGGCCGTGGTTCGATCTGGCGCGCGGTGCCGGTGTCGCCGCCGTCATCGGCAGCACCGGCATCGCCTTCTATCTCGCCGCGCGCGGCCTGGGCTTCAACCTGACGGTGGTGCCCGAGGCGCTGCCGGACGTGTGGTGGAAGTACCCCGTCCTGATCCTCTCGGCGGTGCAGAACGCGGTGCTCGAAGAGGTCATCGTCCTCGGCTATCTGCTGCGCCGGCTCGGCCAGTTGGGCTGGACGCCGGGGCAGGCGCTGATCGCCTCGTCCGTGCTGCGCGGCTCGTACCACCTGTACCAGGGCGTCGGCGGCTTCCTCGGGAACGTCGCGATGGGCATCGTCTTCGCGCTGCTGTACCGGCGGTGGGGGCGGGTCGGGCCGCTGGTGGTGGCCCATTCCCTCCTCGACATCGGCGCGTTCGTCGGGTACGGGCTGCTCGCCGGCAAGGTCGACTGGCTCCCCACCGCCTGATCCTCCGTCAGGCGTGCAGTTCGCCCTCCACGACGGTCACGGCGTGGCCGGTGAGCAGGGTCCGCGCGCCGCGCAGGCCGACGCGGACGAGGCCGGTGCGGGCCGAGGCCTGGAGGCCGGTGAGGTCGTCGCGGCCGGTCCTGGCGGCCCAGAACGGGGCGAGCGCGGTGTGCGCGCTGCCGGTCACCGGGTCCTCGTCGATGCCGACGTTCGGGAAGAAGCACCGGGACACGAAGTCGTAGCCCGTGCCGGGGTCCTGGGCGAGCGCGGTCGCGATCACCCCGCGCCGTGAGCCCCGGGCCAGCGCGGCGAGGTCCGGCGCCAGGTTGCGTACCGCCTGCTCGTCGGCGAGTTCGACGAGCAGGTCGCCGATCGCGTCCCCGGTGTCGTGCGCCGACAGCGGCCGTACGCCGAGTGCCTCGGTGATCGCGTGGGGGACCGGCTCCTCGGTGAGGGGGGCGGTCGGGAAGTCGAGGGTGATCGATCCGTCCGCGTGCGGGGTGGCGACCAGGACGCCGCTGCGCGTGGCGAACCGTACGGGGCCCTCGGACGCGCCCGTCGTGTGCAGCACGTGCGCGGTGGCCAGTGTGGCGTGCCCGCACATGTCGACCTCGGTGGTCGGCGTGAACCAGCGCAGCGCCCAGTCGGCGGCGCCGCCCTCGGGCAGCGGATGCGCGAACGCGGTCTCCGCGTGATTGACCTCCCGGGCGACGTGCTGCATCCACTTGTCCTCGGGAAAGGCGTCGAGCAGCAGCACGCCGGCGGGGTTCCCGGCGAAGGGGCGGTCGGTGAAGGCGTCGACGATGCGAATGATCATGCCGCCGACGGTAGCCGCCGGGGTGTCCGCGGACCGCCGGTTTTCGCGGCAGGTCAGCCCGCACGACCGTGCAAGGGGTTGCCTTGCGATCGCTTCCGATATATCGTCGAGACATCGCGATCGATTGAAGATCACGGTAACGAACTGTCATGTCGGACAGGGAAGGACTGATGGAGATGCATACGCAAGGACACGATCACGAGCACGGACACGGGCACTGCGGACCTGGCCACCACGGCCGGGGCGGCTTCGAGGGACGCCGGGCGTTCGGGCCCTTCGGGCCGGGGTTCGGTCCCGGTCCCTGGGGTGGACGCGGAGGCCGCGGTGGCGGTCCGCGCGGACGGGCTCGGCGCGGTGACGTGCGGGCCTCGATCCTGGCGCTGCTCAAGGACCGCCCGATGCACGGCTACGAGATGATCCAGGAGATCGCCGAGCGCAGCGGCGGCGCGTGGAAGCCCAGCCCGGGTTCCGTCTACCCGACGCTTCAGCTGCTCGAGGACGAGGGCCTGATCGCCAGCGCGAGCGAGGGCGGCAAGAAGCTCTTCTCGCTCACCGACGACGGGCGGACCGCCGCCGAGGAAGGGCCCGACGCTCCTTGGGAGGAAGCGGGCCGCGGCGTCGACTGGGACGCGATGAACGAGATCCGGCAGGCCGGCTTCGGTCTGATGGAGGCGTTCGGTCAGGTCTGGAAGACCGGCAGCAAGGAGCAGCGCGAGAAGGCGCTCTCGGTGATCAACGAGGCGCGCAAGAAGCTGTACCTGATCCTCGCCGACGAGGACTGATCCCCGTGCGGGACCGGCAGGAGGACGGCAGAGCGTCGAAGAGGCGCCCGCACGACCGGTGCGGGCGCCTCTTCATGTCCGTACGGGGCGGTGGGCGGGCGCGGTCAGACCACCAGGCCGTTCAGCTTGCGCAGCGACTCGTTGAGCGCGGCCGTCGCGGAGTCCTTGAGCTTGCCCGCCATCAGCGAGACCGCCGCGCCCGTGAACTCCCCGTCGATGCGGACCGTCGTCGCCGCCCCGTCCGGGGTGAGCGTGTAGCGGGTGCCGACGTTCACGCCCATCGGGCCCTTGCCGCGGATCGCGAGGGTGCGGGCCTCCTTCAGGTCCTCGATGGTCCAGGTGACCTCGGCAGGGAAGCCCATCAGCTTCATGTTCTCCTCGAACTGCCCGCCGACCTCGAGCGAGGCCGGGCCGCCCTTGGGGAAGCTGGTGTGGGTGGCGTTCCACTCCCCGTACGCGGAGAAGTCGGTGAGCTGGGCCCACACCTTCTCGGCGGGCGCCTCGATGCGTGCTTCCGCGCTGACTTCGGCCATGAGGCCACCCCTTTGAGTCGAGAGCCCGACGGGCTGCGGTGTCGCGTCGTCGCGGAACGTAGCCGCGCGGCCTCGAACATTCAATACTGATGAACCGTCAGAAATTTACGGGTGCGGCCGCGCCCGGTCCGGGCTCAGCCCACGCGCTCGATCCGGGCCGCGTCGAAGAGGTCGTACGCGCGCGGATGCGGACCCTCGTCGTGACAGTGCCAGGCGTCCCAGAACAGGTCGGCGAGCAGCGCGTCGTCCGGGGCGTACACCCGGTACACGTACTGCCTGCCGTCGACGGCGGGCAGGGCCACGTGCCAGCACCTGCTCTCCATGCAAGAAACGACGATCCTGCGGTGCAAGCGGTTGCGCACCGGCAAGGCGGCGCGCTCCCCGTACGGCGAGAACGGCCGGATCTCATCCCTGAGGAGGAGGGGCGGACGGGCCGCGCCCACCTTGTGTCGGACGCGAAGATGCTCCCCCTCGGGGATGTTGCGGCGGATCGGGCCTGATGAGGTGAGGTACGTGCACAGTTCTCCCCCGTCCGGCACCGCCTCGTGCGGTCCTCTCGAAGACCGTCCCGTCGACGCCCCGCTCAGCGACGAGCTGATTCTGGCCGTCGCGGGAGCCCGACGGCGTGCGCTGCGCGACGGTGACCGGCAGATCGACACCGCGCACCTGCTGCACTCGCTCCTGGAGTCGGACCCCGCGGTGCGGGCGGTCTGCGGCGAGGGCGGGCAGCTCGCCCGGCTGCTCGGCTACCTCGTCCAGCGCAGCATCGGCTACGGGCTGCGCTGGCAGGGCTCGGTCGAGGACTCCGGCGCGGTGCCGGTGGTGCGCGGCGTCCCCGGCTGGTCCCCGCCGGCGACCGCCGCGATGTGCGCGGGCGCCGAGCGCGCGACCGCCCGGGACGGCGGTCCGGCCCGGGGACTCGACGTGCTCGCGGCGCTCGCCGGCGACCCGGACTGCCGCGCCGTGGAGGTGCTCGGCCGGGCCGGCATCGATGTCGAGCACCTGCGCCGGAGGCTGAACTGACGCTGCGCCGCAGGTCGTCGGCGTCCGTCCTGTGAGACAGGGGTCATCGGGGGTGACGGTCCTGACGCTGCCTGTCATGATGTGCCGGTGCATGGGTCAACTGAGTCTCAGGTCGGGCCGGGGACGAGCGCGCGCGGAATCGGTCTGGGCCTCGCCCTCGCCTCCGCGCTCGCGTTCGGCGGTTCGGGGGTGGCGGCCAAACCGCTGATCGAGGCGGGCCTCGATCCGCTCCACGTGGTGTGGCTGCGGGTCGCGGGCGCCGCGCTCGTCATGCTGCCCGTCGCCTGGCGGCACCGCGCACTGGTGCGCCGGCGCCCCGCGCTGCTCGCCGGGTTCGGTCTGCTCGCGGTCGCGGGCGTCCAGGCCTGCTACTTCGCGGCGATCTCCCGCATCCCCGTCGGCGTCGCCCTGCTCATCGAGTACCTCGCGCCCGCGCTCGTCCTCGGCTGGGTCCGCTTCGTCCAGCGCAAGCCCGTGACTCGGGCCGCCGCGCTCGGTGTCGTCCTCGCGGTCGGCGGCCTCGCCTGCGTCGTCGAGGTGTGGGCGGGGCTCAGTTTCGACGTTCTCGGTCTGCTCCTCGCGCTCGGCGCGGCCTGCTGTCAGGTCGGCTACTTCGTCCTGTCCGACCAGGGCAGCGACGCCGGCGAGGAGGCCCCCGACCCGCTCGGCGTCATCGCGTACGGGCTGCTGATCGGCGCCGCCGTGCTCACCGTCATCGCCCGGCCCTGGGGCATGGACTGGTCGCTGCTCGCCGGGGACGCCTCGATGAACGGCACCGCGGTGCCCGCCTGGCTGCTGCTCTGCTGGATCGTGCTGCTCGCCACCGTCGTCGCCTACGTCACCGGCGTCGTGTCCGTACGGCGGCTCTCCCCGCAGGTGGCCGGTGTCGTGGCCTGCCTGGAAGCGGTCATCGCGACTGTGCTCGCCTGGGTCATGCTCGGCGAACACCTCTCCGGGCCGCAGCTGTTCGGCGGGGCCGTGGTGCTCGTCGGCGCGTTCATCGCGCAGTCCTCCAAGCCGGCGGCGACCGAGCCGCCGCAGGTCACCGAGCCGGAAACCGCGTTGTCCCGGTCGGGGAGCGCTGTCTAGGGTGGCGATCATGCACGCACGCGCACTCGTTCTGCCGCCTCCGGCCGCGTAGGGCCCCGCGGGCGGGCGTCGATCCACGGAACGGTCCGTGGGATCCGCCCGCCGAGGGCCCTGCGCGGGCAGTGAGCCGCACTTCTCCACGGGATCCGGTCGTCACCGGGATCCCGCGCCCGGCTGTTCCCGGGCGGGTCACGGCTGCCCGCGATCGACGGTCCGTGTCCCTGGTCCCGGGTCTTCCTCTCGGGGCCGCTCTCCGTGGAGTGCCACGTGTCGCAAGCCGTGCCGGGCAGTGCTGCCCGTTCCCTCACCTCGCTCGAATCCTCTGAACTCGAATCCTCTGAACTCGCGTCCTCTGAACTCGCGTCCCGCGGACGCGCGTCCCTGGCACCCGCCGTGCCGGGAATCCCCTCCCTGTCCGTCGCCCGCGGCCTGATCTGCCTGGTCGTGGCGGGGCTGGCCTGGGGCACCGCGGGCGCCGCCGCCTCGCTCGTGTTCCGCCTCAGCGACCTGGGGCCGTCGGCCCTGTCGTTCTGGCGGTGCGCCGGCGGGCTGTTGCTGCTCCTCGCCGTACGGGTGCTGCGCCGCAGGCCCGCCCCCGTCTCCACGACCCCCGAACCGCGCGGCCGGAGGGCCGTGCGGATCCTCGTGCTCGGACTGGCCCTGGCCGTGTTCCAGACCGCCTACTTCGCGGCGGTGTCCGCGACCGGGCTCGCCGTCGCCACCGTTGTCACGCTCGGCGCGGGTCCCGTGCTCATCGCGGTCGGGGCACGCCTCGCGATGGGGGAGCGGCTGGGCCGGGGCGGCGTGCTCGCCGTGGGCGGCGCGCTGTGCGGGCTCGCCGTGCTCGTCCTCGGTTCGGGCGGCGCCGCCGTCCGCCCCGCCGGTGTCCTGTGGGCGCTGGCCTCGGCCTCCGGGTACGCCGTGATGACCCTGCTCACCCGCTGGTTCGGCCGGTCCGGGCGGGCCGGCGGACAACTCGGCACGACCGTCGGCACCTTCGCCGTGGCGGCTCTCGCGCTGCTGCCGTTCGGCGCCGCCGAGGGACTCGTCCCGCACACCGGGAACGCGGGGGAGGTGCTCGCGCTGCTCCTGTACATCGCGTCGGTGCCGACGGCCCTCGCCTACGGGCTGTACTTCGCGGGTGCGGCCGTCGTACGGGCCGCCACGGTCTCCGTGATCATGCTGCTCGAACCGGTCGGCGCGGCCCTCATCGCCGTGACCCTGCTCGGCGAGCGCCTGACCGGGGCGACGGTGGCGGGCACCGCGGTGATGCTGGTGGCGGTCGTCGGCCTCGCGGCGGCGGAGTCCCGCGCCACGGTCGGGGCCGAGTCCCGCACCCCCGTCCAAAAAGGTGGCTGATCCACCGATTTTCTGCTACTCGGGGTACACCGCCCTGACCTGCACCTTCTAAAAACGGTGTCAGTTCCGCTCCCGCTGGATGGAACACCGTGTGGTGCCGCGCCGCGTCGAGGCCCTGTGATGTCCGCTACATGTCGCCGGCGGCCGCCGGCGACGTGGCTCCCCATCACTCCGGCCCGAGCGGCGCGGTAGGGCGGTCACGGGCGGGTGGACCCGGCCCCGACCTCCGGCGGCGGATCTCCGTTCAGGCCATCCCGAAAGGATCCGACGATGGTCTCCTCCCCTCCGGGCGATCCGACCGCCGGTGCCCCGGGCGCCGACCGCGCCGCCGACGAACGATGGACGCCCCGCCTCATCGTGTCCCTGCTGTCGATCGTGCTCCTGCTGGAGATGCTCGCGATCAGCTACATCATGATCGCGACGGCCATGCCCTCCATCGCCCAGCACTACCGCACGACGCAGGGCGCCTGGCTGCTCACCGCGTTCCTGCTCGTGGGCGCGGTGGCGGCGCCGCTCGTCGGCAAGCTCGCCGACCTCCACGGCAAGCGCAGACTCCTGGTCGGCTGCATCGCGGTCTCGATCGCCGGGTCGCTCGTCTCGGCGGTGGCGCCCAGCTACGGGATCATGATCCTCGGCCGCGCGCTCACCGGGCTGCTCGTCCCGTGCCTGTTCCTCAGCTACTCGCTCATCCGTGACGTCTTCCCGCCCCGGACCGTCCCCCTCGCCGTCAGCATCGCGACCAGCGGCATGGGCATCATCGCCATCCCCGCCCCGTTCATCACCGGCTGGCTGATCGACGACTTCGGCTTCCGCAGCATCTTCTGGTTCTGGGTCATCGCCCTCGCCGTCCTGGGCGCGATGATCCTGCTGACCACGCAGGAGAGCGCGGTGCGCCTCCGCTCGCGCCTCGACCTCGTCGGCGCGCTGCTGCTCGGCGCGGGCATCGCTGGCATCCTCGTCGGCGTCAGCTTCGGCCCGGCCTGGGGCTGGACCGCAGGCTCGACCCTGGCCTACCTGATCGGCGGGCTCGTGCTCGTCGTCGCGTGGCTGGTCAGCTCCGGAGCGGTCCGCGAACCGCTCATCGACATCAAGGTGCTGCGCCGGCGCTCGGTGGCGTTCACCGTCACCGCCGCCGGATTCATGTATGGCGTCAGCGGCCTGTTCACGATGCTGCTGCCGATGCTGGTCATGACGCCGGCGGCCCTGGGTCTCGGATACGGCTTCGGGGTCGACGCCGAGGGCACCGCGGTCTTCCAGGCGCCGATCGGCCTGTGCACCGTGGTCGGCGGCGTGCTCGTCGGCGTCCTGGTCGGGCGCAGGGCGCGGCCGCGCCTCATGATGGCCGCCGGCGGCGTCTCGGCGGGCCTGGGCTGCGCGCTCACCGCGTACGCGCACGACAGCCGGGGCCTGCTGATCCTGTTCTCGTGCCTGGTCGGTCTGGGCATGGGCCTCGGCTACGCGGCGGTCCCGAACCTGCTCATCGAGGCCGTGCCGCCGCAGTTGCAGGCCTCCACCGCGAGCATCGCGGGCGTGTTCCAGAGCGTGTTCCCCGCCGTCCTGCCGGTGATCGCCTTCACTGTCCTGAACAACTCGTACATCGCTCCGCTCTCACCGGAGATCACGCGGGGCGCCGTGCTGTACACCAGCGACGGCTTCAAGGCCGCGTACCTGATCGCCGCGGGCGCCGCGGTGTGCTGTCTCTTCGCCGCGCTCGCCCTTCCGGCGCGCATCAGGCAGGTCGAGGTCCCGGTGCCGGAGCGGCCGGGGTCCGCGGCGGCGGCCGGTGAGCCCGGCGCCACCGTGGTCGCGTGACACCGGGGGCCGCGCCGGGCCGCTGACCCCGGCGGTCGGCGGGCTCAGGCGGAGCGCCGTCGCCGCTGCTGGGCCAGGGCGGCGGCGTCGCCCGGAGCGCCGCGCTCCGCGAGGCCGGCCGCGATCCGGTCCTGGACCTCGTCCGGCTTGTGGCCCGCGTACTTGAACTTGGCGCGGACGCCGGTCACTTCGAGCCGCAGCCCGCGGATGCCCGGCAGCAGCCGCCCGTACGGGGCCTCGCCCGCGGCGGCCTCGGCGGACAGGCCGGGCGGCTGGAAGTGCGCAACCTGCCGGTTGAGCAGCGCCGCCTTCTCGTGCGGGTCGTCGACGACGTGCGCGGTGCACCGGAGCTGGACCGCCGCGTAGACGCTGGTCGGCGTCCCGTGCTCGGCCGGGTCGCCGGGCAGCGCCTGCCAGGGGCCCGGCACGAACGCGTAGTCGTCGACGACGCTGAGCAGCACCTCGGGGCGCGCCTCAAGGGCGCGCCACAGCGGGTTCGGCCGGGCGAGATGGCCGAGGACCTCGCCGCGCCCGGCGTCGTACGCGAAGTGCAGCGGCTGGACGAACGGCGGCTCGCCGTCCCCTCCGTTGACCGCGAGCTGGCCGAAGTCGTGCCCGGCCAGCCAGTCCTGCCACTCCTTCTCGTCGCGCGCCGCGTCCCAGGGGTGGATCAGCATCACAGGTCCCGCAGGTACTTCGGGACCTCGATGCCGTCGGCCAGGTCGTCCGACGGGACGAGCGCGCCGTGGGTCCGCTGCACCGGGACGACGCCCGTCCAGTACGGGAGCTCCAGGTCCTCCGGCTCGTCGTTCGGGCCGCCGGTGCGCAGCTTCGCGGAGACCTCGGCCAGGTCGAGCCGGAGCACGGCGGTCGCCGCCAGCTCCTTCGCGTTCGCCGGGCGCGAGTCGGCGGAGCGGCCCGGTACGACGTGGTCGACCAGAGCGTCCAGGGCGAGCCGCTTCTCCTCCGGGTCGGTGACCTGGTGGGCGGTGCCGTGCACCACCACGGAGCGGTAGTTGATGGAGTGGTGGAAGGCCGAGCGGGCCAGGACCAGGCCGTCGACGTGCGTCACCGTGAGGCAGACGGGCAGGCCCGGGGCCTGCTGCCCGGCCATGCGCAGCGGGCGCGACCCGGTGGAGCCGTGCACGTAGAGCCGGTCGCCGACCCGTCCGTAGAGCGTCGGCAGTACGACCGGCGCCCCGTCGCGCACGAAGCCGAGGTGGCACACGTAGGCCTCGTCGAGTATCGCGTGCACCATCTCGTGGTCGTAGCGGGCGCGCTCCTTGGAACGCGTCGGGACCGTGCGGTCGGTCGGCGCGTACGTGTTCTCGGCGGCGTCTTCGGCAGCGGGGGCTGCGGGGGACTGCTCGGGGGCCACGCTCATGGTGCGAACTCCATTGCACTAGTGCATAATGTTGTTTGTGCTAGGAGAGTATCCGATCAGTGGGCGGCGCGCAGCAGACATTTCGGCGAGCGTCGAGCGGGCGGTGGCCGACGGCAGCCTCGAACCGGGGCAACTGCTGCCGCCGATGCGGGAGTTGGCCGAGCGGCTCGGGGTGAATCCCAATACGGTCGCGGCCGCGTACCGGACCCTGCGCGAGCGCGGGGTCATCGAGACGGCCGGGCGGCGCGGCAGCCGGATCCGGCCCAAACCGGCCACGACCGCGCGCGAGAGCATCCGCGTGGACGTCCCGGACGGCGTGCGGAACGTGTCGAACGGCAATCCGGACACGGCCCTGCTGCCCTCGCTCGTCGAGGCGTTCACCGCCGCCGCGAGGGCCGCCGACCAGAACCCCGTGCTCTACGGGGCCGCGTCGCTCGAGCCCGAGCTGGCGCGGGCCGCGCGGACCGCGCTCGACGCCGACGGGGTGCCGGCCGGGCCGGTCGTCGTCGCGTCCGGCTCCCTCGACGCCATCGAGCGGGTGCTAGCGGTGCACCTCAGGCCCGGCGACGCGGTCGCCGTCGAGGATCCCGGCTGGGGCAGCATGCTCGACCTCGTGCCCGCGCTCGGCCTGCGTATCGAGCCGGTCGGGGTGGACGACGACGGTCCGCTGCCCGGCGACGTGGCGCGGGCGCTGCGCGGCGGGGCGCGGGCCCTCGTGGTCACCGACCGGGCGCAGAACCCGACGGGCGCGGCCGTGAGCGCGTCCCGCGCCGAAGAACTGCGGGCGGTCCTCGCCGCCCACCCGGACGTCCTGCTCATCGAGGACGACCACGGGCACGGCATCGTCGACCTGCCGCTGCACCCGCTGGCCGGGGACGCCCGCCCCTGGGCCTTCGTCCGCTCGGTCGCCAAGGCCTACGGCCCCGACCTGCGGCTCGCCGTGCTCACCGGCGACCCCGACACCGTCGACCGGGTGCGCGGCCGGCAGAGTCTGGGCCCCGGCTGGGTCAGCCGCATCACCCAGCGGGCCGTCGCCACGCTGTGGGCGGCCCGTGCCGTCGACGCGCGGGCCGTCTCGGCCTCGTACGGGCGGCGCCGTGACGCGCTGATCGCCGCGCTCGCCGTGCGGGGGATCGCGGCGCACGGGCGCAGCGGCATGAACGTGTGGGTCCCGGTGCCGGACGAGACCGGGGTCGTCGCCCGGCTGCTGCACGCGGGGTGGGCGGTGGCGCCCGGCGCCCGGTTCCGGATGAAGGCCGGGCCCGGGGTGCGGATCACCGTCTCCGGGCTGCGCGTCGAGGAGATCGACGCGGTCGCGGACGCGGTGGCCGCCGCCGTCGGCCCCGCCCGCGGCACGGTCCGCTACGACTGAGCGCGGCCCCGGGACTGGGTGAGGGCCGCGCCCGCGATCACGATCAGCGCGCCGACCGGTGTCGACCAGTGCAGCGTCTCGCCGAGCACCGCGACACCGGCGGCGGTGGCGATGACCGGGATGAAGTACGTGACCATCTGCGCCGTCGTCGGACCCACCTCGGCGACCAGGCCGTACTGGATGAGCACCGCGAGGCCCGTGCCGAGCGCGCCGAGCGCCACGATCGCGAGCAGCGGGACCAGGGAGAAGCGGGACGGCCAGGATGTGAACAGCGGGGTCACCACGGCCAGTTGGACCGTGGCGACGAGCAGCTGGGCGCCGGTCATCGACAGGTGGGAGTGGCCTGAGGCGGCCAGGGTGCGGCGGACGTAGATCCACCCGATCGGGTAGCTGAGCGAGGCGAGCAGGGCCATCGCCGTGCCCGTCACGTCCAGGCCGTGGAACCCCTGCCACACGCCGAGCACCGTGAGGACGCCGAGGAAGCCGAGGCCGAGGCCCGCGACCCGGCGCCGCGTCGGCCGGTCCTCGGAGAGCGCGACCAGGGAGAGCACCATGCCCCACAGCGGTGACGTCGCGTTGCAGATCCCCGCCAGCGTCGACGGGATCGTCTGCTCGGCGAACGCGAACAGGGAGAACGGCAGCGCGTTCAGGAGGAACGCCGCGACGGTCAGATGCCCCCAGGTGCGGGCGCCGCGCGGCAGCCGCTCCCGCTTCACCGCCATCGCCGCCACGAGCACCAGCGTGCCGAACACGAGCCGGCCGAGCGTCACCTGGAACGGTGCGTACCCGTCCGTGCCCACCTTGATGAGCAGGAAGCTGAAGCCCCAGATGAGGGAGAGCGCGCCGAAGCGCAGGCGCCAGTCGAGGGCGCGGGACGGACCGGGGGCGGGCGCGGTCGTCGAGGTGGTGTCCGGAACGCTCCGGCGCGGGGTCGCGGTGCTCATGGAGGCAAGCTTCGCGCGCCCCGACCTCGTAGCACAAGCGAGAATTCTTGCGCGATATCGCTTAGCATCGCTTACATGTTGAACCTGGAGCGCCTACGGGTCCTCGACGCGCTCGCCCGGCACGGCTCGGTGAGCGGCGCCGCCGACGCCCTGCACGTCACGACGTCCGCCGTCTCGCAGCAGATGACCAAGCTGGAGCGCGAGGTCGGCCAGCAGCTCCTCGCCAAGCACGGGCGCGGTGTCCGGCTCACCGACGCGGGCCGGCTGCTGTCCGAGCACGCCGCGCGGATCCTCTCCCAGGTCGAGCTGGCCCAGGCCGACCTGGAGGCGCAGCGCGGCCAGGTGGCGGGGGAGCTGCGCATCGCCGCGTTCCCGACGGCGGCCCGCGGGCTGTTCCCCGCGGCCCTGGCCGCCCTGCGCGCCGAGCATCCCCAATTGCGCGTGCGCTCCCAGGAACTGGAGCCCGAGGGCGGTGTCGCCGGGGTGGTGCGCGGCGACCTCGACCTCGCCGTCGTGCTCGACTGGTACAACAAGCCGATGCCGATGCCCGACGGCCTGGTCAAGGCGAGCATCCTCGACGACCCGGCCGACATCGCCATGCATGCCGGACACCCCCTCGCGGGGCGGGACGAGGTCGGCCTGGAGGACTTCGCCGACGACGAGTGGATCACCTGGGGCGAGGGCGAGTTCTGCCACGAGTGGCTGCTGTTCACGCTGCGCGCCCGGGGTGTCGAGCCGCAGGTCGGCCATCGCGCCGCCGAGACCCACACCCAGCTCGGCCTCGTCGCCGCAGGCCTCGGCGTCTGCGTCGCCCCGCTCCTCGGCCGCGACCCGATGCCCGAGGGCGTCGTCACGGTCCCCGTGCGCCAGCAGGTGCGGCGCCACGTCTACGTGGTCTGGCGGGCGGACGCGGACCGGCGTCCGTCGATCCGCGCGGCCGTCGAGGCCTTGCAGAAGGCGGGCGCCGACCTCGGGCGGACGGCGTCGTAGGGCGTGCCGGGCGTCGTGGGGCAGGCGGGAGTCTGAAGACACCGCCTAGCTCGCGGGGGACGGCATTCCGGGGAGCTTGCGGAAGTCCCAGGAGGCGATCTTGTCCGGGGTGAGCCGCGCCCAGGCGTGCCGCCCGTCGTGCACCATCTCCGGCAGGCCGAAGTTCTTGCGCGCGAACAGCCGCTCCGGCACGTCGAGTTCGGCACACGGCTCACCGGTGCGCGGGGACTCCCCGACGAACTCGATCCGGCCCGACAGCTCCACGCCGAGCAGCTCCCCGTACTCCTCGCCCGCGTCGACCACCACCGCCACCCGGCCGTCGGCCCGCAGGTCCGCCCAGCGCTTGCTGCGCGAGAGCGAGTACAGCCACAGCGAGGTCCCGTCCCACACGAACCACAACGGGCTCACGTGCGGGGTGCCGTCCGCCGACACGGTCGCCACCCGGCAGGTCCGCTGCTCGGCGAGGAAGGCGTCCCGTTCCTCGGAGGTCATCATGATCCGGCGGCCCCGGCGCTGTGTGACGGCCATGTGCGCTCCCTCGACGGCGGTTCAGTGCGGCTGACGATGTGTCAGAAAGGCAGCATGCTGGGTCTTCCGCCGTCGCGCAATGGTGGCTAGGGTCTGCGCCGGACACGGACCGGACCACAGGGGGTCGCGCATGCCGTCGCACGAGGTTCTCGCCGAACTGCTCGCCCCGCCCACCACGGTGCTGCTCACCGTCGAGTGCCAGCAGGGCGTCGTCGGCCCCGGCAGCGCCCTGCCCGAACTCGCCGAACAGGCCCGCTCCTCGGGCGCCCTGGACCGGGTGGCCCTGCTCGTCGCCGCCGCGCACGAGAGCGGCGCGCAGGTCATGCACGCCGTCGCCGAACGGCGCCCCGACGGGCGCGGGGCCAACCGCAACGGGCGGCTCTTCCGCGCCGCCGAGCGGCTGCCCGTGCAGCAGCTCACCGGCACGAAGGCGGTGCGCGTGGCCCCGCCGATCGAGGTCGCCGACGAGGACCTCGTCGTGCGCCGGCTGCACGGCCTCTCCCCGATCGCGGGCACCGACGTCGACCCGCTGCTGCGCAACCTGGGCTGCCGCACCCTCGTCGTCACCGGCGTCTCCGCCAACGTGGCGATCCCCAACGCCGTCTTCGATGCCGTGAATCTCGGCTACCAGGTCGTCGTGGCGAGCGACGCCGTTGCCGGCGTCCCCGCCGACTACGTCCCGGCGATGATCCGCAACACGCTCGCCCTGGTCGCGACCGTCGTCACGACCCAGGACGTGCTCACCGCCTGGAAGCGGCGCCCTACGCGAGGCTGATCGTCCCGCCGCTCGTCGTGATCTTCTTCTCGGCGAGCGCCTCGGTGGCCGGGCCGTGCCGCACGCTGCCGTCCTCGATCGAGAACTTGCTGCCGTGGCACGGGCAGTTGATCGTGCCGCCCTCGACCGAGCTCACCGGACACTGCCGGTGCGTGCAGATGTTCGTGAACGCCTTGAACTCCCCCTTCTTCGGCTGGGTCACCACGACCCCGGCGTCGGCGAGGATCTTGCCCCCGCCCTCGGGGACCTCGCTCTCCTCGGCGAGCTTCCGGCCGCCCGAAGAGCCGCCCCCGTCACCGGCGGGCGCCGAGACACTGCCCGCCGGTTCGGACGCGCCGCCGTCCGAACCGCCGCAGGCGCTGAGCGCCGCGGCGATCCCGGCGGCGCCCACCGCCGCGACGACGACGCGGCGGGTCGGGGCGGGGCCGTGCGGTGCGGAATCCTGCGAAGCGGTCATGCTGTCGGTTCCCTTCGAGACGGGCGGGCCTGGATCCGTGGGGGGATCTCCCTCGGATACGGGGCGGGCGGCCGGAGCGTTCAACGTCTCGGAGATTTTCCGGACTTTCAGCTCCGGGGTCCCGCACCGCGCAGCAGCGTGTCGATGACGCGGGCCGCGAGCGCGTCCGGATCGGAGCCTTCCGGCTCGTTGTGCAGGGACTCCCCGATGAGCGCGTAGTAGACCCGGCGCACCCATTCGAGGTCCGCCGCGTCGTCGATGAGCCCCTCCGCCCGTGCCCGCTCCAGGACGGCGACGCAACTGCGGTCGATGCCCTGATGGAGCACGGCGGCCTCGCTGTCCGGCTCCGCCGGCAGCCCCAGGGCGAACGCCCACGCGCCCTTGATCTGCAGCACGTTGGCCGTGATCCGGTGCATCGCCACCAGGGGCGGAGCGGTGTCCGGCCTGCCGTCGTCCACCGCGCGGGCGAGCTGGCGGGCCGCCGAGGACGCCAGGGCGTCGATCAGCGCCTGCCGGCTCGCGAACCGCCGGTGGATCGTCGTGCGGGCCACCCCCGCGGCCGCCGCGATCTGCTCCATGGAGGCACCGGGGTCCTCGGCCAGCACCCGCTCGGCCGCCTCCAGGATCACGCGCACGCTGCGCTCCGCGTCCGCCCTCAACGGTCGCGCCGCCGCCTCACCCATCACGCCTCCAGCAAGTCCACTTGGTCAGGCAGACGATACAGCTCCGAGGCGTTGACATCATTAGATGAAACAAGGCTGTTGCAGTTCTGCTGATTACTGCTACCTTCTCATTCCAGTTGGCCCCGTCGGGTCAATGGACGCAGAAGACCCAGTTGCCGTCGGCCGAAGGAGAACACCGTGCACAGCACCGCCCTCGTCACCGGAGCGTCGTCCGGGCTCGGCGCCGAGTTCGCCGCGCAGCTCGCGGCCCAGGGGCACGACCTGGTCCTCGTCGCCCGCTCCGGCGACCGGCTCACCGCCCTCGCCGAGCGGCTGACCGCCGAACACGGCGTCCGCGCCCACGTGGTGGTCCAGGACCTCGCCTCGCCGGACGCGGCCCGCCGCGTCACCGACCAGTTGGCCGCCCGCGGACTGAGCGTCGACCTCCTGGTCAACAACGCCGGCTTCGGCACCTGCGGCCGCTTCGAGGAGATCCCGGAAGAGCGCGACCACGACCAGCTCATGGTCAACGTCGTCGCGCTCGTCGACCTCACCCACGCGCTGCTGCCCGGCATGCTGGAGCGCGGCCGCGGGGCGGTCCTCAACGTCGCCTCCAACGCGGCCTTCCAGCCGTCCCCCTACTTCGCCGTCTACGGCGCGGCCAAGGCGTTCGTCCTCAACTTCGGCCTCGCCCTGCGCCAGGAGTACCGGGGCCGCGGCATCCGCGTGCTCACGTTGTGCCCCGGCCCCGTCGAGACCGCCTTCTTCGACACCATCGGCACCCGCCGGGCCGCCGTCACCGGCTCCATGACGACCCCCGAGCCCGTCGTCCGCGCCGCGCTGCGCGCCCTGGAACGCGACCGTGGCTACGTGGCCCCCGGGCTGAGCAACACCCTGGGCGCCCACCTCACGCCGCGCCGCCCCCGCACCCTGGTCGCCGCCATCGCCGAACGCATCACGCGCAAGGTCCTCGCCGGCCCGGCCACTGCCTCGGCCCTCTCGGGGCGCGCGGCGTGAGGCCGGGACGCCGGCGGCGCCGGACGGCTCCCGCCGGGGCTCAGCTCTCGGGCCGCAGGAGGCCGCGTTCGTACGCCTTCCTGAGGTGCTGCGGCACGAGACGGGTGACCCCGTCGACGGTCACCGGGACCAGGGGCGGGGTGCTCGCCTTCCACCGGGCGCGGCGGTGACGGGTGTTACTGCGGGACGTCTTGCGCTTGGGGACTGCCATGAAGGATCCAATCGTGGGAGTGGCGGTACGGATCGGGTGAGGGTCAGCGGCCGGCGTAGGGGAGCAGTGCCATCTCGCGGGCGTTCTTGACGGCCGTGGCGATCTGGCGCTGCTGCTGCCGGCTGACCCGGGTGACGCGACGGCTGCGGATCTTGCCCCGGTCGGAGACGAACGTCCGCAGCAGATCGGTGTCCTTGTAGTCGATGTGGGTGATGCCGGCGGCGTCGAGCGGGTTGGGACGGTTCTTGCGGGCGGGTGCGAGCTTGCCGGTGCGGGCCATGGGGGTCTCCTCGGTGTGGTGGGGCGGGTCAGGCGGCGTCGAGCAGGTGGTCGAAGCCGGTGGGGCGCGGCAACGCGGCCGGGCCCGAGGCGAGTTCGTCGTCGGTGAGCAGGCAGGAGTCGAGCAGCGAGAGCAGCCCCGTCCGGTCCAGATCGGGTGAGGTGAAGACGAGGTGCTGGCAGCGGTCGCCGTGCTCGGGATGCCAGTCGAGGGCGGCCGCGGTGCGGCGTTCGGCCGGCATCAACTCCCAGGCGGCGTCCGGCAGCGCGGCCATCCAGGGCCCGGCGTTCTCCACGCACAGGGCACCTCCCGCGGCGTCCCAGGCGAGCAGACTGTCGGGCCGGTCCGCGAGCCAGAACCGTCCGCGGCTGCGGGCCGCCGCACAGCACAGGTCCTCCAGGGCCTCGAAGAGGCGACCGGCGTGGAACGGGCGGCGGCGCTGCCAGACCAGGGTGCTGACGCCCTGCTCGTCACAGTCGTGGGGGAGCCGGGCACAGGCCGGATGCTGCGCCGCGGCCGCCGCGCCCACGTCGAATCCGGCGAGCGCGGCGCCGCCCAACCTCCCCGACTCCACGCGGACATGGGTCGCCGTGGGGTGGAGCTGGCGCAGGAGCGCGAGGTCGTCGAGCCCGGCGTCGGGGCTGTCGGTGACGGCGAGGACGGGGGCGTACTCCAGCTGCCGCGCGAAGGTGTCGGCGACCGTGCGCCGGTCCGTGGCGGCCGCGGCGAGCCCCGCCTCGGCGAGGTCGTCGCCGTTGGTCAGGCAGGGCAGGACGAGAGCGGGGTCGACGGCCGTCAGCACGTTCGCGAGGCGGAACACGTCGTGGCCGTGCGCGGCGACGACCTCGGCCATGGCACGCGGCTCCACGGAGTCCCACAGCTCCACGATCGCCAGGCGGGTCAGTCCGCTGCCGGCCAGCCGCTCCAGCTCGGGCACGAGGTCCTCGCGCAGGGCGCAGCAGGCGCAGTCGTTGACGAGGGGCGTCTCGCCCCAGGCGGTCTCGCCCGTGGCGTCGCGGACGCCGCGGCGCACCGTGCCCGTCGGTCCCGCGGACAGGTCGTGGTGCAGGGCGACGCTGCCGGGCACCTCGCGCAGCAGCCGTTCGACCGCGGCGCGACGGGCGTCGGTGTGCAGTCCGCCGACGATCACCACCGGCATCAGGGGTTCTTCGATAGGGGTCATGGCGGGTAGCATACGACAATGATTTCCATTATCGGTAAGCCGCGGTGCGGCCGGCCGATCCAGAGAGAGGCAGCATCCGTATGTCCGCGCACTGCCAACTGACCGGCGCCCGGCCGGTCTTCGGCAAGAAGATCTCCCACTCGCACCGGCGCACCTCACGCCGCTTCGACCCCAACATCCAGAACAAGCGCTACTGGCTGCCCAGCGAGGGGCGCCACGTCCGGCTGCGGCTCAGCGCGCGCGGCATCAAGACCGTGGACGTCATCGGCGTCGAGGCGGCCGTCGCCCGGATCCGGGCCCGAGGGGAGCGTGTCTGATGGCGAAGAAGAGCAAGATCGCGAAGAACGAGCAGCGCAAGCGGATCGTGGCCCGGTACGCGCTGCGCCGCGCCGCGTTGAAGGCCGTCCTGGCGTCCCCGCGCGCGACGGACGACGAGAAGGCCGCCGCCCGCACGGAGCTGCGCCGCCAGCCCCGCGACGCGAGCGCCACCCGCGTCCGCAACCGCGACAGCACCGACGGCCGCCCCCGAGGCCACCTCCGCAAGTTCGGCCTCTCCCGAGTGAACGTCCGCACCCAGGCCCACGCGGGCCACCTCCCCGGCGTGACCAAGTCGTCCTGGTAGCGGGGCTGATGGGGCGGGGTGGCGTCTTTGCGCCGCTCCGCCCCGGTGCCGGTCGCGGAACCGGCGCCGTGTCGATGAGTCGGTCGGTGCCCACCGTGGCGAGAGGTCGGCGCGACCCTTGCCGTTCTCCGGGGAGAGTGAGTGGCCCGCTCTGTTCGAGGAGGTCGGTATGGGGATGTGGGGGTAGGTGCGGAGTCGGTCCTTGGGGTGTTGGGGCCCCGTATAGCCTGGGCGGATGCTGGATGAAGTCGCTGTGAAGCGGTATGTCGTCCCCCTCCGTGAGGGGGGCTCTCTGCCGGGGCTCGTCGAGGCCGAGGATCTCGCGTCGTACGTCATGAAGTTCACCGGTGCGGGGCAGGGGCGCAAGACGCTGGTCGCCGAGGTGGTCTGCGGGCGGCTCGCGCGGGCGCTCGGGTTCCGGGTGCCGGAGCTCGTCGCGCTGGACCTCGACCCGGTGATCGGACTGGGTGAGCCCGACCCCGAGGTGCAGGGGCTCATCAAGGCGAGCGGCGGCACGAACCTCGGGATGCGGTACCTGTCCGGCGCCCTCGGGTTCGACCCGCTCGCATACGGCGTGGACCCGCTGGAGGCCGGCCGCGTCGTCTGGTTCGACGCGCTGATCAACAACGTCGACCGCTCCTGGCGCAACCCGAACATGCTGGTCTGGCACGGCGACCTGTGGCTCATCGACCACGGCGCCAGCATGATCTGGCACCACAACTGGCGGGGCGCCCCGGCCTGGGCCGACAAGCCGTACGACGCGAGCGACCACGCCCTCGCCCGGTACGCCCCCGACATCGCCGCGGCCGCCGCCGAACTCGCGCCGCGCGTCACCGAGGCGATGCTCGCCGAGGCCGTCGCCGACGTGCCCGACGTGTGGCTCACGGACGAGCCCGGATTCGACTCGCCCGACGCCGTGCGCCGCGCCTACGTGGAGACGCTGCACGCGCGCGTGGCCACGATCCACGAACGCATCGCGCTGCCCGAGGGCGGCGCGGACCAGGCCCGGCCGAGCGCTCCGGGCTGGCTGACCCCGGGAGCCGGCCGATGAGCGAGCGCGACGTCTTCGAGTACGCCCTCCTGCGTGTGGTGCCCCGCATCGAGCGCGGCGAACAGATGAACGCCGGCGTGGTCGTGTACTGCCGCGCCCGGTCCTTCGTCGCCGCCCTCACCCACCTGGACGAGCGCCGCCTCCTCGCCCTCGACCCCGAGGCCGACGTGGCCGGCGTGCGCGCCCTCCTCGGCGCGATCGAGCGGCACTGCGAGGGCGGCGCCGCCTCCGGGCAGGCCGCGGACGACGACGCGGGCCGCCGCTACCGCTGGCTCATCGCCCCGCGCTCGACGGTCGTCCAGCCCGGCCCCGTGCACACGGGTCTGACCGCCGATCCGGCGGCCGAGGCCGAGCGGCTGCTCGACCAGCTCGTGCGCTGAACGGCGCGTCCACGGCCCGCTTCCGGCAGCCGTCCGGAGGCGTGAGTGATCAGGGGCACGCGGTGGGTACGTTGACACCGCGTGCCAGGGCTTCTAGCGTCACCCGCACAAGGTACTAAGCGGTCGCTCACCCGCACCGGAGCGAAGCGGCCGACCTCTAGGGCGAGGAGACCGAACAGCATGTCCACCACTGAGCAGCGCGTAGCGATCGTCACCGGAGCGGCGCGCGGCATCGGCGCCGCCACCGCGATCCGTCTGGCCCAGGAGGGCCGCGCCGTCGCCGTGATCGACCTCGACGAGGCCGCCTGCAAGGACACCGTCGAGCAGATCACCGCCGCCGGTGGCAAGGCCCTCGCCGTCGGCTGCGACGTCTCCGACGAGGCGCAGGTCGAGGCCGCCGTCGCGCGTATCGCCGACGAGCTCGGCGCTCCCACGATCCTCGTGAACAACGCGGGCGTGCTGCGCGACAACCTCCTGTTCAAGATGAGCGTCTCCGACTGGGACACCGTCATGAGCGTGCACCTGCGCGGCGCGTTCCTGATGTCCAAGGCCGTCCAGAAGCACATGGTGGAGGCCAAGTTCGGCCGCATCGTGAACCTGTCCTCCTCCTCGGCGCTCGGCAACCGCGGCCAGGCCAACTACTCCGCCGCCAAGGCCGGTCTGCAGGGCTTCACCAAGACCCTCGCCATCGAGCTCGGCAAGTTCGGCGTCACCGCCAACGCCGTCGCCCCCGGCTTCATCGTCACCGAGATGACCAAGGCCACCGCCGAGCGCGTCGGCATGGGCTTCGAGGACTTCCAGGCCGCCGCCGCCACCCAGATCCCGGTGCAGCGCGTGGGCCGCCCGGACGACATCGCCAACGCCATCGCGTTCTTCACCGGCGAGGCGGCAGGCTTCGTCTCCGGCCAGGTCATGTACGTGGCCGGCGGCCCGCTCAACTGACCCCGGAGGCAACCGACATGAGCACCACCGAACTCCCGCCGCTCTCCGGCAAGGTCGCCCTCGTCACCGGCGCCAGCCGCGGCATCGGCTACGGCGTCGCCGAGGCCCTCGTCGCGCGCGGCGACCGCGTCTGCATCACCGGTCGCGGCGAGGACGCCCTCAAGGAGGCCGTCGAGTCCCTCGGCGCCGACCGCGTCATCCACGTGGCGGGCAAGGCCCACGACGTGGCGCACCAGGCCGTCGCCGTCGAGCGCACGATGGAGGCCTTCGGCCGCGTCGACTACCTGGTGAACAACGCCGGCACCAACCCGGTCTTCGGCCCCATCGCCGACCTCGACCTCGACGTGGCCCGCAAGGTCTTCGAGACCAACGTCGTCTCGGCGCTCGGCTTCGCCCAGCAGACCTGGAAGGCCTGGCAGAAGGAGAACGGCGGCGCGATCGTGAACATCGCGTCGGTCGCCGGCGTCTCCGCCTCGCCCTTCATCGGCGCGTACGGCATCAGCAAGGCCGCCATGATCAACCTGACGATGCAGCTCGCCCACGAGTTCGCCCCGATGGTGCGGGTCAACTCGATCGCCCCGGCGGTCGTGAAGACCAAGTTCGCCGAGGCCCTGTACGAGGGCCGGGAGGCCGAGGTCGCGGCCTCCTACCCGCTGGGCCGGCTCGGCGTGCCCGAGGACATCGGCGGCGCCGCCGCGTTCCTCACCTCGAGCCAGTCCGACTGGATCACGGGTCAGACCCTGGTCGTCGACGGCGGCATCTTCCTCAACGCCGGCGTCGGCTGAGAACGATGAAAAGGGCGTCGGCTGACAACGGCTGACAAACGTCCTCGCACTTGAAGAGCCCCGCCGGAACAAGCGGTTCAACCGGCGGGGCTCTGCGATATGGTCTGCCGACCCCTTGGCATGTCCGATCGAGGAGCGTGCGCGTGTTCAAACGGTTGCTTGCCCCCCGTACGTTGGCGGCGACTGCGTCCATATCCCTGCTCGCCGGGTGCGGACTGATGGAATCAGGCGGCTCCGAGGATGCGGAGCCCATCGTCGTGGGAACGACGAGCGCGCCCAGCACGCTCGATCCCGCGGCCTCCTGGGACGGCTCCTGGGAGCTGTACCGCAACGTCTACCAGACCCTCGTCGCCTTCCCCTCCGGAGCCGCCCAGCCGGAACCCGACGCCGCCGAGTGCGCCTTCGAGGACGCCGCCAACCGCGAGTACCGGTGCACCCTGCGCGAGGACATGAAGTTCTCCGACGGCGACAAGCTCGACGCCGCCGCCGTGAAGTACTCCATCGACCGGATCCGCAAGATCGGGGTCAAGGGCGGACCCGTCGGACTGCTCGGCAGCCTCGACCGCGTCACCACCAAGGGCGACCGGGAGGTGACCTTCCACCTCAAGAAGACCGACGCCACGTTCCCGTTCGTCCTCGCCACCCCGGCGATGTCGATCGTGGACCCGAAGGAGTACCCGGCCGACAAGCTCCGCGAGGACGGCGGGATCACCGGCTCGGGGCCCTACACGCTCGACTCCTACACCGAGGGCGACAAGGCCGTCCTGGTGAAGAACGAGCACTACGACGGCTTCGCCGACCGCAAGAACGACGCCGTGACGATCCGCTACTTCGAGGACTCGGCCGACATGGTCGCCGCCCTCAAGGCGAAGAAGATCGACGCGACCTTCCGCGGACTCGGCGCGTCCGACGTCGTCGACCTCCAGGCCAAGCACGGCTCCGAGGGCCTGCAACTGGTCGAGGGCGCGGGCACCGAGATCAGCTACCTCGTCTTCAACCCCAAGGATCCGTGGGCCGGCAAGCGCGCCGTGCGCCGGGCCGTCGCCCAGGTGATCGACCGGGGCGCCATCGCGCACGAGGTCTACCGGGACACCGTCGAGCCGCTGTACTCCATGGTCCCCAAGGGCCTCACGGGCCACACCACGGACTTCTTCGACGACTTCGGCGACCCGAGCGCCACGAAGGCCGCCGGGATCCTGTCGGACGCGGGCATCACCACGCCCGTCCCGCTCACCCTCTGGTACACCACGGACCGGTACGGCTCCCAGACCGCGCCCGAGTTCCAGGAGATCAAGCGGCAGCTCGAGGAGTCCAAGCTCTTCAAGGTGACGCTCAAGAGCCGGCCCTGGAAGACCTACGAGGCGGGCTACCGCGAGGGCGAGTACCCGGTGTTCGGCCGCGGCTGGTTCCCCGACTTCCCCGACGCGGACAACTTCATCGCGCCGTTCGTCGGCCAGGAGAACGCCCTGAGCACCCCGTACCTGTCGCCGGAGATCACCGACCGGCTGCTGCCGCAGTCGCGCCAGGAGAGCGACCGCGGGGCCGTGGTGCGGCAGTTCGAGCGGGCGCAGCAGATCATGGCGCAGGACGCGCGGCTGCTGCCGCTGTGGCAGGGCAAGCAGTACATCGCGGCCAGCGACGAGATCTCCGGCGGCGAGCGGGCCCTGGACCCGTCGACGATCATGATGATGTGGGAGCTGTCCCGCAAGACCAGCTGGTGAGCGAGGTCCGCACGGGATCCCCGGCGCCGACTGTCAGTGGGCGCCGGTAGGTTCAGGGGTGTTGTCGAACCGGCCGGGCGCGGGCTTCTCCGCGCCCGGCCGGGCAAGTGACCGTACCCCGGAGGTTGTTGACGTGACCGACACCGCGATGCTGCCCGAGTCCTGGCGCGGCGTCCTCGGCGAGGAGCTGCAGAAGCCCTACTTCAAGGAGCTCACCGAGTTCGTCGAGGAGGAGCGCGCGAAGGGTCCCGTCTACCCGCCGCGCGACCAGGTCTTCGCCGCCCTCGACGCGACGCCGTACGACAAGGTCAAGGTCCTCGTCCTCGGCCAGGACCCGTACCACGGCGAGGGCCAGGGACACGGTCTGTGCTTCTCGGTGCGGCCCGGCGTGAAGACCCCGCCGTCGCTGCGGAACATCTACAAGGAGATGCAGGCCGAGCTCGGCACCACCATCCCGGACAACGGGTACCTGATGCCGTGGGCCGAGCAGGGCGTCCTGTTGCTCAACGCGGTGCTGACCGTCCGGGCCGGCGAGGCCAACTCGCACAAGGGCAAGGGCTGGGAGAAGTTCACCGACGCCGTGATCCGCGCCGTCGTGGACCGCCCGGACCCCTGCGTCTTCGTCCTGTGGGGCAACTACGCGCAGAAGAAGCTCCCCCTCATCGACACCGAGCGGCACCTCGTCGTGAAGGGCGCCCACCCCTCGCCGCTGTCCGCGAAGAAGTTCTTCGGCTCCCAGCCGTTCACGCAGATCAACGAGGCGGTCAAGGCCCAGGGCCACGACCCGATCGACTGGCAGATCCCCGATCTGGGCTGAGCCGTGCCTGCCGGGGATCGCGGGCGGCGGCCGTTAGCGTCGACGGGTGTGCGCCGCACGCGATCGGGGACAGCGCTTGGAGGAGCCAGTGGCACAGCAGCGTGAGCAGGCGGCGGACGACGCCATGATGACCCGCATCGGGCAGGTGGTCATGCTGGCCCACGCCGGTGACCGCGAGGAGGCGCGCGACCGCTTCCTCGGCCTGTGGGCGGAGATCGGCGAGTACGGCGACCCCCTGCACCGCTGCACCCTCGCGCACTACATGGCCGACACGCAGGACGACCCGGACGACGAGCTGGCCTGGGACCTGCGGGCGCTGTCCGCCGCGGACTCCCGCACCCGGGGTGGGGCCGCCGCGCACGAGGGGTCGCTCGCGCTGCGCTCCCTGTATCCGAAGCTGCATCTCAGCCTCGCGGCGGACTACGTGAAGCTGGGCCGGCCCGGCGCCGCCCGCAGCCATCTCGCCCGGGCCCGGGCCGGGCTCGGAGCGCTGGGCGACGACGGGCACGGCCAAGGGGTGCGGGCGGAGCTCGCCCGGCTCGAGCAGCGGGTCGCCGCGCTGCCCGAGGACGGGGACGAGGGGGGTGGGCGGCCGGGCGGGGAGCCGCTCGGGCCACCGCGGCGGGGGTTCTGACGGGGCCTCCGGCGGGGCGGGGCATGGGGTGGGTGCCACGTGGGGCTGTTGTTCGGCTGCGGCTCCGGTGGGGGCTGGTCGCGCAGTGCCCCGCGCCCCTGAAATGCATGGCGCTTCGCGCCGCATTTCCCCGATGCGTCAGCGCTCGATGGAGATGGCGCACGAAGTGCGCATCTCCAGGGGCGCGGGGAACTGCGCGACCAGCCCCCACGGCGCAGCAGCCCGGGTCGACGTCAGGTGGTGGTGGGGGTGGGGGGCCGGTCAGCCGCCGTAGACGTCGCGGCAGATCGCCGACTGGGGGCTGTCCGGGCCCCAGCCGCCGTAGCGGCGGCCCAGGGCACAGACGTCCGTCTGGGCCGGGGGCTTCGGGGCGGGCGGGGGCTCGGCCTCGGCGCGCGGCGCGGGTACGCGCGGGGCGGGCTGCTCCGGTGGAGGGGCGGCGTGCCGGGCGGGGGGAGGGGACGGCGCGGAGTGCGGCTTCGACGGGTGTGGTGAGGCGCCGGTGCGCCGCATGCCGTCGCCCGCCGGGGTCTGGGTGATCGGCCGTTCGGCCCGGCCGTCCGGGCGGGGTTGTGGCGCGGTCACCGACGGGGACGCGGGCCGGTCCGGGACATCGGGCGTGGACACACTCATGCAGCCGGAGGAGGCCGCGGCGGAGACGGCCGCGGCCGCCGTGAGCAGGAGCGAGGCGGGAGTGATCTTTCTGGGCACCCGCGCCACTCTGCTGGACGCCGGGACGCGGACGGAACCGTGGACGCCGAGGATGCCCCGCACGGGTGACGCGGAGGGCGCGGAGGTGCCGCGAGCGCGCGGCCCGGAGCGGCTCAGGAGGTCCGGCGCGGATCCGGCCCGCCGAGCATGCCGTGCAGCAACTCGCCGTAGCCCTCGCGCAGTTCCGCCAGGCTCGGCACCGACGCGTGGAACGTGCCCGCGACGCAGCAGAACATGATCCCCTCCGTCCACGCGACGAGGGAGAGTGTGTGCCGCGCGGGATCCGGCGAGCCCGCGGCACGCAGCAGCTCCGTCAGCGGCCCGCGGAACTGGCGGCCGGTCTCGTCGAAGAACGTGCGCAGCTCCGGGCGCCGTGTCGCCTCCAGGGCCAACTCGTAGCGGCAGACGAGCAGTTGCGGATTCCGGGTCAGATAGCGGTGCAGGGCCAGCGCCATGCCGTCCACGAGGGCGGGCAGGCCGCCCGCCGGTGAGGGCAGCTCGTCGATCGCCAGGACCTGGGCCTCGCGCTCCGCCAGCCGGCGCAGCGTCACCTCCAGGAGGGCGAGCCGGGTGCGGGCGTGGTTCGACGTCGACCCCTGCGGCAGCCCCGCCGTCTCGTCGACGGCCCGGTGCGTCAGACCCCGCATGCCGCGTTCGGCGAGCAGGACCAGGGCGGCGTCGGCGATGAGGTCGGCGCGGGACGGCCGCGCGGCGGACGGTTCGGCGGGGGCGGGGCGGTTCATGGTCGGCAATCTATCGCGATGACTACACCTGTAGTCGAACGCACTACAGGTGTAGTACGGTCGGGCGGAGGGCTCACTACAGATGTAGTGGGCGTGAGCTTCTGGCTTCTGTTCTTCTGTCGCACGGGGAGGCGTCATGACATCGGCCGAGGACACCGCCTTGGTGGTCGGCGGCGGGATCGGCGGGCTCACCGCCGCCCTGGCCCTCCATCTGAGCGGCCGGCGCGTGACCGTGCTGGAGCGCGCCGAGGAGCTGAAGCCCGTGGGCGCGGGCATCGCCCTCGCGCCCAACGCCCTGCGCGCGCTGGACGTGGTCGGCCTCGGGGACGAGATCCGCGACCTGGCCGCGTGGACGGGCGCGGGCGGACTCATGACGCCGGGCGGCCGCTGGCTGTCCCGCTCCGACGCGCGGCGCGCGGAAGAACGCTTCGGCGGTCCGCTGGTGCTGCTGCACCGCGCCACCCTCATCGACAAACTCGCCTCCCGCCTTCCGCACGGCACGGTGCGCACCGGCCGCGCCGCCCGCCTCACCGACCCCGGCGATCCGGCCGATCCGGGCCGCCCGGCGCGGGTGACCGCGGACGGGGAGGAGTTCGCGGCCGGCCTCGTCGTCGGCGCCGACGGGGTCCGCTCCGCCGTGCGCGGCGCGCTCTTCCCCGGCCACCCCGGGGTCACGTACGCCGGATTCACCACCTGGCGCGTCCTCGTGCCCGCGCTCGGCCGGCCCTTCGTCCAGCACGAGAGCTGGGGGCCGGGCCGGCTCTGGGGCACGCATCCCTTCGCGGACGGCACCGTCTACGCGTACGCCGCGGCCATGACCCCGGCCGGAGGCCGGGCGCCCGGCGGTGACGAGAAGGCCGAACTGCTGCGCCGGTTCGGCGACTGGCACGATCCGATCCCCGCGATCCTGGACGCGGCCGAACCCGACCGGGTGCTGCGGCACGACGTCCACCACATCACCGAGCCGCTGCCCGCCCTCCACCGCGGCCGGGTCGCCCTCCTCGGCGACGCCGCGCACGCCATGGCGCCCACGCTCGGCCAGGGGGGCAACCAGGCCATCGAGGACGCCGTCGTCCTCGCCCACCACGCGGCCCCCGGCCGCGCCCCGGACCTGGCCGGCTACACGGCGGCCCGCCTCGCCCGCACGAGCGGGATCGTCCGCAGGTCGGCGGCCATCAGCCGGTTCAACATGATGCGCAACCGGCCCGGGATCGCCGTGCGCAACGCGGCGATCCGCGCCGTCGGCGCCCTCGGGCCCGCGCTGCTGCTGCGCGGCATGGACGGCATCGCCGACTGGCGGCCCCCGCAGGCCGCCCCGTACCCGGACGGGCGCCGGGAGCGGGTCTGACCTGGCGCGTCTATGCTGCCCGCAGGGAGTCCGGGCCATCATGGGCCCGGGCGAGCGGGGACAGAGGAGCGCGGGCACGTGAAGGTCGGCTGCATCGGACTCGGGGACATCGCGCAGAAGGCGTACCTGCCGGTACTCGGCGCCCAGCCCGGGATCGAGCTGCATCTGCAGACCCGGACGCCCGCCACCCTCGACCGCGTCGCGGACACGCTGCGGCTCCCGCCCGAGCAGCGGCACGCGGACCTCGACGCGCTGCTCGCGCAGGGGCTCGACGCCGCGTTCGTGCACGCCCCGACCTCGGTGCACCCCGAGATCGTCACGCGGCTCCTCGAGGCCGGCGTCCCCACGTACGTGGACAAGCCGCTCGCCTACGAACTCGCCGACTCCGAGCGGCTCGTGCGGCTCGCGGAGGAGCGGGGGGTCGGACTCGCCGTCGGCTTCAACCGGCGCTACGCCCCCGGATACACGCAGTGCGCCGACCATCCGCGCGAGCTGATCCTCATGCAGAAGAACCGGGTCGGGCTGCCCGAGGAACCCCGGGCGATGATCCTCGACGACTTCATCCACGTCGTCGACACACTGCGCTTCCTCGTGCCGGGCGTCGTCGACGACATCACGGTACGGGCGCGGGTCGTGGACGGGCTGCTCCACCACGTCGTGCTGCAGCTCGCCGGGGACGGGTTCACCGCGCTCGGGGTCATGAACCGGCTCAGCGGCTCGGCCGAGGAGATCCTCGAGGTGTCCGGCGAGGACAGCAAGCGGCAGGTGCTGAACCTTGCGGAGGTCATCGACCACAAGGGACAGCCGACGGTTCGGCGGCGGGGGGACTGGGTGCCCGTGGCCCGTCAGCGGGGCATCGAGCAGGCCGTGCTGGCGTTCCTCGACGGGGTGCGCGGTGGGCATGTCGTGAGTGCGCGGGACGCGCTGGCCACGCATGAGCTGTGCGAGCGGGTCGTCATGGAGGTCAGCCGCATCGGGCGGTGAGGCGTGCGGTCTCGTCGTCCGCTGCGGGCCGTTGGGGGCTGGTCGCGCAGTTCCCCGCGCTCCTTGGCCGCATCGGAGGTGAGCCTTGCCGCCTCGTCGCGGGCCGCGGGCCGGTGGGGCTTCTCGCGCAGTTCCCCGCGCCCCTGGACGGCACACTTCGTGCGCCCCAGGGGCCCCGGAGTTCCCGGCGGCTTCAGCGGACGGCGCCGGGGACTCCGGGGCGGGTCGACGGGGACGCCGAGGGGCGCCGCGACCTGCGGAGCAGTTCCGCCGCGCCGAGGGCGACCAGCACCGCGACGGCGCCGTGCACCGGCCAGTCCCCGAACCGCACGTACAGCGTCGTACCTTGAGCCGTAGGCACGTCGAAGACGCGGGCCGCGCTCGCCGACGTCCCCAGCCACGCGCCCGCCCGCGCCCCGTCGGGCCCGTACACCGCCGACACCCCGGTCAGCGTCGCGTGCACCATCGGGCGCCCGGTCTCCGCCGCCCGCACCGCCGCCAGGGACGCGTGCTGCTCCGGTGCCCAACTGTGCTGGAACGACGACGTCGACGACTGGGCGAGCAGCACCTGTGCCCCGTCCTGCGTCAGCTTCCGCGTCATGTCGGGGAACGCGGACTCGAAGCAGACCAGGGGCCCGACCCGCAGGGCGCCGCCACCGTTCCCGTTCCGCACGTCCATGACGACCTGCCGGGTGCCCCGCATGCGGTCCTCGCCCGCCGCCCTGCCCACGGACGTGGCCCAGCCCAGCAGCCCGCGCGCCGGCACGTACTCGCCGAACGGGACGAGCCGCATCTTGTCGTAGCGTGCGCCGGTCGGCCCGTCGGGCCCGATCAGCACCGAGCTCTTGTAGATGCCCTGGGCCCCTGAGCCGTCCGACGCGGGGCGCCGCGCGTCCACGTTGACCAGCACGTCCGCGCCCACCGCCCGGGACAGCGCCGCGATCCGGCGGGCCAGGTCGGGGCGTTCGGTCAGGTCGTAGCCGACGCTGCTCTCGCCCCACACGACCAGGTCGACGTCCTGTCCGATCAGCTCCCGGGTCAGTGCCTCCTCGCGGTCGAAGCGGCGCTCCGCGCTCGCGTCCCCGGTCACCGTCCCGGCCTGCACCACCGCGATCCGTGTCCGCCCGTCCGTCTCGGGGCGCGGCGCCCAGGCCCACGCGGCCCCCGTCACGGTGATGGTCGCGACGAGCCCCGCCACGGCCGGCGTACGCGCCTCACGGGCCACGAGCAGCACCACGATCGCCGTGTTCACCGTGACCACCAGCAGGCTCACCAGCCACACCCCGCCCACGGACGCGAGCCGCAGCGCGGGCACCACCTGCCACTGGCTGGACCCGAGCAGGCCCCACGGCCCGCCCAACCCCTCCCAGGAGCGCACCAGTTCCACCATCAGCCAGCCCGAGGGCACGGCGACGAGCGCGGCCGCCGCCTGCCCCGGTGTGGGCGTCCCGTGCAGCAGCCGCCGCAGCAGCAGCCCCCACGGCGCCCACAAGGCGCCGAGCAGCGCCGCGATGACGACCGTGAACACGTGCAGACTCGGCAGCAGCCAGTGGTGCACGGCGAGCATGAACCCGAGGCCGCCGAGCCAGCCGTCCAGGGCGGCCCGGCGCGGTGTGTCCGCCGAGCGCGCCAGCAGCATCCACGGCACGAGCGCGACGTAGGCGAACCACCACAACGACGGCGCGGGGAACGCCAGCGCCGGCAGCGCGCCCGCCCCGGCCGCCGCCCCGCCCCGCCACCAGGGCGACACGTCGAGCCGCCGCCGCCAACCCACCATGGGCCGCGCCTCCGTCCTCGTACGAGACCTGCAGAGGTCCCTTCAGTGTGCGCGCCCCGGGCGATCAACGACAGTGGGCCCGGCGGCGCGGGTCAGGAGCCGCCCGGGGCGCTCGCCGCGCGCTCCGGCAGGCGGCGCCACTTCTCGTGCACGGTGACCCGGTGCAGACGCCAGCCGGCGTGCGTCCTGACCAGGTCGAACGCGTAGCGGCCGCCGCACTCGAAGTCCGGGGCCGTGCCGTCGCCGGGGAACCGCATCGGGTTGATGTAGTCGGCCTGGACCAGCGCCTCGTCGCCCACGTCGCGGTCGAGCCGGCCGAACCGCACCCGGCGGTTGACGATCAGATGCTGCCGCATCGGGAACAGCTCCATCGTCTCGGACAGCCAGCGCGCGATCTCCTCCGCACTGCCCTCCACGCCGCCCGCCGTGCGGTAGTCGGCGCGGCCGCCGGGGGCGAACAGGGCGCGGTACGCCGCCCAGTCGCCGTCGTCCACGGCCACCGCGTAGTCGGTCACCAGCTCGTCGACGGCGAGCCGGTCGAGGACGGTCGCGAGTTCCACACGCTGCGTCATCGGATCAGTGTCGAGTGTGCGGTGAGCGGATCCAAGAGGCGTGCGCCGACCGGACGTTGAGGCGTGGAACTTTTGCGACACCGGGTCCGTTACGGTGGCCCGCATGTCAGCTGAACCGAACACGACGGCATCCGCGGCGGTCACCGGACCGGTCACCGCCGACGACGTCGCCCAGGCCGTGCGGCTCGCCGTGACCACACTGCGCCCCGCCGCCGCGGCCGACTGGGACGCCCCCGCGGGCCCTCTCACCTGGACCTGCTGGGAGACCGGCGAACACCTCGCCGACGACCTCTTCTTCTACGCCGCGGGCATCGGCTCCCTGAGCCCGAGAACCGAACCCGGCGATCCCTACGGCGGCGACCGGCGCCGCCCCGAGGGTCCGTTGAACACCGTCACGGCCGACCGCGAGGGCGGAGCCGAGGCCATGTTCCGCACACTGGAGGACTGCGGCGGGCTGCTCGTCGCCGTGGTGCGGGCCACGCCGCCGACTGCCCGCGGCCACCACGTGTTCGGCGTCAGCGACCCCGAGGGCTTCGCCGCGATGGGCGTCGTCGAGACCCTCGTGCACACCCACGACCTCGCACTCGGCCTCGGAGTCCCCTTCGAGGCGCCCGCGGACCTGTGCGCCCGCTCGCTGCGCCGCCTCTTCCCCGACGTGCCGCGGGACACCCCGCCCTGGCCGACCCTGCTGTGGGCGACGGGCCGCGGCGACCTGCCGGGTCACGCGCGCCGGACCTCGTGGCGCTGGTACGGTGCGCCCGGCGCGACGTGATCATCGTCCTGAGGGACCGCACCCCGTCCGGGAGGACTCCTTGACCCGCCCCCGCACCCTCGTCACCGGCGGCAGCCGCGGCATCGGCGCCGCCACCGCGCTGCGCCTCGCGCACGACGGCCACGACATCGCGCTGTCCTACGTCAGCGACAAGGACGCGGCCGAACGCACCGCGGACGCCGTGCGCGACGCCGGCGCCCGCTGTGTCGTCGCCCGGGCCGACACCTCCCGGGAGGCCGACGTCGAGCGACTCTTCGACCTCGCGCAGGCCGAACTCGGCGCGCTCACCGGCCTGGTGAACAACGCGGGCGTCACCGCCCCGCTCGGCCCGCTCGCCGACACCAGCACCGACGACCTGCGCCGCGTCGTCGACGTGAACGTGCTCGGAGTCCTGCTCTGCTGCCGCCGCGCCGCCCGCGACATGGGCGCCGCCGGCGAAGGCGCCATCGTGAACGTGTCCTCGGCCGCCGCCACCCTCGGCAGCCCCGGCGACTACGTCCACTACGCCGCCTCGAAGGCCGCCGTCGACACCATCACCCTGGGCCTCGCCAAGGAGCTCGGGCCGCTCGGCGTACGGGTCAACGCGGTGGCGCCCGGCATCATCGACACGGAGATCCACGCGGCGAGCGGCGACCCCGGCCGGGCCGCGGCCGCGGCGCCCGGCATCCCGCTGCGCCGGCCCGGCACGGCGGAGGAGGTCGCGGCGGCGATCGCCTGGCTGCTCTCGCCCAGCGCGGCGTACACGACGGGCACGGTGCTCAGGGTGGCCGGCGGGCGCTGACCCGCACGGCGCGGGCGCGGGCCCGGTCAGGCGGCCTCCGGGACCTCCGACCGGGTCGCTTCCGCCCACTCGGTGACCAGCAGCGCGTACTGCGCCCGCTGCTCCGCGGTCAGGCGGCCCCCCGCCCGCAGCCACAGGCTGCGGATCTGCTCGTTCACCTCGTCGGCGGACCGCGAGGGACGGGAAATGACAGGCGGCATGTGCCAAGGCTACGTGCGCGCTGCCCGGTTGGGAACCCTGAGCGAGCGTTCGAGTGCGCCAAGTGATCGAATGTGAGCGGGAGTTGACGGTTCGGGGTGCACGGGGCGGTCGGCCCGCCGTGCCGGCACTCCGCAGGTCACGGCCGTCGTGCCCTCGTAGGGTGGAAGCGCACGCGACGGTCGTCCCGAGCCGTCGACTTCCGTGGAGGACGTCATGCCCGAGACCGAGCCCGCCGGTGACGACCGGGGCGCGCTCATGAGCACCGTCTTCGGCCACATGGCCGCCCAGGCCCTTGCCGCCGCCGTACGCCTCGGCGTCGCCGACCGGCTCGGCGACCACCCCCGGGACGCCGCCGACGTCGCCGCGGACCTGGGCACCGACCCCGACGCCACCCGCCGGCTGCTCCGGGCCCTCGCCGCCTCCGGACTGGCCACCGAGTCCCGGCCCGGCGCCTTCGCCCTGACCGCCCGAGGGGCCCTACTGCGCACCGACCGCGCGGACTCCATGGCCGACTTCGTGCGGATGTTCCTGGACCCGGCGATGATCGGCTCCTGGGCCCGGCTCGACGAGAGCGTCCGCACTGGCGGGCCCGTCTTCGCCGACCTGTTCGGCACGGACTTCTTCGGCCACCTCGCCGCGCACCCGGAGCTGTCCCGGGCGTTCAATGCGTCGATGCGTCAGGGCGGCCGTGCCGCCGCCGCGCTGCTGCCCGCGGTGCTCGACCTGTCCGGCGCCCGCTCGGTCACCGACGTGGGCGGCGGCGACGGCGCTGTGCTCGCCGCCGTCCTGTCCGCGTACCCGGGGCTGCGGGGCGTGCTGTTCGAGACGCCGATGGCCGCCGCCGACGCGGGGCCGGTCCTCGAAGCCGCCGGAGTCACCGACCGCTGCACCATCGTGACCGGCGACTTCTTCGCCTCCGTGCCCGCCGGATCGGACGTCTACCTGCTCAAGGGCGTCGTTCACGACTGGGACGACGACCGGGCCGCCACGCTCCTCGGCCACGTCCGCGCCGTGCTGCCGGCCCACGGCCGGATCCTGGTCGTCGAGGTCGTGCTTCCGGACACCGTCGACGGGACACAGCCGCCCATGATGTATCTCGGCGACCTGAACATGCTGGTCAACGTGGGCGGGCGCGAGCGCACCGAGGCGGAGTTCCGGGCGCTGTGCGCGCGGGCGGGACTCGCCGTGACGAGAGTGACGCGGCTGCCGGAACCGGTGGGGCTCTCGGTGATCGAGGCGGTCCGGGCCGTTCAGGCCGTCCAGGCCTGAGGTCAGCCCGCCGACTCGGCCGCGTGCGGGCTCAGGACACCCAGCGACACGAGGACGAACAGGGCGATGCCGAGCGCGATCCGGTAGTAGACGAACGGCATGAAGCTCTTCGTCGAGATGAACTTCATCAGCCAGGCGATGATCGCGTAACCGACGCCGAACGCGATGACCGTGGCGAAGATCGTCGGCCCCCACGAGACGTGGCCGCCCTCCGTCGCGTCCTTCAGCTCGAAGACGCCCGAGGCGAGCACCGCGGGGATGGCCAGCAGGAACGAGTAGCGGGCCGCCGACTCGCGCGTGTAGCCGAGGAAGAGGCCGCCGCTGATGGTCGCGCCGGACCGGGAGACGCCCGGGATCAGCGCCATCGCCTGGCACAGGCCGTAGATCAGACCGTCCTTGACCGACAGGTCCTTGAGCTCCTTGCGCGAGCGCACGGCGCGGTGCCGGCCGCCCAGCTCGTCACGCGCCGCGAGCCGGTCCGCGATGCCGAGCACGACGCCGAGCACGATCAGCGTCGTCGCCGTCAGACGCAGATCACGGAACGGGCCCTCGATCTGGTCCTTGAACGCGAGGCCCAGCACGCCGATGGGTATGGAGCCGACGATCACCAGCCAGCCCATCTGGGCGTCGTGGTCGCCGCGCAGCGTCTTGTCGGTGAGCGACCTGAACCACGCCGAGATGATCCGTGCGATGTCCTTGCGGAAGTAGATCACCACCGCGGTCTCGGTGCCGAGCTGGGTGATCGCCGTGAAGGCCGCCCCCGGGTCGTGCCAGCCGGCGAACGCGGCGGTGAGCCGCAGATGGGCGCTCGACGAGATCGGCAGGAACTCTGTCAGCCCCTGGACGAGTCCGAGAATGAATGATTCGAACCAAGACATGAAGGAGAGACGCGATCCAGGTGACGGGACGGAAGACCGGTTCCCGCGAACGCGGTCCGGGCACGGCGAGGCGCACCCGCATGGGTCGCGGGCGAACGCGGGGGCAGCGTAGCGCCCGAAAATGACGGGCCTCCCACGGGGTCGCGTCCCCCGTGCGCGGACCCGCCCCGAGTGTCCGGAATGTACCGGCGGCGGCGCGGACGCGCGGGTGCGCGGGTGCCCGGGTGCGCGGTCAGGCGGCCTCGGGGCCCGACGTCGTCCAGCCCGGCGCCTGCGGGTGGGCCCGCAGGTCCTCGTGGCGCACCGCCTCGCCGCACTCGGCGCAGGTCACGACGGGCCGCAGGTCGTGACCGCAGCCGTGCTCGATCACCATCGGGCGGTCGTCGCGCAGATGGCGGTCGCCCCAGGCCATGAGCGTCATCAGCACCGGCTCGAGCTCCAGGCCGGCCTGGGTCGGGCGGTACTCGAAGCGCTGCGGCCGCTCCTGGTAGGCGACCTTCTCCAGGATCCCGGCCTCGACGAGCCGCTTGAGGCGGGCGGCCAGGATGTCGCGCGGCGCCCCGATGTTCCGGACGAGCCGGTCGAAGCGGCCGTTGCCCAGGCACACCTCGCGGAGCACGAGCAGGGAGTGCTTCTCGCCGACCACGGCCAGGGTGTCGGCGATCGAGCAGGGGCGCGGGTCCTTGGCGGCAGCTGGCATGCGGCCAGTGTAGGGGCCGCCACAAGGAAGGGTTTGATTTCCAAACTCGCAGCGCTATGGTGAGTCCGGATTTCCTACTCACGCGTAACCGCACACGCCCCGGAGGCCCGAGCCATGCGTGACGCCGTCATCGTCGAAGCCGTACGCACCCCGATCGGAAAGGGCAGGCCGAGCGGTGCGCTCGCCCACGTCCACCCCGTCGAACTCCTCGCCCACACCCTGCGCGCCCTCGTCGACCGCACCGGGATCGACCCCGCGCTCGTCGACGACGTCATCGGCGGCACCGTCGACCAGGTCGCCGAGCAGGCCATGAACACCACCCGCTACGCCGTCCTGTCCGCCGGCTTCCCCGAGACCGTGCCCGCCACCACGGTCGACCGGCAGTGCGGCTCCTCCCAGCAGGCGGTCCACTTCGCCGCGCAGGGCGTCCTGTCCGGCGCCTACGACCTCGTGATCGCCTGCGGCGTCGAGTCGATGAGCCGCGTCCCCATGTGGTCGAACGTGCCGGAAGGGGCCGACCCCTTCGGCCCGGGGGTCGCCGCGCGCTACCCGGAGGGCCTCGTGCCACAGGGCATCAGCGCCGAACTGATCGCCGCGAAGTGGGGCCTGTCCCGGGAGCGGATGGACGCGTACGCCGTCACGTCGCACGCGAAGGCAGCGGCCGCCGGGGACGCCGGACTGTTCGACGCCGAGGTCGCCCCGCTCGACGGCATCACGCGCGACGAGTCCGTCCGGCCCGGCACCTCGTCCGAGGTCCTCGGCGGACTCAAGCCCGCCTACTACGACGCCGCGTTCGAGGAGCGGTTCCCCCAGATCACCTGGAACGTGACCGCGGGCAACGCCAGCCCGGTCAACGACGGCGCCTCCGCCCTGCTGATCACCACCAGCGAGCACGCGGCCCGGCTCGGACTGCGCCCGCTGGCCCGGCTGCACTCCTTCGCCGTCACGGGCTCCGACCCGCTCCTCATGCTGACCGGCGTCGTGCCCGCCACCGAGAAGGTGCTGCGCCGAGCCGGGCTCGACCTCGGCGACATCGACCTGTTCGAGGTCAACGAGGCCTTCGCCGCCGTCGTCCTCGCCTGGCTGCGGGAGACCGGCGCCGACCCGGCCCGGCTGAACGTGCACGGCGGCGCCCTCGCCCTCGGCCACCCCCTGGGCGCCAGCGGGGCGCGCCTGATGACCACGATGGTGCACGCGCTGCGCGCCCGCGGCGGCCGCTACGGACTGCAGACCATGTGCGAGGCCGGGGGACTCGCCAACGCCACGATCGTCGAGGCCCTCTGAGCCCGGCGGAGGTCAGACCCCGGACGGCTCGCCGGAGCGGACCCGGTGCTTCAGGGCGTGGCGCTTGCGCCAGGCGACCGCCGCGCCCGCCAGCATCGTCACCACGATGAATCCCGTCGACACCAGGAACACCGGGGACGTGGGCGTCGCCGCCGTGGCGCCCGCCACCACGTACGCCGCCGTGTTCGGGATCGAACCCAGCCCCGTCGCCACGAGAAACGGGGTCCAGCCCATGCGGGACACCGAGGCGCAGTAGTTCGCCGCCCAGAACGGGACGCCGGGGAACAGCCGGACCGCCAGCATCGAGCGGAAACCGTGCCGGCTGAGCTGCCCGTCCGCCGCCTTGAGCCAGCGCCCGCGCAGCAGCGGGCGCAGCGCGTCCTGCCCGAGGATCCTGCCCAGCCCGAACGCGATCCCCGCGCCGAGCACCGTCCCGCCGATCGCGCCGGCCAGCCCGAGCGCGGACCCGAACAGCGCTCCCGCCGCCAGACTGATGAACGGCCGCGGCACGAACGCCACCGTGCACAGCCCGTACGCCACCGTGAACAGGACCAGCGCGGCGGCGCCGTCCACCTGCGGCGGCCAGCCCCGCTCCAGCAGGCGCTGCGGCTCGAACAGCAGCACCGAGGTCGCCCCCGCCGCGAGCAGCATCACCAGGAGCGACAGCCGTGACCAGGGAGAAAGGAGCACCCTGGTGCAGCGCGTGGTGAACCCGGCGGGACGGGCGGGGACGGTCTCGAACATCCGGGGAGAGTAACCGACCTCTCCGTAAGATCGCCGTAGGGTGGGTCTCACCTGCCAGGCCTCACCGGCCTTGCCCCACCTGCCGGGTCCCGTCGCCCAGGGGGGAGCGCGATGTCCGTCCTCACACCGCCGCCCAGCGCGCTCGCCGACACGATCCTGTCCCGGCTGCCCACCGCGTACGAGGCCGTCGCGGACCCCGCGCGCGCGGCGACGATGCGCGCCTACATGAAGGACGTCGCCCCGTTCCTCGGACTGCCCCAACCGGTGCGCAAGGAGCGGACCCGGGCCGTCCTGGCCGGCACGCCGCGCCCCGGCGAACGCGACCTCACCGCCGTCGCACTGCGCTGCTGGGCCCTGCCCGAGCGCGAGTACGCGTACTTCGCCGTCGACTACCTGTGCCGCCACAAGGGCAAGCTCACCTCCGCCTTCCTCCCCGTCGCCCGGCACCTGATCACGACCGACCCGTGGTGGGACACCGTCGACCTGCTCGCCGCACACGTCGTCGGCGCCCTCGTCGCCGCGGACCCGGCGCTCACCGCCGAGATGGACCGCTGGATCGCCGACGAAGACATCTGGCTCGCCCGCACCGCCCTGCTCCACCAGCTCCGCCGCGCGGACACCACCGACACGGAGCGCCTCTTCGGGTACTGCCTGCGCCGGGCGGGCGACAGCGAGTTCTTCCTCCGCAAGGCCATCGGCTGGAGCCTGCGCGCGTACGCGAAGACCGACCCCGACGCCGTACGGGCCTTCGTCGCCGCGCACCGGGACGCGCTCGCGCCGCTGTCCGTGCGCGAGGCGCTCAAGCACACCGGCCCCTGACAACTCCCGCGCCGGGCGCGGAAAATCGTTCGACGCACGCCGCCGGGTCGGCGATGATCTGCCTCATGTTCCGGCACGCCACTCACGCAGCTACGCCCGCAGTCGCGGGCGCTGCTCGGGCTGCCGCCACCCACTGCCTCGCAGCAGCCGTCGACGGCGCGCGAAGCTGACCCTCTCCGGACACTCCGGCGGACCCCGCAGGGGGAGGGTCGGTACCGCTCAGGGGTCCCCGCCTCACACAGGAGGCTTCACTTTTTCTGTTCCGGAAGGGACCACCCAGTCATGCCCAAGACGGCATACGTGCGCACCAAGCCGCACCTCAACATCGGCACCATGGGCCACGTCGACCACGGCAAGACCACGCTGACCGCCGCCATCACCAAGGTCCTCGCCGAGCGCGGCTCCGGCACCTTCGTGCCGTTCGACCGCATCGACAAGGCGCCCGAGGAGGCGCAGCGCGGCATCACCATCAACATCGCGCATGTCGAGTACGAGACCGACACCCGGCACTACGCGCACGTGGACATGCCGGGCCACGCCGACTACGTCAAGAACATGGTCACGGGCGCCGCCCAGCTCGACGGGGCCATCCTCGTCGTCTCCGCGCTCGACGGGATCATGCCGCAGACCGCCGAGCACGTGCTCCTCGCCCGGCAGGTCGGCGTCGACCACATCGTCGTCGCGCTCAACAAGGCGGACGCCGGCGACGACGAGCTCACCGACCTCGTGGAGCTGGAGGTGCGCGAGCTGCTCTCCGCGCACGGGTACGGCGGCGACTCCGTCCCCGTCGTCCGGGTCTCCGGGCTGCGCGCCCTGGAGGGCGACCCGCGCTGGGCGGCCGCCGTCGAGGCGCTGCTCGACGCCGTGGACACGTACGTGCCGATGCCCGAGCGGTACGTGGACGCGCCGTTCCTGCTGTCCGTCGAGAACGTGCTGACGATCAGCGGGCGCGGCACCGTCGTCACCGGCGCCGTCGAGCGCGGGCGCGTCCGCGTCGGGGACCGGGTCCGGGTGTACGGGACCGAGGCCCTCAAGGACGCGGAGACCGTCGTCACCGGCGTCGAGACCTTCGGCAAGCCGATGGAGGAGGCGCAGGCGGGGGACAACGTGGCGCTGCTGCTGCGCGGTGTCCCGCGCGACGCCGTGCGGCGCGGGCACGTCGTCGCCGAGCCGGGCAGCGTCCGGCCCGCGCGGCGCTTCACCGCGCAGGTGTACGTGCTCTCCGCGAAGGAGGGCGGGCGCAGTACGCCGCTCTCCACCGGGTACCGGCCGCAGTTCTATCTGCGCACGGCGGACGTCGTGGGGGACGTCGACCTCGGGGAGGCCGGTGTCGCCCGGCCCGGCGAGACGGTCACCATGACCGTCGAGCTGGGACGGGACGTGCCCCTGGAGGCGGGGCTCGGCTTCGCGATCCGCGAGGGCGGGCGCACGGTCGGGGCCGGCACCGTCTCGGCCGTGCTGATGTAAGGGGCGGCGCCTTCAGAAGGGGGGGCGTGGGGCTGTGCGGCCCTGCGCCTTCCCCCTCCGGGGGCCCGGCACAATAGGGGCGTGAGCGAACCAGAAGTCGAGGCCATACCCGTCGGGCGCGTTGTCGATCACGGCTTCGCCAAGCTGATGCCGGACGTCGATCGGCGGCGGGCCTGGTTGCTCACGGTGGACGGGGCTCCGCAGTCGTACGTCGATCTCGACGATCCGACGCATCTGGAGTTCGAGTACGCGCGGCGCCTCGGGCACGTCCTCGACCGCGCCGGTGACGAGGGCCGCGCGCTCGACGTGCTGCACCTCGGCGGCGGCGCCCTCACCCTGCCCCGGTACGTGGCCGCCACCCGGCCGGGCTCGCGGCAGGACGTCGTCGAGGCCGACCGGGGGCTGCTCGCGCTGGTCGGCGAGCATCTGCCGCTGCCCGCCGGAGTGGACGTGCGCGTGCACGGCGAGGACGCCCGCGCCTGGCTCGCGGCGGCGCCCGACGACGCGGCGGACGTGCTCGTCGCCGACGTGTTCGGCGGCTCCCAGGTGCCCGCCCATCTGACGACGCTCGCCTACGCGCGGGAGGCCGACCGGGTCCTCAGGCCCGGCGGCGTCTACGCGGCCAACCTCGCCGACGGCGCACCCTTCGCGTTCCTGCGGTCCCAACTGGCCACCTTCGCCGAGGTGTTCGCCCACCTCGCGGTGATCGCCGAGCCCGCCGTGCTGCGCGGGCGGCGGTTCGGGAACGCGGTGCTGATCGCCTCCCAGGACGAGATCGGCGTGGCCGAACTGGCCCGGCGCACGGCACGTGACGCGTTCCCCGCGCGGGTCGAGCACGGTGCCGGGCTGCGCCGTCTCATCGGGGACGCGCGGCCCGTGACGGACGCCGACGCGGTGCCCTCGCCGCTGCCGCCGGGCGGCTCGTTCAGCGTGGGGTGAGCTCCGCGGGGTCCGAGGGCTCGCCGGCCTTGACCGGTTCGGGCTCGCGGCGCCGCAGGTTGCGTACGTCGGGCACGCACAGGACGGCCGCCGTGGCGAGCACCACCAGGGCCGCGCAGCCCCACAGTGCGGGGGAGCGGCCGAAGGCCGACTCGGCGGGGCCGGCCAGAGCGGTCGCCAGCGGCACCATCGCCACCGAGCCGAACCAGTCGTAGGCCGAGACCCGGGACAGTTTCTCCTCGGGTATCTCCTGGTGCAGCGCGGTGATCCATGAGACACCGAAGATCTCGATCGTGACGCCGCTGACGAACATGACCGCGACCAGGGCCGGCAGGGGCACGGGCACGGCGAGCGCGGCCGACGGCAGGGCCAGCGAGAAGACGGCCACGGAGCCGGCGAGCAGGAGGCGCTGCGGCTTCCAGCGCATCATCAGCAGGCCGCCGAGAATCGTGCCGGCGCCGAACGCGCCGAGCGCCAGACCCCAGGGGCCCGCCCCGCCCAGTTCGTCCCGGGCGACCAGCGGTCCGAACACCGACTCGGCGGCGCCGACGACGGCGACCACCACCGAGAACTGGGCGATGACGGCCCACAGCCAGGGGCGCCCCACGACCTCCCGCCAGCCGTCGCGGATGTCCGCGAGCAGCCCGGAGCCCGGTGCGCGCGGCGCGATGTGGCCGATGTCGAGGAACGCGCGCAGGGCGCCCGCCACCGCGAACGCCGCGGCGTCGAGCGCGAGCACCCAGCCGGGGCCGAGCGCCGCGACCATCGCCCCGCCGAGCGCGGCCCCGCCGACGGCGGCGCCGGACATGCCCATCCGGAAGAGCGCGAAGGCGCGGGACGCCTGCTCGCCGGAGACGGAGGACATCAGCATGCCCTCGGCCGCCGGGTTGAAGAACGCCTGGCCGGTGCCGCCCAGGGCGCTGAGCGCCAGCATCTGCCACAGTTGCGGCTCACCCTGGAGGACCAGGAGGGCGAAGGCGCCCTGGGACAGGAAGTTCAGGGCGTTCGCGGCGACCATGACGTGATGGCGGGGCAGCCGGTCGGCGACCGCGCCGCCCACCAGCAGGAAGACCACCAGGAACAGGGTGCGGGCGGCCGCGACCAGGCCCACGTCACCGGCGTCGCCGCCCGCGTCGAGCACGGCGAACGCGGAGGCGATCAGCGCGCCGTGCGAACCGAGCGTCGTGATGAACGCCGACGCCGCGAGCAGCGTGTAGTTCCGCCCCGCCCAGGCGGGGCGGCGCGGACGTCGTGGCTGGTGGGGCGGGGAGGCGGCGGCGTCGGTCACTCAGGGACTATCGCCGCCGCACACCTGTTCTGCCAAGCCGGTTCCCGGCCGCACACCGGCCGGGAGCGGTCGTGCTACTGGGCCTCGGGGTCCTCGTAGTAGCGCACGGAGTTGAGGATCTTGGTGATCGTCGCGTCCGACAGCTCGTTCTTGACGCCCTTGGCGGCCCACAGGTCCCAGGACACGAAGTCGCCGACGCCGTTCTGGAAGGCGAAGACCACGGCCTTGCCCTCACTGGCGCACTTGCCCTTCTTGGGGCTGCCCTCGGAGTGGGCCTTGATCAGGCTGCCCTTGATGCCCTGACTGTTGGTGAAGTCCTGGGGCTTGCCGGGCTTGACCGCCTTGGTGGACGGCTCGGTGTAGCCGCCGTAGATCCACCACGGGATGCGGTTCTGGGCGGCTTCCTTGGCGGTCTTCGCGCCGTTCTCGCCACGGGTGCCGACGCCGGCCAGCGAGGTGTCCTCGTCGCGGCCGTCCTTGTCGGAGTCCTCGGTGCACCACTTGGACTGGAGCTCGGCGGGAGCGGAGACGGTGGTCATCCCGTGCTCCTTCTTGCCGTCCTTGCCCTTGTAGTCGTACTCGAAGCCGATGATCTGGTCCGAGCCGCTGGTGCTGACCTCCCAGCCGGGCGGCACGTCGAACACCGTCTTGTGCTTGGTGTTCACGACAGGCTGCCAGCCGGCGACGACCGGCTGCACCGCGTTGTCCCCGCCGCGCGGGTTCGCCGCGGACGCGCTCGCGCTGGGCTCCTTGCTCGCCGGAGCGGACGCCGAGGCCTTGGGCGACTTCTTCGGATCACCCTTGGCGTCGTCGTCCTTGTCCCCGCCGAGCACCAGGAAACCGGTCACGCCCGCGGCCACGACGACGGCGGCCGCGGCGACGATGGCGACGATCTTCGTCTGGTTCCCGCCGCCGCCCTTCGGCGCCTGGGGCGGACCCATCGGCGTCGTGGGCGCGTTCCAGGCAGGCTGTTGCTGCTGCTGGTACGGGTTGGGCTGCTGCTGGTACCCCGGCTGCTGATAGGGGTTCGGCTGCTGGTACCCCGGCTGCTGATACGGGTTGGGTCCCGGCTGATTCGGGTCCTGCGGGTTCTGCTCGCCCCCGGGCGGCTGCGTTCCTGGCCACATGGCCGTCAACGATAGAGGGTTCCGGGGCCACGGATGTCCCTGCCCTGTACCGGACGTGCAACGTTCCGGCGGACGAAGGCGGCGCGGCTGGGGCATTTGGGGACGCCGGGGAGGGGATGGCCAAGGAGGCTACTCGTGGGTAACCTACGGGTATGAGCGCAGACCAGATGTCCATCGGCGACATGCTCGCCGCCACCGTGCCGATGGCCCGCACGCTGAACCTCGAGTTCCAGGAGACGACGCCGGACAAGGCCGTCGTCTCGCTGCCCGACCAGGCGGACTACCACAACCACGTCGGCGGCCCGCACGCCGGCGCCATGTTCACGCTGGCCGAGTCCGCGAGCGGGGCCATCGTCCTCGCCGCCTTCGGTGACCAGCTCTCGCGCGCCGTGCCGCTGGCCGTCAGCGCCGAGATCGCGTACAAGAAGCTGGCCATGGGCCCGGTCACCGCCACGGCCACCCTCGGCCGCCCGGCCGCCGACGTCGTCGCCGAGCTGGACGCGGGCGAGCGCCCGGAGTTCCCGGTCAGCATCGCCATCACGCGCGCGGACGGCGCCGTGACCGGCGAGATGACCGTTGTGTGGACCCTGCGGCCCAACAGCTGATCCGGACCGAACAGGCCGAACAGGTAGGCTTCCCGAGGCGCGCGGCACAGGGGGCGCGCACCCAGGCCCTGCCGTCACCTTCCCGCCTGCCGGGCACCAGACGCCGCCCGGCCGCCCTCCGGCCGACGGCGGGAAGGTGACGGCAGGGCCTCGGGAGACACCGCACCGGCACGGGAGGCGACGGCGTTGCACGTCCAGGAATGGCTCGACACGATCCCGGCGGTCGCCATCTACGCCTTGGTGGCGGGCGTCATCGGCCTGGAGAGCCTCGGCATCCCGCTGCCCGGTGAGATCGTCCTCGTCTCCGCCGCCCTGCTGTCCTCGCAGCACGGCGACGTGAACCCCTTGGTGCTCGGCGTGTGCGCGACGGCCGGCGCCGTGATCGGCGACTCCATCGGCTACGCGATCGGCCGCAAGGGCGGCAGGCCCCTCCTCGCCAAACTCGGCGCCAAGTTCCCGCGGCACTTCGGGCCCGCCCATGTGGCCACCGCGGAGCGGTCGTTCGAGAAGTGGGGCATGTGGGCCGTGTTCTTCGGCCGCTTCATCGCCCTGCTGCGCATCTTCGCCGGCCCGCTGGCCGGCGTCCTGCACATGCCGTACTGGAAGTTCTTCATCGCCAACTTCCTGGGCGGCGTCGTCTGGGCCGGCGGCACCACGGCCGTCATCTACTACATCGGCGTCGTCGCCGAGGACTGGCTCAAGCGCTTCTCGTACGTGGGTCTCGGCGCGGCCGTCCTCATCGGCATCGCCTCGATGCTGATCGTCAAGCGCAAGGCCGCGAAGGCCGCCGCCAAGGCCGAGGCGGCCGAGGCGGCCGAGGCGGAGACCGGGCCGGAGCCGGTGCCCGCGGGCGAGTGACGCTCCGCCGTACCGGTCCCGGCCCCCGGGGCCGGTCAGTTCGCGTCGGCGGACTTCTCGTGGACCTCGCGGTGGGAGCGGGCCAGGTCCACGTAGACCGTGCCGTTGAAAGTCACGCCCTCGCGCTCCTCCTGCGTGAGCTCGCGCCGCACCTTCGCCGGCACGCCCGCGACCAGCGAACCCGGCGGGACGACCATGCCCTGCGGGACCAGCGCCTGCGCCGCGACCAGCGAACCCGCGCCGATCACCGCGCCGTTGAGCACCGTCGCGCCCATGCCGATCAGACAGTCGTCCTCGATCGTGCAGCCGTGCAGGACCGCGTTGTGCCCCACCGAGACGCGCTCCCCGATCGTCACCGGGAACCCGGCGTCGACGTGCACCGTGCAGTTGTCCTGGATGTTGCTGTCCGCGCCGAGCGTGATCGGCTCGAACTCCGCGCGCAGCACCGCGCCGTACCAGACGCTCGCCCCGGCGTGCAGCGTGACGTCGCCGATCAGCGTGGAGTTGGGCGCCGCGAAGGCGTCCTGGTCCAGCTTCGGTTCCTTGCCGCCGAACCCGGCGATGAGTGCCTCGTGGGCCATGCGATCCCGCTCCTTGCAAGTCGTGGCGTGCTCCGCCTGCGTCGCGCCTGAGCGAACCGTACCCGTGGGGTGAAGATCACAGGCCGTCGAGGTGGGGGAGTGCCGTACGGGTGAGTAACGTGGCGCCGTGCCAAAGAACCGGAACGTGTTCTCGTCAGGACGGCGGGCCGCCCGGGGCGGGCTCGCCCATCGCGCCGTGCAGGCCGGCTGGCGGTGGGCGCAGCGCCGCGGCGCCGTCACCGCGGAGCAGCCCGGCGGCTACCGGTTCCGCGCCATCGGCCCCGGCACCAAGCTCGCGTTCCCGCAGGGCACCGTCTTCGGCGAACCGTGGATCCGGCTCGGCGCGCACTGCATCATCGGCGAACAGGTCACCCTGACGGCCGGGATGATGCCGGACCTCGACCTCGGCCCCGACCCGATCCTGACCCTCGGCGACGGCGTCGTCATCGGCCGCGGCGGCCACGTCGTCGCCGACACGACCGTCACCATCGGCAGCGACGTCTACATGGGCCCGTACGTCTACATCACCTCCACCAATCACTCCTACGACGACCCGCACGAGCCCGTCGGACGCCAGTGGCCCCGCATGGAGCCCGTGGAGATCGGCCCCGGCTGCTGGATCGGCACCGGCGCCGTGATCCTGCCGGGTGCCCGCCTCGGACGGAACGTGGTCGTGGCCGCCGGCGCCGTCGTGCGCGGCACCGTCCCCGACCACGCCGTCGTCGCCGGGGCACCGGCCAAGGTCGTACGGACCTGGGACGAGGAGGCCGGCTGGCAGCCACCGCTGCGCACGCCCGCGCCCCGCCCCATTCCCGCCGACATCACCCCCGAACAGCTCCTCGCGCTGTCCGAGCTGGAGGACCGGCAGTAGGTCATGGCCGCGTGGCCTCAGCGGCGCAGGGCCGTCGCCGCGGTCGCGGTCACCGCCTCGGTCACCGCCGCGAGGGCGGGCGAGTCCAGCTTCCACTGCTGCCAATACAGAGGGACGTCCACCGGCCGCTGAGGCGCCAGCTCGACCAGCCGGCCCGCGCTCAGCAGCGGAGCCGCCTGCGCCTCGGGCACCAGACCCCAGCCGAGCCCGGCCGCCACGGACGCGGCGAACCCGTCGGACGTCGGCATCGCGTGCCGCACCCCGCCCGCCCCGGCCCCGCCGAGCTCCCGCACGAACGCGTCCTGCAACGCGTCACTGCGGTCGAACGTCATCACCGGCGCCCGCGCGAGCCCCTGCGCGAGCGGCCCGTCCAGATGCTCCCGCACGAAGTCCGGGTGCGCCGCCGCCAGATACCGCATCCGGCCCAGCGCCCGCACCGAACACCCCGCCACCGCCTCCGGCGACGAGGTCACCGCCGCCATCACCAGCCCCTCGCGCAGCAGCTCGGCCGTGCGCGTCTCGTCCTCGCGGTGCAGTTCGAACGCGATCGGCGGACGCTGCGGGACCCGGGCGAGCGCGTCCAGGAACCAGGTCGCCAGCGAGTCCGCGTTCACCGCCGCCGTCACCCGCGTCGCCCCGTCGTCCGGGCCCATCCCGAGCGCCGCGTGCGCGTCCCGCTCGAGGCGCGCCAGCTGCCGGGCGTAGCGCACCACGACCTGCCCCGACTCGGTCGGCCGCACCGGCTTCGTGCGCACGAGCAGCACCCGGCCCGTGCGCTGCTCCAGCGCCTTCACCCGCTGACTCACCGCCGACGGCGTCACGTGCAGCGCGGCCGCCGCCGCGTCGAACGTGCCCTCGTCCACGACGGCCAGCAGCGTCCGCACCTGGTCCAGCGGCAGCTCGGAGATCACCACGCACCACCCGTTCTCCCCCACCTTCTTAAGTCAGGCTAATGCTACGTAAAAATCTTTAGCTGTACGCGCGGTGATCGTCTCCGTAGCGTCGAGGCCATGACCGCCTCTCTCACCGCCGCGGCCGCCGGCTTCGGCACCGGCCTCTCGCTCATCGTCGCCATCGGAGCCCAGAACGCGTTCGTGCTCCGCCAGGGCATCCGCCGCGACGCCGTCCTCGCCGTGGTCGGCATCTGCGCCCTGTCCGACGCCGTGCTCATCGCCCTCGGCGTCGGCGGCGTCGGCGCGCTGGTGGTCGCCTGGCCCGGCGCGGTCACCGCCGTCGGCTGGATCGGCGGAGCCTTCCTGCTCTGCTACGGAGCCCTCGCCGCCCGGCGCGTGCTGCGCCCCGGCGACGCGGCCCTGCAGACCGAGGGCGACTCCACCGGCTCGCGCCGCCGCGCCGTGCTTACCTGCCTCGCCCTGACCTGGCTCAACCCCCACGTCTACCTCGACACCGTGCTGCTGCTCGGCTCCGTCGCCGCCGACCGCGGCCCGCTGCGCTGGACCTTCGGACTCGGCGCCACCCTCGCGAGCCTGGTCTGGTTCGTCGCCCTCGGCTTCGGCGCCCGCCTGCTCAGCCGCTTCCTCGCCCGGCCCGCCGCCTGGCGCGTCCTCGACGGACTCGTCGCCGTCACGATGCTCGCGATGGGGGCCCTGCTCATCGCCGGCACCTGAGACCGCCCGACACCGTCCGCGCCAGGACTGCGACACTGATGCCCGCACAGGTAGATGTAGCGAGCAATCAGGATGAGCGTGGACGGCACAGGCACCAGCGAGAGCAGCACCGGCACCGCACCGGACGAGACACCGGCACGGCGGCGGCGCTGGGCGATGGACACCCGGCCGCTGCGGATACCCGCCTACCGCCGCCTGTGGTCCTCCACGATCGTCACCGCCGTCGGCAGCCAGCTCACCGCCGTCGCCGTGCCCAAGCAGATCTACGACATCACCGGATCCTCCGCCTGGGTCGGCGCCGCGAGCCTCGCCGGACTCGTACCGCTCGTCGTGTTCGCCCTGTGGGGCGGCGCGGTCGCCGACACCATGGACCGCCGCAAGCTGCTCCTCATCACCAACTGCGGCATCGCCGGCACCTCGGTCCTGTTCTGGCTCCAGGCCGTCACCGGGCTCGGCTCCGTCGTCGTCCTGATGGTGCTGCTCGCCCTCCAGCAGGCGTTCTGGGGACTCAACGCGCCCGCGCGCAACGCCTCCATCGCCCGGCTCGTGCCCGAGGGCCAGCTCGCCGCGGCCAACGCGCTCGGCTCCACCGTCATGCAGACCGGCCAGGTCGTCGGGCCGCTGCTCGCCGGCGTCCTGATCCCCGTGATCGGCCTGCCCGAGCTGTACCTCATCGACGCGTTCGCGCTGTGCGTCACCGTCTGGGCCGTGTACCGGCTGCCCGCGCTGCCCCCGCTCGGCACCGTCGCCCGCCGCGCCGGAGTGCGCGAGATCGCCGAGGGCTTCCGGTACATCGCCCTGCACAAGGTGCTGCTGCTGTCCTTCCTCGCCGACATCGTCGCGATGGTCCTCGGCATGCCCCGCGCCCTCTTCCCGCAGCTCGCCGCCGAGACCTACGCGCCCTACGGGGAAGGGCTCGCCCTCGGCCTCCTGTTCGCGGCGATCCCCGTCGGGGCGGTGGCCGGCGGGCTGTTCTCCGGTACGTTCTCGCGAGCCCGGCGGCACGGCTGGATGGTCATCGGCGCGGTCGTCGCGTGGGGGCTCGCGATCGCCGGGTTCGGGCTCAGCGGCAACCTCTGGCTCGCCGTGGCGTTCCTCGCGCTCGCCGGGGTCGCCGACATGGTCTCGATGGTATTCCGCGGGGCGATCCTGCTGTCCGCCGCGACCGACGAGATGCGCGGCCGGATGCAGGGCGTCTTCACCGTCGTCGTCGCGGGCGGGCCCCGGCTCGCCGACGTGCTGCACGGATCGGCGGGCTCCGCGTTCGGGCCCCGCGCGGCCGTGGTCGGGGGCGGGCTCCTGGTCGTCGTCACCATGCTGGGCCTCGCCTGCGCCATGCCCGCGCTGCGCCGCTACCGGGTCTGAGTACAGTTTGCTGCACGTCGGGGTGCAACCAGGTGTGCCCCTCCAGGCCCCTCGATGGACGGAACGTGTCGGACCTCGACCTGCTGACCCAGTCGCTCGCCCGCAACGTCAGGCACTGGCGCACCGAGCGCGGCTTCACCCTCGACACGCTCGCCTCCCGGGCCGGGGTCAGCCGGGGCATGGTCATCCAGATCGAACAGGCCCGCACCAACCCCAGCATCGGCACCGTCGTCAAGATCGGCGACGCGCTCGGCGTCAGCATCACCACCCTGCTCGACTACGAACAGGGCCCGAAGGTGCGGGTCGTCCCCGGCGACCAGGCCGTCCGGCTGTGGTCGACGGAGGGCGGCAGCCACAACCGGCTCCTCGTCGGCGCGGAGGCGCCCGGCCCGTTCGAGATGTGGGAGTGGCGGCTCGCGCCGGGTGAGGGCAGCCCGTCGGACCCCCATCCGCAGGGGACGGTGGAGCTGCTGCACGTGACCTCCGGTGAGCTGGCCCTGGTCGTCGACGGGGTCGTGCACCGGGTGCCGGCGGGGGCCAGCGCGACGTTCGAGGCGTCCGTCGCCCACGAGTACCGGAACGATGGCTCCGCGCCGGTGGAAATGATGCTGGCGGTCTCGGTGCCCTTCGAGCGCTGAGTTCCTCTCGGTCGCGTCGCCGGGTGCGGGTCTCGTCGTGGCCGGTCGCGCAGTTCCCCGCGCCCCTGATGAGGCTGCGCCTCATCGGGGAAATGCGACCCGAAGGGTCTGCATTTCAGGGGCGCGGGGAACTGCGCGACCAACCCCCACCGGCCCGCAGTCGACCGGAGAGCCAGAGGCCCGCACGATCCCGCCCCGGGCAACTGTTAGCGTGCCGGACATGCGCGCACCCATCGGCACCTTTGACACCGTCACCCCCGCCCCGGACGCCCTGAACCTCCTCACCCGCCCCGTCGCGGACGCCGTCCGGAACTGGCGCGGCAGCGTCCCCGCGCAGGACCTGATCCACGTCGACACCGAGCCCGACTGGGCCGACACCGCCACGTTCGTCGAGCACTACGGCCCCGACCTGCTCGACACCTCCGCCAACTGCGTCGTCGTCAGCGGCAAGCGCGGCGGCGAGGCGACCCTCGCCGCGTGCGTCGTCCTGTCCGCCACCAAGGTCGACGTCAACGGCGTCGTGCGCCGCCACCTCGGCGCCCGCAAGGCCTCCTTCGCCTCGATGGACACCGCGACCGGCGAGACCGGCATGGAGTACGGCGGCATCACCCCCATCGGCCTGCCCGCCGACTGGCCGGTCCTCGTCGACGCGGCCGTCGCCGACCTGCCGTACGTCCTCATCGGCAGCGGCACCCGCCGCGGCAAGCTCATCGTGCCGGGCAAGGCCCTCGCCGAGCTGCCCGGCGCCACCGTCCTCGAGGGCCTCGGCATCGCTGTCTAGGACGCCCCGCCCAGCCTCTCCTCGATCCAGGCCCGGCCGAACCCCACGACCACGCCCGCGTCGAGGAGATGGCACTCCGCCGCCCCGACCCGCCCGCTCGTCCCCAGTCCCGCGGCCAGCAGCTCCGCGCCGATGACCTCGAACGGGTCGCGGCCCGGCGGCACCACGGAGCCGTAGTCGAACGCGCCCCGCTCCGAGTCGATGTCGTGGAACCGCCGCCACACCCGCCGTCCGCCGTCCCGCAGCGGCTGCTCGTACGACACGAACCGCTTGCCCGGCGCCTCGGCCAGCGCCTCCGCGTGATGCAGCAGGGTCAGCGTGTCCAGCGGGGCGCCCAGCATCAGGACCCGGCCGCCGCGCGCCACCAGACGGGCGAGCGGACTGTCCGGCCCGTGCGGATCGTCCCAGGGGTGATCCACCGTCAACTCCCGGGCGCCCGCGCCCAGCGCGGCGAAACTCGCGTCCGGATGCCGGCTCCGCAGAGCGCCAGGCCGGTGCCGCAGTGCCTCCGGCAGCCGTCCGTTCGCGTGGTCGCACTCGCTCGACTCCGGGTCGTACGCCGGGTGTTCGTCGCGCACGGCGTCCCGCCAGGCCGCGGGCCAGGAGTCGAAGTCGTAGGGCAGGGCGTCGTTCCAGCCACACGTGACCATCAGCGTGCCGGACGCGCCGACCACGTCGAGAAGCGCGTCGAGCACCGTGCCGGCGCCGCCCGCCACATAGCCGAGCGCGGACATCCTCGTATGGAACATGACAGTGTCGCCGGGGCCGAGCCCCAGCGCGGTCAGGTCGCGGGCGAGACGGCGCCGGGTGACGGGGCCGCCGGAGCGGGTGAGCAGAGTGCGTTCGTCCACCCGGCCGACCGTACGCGCCCCGAGCGGAGTGCGGCCGCGGCTCATGAGATCTTGAACCGGACAGCCGTAGAGGGAGAGTTGACGACATGACAGACCAGCTGACCGTCGCCGTGCTCGGCACCGGCATCATGGGCGCGGCCATGGCCCGCAACATCGCGCGCGCCGGACACACCGTGCGCGCCTGGAACCGCAGCCGCGCCAAGGCCGAGCCGCTCGCCGCCGACGGCGTGCAGGTCAGCGACACCCCGGCCGAGGCCGTCGCCGACGCCGACGTCGTCCTCACGATGCTCTACGACGGGCCCGCCGCGCTCGACGTCATGCGGCAGGCCGCGCCGGGGCTGAGGCCGGGGGCGGCCTGGCTGCAGTCGACGACGGCCGGGATCGACGGCATCGCCGAACTGGCCGAGTTCGCCGCCGAGCACGGCCTCGTCTTCTTCGACACCCCGGTCCTCGGCACCCGCCAGCCCGCCGAGGCCGGTCAGCTTCTCGTCCTCGCGGCCGGGCCCGTCGACCGGCGTGAGGCCGTCGCCCCGGTCCTCGAAGCGGTCGGGGCCCGCACCGCGTGGATCGGCGAGGACGGGGGCGCGGGCGGCGCCACCCGGCTCAAGCTCGTCGCCAACAGCTGGGTGCTCGCCGCGACCAACGCGGTGGGGGAGGCCCTCGCCCTCTCCCAGGCGCTCGGTGTCGACCCGCAGTCCTTCCTCGACGCGATCGCCGGTGGCGGGCTCGACATGCCGTACCTGCACGCCAAGTCGGCGATGATCCTGGAGGACCGGCTGACCCCGGCCCAGTTCGCGGTGGACACCGCGGCGAAGGACGCGCGGCTCATCGCCGAGGCCGGGCGGGCGCACGGGGTGCGCCTGGACGTGGCCGAGGCGGCCGCGGCCCGCTTCAGCCGTGCCTCGGAACAGGGTCACGGCCACGAAGACATGGCCGCCGCCTATTACGCCTCCTTCGACACCCCCTGATCCCGGCTGCGGCGGCGCCGCACGGGCTGAGGATCGTTCGCCGGGTGCCGCCCGGTGGGGCTTCTCGCGCCGTTCCGGGTGTGCGTCCGGTCGGCTCGACCCAGCCTTGGGCAGTCTGCCGCCTGGGGCGGCACGGGTGGGCAAGGCGGCACCCCGGCGCCGGGTGCGCGATGCATCGGGGCTCGGCTACAGCGCCACCGCCGTAGGGGCTGACGATCATCGCCGGGTGCAGCCCGGTGGGGCTTCTCGCGCAGTTCCCCGCGCCCCTGAAGGGCGCACTCCGTGCGCCCCAGGGGCATGTCGGTCGCGCCCCGCGACGGAGTCGCTGAACGGCACAGCCCCGCGCTCGCCGGGCGAGTGTGTGCCCCGCGATGACTTGTCAGGGGAGGCGGGGGATCTCTATGGCCGGGCAGCGGTCCATCACCATTTCCAGGCCCTCCTCGCGCGTCCGCGCATGCGCCTCTTCGTCGACCACCCCGAGCTGGAACCACACCGCCTTCGCCCCGATCGCCACGGCCTCGTCCGCCACCGGCCCGGCCAGCTCGCTGTTCACGAAGACGTCCACCACGTCCACCGGGAACGGGATGTCCGCGAGCGAGGCATAGCCCCGCTCCCCGTGCACCGTCTCGGCCTTCGGGTGGACGGGGACGATCCGCTTGCCGTACTCCTGCAGGACCCGCGCGACGCCGTACGCCGCACGCGACCGGTTCGAGGAGAGCCCCACCACGGCCCAGGTGTCCCCGGTACCGGTGAGGATCTTGCGGACGGTCTCCTGGTCGCCGTACATCGGCGCCTCCAAGCATGGTCGGGCGGAAGGCTGACATCCGGCTAACCACCCGCACCGCCCGCCGATTCCACGCGGGCGCATAGGCTGGTCCGATGCAGGACGAGTACCGCACGGTGGCCCACGAGGGCGTGCACGAGACAGAGATCAACCGCTCCCGGTTCCTGTGCGCGCTCGCGCCCGCCGCCACCGAGGAGGAGGCCCAGGCCTTCGTCGCCCGCATCCGCAAGGAGCACCCGACCGCCACCCACAACTGCTACGCGTACGTCATCGGCGCCGACGCCTCCGTCCAGAAGGCCAGCGACGACGGCGAGCCCGGCGGCACCGCGGGCGTCCCGATGCTGCAGATGCTGACCCGGCGCGAGATGCGGTACGTCGTCGCCGTCGTCACGCGCTACTACGGAGGCGTGAAACTCGGCGCCGGCGGCCTCATCCGCGCCTACGGAGGCGCGGTCGGTGAGGCGCTCGACACGCTCGGCACCGTCACCCGCCGCCGCTACCGCCTCGCCACCGTCACCGTCGACCACGCGCGCGCGGGCAAGATGGAGAATGACCTGCGCTCCACAGGACGCAGCGTGCGCGACGTCCACTACGGGGAGGCCGTCTCCATCGAGATCGGGCTGCCCGAGTCGGACCTCGACCAGTTCCGGGCGTGGCTCGCGGACGTGTCGGCGGGGGAGGCCGGCTTCGAGCTCGGCGGCGAGGCCTACGGGTAGCACGGGCATCCTCCCGATGTGAGCCGGGCGGTGTGAGGCCTGTCACCAGGGAGCCGGGGGAGCCGGGGCGGCGCGGGTGTTCCTGCCGTGCTGTCAGACCCAGCGGTTAGCCTCGTGTGTCATGAGGCTGCTGCACACGTCCGACTGGCATCTGGGTCGCGCGTTCCACCGCGTGAGCATGCTCGACGCCCAGTCCGCGTTCATAGGCCACCTCGTCGACACCGTGCGCGAGCGGGAGGTCGACGCGGTGGTCGTGTCGGGCGACGTGTACGACCGGGCCGTGCCCCCGCTGTCCGCGGTCGAGCTGTACGACGACGCCCTGCACCGCCTCGCCGACCTCGGCGTGCCCACGGTGATGATCTCCGGGAACCACGACTCGGCCCGCCGCCTCGGCGTCGGCGCCGGGCTCCTGGGGCGCGCCGGCATCCACCTCCGTACGGCGGCGAGCCGCGTCGCCGAGCCCGTCGTGCTGACCGACGCGCACGGCGACGTCGCCTTCTACGGACTGCCGTACCTGGAGCCGGCCATCGTCAAGGCCGAGTTCGGGGTCGAGCGTGCCGGGCACGAGCAGGTGCTCGGGGCCGCGATGGAGCGCGTGCGCGCCGACCTGGCCGCCCGCGCCCCCGGCACCCGGTCCGTGGTCCTCGCCCACGCCTTCGTCACCGGCGGCACCCCCAGCGACAGCGAGCGGGACATCACCGTCGGCGGCGTCGCCGCCGTCCCCGCGGGCGTCTTCGACGGGGTCGACTACGTGGCCCTCGGCCATCTGCACGGCAGTCAGACCCTCAGCGAGCGCGTCCGCTACTCGGGCTCACCGTTGCCGTACTCCTTCTCCGAGGCCGACCACCGCAAGAGCATGTGGCTCATCGACCTGGACGCCGACGGCGCCGTGAGCGCCGAGCGGATCGACTGCCCGGTGCCCCGGCCGCTCGCCCGGATCCGGGGCGACCTGGAGGACCTGCTCGCCGACCCGGACCTCACCGTCCACGAGGAGTCCTGGGTCGAGGCCACCCTCACCGACGAGGTGCGGCCCGACGATCCCATGGCCCGCCTCACCGACCGCTTCCCGCACACCCTCAGCCTGCTGTTCGACCCGCGCCGCACCGACGCGCGCCCCGACGCCAGCTACGCGGAGCGACTCAGCGGGCGCGACGACCACGAGATCGCGGAGGACTTCGTGACCCATGTCCGCGGCGCCGGGCCCGACCCGGACGAGCGCGCCGTGCTGCGCGCCGCCTTCGACGCCGTACGGACCGACGACGTGGTGCGCGAGGTCGCCCGGTGAGACTGCACACCCTGAAGATCACCGCGTTCGGCCCCTTCGGCGGCACCCAGGAGATCGACTTCGACGCGCTGTCCTCGGCCGGGCTCTTCCTGCTGCACGGCCCGACCGGCGCCGGCAAGACCTCCGTCCTCGACGCGGTCTGCTACGCGCTGTACGGGTCCGTCCCCGGCGCCCGGCAGAACGGCGGCTCCCAGGGCCAGCACCTGCGCAGCGACCACGCCGAGCCCGGCGTGCGCACCGAGGTCGTCCTCGACCTCACGGTCGCGGGCCGCCGCCTGGAGCTCACCCGCCAGCCCCCGTACGCCCGCCCCAAGAAGCGCGGCACCGGTTTCACCACGGAGAAGGCGCAGAGCTGGCTGCGCGAGCACGACGCTGAGGCCCGCGCGTGGAAGGACCTCAGCCGCTCCCACCAGGAGATCGGCGAGGAGATCACCCAGCTGCTCGGCATGAGCAAGGACCAGTTCTGCCAGGTCGTGCTGCTGCCGCAGGGCGACTTCGCGCGGTTCCTGCGCGCCGACGCGGAGGCCCGCGGCAAACTTCTCGGGCGGCTCTTCGACACGCACCGGTTCGCCGCCGTCGAGCAGCGGCTCGCCGAGGACCGGCGCGCCGCCGAGAAGCAGGTCAAGGCCGGCGACACCGAGCTCCTCGCCGACGCGCACCGCATGCAGCAGGCCGCGGGTGACACGGCCGAACTCGCGCCCGTCGACGCCGAGCCGGGTGAACCGGGCCTCGCCGACGCCGTGCTGGCCTGGGCCGCCGTCGCGCGCAGCGGCGCCCGCGAGCGCTTCACCCACGCCCATCTCGCCCTGGGCGCCGCCGACTCCGCCCGCACCGCCGCACAGGACGCCCTCGCCGCGGAGCAGGACACGGCCCGGCTGCAGCGGCGCTTCGCCGAGGCACACGCGCGGGCCGCCGCGCTCGACGAGCGCGCCGACGAGCACCGCGCCCTCCAGCAGCGCATGGACCGGGGCCGCAAGGCCGAGACCGTCGCCCCCGCCCTCGCCCTGCGCGACGCGGCCGACGCCGAGCACCGCACGGCGCTGCGCGAAGAGGCACGCACGCGTGCCGCGCTGGCCGCCGCCCCCGAGCTCGCCGGCGGCGCCCCGGGGGAGCACCTCGCCGACGACGCGGGCCCCGGCGCCCTCGCCGAGGCCGCCCGGCGCCTCGCCCACGAGCTCGGCGGACTCGACGCCGCCCGCCGCGCCGAGCAGCGCCTGACCCGCATCGCCGACGACCGCGCCCGGCTCGACCGCGAGGAGCGCGCCGACGCCGAGCTGCTCGCCGAGACCGATGGCTGGCTCGACGCCTGGGACACCCGCAGGGCCGGTCTCCAGGCGCGGGTCGAGCGCGCCCAGGAGGCGGCGACCCGCGCCGAACACCTCGCCGGACAGCTGGAACCGGTACGCCAGCGGGCCGCGGCCGCCGTCGAGCGGGACCGCCTGGCCGAGCGGGCCGGCACGGCGCAGGAGGCGACCCTGCGCGCCCGCGAGGACGCCGCCACCGCGCACGAGCACTGGCTCAAGCTGAAGGAACGACGGCTGCGCGGCGTCGCCGCCGAGCTCGCCGAGGCCCTCGTCTCCGGCGAACCCTGCGCAGTCTGCGGCTCCGTCGAGCACCCCGCGCCGAGCGCTAGATCCGAAGGACACGTGGACCGGGCCGCCGAGGAGCACGCGCTCGCCGCCCACCGCGGTGCCGAGGAGCACCGGGCCGACACCGAGCGGCGACTGGCCCGGGTCCGGGAGGAGCTGGCCGCGGCGAAGGCGGCGGCCGGTGATACGCCCGCCGGTCAACTCGCCGAAGCGGCACGGGAACTGGAGTCGCGACACGCGGAGGCCCGCGCCGAGGCGTCCACCCTGCGCGCCGCCCGCGAGACGCTCGACCACGCCGAGCGCGAGCACGGCCGCAGGACCACCGCCCGCCAGGAGGCGGCGACCCGCACCGCGAGCCGGGCCTCCCTGCGTGAAGCGCTCGACAGTGAACGGGACGGCCTGGTAGGGGAGTTGGAGCAGGCTCGCAGGGGCGCCGCGAGCGTCGAGGCGCGCGCCGCCCAGCTGGAACGGCTCGTCACGCTGCTCGACAGCGCCGCCGACGCCGCCCGGGCCGTCGAGGACACCGCGCAGCGGCTCAAGGACGCCGACGCGCGACTCACCGACGCCGCGTTCCACGCCGGGTTCGACACGCCGGAGGCCGCGGCGGGCGCCCTGCTCGACGACGCCGCCCACCGCGAGCTCCAGCACCGGCTCGACGCGTGGCAGGCCGAGGAGGCCGCCGTCCGCGCGGTCCTCGCCGAGGAGGACACCGCGGCCGCCGCTCTGCGGCCCGCCGCCGACCTCGCCGCCGCGCGGGCCGCGGCCGACGCCGCCGACGCCCGGGTGCGCGCCGCCGCCTCCGAGCGGGACGCCGCCGCGCGCCGCTGCGACGCGCTCGACCGGCTGTCCCGCAGCGCGGCCAAGGAGGCCCGCCGGCTCGGCCCGCTGCGCGCCGCGTACAACCGGATCGCCCGGCTCGCCTCCCTCGCCGCCGGCACCTCGGCGGACAACGAGCGCAAGATGCGCCTGGAGTCGTATGTGCTAGCCGCGCGCCTCGAGCAGGTCGCCGCCGCCGCGACGGCCCGCCTGCGCCGCATGTCGTCCGGCCGCTACACGCTCGTCCACTCCGACTCGCTGTCCGGGCGCGGGCGTTCGGGCCTCGGGCTGCACGTCGTCGACGCGTGGACCGGGCGGGAGCGGGATACGGCGACGCTGTCCGGCGGCGAGACGTTCTTCGCGTCGCTCGCGCTCGCGCTCGGCCTCGCGGACGTCGTCACCGACGAGGCGGGGGGAGTCCGGCTCGACACCCTGTTCATCGACGAGGGCTTCGGCAGCCTCGACGACCAGACCCTCGACGAGGTCCTCGACGTCCTGGACACACTGCGCGAGCGGGACCGCAGCGTCGGCATCGTCAGCCACGTCGGCGACCTGCGGCGCCGCGTGCACGCCCAACTGGAGGTCGTGAAGGGGCGGGAGGGATCGGAGGTCCGTCAGCGCGGCGGGGTGTGAGGCCCCTGCTCAGCCCAGCCGCGTAGCCCACCCCGTGGACGTGCCGTTCAGTGGCCGATCGGGCGGCGCGGCAGCGGCGACGAGTACACGACGCTCGTGGTCACCGACCCCAGCGCGCCGAGCTTGCCCGACACCTCCTCCAGGTGCCCCATGGAGCGCGCCGCGACCTTGATGACGAAGCAGTCGTCGCCGGTGACGTGGTGCGCCTCCAGGATCTCCGGGGTCACCGCGACCAGGTCGTGGAACGGCTTGTAGTTCCCGTTCGGGTACCGCAGCCGGACGAAGGCCAGGATCGGCAGCCCGAGCCGCTCCGGCACCACCACCGCCGTGTACCCGGCGATCACCCCGGCCTCCTCCAGCCGGCGCACCCGCTCGGTCACCGCGCTCGCGGACATCGACACGGCGCGCGCCAGCTCGGCGTAGCTCGCGCGGCCCTCGCGCTGCAGGGCTTCCAGGATGCGCCAGTCGGTGGCGTCGGGCGTGTACGCGGACGCGGTGCGGGGTGTGCTTGTGGAATCGGCGGTCATGTTCGAGGAATAGCAGGTGAATCCCCGGCCGATCAAGAGATGTGCCGGGGATCGCCCCTTCAACGAAGGTGATCACCGGCCATAGATTTCCAGTGTCTTCAGATGCCGGGCGGCCGCCGAACGCGGGCCGCCCCACGTCCCAGGAGTTGCGTCATGACCACGACGACCAGCGCCCACCCCGTCCTGCGGGTGGCCCCCGCCGCGCCCGCCGCCGCTGCCGCCTACTTCGGCGCGAGCCTCGCCTTCCACGCCGACGTGTCCGACGTCGCCGCCGCGCTCGCCCTGCCCGAAGGCCCCGGATTCGTCCTGCTCGACTCCCGCTCCACCGCCTCCTGGGACCAGGGCCATGTCCCCGGCGCCCTCCACCTGCCCACGGCCCAGATCCCCGAGCAGGCCGAGCAGCTCCTCGACCGGTCGGTCCCCGTCGTCACGTACTGCTGGGGCCCGGCGTGCAACGGCGCGACCCGCGCCGCCCTCGCCCTCGCCGAACTCGGCTTCCAGGTCAAGGAGATGCTCGGCGGCTTCGAGTACTGGGTCCGTGAGGGCTTCGCCTACGAGACCTGGGAGGGGCCCGCGCGACAGGCCCCGGACCCGCTCACCGCGCCCGTCGACGCCGAGGACTGCGGCTGCTGAATCCGGCGCCCGCCCGGCCCCGTCGGGCCCGGCCGCGTCAGACCCGGTGCGGGGCCGCCCGCAGGAACGGGACGTCCCGCGGGCCGACGTCGGCGGCCGGGGCCGCCGCGCGCAGCACCACGTCGAGGGCACCGTCCGGGTCGCAGGCGTAATGGCCGCTGGCCCAGGCCGCGTTGGCCTCGACGACCGCCCAGTCGCCGTCCGGAGCGAGCCGGCCCACGTCGACGACGATCGCGCTCGGCAACTCCTCGGCGGGGAGCCGGGCGGCGAACGCCAGCACCTCGTCGCGCAGCGGGTCGCCGCCGTCCAGCGGCGCCACGTCCAGGGCGCCCCGGCGCGCGTAGCGGCTCGCCGTGCGCACGGCGCCGTCGAGCAGGAACAGCCGGAACTCGACGTCGAACGCCACGATGTCGCTGACCAGCACGGGCGTGTCGTCGTCCACCGCGTCCGGGCCGGGCAGGCGGCTGCCGTCCGGATAGACGCGGGCCGGGAAGCTCTTGTCGTTGGGTGGCTTCACGAACGCCGGACGGCGCAGCCCGCGGGCCTCGGCGACCGTCGTCAACTCCACGTCCCGTCCGGCAAGTTCGACCGGCAGCCCGGCGAGCCAGCCAGGCGCCGCCTCCAGCAGCCCGACCCCGAGCTCGCGCCCCACCGCGTCCGCGAACAACGGCCCCGCGTACAGCGAGGCCCCCGGCGCCCCGAGCCACTCCGCAGGTGTACGCCAGTCCCCGTACGTCTCCACGCCGATCCCGCGCCGGCGTGCGGCGTCGGCCAGCGCGCGGCCCGTGACGGTGGCGCGGGGAGAGAGGAAGAGGGTGCGGGGCGTCGCGTTCATGGGGTCGAGGATGTGGGCCGGTGCGTCTGAACGCCACGCAATTTCGCGCCCGGTGCCGAGTGCCGAGTGCCCGGTGCCGCGGTGCCCTCGTGCCCGGTGCTTCGTGCGGGGCAGGGGTTCGCGCCGCCCGGCGCGTAATCGTCGTGCGAACGGCGCGGAGCCTTGGCATCATCGGCCCCCATGCCGAGACTTCCCGCCCCCACCCCAGAAGAACTCCGTCGCGACCCGCTGCCCCTGCGCGGCCGTACCGCCCTGGTCACCGGGGCCAGCCGGCGAGGCGGCATCGGGTGCGCCGTGGCGCGGCGGCTCGCCGCGTACGGGGCCGCCGTCTACCTGCACCATCATGTACCGCACGACGAGGCGATGCCCTGGGGCGCCGACCGGCCCGAGGACGTGGCCGACGCGGTGCGCGCGGCACGCGGCGCGCCGGACACCCTCGTCGCGCACGGTCCCGCCGACCTCAGCGCACCCGACGCCCCGGCCCGGCTGATCGACGACGCCGCGCGGGCGCTCGGCGGCCGGCTCGACATCCTGATCGCCAACCACGCCCTCAGCGGCAGCGACGGCACCCTCGACACGATCGACGCCGCGATGCTCGACGCGCACTGGGCCGTCGACGCACGCTCCGTCGTCCTGCTCGTGCAGGCCTTCGCGCGCCACCGCCCGGCCGGACCCGGCGGGCGGATCGTCATGATGACCTCGGGACAGGACATCGCCGACGGCATGCCCGGCGAGCTCGCGTACGCCCTCCAGAAGGGCGCGCTCGCCTCGGTCACGCGCTCCCTCGCGACCGCGCTCGCGGAGCGGGGCATCATGGTGAACACCGTCAACCCCGGCCCCGTCGACACCGACTACCTCGACGGCGACACGTACGACGCGATCGCCGGACTGTTCCCGGCCGGACGCTGGGGCATGCCCGACGACCCGGCCCGGCTGATCTCCTGGCTGGCGACCGACGAGGCCGCGTGGATCACCGGGCAGGTCGTCGACTCCGAGGGCGGCTTCCGGCGGACCGGGGGCTGACGCCCGTACGGGATCACGCGAGGAATCCCGTACGGTCCAATCCGCCGGAGGCCGGCGCGGCTACAGCCTGGACAGCTCGTCCACGAGGTCGTCCAGGCCCAGCGAACCCTGCGAGAGCGCCGCCATGTGCCAGGCCTTCGCGTCGAACGCGTCGCCGTGCGCCGCCCGCGCGTTGGCCCGGCCCAGCAGCCACGCCCGCTCGCCCAGCTTGTAGCCGATGGCCTGGCCCGGGATCGACAGATAGCGGGTCAGCTCGCTCTCCACGAAGTCCGCGGGCCGGCTGCTGTGCGACCCGAAGAACTCCTGCGCCAGCTCCGGCGTCCACCGCTCGCCCGGGTGGAACGGCGAGTCCGCCGGGATCTCCAGCTCCAGGTGCATGCCGATGTCGACGATCACACGGGCCGCGCGCATCATCTGCGCGTCGAGGTAACCGAGGCGCGTCTCCGCGTCCTTGAGGAAGCCCAGCTCGTCCATGAGACGCTCCGCGTACAGCGCCCAGCCCTCCGCGTTCGCCGAGACCCCGCCCAGCGTCGCCTGGTAGCGCGACAGGTCACCGGCCACGTGCGCCCACTGCGCGAGCTGCAGGTGATGGCCCGGCACACCCTCGTGGTACCAGGTCGACACCAGGTCGTACACGGGGAAGCGGGTCTGGCCCATCGTCGGCAGCCAGGTGCGCCCGGGGCGCGAGAAGTCCTCCGACGGCGCCGTGTAGTAGGGGGCCGCCGCGCTGCCGGGCGGCGCGATGCGGGACTCCACCTTCCGTACCCGCTCCGCCAGTTCGAAGTGCGTGCCGTCGAGCGCCTCGATGGCCTCGTCCATCAGGTTCTGCAGCCAGTCGCGGACCTCGTCCACGCCCTCGATGTGCCGCCCGTGCTCGTCGAGGTGCGCGAGCGCCACCCACGGAGTCTCGGCGCCCGGCAGGATCTTCTCCGCCTCGGCCCGCATCTCGCCCAGCAGCCGGTGGAACTCGCTCCACCCGTACGCGTAGGCCTCGCCCAGGTCGAGGTCCGTGCCGTTGTAGTAGCGCGACCAGCGCGCGTACCGCTCCCGGCCCACCGCGTTCGGCGCGCCCTCGATCGCCGGCGCGTACACGTCCCGCATCCAGTCGCGCAGCGCCACCGTCGCGGCGTCCGCCGTGCGCGCCGCCTCGGTCAGCTCGCCGCGCAGCGCTTCGGGCCCGGCGGCCGCGAACTCCTCGAACCAGCCCCGCCCCTGGGCCTCGCCCGCCCACTCGGTGAGCTGCTCGACGAAGGTGGCGGCGGGCCGCGGCGGACCGTACAGCTTGCGCTCGAGCCCCGCCTCGAGCGTCTCCCGGTACCCGGCGAACGCGGCCGGGACCGCGCGCAGCCGCTCGGCGATCGCCGCCCAGTCCTCGTCGGTCTCGGTCGGGGTGATGGTGAACACCTCGCGCACGTTGTGCACGGGGCCGCCCAGGTTGGTGACGACGCGCAGGTGCTCCTCCGCGTCGTGCACGGCGAGTTCGGCCGTCAGGCGCTCGCGCAGCAGACGGGCGCAACGGCGCTCGACGTCGCTGTCGGCGCCGGGCCGGCGCTCGGCCTCGTCGAGCCGGGCGAGCGTGTCCCGGGCCTGCGCGGCGACCGCGTCGAGCCCGGCGGGTGACAGATCGGGCAGCTTTCCGTGGGAGGCGCGGTCGCCGAGATACGTACCGGTGAGCGGGTCGAGGGCGACCACGGCGTCGACATGGGCGTCGGCGACCTGACGGGGCAGCGGGCCGGGGGACAGCTGGGTGCTCGAGGTGTCTGACATGCGGACATCCTCGTACGAGTCAGGGGGCGACGTCACCATGATTCGCTGTGGGCGTGCCCGGCGCGGCCGGGGTCCCGGCCGGAAGCAGCGGTCCGCACTCCCACTGCTGGAAGATCAGCCGCGTCTCGACCCGCGCCACCTCCCGGTGCGCCGTGAACTCGTCGAGCACGAGCCGCTGCAGATCGGCCATGTCCCGCACCGCGACCTGCACCAAGTAGTCGTCGGGGCCGGTCAGATGGAAGACCGTGCGCGCCTCGGGCAGTGCCCGGATCCGCTCGACGAACGGGCCCACCAGCTCCCGCCGGTGCGGGCGCACCTGCACGGACAGCAACGCCTGCAGCCCGCGGCCCAGCTTGGCCGGATCGAGCCGCAGCACATGCCCGAGGATCACCCCCGAGCGCCGCAGCCGCGCCACCCGGTCGAGACAGGTCGACGGCGCGACCCCGACCTGCGCGGCGAGGTCCCGGTACGTCGTGCGGGCGTCGTTCTGCAACAGCCGCAGAATCTCCAGATCAACCGGATCCAGTACGACAGAATCAGCCATTCGCCGAACGTAGCACGGAAAATCCGCACCGGACCTCGTTCGCTGTTCAGCCTGGCCCCATGGATATCGACGAGGCAGTGACGTACCCCCGGCCGTACCCCGCGCCCCGCGCCCTCGCCACCGAAGCCGTGCACGCCGGACGCGACGATCTCGCGGCCCTCGGCCTGCACGCCCCGCCCATCGACCTCTCCACCACCTACCCGTCGGCCGACAGCCGCGGCGAGGCCGCGCGCATCGACGCGTTCGCCGCCGACGGCGTCCTCGACGACGGGCCGCCCGTCTACGGCCGCCTCGCCAACCCGACGGTCGCCCGCTTCGAGACCGCGCTCGCCCGGCTCGAAGGCACCGAGAGCGCCGTCGCGTTCGCCAGCGGCATGGCGGCCCTCACCGCCGTCCTCCTCGTCCGGCTCGGCGCGGGCCTGCGCCACGTCGTCGCCGTCCGGCCGCTGTACGGGTGCAGCGACCACCTGCTCACCGCGGGCGCCCTCGGCTCCGAGGTGACCTGGGTCGACCCGGCCGGGATCGCCGACGCCATCCGGCCCGACACCGGCCTCGTCATGGTCGAGTCGCCCGCCAACCCGACCCTCGCCGAGGTCGACCTGCGTGCCGTCGCGCACGCCTGCGGCTCCGTACCGCTGCTCGTCGACAACACCTTCGCGACGCCCGTCCTCCAGCGCCCGGTCGAGCACGGCGCCCGGCTCGTGCTGCACAGCGCGACCAAGTACCTGGGCGGGCACGGCGATGTCCTGGGCGGTGTCGTCGCCTGCGACGAGGACTTCGCCCGCGAGCTGCGCAAGGTCCGCTTCGCCACCGGCGGCGTCCTGCACCCGCTCGCCGGCTACCTGCTGCTGCGCGGCCTCGCGACCCTGCCCGTACGGGTCCGCGCCGCCTCGGCGACCGCGGCGGACCTGGTCGCGCGGCTCGCCGCCGACCCGCGCGTCACCCGCGTCCACTACCCGCGGATCGGCGGCGCCATGGTCTCCTTCGAGGTCGCGGGCGACCCGCACGCCGTCATCGGCGGCGTGCGGCTGATCACCCCGGCGGTGAGCCTCGGCAGCGTCGACTCCCTGATCCAGCACCCGGCCTCCATCAGCCACCGCATCGTCGACGCCGACGACCGCCGGGCCTCCGGCGTCAGCGACCGGCTGCTGCGCCTGTCGGTCGGCCTGGAGGACGTCGAGGACCTGTGGGCCGACCTGGACCGGGCGCTCGACGCCTCCGTCTGCGCACCGGTCCCATCCTCCGCCGGGGCCGGACCGGCCGTCGTCAGTGGCGCTCGGCCCGCTCGTACGGCGGCCGTGACGCCACTGGCGTCGCGTCCAGACGCGCGGTGACCACCAGGGTGCCCTCCTCGATCTGGTAGTCGAGCGGCAGCCCGAGGCCGCGCATCGCGGCGACCATGCCGGTGTTGGACGCCTGCGTCACCGCGTACACGCTCTCGCAGCCGGCCTCGACCGCCATCGTGACCAGACGGCCGAGCAGGTCGGCGCCGATGCCGCGGCGCTGCCAGTCGTCCTCGACGAGCAGCGCCACCTCGGTCTCGTCGCCGTCCCACAGCAGATGGCCGAGGGCCACGATCCGGCCCGAGGCCGTCTGCGCGGCCAGCGTCCGCCCGAAGCGCGGGCCGAGCAGATGGTTGAGGTACCGGTCCGCGTCCGCGACCGGACCGTGGTACCGCATGCTCAACGTCCGCTGCGAGCACCGCTCGTGCATCGCCTTCGCCGCCGGCACGTCCGACACGTCGGCGCGGCGCACCTTCACCTCGTTGCCCTGCGGCAGCGTCAGCACGTCATGGCTGCGCGGCACCCGCGGGCCCAGCCGCGTGTCCAGCTCCACCAGAGCCCGCGCCCGCGCGAACTCGGTCGGCGTGAACGGCAGATACGGCCGCTCCACCGTGATCACCCCGCCCTCGGGCGTCCGCAGCCGCATCTCCGTCCCGTCGTAGCCGCCCTCCACCGGCGTCCCGCCGTCCGTGCGCGCCGCCGGCGACGAGGCGGGCAGCGACCGGATCGTGCACCGGCCCAGCAACTGGCGCAGCGACAGCGGCAGTTCCGCCGCGTCCAGCGCCGTGCGGGTCGCGAGGCCCAGGATCCGCGTGGGCGCGTCGACCAGGTCGTGGGCGTCGGCCCGCTCGACCCAGGTCCCCGAACCCCCGGCCCGGGCCACCGCGCGCGACAGCTCCGCGGCGGGCAGCTCCTGCGGCGCGCGCAGCAGGAACTCGTCCACCGTGCCGTCCGCCAGCGGATGCGTCTGCAGGCTCAGGATGTCGACCCGCAGCCGGGCCAGCACGGTGCACAGCGCGGCGAGCGAACCCGGCTCGTCCCGCACCGTCGTCCGCATCCGCCACAGCGCGCCGTGCGCGGGATCGACGGACGCGCCGCCCCCGGCCGGCTCCTGGGCCCGGTCCCCGCCGTGGCCCTGTCGCCCGGGCGCCGTCCCGCCGGTGTGCGGGGCGGCGTCCCGGGCGCCGGTATCCGCGGTCGGGGGAGCATGGCCGTGCCGCCGTGCCCACCACACGTGGAACCCCGCCGTGGCCAGCAGCACCACGGCCGAGATCACCAGCAGCGCCGGACCGTCGGGGCCGTGCCCGATCAGGTTCGCCACCGCGTCCGCGACCGCTACCGCCGTGAACAGCGCGGCCAGTTCGACCAGATCCCGCCGCCAGTGGTGGACCGGCCGACCGTGCTTCACTCGCGTCACATCAGACATGTCTGGACTCATGCATCCACTGTGAAGGAACGGTGTTGCGTGATCACGAACGATGTGTGACCGATGAGTAAAGAGGTCTTATGGCAGCTTTGTCCTCTCAGTGAGTGCGGTCCGCAGCCGGCGCGCCTGGGTCACCAGCTGGGACGAACTCCTGCGCTCCGCCACCTCTGTGAGCCCGGACACCGGCTCGTGCGCCCCGGTCCGCTCCGCGCAGTCCGCCGCCACGCTCAGCAGATCGCCGAGCCCGCGCAGTGCGGTGGGCGGCTCGCCGCTCGAGAGCAGCGTCGGCAGCAGCCCCCGCAGCACCCCGAACACCGTCCCGTACGCGCCGGTCGACGCGGCCGTGCCCAACGCGTCGGCGAGCCGGGTCAGCCGGACGCCGCCCGCCTCCCACACCCGCGCCGTCAGGGAGCCCAGCAGGCCCGCGTCGAGCTCGTCCCGGGCCGCCAGGATCAGCAGGGCGTCCACCCCCGCGAGCCGGTCCTCCGCGTGCCGCGCCGCGAGCCCGTACACCACCGACAGGTGCACGGCCGGTCCGGCCGCGCCCGGGGCCTCCGCCAGCAGCGGCAGATACGCGGTCACCCCCCTCGACCCTTCGACCGCGCAGCTGGACAACTCACCCAGCAGCCGCGCCGCCACCACTTCCCGCCGTCCCGGCAGGGCCGCCAGGAGGTGGCCACCCGTGGTGCCGGCCCCGGAATCGCCCCACCAGTACGCCCGTATGTCGTCGACGGCCACCAGCGGAAGGCCGAGACGCTGGAAGGGCGCCGGGAAGTTCTCCTGGAGCCCGCGGTCCTCCGGGAGCTCCACCAGGACCCGGCCCACGGCCGGCCACAGCGTGGCCGTCGGACCCTGTGCCGGGGGCGCCGCCAGCCAGGCCGCGAGCCGGTCGCCCTCCCGGGTGCCGAGCGCCGCCGCACTCGTCGCCGCGTCCGCCGCCGCCCGCGCGTCCGAGCGGTCCACCCGCAGCAGGGCCTGTGCCAGGTCGGCCGCACCGGCCCGCGCCCCCGTGTCCCGGTACGTCCGCAGCCGCTCCACCAGCTCGTCCGGCTCGATGAAGCCCGTGCTCCAGGTCGGCGTCGCCAGCAGGAACGGCACCGGCCTCGTCCGGATCCGGTACGCCACCTCCCACAACCGCGCGTCGTAGCAGCGCTGCAGGGCCCGGTCCGAGCGGCCGGCCCGCACCTCGTGCCCGTGCTCGGCCCCGTGGCGCAGCGTGCGCAGGTGGAGCACCTCGACGACGCTCGCCGCCACCACCTCCAGGCCGTACGTCGACTCCCGGAACGCGCCCTGCACCCGCCCGTACGTGTCCGCGCCGGACCACCAGCAGCGCGCGACGACCGGGGCCAGCGCCGCCGCCAGGCCCTCACGGTCGCGGAAGGCATGACGCACCAGCCCGTCCAGCGTCCTCTCGAACGCCGACACGTCACCGCCGGACGCCAGGATCGCGCCCACCTCCTCGGCGACCTCCGCCGCCGCATCGGGCGCGGCCGCCAACCGGAACGGCTCCTGCATCAGCGGCAGCAGCTCCGTGTACGGCTCCTCCGGGGCGAGCTCCACGCCGAGCGTCTCCTCGGCCAGGGGACGCAGACCCGGCGTCAACTGCGCCGCCGCCTCGACCAGCACCTCCCGGGTCGCCGGGTCCGCCGCGCCCACGTGCCGCGCCACGAGCTTCAGCGCCCGCTCCTGCACCTCCGTGTCCGCGTGCCCGAACGCCTCGCCCACCGCCGGCAGCAGCACGTCCTCGACCGGCGGATCCCCCGCGCCCGCCCGCGACCTGAGCACCTTGCCGAGCAGCACCAACTGCGCCCGCACCAGCTTCTTCTCCGTGCGGAACAGCACCGCGCCCGACACCTCGGCCAGCGTCCGCACCGGCAGCACACCCGCCAGGGCGAGCCCGCCGAGCACCTTCTGCGCGTGCGCCGCCACCGGCGACGATCCGTCGGCGCACATCGCCGCCCAGTCGGCGACCCGCTCGCTCTCCTCGTCCCGGTCCGGCGCGAGCGCGTCCAACACCTTCAGGAACAGCCGCAGGTCGGAGGGGCGCCCGCCGCGCAGCAGCCGCGCCACGCATCCGTCGAGCAGCACCTTCCGCTCCAGCACCTCCCCACGCGCCAGCTCCGCCAGTGCCCGGGGCCAGCTCTGCGCGCTGTCGGACGGGAACCAGTCGAGCCGTCCGCCGATGTCCTCGGTCTCGAACAGCGCCGCCGTCAGCTCCGCCACGTGCGGCTCCGCCCGCAGCCGGTCCGCCAGCGAACGGTCCGTCCTGCGCCCCGCGTTGAGGCTCCCCACCCAGCCCACGACGTACGACTCGGTCACCGGCACCGGGCATCCGGCCAGCTCGACCAGCCCCGCCATCAGCTCGTACGACACCCCGCGCGAGGCCGGCAGCGCCGCCAGGCGGTGCGCCACGTCGGCCAGCCACGCCGGCTCCCGGCCCGCCAGCAGGTGCAGCAGCACGCGCGGCGCCACATGACGCTGCCACACCCACTCGCTCGCCCCGAGCCAGGCCGCGGCCGCCGCCGCCCCCGTGTGGCAGGCCGCCCCCGCGAGCTGGAGCGCCGGATAGGCCTTGCGCGCCTCCGAGTCCCAGGGCCCCTCGCGCAACTCCTTGCGCAGCTCCTTCAGGCCGGGCAGGCAGGCCCGGCGCTCGGTGTCCGACAGTCCGTCGAGCAGATCCGTCACCTCGGCCACACGCCCCGCACGCACGGCGGCCAGCAGCTTCCCGGCACTCATCACGCCCCCAGCGCGGTCGTCGTGCGCGGGTCCGCCACGCCCCAGGCGGTGTCCTCGTCGGCCGCGCTCCTGCGCGCCATCCGCACCGCGAGCGCGTGCTTGCAGGGCCCGCGCCCACCGCGATACCTGGCCCACCACAGACACGTACACCTCGACGTCCCCCCGTCCTCGCGGACCCGGTGCACATGACCGTCGTCCGCCGTCACCGTCCCCGCCCCGTCCTCGATCGTCACCGCGCCCGCGCTCACCAGGGCCCGCGCGTCCCGCAGCCGCGGATTGTGGCGCTCCACGCGGCCCGCGTCGTACGGCAGTTCACGGTGGAAGTAGGCCGCCTCCGCCGTGTCGTAGCCGACCCGCCCCGACGTGCCCAGGCGCACGAGCGCCGCGCGCACCCGCTCCACCGGCAGGCCCGAGGCGGCTGCCAGGTCGGCGAGGTCGATCCGCGGCTCCCACGCCAGCAGCACCGCGATCAGCTCGGCGTCCTCGGCGGCCCGGTCGGTGGCCAGCGCGTCCAGTACGCCGCCCTCGCCGGAGAACCCGCGCGCCGCGTCGGGGGAGAGCGTCAGGGTCAGCCGCATCCCCGGGAGCACCGCCTCCCAGGCGCTGGACACCGCGGCCCGGGTGGCGGCGGCCGGGCCGTACACGCGCAGCGCCGTCGCGTGCCGCAGCACCCGCTGCAGCGCGACCAGACGCGCGGGGCCCGGCAGGCACACCGCCCCGGGCACCGGCCGCGAGGTCGGGCGCAGCCCACGCCCGGCCGGCACCACCCACCGGGCCTCCCGGCCCGACGTGCGCGGCAGCGAGCGCAGGAACCGCACCGCCTCCGCCGCGTCGAGCTCGGCCCGCAGCTCGAACCCGGCGGATATGACCTGCGCCTCGGCGAAGCCCCGCAGCCAGCGGTCGGGCAGCGGCACCTTCTTCTCGACCACGGGCCCGTCGAGCGTGGTGACCGCCAACTCCTCCGGCCCCACTCGCAGATGCAGCGGATCGTCACCGCCGATCCGCGAAAGGGCCTCCCGCAGCGGGTTGTTCACATCGACGTTCGTCGTGCCGTGTCCCACCTCCTGGCCGTCGAGGCCCTGGTCAAGGACGTCGAGCCGCGCGTACACACCGCCGCAGCCCGAGAAGGACTCGAAGCGCAGCCGGTCACCGCTCCCGGTCACCACCGGGTCGAGCGAGGCGGCGAGCCGCTGCTGGTGATAGCGGGCGGCCGCCACGTCGGCGACCGCCAGCAGCCCCGCGGCCGCGACCTGAGGACAGGTCAGGAACCCGCTGAAGAACCGCGGATGATCCCGCGGACCGGCGGGCGTCGCGCCCCGTGACGTCTCGAGTCCCAGCTGCCCCACACCCCCGGCGGACTCGAACACGGAGGGTCGGCAATAGGTAACGGCCTGTGTTGATCGCGTCATGGGTGAAACCGTAGAGCCGACCACTGACAATCGCTCTGACCTGCGTTTTCAGCCGATCCGGGGGGTGGGGCAGGGGTGTCGGGCGGCGGGGCTCACTGGCCGACACGCCCCGGCTGCAGCGTCTTCGAGAACAGTACGTCGCCGCCCTCCTGCCGCAGGCGCACCGTCAACTCGCCGCTGTCGCCGTCGATGTCGACCTCGCCGAAGTACGGCGTGGTCTCGGCCGGGGACGTGTTCGCCCGCGACGGAGCCTTGAGGAACACCTGCTGCGGGCCGAACGTCCCGTCGAGCTTCACCGCCGGGAACCCGCCCGCGGCCAGAGGCCCCGACACGAACTCCCAGAACGGCTCGAAGTCCTGGAACGCGGCCTTCTCCGGCTCGTAGTGCTGCGCCGAGGTGTAGTGCACGTCGGCCGTCAGCCACACCGTGCCCGTGATCCGCCGGTGCTTGATGTGCCGCAGCAGCTCCGCGATCTGCAGCTCCCGGCCGAGCGGTGCGCCCGGGTCGCCCTGCGCCACCGCCTCGAACCGCGTCGCGCCGTCGGGCACGACCAGGCCGAGCGGCATGTCCGAGGCGATCACCTTCCATGTGGCCCGGGACCGCGACAACTCGCGCTTGAGCCACGCGAGTTGTTCCGCGCCGAGGATCCCGGTGGTGTCGTCGGCCTGCCGGTTCGAGGAGTTCGCGTTCCGGTACGTGCGCATGTCGAGCACGAACACGTCGAGCAGCGGCCCCTGGTGCAGCACCCGGTACACGCGGCCGTCCGGGTCGCCGGCGGGCAGGGACGAGACCGGGAAGTACTCGCTGAACGCGCGCAGCGAACGGGCCGAGAGCACGTCCGCGTTCTTCTCCGTGTACCGGTCGTCGGCCAGCAGCTGGCCCGGGTACCAGTTGTTGTGCACCTCGTGGTCGTCCCACTGGGTGATCGTGGGGACCTGCGCGTTGAACCGGCGCACGTTCTCGTCGAGGAGGTTGTACCGGAACGCGCCGCGGAACTCGGCGAGGGTCTCGGCGACCTTGGACTTCTCCTCGGTCGTGATGTTGTGCCACACCCGTCCGTCCGGGAGCGTGACGCTGGGCTGGATCGGGCCGTCCGCGTAGATGTTGTCGCCGCTGCACAGGAAGAAGTCCGGGTCCAGGGCGCGCATGTCCTCGTACACGCGGTAGCCGCCGCGGTCCGGGTTGATGCCCCAGCCCTGGCCCGCGATGTCTCCCGACCACAGGAAGCGCACCCCGTCGCGCCGGGACACGGACGCGGTGCGGAACGTGCCCTCGACCGGCTCGCCCGTGCGGCGAGGGTCGTCCGGATCGGCGAGGACCACCCGGTAGTGGATCTGCTCGCCGGGCGGCAGTCCGCGCAGCCGTGTCGTGCCCGTGAAGTCGGTGCCGGGGCCGAGCAGCGGGCCCTGCCACCGGGTCACGTCGCGGAACGACCCGGTGCGCGAGGTCTCGACGACCATCCGCGCGGGCCGGTCCGAGCGCACCCACACCAGACCCGAGTGTGCCGTCACGTCACCGGCCTGCACACCCCAGCCGGCCTCCGGCCGTCCCGAGAGGGCGAACGCGGGCGCGGCGGAGCCGATCGTCGGGAGGGCGAGCGCCGCCGACGCGCCCAGCGCCCCGCGCAGGACTCCACGACGGCCGGGCAGCGGACTCGGGGAACGGTGTGACATGGGCGCCTCCAATGACGGTTCCGACGACGGGTGCGGGGCCATGGATCGCGCGCGGCGCCGCGGAGCCACACTTACGGCTTGCCCACGGCGCGCACACGAACCTCAAGTGAACAACCGCCCCTGCCGTCATGGGAACAGGGCACGCGCGCGTGGCGCCGCGCAGCGCCGGCCTACTCCTGCGCGGTCTGCTTCCAGTCCTGGACGAGCAGTCCGAGCAGCACCTCGTCGAGAAACTCGCCCATCACCCACGCGGAGGAGCGCAGCACGCCCTCGCGGACGAATCCGTTGCGCTCGGCGCAGCGCAACATCGCCGCGTTGTCCGCCAGCGTCTCGATCTGCAGCCGGTTCAGGCCGCGGATCACGAAACCGTAATGGCACAGCACCGACACCACGTCCGTCGCGTAGCCCTGACCGCGGGCGGAGGGACGCAGGCCCATGCCGATGTGCGCGGCCCTGTTGTGCGGGTCGATGCCCCACAGCTGTGCGCCCCCGAGCAGGGTGCCGTGCTCCAGGTCGACGACGGAGAACTGGATGTTGACCTGGTCCTCGTCGTCCACCAGGAACTGGGTCTTCTTGGAGCCGGGCGTGATCGGCCGCCACGGCTTCCCATTGGCGCGCGATGTGGTGACCACGTCGTCGTAGAGCTCGGCCTGCAGGATCGGGACGTCGTCCTCGTGGCGGGCCCTCAGCCCGACCTTGCTGCCCTTCAACATGCGGACTTCCTACCGGGCCGCACGACAGCACGGCAACCGGAATTCGTCCTCAGGCCGGCCGCCCGCCCGAAGGCCGCGCCGCCTCCGCCAGGAGACGCACGCCCTCGGTGATCCGCGCGGGCGGCACGTGGGCGTAGCCGAGCACCAGGGACACCCCGGCGGTCTCCGCGCGCCCGTAGGCGCTGAGCGGACGGACCGTCACGCCCGCCTCGGCGCAGCGTTCCAGGAGGCGCCGCTCGGGTCCGTAGTGCTCGGGGAGGGTCGCGATGGCGTGCAGGCCCGCCGCGATGCCCGACACACGCGTACCGGGCAGATACGTCTCCAGGGCGGACAGCAGCACGTCCCGTCGTTCCTTGTAGGCGCGCTGGCAGCGGCGCAACTGGCGGTCGTAGTCGCCACGTTCCATGAAGTGCGCGAGAACGGCCTGGTCGAGCGTGGGATTGCCGAGGTCCATGTACTGCTTGCGGGCGACGACCTCGTCGGCGAGGCCGTCGGGGACGACGAGCCAGCCCAGGCGCAGGCCCGGGACGAGGGACTTGCTCACCGAGCCCGTGTAGGCGACGCGGTCCGGATCCAGCCCCTGGAGCGCGCCCACGGGAGCCCGGTCGTAGCGGAAGTCGCCGTCGTAGTCGTCCTCCACGACGATCCCGCCCGTCTCGCGCGCCCACGCGAGCAGCCCCGCCCTGCGGTCCGCGGAGTAGGCGATGCCGGACGGGAAGTGGTGCCCCGGAGTCGTCACCACGGCGCGTACGCCCGAGGCCCGCAGCGGGCCGAGCGCGAGCCCTTCGTCGTCCATCGGGAGACGCACGACCCGGGGCCCGGCCGTCGCGAACAGCTCCTCGTACTGCGGGCTGCCGGGGTCCTCGACGCCCACGGCGCGCTCCCCGCGCGCGTGGAGGACGATGCCCAGCAGGGTCACCGCCTGGGTCACCCCGGAACACACGACGATCCGCTCCGGGTCCGCCACGACACCGCGACGCCGGGTCAGCAGCTCCGCCAGCGCCGTACGCAGCCGGGGCAGACCGCGCGGATCGGGATAGCCGAGCTGCTCGTGCGGCAGGTCCGCGAGGACGGCCCGCTGCGCCGCCGACCACGCCGTCCTGGGGAACATCGACAGGTCCGGGCGCCCCGCCACGAAGTCCACCCGGCTGTCTCCCGGCCGGCGCGGCGACAGATCCCGCACGGCGGGCGCCGCGGCCCGCACCGCGTCGCTCACCCAGGTGCCGGCGCCCCGGCCGCTGCGGAGATAGCCCTCGGCGGTCAGCTGCTCGTACGCGTCCGTGACCAGCCCCCGGGACACTCCGAGGTCGCCCGCCAGGTCCCGGCTCGACGGAAGCCGGGTGCCCGGGGTGAGCCGGCCCGATCGCACCGCCTCCCGCAGCGCGCTCTGGAGGGAGCGGCCACGCGCGCGTGCGGGGGCGGCCGCCGCGGGCAGCAGCAACTCCCAAGCGGCGGAAGCCTCCTGGGGGAGCGACGACGGGATCATGAGGGCGCACCCTACTGGGACGACCGGCTCCCCGAAGAGTCCCCCGGCGGCTCCCCGTTCCAGACGCGCCCTTCGAAGAGGCCCCGAAGGGCGCCGCCGACTGGTCCCCGAGAACGCACCACGATTGGACCCCGAACGGGACCACCGCGCCTCCTAGCGTCGATCCCATGAACGCCACCACCTTGCGCGGCTCCGCCCTCGCCGCCCTCGCCTGTGTCCTCGTAGGAGGCTCGTTCACCGCGAACAGCGTCCTGGGCGACTACCCCTACGCGGGAGGCCAGTTCCTCCGCTACGGCCTCGCCTTCCTGCTGCTGCTCCCCCTGGTGGCGCGCAGCGACGGTTTCGCACCACTGAAGCGGCTCACCGGACGGCAGTGGGGACGGCTCGCCCTCCTCGCGGCGGTCGGCATGGTCGGCTTCAACCTCGCGGTACTCGCCGCCGAACGAACGGCGGAACCCGCCGTTCCCGGTGTCTTCGTAGGGTGCGCGCCCGTGATCGTGGCCGTACTGGTCCCCCTCCTGGACGGGCGGCGCCCACGACGGCCGGTGCTCCAGGGCGCGTTGCTGGTCGCGGCCGGGGCCTTCACCGTCCAGGGATGGGGGCGCACGGACCTCCCGGGGCTGCTGTGGTCGGTGGGGGCGCTCGCGGGAGAGGTGGGCTTCGCGGTGCTCGCGGTCCCGGTGCTGCGCCCGCTCGGCCCGCGCCTGCTGTCCTGCACGGTGTGCGCGGTCGCGGCGGCCGAGTCGGCGCTCGCCGGGCTCGTCCTCGACGGCACCGTCTGGCTGCGCGTACCGGACCCGGCCGAGACCGCCGCCCTGATGTGGCAGGCCGTCGTCGTCACCGTGATCGGCTTCGTGTGCTGGTACGCGGGCATGCAGCGGATCGGCGCGGAGCGCGCCACGCTGTTCTCCGGACTCATCCCTGTGGCGGCGGCCTGCACGGCGCCCCTGGTGGGCGCGGGGACGTACGGACTCGCCCAGGGCGCCGGCAGCGCGCTCGTCGCGGCCGGGGTCGCCCTGGGCTCCGGGGTGTTCGGTGCCCGGTCAGCGGCTGGTGTCGAGGATGACGCGGGCGACGAGCGCGGGGTCGTCGTTCATCGGGACGTGACCGCAGCCGGGCAGCCGGACGAGACGGGCCCCCGGCAGGACCTGCTTGGCGCGCACGCCCTGGCGGCGCAGGAGGAGGCGGTCACGCGTGCCCCAGGCGACCGTCACCGGGATCTCGGGGATGTCGTCGCGGAACTGGACGGTGCGGCCCGCGCGGAGCGTCTCGCGGAAGCCGGGGGCCTCGCGCAGCGCCAGGGTCTCGGCCACGACCGCCTCGGGTGAACGGCGGCCGGGCCGCGCGTAGATGGTGCTGGTGAGCGCGGTGCGCCCGGCCGCCGAGCGGGACAGGCGCTCGATCGCGGGGAGCGGCAGCGCCCGCGCGCCCTGACGCATCGCGAGGAGCGTGCCGAACGCGTAGCGGCGCTCCGCCTCGGTCCAGAAGCCGGCGGGGGAGAGCGCCGTGACCGACCTCACGCGCTTCTCGCGGCCCAGGTCGAGGGCGAGCAGCCCGCCCAGCGAGTTCCCGGCCACGTGGGGCCGCTCGATGCCCAGGTGGCGGCAGAACGCGTCCAGGACGGGGACGACCGTCGACAGGTCGTAGGCGAGGCCGTCGGGCAGCGCGGGTGAGGCGCCGAAGCCCGGCAGGTCGAGGGCGACGACGTCGCGTTCGGCCGCCAGGATCGGCAGCACCGGCTGCCAGGCCTGCCAGTGGTGCCCGATCCCGTGCAGCAGGAGCAGCGGCTCCCCGGACCCGGTCCGCTCGTACGTGACGGTCACCTCGCGGGACCCGCCGTGGCTGTCGATGGTGAAGGTCGCCCTGGCCATGTCGCTCGCTCCCTGTCCCCGCCGCGCCCCGACGGTCCTTAGACTCCTTGTCAGCAACAATTACCGCCGAGTAGGCCCGAGTTCAAGAGGGGCGGCGCCCGACATCGGCCGGTCCGCCGGGCCGGCCTGGACAGCGCGTCGTTCGTCGGTTGGGATGGAGACGTGGCCACCGATACCGTGATCGACCTCTTCGAAGAGCACCGGCCCGTCCTCATGGGCGTGGCCTACCGCATGCTGGGGCGCGTCGCCGACGCCGAGGACGTGGTCCAGGACGCATGGCTGCGCTGGTCCCAGGCGGACCGCGCCGACGTCCGCGAACCCCGCGCCTATCTGGTGCGCATCACGACCCGCCTCGCCGTCGACCGGCTGCGCCAGGCCCAGTCCCGCCGCGAGTCCTACGTGGGCCCGTGGCTGCCCGAACCACTCGTGACCGACTTCGGCCCCCGCGTGCCCGACACCGCCGAACAGGCCGTGCTCGCCGACTCGGTGTCCCTGGCCGTGCTCGTCGTCCTGGAGTCGCTCTCGCCCCTGGAGCGTGCCGTCTTCGTCCTGCGCGAGGCCTTCGGGCTGCCCTTCGCCGAGATCGCCGCCACTCTGGAGCGGGGCGAGGCCGCCGTACGCCAACTCGCCGCCCGCGCGCGCAAGCACGTGGAGGAGCGCAGGCCGCGCTTCGACGTCGACCCCGCGCAGCAGCGCGACCTCACCGAGCGGTTCCTCGCCGCGGCCGCCGACGGAGACCTCGACGGGCTCATGAAGATGCTCGCGCCCGACGTCAGCCTCGTCGGGGACAGCGGTGGCAAGTCCAAGGCGCCCGTCCGCGTCATCGAGTCCGCCGACAAGGTGGGCCGCTTCGTGCACGGGGCCGCGCGCCAGGGGGCGCAGCAGGCCGACACCTCGTACCGCTTCCTGGAGCTCAACGGCGCCCCGGCCGTCGCCTTCCTGGTGGGCGGCAAAATCGACGCCGTCATCCAGCTCGGCGTCGCCGACGGGAAGATCCAGCAGGTCTACATCGTGCGCAACCCCGACAAGCTGCAGACGCTCCTGTGAGCCGCTTCGTGTAGGCGTCGTCCGGACGAAGGCCCGTCCCGCTGTCGCGGGGCGGGCCTTCGCGTGTGCCCGGCCACGCGCGCGAACGCCGTGTGAACGGTGTGCGGCCCCGCATGAACGCTCCGCGGCACGGCCCCGGTGCGGGGCGTGCCCGATCGAGCATTGGTCTTGACCAAGTCAGGGGCGGGTCCTACGCTCGCAGGGATAGTGCAGGAACCTTTAATAAACAAGGGCGCTAAATAGCCGCCGGGACATGGCTGTTGCGGAGGACAGGGTGGGGACCACGCAGTTGGAAGCGGCTCCGGAGCCGAAGTACTGGCATCTGCGGACCGTGCTGAGCGAGGCGCTGGACTCGGAGTTCTCCGTGGGCGAGATCCTTCCGAACGAGCGTGACCTCGCCGCCCGATTCGGTGTCGCCCGCGCCACGCTCCGGCAGGCTCTCGAGCAGTTGGAGCTGGAGGGCCGCCTGCAGCGCCGCCGCGGCGTCGGTACCACCGTCGCCCCGCCGCGCGTGGGCGTCGCCGTGGCCTCCACCGACGAGGACCGCCCCGGAGCCAGCGCGGACGCCTGGCAGGTCGTCGACTCCGCCCTCGACGCGGCCCCGGCCGCCGTCGCGGGCATGCTCGGCGTCCGGGCGGGCGAGAGCGTGCACGTGCTGCGGCGCCGACGCGTCTCGCACGGCCAGACCGTCGCCGCCGAGCTGCTCTACGTTCCCGCCGCCTCGGTGCCCGGGCTGACCGCCATAGACGCCCCGTCCGGCCCCGCCCGCGGCCGCGCCGTGCTGCGCGAGCTCCAGCGGCAGGGCCTCGACGGCCAGGACCGTGCGGTGGAGCTGGGCTCGGTGCGCGCGGAGGACGCCAAGGAGCTGGACCGCCTGCCGGGCGCCCCGGTCCTCGTGGTGACGACGCGCTACTTCAGCAAGGGCACGACGGCGGCGGTCGCCGTGGCCACGTACCGCGCGGACACCTGCCGCCTCACCTTCGGCGACACCCCGAGTGTGGAGATCCACCACACCCCGGAGTCCCACGCGTCCTGAGAAGCACCGTCCGCGGAGCGGCCCCGAACCCCGGTCGGCCGTGTTCCGGGGGTCGGCGGGACCGGGGTTCGATTCGGCCACGCGACGGAACACCCGGCGCAAGTCCGCCCTCACGGCCGCCCCCCCACCGGACCCCGCACCGCCTTTACCGATCGCTCCAGGGCGTCTGGAGTCGCCCGCGCGGCGCGTGTAGGCGGGCCGGACGGGGAGCCCGCGCCCATCGGTCGGCCATGCGACCGGGCGCCTGGTTCGAGGCCGCCCTCACGGTCCGGCTGCCGCTGGACTCCCGTACCGCCTTCGCCGATCGCTCCAGGGCGTCTGGAGTCGCCCGCGCGGCGCGTGTGGGCGGGCCGGACGGAGAGCCCGCGCCCATCGGTCGGCCATGCGACCGGGCGCCTGGTTCGAGGCCGCCCTCATGGTCCGGCGGCCCTCCCGGACCGATGACCCCAGGGCGTCGTGGAGTCGCCGCGCGGGGCGCGCAGGCGGGGCCGAACGGAGAGCCCGCGCCCATCGGCGGTGGGCCGACCGTCGGGGCCTGCCGCCCGCGTCGCGCCGGCACTACCGCCCTGGACGCGCAGTCCACCTGGTGACCAGGCTCGCCGGCCCGCGTACGCGTCGGCCCGGCCCCGTGGTCCGGCCCCGCCCGAGGAACCTCAGCGGCGCGCCGACACCGTGCCCTCCGTCGCGAACAGCTGCGCCTCCACGTGATCGAGCGCCAGGCGCAACGCCCCCGTGGCCACCGCCGCCTCCCCGAGCATCGACAAAGCGACCCGCGGCGGACGCAGGCAGTAGCGCTCCAGCTCTTGCCGCAACGGGTCGAGCACGCCGTCCAGGCCGGCCGCCCAGCCGCCGACGACCACGAGCTCCGGGTCGAGGGCGAGGACCAGCGCCGCGACGTCGTGCACCAGCCGCTGGATGAACCGCTCGACGGCGGCACCGGCCCGCTCGTCGCCCTCCCTGGCCAGCGCGAACACCTTCGCCACGGCCTGCTCGTCCAGCGGGTGCAGCGGCTCGTCCGTCGTCGACAGCAGCGTCTCGGGCCGCACCTCGCGGCCGAGCAAATGCAGCGCACCGATCTCACCGGCCGCGCCCCCGAAGCCGCGGTGCAGCCGCCCGCCGATCAGTGAACCGGCCCCCGGGCTCAGCCCCGCGAGCACCATCACCATGTCGTCGGTGTCGACACCCGCACCCTTCCAGTGCTCGGCGACCGCCGCCGTGTTCGCGTCGTTCTCGACGATCACGGGGCACCTGAAGGAACGCCGGAGCCGGTCGCCGAGCGGCAGCCCCGTCCACTCCGGCAGTGCCGTGCCCAGCCGTACCGTGCCGTCGGCCTCCACGATCCCCGGGCTGCCCACCCCGACCGCGCGCAGCGAGTCACGGGCCACGCCCGCCCGGCGCAGCAGATCGGCGACCGTGCCGCGCAGCTTCTCGAGGCGCTCGTCCGCCGGGGCGGTCTCCGACACGTCCTTCGACGCCGAGCCGAGGATCCGGCCGTCGAGCGCGGAGAGCACGGCGGCGACCCGGTGCGGCCCGATCTCCAGACCCAGCAGATGCCCCGCCTCGGCCCGGAAACGGAACTTGCGCGCCGGGCGCCCCTGGCGGCGCGCGCTCGGCGCCGTGCCGTCCGTCTCAACGACGAGACCGGCCTCCATGAGCCCTTCGACGACGCCCTCGACGGTGGGCCGGGAGAGCCCCGTCACCCCCGTGATCTCGGTGAGCGTCGCGAAATCCGTGGCCCGCAGCGCGTGCAGCACCACCGCGGAATTGATCCGCCTGAGCAGAGAGGGGTCCCCGCCGGTCAGCCGCCCCAACGTCCGTCCTCCCAGCTAGTGCGCGTGTCCGCCGGATGCTACTCGCCGCGCGGCGCGGCGGCGAGACTCGGGGTGCACCGATGTGGAACGCGCCGCTCACCCGCGCGGGACGCGATCCGGGACGATCCGGACCTCAGCTCGGGGTGACGAAACCGGATTCGTAGGCGGCGATCACGGCCTGGGTCCTGTCCCGCGCCCCGAGCTTCGCGAGGACGGCGCTCACGTGCGACTTCACCGTCTCCGTGCCGACGACGAGATCCGCGGCGATCTCCGCGTTGGACAACCCGCGCGCCATGCGCCGCAGCACCTCGCCCTCCCGCTCGGTCAGCGCGGCCCGCTCCAGCGCGGTGCGCGCCGCCGACGTGCCGTACTCCGCCGCGAGCCGCCGCACGGCCGCCGGGAAGAGGAGCGAGTCGCCCGCCGCCACGAGGCGCACCGCGTGCACGATCTCCGCCGGCCGCGCCCGCTTCAGCAGGAACCCGTCGGCGCCCGCGCGCAGCGCCCCGTACACGTACTCGTCGTTCTCGAAGGTGGTGACCACGAGGATCTTCGGCGGCCGGTCCACCGTGCGCAGCACCGCGCGCGTGGCCTCGATCCCGTCGAGAAGCGGCATCCGTACGTCCATCGCGACCACGTCCGGCCGCAGCTCCCGCACCAGCGGGACGACGGCCGCACCGTCCGCGGCCTCGCCGACCACCTCGATGTCCGGCTGCGCCTCCAGCACGGCGCGCAGACCGGCGCGGACCAGGGGTTCGTCGTCGACGAGAAGCACGGTGAGCGGCACGGCGCCAGCCTAGATCACCCGACCGGCAGATCGACGTGTACCTGCCACTCGTCGCCCAGGGGGCCCGTCCGCGCGCGGCCGCCCAGCAGCGCGGCCCGCTCCCGCACCCCACGCAACCCGCTCCCCGTGCCGCCGGACCCGGCCCTGCCCCCGGTAGGCAGCGGATTGCGCACTTCCAGGAGGAGCCGCCCGCCGTCGACGGCGAGCTCCACCCGGACCGGCACCGCGCCACAGTGGCGCAGCACGTTCGTGAGCGCCTCCTGAAGGATGCGGTACCCCTCGCGGGACACCGGCCCCGGCACCGCGCCCAGCGGACCGCGCACCTCCACGTCCACCTTCGCGCCGGACGCCCGCGCCGAGTCGAGCAGCCGGTCGGCCTCCTGGAGCGTCGGACGGCTGCTCGCGGGGCGCTCCGCCTCCCGCAGCACCATCAGGACGCGTTCCAGGTCCTCCAGGGCCGCCCGCCCCGTCTCCTCGATGGCGTCGAGAGCCCGGTCCGTGAACGCCGGGTCTCCCGCCGCCCGCGCCGCCCCCGCCTGCACCACCGCGACCGTCAGCGCGTGCCCGATGGAGTCGTGCAGTTCCCGCGCGATGCGATTGCGCTCCAGCAGCTGCTCGGTGCGCTCCTCCAGGGCGGCGAGACGCTCCGCCGCCGACGGGCCCAGCAACAGCAGGGAGGCACGCGCCGTCAGCCATCCCGCGCCCGCCACCACGTAGAGGAGCAGGCACAGGGGGAGCGGGATCAGTGCGGCGCACCACCAGCCGGGGCCGGGTGTGGGCAGCACGGAGACGGTCTCCGGCGTGTTCCCCGCCGCGGCGCCCGTCAACTCCAGCGAGACCGCCACCAGTTGCCCAGAGAGCAGAGCGACGGACAGGCCCAGGAACAGCCGCAGGAGCAGCCACCCGCTGGTCCTGGCCCGGTCCCGCCAGGACGCCGACGGCGCCACCGAGACGCCGCCCTCCTCCCCGTCGCCCGCCACGCGCGTGTGCCCGCCCGGAAAGAGCAGCAGTCGTGCCTGCAGGCCCTCCGCCCTCCGGGTCGCGGGAAACAGTCCCGCCACCACCAGAAGGGGAACCGGCACCGCGTACACGAGCAGCCAGTCCGTGAGGGACGGCCGCGACAGACCGGGGTAGATCATGGCGCACACGAAGGCGAGAACCGCCGCACTCAACAGATGCAGCCAACGGGTGTACGTCACCGCGCGGAACAGCGGTCTCACAAGGCGGGGCATGCGCCCATCGTGCCAGCAGCCCCGCACCCGAAGGCTCCCCCGCACGGGGGAGACGATCTCCACCGGCGGGGGAGGACCCGTACCCCTTCGCCGGGCGAGGCTGAAGCCATGACCAGCATCGACGTCTTGGACCTCACCAAGGAGTACGGCACGACGCGCGCCGTCGACGGACTGACCTTCAGTGTCGAGCCCGGCCGCGTCACCGGCTTCCTCGGCCCGAACGGCGCCGGAAAGTCCACCACCCTGCGCCTCGCCCTCGGACTCGACCGCCCCACCTCGGGAAGCGCGCTCATCGGCGGCCGCGCCTACGGGACGTACGCGGAACCGCTGCGCACCGTGGGCGCGCTCCTCGACCCCCAGGCCGCCCACGGCGCCCGCACCGCACGCGACCACCTGCGCGCCCTCGCCGTCAGCAACCGCATCCCCGCCCGCCGCGTCGAGGAGGTCCTGGAACAGGCCGGCATCGCCGCCGTCGCCAAGCGCCGCGTCAAGACGTTCTCCCTCGGCATGCGCCAGCGCCTCGGCATCGCGGCGGCCCTGCTCGGCGACCCCGAAGTGGTGATGCTCGACGAGTCCTCCAACGGGCTCGACCCCGAAGGCATCATCTGGATCCGCGAGTTGATGCGCGAGCTCGCCCGCGCGGGACGCACGGTCCTGGTCTCCAGCCACCTCATGAACGAGACCGCGACCTTCGCCGACCACCTCGTCGTCCTCGGCCGCGGCCGGCTCCTCGCCGACACCTCGATGCCCGACTTCATCGCCGCGCACAGCGCGCGCCGCGTCCACGTACGCACCACGGACCCGGCCCGGCTGCGGACCGCGCTCACCCGCGCGGGACACGCCGTCACGCTCGACGACGGCCGGCTCCTCGTCGACGGGGCGACCGCGGCCGACGTCGGCGCCCTCGCCGCAAGGGAAGGGGTCCCCGTCCTCCAACTGGCCGACGAGCAGGCCTCCCTGGAGGACGCCTACCTCGCCCTGACCGCCCGCGAAGCCGAGTTCACCGGCACGTCCACGTCCCTCCAGGAGGCCTGATCATGTCCACCACCGCTGTGCTGCACTCCGAGTGGATCAAGATCAGATCGCTGCGCGGCAGCTTCGGCTCGCTCGTCTCCGTGTTCGCCGCCACCGTCGCCATCACCCTCCTGGTCACCGCGACCATCGGACAGGACGAGGCCCGCGCCGACGGCGGCGACGACCTCCTGTTCTTCGCCTTCTACGCCCTCAACTTCGGCCAGATCGCCGCCATCGCCTTCGGGGCCACCGCCGTCTCGTGCGAGTTCCTCAACGGCGCGCTGCGCGTCTCCCTGACCGCCGTCCCCGACCGGAACCGCCTGTATTTGTCGAAGCTCGCGGTGATCGGCGCGAGCGCGTTCGCCGTCGGCACCCTCACCACCTTCACCGCGTTCCTCGCCGGACAGGCCTTCATGGGGTCCTACGCGCTCGGCCTCGGCGACACCGGAGCCGTCCGCGCCTGCCTCGGCGGCGGCGTGTACCTCGCGCTCATGGCGCTGCTCGCCGCCGGGCTCACCAGTGTGCTGCGCAGTGCCGTCGCCGTGCTGAGCATCCTGGTGCCGTTCATCCTCATCGTGTCGTTCGTCGTCGGGGACGTGGCCGGCAACGCCGCCGACTTCCTCCCGGACCGGGCCGGACAGCAGGTGTTGCGCGAGCACACCGCCGGCTCGCTCGGGCCGTGGACGGGACTCGCGGTGAGCGCCCTGTGGGCCGCGGCCGCCGTGCTCGCGGGCTGGTGGGCCGTGCGCCGCAGGGACGCCTGACTACGGGGCTTCCGTTGTCGGCGGGAGGAACTACCCTGCGTGCAGGGGATCTTGAGCGCCGGTCCGCAGGGGCCGGCGCGACGGTCGAGCAGCAGCCACGGCACGCAGGCCACGGCACGAAGGGGAGCACATGAGCGACGACAGCGCGCAGCAGCCGGGAGAGCGGATCGCCAGCCACATCGCGCACAACGCCCGTGTGTGGAACTACTGGCTGGGCGGCAAGGACCACTACCAGGTCGACGAACAGGTCGGCGACATGGTCACGTCCATGTACCCGAGCATCGGCGAGGTCGCGCGCGCCGACCGCGCCTTCCTCGGCCGGGCCGTCACCTTCCTCGCCGGGGAGGCGGGCGTCCGCCAGTTCCTCGACATCGGCACGGGCCTGCCGACGGTGGACAACACGCACGAGGTCGCCCAGCGCATCGCCCCCGACGCGCGGATCGTCTACGTGGACAACGACCCGATCGTGCTGACCCACGCCCGCGCGCTGCTCACCAGCACCGCCGAGGGCGCGACGAACTACGTGGACGCGGACGCCCACGACCCGCGCGCCATCGTCGAGGCCGCCTCCGCCACCCTCGACTTCGACCGCCCCGTCGCGATCATGCTGCTCGGCATCCTGAACTTCGTGCTGGACACGGACGAGGCCGCGGCGATCGTGCGTCGTCTCGTCGAGGCCGTCCCGTCCGGGAGCTATGTCGTCCTCACGCACCCCACCCTGGAGCTGGGCGGCGAGGGCAACGAGGCGGCGATGAAGTTCTGGAACGAGAACGCGACCCCGCCGATCACCGCCCGCACCGGCGCCGAGGTGCTCGGCTTTCTGGACGGCCTGGAGCTCGTCGAGCCCGGCCTCGTCTCCTGCGCGCGCTGGCGCTCCGAAGGCACCGAGGAGGGGCCGCTGGTGGCCCAGTTCGGCGTCGTGGCCCGCAAGCCGTAGCGAGGCGGGGTGGTGGGTCGGCGGGGGAGTGGAACCGATGACCGGGGGGCTAGTCCGGCGCGGCGGCGGCTGCCTCGCGCAGCCGCGCGTACTCCTCCGCCATCGTCGTGGCCGTCCAGTGCGCGTTCAGGCCGCTGGGATTGGGCAGCACCCACACCCGGGCGCCTCCGATCTCCCGCTCCTGCGGCCCGATCTGGGCACGAGGCTCGCCGAAGGCCGACCGGTACGCGGTCACGCCCACGACCGCCAGCCAGCGCGGGCGCAGCCGCGTGACCTTCTCCGTGAGGATCCGCCCGCCCTCGCGGAACTCCTCGGCGCTCAGCTCGTCCGCGCGGGCCGTCGCCCGCGCCACCACATTGGTGATCCCCAACCCGTACGACAGCAGCTCGTCCTGCTCGGACGGCTTCAGCAGGCGCGGCGTGAAGCCGGACAGATGCAGCACCGGCCAGAAACGATTGCCGGGCCGCGCGAAGTGGTGGCCGGTCGCCGCCGTCATCAGCCCCGGGTTGATCCCGCAGAACAGCACGGAGAGGCCGCTCGCGACGACGTCCGGAACGAGACGGTCACGAGCGGCCTCCAGGTCCGCGGGGGTGAGCCGGGTCAGAGGATGGCTCCGGGCGTGTACCCGGCGGCCTCCGGGTGCTGCTTGACGATCTCCTCGACGCGCGCGACGACCTGCGCGACCTGGCCGGCGGCGGCGCCCGTGAACGACAGCTTGTCGGCCATCAGCCCGTCGAGCTGCGCGCGGTCCAGCGGGATGCGGGAGTCGGCGGCGAGCTTGTCCAGCAGCTCGTTGCGCTCCGCGCCCTGCTCGCGCATCGCCAGCGCGGACGCGACGGCGTTCTCCTTGATCGCCTCGTGGGCCTCCTCGCGGCCCACGCCCGCGCGCACCGACGCCATGAGCACCTTCGTGGTGGCGAGGAACGGCAGGTAGCGGTCCAGCTCACGGGCGACGACGGCCGGGAACGCGCCGAACTCGTCGAGCACCGTCAGGAACGTCTCCAGCAGGCCGTCGAGCGCGAAGAACGCGTCCGGCAGCGCCACGCGGCGCACGACCGAGCACGAGACGTCGCCCTCGTTCCACTGGTCGCCCGCCAGCTCGCCGGTCATCGACGCGTAGCCGCGCAGGATCACCATCAGGCCGTTGACGCGCTCGCAGGAGCGGGTGTTCATCTTGTGCGGCATCGCCGACGAGCCGACCTGGCCCGGCTTGAAGCCCTCGGTGACCAGCTCGTGCCCGGCCATCAGACGGATCGTCTTGGCGAGCGAGGACGGGGCCGCGGCGAGCTGCACCAGCGCGGTGACGACCTCGTAGTCGAGCGAGCGCGGGTAGACCTGGCCGACGGAGGTGAAGGCCTGCGCGAAGCCGAGGTGACCGGCGATCCGGTCCTCCAGCTCGGCCAGCTTCGTGTCGTCGCCGCCCAGCAGGTCGAGCATGTCCTGCGCCGTGCCGACGGGGCCCTTGATGCCGCGCAGCGGGTAGCGGGTGAGCAGCTCCTCGACCCGGCCGTACGCGACCAGCAGTTCGTCGGTGGCGGTCGCGAAGCGCTTGCCGAGAGTCGTGGCCTGCGCCGCGACGTTGTGCGAGCGGCCCGCCATGACCAGCTCGGCGTACTCGCCCGACAGCTTGCCGAGGCGCGCGAGGACGGCGACGGAACGGTCCCGGATCAGTTCGAGCGAGAGCCGGATCTGCAGCTGCTCGACGTTCTCCGTCAGGTCGCGGGACGTCATGCCCTTGTGGACCTGCTCGTGCCCGGCGAGCGCGTTGAACTCCTCGATGCGGGCCTTCACGTCGTGCCGCGTGACCTTCTCACGCTCGGCGATGGAGGCCAGGTCGACCTGGTCGAGCACGCGCTCGTAGTCCGCGATCGCGGCGTCCGGCACCTCGATCCCCAGGTCCTTCTGGGCCTTCAGGACGGCGAGCCAGAGCCGACGCTCAAGCTTCACCTTCTCCTCCGGGGACCAGAGGGTGGCGAGCTCGGCGGAGGCATAGCGTCCGGCGAGAACGTTCGGGATACGGGGCTTGGCAGGCGCAGTCACGTGTACGGAGTTTACCGGGCGTCCCTACAGGCTCCGAACCACCGCCGACCTGGAGGAACGTACAGGTGATCCGGGAGTCGGCGCTACTCACGGTACGCGTCCGCGATGCTGTACGGATGACCGGTACCGAAGTGCTGCGGGCCGAGCCACGGCGGGTGGTCGAGGTGTAGGGCGGGAAGGGGTGGGGGATGGACGAGCAGGTGGTGCGGGGGCGGTTCGACGGGCGGGGGCGGGTCGAGGTCGTGCTGCGGTCCGGGAGCCGGGACGAGCGGGAGCGGGCGGAGCGGATCGCGCACGCGATGGGCTACCGGCTGAGCGAGGTGCAGGGGCTCGGCCGGCTCGGCATCCGGCTCGACTTCACCCGGGACGACGACCCCCGAGCCCGGCGCCGGGCCGAGGAATCCGTGCGCCGGCTGCGCGCGGGCGTCCCGCTCCTGTCCGCACCGGACGCCCCACCGCCCCCGCCACCCGGCCCGCCACCGGCGGCGGCCCCGGCGCCCCGGCCCAGGCCCCGTGCCGTGATCCCGGACGAGCCCCCGCCTCCGCCGGCCGCCGTGCGTCCCCCCGCACCGCGCGTGCCGCCCCGCCCGGCCTACCCGCCCCCGCCGCCCCCGCCGCCCCGAACGGTCAGGCGGGGCGCCGGGCCGTGAGGAGTTCGAAGGGCGGGTTCGCCTCGTAGTCGTCCCAGAAGCCGGGGGCGAACGCCGCGCGGCCCTCGGGCGATACGGGCAGCGGCGACCAGGTGACTTCGGTGAAGCCGGCCCGGGTCAGCGCCTCGGCGTACACCTCGCGGCGCGGCAGGTTCGCCGTGAAGGAGACCGGCTGCGGCTCCAGGAACGCGGTGATGCGTACCCGGGGACCGACCTCGGAGCGGCTGCCCTCCAGCTCGCTGAGGAACCCGTACGGGCGCGGGCTCGGCCCCTCGAAGTCGTAGTCCGGGCTCTGGTTGAGGGCGTAGAACGTGCCGCCGGGCGCGAGCGCGGCGTGGATGGTGCGGCACATGGCCGTCATCGTGTCGGTGGTGTCCGCGTAGTTGAGCAGGTTCACGGCGGTCGCGAGGTCGTAGCGGCCCGGGCCGAGCGAATCCGGCCGTGCCACGTCGCCCACCGCGTACCGGACGCCCAGCGGGTCGGCCTCCTCGATGCGCAGCGCGGCGTTGATCATCTCGCCGGACACGTCGACGCCGAGGACGTCGTCGGCCCCGCGCCGCTTGAACTCGCGGCTGTAGAAGCCGGTCCCGCAGGCCAGGTCGAGGACGGACCGGCCGCGCACGTCGCCGACCAGCTCCAGGAAGCCCGGGACCTCCGCATAGCGGCACAGCGTCAGGGCCTTGAACCCTTCGAACGCCTCGCCGATCCGGTCGTACTGCTGCTCCGCGCTCGTGCTCACGATGCCTCCCGCAGGGGTCGGTGGTGTCTGGCGCGTCGCAGTCTTCCGGCGCGCCGGAGCGAACACCGACTGACAGGAACCACAAAGATCGGCACCCGCTCTCGGGCGCGTGCACAAGTCGGCCCGATCAGCCCGCGTCGGCGGGCCCCGCTGCGGCGAGGGCCCGCACGGCCCGCTCCAGCCGCGTCCTGCGCGCCTCCGGCGTCGTGGCCTGGAGGAGGGGCAGCAGGGTCAGATAGCGGGCGGTCCGGTCGAGCGCGTCGAACGCCCTGCGCGCGGCCGGCTCCGCGTCGAGCGCCGCCGCCAGATCGTCCGGAACCGTGGCCGTCGCCTGTGACGCGTACGCGCGGTCCCAGCGGCCGTCCTCCTGCGCCCGCCGGACCTCGGCGAGCCCCGGCTCCCGCATCCGGCCCGCGGCCGCCAGCTCCGCCACCTTGTCGACGTTCACCTGCGACCACATGCTGCGCGGCCGGCGCGGCACGTACTTCTGGAGGTAGTAGCGGTCGTCCAGGCCGCGCCGCTGCCCGGAGATCCACCCCCAGCACAGCCCCACGTCGACCAGCTCGTCGTCCGTGACCGACGCGATCCCCGAGGCCCGCTTCGCGACCTTCACCCACAGGCCCTCGCCGCGCGTGTGATGCGCGCTGAGCCAGTCGTCGAAGGCCGCCGCGTCCGGGAACGCGCGCACCTCGACCCCGTTGAACTCTTCGGACCCCTTGGATCCCTCCGACCCCTCGGACCCTTTGGATCCCGCGTTCCCCACGAACCCCTCGGACTGCGCCATGCGGGCAGAATAAGGCGGCTGCCCAGGGGCGCGGGGGCGTTACGAGTCGGAGGGCGCCGAGGCTTCCCCGTACGGCGCGAGCTCCCCGCGCTTGGGCGCGAGTCCGTCACCCGACGAGCGGCCCGTCAGGCGCCGCCCGATCCACGGCACGAGGTGCTGCTTCGCGAACCGCGCGTCGGCCACGCGCCGCGCGGCCCAGTTCGGCCGCGCCGCCGCGGCCAGCGGCGCACGCCAGTCGGACTCCGGCGGATACCCGAGCGCCTGCCACACGGCCTCGGCCACCCGCTCGTGCCCCTCGGCGGTCAGGTGCAGCCGGTCCACGTCCCACATCCGCTGCTCGCCGAGGACCGGCGCCCCGTACAGGTCGACGACCACGGCGCCGTGCCGCTCCGCGAGCTCGTCGATGCACGTGAACAGCTCCTCCATGCGCGGCCGGAACCGCTCCATGACCGGGCCGTTGCGCCCGGGGCTGCGCATCAGCACGAGCTGCTCGCAGGAGGGGGCGAGCCGCTCCACGGCCTCGGTGAGCAGCCCGCGCACCCGGCCCATGTCGCACTTGGGACGCAGCGTGTCGTTCAGGCCGCCCACGAGGGTGACGACGTCGGCCCGCATCGCGGCGGCGACGTCGACCTGCTCGTCGACGATCTGCCCGATGAGCTTGCCGCGCACGGCGAGGTTGGCGTACCGGAACCCCGGGTCCCGGGCAGCCATCCGGCCGGCCAGGAGGTCGGCCCAGCCGCGGTACGAGCCGTCCGGCAGCCGGTCCGACATGCCTTCGGTGAAGGAGTCGCCGACCGCGACGAGGCTGGTGTACTTGACGTTCATCTGCATGGCGCCAGAGATCGTATCCCGGTGCGCGGGCCCCGTCCCTCGCGGGACGGGACCGACGCGGCCGAGCGGTGTCAGGCCTACTGTCCGAACAGCTCGCCCGTGGTGTCAGGCGGGCTGTCCGAACAGCTCGCGCAGTACGTCCTCCATGGTCACCAGGCCCGCGAGCCGCCCGTCGGCGCCGAGCACGGCGGCCACGTGCGTGCGGCTGCCGCGCATCGCGGTGAGCACGTCGTCGAGCGGCGTCGTCTCCCGCACGCGCGCGATGGACCGCATGTCCGGCACCCGGAACGGCAGGTCGCGCGGCGTCGCGTCCAGCGCGTCCTTCACATGGAGGTAGCCGACGATGCGCCGGCCCTCGTCCACGACGGGGAAACGCGAGAAGCCCGACTCGGCGGACAGCCGTTCCAACTGCTCCGGAGTGACGCCCACGCGCGCGTAGACGACCTTCTCCAGCGGGAGGACGACGTCCTTGACGGGGCGGCGGCCCAGCTCCAGGGCGTCGTGGAGCCGCTCCTGGGCGCGGTCGTCGATCAGCCCCGCGTCGGAGGAGTCCTTGACCATGCGGGCGAGCTCGTCGTCCGAGAACGTCGCCGCCACCTCGTCCTTGACCTCCACCCTGAGCAGCCTCAGCAGGGCGTTCGCGAAGGCGTTGATCGCGAAGATCACCGGGCGCAGGGCGCGCGCCAGGGCCACCAGCGGCGGGCCGAGCACCAGCGCCGAGCGCACCGGCTCGGCGAGCGCGATGTTCTTGGGGACCATCTCGCCGAGCAGCATGTGCAGATACGTCGCGAGCGACAGGGCGATCACGAACGAGATCGGGTGGATCAGTCCGTGCGGCACCCCGACCGCGTCGAACACCGGCTCCAGGAGGTGCGCGATGGCCGGCTCGGCCACGATGCCGAGCACCAGGGTGCACAGCGTGATGCCGAGCTGCGCCGCGGCGAGCAGCGCCGACACGTGCTGCAGCCCCCACAGGACGCTGCGGGCCCGCCGGTCGCCCTCCTCGGCGTGCGGCTCGATCTGGCTGCGGCGCACCGAGATCAGGGCGAACTCGGCGCCGACGAAGAACGCGTTGACGACCAGCGTCGCCAGGCCGATCAGCAGCTGGATCGCGGTCATCGTCGCGCCCCCTTCGTGGTGTCCTCCGTGGTCCCGGCGGCCGGCGCGTGCAGCAGCACGCGCGCGGCGCGGTGCCCGTGCGCGTCGACGACGTCGAGCCGCCATCCGGCGACCTCGACGCTGTCGCCGACGCCGGGGATCCGGCCCAGCTCGGTCGCCACGAGGCCGGCCAGCGTCTCGTACGGGCCGTCGGGCACCCGCAGTCCGACCCGGGCGAGCCGGTCGGTGCGGGCGGCGCCGTCGGCCGAGTACAGCGTGCGGCCGTCCTCGTCGGTGCCCGCGGCGGCGATGTCCGGCGTCTCGTGCGGGTCGTGCTCGTCCCGCACCTCGCCGACGACCTCCTCGACGATGTCCTCCAGCGTCGCGACGCCTGCGGTGCCGCCGTACTCGTCGATGACGACGGCCATCGTGCGCTTGCCGGACAGCCGGTCGAGGAGCCGGTCCACGGTGAGCGTCTCGGGGACCAGCAGCGGTTCGCGCAGCAGGTCGGACACGCTCTTGCGGGCGCGCTGGTCGTCGGGCACGGCGAGCACGTCCTTGATGTGCACGACGCCGACGACCGAGTCGAGATTGCCGCGGTAGACGGGGAAGCGGGACAGGCCGGTGGCCCGTGTCGCGTTCGCCACGTCCTCGCAGGTGGCCTGCAGGTCCAGGGCCATCACCTGGACGCGCGGGGTCATCACGTTCTCCGCGGTCAGGTCGGCCAGGTTCAGGGTGCGCACGAACAGCTCGGCGGTGTCGGCCTCCAGGGCGCCCTCCTTGGCGGAGTGCCGGGCGAGCGCCATCAGCTCCTGGGGGCCGCGCGCGGAGGCCAGCTCCTCGGTGGGCTCGACGCCGAGGCGCCGCACCAGCCGGTTCGCGGTGTTGTTCAGGTGCGTGATGAACGGGCGGAAGGCCGCGCTGAACCAGCGCTGCGGTGTCGCCACGCGCTTGGCCACGGCCAGCGGCGAGGAGATCGCCCAGTTCTTCGGGACCAGCTCGCCGACGACCATGAGGAACACGGTCGACAGGGCGGTGCCGAGGACCAGCGCGACCGACGTCGACGCCGAGCTCGGCACGCCGACGGCCTCGAGCGGGCCCGCGATGAGCTTGGCGATGGACGGCTCGGCGAGCATGCCGACGACCAGGTTGGTCACGGTGATGCCGAGCTGGGCGCCGGAGAGCTGGAAGGTCAGGTTCCGTACGGCCTTGAGGGCGCCGGCGGCGCCGCGCTCGCCGCGCTCCACGGCCGCTTCGAGATCACTGCGCTCGACGGTCGTGAGGGAGAACTCCGCCGCCACGAAGGCGCCGCAGGCCAGCGATAGGAGTACTGCGACGGCGAGCAGGAGCACTTCGGTCATCGGGTCACCTCCGTCCCATCTTCGGCCAGTGACGGGAGGGGCGCGCGATCACGGGGACCGTGCGGAGGGAGGGGCCGGGTACTGGGAGGCTCGCCCATGGGCGGACGCTCACACCTTTCGCAGAAGTTTCGACGGACCACGCCATAGTAAAGGATCGGCAAAGCAGCCCGCTTCTCAGCCGTCGGTCAGGGGCTTCACCCAGCGGGACCACTGCGGCTCCGGCGCGTAGCCGGCCGCCCGCCACGCGTGGTGCGCCCGCTCGTTGCGGTCGAGCACCATCGCGTCGCCGCGCCGCCCGCCCAGCGCCGCGAACCGCTCCTCGGCCGCCGCGAGCAGTGCCGAGCCGATGCCCTGACGCCGCGCCTCCGGCGACACCGCGAGCCGGTACAGATGGCAGCGCCACCCGTCGAAACCGGCGATCACCGTCCCCACCAGCACACCGTCCCGCTCGGCGAGCAGCAGCGCCTCGGGGTCCCGCGCGACCAGACGGTCCACGCCCGCGCGGTCGTCGCTGATGCTCGTGCCTTCCGCCGCCGTGCGCCAGAAGGCGAGGACGGCGGTCACGTCGGAGGGGCCCGCGGCCCGGATGTGAAGATCGCTCATACGGCGATCCCATCACCGGCGGCCCGCCGGGCGCCGCCGGTTTTCACATGCCGGACGGGACGCCCCCCGTGAAAGGCGCTCCAGGCCGCCCTTGCCGGTGCTAGCGCCGCGGCGCTAGCTTGAAAGCATGGCGAAGACGCAGCTGAACGTGCGGGTGGACGAGGACACCGCCCGCGCGGCCCGGGAGCGCGCGCTGGCCCGGGGCATGAGCGTGAACAGATACATCGAGGAGCTGGTCCGGCGCGACGCGGGCGAGCTCGGCCGTACGTTCGTCGACGCGGCCGCCGACTTCATGAAGCAGTACGAGACCGTGTTCGCCGAGGAGTTCGGCACCGACAGCGAAGGCCGGCACCGTCCCGTTGACTGAACCGCGCAACCCCTCGCACCTGACCGTCGATCTCGCCTGGCTGCTCATGATCGCCGAGCAGAAGACCCCGGGCGACCCCCAGGTCTCCGACTGGGGCGCCCTCGTCGCGGCCGTGGCCCGCCACTCCGCGGAGATCTTCGACATCCCCGTCTACGTGACACCCCACGCCCGGGCGGCGGCGCTGCTCCAACTCCTCATCCACGTACCGGCGCTGGAGCGGTCGAACGCGATGTTCGCCTCCGCGGTCGCCTACGCCTACCTCGTCGCCAGCGGCCTCAAGGTCGTCATCTCGCCCGAGCAGGTCCGCGAGTTGGCGCGGCTCGTCAAGGACGGCGCCGCGACCGTCCACGACATCGAGAAGGAACTGCGCAAGTGGAGCCTGTGAACCACCTGGACCGCCAGGACGCGCCCTAGGCCGAAGTGGCCATCGGCCGGCGGGCCGTGCCGAGCACGCAGTACGAGGTCGGCAGCCTCGGCCCGCGCTCCGGCATCAGCAGTTCACGGTGGTCGATGTCCTCGAAACCGGCCGCGCGCACCGACGCCACCGCGTCCCGCCCCACGTGACAGCCGCCGAACAGGCGCGGCCACACGGTCCTGTCGAGGACACCCTGCACCCGGCGCATCCCGTGCCCCGGCGCCTGCCCGTGCTCGAAGAACCGCACCTCGCCGCCCGGCCGCAGCACCCTGCGCACCTCGGACAGCGACCGCTCCACGTCCCGCACGCTGCACAGCACCAGACACACCACGACGGCGTCGTACGCCTCGCTCTTCACGGGCAGCGCCTCGGCCGCCCCCGGCACGACATCGACCGGGACCTCCGCCCGCAGCGCCGCCTCGACCGCGAGGGCCCGCAGCTCACGCTCCGGCTCGATCGCGACGACCTCGGAGACGGCGGCCGGGTAGTTCCCGAAGTTCAGCCCGTTCCCGGCCCCGACCTCCAGCACGCGTCCCGACAGCCCGTCCAGCAACTCCCGGCGGACGGGCGCCATCGCGGGCTCGGCCCGCACGCTGAACCGTGCGTAGAACCGCGCGAACCACGGATGGCGCACCGCGTCCTGCCGCCCCCGACCCGTCATACCGACCTCCAGAGCACGAGCTGCCGCCTGCACTCCGAATTGTCCTCCGACACCGGGCGGCTGTCGCCCCCTCCGCGACCGGCCGGGGCTCAGCCGGCCGAAGCGGCGCGAAACTCCTCGGCGTCCCAAGTCCCGCCCAGCGCGGCCCCGACCCAGGACCCGGCCCGAGCCCGGAAATCAGCCGGCGCCAGAGCCCCGGCCCCCTCGGGGACCGCGCCCAGGAGCCCGGCCCCGGCCACCTGGGGCAGGTCCGCCACATTGCAGCGCTCCGCGAGCCCGGGGGCGCCGGGCCAGGACCCGATGACGACCCCGGCCTGCTCCAGCCCCCGCGCCCGCAACGCCTCCGCCGTCAACTGAACGGAGTTCAGCGTGCCGAGCCCGGCCGCCGCCACCACGAGCACCGGCGCCCCGAGCAGCCGCGCCGCGTCCGCGAGCGTCGACCCCTCCGCGTCGAAGTGGACGAGCAGCCCGCCCGCCCCCTCGACCAGCACCAGATCGTGCGAGGCGGCCAGCTTCTCGGCGGCCTCGGCGACCTGGGCCGGCCGCACCGGAGCCATCCCGGCGCGCGCCGCCGCAGTCCCCGGGGCCAACGGCTCCGGATAGCGCCCCAGTTCGAGACCCGTCACCCGCGCCCCGGCGAGCCGCACGACGTCGTCGACGTCACCCGGCTCACCCGGCGCGACACCGGTCTGCGCCGGCTTGAGCACGGCCACCGAACGGCCCGCCCGCAGCGCGACCGCGGCCACCGCCGCCGTCGTCACCGTCTTGCCGATCTCGGTCCCGGTCCCCGAGACCACGAGTACCGTCATGTCCGCTCCGTTCACCCTTCCCGCGCGGCGGCGCGCACCGCACGGCCGATCCGTGCCAGATCCTCGTCACCCGTGACGTACGGCGGCATCGTGTACACGAGGTCGCGGAACGGCCGCAGCCACACGCCCTCCGCCACCGCCGCCCGCGTCGCCGCCGCCATGTCGATCTCGTGGTCCAGCTGCACGACCCCGATCGCGCCCAGGACGCGTACGTCCGTGACACCGGGAAGCTCCGCCGCCCCGGCCAGACCGTCCCGCAGACCGGTCTCGATCCGCTTGACCTCCGCCTGCCAGTCCTGGCCGAGCAGCAGATCGATCGAGGCGCAGGCGACGGCCGCCGCCAGCGGGTTGCCCATGAACGTCGGGCCGTGCGCGAGGACCGGGACCTCGCCGCGGGAGATCCCGTCGGCGACCCGGGGCGTGCACAGCGTCGCCGCCATCGTCATGTATCCGCCGGTCAGCGCCTTGCCGACACACATCACGTCCGGTGTCACCAAGGCCTGCTCCGCGGCGAACAGCGTGCCCGTGCGGCCGAAACCGGTCGCGATCTCGTCGAAGACGAGCAGTACGTCGTGCGCGTCGCACGCCTCCCGCAGCACCCGCAGATACGCGGGGGAGTGGAAGCGCATGCCGCCCGCGCCCTGCACCACCGGCTCGACGACCACGGCCGCCAGCTCGTGCGCGTGCCGCCCGATCATGTCCCGCAGATGCTCCGCGTACGACTCCTCGTACGCGGCCGGCGGCGCGTCGGCGAACAACTGGCGGGGCAGCACGCCCGCCCACAGCCCGTGCATGCCGCCCTCGGGGTCGCACACGGACATGGGCTGCCAGGTGTCGCCGTGGTAGCCGCCGCGCCAGGTCAGCATCCGGTGCTTCTCGGGCCGGCCCAGCGAACGCCAGTACTGCAGGCACATCTTGAGCGCGACCTCGACCGACACGGAACCCGAGTCGGCGAGGAAGACATGCTCCAGGCCGTCGGGCGACATGTCGACAAGGCGCTCCGCGAGCCGCACGGCGGGCTCGTGCGTGAGCCCGCCGAACATGACGTGGCTCATCCGGTCCAGCTGACCGCGGGCGGCCTCGTCCAGGACGGGGTGCCGGTAGCCGTGGATCGCCGACCACCAGGACGACATCCCGTCCACCAGCTCCCCGTGCCCGGCGACCCGCAGCCGCACCCCGGCCGCCGACTCGACGACCAGGGGCTCCTGCCGGCCCGGCATGGGCCCGTACGGATGCCAGACGTGCTGCCGGTCGAGCGCGAGGAGCTCGCTCACGCGCGGATCGGAGGGCTGATCAGGCATTGGGGGCGAGGTCCGTCCCCGCGCCACGACGGCGCACCGCGACCAGGTCCGTGCGGGCCTCGGACGCCGCGGGCTCCCGGGGGGCTGCCTCGGCCGCGTGGGAACCACAGCCCCCGCCGGCCGCGTGCGAACCGCAGCCGGCCTCGGCCTCGTGCGAACCGCAGCCGCTGTCCGGCTCCGTACCGCACACCGAGCCGCAGCCCGCCTCCGTGCGGTGCTCGGGCAGGGTCACCTGGTCGGTGCCCTCGACCTCGAAACCGGCGTCCGCGATCATGTCGAGGTCGGCCTTGCCGGCCTGGCCCTCGCTGGTCAGGTAGTCGCCCAGGAAGATCGAGTTCGCGATGTTCAGCGCCAGGGGCTGCATCGAGCGCAGGTGCACCTCGCGCCCGCCCGCGATCCGCACCTCGACGTCCGGGCAGACGAACCGCACCATGGCGAGGATCCGCAGGCAGCGCTGCGGCGTCAGGTTCCACTCCTTGGCGAGCGGCGTGCCCTCGAACGGGATCAGGAAGTTCACCGGCACCGAGTCCGGGTCCAGCTCACGCAGCCCGAAGACCACGTCGACGAGGTCCTCGTCGCTCTCGCCCATGCCCGCGATCAGGCCCGAGCAGGCGGAGAGCCCCGCCGCGTGCGCCTTCTGCACGGTGTCGACGCGGTCCGCGTAGGTGTGCGTCGTGGTGATGCCGGCGTACGTCGCCTCGGACGTGTTCAGGTTGTGGTTGTACGCGTCGGCGCCCGCCGTGCGCAGCCGCTCGGCCTGGCCGTCGGACAGCAGCCCGAGGCAGGCGCAGACCTCGACGTCCTCGTTCTCCGACTTGATCGCGTCGATGGTCTTGGCGACCCGGTCGACGTCCTTGTCCGTGGGCCCGCGACCGCTCGCCACCAGGCAGACGCGCTTCGCGCCGCCCGCGACACCGGCGGCCGCCGCCTTGGACGCCTCGTCCGGCTTGAGCCACGTGTACTTGAGGATCTCCGCCTTGGAGCCGAGGCGCTGCGAACAGTAGGAGCAGTCCTCCGGGCACAGGCCCGACTTCAGGTTCACCAGGTAGTTGAGCTTGACCCGGCGGCCGAACCACTGGCGGCGCACCTTCCCGGCCGCGGCCACCACATCGAGCAGTTCGTCGTCCGACGTCGCCAGTACGGCGAGCGCCTCTTCACGGCTCGGCAGCTCGCGCCGAAGCCCCTTGTCCACCAGCGTGTTCAGCAGGTCCATGGCCTCAGATCCTGACCTATGGCACCGCTCCCGCGAAAGGAGACTTCGTACAAAGCGTGTCGTTCGACGTGTGGGTATCACCACATCCTGACCCGGTGGCGGGGCGGCTAGGGTCTGTGCATTACCTACAAAGCGTCCTCTGCGCAACGAGGGAGTCATGGCCGCAGCCCACTCTTCTTCCGACGGTTTCGCGTTCGACTGGATCGACGGTCAGCGCCGCGGCCGTGAGGCCGCCGGGCTCGTGCGCACGCTGCGCCCCCGCCCCGCGGACTCCCCGCTCCTCGACCTCGCGAGCAACGACTACCTGGGCCTGGCCCGGCACCCCGAGGTCGTCGAGGGCGCCGCGCGCGCCGCCCGGCGCTGGGGCGGCGGAGCCACCGGTTCCCGTCTCGTCACCGGCACCACTGAACTGCACACACGGCTGGAGCGGGAGCTCGCCGCGTTCTGCGGCTTCGAGTCCGCGCTGGTCCTGTCCTCCGGCTACGCGGCCAATCTCGCCGCCGTCACGGCGCTCGCCCCGCACGGCTCGCTGATCGTGTCCGACGCGGGCAACCACGCCTCGCTGATCGACGGGTGCCGGCTCGCGCGCGGGACCACTCAGGTGGTACCGCACGCCGACCCCGAGGCCGTCCGCAAGGCGCTGTCGACCCACGACGGGCCCTCCGTGGTGGTGTCCGACACCGTCTTCTCGGTCGACGGCGACCAGGCTCCGTTGTCGGAACTCTCCCATGCCGCACGGGAGTTCGGGGCCGGACTGATCGTCGACGACGCGCACGGGCTCGGTGTCCTCGGCGCGGGCGGGCGGGGCGCCGCGGACGCGGTGGGTCTCGCGGGCGCCGCGGACACCGTCGTGACCGTCACCCTGTCCAAGTCCTTCGGCAGCCAGGGCGGCGCCGTCCTCGGTCCGGCCCGCGTCATCGACCACCTGATCAACACGGCCCGTACGTTCATCTTCGACACGGGACTCGCACCGGCCGCCGCGGGCGCCGCCCTCGCCGCGCTCGAACTGCTGCGGGCGCGGCCCGAACTCGCGCGGCAGGCGGGACAGGTCGCGAGGGCGCTGCACGAGAGGCTCGTCGCGGAGGGGCTCACGGCCGTCGCGCCCCAGGCGGCGGTCGTCTCCGTGCGGGCACCCTCGCCGCACGAGGCCGTGCGCTGGGCGGCGGACTGCCGGGAGGCCGGCCTGTCGGTCGGCTGCTTCCGGCCGCCGTCCGTGCCCGACGGGATCTCCCGGCTGCGGCTGACCGCCCGTGCCGACCTGACGCAGGATCAGATCGCCGAGGCCGTCGGGGTGATCAGCCGCACGGCGCCCGCCGGGGCGTTCACCGCAGGGAGTCGATGAACCCCTCCCACGCGGTGGGGGTGAACAGGAGCGCGGGCCCGGCCGGGTCCTTGGAGTCGCGGACGGCGAGCCGCCCGGCCACGGCCCGGCCGTTCGGCCGGGCCGTCTCGACACAGTTGTTGGCACCCGTGCTGCGGCTGCTGCGGCGCCATCGCGCGGCGCCCAGGAGCGCGGTGGTGGGGACGGTGGGACCGTGCCGAGGGGGAGCGGTCATGGTGCCTCCTTACCCAGCGCCGGGGCAGCGCGAGGCGTCGGCGTCCTCGCCTGTCCGGCGATCTGTGCGATGAATTCCAGCGAGTCATCGGGCGGAAGTGCGTGGAGCAGGAGAGCGTCGAAGGCGTGTGCGTACGCCCTGAGGTCTTCTTTCCGCTCGAGATAGAGGCTATTCGTCAAATGGTCGAGGACGACCACATCCAGATCGGATGTGTTCGGAAACGAGAAGACTACGAACGGTCCGGTCAGGCCGATGTGCCCGCCCGCCGTGAACGGAAGCACCTGGATCCGGACATGCGGCAGCCGCGCCGCCTCCACCAGCCACGCCAACTGCCCCTCCAGCACCCCCGGTCCGCCCACCACGCGCCGCAGCACCGCCTCGTCGAGCACGGCGGTCAGCTCCAGCGGCGGGTCCGCCCGCAGCACGTCCTGCCGCGCGAGCCGCACCTCCACCAGCGCGTCGATGTGCTGCTCCGGCGTCCCGGCGAGCACCGAACGCGTCACCGCGCGCGCGTACTCCGGCGTCTGTAACAGCCCCGGCACCACGCTCGTCTCCAGCGTGCGGATGCGGCAGGCCTGCGACTCCAGGCTGATGAAGTCCCGGTACGAGGGCGGCAACAGGCCCCGATAGGCGTGCCACCAGTGCTGGACGCCCGCGTCGTCACCGCCGGCCAGCGCGACCAGCAGCTCGCGCAACCGGGGGTCCCTGGCCTCCAGCGCGTCGAGCAGCAACAGCACGTCCGACGGCTTCACGCCACTGCGGCCCGTCTCGATCCGGCTCACTTTCGACTGGTGCCAGCCCACGAGCCGGGCCGCCTCGCCACTGGTGAGCCCGGCGCTCACCCGCAGCGCGCGCAACTCGGCGCCCAGCTTGCGGCGCCGCACCGCGGGACCGTATTTCATGCTGACTCCTCAGGCTTCGCGGCGCGGCGGCCGCGTCCTCCCGGCCCGTTCGGCTGCGCTCACCCGCACGACGGTAGAACACCCCGCGTGCGCCCGCCCAAATACGGTCTACCGTCGTAGAGTTCACCGCTTCGAGCGACAGATATATGCATATCTTGGGGGATCGGCTGCCCGTGAGCAGGCCCAAGTGGCACTCTGGCGCGAAGCAGTCGGGGGCCGCGCGCGAGAGATCCGCGAGTGCCGGACAAGCGGCCCCGGCGGGAAAGGGACGACGTCGCCATGGCAGATCACCAGGAAGCATCCGTCACGCTGCCGAGCGACCCCGCATCGGTGTCGGCCGCCCGCTCCTACGTCGCCACCGTGCTGACCGAATGGGGCATGCCGGTGGACTGCGACACCGCCGACACGGTCCGCCTGATCGTCTCGGAGCTCGCGACCAACGCGGTGCAGCACACCCGCGGGCAGTCACCCACGTTCACCGTCGACCTCGAGCTGGAGCGCGACGAGCACCTGCGCATCGGCGTCACCGACAGCCACCCGCGCTATCCCAAGCGCCTGCCCGCCGCCGTCCAGCAGGACAACGGCCGGGGCATGGTGATCATCCGGTGTCTCACCGCGGAGTGCGGCGGCAGACTCTCGGTCGCCCCGACCCCCGAGGGCGGCAAGACCGTGTGGATCGCCCTGCCGTGGGTCACCGCGGCACCGACGGCCGTGTACTGACCCGCGCCCCCCCTTCTCGGAACCCCAGCACGCGGCGGGCCGCCCGGACGCCCCGCGCGGCGGCGCCCGGAACGCGGCCACGGCCGGACGCGCCTCGTCGGCCCGCCACACCACCGAGATCGTCCGGCTCAGCTCACCGGGATCCAGCCGGCGCATCCCGGCCGGCGTCGCGGAGGTCCGCGACGCCATGACCGGCTCGGGCGGTGGCTGCGGCGGCCGCGCACCGCACGGGCCGTCGGGACCGTCACGGGGAGCGCTCTGGTCCTTCTGGCGCCTCTTCTCCTGATGGAGCCGCCCGCCGCCTGACGAGCGCCCGCCGCAGCAGCCACGGCATGACCGCCCACAGGCCCGCGCACACCATGAAGGTGCCCACGCCCGCCGCGATGCCCGCGGCCCGGTTGAGCGTCACGTCGACCACCAGGAGCACCGAAGCGCTCAGGGCGAGCACGAGCGCCCCCATGCCGCAGGCCGCGAGCCGTGAGGACACCCGCACGATCTGCGGCTTCGCACCGAGGTGGAACAGGACGCGGTGCACGGCCGCCGGGGCGGTCAGCAGCGCGGCCGCCAGGACCGCGAGCAGCAGCGTCGTCACGTACGTGGCCCGCTGCGTGGTGTCCAGGGACGGGAAGCGGGCCGTGAACGCGAGGGTGAGCAGGAAGGCGAACAGGAACTGCACCCCGGTCTGCATGACGCGCAGCTCCTGCAGCAGCTCACCGAAGTTGCGGTCGGCCCGCTCCAGCGGCGTCTCGTTGCGCTCGTCGTCCATGACGCATGGGTAACCGCCGGCGCGGGTCTCAACCCTCCACGACCCCCGGGCGGCCGTGCGGCGGGCCTCAGCGCACCCGGCCGTACCAGACGCTCTTCGTCCAGATCTTCTGCAGGCGCACGACGTCCCCGGTCTTCGGGGAGTGCCAGATGCGTCCCTTCCCGGCGTAGATGCCGACGTGGTAGACGCTGCGGCCCGAATGGAAGAACACCAGGTCACCCTGCTTGCGGGTGGAGGCCGAGACATGACGGGTCTTGTTGTACTGCTGGGCGGCGGTGCGGGGCAGACTCTTGCCCGCGCGCTTGAACGAGTAGAGCGTCAGGCCGGAACAGTCGAAGCGGTGCGGCCCGGTGGCGCCCCATTTGTAGGGCGCTCCCTTCTTCGAAGCCGCGATCTGCAGTGCTTTGGCCGAGGCCGTGGCCGCTGAGGCCTCGGACGCCGCGCCGGGGACCATGAGCCCCGCTCCGGCGACCGCGAGGGTGAGGGCCGAGGCGGTACCGGCCCGGCTGAGCAGCGACGGAACACGATTGAGCGCAGTCATGCGCAACCCTTCGTCAACCGCCTGCGAAGGATGACCTGTCGGGTTCGGACTGGCGAAGATGCCCGGCCGCGTGATCACGGCTTCACCCCAAGGGCCCCTCGTCCGCAACTCCGGCTGAGCTGCGGCGGCGGCCCGTCGTGCCTGGGTCCTCCACTCCTGCCGATGCACTTCTGTCGACCTGGCATCCGTGCGGCGGCAGGACTCGGCGTCCGCACGGACCGCCCCGCCGCTGTGGCGGGGGCTTGTCGTCGGAAGGGATCTTGACGCACTCGTGTCGTGAAATCCGAGCTGAACCAGCGGTAAGTGAGGCTCCTCACGCTTGATCCGTTCAGGTGGACAGTGCGGCATTCGATCTTCGGCCGAGGGGGCCGACCATGCCCGTACCAGCGGCGGAACCATAGATTCCGCTGCGCGCCTACAGCACGGGCGCAACTCTGTCGGCCCCTCTTCACGTATGAACGTCTACGCCGAACGGGGGTACCTCTTCTGGCTCGTTTGGGTCGCCCCGCAGACGGTTCGAGCCGGATCGGGCCTTCGATGACCGCGGAGGACCTCAACCGACCGTTTCGGGCGGCAAAGTGACCCTCTGTGTCCGCCTCTCGCCGTCGAGGACCCGCAGCGCGCGGGCGAGGGTGGTGGCGTGGACCTGACTCTCGCCCCGTCGGTGCATCAGGTCGAGCGCGTCCCGCAGTTCGGTGGCCCGGCTGACGAGGGCCTGTGCCGCGCGCAGCCCCCGATAGGTGTCGTCGCCCCGCGCCGGATTGATCCGCGCGATCAGGTCGACCACCTCCAGATAGCGGTCGATCAGCTCGCACTCGGCCCGGGTCAGCGCGGGCAGGGGCGGCAGTTCGGGTGGGTACATCGACCTGTCACCTCCGCCCGGGCGCGCCCGGCGCCGAGGTCTTGCGGCTCTGTACGACGTGGTCCACCAGGCCGTGCTCCAGGGCCTGTTCGGCCGTGAGGACCGTGTCCCGCTCGATGTCCGCGCGCACCTGGTCCTGAGTCCGGGACGAGTGCCGCGCGAGCATCTCCTCCAACTGCTCGCGCATCCGCACGATCTCCCGCGCCTGGATCTCCAGGTCGGTGGGCTGCCCCTGGACCGGCTCCGGCAGGGCCGGCTGGTCGAGCACCACGCGGGCGCCCGGCAGCATCGTCCGCTTGCCCGGCGCCCCGGCCGCGAGCAGTACGGCCGCCACCGAGGCGGTCTGCCCCAGGCAGGTCGTCGCCACCTCGCAGCTGACGAACCGCATCGTGTCGTAGATCGCGGTCATCGCGCTGAACGAGCCGCCGGGGGAGTTGATGTACAGGGCGATGTCCCGGTCGGGCGCCTGGTGCTCGAGATGCATGAACTGCGCCATCACGTCGTTCGCCGACGTGTCGTCGATCGGTGTCCCGAGGAAGACGATGCGCTCCTCCAGGAGCTTCGAGTAGGGGTCGAGCGTGCGCTGTCCCGCGCTCGTGCGCTCGGTGAACTCCGGCAGGACGTAACGGCTGGTCGGACGGGTCATGGCGGTCGCGCCTCCGCTGCTCGTAGGGGGTCGCCCCGGTGGTGCCGGGCGGCTTCCTGTAAAAAATGTACAGGACGTACATGACGTACGATGGGGAGCATGGCCTACGAGATTCCGGTGACGCAAGCGAGGGCTGAGCTCGCCGATCTGATCAATCGCGTGGTGTACGGCGGCGAGCGCGTCGTCGTCACCCGGCACGGCAAGCCGCTCGTCGCCCTCGTATCGGCCGCCGACCTGGAGCGACTCCAGGAGTTCGACGGTCCGGCGGGGGACTCCGCGGAGGAGCCCGTCATCTCGTCCGTCGCTCGTCTGGGTTCTCTGTCGTCCGCTCCGGGCGAACGGCAGAGCTTCGGCATCGCCGCGGAACACCGGGGTCCCGAGGTCCGTTAGGGCCCGGTTGGTCAGCGGCTCACCTTGTCCCGGCAATGGGACGGTCAAGCGACGGTTAACCTCGTTGAAACTCCTCGGTACTAGCCTTCCGGCCCACGTCACCAGGGGTTTTCGTATCCGGGGTGCGCAAGATCGCGCACATTAGATGTGTGTTACATCTATGAGTGCTGGTTACCCCGTCGCGGTGGCCGCGGCAGCCGGGCCCCGCACGGTCCGGAGTGAAGGACTGAGGTGGGACGCGTGCAACTGACCCCGCACGAGCAGGAAAGACTGCTCATCCATGTGGCCGCCGATGTGGCCGAGAAGCGCCGCGCCCGAGGGGTGAGGCTCAATCACCCCGAGGCGATCGCGCTCCTCACCTCGCACATCCTCGAAGGCGCCCGCGACGGCCGCACCGTCGCCGAACTCATGGCGTCCGGACGCAAGGTGCTCACCCGGGACGACGTCATGGACGGCATTCCCGAGATGATCCACGACGTCCAGGTCGAGGCGACGTTCCCCGACGGGACGAAGCTCGTCACCGTGCACGAGCCGATCATCTGACGGGAGCGGACGACACCTTGATTCCCGGAGAGATCTTCTATGCCGACGCGCCCGTCGTGGTCAACGAGGGCCGCGACGTCATACGTATGACGGTGCTCAACGCCGCCGACCGGCCCGTCCAGGTCGGCTCCCACTACCACTTCGCCGAGGCCAACCCCGGCCTCGACTTCGACCGTGCCGCGGCCCGCGGCCGGCGGCTCAACATCGCCGCCGGCACGGCCGTCCGCTTCGAGCCCGGCATCCCCGTCGACGTCGAGCTCGTTCCTCTCGCCGGCCGCCGCGTCGTCCCCGGCCTGCGCGGTGAGACCGGAGGTCCCCTCGATGCCTGAACTGTCCCGCGCCGCCTACGCCGACCTGTTCGGCCCCACCACCGGCGACCGGATCCGGCTCGCCGACACCGACCTGCTCGTCGAGATCGAGGAGGACCGCTCGGGCGGCCCCGGCCGTTCCGGCGACGAGGCGGTGTTCGGCGGCGGCAAGGTCATCCGCGAGTCCATGGGGCAGTCGCGCGCCACCCGCGCCGAAGGCACCCCGGACACCGTTGTCACCGGCGCCGTCATCATCGACCACTGGGGCGTCGTCAAGGCCGACATCGGCATCCGCGACGGCCGCATCACCGGTATCGGCAAGGCCGGCAACCCCGACACGATGGACGGCGTCCACCCCGACCTCGTCATCGGACCCGAGACCGAGGTCCTCGCCGGCAACGGCAAGATCCTCACCGCCGGCGGCATCGACACGCACATCCACTTCATCTCGCCGACCATCGTCGACGAGGCCCTCGCCGCCGGCGTCACCACCCTGATCGGCGGTGGCACCGGACCCGCCGAGGGCAGCAAGGCGACCACCGTCACGCCCGGATCCTGGCACCTGGCCCGGATGTTCGCCGCCATGGAGCGCAGTCCCGTCAACATCGGCTTCCTCGGCAAGGGCAACACGATGTCGAAGGAGTCCATGCGCGACCAGCTGCGCGCGGGCATCCTCGGCTTCAAGATCCACGAGGACTGGGGCGCCACCCCCGCCGTGATCTCCGCCTGCCTCGACGTCTGTGAGGAGTCGGGCGCCCAACTGGCCGTCCACACCGACACGTTGAACGAGGCCGGATTCGTCCAGGACACCTTCGACGCCGTCGCCGGACGCACCCTGCACGCCTTCCACGTCGAGGGCGCGGGCGGCGGCCACGCACCCGACATGATCACCGCCGTGTCGCTGCCCCACATGCTGCCGAGCTCGACCAACCCGACCCGGCCGCACACCGTCAACACCGTCGAGGAACACCTCGACATGCTGATGGTCTGTCACCACCTCAACCCGGCCGTGCCGGAGGACCTCGCCTTCGCCGAGTCCCGCATCCGGCCCACCACCATCGCGGCCGAGGACATCCTGCACGACCTCGGCGCCATCTCGATCATGTCCTCGGACTCGCAGGCCATGGGCCGCATCGGTGAGGTCATCATGCGCACCTGGCAGACCGCGCACGTGATGAAGCGCCGCCGCGGCTTCCTGCCCGGAGACATCCGCGCCGACAACGCCCGCGCCCGCCGCTACGTCGCCAAGTACACGATCAACGCGGCGATCGCCCAGGGCATCGAGCACGAGATCGGCTCCGTCGAGAGCGGCAAACTCGCCGACCTCGTGCTGTGGGACCCGAAGTTCTTCGGCGTGAAGCCGCAGGTGGTGCTCAAGGGCGGCCAGATCGCCTACGCGCAGATGGGCGACGCCAACGCCTCCATCCCCACCCCGCAGCCCGTGCTGCCGCGCCCGATGTTCGGAGCCCGCGGCGCGGCGCCCGCCGCCAACTCGTTCAACTTCGTCGCCGAGGCGGCGATCGAGGACGGGCTGCCGGAGCGCCTCGGTCTCGGGCGCGGGTTCGTTCCGATCCATTCGACGCGCGGCCGCACCAAGGCTGACATGGTCAACAACGACGCGCTGCCCCGCGTCGAGGTCGCCCCGGACTCGTTCGCGGTGACCATCGACGGGGAGCTCGTCGAGCCCGAACCGGCCACGGAACTGCCGCTCGCCCAGCGGTACTTCCTCTTCTGAGGGACGTGTGCCCGCCTCATGACACGCGCCGCCCTGCTCGTCCTGGCCGACGGCCGCTTCCCCGCCGGAGGGCACGCCCACTCCGGCGGGGCGGAGGCCGCCGTCAAGGCGGGCCGCATCACCGACGCCGCGAGCCTGGAGGAGTTCTGCCGCGGCCGGCTGCACACCAGCGGTCTGGCCGCGGCGGCCATCGCCGCGGCCGCCGCGCTCGGTGTCGACCCCGTCGCGCTCGACACCGCGGCCGACGCCCGTACCCCCTCGGAAGCCCTGCGCACCGCCGCCCGCAGACTCGGCCGGCAGTTGATGCGGGCCGCCCGCGCCACCTGGCCGGACCCCGAACTCGACGCGCTGGCCGCGAAGTTCCCCAAGGGAGCCCACCAGCCCGTCGTGCTCGGCCTCGCCGCCCGCGCCGCCGGACTCGGCCCCGAGGACGCCGCGTACTGCTCCGCGTACGAAGGGGTCGGAGGGCCCGCGACCGCCGTCGTACGCCTGCTCAGCCTCGACCCGTTCGACGCGACCCGTGTGCTGGCCCGGCTCGCCCCCGAGCTGGATGTGGTCGTGCGGAGCGCGGTGGACGCGGCCCGGTCGGCCGTCGACGACGGGGTCGGCGTGCTACCCGCCGGGTCGGCGCCGCTGCTGGAGATCAGCGCGGAGGCGCACGCCGCTTGGGCTGTGCGGTTGTTCGCGTCCTAGCGGTGTGTCCGTTGCCGGCTGTCCGTCACTGAACCGGGGCTGCGTCCCCGGACCCCCGTCGGCCTGAACGGCCTCGTCCTCAAGCGCCGGACGGGCTGGGGGCCTGTCTCATTGGAGTTGAAGAACGTCATGCACCTTGGTCACTCTCACGACGACGCGTCCGCCGTCTCCGCCGATGCCCGGCGCCCCGACGGGAATCGGCGCGCCCTGCGCATCGGGCTCGGCGGGCCCGTGGGTTCCGGCAAGACCGCCACCGTCGCCGCCCTGTGCCGCGCCCTGCGCGACGAACTGTCCCTCGCCGTCGTCACGAACGACATCTACACGCGCGAGGACGCCGAGTTCCTGCTGCGCGAGGCCGTCCTGCCGCCCGAGCGGATCACCGCCGTGGAGACCGGCGCCTGCCCGCACACCGCCATCCGCGACGACATCTCCGCCAACCTGGAGGCCGTCGAGGACCTGGAGGACGAGGTCGGCCCGCTCGACCTGGTCCTCGTCGAGTCCGGCGGCGACAACCTGACCGCCACCTTCTCCAAGGGCCTCGTCGACGCCCAGATCTTCGTCATCGACGTCGCGGGCGGCGACGACATCCCGCGCAAGGGCGGCCCCGGGGTCACCACCGCCGACCTCCTCGTCGTCAACAAGACCGACCTCGCCCCCCATGTCGGCTCCGACCTCGACCGGATGTCCGCCGACGCCGAGAAGCAGCGGGGCGAGCTCCCTGTCGTCTTCCAGTCGCTGCGCGCCGAGGGCGGCGTCGGCGAGGTGGCCGGCTGGGTCCGGGAGCGCATCGCCGCCTGGACCGCCGCGTGAGCACTCATCAGGCCCGGGCCGGCGTCCGGTCCGTCGCCCGCGTCGTCGCGCGCGGTGACGGCCGGGGCGGCACGGCCCTGCCGGTCCTGGAGAGCGAGGGCTCGTTCGCCCTGCGCCGCACCCGCGGCGCCGGGGCGCAGGCCCGCGTCCTGCTGGTCGGCGCGATGGGCGGCCCCCTCGGCGGCGACCACTGCACGTTCGAGGCGCACGCGGAGGAGGGTGCTCACCTGCACGTCGGATCGGTCGCCGCGACGATCGCGCTGCCCGGCCAGTCCGGGGGCGAGGCCCGCCAGGACGTACGGCTCACGGTCGCGGACGGGGCCCGCCTCGACTGGCTGCCCGAGCAGCTGATCTCGGCCGGCGGCAGCGACCTGCGCGTCACCACGCGCGCGGAACTCGCACCCGGCGCCCACCTCGTGCTGCGCGAGGAACAGATGCTGGGCCGGGCCGGCGAGCAACCAGGACGCCTCGCCGGCCGTCTGACCGTGTGGCGCGCGGGCCGGCCGCTGCTCGACCAGGAGCTGGCCTGTGGCCCCGGCGCGCCCGGGGGCTGGGACGGTCCCGCCGTCCTCGCGGGCCACCGGGCACTGGGGCAACTGGTGGTCGTACGTCCCGATTTCGACCGGGACAAGCCGGCGGCCTGCCTGCTCGGCGAGTCGGGGACGGCCGCGCTGACCCCGCTCGCGGGCCCCGCCGTGCTGGTCACCGCCGTCGCGCCGGACGGGCTGCGGCTGCGCCGGACGCTCGACCTGGCGCTGGCCCGGCTCACCTGACCGCTGACCGGGACGAGTTATACCGTTTATCGGATTGGTAAAGAACGCCCGTCAACCCTGTTCGAAGTCCCGCGCGCACGACAGGATCCGGCTACCGATCAGCAACACGATCGACGTAACGATCGAATCGATGTGCGGGAGGGCTCACTTGAGACGGACTCGACAGACGAGTCGCGGCAGCCGGAAGGTGGTGATCGGCTCCGCGGGCGCCTTTGCGGCCGCGGCGCTGATAGCGGGCGCGGTCAGCGCCCCCGCCGCCAACGCGGCGCCGCAGAAGAGCGGTCAGACGTCCTACGACCGCGAGGCACGCGGAGCCGCTCTGGCCGCCGCGCGCGCGGAGAAGCAGGGCATCGACTGGAAGGACTGCCCCGCCGACTGGGGTCTGGCCTCGCCGATCCAGTGCGGCTGGGTCACCGTCCCGCTCGACTACGCCAAGCCGAACGGCAAGCAGATCAAGCTGGCCGTCGACCGTGTCGGCAGCACGGGCACCAAGGACGAGCGCCAGGGCGCCCTCGTCTACAACCCGGGCGGCCCCGGCGGTTCGGGCATGCGCTTCCCGACGCGCGTGACCAACAAGAACCCGATCTACGCGAAGATGGCGAAGGCGTACGACTTCGTCGGCTTCGACCCGCGTGGTGTCGGCCACTCCGCCCCGATCTCCTGCATCGACCCGCAGGAGTTCGTCAAGGCGCCCAAGGCCGACCCGGTCCCCGACACCGAGGCGGACAAGCTTGCCCAGCGCAAGCTCGCCAAGGAGTACGCGGACGGCTGCTACGAGCGCAGCGGCGAGATGCTGCCGCACATGACGACGCCGAACACCGCGCGTGACCTCGACGTCATCCGTGCCGCCCTCGGCGAGAAGAAGCTCAACTACCTGGGCGTCTCGTACGGCACCTACCTCGGCGCCGTCTACGGCACCCTCTTCCCGGGCCACGTCCGCCGCATGATTGTCGACTCCGTCGTCAACCCGGCGAAGGACAACATCTGGTACCAGGCGAACCTGAACCAGGACATCGCCTTCGAGGGCCGCTGGAAGGACTGGCAGGACTGGGTCGCCAAGAACGACGCGACCTTCCACCTCGGCGACACCCGCGACAAGGTCCAGAAGCAGTGGGAGACCCTGCGCGCGGCCGCGAAGAAGAGCCCCATCGGCGGGGTCGTCGGCCCGGCCGAGCTCATCAGCTTCTTCCAGAGCGCGCCGTACTACGACTCGGCGTGGGTGCCCACCGCCCAGGTGTGGAGCAAGTACGTCGCCGGTGACACCCAGGCGCTCGTCGACGCCGCCGCCCCCGACATGTCGGACACCAAGGGCAACGCGTCCTCCGAGAACGGCAACGCGGTCTACACGGCCGTGGAGTGCGCCGACGCCAAGTGGCCGACCAGCTGGCAGCGTTGGGACCGCGACAACACGGAGCTGCACAAGCAGTACCCGTTCATGACGTGGGCCAATGCGTGGATGAACCTGCCGTGCGCCACGTGGAAGACCAAGCAGCAGACCCCGCTGAACGTGAAGACCGGCAAGGGTCTGCCCTCGGTCCTCATCGTGCAGTCGGAGCGCGACGCCGCCACCCCGTACGACGGCGCCGTCGAGCTGCACAAGCGGTTCCAGGGCTCCCGTCTCATCACCGAGAAGGACGCCGGCTCGCACGGCGTCACGGGCCTGACGAACCCCTGCATCAACGACCGGGTCGACACCTACCTGCTCACGGGCAAGGTGGACAGCAAGGACGTGACGTGCGCCCCGCACGCCACGCCCAAGCCGTGACGGATCGCTGAGCACCACGCACACGACCGGCCCGGTCCCCGCCGTCACGGCGGGGACCGGGCCGGTCGCGTGTGCGCCCGCGGCTCAGCCGCGCGACGCGAGCCAGGCGTCCTCGGCCGCGTAGTCGAACAGGCCCGTCGTGTAGTTCCGCACCATCTTCGGGAAGCCCACCGTCCAGTCCGGCTCCTCCGCCAAGCGCCGCGTCAGCCACTCCACGGTCTCCGGCAGCGCCTGCGCGTACGTGGTGACGGGCGTGTAGCCGAGCTCCTCGCGGGCCGCCGTCATGTCCATCAGCACCGGGTTCGGCATGCCCCACGGGTTGTCCCCGACGGTCGGTGCCGGCGGAGCGCCGTCGAGCAGCACGGTCTCGGTCTCGACGTCCATCAGCGCGTCGATCATGGCGCCGATCTCGGCGACCGTGGGGGAGTCGGGGTCCGCCCCGTTCAGCACCCGCGACCCGGGGCGCCGCGCGGACAGCCGGACCAGCTCCGCCAGGTTGTACACGCTCGCCGGGTGGAAGCGGGACTCGCCGCGGTACGCCAGCACGCGCGTGCGCCGCCCGTCCAGGTTCCGCTTCACGAAGTACAGCTCGCGCGGGGTGCGGCAGTGCGGGCCGTGCACCGCCGACGCCCGGATCACCGTCGTGGGCAGCTTCTCGCCCAGCGCCAGCAGATCCTGCTCGATCCGCACCTTGCGCGGCCCGTACCCCTCGTCGGCGGGGGCCACCGTCCGCCAGGTCTCCGGGATCGGCACCGGATAGACCGGCATCCCGTCCGGCTCCTCCTGCGTCGCGAAGCCCCGGCCCTGCTCGTCCTCGTAGACCGCTCCGCTGGAGACCACCACGGCCGAGCCGATCCGCCCCGCCAGCGCCGCGAGCTGCCGCCCGTGCCGCGGCTCGAACGCCACCATGTCCACGACCACGTCCACGCCGTCGCCGACCAGGGCGGCCAGGGCCGCGTCGTCGTCCCGGTCCAGCCGCACCGAGCGCACCTCGTCGGGCCACGCCGCGTCCCGGTTCCCGCTCAGCGAGGCCGCCGTCACCGCCCAGCCGTCCTCCGCGAGCGCCCGCACCGCGGGCCGCCCGATCTGTCCCGCTCCACCGATCACCAGTGCCGTCTTCATGCCGTGACCGTATGCGCGGCCCCACCGCGGGACCCAGCGTTTTCTGCTCAGCGCAGAGCGGCCGGCGACGGCGGGTTCAGCTCAGGGGCATGCGGGGGAACCTGCGGGACTTCGCCGCCGCCTCGGCCTCCGCCTTCGCCACCGCCGCGTACTGGTCCACGTACTCCTGACCGGACAGCTCCAGGATCGCGTAGATGATCTCGTCCGTGACCGCGCGCAGGATCGCCTTCTCGCCCTCCATGCCCGCGTACCGGGAGAAGTCCAGCGGGCGGCCGAAGCGGATCGTCACCCGGCGCAGGCTCGGGATCTTCTGGCCCGGCGGCTGCGCCTCGAACGTGCCGATCATCGCGCACGGGATCACCGGCACCCCTGCGCCGAGCGCCATCGCGGCGACGCCGACCTTGCCCTTGTAGAGGCGGCCGTCGTGGGAGCGGGTGCCCTCCGGGTAGATGCCCAGCAGCTCACCGCGCCCGAGCACGCCGAGCCCCTCGCGGATCGCCGCCTGGCCCGCCTCCCGGCCCGACCGGTCCACCGGGATCTGGCCCGCGCTCCGGAAGAACGCCGCCGTCAGCCGGCCCTTGATCCCCGGCCCCGTGAAGTACTCCGCCTTCGCCAGGAACGTGATCCGGCGCTTCAGGATCGCCGGCATCAGGAAGTGGTCCGAGAACGACAGGTGGTTGCCCGCGACGATCGCGGCGCCCGAGTCCGGAACGTGCTCCAGACCCTCGATCCGCGGCCGGAACATCAGTCGCAGCAGCGGCCCGAGCAGCACGTACTTGAGCAGTCGGTAGAACATCGCCGGTCGCCTTCCCCCGTGGATCGCATGTGGTGCGCACACCCCATGAAGAGCTGTGATGCGTGCGCACAGTAGTCAATCCCCGGCGACGGCGCGAGAGCCCTTTCGGGCCCACTGCCCGGTTCGCACGGCGCGTCCCTTTGGCCGGACGCCGTGGGAGGAGTGCTCTGGTCCCACCTTCGTCCTCGTATCGGGAGGCCCGCATGCGGACCCTGCACCTCGCCACTGCCGCGCTGCTGTCACTCGGCGCGGTCGCCCCGGCCGCCGGCGCCGCCGAACCCGTACCCCGGGACGGCCTGTACCTCACGGTCTCCGGCGACGGCGAGACCTGGACCCGCGGCGTCCGCCTGGAGTGCACGCCCGCCCCTGCGGGGCACCACCCGTACGCCGCCGAGTCCTGCGCCGCGCTGGCCGCCGCCGAGGGAGACCTGGACGCGCTGGAGGGGCAGCCGTGGCGCTGCACGGAGGAGCAGGCCCCGGTGACCGCCGCGGCGCACGGAACCTTCGCGGGCCGGACGATCAACTGGCGCAGAACCTTCACGAACGCCTGCACGCTGGAGGCCTCGACCGGGGACGTCTTCCGGTTCTGACCCGGACGGCACCGCGGCCGGCTCAGGCGCTGCGCGAGGCCACCATCGCGACCGTGATCAGGCCGAGCACGACCCAGCCGAACCAGAGCCAGCCGTTGCTCCCGAGCGCCACCGTGTACGCGGTCACGGCCACCAGGCCGCCGACGGTGAAGGCACCCATCGTCTTCGTCGATCCGGGCATCGCGCACTCCTCCCGGCAGCCCGGACGGCGTACGACGGTGTGCGGCGCCCGAACCGCGGCCAGAAGGCCATAGTCACCCGGCGGCGGGCCGCGGCGCTACTGTCCGCGCGTGTTCAGCGAGGCCAGGTAGGCGTTGTACGCGGCGAGCTCCGCGTCCCCGTCCCGGTCCGCCTTGCGGTCCTGGCGGCGCGCCTGCCGGTCCTCGGACTTCTTCCACTGGAAGAGCAGCGCCAGCAGCACCAGCACCGACGGGACCTCGCTGAACGCCCACGCGATGCCGCCCGCCGCCGTCTGGTCCGCCAGCGGGTCGATGCCGAGCGAGGCCGGCGGGTTCTCGAAGGTGCCCACCATGGTGCTGCTCGCCATCATCAGCGCGATGCCGAAGAACGCGTGGAACGGCATGCCCGCGAACAGCTCCAGCATCCGCATCACGTAGCCCGGCCGGTGCGGGCCCGGGTCCACGCCCATGATCGGCCAGAAGAACACCAGGCCCACGGCGAGGAAGTGCACCATCATGCCGATGTGCCCGACCTTCGACCCCATCAGGAAGTCGAAGAGGGGAGTGAAGTACAGCGCGTACAGGCTCGCGATGAACAGCGGGATCGTGAACGCGGGATGCGTGATGATCCGCATGTAGCGGCTGTGCAGCAGCATCAGGAGCAGCTCGCGCGGCCCCTTGCTGCCGCGCTTCGCCGCGACGGGCAGCGCCCGCAGCGCGAGCGTGATCGGCGCGCCCATGAGCAGCAGGATCGGCGACAGCATGCTGATCACCATGTGCTGCACCATGTGCACGCTGAACATGACCATCCCGTAGTCGTTCAGCTTCGTGCACATCACCAGGGCGATGGTCAGCACGCCCACGACGAACGACAGGGTGCGCGACACCGGCCACTTGTCACCGCGGCGCGCGAGCCGCACGACGGCCCAGCCGTACAGGCCGAGGGCGACGAGGCAGCCGATGAGGAAGAAGGGGTCGGCCGACCAGCCAAGGCCACGCCCCAGCGTGAACGGCGGCAGATCCATGTTCATGCCGTGCCCGCTGTGATCCATCCGCCGGCTCCTGTTGCTCGTTTCGTACGGATTGTGCGCCACCAGACTAGAGCTGCCCCCGGCCGGGGCTTCGGCCGGGGGCAGCTCAGTTCAAAGAACAACTGAAAGCGGGTACGAGCAGTGACTCAGAGCACGCACTCCGCCTCGGCGTAGCGCTCGTCGGGGACCGTCTTGAGCGTCTCCACGGCCTCGGCCAGCGACACCATCACGATGTCCGTGCCGCGCAGCGCCGTCATCCGCCCGAACTCGCCGCGATGGACGGCCTCCACCGCGTGCCAGCCGAACCGCGTCGCGAGGACCCGGTCGTACGCGGTCGGGGTGCCGCCGCGCTGGACGTGCCCGAGGATCACCGGACGCGCCTCCTTGCCGAGGCGCTGCTCCAGCTCGATCGAGAGCTGACGGGCGATGCCGGCGAAGCGCTCGTGCCCGTAGACGTCCTTGCCGCCCTCGTCGAACTCCATCGAGCCGGCCCGGGGCTTGGCGCCCTCCGCCGCGACGACGATCGCGAACTTCTTGCCCGCCTCGAAACGCTCGCCGACCTTGCGGGTCAGTTCCTCGATGTCGAAGGGGCGCTCCGGGACGACGACGGCGTGGGCGCCGGCCGCCATGCCCGAGTGCAGGGCGATCCACCCGGTGTGCCGACCCATGACCTCCACGATCAGCACCCGCTGGTGCGACTCGGCGGTGGTCTTGAGCCGGTCCAGCGCCTCCGTGGCGACCCCGACGGCCGTGTCGAAACCGAAGGTCACGTCCGTGACAGCGATGTCGTTGTCGATCGTCTTCGGGACGCCGACGATCGGCAGGCCGTTGTCGGACAGCAGCCGGGCCGCCTTCAGGGTGCCCTCGCCGCCGATCGGGATGATCGCGTCGAGCCCCAGCTCGGCGACGTGGCCCTTGGCGCGCTCGACGCCGTCTCGCAGATGCGCGGGCTGGACCCGGGAGGAGCCGAGGATGGTGCCGCCGCGGGCCAGGATGCCGCCGACGGCGTCCAGGTCGAGCTTGCGGTAGTCGCACTCGAGCAGGCCCTTCCACCCGTCGTGGAAGCCGATGACCTCGTCGCCGTGGTCGACGACGGCTCGGTGCACGACCGAGCGGATCACCGCGTTCAGTCCGGGACAGTCTCCGCCGGAGGTGAGGACACCAATACGCATAAGCCCGCAATACCTTTGCAAACGTGGGCCGATGACCGGACCACGCCGTCCGGCTGGACCCCCGTACCTTATCGGCGCCCGGGGGCCCCGCCGTACGGGGCGTCCGCCTGCTGGACAACCCCGCTCATATGGGCGCGGGGCTGCCCCGAAGGTGCGTACGCGAAGGTGCGCAGGCCTAGGCGGGCTGCGCCGTGGCGGCCGCGATCCGCTCGCCCCGCAGCGCCTCGTACCACTGCTCGTCCACCGGCGGCAGCGCGTTCACATCGAGGGCCAGCTTCAGGAGCAGGTCGGCGATCTGCGGGTTGCGCGCCATCACGGGGCCGTGCATGTACGTGCCGAACACCGTGTCGTTGAAGGCGCCTTCGGTGCCGTCGCCCGTGCCGTTGCCCCGGCCGATGCGGGTGCGCGCGAAGGGGCGGGCCGTGGGGCCCAGGTGCGTCACGCCCTGGTGGTTCTCGAAACCGGTCAGCGGCGGCAGGTTCAGCTGCGGGTCGATGTCGGCCAGCACGTCGCCGACGCAGCGCTCGCCCTCGCCGCGCGTGGAGACCACGTCGAGCAGGCCGAGGCCCGGCTCGCGCTCACCGAGGTCGTTGATGAACTCGTGGCCCAGGATCTGGTAGCCGGCGCACACCGAGAAGACGATCGCGCCGTTGCCCACCGCGCGCTGCAGGCCGCCGTCACGGCGCAGCCGCTCGGCCGCGAGCCGCTGCGGACGGTCCTCGCCGCCGCCGATCAGGTAGATGTCGCCGGAGGTGGGGATCGGCTGGTCGCTGCGCACGTCGTAGCGCTCGACGTTCAGACGGCGCTGGCGGGCGCGCCGCTCCACCACCAGGGCGTTGCCCTGGTCGCCGTAGGTGCTCAGCAGGTCGGGGTAGACCCACACGAGACGCAGGCTGCTGTCGCTCATGCTCATCCTTAGCTGTTTCCGCTGTTTCTCGTCGGGGCGGGTCAGTTGCCGACGCGGCGGCGGACGTCCTGGAACGCGGTGTAGTTGGCGATCAGCTCGATCCGGCCCTGGGGCAGGACCTGCACCGCCTCGTCGAGCGTCTCGCAGACCCGGAAGTCCAGGCCCGCGACCTCGAGCCGGACCGCGAGGTCGAGCTTGCGGTCGCCGATCACACAGATCGGGTGCCCGGCCAGGCGCGTGTAGTCGACGTCCCACAGCCAGGAGGTGTCGGTGCCGTCCGCGCCCCGCGCGTTCACCGAGAGGATCACCGGGGTCGGCGGCGGGTCGATGAGGGTAAACGTTTCGAGCCAGCCCGCCGGGTTCTTGGCGAGCAGCAGGCGCAGGTCGCGGTCCATGAACCGGACGACGTCGTAGCGGCCCGCGACGGCCTGCACCTGGTACATGCGCTCCAGGGCCACCTGCGGCGGCACCCCGAAGACGGCGGCGACGGCGGCGGACGTGGCCGCGTTCGCCTTGTTGGCGCGGCCGGGCAGCTGGAGGTGGATCGGCCAGGCGGAGCCGTGCGGGTCAAGGACGTAGTCGCCCTGGAGCGCCCAGCTCGCGGTCGGACGGCGGAAGCCGCACTCGCCGCAGAACCAGTCGTCACCGGGGCGCTGCATCACACCGCCGCAGGCGGGGCAGGACCAGGCGTCGTCCTTCCACTCCTGGCCGGCCGCGACCCACACGACGTTCGGCGAGGAGGAGGCGGCCCAGACGACCAGCGGGTCGTCCGCGTTGGCGATCACGACCGCCTTCGAACCCGCGAGGCCCTCGCGCCACTTCTCCGCGAGCATGCGGGTCTCGGCGGCGCGGTCGAGCTGGTCGCGCGAGAGGTTGAGCAGCGCGATCGCCTTCGGGCTGGTGTCGCGCGCGACACCGGCCAGGTACTTCTCGTCGACCTCGATGACGCCGAACTTGGCCTCGGAACCACCGGCCAGGGCCGAGGTGATACCGGCAGGCATGTTCGCGCCCAGGGCGTTCGACACGACCTCGCCGCTCGCGCGGAGGGCCTCCGCGATCAGGCGCGTGGTCGTCGTCTTGCCGTTCGTCGCCGAGACGAGCACGACGTCCAGGTGCTGGGCGAGCCGTCCGAGCAGCTCGGGGTCGAGCTTGAGCGCGACCTTGCCACCGATCACCGAGCCGCTGCCACGGCCCGCCGCGCGCGAGACCGCCGCCGCGGCCTTGCCCGCCGTCACGGCCAGCTTGGCCCGCGGAGTCATCGACTCCGAGTTGCCTGCCATCTTCCTGGGTCCTCCTTGCGTACGGCGCCGCGCCTGCCCCCGGCATCGCTTTTCCGCATCAGCCTATCGAGACTCACCGACAAGCCCGAACAGCGGCACCACCAGCACGGGGAGGCTTGTACCGGACCGTACCCTTACGGCCATGCGACACGGCTCGATCCCGGGCGCCTCAGGGCGCGTACGACCCCTGACCCTGCTCGGCGATCCCGTACTGCGGGAACCCTGCGCCGAGGTGACGGACTTCGGTCCCGCGCTCGCGCGTCTCGTGGAGGACATGTTCGCCACGATGTACGCCGCCCAGGGGGTGGGTCTGGCGGCCAATCAAGTGGGCGAGTCCTTGCGGGTCTTCGTCTACGACTGCGAGGACGACGACGATGTGCGCCATGTGGGACACGTGGTGAACCCGCGTCTGGTCGAGGCCGACGGCATCGAGATCCGCGGCCCCGAGGGCTGTCTCTCGCTGCCCGGCCTGGAGGCGGGGACGCCGCGTTTCGACCACGCGCGCGTGGAGGGTGTGGACGTCCAGGGAGATCCTGTGGTGATTCACGGCACAGGCTGGTTCGCCCGCTGTCTCCAGCACGAGTGCGACCACCTGGAGGGGCGCATCTACGCGGACCGCGTCACCGGCTGGCGGCACCGCAAGGTGATGCGCCAGGCGGCGAAGGCCCCCTGGGCGCGCACCGGCGTCTAGGGCCTTTCGTTCGGATCGGGCCGGATCAGAAGCCCGGGCCGCCCGCCTTGTCGCCCGCGGCCGCGAGGCGGCCCCACAGGAGGTCCGCGAGGCCGTGGACCAGCTCCTCGCGGGAGCACGGGCGCTCGCCGAGCCACCAGTCGCCCGCGGCGTGCATCATGCCGACGATCCCGTGGCCCCACATGCGCGCGAGCTGCTGTCCGCCGGGGCCGAGGTCGACGCGCTCCTCGATGACGTCCGCGAGGTCCTCGCCCATGCGCCGCAGCAGCGGCGCCGAGTGCCGGCCGACGTCGAAGCCGGTGTCGCCGGAGGAGCCCTCCGCCGGGTGCATCAGGAAGCGGTACACCTGCGGGCGGGCCTCGATCGCGGCGAGGTAGGTGTCGAGTGTCGACTCCACGCGCTGGCGGCGGGCGGCCGGAGCGTCGAGCGCGGCCCGCAGGGAGGCGAGCAGCGCGTCGGTGTGCCGCTTGGCGAGGGCCGCGTACAGGCCGCCCTTGTCGCCGAAGTGGCGGTACAGGATCGGCTTGGTGATGCCCGCCTCGGCGGCGATCGCGTTCATGGAGGCGCCGGGGCCGTCGCGGAGCACCACGCGGTCGGCGGCCTCGAGCAGCTCACGCCGCCGCCGCTCGGCGGCGGACTGCTGGTCCGCGCGCTGATGGGTCCGCTGTGTGGTCTCCATGAGGATCTCCCCGCCCGTGCGATGGCTTGACGCACGCGAAAGGTAACACCCGGCGAATGTCGGGCATCGAACGCGTTCTCGGCGGTTGACACGGGCTACTCGTGAGTAACAGACTCTTGTTACCGCAAGTAACGCATGCAGTGTATGCAGCCCTGGAGGGGTCATGGCCGAGTTCACGATGGATCTCAACGACGAGCAGAAGGAAGTCCGTGACTGGCTTCACGGTTTTGCCGCCGATGTGATCCGCCCCGCGGCCGCCGAATGGGACGAGCGCGAGGAGACCCCCTGGCCGGTCATCCAGGAGGCCGCCAAGCTCGGAATCTACTCCCTGGACTTCTACGCGCAGCAGTTCTTCGACCCGACCGGCCTCGGCATCCCGATGGCCATGGAGGAGCTCTTCTGGGGCGACGCGGGCATCGCCCTGTCCATCGTGGGCACGGGCCTCGCCGCGGTCGGCGTCCTCGCCAACGGCACCGAGGAGCAGATCGGCACCTGGATCCCGCAGATGTACGGCGACGCGAACGACGTGAAGGTGGCCGCCTTCTGCTCGTCCGAGCCGGACGCGGGCTCCGACGTCGCCGCCATGCGCACGCGGGCCGTCTACGACGAGGCCAAGGACGAGTGGGTCCTGAACGGCACCAAGACCTGGGCGACCAACGGCGGCATCGCCAACGTCCACGTGGTGGTCGCCTCCGTGGACCCGGAGCTCGGCTCCAAGGGCCACGCCTCCTTCATCGTGCCGCCGCACACCGAGGGCCTCTCCCAGGGGCAGAAGTTCAAGAAGCACGGCATCCGCGCCTCGCACACCGCCGAGGTCGTCCTCGAGAACGTGCGCGTGCCCGGCTCCTGCCTCCTCGGCGGCAAGGACAAGCTCGACGAGCGCCTCGCCCGCGCCCGGGAGAAGGCCAAGTCGGGCGGCGAGCGCGTGAAGAACGCCGCCATGGCCACCTTCGAGGCCTCCCGCCCGGCCGTCGGCGCCATGGCCGTCGGCACCGCCCGCGCCGCCTACGAGGAGGCGCTGGAGTACGCGAAGACGCGCGAGCAGTTCGGCCGCCCGATCATCGACAACCAGGGCGTCGCCTTCCAGCTCGCCGACATGCGCACCTCGATCGACGCCGCCCGCCTCCTGGTGTGGCGCGCCTCCTGGATGGCGACCACGGGCAAGAAGTTCGAGAACGCCGAGGGCTCCATGTCCAAGCTGTTCGCGAGCGAGACCGCCAAGAAGGTCACCGCCCAGGCCGTCCAGATCCTCGGCGGCAACGGCTTCACCCGCGAGTACCCGGTGGAGCGCATGCACCGCGACGCCGCGATCTACACGATCTTCGAGGGCACGAGCGAGATCCAGCGCCTGGTCATCGCCCGCACCCTCTCGGGGATGCCGATCCGCTAGATCGCAGGGGGCTGTCTCAGTAGTCGACCAGGGCCCCGCACGAGATGTTCACGGTCGCGGACGTCATCGTGCGGGCCCGGTCGGAGGCCACGAACGCGGCGACCTCGCCCACGTCGGCGAGGGTGGCCGTCCGGCCGAGCAGTGTGGGCTCGGTGAGCCGCTCGGTCAGCTCGGCCCGGCCCTCGAAGTCGTCGGGCAGGCTCTCCGGGATCCCGCCCGTCTTCAGTGTGACGACCCGGATCCCCGCGGGGCCCAGCTCGCAGGCCCACTGCCGGCGCAGCCCCTCCAGGGCGTCGAGCGACACCTTGAAGCCGCCGAGCCCCGGCTGCGTCTGCGGGCCCGAGCCGCCGAACGCGAGCACCACGCCCGACCCGCGTGCCACCATGTGCCGCGCCGCCGCCCGCGTGGTGAGGAACTGCGTCCGCATCGTGGTCTCGACCGGCGCCACGAACTCCTCGGCGCTCAGCTCCATGAGCGGCCGCTGCACGTCGCCCACGCCGATCACGTTGAACGAGATGTCGATCCGCCCCGTGCGCCGCGCGACCGCGTCCACGAAGCCGCCCACGGCCCGCTCGTCCAGCGCGTCGACCAGATGGGCCTCCGCGCTCCCGCCCGCCGCCTCGATCGCCGCGGCGGTCCGCTCCACCGGCTCCGCCGAGCGCCCGGCCAGGAACACCGCGGCGCCCTCCCGCGCGAACGCCCGGGACACCGCTCCTCCGACGGCGCCGCCGGCACCGTAGACGAGCGCCACCCGCCCTTCGAGCAGCTTCACGGCCGAGCCCCGTGCCGCAGCGGGGTCAGCTGCTCGATGTCGTAGCGCGCCCGCAGCTCCTCGATCGCGGTGTGGTCGGGCGGGCCGTCCGTCCCCAGGATGTCGAGGAGCTCCTCGAAGTACCGCTCGTGGTCCGGCGGGGGAGAGGCCTGGAAGAACATCTTCGCCGGGCTCCCCGTGGGGTTGGCGAAGGCGTGCGGGCAGCCCGGCGGCACCACGATGACCGTCCCCGGCGTCGCCCGCACGACCCCGGCGCCCGAAGGCGACCGCCAGCGCTGCCAGTGGTCCGGCGTCCTGATCCGCGGCTCGAAGGCGAGCACGTCCAGCTCGCCCTCGAGGACGTAGAACAACTCCTCGCTCTTGGTGTGCACATGCGCGCCGACGTCGAACCCCGGCGGCACCACCACCTCGAAGCTCGACGCCATGCGGGAATGGTCGCCGGTGACCTTGAAGGTGACCTGCTGCGCCGCCGTCTCCACGGTCCGTCCGTGGCCCGGCGGCACCAGCAGCCCCTCCGCGGGCGTCACAGCGGTCATCCGCTCTCCGACCACGTCACCGGCATCGCCTCCGGGCCGCGGATCAACGCGCCCTTGCGGAACGGTACTTCCTCCGCCGGCACGGCCAGCCGCAGACCGGGGAAGCGGTCCAGCAACGCCTCCACGAGGAGCTCCGACTCCAGCCGCGCCAGCATGCCGCCCACGCAGTAGTGCGGACCGAACCCGAAGGAGACGTGCGGATTCGGGGTGCGGTCGAAGTCGATGAGGTCGGGGTCCGGGAACACGTCCGGATCGCGATTGGCCGCGAGGTAGGAGACGTAGACCGCGTCGCCCTCACTGATGCGCACCCCCGCGATGTCGACGTCCTCCAGAGCGATGCGCGAGAGGCCCACCGCGCTGCGGTGCGGAATGTAACGCAGCAGTTCGTCGATGGCCTGCGGGCGCAGCTCCGGCTCCGCCCGCAGGCGCGCCGCCAGATCGGGGCGCGTGAGCAGCACGTACGCCATGTTGCCGCAGTTGTTGGTGACGGCCTCGCCGCCGATCTGCACGAGGACCGCGAGACCGACCGCCTCGTCCTCGGTGATCTCACCGGCCGCGACGGCGGCGCCCAGCAACGAAGTGACGTCCTCACCCGTGCTGTCGCAGCGCGAGCGCACCAGGTGCGTGAAGTACGCCGACATCTCGTTGCGGGCGCGCTCGCTGACCTCGGCGCCGTGCGCGGACGACAGGATCAACTGCGTCCACGTGTGCATGAGATGACGGTCGGCGGCCGGGACGCCCATCAGCTCGCAGATCACGGCGATGGGGAACGGGGCGAGCAGCCGCTCCGTCAGGTCGGCCGGCGGCCCGTCGGCCAGGAGGCCGTCCACCATCTCGTCGAGCATGCTCCGTGCGCTCGCCCGCAGCCGCTCGACCCCGCGCGCGGTGAACGCGGCGGCGACCGAACGCCGCAGCCGGGTGTGGTCGGGCGGATCGGCGAAGCCGACGGCGCCCGCCTGCGGGATGAAGTGCGGGGCCAGCCGCGTCACTTGGCGGCCCATGACGGCCTCGCGGCTGAACCGCGGGTCGTTCGTCACCGTCCGGACGTCCTCGTGGCGCGTCACCAGCCAGGCCCAGCCCTCGCCGTTCGGCAGCCGGATCCGGGTCACCGGACCCTCGCGCATCAGCCGGGTGAGCACCGGGTCGAAGTCGACGCCGTGCAGATCCAGGGCGGGCCACTCGCGGACCGGCGGGCGGACGGCGGTCTCGGTGGTCTTCTCCGTCATACGGCGGCCTCCACGAGCTCCGGACGATCGGTGGGGCGGCTCCAGCGGCCCAGGGACATCTCCGCGGTGATGCCCGGCCCGAACCCGGCGAGCAGACCGCGTGCCGTCGGGTGCGCACCGCCCTCGTCGAAGAGGCGGCGCAGCGCGTCCAGGACGACGGCGCTGGCGATGTTGCCGTACTCGGTGAGCGTGGCCCGGCTGAAGCGGAAGGCGTCCGGCGGCACCTGGAGGAACTTGCTGAGGTCGTCCAGGATGCGCGGACCGCCCGCGTGAATGATGTAGAAGTCCAGCTCGGACGCGTTCCAGCCGTGCAGCCCCGCGAGCTGCTGGAGCGCCGGTGCGAGCGGCTCCATCGTGGTGGGAACCCGCTTGTCGAGCAGGAAGTGGAAGCCCGTGGCCCGGATGTCGTACGCGATCCAGTCCTCGGTCTTCGGGATGAGGTACGAGCCGTTGCGCTCCAGCGTGATGCCCGTACCGCCCGAACCCCGTACGACCGCCGCGGCGACCCCGTCGCCGAACAGGCCGTTCGACAGCAGCGAGCCGACGCCCAGGTCGGTCGGCTGGTAGCACAGGGAGCAGAACTCGCAGGCCACGATCAGCGCGTTCGCCTCGGGATAGGCGGTGCAGAAGTCGTGCGCCCGGTTCACCGCGGCGCCGCCCGCCGCGCAGCCCAGCTGGGCTATGGGTATCTGCCTGGTGTCGCTGGAGAAGTTCATCTCGTTGATCAGCCACGCGGTCAGCGACGGCATCATGAATCCCGTGCACGACACGTAGATGATCACGTCGATGTCCTGGGCGCGCAGCTCCGCGTCCTCCAGCGCCCGGCGCACCACGGCGGGCACGCGCGCCTTCGCCTCCGCCTGGTAGAGCGCGTTGCGGTCCTCGAAGCCGGGGTGCTTGAGGGTCTCCTCGATGGGCTGCACGATGTGCCGCGTCCGCACGCCCGTGTTCTCGATCAGGCGCAGGGCCAGCGGGAGTTGCGGGTGCCCGTCATGGTGGGTGCGGGCCAGTGCGAGGGTCTCCTCCATGGTGATCACGTGCTCCGGTACGGAGACAGCTGGTCTGCACAAAGTCGCCATGAGCACGCGCCTTCCGATCGCCCCCTGGTGGGTCGCCGCCCTTTGTCGTGGGCGGCTCAACCACGATCCCCCGCCGCGCACCGTTCGGCCCGCAGGACTACTCCGTACCGGTGGCGGCGGGGGCTCCCGCGGGACTACTCCTCGCCCGCTCCCAGGGCCGTGGCCAGCGCGGACGCCGGATCGGCCGCCGCCGGACCGACGGGCGTCCAGCGGCCGCGCTCCTTGCGGTACGGCCACCAGCGGCCGTCTCCGCCCAGGCGCAGCTGGGCCGTTCCCCCGGCGGCCGTCCAGCGGCCGCGCGACGCCTGGAGCGCGGGCCGCTCGCCCTCGTCCCACGCGGAGTCCAGAGCCGCACGCGCGCGTGCGGCGGTCTCCGCGTCGGGCGCCTCGTCCCGCTCCAGGACGGCGAGCGCGGCCGGGCCGCCGCACTCCCAGGCGCGCACCGCCAGGGCCAGGCCCTCGCGGTCCCGGCCCGAGCCCTCGGCCAGCCGCCGGGCCACCCGCTCGGCGGGCCCGCCGGCGGCCAGCCGCACGGCGTCCTCGGCCGGCGTCGGCTCCGGCGCGGGCGCCCGCAGCGCGTGACCGCCGGCGAGCGCGTCGGCCAGCAGCCTGCGCGCCTCCGCGGCCGCCTGCGCCGCGAGGAACTCCAGGGCGTCGGCGTCGAGTTCCCCGGGCGCCGGTGTCTCCGTGTCCAGGGACGGCGGCACACCCGGCTCCTGGGGCAGCTCAGGCTCCCCGGGCAGCGGTGGCAGCACGAGCGCCGACGCGTACGCCTCCGCGGCGTCCACGCCGTAGGGCTCCGCCTCCGGCCCGGGGCCCGGTTCGGGGACGCTGTGCGCCGCGCTGCGCACCTGGAGCTCGTCCAGGAGCTCCCGCTGGCCCCGGCCGCGCAGCAGGAACAGCAGGAACGGATCCTGGTCGAGCAGGCGCGCCAGCTGGTAGCTCAGCGCCGTGGTGTGGGCGCAGTGGTCCCAGGCGCCGCACTCGCACTCGGGCTCCAAGTCGCCGATGCCCGGCAGGAGTTCCACGCCCGCCGTCGCCGCGTCCTCCATCAGGTGCGGCGGCATGTCACGGTCGAGGAGGGCCGCGATGTGCCCGGCGCGCTCCACGGCCATGTCCGCGAACCGGTCCCACGCGTCCGCGTCCAGCTGCTGCAGCAGCACGTCCGCGCGGTGCGTGGCGCCGCCCTTGTCCCGCACCACGGCCGTGATGCGTCCCGGACGCACCGACACCGCACCGACCGCGCCCGCGCGGGCCAGCGCGCGGCCCGCCTTGAGCTGCCGGAGCTCCAGCGCCGTGTCCTCCAGCGCCTTCAGCCACGCCTGGCCCCACCAGGTGACGGCGAAGCCCTTCCCGTGGATGGGCGGCAGCGCGGCGAAGGTGAGCTCCCTGGAGGCGCCCGCGTCGGACACCTCGCCGTGCTCCTCGTGCTCGTGCGCGTGCTCGTAGTCGTCGTACAGGTCGCTCATCAGGCGCCGCCCCCTCGCAGCTCGACCAGATCGGCCAGTTCGGCATCGGTCAGTTCGGTCAGAGCCGCCTCCCCGGAGCCCAGCACGGCGTCCGCCAGCTCCCGCTTGCGCTCCAGCATCGCGGCGATGCGGTCCTCGATGGTGCCCTCCGCGATCAGCCGGTGCACCTGCACGGGACGGGTCTGACCGATCCGGTACGCGCGGTCGGTGGCCTGGGCCTCCACCGCCGGGTTCCACCAGCGGTCGTAGTGCACGACGTGCTCCGCGCGCGTGAGGTTCAGCCCTGTGCCGGCGGCCTTCAGGGAGAGCAGGAACACCGGGACCGCACCGTCCTGGAAGCGCTGCACCATGGCCTCGCGCTCCGCCACGGAGGTGCCGCCGTGCAGGAACTGCGTGGCGACGCCCCGCGCGTGCAGATGCCGCTCCACGAGCCGCGCCATCTGCACGTACTGGGTGAACACGAGCACGCTCGCGTCCTCGGACAGGATCGTGTCGAGCAGCTCGTCGAGGAGCTCCAGCTTGCCCGAGCGGCCGGGGATGCGGGGCGCGTCCTCCTTGAGGTACTGCGCCGGATGGTTGCAGATCTGCTTGAGCGCCGTCAGCAGCTTCACGATCATGCCGCGCCGCTCGAAGCCCCGCGCCCCCGCGATCTCCGCGAGCGTCTCCCGCACCACGGCCTCGTAGAGCGCCGTCTGCTCCTTCGTCAGCGACACCGCGCGGTCGGTCTCGGTCTTGGGCGGCAGCTCCGGGGCGATGCCCGGGTCGGACTTGCGGCGGCGCAGCAGGAAGGGCCGCACGAGCCGGGCCAGCCGGTCCGCCGCGGCCGGGTCCTTGCCGCCCTCGACGGCCTGCGCGTACCGCGTCCGGAAGGTGCCGAGCCGGCCGAGCAGCCCCGGGGTCGTCCAGTCGAGGATCGCCCACAGCTCGGAGAGGTTGTTCTCCACCGGGGTGCCCGTGAGCGCCACGCGCGCGCGGGTGCCGATCGTGCGCAGCTCCTTCGCGGTCGCGGAGTACGGGTTCTTGACGTGCTGCGCCTCGTCGGCGACGACCAGCCCCCAGGCTGTCGAGCCGAGCCGCGCGGCGTCCAGGCGCATCGTCCCGTAGGTCGTCAGGACGAACTCGCCCTCGGCCAGGTCCTCCAGGGAGCGCCGGGAGCCGTGGAAGCGGCGGACCGGGGTGCCCGGCGCGAAACGCTCGATCTCGCGCTGCCAGTTGCCCATGAGGGACGTCGGGCAGACCACGAGGGTCGGACCCGCCGTCTCCGGGGCGGTCTGACGATGCAGGTGCAGCGCGATGAGGGTGATCGTCTTGCCGAGGCCCATGTCGTCGGCGAGACAGGCGCCGAGGCCCAAGGAGGTCATGCGGGCCAGCCAGTTGAGCCCGCGCAGCTGGTAGTCGCGCAGCTCGGCGTCGAGCGCGGCAGGGCTGCCCACCGACTCCATGCCCTCCGGGTCGGCCAGCCGGTCCCTGAGCCCCGCGAGCCAGCCGGTGGGAAGCACGTCGACCCGGCGCCCGTCCAGCTCCGTGGAGCCCGTCAGGACGGCGCTGAGCGCGTCGACCGGCGTCACCTTGCGGTCCTGGTGGGCGCGGGCGCGCCGGGCCTCCCCGGGGTCCATCAGGACCCACTGGTCGCGCAGCCGCACCACCGGCCGGTTCGACTCGGCGAGCCGGTCGAGCTCGGCGCGGCTCAGCTCCAGGCCGCCGACGGCGAAGCGCCAGTCGAAGGCCAGCAGCGCGTCCGCGCCGAGGAACGACGGCACTCCGGAGGACGCTTCGTCGCCCTCGGGCGGTCCGACCACTGCGCGGGCGGTGAACCGGCGGGCCAGCTCCTTTGGCCAGTGCACGTCGGTGCCGGCCGCCGCCAGTGCGCGTGCCCCCTCCCCGAGCAGTTCGGTGATCTCGTCGTCCGCCAGCTCCAGAGCGTCCGGGACCGCCGCCGACAACAGGGGCGCGAGCGGCGCCCACGCGCGTGCGGCGCGGCGCAGGGCGAGCAGCGCGTCCATGCGGGCCCGCGCGCCGAAGGCCCGGCCGGCCGCACCCGAACCGGCCCACACCTCGGCCGCGTCCGCGACCAGGGACGGGTCGCTGACACTGTGGATCTGCAGCACGGCACGGAACGGCAGCCGCGCCTCGTCGTCGACGGCCTCGGCGAGGCCGGGCACCTCGACGCGCAAGGAGACCCGCACGCCCGCGTCGTGGCCCGCCGCGACGTCCGCGGCCCAGTCGGCCAACTCGGGCGCCCGGCGCGGCTCGCGCGCGGCGAACGCGGGGGAGCCGGTGGCGAGGGCGGCGGCGGGGGAGCGCGGCAGGGTGTCGGCCACGGCGTCCAGGAAGGCCCGCAGCAGACGCTCGGGGGCGTGCAGCCGCAGGGGCTCCGCCGCGTCGTCGAGCGGCACGGCGTGCGCCTCGGGCGGCATCGCGGCGGCCAGGTCGCGCAGCCGCGCCAGGTCGTCGGTGCGCAGCGGACCGGCCCGCCACGCGTCGTGCCCGGCCGCGCTGAGGCCGGGCAGGAGCAGTCCGCGCGCGGCGAGTTGGAGAGCGAACAGCGCGGCGGCGCCCCAGAAGGCCGTCGTCGGCTCGGGGTCCGCGGCGGTGCGCGCGCGGGTGAGGACCGGCAGGGCGGCACGCACGGGCAGGGCGACCGCGGCCACGGTGACGGTCTCGACCGTGCCGTCCTCGGCGGGCAGCACGAGCGGCAGGTCCACGGGGGTGCCCGCGACCGGGGACGGCGGCTGCTCGCCGTCGGGGCGCCAGAAGACGACCGTGGACGTGTGCGCCGGGTCGTCGGGGGCGAACACGGCACAGCACTGTGCGAGTTTGGTGATCTCGGCCGGAGTGGGTGCGGGGTGCGTGAGTGCGGAGATGGCGACTTCCTCGTATCAATCAAATTTGACTACGCGGCCTGGAGGCGCCGAGGCTACACCGCTCGATCCGGCGGACGGACGCATTCAGGCCGTGACGTGAGTCACCGCGCCGGATCGCCCCACCCTTAAGGGTGTAGCCAGCCCCCCTACAGAGGCGGGGGGACCCCCGTGCGGGTCCGGGTGGTGGCGCCATGGCCCCGCGAGGCCCCGAAAACCTACGTTTTTCCAGGTCGGACCGGAGTGAAGCCGGCCGCACCGTCCTCGTCCACCACAGACCGGAGACCCGCCATGTCCACGGCCGTCGGAACCCTCGCCCCACCCGCACCAGGCGCCACCGCACGGCAACTCCCGCCCGAGACCGGCAGCGAGTTCACCCCGTTGCTCAAGGACGTCAAAGGACAGGGCCTCCTCGACCGGCGCACCGGCTGGTACGCGCGCACCATAGCCGTCAACGCGCTCTGCCTGGCCGGCGTCGTCACCGGCATGGCCCTCCTCGGCGGCTCCTGGTGGGTGCTCGCCCTGGCCCCGGTCCTCGCCGTCCTCGGCGCGCGCACCGCCTTCATCGGGCACGACGCCGGCCACGCCCAGATCACCGGCAACCGCTCCGTGAGCCGCGTCATCGGCCTGATCCACGGCAACCTGCTGCTCGGCATGAGCTACTCCTGGTGGAACGACAAGCACAACCGCCACCACGCCAACCCCAACCACATCGACAAGGACCCCGACGTCGCCGCCGACGTCCTCGTCTTCACGAGCAAGCAGGCCGCCACGCGCGCGGGCTTCCGCGGCTGGCTCACCCGCCACCAGGCGTGGCTCTTCTTCCCGCTCACCCTCCTGGAGGGCCTCGCCCTGAAGGTGTACGGATTCCAGGACCTGCGCCGCCAGTCCGGCCGCGAGCGGCTCGTCGAGGGCGGCCTCCTGGTCGCGCACGTCCTCGGCTACCTGACGCTGCTGCTCACCACGATGCCGCTGGGCCACGCCCTCGTCTTCGCCGCGCTCCACCAGGCGCTCTTCGGTCTCCACCTGGGCATGGCGTTCGCCCCCAACCACAAGGGCATGGAGATGCCCGACCCCGACGGCGACAAGTGGGGCCACCTGCGCCGCCAGGTCCTCACCTCGCGCAACATCAAGGGCGGCGCCCTGACCGACTGGTTCCTCGGCGGACTGAACTACCAGATCGAGCACCACCTGTTCCCGAGCATGCCCCGCCCGCACCTGCGACTCGCCCAGCCCATGGTGAAGGCGCACTGCCGTGACCTCGGCATCCCCTTCACGGAGACCGGACTCGTCGACTCCTACCGGCAGGCGCTGCGCCACATGTACGAGGTGGGCGAGCCGCTGCGGGCCGACATCTGATCCCCGGGGCCCCTGCCCGAGGATCAGGGTTCTCTCAGGGTCGCGCACAGGAACCGTGGACGCCGCGGGCCCGTTCCTACAACAGAGGCGGGCCCGCTCCACTCAGCCGAGGGCGAGCCGCCCCGAAGGAGGCCACAGACATGTCGAAGAACGCGAAGATCGCAGCGGGAGGCGTGGCGGCGGGGATCATCCTGCTGATCTGGCTCCCCTGGTGGGCCGCCCTGCTCATCGTCCTCGGCGTGCCCGCCGCGGCGTACCTGACCCTCGACCCCTCCCAGCGCCGCCGGCTGCGCCGCGTGACCCGCAAGGAGATCGGGCGCTAGGTCGTGTCCGCAAAGTCCCGTCGTCGCCCGAAGGGCGGCCGGGCGGCGTCTGGTGCGTGCTCTCGGCGTGCCGGGCGCAAGGCCTCGTACTGGATGTACTTGGCCTTACGCCCGGTGCGGCGAGAGTGCGTGCCAGGCGTCGACCGGCAGACGGGACTTTGCGGACACGGCCTAGGCGGACGGCTCCCCGGGTGGTGCGACCGAGCAGGTGTCCACGACGTCGCCGGTCGCGGGCCGGTCGACGACCCGGTCCGAGGGCGGCGGCGTGCCGCGCTCCACCCACTGGGTGAGCGCGTCGAAGGCGTCCCGGTAGCACGGCAGGATCGGCCGCAGCCGGTCCGGGTACGTGTCGTACAGGCCGTCCGTGTGGGTGCCGCCCTGGATCGTGTACGTCCGGTGCAGCGCCCCGCGCCCCCGGTCCCGGACCATGCGCGCGTAGGCGTGGGCGTCGGTCGCGATCGGCAGCAGGGTGTCCAGGTCGCCCTGGAGCGTGATCAGCGGCCTGCCGACCCGCCCGGTGAGCGCCACCCGCTCGACGGCCCGGTGCACCGAGGCGGGCCGGTCCGCGTACCGGTAGGCGGCGTCGGAGGCGCAGGGCGCGAGGATCCGCTCGGTCGTGGACCCGGCGGAAGCGCCCGGGCAGTCCGGGTCGTACCCGGGGTCGAACGCGGCGCGGTACACCTTCTGCGTGAGCCCCCAGTAGACCTTCTGGTGGTACGGCCACAGGAACTCCGAACCCCGTGCGAACCCTGCCGCGTACAGGTCCTCCGCGTCGGCGGTCCCCTGGCCGTACGCCACGGCGGTCGGCAGTGAGGTCAGCAGCGGCGGCGCGTCCGCCTTCCACAGGACCCCCTCCCAGTCGACGCCGCCGTCGTACAGCTCGGGGTGGTTCTCCAGCTGCCAGCGTGTGAGATAGCCCGCGTTGGAGATGCCCGTCATGTAGGTGCGGCGCGGGCTCTGTCCGTAGCGCAGGGCGACGGCGCGGCGGGCGGCGCGGGTGAGCTGGGTGGTGCGGACGTTCCACTCGGCGACCGCGTCACCGGGGCGCTCGCCGTCCCGGTAGAAGTCCGGCCCCGTGTTCCCCTTGTCGGTCGCCGCGTACGCGTACCCCTTGGCGAGCACCCGGTCCGCGATCGCGGCGTCGGTCGCGTACTGCTTGCGGTTGCCCGGAGACCCCGTCACCACCAGGCCGCCGTTCCAGCGGTCGGGCAGCCGGATCACGAACTGGGCGTCGTGGTTCCAGCCGTGCGTCGTGTTGGTGTGCGAGTCGTCCGGGAAGTAGCCGTCGATCTGCAGCCCCGGCACACCGGACGGGACGCGCGTCCCCTTCGCCGTCAGACCGGCCTGGTCGGCCGTGTCCGTGTACGGCGTGCCGGCCAGGCCGGTCGTCGTCAGGTCCGCCAGGCAGGCCTGCCGCTGCAACTCGGCGCCGGGCACGTGCGTCCGCTCCTGGCGCGCGCAGTGCGGGGCGGGCGCGGACGTGGACGCGGGCGCCGTGGCGAGGGCCTGAGGGCCGGACGCGACCAGCGCCACGAGGGCGGTGGCCAGCAAGGGGACGGATCTGGGCGTGCGCATGGAGAGGGCCTCCTTCTCGACGCGGGGAGAGGCCTCATCGTGAAGGGGACGCACCGGCACAACCATGGGGCGGGGCCACACCGGGTGCATGCCCCGTATGTGGCCCCGACGGACTGTCCGCGGTTCAGACCGGGCGGACGGCCATCTTGTCGAGCGCCTCCAGCAGACCGGGGAGTTCGGGGCCCCGACCGACCGGCAGGACCTCGCCGGGCTCGTCGTCGAGCAGGACGAAGGCGATGTCGTCCGTGCGCGCCACCATGGACCAACCCGGCCCGTCGGCCCGCAGCGTCCGGGCGTCGCCCGAGGCGAACGCCGACCGCACCCGGCCCAGCGGCGGCGGAGTGTCCACGTAGCCGCGGACCTCGGCCAGAACGCGCTGCACGCCCTTGTGGCCGCCGGTGCCGGCCGACTCGGCGGTGTCGCCGTCTCCGTCGCCGTCGGCCTCCGCCGTCGCGCCGTCCGTCGTGGCGGCGAACTGCTCGTCGTCGATCTGCTCACGCCACGCGGCCCACTGGAGCGCGATCTCGTCGGCGCCGAGGCGGCGTTGGGCCGGACCCCAGGTCGCGGTGTCCGGCGGCGTCAGCGGCGCCGTGTCGGCCCCGTCGGGTCCGGGCTCGGGATCGTGCGGCTCCGGGATTCCGGGCGCCGCCACGGCGAGCGCCAGCGGCCACCCGGGCAGCGCGGCCACCATGCTGTCCTCGTCGGGGGAGAGTTCGTACTCCATGCCGCAGTCCCACGACGCGATGGCCACCGCCACCAGCGACACGTCGTCGACCACGACCGTCCAGCGGGCTCCCTCGGCGTCCTGCCCGAGCACCAGGCCGTAGCCGTCGGCCAGCGGGGCGAGACCCAGGGCCGCGCAGGCCTCCGGGTAGTCGTCGCCGAGCACGCTGGGGAACTTCGCGGGCGTCAGCAAGATCGCCGTGAGTACGTACAGCGCGTCGTCCCCGGTGACGACGGCGTCGTCCGTCCCGGCCATTCCAGCCTCCCCTGAGCTTTGCTTGTCCGGCGTGACCTTAGTCAGTTTCCGGCGATGTCGTACAGGGGCGATGACCAGGAAAAATCCGTCGACCCCCGGGGTGTGTACGCCTACGGTGGACGGCATGTTCGCCAATCGTGCGCGCTTTGTGTGCCTTCCGTGCCGGGTCGCCTTCAAGAAGGGCCACAAAATCGGGCGATCGTGGCGTGACGTGTGCCCGCGGTGCGGTGGTGGGCTGATCGAGGCGGGCACGGCGCTGGCCGTCCCGAAAAAGCGCGACACGGCGGGTTGGCAGGCGCTCGCGGCCGTCCTGGAGTCCGGCCTGCGGTTCCGTCAGATGTGCTGCGGATGCGGTCCCGGCTACCGGCCGCGCACGCCGCGCGAGGTCCGCGAGCGCACGGAGCTGGCGTCCCGCACCGGCATGCCCGTCCGGGACGCCCTGGAGTGCTCGGACCCGGCCTGCGCGGACGTCAGGCAGCGGGCAGGCCGAGGAGGCTTCGCGCCACCTCGCGCGGTGATGCGTCCCGCTCCCGCGCGAGGGCGATGACCGCCCGCCGCGCCAGCTCGTCGACCCCGAAGGCCAGCGCGCCCGGATCCACCCAGGCCGCGGCTTCCTCGGCCCGTTCCTGGTCGCCTTCCGCGCGCGCCGCCACATAGACGGCGGCCGCCTCGAAGAGGTTGTGCCGGCGCCGTTCCCCGCCCCGGGGCGCCGACCCCGCGAGGGACGCGCCCTCGTTCCGGGTCGCCCCGGTGCGCCAGGTCTGCCATGACGTGCGGACTCTGCCGAGCATGCGTGCCACCGTCCCCTGCCGATCGCCGCGCGGCGCCGCGTACCGGGGCGCTTCGCAACTGACCCCGCACGGCGCGGAGTTGGCTTCATGGTGACAGAAGGCGGCCCCGCGGGAACCTCCTCGGAGTCACGTCAGTGGCCCGGCGCCTCCAGGTCCTTGAGGGTCGTGCGCAGCCAGTCGAGCTCGGCGCGGCTGGTGGCCCGCGCGATCGTGAGCACACCCCGGCGGAACGGGTCGGGGAGGTCCTCCGCGCGCAGGGCGCGCTCCCCCTCGTAGAAGAAGCTCGCCGGCTCCTCCAGGAAGGAGAGCCGGCGCCGCAGGACGGCCGCCTGCGCCGCGGTGTCGTCGAGGTGGCGCAGGAAGGCGAGGACGGTGAACCACCGGTTCTCGTCCGTGATGTCCGGCCGCGCCGGTTCGGTCAGCCTTCCGCGCAGTTCCGCGCGGCCCTCCTCGGTGAGGCTCAGGACGTGCCGCGGTGCCGCCGCGGCGCCCGGCTGCGTCTCCCGCACCAGCAGTCCGGCCTTCTCCAGGCGCTTGATCGCGGGATAGAGCGTGCTCTCCGCGACCGGCCGTACGTGACCGGTCAGGGCGGTGATGTGCTTGCGCAGCTCGTAGCCGTGCAGCGGGGTGTCGTAGAGGAATCCGAGGATGGCGAGCTCCAGCATGCCGCCATCTTCGCCCATGGGGGCCCGCTTGCCTCGGTCAGGTAGTGCATCGTTGACGTAGTACTACGACACCGATGTATGGTGAATGCGCAGGGCGACGGGCATGAACTGGGCGGAGAGGGGACCGGGATGCGGCAGGCGGCGTTCGACGGGCGGGGGAGTTGCATCCGCTGGACCGAGACGGAGGGGGAGGAGCCCGCGCGCGTGTACGTGCACGGACTCGGCGCGGCCTCGACCGTCTATCACGCGCACATCGCGTCCCGGCCCGAACTGGCGGGCCGCCGCTCGCTGTTCGTGGATCTGCCCGGGCACGGCATCAGCGACCGCCCCGCCGACTTCGGGTACGCGCTGGAGGATCACGCGGACGCGCTGGCGGCGGCGCTCGACGCGGCCGGGGTGCGCGACGCGGAGATCGTCGGACACAGCATGGGCGGCGCCGTGGCCATCGTGCTCGCGCACCGGCGCGGCGATCTCGTCTCACGCCTGGTCGTGACCGAGGGCAACCTCGACCCGTACCCGCCCGCCCGGGCGGGCAGCAGCGGCATCAGCTCGTACGGGGAAGAGGAGTTCGTGTCGGGTGGTGGTCACGCGCGCGTGCTGGAGAAGGTCGGCCCCACCTGGGCGGCCACCATGCGCCTGGCCGACCCGCTCGGTCTGTATCGCACGGCCCGCGGGCTGGCGCGCGGCACCGAGCCGACCATGCGCCGCATGCTGGAGGACCTTCGGGTCGAACGGGTCTACCTCCAGGGCGAGTTGAGCGGCGAGCCGGCCGGCGCCGCCGATCTGGCGGCGTCCGGGGTCGAGGTCGTGCGGGTGCCGGGCGCGGGGCACAACGTCATGTTCGACGCCCCCGCCGCCTTCGCCGCGGCTGTACGGGGCTGAGGGGCGCGGGTCGGGCACCTGGCCCCTCCCCGGATCAGCCCTCGCGGACGGCCAGAGCGAGGAAGCGCGTGTCCTCGTCCACGTACGACGTCATGCGCCAGCCCGTCGCCGCCAGCAGGGGGCGGAGCTGCGGCTCGGCTCTCAGGTCGTCCGGGGTGATCTCCCGCCCGTGCCGTGCGGCGAGCGCCGCGCGGCCGATCGGGTGGAACAGCGCCAGGAGTCCACCGGGCCGGACCACGCGCGCGAGCTCGGCCAAGTCCCGCTTCGGATCCGGAAGATGGGAGATCAGGCCCGCGCCGAACACGGCGTCGAGCGAGCCGGACGCCAGCGGCAGCCGGGAGACGTCCGCCAGGAGCAGGTGCCCGGAGCGGTCACGGCCGGCGCGCACGGCGGCCCGCAGCATCGCCGGCGTCAGATCCGCCCCGAGGACCACTCCGGACGGCCCGACGGCCGCGCGCAGCGCCGGAAGGGCCCGGCCCGTGCCGCAGCCGGCGTCCAGCACTCTGCCGCCCGGACGCAGGCCGAGCGTGGCGATCGCGGCCTCGTACGCCGGACCGTCGTCCGGGAAACGGGCGTCCCAGTCGGCGGCCCGGGATGTGAAGAACTCCTGTACACGCGTCCGGTCGTCGTTCATGCGCTCCATGATGACGGAGGGCACCGACAGACGGGATGCCACGAACGAGGGACGGTGCGATCGAAAGGTCCGGTTCCGGACCGAAAGCTTCGGATGCGCGTGCGGTGCACACGTTCGACCCTGACGCGATCGTTCCGTACCGCATCTCTGTCATATTCCAGCAGTTTTCGAAATGCGCCCCTGTTGTGCGCCCCTGTCGCGACTAGCGTCCCGGGGCCATGGGACACCTGGACCACGCAGCCTTCGGTTGGCTGACCCCCGTGCTGTCGTACGTCATGGCCTGCATCGGCGCCGCGCTCGGCCTGCGCTGCACCGTGCGCGCCCTCGCCAACACGGGCCGCGCCCGCCGCAACTGGCTGATCACCGCAGCCTCCGCCATCGGCACCGGCATCTGGACGATGCACTTCGTCGCCATGCTCGGCTTCAGCGTCACCGGAACCGAGATCCGCTACAACGTGCCGCTCACCATCCTCAGCCTCGTCGTCGCCGTGACCGTCGTCGGCGCCGGGGTCTTCGCCGTCGGCTACAGCCGCGACCGCAACCGGGCCCTCGCCCTCGGCGGCCTCACCACCGGACTCGGCGTCGCGAGCATGCACTACATGGGCATGGCCGCCCTGCGCCTGCACGGGCACGTCGCCTACGACCCGCTCCTCGTCACGCTCTCCGTGGTCATCGCGGTCGTCGCGGCGACCGCCGCCCTGTGGGCCGGCCTCAACATCAAGTCCCCGGCGGCCGTCGCCGTCGCCTGCCTCGTCATGGGCGGCGCCGTCAGCAGCATGCACTACACCGGAATGATGGCCGTGAGCGTCCGCGTGACGCCCTCCACGGCCGTGCTCCCGGGGGCGACGGCGATGCAGTTCATCTTCCCGCTCGCCGTGGGACTCGGCTCCTACCTCTTCCTGACCTCGGCGTTCGTCGCCCTCTCCCCGACCGCCGACGAACGCGAGGCCTCCGCCTCCGCCCAGCGGCCGCTGGAGAGCCTGGTCCGCTGACGGACCGGCCGCGCCCACCCGCCCACCACCCGATCGAGGAGGCCATGCGCCCGCCCCGCCGAACGCCCCGCCCCGGCCCGTCGCCGACCACCCCCGCGCCCGCGGCGCGCGGACGGCGCGCGCACGCCGGGCCGCCCGCCGCCGAGGACGCGGCGGAGCCGGAGCCCCGCCGCACCGCGCCACCCGCGCGCGCGGGCCGCCGGCACCTCAGACCCCGCACCGTACGGGCCAAGATCGTCTGCCTCCTGATGGTGCCGGTCGTCTCGCTCCTCGCCCTGTGGGCGTACGCCACCGTCAGCACCGCCCAGGACATCGCGCGCCTGCGGCAGTTGCAGCGGGTCGACGCCGCCGTCCGCGAGCCCGTCACCGCGGCCGTCGCCGCCCTCCAGGCGGAGCGCACCGCCGCCGTCGGCTACGCCACCGCCCCCGCCGCCGCACGCGGCGAGGAGCTCAAGCGCCTCGGCGCCGTCACCGACCGCACCGTCGCCGCCCTGCGCCTGGGCCGCGACAACTCCGTCGCGGACGGCGCGGACCTGCCCCGGGGCGTCGCGGACCGGCTCCGCACGTTCCTCACCGACACGGGACGGCTGCGCGCCGCACGCGCCGACGTCCTGGAGCGCCGCACCACCTGGGACGACGCCTACCGGCAGTACACCGACAGCATCGCCACCGCCTTCACCGTCAGCGGCGCCCTCACCGGCATCCAGGACGCCGAACTCGGCTCCGACGCGCGCGTGCTGCTCGAGTTCGGCCGCTCCGGGGAGATGCTCGCCCGCGAGGACACCCTTCTGGTGAGCGCCGGCCACGCGGGCACCCTGGACGGCGAACGCCTGCGCCTGTTCACCGGCGCCGTCGACACCCGAAGGGCCCTCGCCGACAGCGCCGCCACCGACCTGCGCGGCCCCGAACGGGCCCGCTGGCACGACCTCCTGAAGGGCGGCGCCTACGCCGACGTACGCGACGTCGAGGACCGCACCCTCACGGCACGCCCCGGCGCAAAAGCTCTCGCCGAGGCCTCCGACGCGGCCTGGGGACGCGCGCACACCACCGTCCAGGACGGCATGCGGACCATCGAGACGGACGCCGCGCGCAGCGCCGCCGACCGCGCCGACCCGCTGGGCCGCGGGCTGCTCACGCCCGCCGGAGCGGCCGTCCTGCTCGGCCTGCTCGCCGTGGCCGCCTCCCTCGTGATCTCCGTACGGATCGGCCGCGGACTCGTCGTCGAACTCGTCAGTCTGCGCAACACCGCCCTGGAGATCGCCCGCCACAAACTGCCGAGCACCATGCGCAAACTCCGGGCCGGCGAGGAGATCGACGTCGACGTCGAGGCCCCGCCGGGACCGCCGGCCGAGGACGAGACCGCCCAGGTCTCCGAGGCCCTCACGACCGTTCACCGCGCGGCCCTGCACGCCGCCGTGGAACGCGCCGAGCTCGCCAGCGGCATCTCCGGCGTCTTCGTGAACCTCGCCCGCCGCAGCCAGGTCCTCGTCCACCGCCAACTCGGGCTCCTGGACAGCATGGAGCGCCGCGCCGACGACCCGAACGAGCTCAGCGACCTGTTCCGGCTCGACCACCTCACCACCCGGATGCGCCGCCACGCCGAGAGCCTGATCATCCTCTCCGGCGCCGCCCCCGGCCGAGCCTGGCGCATGCCTGTCCCGCTGACGAACGTCGTCCGCGCGGCGGTCTCCGAGATCGAGGACTACGCGCGCGTGGAGGTGCGTCAGCTCGCGGCCGCCCACGTCACCGGCGCGGCCGTCGCCGACGTCACGCACCTGCTCGCCGAACTCGTCGAGAACGCCGCCCAGTTCTCGCCCCCGCACACCAAGGTGCGCGTCAGCGGCGAACTCGTCGGCAACGGCTACGCGATCGAGATCGAGGACCGCGGACTCGGCATGGGCAAGGAGACCCTCGACGAGGCGAACAGCCGCATCGAGCACTCCGAGGCGCTCGACCTGTTCGACAGCGACCGGCTCGGCCTCTTCGTGGTCAGCCGTCTCGCCCACCGGCACGACGTCAAGGTGCATCTGCGCGCCTCGCCCTACGGAGGCACCACCGCCGTCGTCCTGCTGCCCACCCCGCTGCTGCACAAGGACAGCCCCGACCGCACCGGAGGCGAAGCACAGGAGACCGAAGAGACGCGCCTCCACGCGCGCGTGCCCGAGACCGAGCCCGAGACGGCAGACATGAACCACCACTCCGTACCGGCCTCCGGCGCCCGCCCGGCCCTGGCCCCGGCCGCGGCGCCCGAGCCGGAGACACCCCGGCACCCGCCCGGCGTCACCGCCCTCCGGGTGCGCAGGGACCCGCCCGACGAAGGCCCCCGCCACCCCGCGGGCGACGACGAGGGCTCCCTCGACGGCCTGCCCCGCCGCGTACGGCAGGCCAGCCTCGCGCCCCAACTGCGCGAACGACCCGAACAGAAGGCCCACCCCGCGCGCGTCCCGCAGCCGGACGACCGCACCCCCGAACAGGCCAGGGCCCGGATGACGTCCTTCCGGGACGGCTGGGCCAGAGGCGGCGGACGCCGGCCCGGCGGCCACGGCTTCGAACCCGGTGGCCACAGCATCGAAGGAGACCGCACATGATCAAAGAACCGACCGCGGGCACCGCCCACGGTTCCGGCGAGCTCGACTGGCTCCTCGACGACCTGGTCCTGCGCGTGACCGAACTGCGGCACGCGGTCGTCCTGTCCAACGACGGCCTCGCCGTGGGCGCCTCGAACGGACTCGGCCGCGAGGACGCCGAGCACCTCGCCGCCGTCGCCTCCGGGTTCAACAGCCTCGCCAAGGGCACCGGACGGCACTTCGGCACCGGGGGCGTGCGCCAGACGATGGTCGAGATGGACGACGGCTTCCTGTTCGTCGCCGCCGCCGGAGACGGCTCCTGCCTCGCCGTCCTGAGCACCGTCACGGCCGACATCGGCCTCGTCGCCTACGAGATGGCCCGCCTCGTCAAGCGCGTGGGGGAGCACCTGTACACCCCGGCGAGATTCGCCGGACAGCCGCCGACGGCGGGCTGACTCGAGCGGTCGTGGACAGGGTGGACATGAACGACGACAACTTCGCCGAGATGTACCGTAACGTCGCCGCCTACCGGGCCCAGGAAGCCGCCTATCAGGCAGAGGAGGCCGCCTACCGCGCCGAGGAGGAGGGCGCGCAGCAGGAGCGCGGCAGCCCGGAGGACCCGGGCAGCCAGTGGTTCGACCACGAGGCCGGACCCCTGGTCCGCCCCTACGCGATGACCGGAGGGCGCACCACGGCGGGCCCGCAGGGCGTACGGCTCGACCTGATCGCCCTCGTGTCGCTCGACCCCGCCGCTCCCGGCACCCACGACGATCCGGCCCTGGGCCCCGAGCACAACGCGATCATCGCGCTGTGCCGGATCGAGACCCAGACCGTCGCCGAACTCGCCGCCGGCACGGACCTGCCCGTCGGCGTGGTCCGCGTCCTCCTGGGCGACCTGCTCGAACAGGGCTGCGTCACGGTCAGCAGGCCGGTGCCGCCCGCACAGCTACCGGACGAGAAGATCCTGAGGGAAGTCATCGATGGGCTCCGAGCACTCTGACGCGGCACACTCCGACGCTCCGCACTCCGAGGACACGGAGCACGACGTGTCCGCGGCCATGGCACTGAAAATCCTCGTGGCCGGCGGATTCGGGGTGGGCAAGACCACCCTCGTGGGCGCGGTCAGCGAGATCCGCCCGCTGCGCACCGAGGAGCAGCTGAGCGAACTCGGCCAGTCCGTGGACGACACGGCGGCGGTCGAGCGCAAGACCACCACGACCGTCGCCATGGACTTCGGCCGCATCACCATCAGGTCGGGCCTGTCGCTCTACCTGTTCGGCACTCCCGGCCAGGACCGCTTCTGGTTCCTGTGGGACGAGCTCTCCCAGGGCGCGCTCGGCGCGGTCGTCCTCGCCGACACGCGCCGCCTGGAGGACTGCTTCCCGGCCGTCGACTACTTCGAACACCGGAGCATCCCCTTCGTCGTGGCCGTCAACTGCTTCGCGGGCGCCCGGGCGCACCACGAGCAGGACGTGGCGCGGGCCCTCGACCTGGACACCGGCACGCCGGTGGTCCTGTGCGACGCCCGCAAGAAGGACTCGGGAAAGGAGGTCCTGATCAGGCTGGTCGAGTACGCCGGGCGGATGCACACCGCCCGGCTCCTCGACTCGGTCGGCTGACCGGACGGCTCAGCTCGACACGCCGGCCACGGACACGACCTTCTCGATCTTCACGCGGACGACGAGTTCGCCCGGCACGCCGTTGCGCCGGCCGAACTCCTCCGCACGGTCCGCGCCCATGTAGCGCGCGCCGATCCGCGTGGCCGAATCCAGCAACTCGTCCGCGTCCTCGCTCAGTTCGGCCCGGCCCTGGATCGTCACGAACGAGAACGGCGGCCGCTCGTCGTCGACGCACAGCGCCAGCCGTCCGTCCCGGGCGAGGTTGCGGCCCTTCACCGTGTCCTTCCCGGTGTTGAACAGGATGTCCTCGCCGTCCAGGACGAACCAGACGGGCGCGACGTGCGGACTGCCGTCGGCCCGTGTGGTGGACAGTTTCGCGGTGCGGGTGCCCGCCGAGACGAAGGCCCGCCATTCCTCATCGGTCATCTTGTGTGCCATGAGGTCATCCTCCTTGCCCGGACGCCGGTCGTGGGGAAGGCTGGCGAAACAGCTCCCCGGAGCGGGGGAGCGGACCGTACGGCGGGCCACACGGAAGCGGGGAGACGGGATCATGGGGCAGAGCGAGGGACTCGGCTGGCTGCTGGACGACCTGACGGAGCGGGTCGAGCAGGTGCGGCACGCGCTGGTTCTGTCCAACGACGGACTGGTCACGGGCGCCAGCGCCGGGCTGCGCCGGGAGGACGCCGAGCATCTCGCGGCCGTCTCGTCCGGGTTGCACAGCCTAGCCAAGGGCTCGGGCCGGCACTTCGGCGTGGGCGGCGTCCGCCAGACGATGATCGAGTTCGACGACGCGGTGCTCTTCGTCACCGCCGCCGGCGACGGCAGCTGCCTCTGCGTCCTCAGCGGGGCCGAGGCGGACATCGGCCAGGTCGCGTACGAGATGACTCTGCTCGTCAATCGCGTCGGCGAGCATCTCGGTGTCGACGCGCGCAAGCCCGAGCACCGCTCCGCGTCAGAGGTCTGACCTTCCGCGACAGAGTCCCGACCAGGCTCTGACCAGGGCGTTTCGATCTCCACCGCGCCGGGTCCCGATCCGTCGGCCGAAGTTATCCACAGGCTCCGACGCCGATCGCTGGATCCGGCTACGGTTTCTCCCGAGCGGTCACGGAGAGTGACTGCCCGGACATCGGGACGACGGGGGACAGGGCCATGCAAGGCGACATCATGACCAGGCCTCAGGGCAGCGCGGCGCGCGAACTGGGCCTGAAGCGAGGCGAGTTCGACCTCGCCGTACGACTCGGGCGGATCCGCACGGTGGCGGCTCCGGACGGCGGGCGCCGCCGGGTGCCCAGCGCGGAGATCGAGCGGATCCGCGAGACCGAGGGCTTTCCCGACACCCTACGTGAGCAGGTGAGGGTCGTGGGCACGGCCCAGGCCGCCGAGTTGATGGACATCCCGCCGACCCGCTTCACACGGCTCGCCCGCGCCGGAATGCTCACACCGGCCAAGTTCTATGTGAATCGGTACCGGGCCGTGGTCTGGCTCTATCTCGCCCAGGAACTACGGGAGTTCGCGCGGTCCGAGATCAACGCGCCGCTGCTGACCGGCCGCACCCCCGACCGGCTGCGGGCCCGCCTGGCCGCCGGCGACGACCTGCGGCCGCGGACCTGGCGGGCCCGCCACGCGAGCTATCTGCTCGGCCGGAGCACGGACCCGTGGGAGCGGGCCGCCGCCATCGCGACGCTCCTGGACCCGACCCAGGTCGCCGAGCTCGTCGAGAGCCCCTACGAGCGCGCCCATCTGCACCGCCTGCGACCCGAGGAGACCTGGTACGGCGCGCCCGAATCGCCCACCGCCCAGGTCGTCGAGCGCATCCTGACCGCCGACCACCCCGACGAGATCAGCTGGCTGCGGGCCAACCTGATGCTGAGGATGGCCGAGGCGCGACGCCTGCGCCCGGCGCCCGTGCCGGCCTCCGCCCGCACGGCGCGTACGGAGCCCGCCACGGCGACCGTGCCCGTCCCGGTGACCGCACCGGCCCCGATCGCGGCGCCCGAGGAGACGGCGACGCGGAGCCTCTGGTCCCGCCTGCTGGGCAGACGACCGTGAGCCCGGGGGCGGGGCGAGGTCCCGCTCAGGCCGGGTCGGCGGAGCCCTCGACGGCGTCCAGATCCCGTGCGTAGTACTCGATCGCGGCCCGGTACCCCATGACCCCCGGGTCGGCGCTGGTCTCGGCCAGCACCGTCAACAGCAGCCGCATCCCGTCGTGTGCACGGCCCACGTTGTAGAGGGCCATCGACAGGAACGTGCGCAGCGCCTGGTCGTCGGGGAACTCCTCCACGGCGGCGCTCAAGGTGGCCACGGCCTCAGGGAAGCGCCCGAGCGTGCGGTACGTGCTGCCGAGCCCGAGCAGAGCGCCTCGCCGGTCCTCCTCTGACAGGCCGGGGCGCGCTACCGCGGCGACGTAGTGCGGGACGGCCTCGGCCTCCAGGCCGAGGGTGTCGTGGACCCAGGCGGTCTGATAGGCGGCCCGGACGTCGTCGGGGAAGCGGTCCCGCAGCTCCATCAGCGCGGCGCGGGCCTCTTCGCGGCGGCCCTCCTCGCGCAGCCGCACGGCCCGCGCGAGCCGTGCGTCCAGGTCTGCACCGGATCCCGCGTCCGCACCGGAGTCCGGACCCGCGTCGGCGGTCCCGCCCGTCACGCGTCCAGCTTCCGGAACAGGCCCTCCTGCACCACCGACACCAGCAGACGCCCCTCGGTGTCGTAGATGCGGCCGCGGGCCAGACCGCGGCCACCCGTCGCGATCGGCGACTCCTGGTCGTACAGGAACCACTCATCGGCACGGAAAGGGCGGTGGAACCACATGGCGTGGTCGAGCGAGGCCATGTCGAAGCCGCGCGGGCCCCACAGGGGCTCGACCGGCAGCCGGACCGCGTCCAGCAGCGTCATGTCGCTCGCGTACGTCAGCGCGCAGGTGTGCACCAGCGGATCGTCACCGAGAGGACCGACGGCCCGCATCCACACGGCGCTGCGCGGCTCGGCCGACCGGACCTCCTCGGGGGTCCAGCGCAGCGGGTCCGCGTAGCGGATGTCGAACGGCTGGCGCCGGGCCATCCGCTCCAACGCCTCTGGCAGCGCCCCGAGGTGGTTCCTGACCTCGTCGGCGACCGTCGGCAGCGACTCGGGATCCGGCACCTCGCGGGCCGGCGGCAACTGATGCTCGAAGGCCCCTTCCTCGGGCCGGTGAAAGGAGGCGGTGAGATTGAAGATCGTGCGACCCTGCTGCACGGCCGTAACCCGGCGCGTGGTGAACGAGCGGCCGTCGCGGACCCGTTCGACCTGGTACACGATCGGCACGCCCGGACGGCCCGGACGCAGGAAGTACGCGTGCAGCGAGTGCACGGGCCGGTCGCCCTCCGTGGTGCGGCCCGCCGCCACCAGCGCCTGCCCCGCGACCTGCCCGCCGAAGACCCGCTGGAGGGACTCGTTCGGGCTGCGCCCACGGAAGATGTCGACCTCGATCTGCTCCAGGTCGAGCAGGTCGACGAGCCGTTCCGCAGGATTCGTCATGCGTGGACCCTTCTCGTACGGGCGCCGGGCCGGAGCCGGCGGGTGGACCGGATGGCGGCGGCCGGGCGGGAGAGCCCGGCCGGTCGGACGGCTACAGCTGGCCCACGTCCGTGACACGGACGACGGCGCGGCCCTCCGCGTCGGACGCGGCGAGATCCACCTCGGCGCTGATGCCCCAGTCGTGGTCCCCGTTCGGGTCCGCGAAGGTCTGGCGCACCTTCCACAGACCGTGCTCCGGATCCTCCTCGATCATCAGCAGCTTCGGGCCGCGCGCGTCTGGGCCGGTGCCCAGGTCCTCGTACTCGTCCCAGTACGCGTCCATGGCCTCGCCCCACGCGTCCGCGTCCCAGCCCGCGTCGCCGTCCAGGGCGCCGAGCTCGTCGACATTGTCCAGCGCCGCCAGTTCGACACGGCGGAACATCGCGTTGCGGACGAGGACGCGGAAGGCGCGCGCGTTCGCCGTGACCGGCTTGACCTGGTCGGCCTTCTCCTGAGCCTCCTCGGCGGTCATCACCTCCGGGTTGGCCAGCTGCTCCCACTCGTCGAGCAGGCTGGAGTCGACCTGGCGCACCATCTCGCCCAGCCAGGCGATCAGGTCCTCCAGATCCTCCGACTTCAGATCGTCCGGCACCGTGTGGTCGAGCGTCTTGTACGCGCTCGCCAGGTAGCGCAGCACGATGCCCTCGGTCCGCGCGAGCTCGTAGAAGGAGACGAACTCAGTGAAGGACAGCGCCCGTTCGTACATGTCCCGGATCACGGACTTCGGCGACAGCGGGTGGTCTCCGACCCACGGGTGGCTCTGGCGGTACGTGTTGTACGCGTGGAAGAGCAGCTCCTCCATCGGCTTCGGGTACGTGACGTCCTGGAGGCGCTCCATGCGCTCCTCGTACTCGACTCCGTCCGCCTTCATCAGCGCGACGGCCTCACCACGCGCCTTGTTCTGCTGGGCGTGCAGGATCTGCCGCGGATCGTCCAGCGTGGACTCGACGACGGACACCATGTCCAGGGCGTAGGACGGCGACTCCTTGTCGAGCAGGTCGAACGCGGCGAGCGCGAACGTCGACAGCGGCTGGTTCAGCGCGAAGTCCTGCTGCAGATCGACGGTCAGCCGCACGATCCTGCCCGACGCGTCCGGCTCGTCGAGCTTCTCCACGATGCCGCCGTCCAGCAGCGAGCGGTAGATCGCGATGGCCCGCCGGATGTGCCGCAGCTGCGCCTTGCGCGGCTCGTGGTTGTCCTCCAGAAGCTTGCGCATCGCCTCGAACGCGTTGCCCGGGCGGGCGATGACCGACAGCAGCATCGTGTGCGTGACACGGAAGCGCGAGGTGAGCGGCTCCGGCTCCGACGCGATGAGCTTCTCGAAGGTGCTCTCCGTCCACCCGACGAAGCCCTCCGGCGCCTTCTTGCGGACCACCTTGCGGCGCTTCTTCGGATCGTCGCCCGCCTTCGCGAGCGCCTTCTCGTTCTCGATGACGTGCTCGGGCGCCTGCGCCACCACGAAACCGGCGGTGTCGAAGCCGGCCCGGCCGGCCCGCCCCGCGATCTGGTGGAACTCACGGGCGCGCAGCGTGCGCACCCGGTTGCCGTCGTACTTGGTGAGAGCGGTGAAGAGCACCGTGCGGATCGGCACGTTGACCCCCACGCCCAGGGTGTCGGTGCCGCAGATGACCTTCAGCAGACCCGCCTGCGCCAGCTTCTCCACCAGACGCCGGTACTTGGGCAGCATGCCCGCGTGGTGCACACCGATCCCGTGCCGCACGTAACGCGAGAGGTTCTGGCCGAACTTGGTGGTGAAGCGGAAGTTGCCGATCAGCTCGGCGATCTTGTCCTTCTCCTCGCGCGTGCACATGTTGATGCTCATCAGCGCCTGCGCCCGCTCCACGGCCTGCGCCTGCGTGAAGTGCACGATGTAGACCGGAGCCTGCCGGGTGTCGAGGAGCTCCGTGAGCGTCTCCGTCAGTGGCGTCAGCCGGTACTCGTAGGAGAGCGGCACCGGACGGGTCGCCGAGCGGACCACCGACGTGGGCCGGCCCGTGCGCCGCGTCAGGTCCTTCTCGAACATGGAGACGTCGCCGAGCGTCGCCGACATCAGGATGAACTGCGCCTGCGGCAGCTCGAGCAGCGGGATCTGCCAGGCCCAGCCGCGGTCGCCCTCCGCGTAGAAGTGAAACTCGTCCATGACGACCTGGCCGATGTCGGCCTGCGCCCCGTCACGCAGCGCAATGGACGCGAGGACCTCGGCGGTGCAGCAGATCACCGGCGCGTCCGCGTTCACGGACGCGTCGCCGGTCAGCATGCCGACGTTCTCCGTACCGAAGAGCTTGCACAGCTCGAAGAACTTCTCGGAGACGAGCGCCTTGATGGGCGCCGTGTAGAAGGTGACCTCGTCACGGGCGAGCGCGGCGAAGTGCGCACCGGCGGCGATCATGCTCTTGCCGGAACCGGTGGGCGTCGAGACGATCACGTTCGCCCCCGACACCGCCTCGATCAGAGCCTCCTCCTGGTGGGGATAGAGGGTGAGACCACGCTCCTCGGCCCACGACTCGAAGGCGTCGTAGAGGGCGTCCGGGTCGGCGGTCTGCGGGAGCTGATCGATAAGGGTCACGCCCCCATCTTGCCTGCCTTCCCACCCGATCAGGCAATCGGATGTCCGGCCGAAGATCACGAACGCTACGCTGAGGCGCCGACGGGGCACCGGTGCCCGCACGGGCCCGCAGGGGCGTCCACCGGGACGACAGGCCGTCGGGACAAGGGACTTGCCGGTGCCGCGCGAGCGGACGGCGCGACAGGAACAGGGGCGGAACACCACCATGATGGGACCGGCACACTCGCTGTCAGGAGCGGCGGCCTGGCTGGGGGTGGGCGCGGCGACGGCCGCCGCCGGACACCCGATGCCGTGGCCCGTCCTCCTCGTCGGAGCGCTCATCTGCGCCGGCGCCGCCCTCGCCCCCGACCTGGACCACAAGGCGGCCACCATCTCGCGGGCCTTCGGACCGATCTCCCGAGGACTGTGCGAGATCGTCGACAAGCTGTCCTACGCCGTCTACAAGGGCACCCGCATGAAGGGCGACCCGCGCCGCTCCGGCGGGCACCGCACGCTCACCCACACCTGGGTCTGGGCGGTCCTGATCGGCGGCGGCACCTCGGTCGCCGCGATCACCGGTGGCCGCTGGACCGTCCTCGCGATCCTCTTCATCCACATGGTGCTGGCCATCGAGGGCCTGCTCTGGCGGGCCGCCCGCGGCTCCAGCAGCGACGTCCTGGTGTGGCTGCTCGCCGGGACCAGCGCCTGGATCCTCGCCGGGATACTCGACCAGCCGGGCAACGGCTCGGACTGGCTGTTCACCGACCCCAGCCAGGAATACCTCTGGCTGGGACTGCCGATCGTGCTCGGCGCCCTGACGCACTGCATCGGCGACGCGCTGACCGTCTCCGGCTGCCCGGTGCTGTGGCCCATCCCCATCGGCCGCAAGCGCTGGTACCCGATCGGCCCGCCGAAGGCCATGCGCTTCCGGGCCGGCAGCTGGGTCGAGCTGAAGGTGCTCATGCCCGCGTTCATGCTGCTCGGCGGCGTGGGCTGCGCGGCCGCGCTCAACGTGATCTGAGCCCGGCCGCGCCACCCCCTCCGGCACGCTCACCCGTGCCAGGACCGCCACAGCGCCGCGTACGCCCCGTCGGCCGCGACCAGCTCGTCGTGGCTGCCGAGCTCCCGGATACGGCCCTCCTCGACCACGGCGATCACGTCCGCGTCGTGCGCGGTGTGCAGCCGGTGGGCGATCGCCACGACCGTGCGCCCGTCCAGGACGCGGCCCAGCGAGCGCTCCAGATCGCGGGCCGCCCGCGGGTCCAGGAGCGAGGTCGCCTCGTCCAGGACCAGCGTGTGCGGATCGGCGAGCACCAGGCGTGCCAGCGCGATCTGCTGGGCCTGCGCCGGAGTGAGCGCCGTGCCGCCCGAGCCGACCTCCGTGTCGAGACCGCCGGCCAGGCCGCGGGCCCAGCCGTCCGCGTCGACCGCGCCGAGCGCCGCCCACAGCTCGGCGTCCTCGGCGCCCGTACGGGCCAGGCGGAGGTTGTCGCGCAGGGACCCCACGAAGACGTGGTGCTCCTGATTGACGAGCGCCACGTGCGAGCGGACTCGCTCGGCCTCCATCCGGGACAGCTCGGCGCCGCCCAGCGTGATCCGGCCCGTGCGCGGGGCGTAGATGCCCGCCAGCAGTCGGCCGAGCGTCGACTTGCCCGCACCGGACGGACCGACCAGGGCCAGCCGCGTGCCCGGCTCGACCTCCAGCGAGACCCGGCGCAGCACGTCGATGCCCTCGCGGTACCCGAAGTGCACCTCGTCCGCCCGCACGTGCCGGCCGTCCGGCCGCACCCCGGGATCGCCCGCGTCCGGCTCGATGTCCCGCACCCCGACCAGCCGCGCCAGCGAGACCTGGGCGACCTGCAGCTCGTCGTACCAGCGCAGGATCAGGCCCAGCGGTTCCACGAGCATCTGGGCGATCAGCGCGCCCGTGGTCAGCTGGCCCACGTCGATCCAGCCCTGGAGGACGAAGACACCGCCGATCAGCAGGACGGACAGCAGCACGAGCGTGTGCACGGTGTTGATCACGGGGAAGAGCACCGAGCGCAGGTACAGCGTGTAGCGCTCCCACGCCGTCCACTGCCGGATCCGCAGATCGGACTGCTCGACACGGCGCGCGCCCAGGCGGTGCGCCTCGACGGTGCGGCCCGCGTCCACGGTCTCCGCGAGGGCGGCGGCGACCGCCGCGTACCCGGCGGCCTCCGAGCGGTACGCCGACGGCGCCCGCTTGAAGTACCAGCGGCAGCCGATCACCAGGAGCGGCACCGCGACCAGGATCGCGGGCGCCAGCGGTGGCGCGGTCACGGTGAGACCGCCGATCAGCAGCACCACCCACACGACACCGATCGACAGCTGCGGCACGGCCTCCCGCATCGCGTTCGCCAGCCGGTCGATGTCCGTCGTGATCCGGGACAGCAGGTCACCCGTGCCGGCCCGCTCCAGGACCCCCGGCGGCAGTCCGACCGACCGCACGAGGAAGTCCTCGCGCAGGTCGGCCAGCATCCGCTCGCCGAGCATCGCCCCGCGCAGCCGCACCTGCCGGACGAACACCGCCTGGATCACCAGGGCGATCACGAACAGGCCGACGGTCCGCTCCAGGTGCAGCTCGCGCAGCGCGGCGCCCGAGCCCTCGGAGACGTCCTGGATCACGCCGCCCAGCAGATAGGGGCCGACCATGGACGCGACGACCGCGACCGCGTTCACCCCGATCAGGAGCAGGAACGCGCGCCGGTGGCGGCGGTACAGCTCGACCACGTAGGCGCGCACCGTCGACGGGGCGCCGATCGGCAGGGTGGTCGCCGTGGTGGGGGCCGCCGGGTCGTAGGCCGGGCGGGCTACGCCGATCATGCCGTCTCCTCGATGTCGATCTCGATGCCCGACCGGGGTTCGCGCCCCGGCCCGGAGCCGGTCGCGGACCCGATCCCGGCGGCGGCCGCTTCCTCGTCGGTCTCCCGGGTGACGACCGCGCGGTACCGGGGCTCGGTGCGGACCAGTTCGCGGTGCTCGCCCACGGCCACGACCTCGCCCTCGTGGACGAACGCCACGCGGTCGGCGCGGTCCAGGAGCAGCGGCGACGAGGTCAGGATGACCGTCGTCCGGCCGCCGCGCACCGCGCGCAGGCTCTCGGCGACGCGGGCCTCGGTGTGCGAGTCGACGGCGGACGTCGGCTCGTCGAGGACCAGCGCCTCCGGGTCGGCGACGAGCGAGCGCGCCAGTGCGAGGCGCTGCCGCTGGCCGCCGGACAGGGAGCGGCCCCGCTCCGTGATCCGGGCGTTCATGGGGTCGTCGTCCAGCGAGGCCTGCGCGAGGGCGTCCAGGACGTCGCCGCACTGCGCTGCGGCCAGCGCCGCCTCGGGGGTGACGGCGCCGGACGAGGGCACGTCGAGCAGTTCCGCGAGCGTGCCGGACAGCAGCACCGGGTCCTTGTCCTGGACCAGGACCGCGGTGCGGGCCGCGTCCAGGGACAACTCGTCGAGCGGCACGCCGCCCAGCAGTACGGACGGCGGCGCGGAGGCCTTGGTCCCGGCTTCACGGGCCTCACCGTGCTTGCCGCTCTCACTGTGCTTGCCGCCCTCACCGTGCTGGCCGTCCGCGTCGGTCCCGGCAGGTGCGTCCGCCTCGTCGACGGCGTCCGGCGGGTGGCCGCCGAGCCGGTCGGCCAGCCGGCCCGCCAGGTCGGGGTCGCCGCACACCACGGCGGTGAGCAGCCCGGCAGGGGCGAGCAGACCGGTCACGGGGTCGTACAGATCGCCCCCGGAGAGGTCGGCCACGGAGAGGTCGGCCACGGAGAGGTCGGCCCCGGCCAGCTCGCGGCCGGCCAGGCCGGTTCCGGTGGCGTCGCGGCCGGCGGCCGGACCGTCCCCGGACACGGACCGCTCGCGCGGCCCGCCCTCGGGCTCGGTCACCCGGCGCAGGGCCAGGACCTTCGCCGCCCGCTGGGCCGACGGCCGGGAGAAGGAGTACGCCATGGCGATCTCCTCGAAGTGCCGCAGCGGGTAGTTAAGGATCATCACCGCGCTGTACACGGTCACCAGTTCCCCGACGGTGATCCGGCCCTCGCGGGCCAGATGGACGCCGTACCAGACGACCACGATGAGCAGCAGACCCGGAAGGAGGACCTGGATCGCGGAGATCAGCGACCACATGCGCGCGCTGCGCACGGCGGCCCTGCGGACCTCCTGGGAGGCACGGCGGTAGCGGTCGAGGAAGAGCTCCTCGCCGCCGATGCCGCGCAGGACGCGCAGGCCGGCGACGGTGTCCGAGGCGAGTTCGGTGGCCTTGCCCGCCTGTTCCCGCTGGTGGTCCGCGCGCCGGGTGGCGCGGGGCAGCAGCGGCAGGACGGCGAGCGCGAGGACCGGCATGCCGATCGCGACGACACCGCCGAGCGCAGGTTGGTACACGGCGAGGCCGACGCAGACCAGGACGACGGTGAGGGCGGCGGCCGCGAAGCGGGACAGCGCCTCGACGAACCAGCCGATCTTCTCGACGTCGCCCGTGGACACCGCGACGACCTCGCCCGCGGCGACCCGCCGGGTGAGGGCGGCGCCGAGCGCGGCGGTGCGCCGGGCGAGCAACTGCTGGACGCGGGCCGCGGCGGTGATCCAGTTCGTCACGGCCGTCCGGTGGAGCATGGTGTCGCCGACCGCGATGGCGACGCCGAGCACGGCGATCAGACCCGCGGCGGAGGCGAGCCGGGCACCGGAGCCGTCCACGACGGCCTGGACGGCCAGCCCGACGCCGAACGGGAGCCCGGCGACGGAGGTGAAGTGGAGCATGCCCCAGGCGAGGGACTTGAGCTGGCCGCCCAGCTGGTTCCGGCCGAGCCAGAGCAGGAACCGGGGGCCTGACCGGGCGTCCGGTACGCCCGGATCGGGATACGGAAGGTCGGAGATCTGCATGATGTCCCAGGGCTCGAGGTCGGGCACCGAAAAATCGGGAGGCGGGTAGGGGCGGGTGGGGTGGGGTGGGGGGAGGGGAGGGGAGGGGGAGAAAGAGAGAACGGGATTCGGCGGAACAAACCGTGAAAGGTTCGCGTCCCGGACCGACCGGAGGCAAACGGTTTTACGGTCGCGGGCAAAGATTCGGCCGGGATCCACGGTGCGCGTCGGGCCCGGCCCGGACGCATCTGACGTGTGGTGAGACCATGGACCGCATGCGAAGTGCGGGTGCGGGTGCGAAGAAGGCGATGCGAGCGGGCGTCGTGGCTGCGGCGTGCGGCCTCCTGGCGACCACGCTGGCGGCGTGCGGTGCCGGAGACCAGGACGGCGGCGGACGTTCCGGCACGGCGGCGGACGGCGCGGCCGACTCCTCGCGCGGTGACGCGGCCCGGACGACCGACCTCAAGCGCATCCCCGACGTGGGCGACCGCTACCAGAAGCGGATACCGGCGAACGCGGAGCAGGTCGTCGCCGTCTACGGCGCGGGCAAGGACTCGGCGGACTCCACGATCGCGCTGTTCACCAAGACCGGCGACACCTGGAAGAAGGAGCGCAGCTGGTCGGGGCACAACGGCAAGAAGGGCTGGACGACCGACCACCACGAGGGCGACAAGCGCAGCCCCGTCGGGGTGTTCACGCTCAGCGACGCCGGTGGCGTGCTCTCCGACCCGGGCGCGAAGCTCCCGTACACGCAGTCCGGCGCCTTCCAGGCCCCGCACTATTGGGCGAAGTCGCACTGGCACGACTTCGACTACGTGGTCGCGATCGACTACAACCGGGTGAAGGGCACCTCGCCGAGCGACCCGACCCGGCCCGAGGGACAGACCAAGGGCGGCAGCATCTGGCTGCACATGGACCACGGCAGCGGCACCTCGGCCTGTGTGAGCCAGTCCAAGTCCGACATGGAGTACCTGCTCAGGACGCTCGATCCGGACCGGCACCCGGTGGTCGTCATGGGGGACAAGGCGGAACTGAAGGGCTGATCCGGGCAGGAGTGTGCCCGCCGCTCCGATTCCGCGCGCGACACCCCATTGCGCGGGGCAGCGGCGCCCCGTAGAACTCCGGCCATGAGAAGACGCGTCATGTCCATGCTCGCCGGAGTGATCCTCGGTGCGGGCGCACTCGTGGCCGGGGCACCGGCCCAGGCCGGAGCCGCCCAGCCCGCCGCTCCGACCCCGCCCACGGAGTTCGGCACCGACTGGCACGACCCCGTCACCGCGGCGCCGCCCGTCGAGCGCCCGCACACCCGGTCCTGCGAAGTCACCGTCGCCGAGGCCCAGTTCCGCGACTTCACCCCGTACCGGGGCACGTACACGCCGCCCGAGGACTGCGGCGACCGCTGGAGCAAGGTGGTGCTGCGGCTCGAGGGCAAGGTCAAGGGCCGCCAGTTCGACCGGCTGGGCTATCTGCACATCGGCGGTGTCGAGGTGCTGCGGACCTCGACACCGGAGCCCTCGCCCGACGGCATCGCGTGGAACGTCGAGAAGGACGTCACCCGCTACAGCGACACCCTGCGCGACAGCGGCGACGTCGAGATGCTCATCGGCAACGTCGTGAACGACACCTACACGGGCGTCATCGACGTCAAGGCGACCCTGACCTTCTACCCCGAGGACACCAAGCCCCGGGCGCGCGCGGCCACCGACCCCGCCCGCACGCCCGACCGCGTCCTGCCCCTCGCCGCCGACGGAACCCTCACCACGCCCCGCAACAGCGAGCGTCTCGTCGCCGAGGTGTACGCGACCGGCTCCGGCGGTGGCTGCGAGGAGTACTGGTACATGACCGTGCCCGACAGCGCCCCGTACTCCTGCAAGGCCGCCGAAGGGCCCTACCGCGAGGTGCAGATCAGCGTCGACGGACAGCTCGCGGGGATCGCCGCCCCGTTCCCGACCGTGTGGACCGGCGGCTGGTCCAACCCGTTCCTCTGGTACGTGATCCCGGGCCCGCGCGCCTTCGACATCAAGCCGATCGAGTACGACCTCACCCCCTTCGCCGGCCTGCTCAACGACGGCCGCCCGCACCAGGTGGAGGTGTCCGTCGTCGGCGTCCCGAAGGGCCAGACCGGCTGGAGCACCCCGGTCAACGTGCTCGTCTGGCAGGACGCCGGCCGTGACCACGTCACCGGCGCCCTCACCGAGCACAAGGCGGGCGCGCTCAGCAACTCGCCGGTCTACACGCCCGGTTCGCCCGACTCCGAGTACCGCCTCGACATGCAGGGCGGCCACGCCCTCACCGTCAGCGGCTACCTGAACACCTCGCACGGACGCGTCACCACCACCGTCAGCCGCACACTCGCCGCGACCTCCGCCCACCGCTGGACCGACGGCGAGAACACCGACGCGCTCACCGCGACCTGGACCGACCGCGAGACCGTGCGCACCGGCGACCGCACCGCCCGCGCCCATCGCACGTACACCATGGACGGCACCACGACCCTGGGCGCCGACGAGCGGCTGCGCACCGTCATCACCCTGGCGGACCGGAGCCGCACGAACACCGGCGCCGGGTGGGTCGTCTCCGACGACACGTACACCGGCGACGCCTCGTACGCCGCGAACGCGCCGCGCGAGGAGCGGCACGCGGTCGGCGTCACCGGCGAGCGCTACCGCGTCAGCGGGCCCGGAAGCGACTGCTACGACCGTGAACTGCGCACCGAGCAGGGGACACTGACGGTCGACCGGCACCGCTGCTGAACCGATCGGAGGGGGCGGGCCACCAGGCCCGCCCCCTCCACACCCTCAGGGCTCTCAGGCCTCGCCCGGCTTCTCCGAGTCGACGCCGCCCCGCTCCACGCGCCAGCCGCCGCGCGTGAAGTCGGGGATCGCCTGCGGCGCGCCCTTCGCCTTGATCGACAGATGGCTCAGCGGAACCGGCGAGGTCCACGTCGCGGCGTCGTACACGTCGAAGTCGGGTACGAGTCCCAGGCGCATCGTCTGCATCAGGCGGAACACCATGATGTAGTCCATGCCGCCGTGCCCGCCCGGCGGGTTGGCGTGCTCCTTCCACAGCCAGTGGTCCCAGTCGGCGTACTGCCCGAAGTCGCCCCAGGCGTCGTTGGACTGGTCCGGCTCGAGGTAGATCCGGGCCGGGTAGTCCTCGAACACACCCTTGGTGCCGCCGAGTTGGTTGATACGCGAGTAGGGGTGCGGGGTGCTCACGTCGTGCTCGAGGCGGATCACTCGGCCCTTCGCCGTCTGGACCAGGCTGATCGTGCGGTCCGACTCGATGTACGTCTCCTTCCAGCTCGGATCGCTCTTCGGCATGTGCGCCTCGCGGTACTCGGCGAGGCCGAGCGCCGGGGTGCCGAAGCTGGAGATGTGGGTGACGCGGTCACCGCGGTTGATGTCCATGTAGTTCGCGACCGGCCCGAAGCCGTGGTTCGGGTACAGATCGCCGCGCAGCCGGGTGTGCCACAGCCGGCGCCACGGGCCCTCGTAGTAGTCCGGGTCGAACATGAGGCCGCGCAGGTCGTGGTTGTACGCACCCGCGCCGTGCAGGAGCCGGCCGAACTTGCCCGCGTGCGCCATCCGCAGCACGCGCATCTCGTTGCGCCCGTAGCAGCAGTTCTCCAGCTGCATGCAGTGTCTGCGCGTGCGCTCCGAGAGGTCGACCAGTTCCCACAACTGGTCGAGCTGGAGGGCGATCGGACACTCGACGCCGACGTGCTTGCCGTTCAGCATCGCCGTCTTCGCCATCTCGAAGTGCCAGTCCCACGGCGTCGCCGCGTACACGAAGTCGACGTCCCCGCGCTTGCACAGGTTCTCGAAGTCGTGATCGCCCTTGGTGTACGTCGCGGGCGCGGGCTGCCCCGCCGCCGTGACCTTCGCGGCGGCCTTCTCCGTCTTCTCCTTGACCGGGTCGCACAGGGCGACGACCTGGACGCCCGGTATCGCGAGGAAGAGGTCGATCATGCTGCCGCCGCGGTTGCCGAGGCCGATGATGCCGACCCGGACCGTGCTGCGCCGCTCGAACGGCACCCCGATCATCGTCTCGCCCTGCCGCGCGGGGGCCGCGGCGGTGCTCGCGGCGACCGCCTCCTCGGTCCCTGCGGACTCCGCGGCCTGCGCCGTGCCGCCCGAGCCCAGGGCGAAGAGGCCGAGCCCGGCGCCGGCGACACCCGCGGTGCGCAGCACCTCGCGGCGGGACCGGCCGTCGGGCCCGGGGGCGTCCAGGGGGGTGCTCTCGTTGTCGTGCATCGGACCTCCAACAGGGGTGGGTGCGGTGCCGGGGCAAACGCAAGCCACCCTGCTGGGGGTGAGAGCAGGGGCGCAAGAGGGGGAATTGGACGAGGAGTTGGACTTCCTTTACCGAGCCTTTGGACTCGTGTGACCCGGGCGGGAGGATGCCCGGGTCACCGGCCGGCCGCGCCGGGGCGCGTCGCCCGCTCCAGCTCGATGAGGACCGAGTAGTAGGAGCGGCCCGTCGCGTGGTCCATGCCGACCTCACACATCCGGTTCGCCGAGAGGTGCGCGTCGTAGGGGCGGGAGAGGACCTCCGCGGCCTCCTTCGCGGTCGCGGACTCCGTCAGCTCCCGGTGCAGCATGCCCCGGTCGCCCGCGAACGCGCAGCACCCCGCGTCGTCCGGGACCACCACCTCGTCCGCGCAGGCCTCGGCCAGCGCCCGCAGACTGCCGACGTCACCGAGGTGCTCCATCGAGCAGGTCGGATGGAGCACCGCCGAGCCCACCGTCCGCTCGACCGTCAGCCGCGGCAGCAGCTCGTCGGCCGCCCACACGAGCGAGTCCACGATGGTCAGCTCCGCGTGCAACTCCCTGTTGTCGTCGGTGAGATACGGCACGACCTCGTGCGCGATGCCGAGCGTGCAGGACGACGCGTCCACGACCAGCGGCAGACGGCCGCCCGCGGTCCAGCCCCAGGCCGCGTCCACGATCCGGTTCGCCATCAGCGCGTTGCCCTCGTCGTAGCCCTTCGAGTGCCAGATCGTGGCGCAGCAGGTGCCCGCCACGTCGTCCGGGATCCACACCGGGCGGCCCGCGCGCGCGGACACGGCGACGACGGCCTGGGGGAGCGAGACGTCGCCGGGCGAACCGAAGATCCGGTTCACACACGCCGGGTAGTAGACGGCCGACGCGCCCACGCGCGCGGTGCGCGGCAGGGCGCGCGCGGCGGCGGCCGGGATCTCCGGCAGCCACTCCGGCACCAGGTCGGGGCGGACCGCCTTGCGCGCGGCCGTGGTCACGGAGGTCAGCAACCGGTCGCCGAGCCGGTCGCCGATCTTGTCCGCCGCGGCCACGGCGAGCCGCGCGGAGGCCTCCACCGCCCTGAAGTTCTTCGCGGTCAGCGCGGCGACCCGCTCCTCGCGCGGCGAGTGCCGCGCGTGCCGGAACTCCTTCATGAAGGCGCCCGTGTCGATGCCGACCGGACACGCCAGCTTGCATGTGGAGTCACCGGCACAGGTGTCGACCGCGTCATAGCCGTACGCGTCGATCAGCGCGTCCTCGACGGGGGAACCGGCGGGCTGGCGCATCATCTCGCGGCGCAGCACGATCCGCTGACGGGGTGTCGTGGTCAGGTCCTCGCTCGGGCACGTCGGCTCGCAGAAGCCGCACTCGATGCAAGGATCCGCGATCGGCTCGACCTTCGGGATCGTCTTCAGACCGCGCAGATGCGCCTCGGGGTCGCGGTCGAGCACGATGCGCGGGGCGAGGACCCCGTCCGGGTCGATGACCTGCTTGGTGCGCCACATCAACTCGGTGGCCCTGGGCCCCCATTCGAGCTCCAGGAACGGCGCGATGTTCCGTCCCGTCGCGTGCTCCGCCTTGAGCGAGCCGTCGAACCGCTCGACCGTCAGCCGGCAGAAGTCGTCCATGAACGCCGCGTAGCGCGCGACGTCGGCCGGCTTGCCCGCGTCGAACGCCAGCAGGAAGTGCAGATTGCCGTGCGCGGCGTGACCGGCGACGGCGGCGTCGAACCCGTGCCGCGTCTGGAGGCCGAGCAGCGCCTCGCAGGCCTCGGCGAGCCGGGCCGGCGGCACCGCGAAGTCCTCGGTGATCAGCGTCGTGCCCGAGGGACGCGAACCGCCGACGGCCGTCACGAACGCCTTACGGGCCTTCCAGTACCCGGCGATCGTCTTCGGGTCGCGCGTGAACGTGTTCGTCACCGACTCGACCGGCGCCACCAGGTCGAGCCCCTCCAGCGCCCGCGCCGCCGCCTCCTCGTAGGCGGACTGCCCGGCCTCGTCCGGCGCGCGGAACTCCACCAGGAGCGCCGTCGTGTCCTTCGGCAGCCGCGCCCAGTCCTGCGGGACACCCTGCACGCTGACCGACGCCCGCAGCGTGTTTCCGTCCATCAGCTCCACGGCCAGGGCGCCCGCCTCGTTGAAGACCGGCACGGCCGCCGCGGCGGCGGGCAGGGAGGGGAAGAACAGCAGGGCGGTCGACACCCGGCGGTCCAACGGCAGCGTGTCGAAGACGACTTCGGAGATGAACCCGAACGTGCCCTCGGATCCCACCATCAGTCCGCGCAGGATCTCGACGGGCGTCGACCCGTCCAGGAACGCGTCGAGCCGGTACCCGTTCGTGTTCTTGATCTCGTACTTGGCGCGGATCCTGCGGGTGAGCTCGGCGTCCTCCTCGATCTCCCGCTTGATCGCCAGCAGGCCCTCGCACAGGGCGGGCTCGGCGTGCGCGAGCTCCTCGTCGGCTGCCGGGTCGGCCGTGTCCACGACCGTGCCCGTCGGCAGTACGAAGGTGAGGGAGGCGAGCGTCCGGTACGAGTTCCGCGTCGTGCCCGCGGTCATGCCCGACGCGTTGTTCGCCACCACGCCGCCGATCGTGCAGGCGATCGCGCTGGCGGGGTCGGGGCCGAGCACCCGGCCGTGCCGGGCCAGCGCGGCGTTGGCCCGTACGACCGTCGTGCCCGGGCCGATCCGGGCCCGCGAGCCGTCGCCGAGCACCTGGACGCCCGACCAGAACTTCCGGACGTCGACGAGGATGTCCTCGCCCTGCGCCTGCCCGTTCAGCGACGTGCCCGCCGCGCGGAAGACCACCTCGCGGCCCTTGCCGTGCGCGTACGAGAGGACCGCCGACACGTCGTCGATGTCCTCGGCGACCACCACGACCTGCGGCACGAAGCGGTACGGGCTCGCGTCCGATGCGTAGCGCACCAGGTCGGAGACCTTTGTGAGGACCTTGTCGGCGCCGAGCAGCCGGGTCAGCTCCGAACGCAGCGGCTCCGGGGTGCCGCCCGCCCGCCGGTCCGGCACCCGGTCGGGCGCGGGGCCCGACGCGCGGGAGCGTGGACGCAGGGCTTCCGGCTTCGGCTCCAGCAGCGGCATGGCCTCTCCCAGGTCGGCGGTCGGGGGCGGGCCGCCGCGCGGCCCGCCCGGTCCTCAGCAGTCCCGCTCGCGCGGGCTCTCGAACAGTGCGTTCAGCAACGTCGTCAGCTGGGCGCGCTGCTCCGCGTCCAGTGGGGCCAGGATCTCCTCTGCCGCCGCGCGGCGCGCGCTGCGCAGGTCCCGCAGGGCGGCCCGGCCCTGCTCGGTGAGTTCGATCCGGATGACCCGGCGGTTGGTGGGGTCGGGGACGCGGCGCACCAGGCCGCCGGCCTCCAGCCCGTCCACGGTGCTGGTCACCGCGCGCGGGACCACTTCGAGGCGCTCGGCCAGATCGGCCATCCGGGGCGGGGCCTCGTAATGCACCAGGGTGCGCAGCAGCCGGGACTGCGCGGGGGTGATCCCGACCGGCTCCAGCTGGCGCTTCTGTATGCGGTGCAGGCGACGGCTCAGGCGCAGCAGCTGCTCGGCGAGGAAGCCGTCGGCGTCCGGGGTGCTCATGCGGGGAACATTATCAGGACCTCGTGCATTGTGAGTATAGGTAACAATGAGCTATGCTCCTCAAAGTCCGGGCTCGAAGGCTCGGACACCTCTCTCCCTAGGAGGCCCATGCGTCGCGACGACATCGACTGGACGCCGCCCCCCGATGCGAAGACATCGGGCCGCCCGCGCCAGATCCGCCGCATCCTGTCCCTCTTCCGTCCCTACCGAGGCCGGCTGGCCGTCGTCGGCCTGCTGGTCGGCGCCGCGTCCCTGGTCACGGTCGCCACCCCCTTCCTGCTCAAGGAGATCCTCGACGTCGCCATCCCGCAGGGCCGCACCGGGCTGCTCAGCCTGCTCGCCCTCGGCATGATCGCCAGCGCCGTCGTCACCAGCGTCTTCGGCGTCCTCCAGACCCTCATCTCCACGACGGTCGGCCAGCGCGTCATGCACGACCTGCGCACCGCCGTGTACGGGCGGCTGCAGAGCATGTCGCTCGCCTTCTTCACCAAGACCCGCACGGGCGAGGTCCAGTCCCGCATCGCCAACGACATCGGCGGCATGCAGGCGACCGTGACCTCCACCGCGACGTCCCTCGTGTCGAACCTGACGAGCGTGATCGCCACCGTCGTGGCCATGATCGCCCTCGACTGGCGGCTCACCGTCGTCTCCCTGCTCCTGCTGCCGGTCTTCGTGTGGATCAGCCGCCGTGTCGGCCGCGAGCGCAAGAAGATCGCCACCGAGCGCCAGAAGCAGATGGCCGAGATGGCCGCCACCGTCACCGAGTCGCTCTCCGTCAGCGGCATCCTGCTCGGCCGCACCATGGGCCGCGCCGACTCGCTGACCACGTCCTTCGCCGACGAGTCGGACCGCCTGGTGGACCTCGAGGTCCGCTCCAGCATGGCCGGCCGCTGGCGTATGGCCGTCATCACCATCGTCATGGCCGCCATGCCCGCGGTCATCTACTGGGCCGCGGGCATCGCCTTCCAGCTCGGCGGGCCGGGCGTCTCCATCGGCACGCTCGTCGCCTTCGTCTCGCTCCAGCAGGGCCTGTTCCGGCCCACCGTGAGCCTGCTGCAGACCGGCGTGCAGATCCAGACCTCGCTCGCCCTGTTCCAGCGCATCTTCGAGTACCTCGACCTGCCCGTCGACATCACCGAGCGCGAGGACGCGGTCCACCTCGACACCGTCAAGGGCGAGGTCCGCTTCGAGGACGTCGAGTTCCGCTACGACACCCAGGACGACCGGCACGGAGCGATCCTCGACGGCATCGACCTCACCGTCCCCGCCGGCGGCAGCCTCGCCGTCGTGGGCCCCACCGGCTCCGGGAAGTCGACCCTCAGCTACCTGGTGCCGCGGCTGTACGACGTCACCGGCGGCCGGGTCACCCTCGACGGGATCGACGTGCGCGACCTCGACTTCGACACGCTGGCCCGCGCGATCGGCGTCGTCTCCCAGGAGACCTACCTGTTCCACGCCTCGGTCGCGGAGAACCTGCGCTTCGCCAAGCCGGACGCCACCGACGAGGAGCTGCACGCCGCGGCCCGCGCCGCACAGATCCACGACCACATCGCCTCGCTGCCCGACGGGTACGACACGGTGGTCGGCGAGCGCGGCCACCGGTTCTCCGGCGGCGAGAAGCAGCGCCTGGCCATCGCCCGCACCATCCTGCGCGACCCGCCCGTCCTCATCCTGGACGAGGCGACCAGCGCCCTCGACACCCGCACCGAGCACGCGGTGCAGGAGGCGATCGACGCGCTGTCGGCCGACCGCACGACGCTCACCATCGCGCACCGCCTGTCCACCGTCAGGGGCGCCGACCAGATCGTGGTCCTGGACTCCGGGCGCATAGCGGAGCGCGGTACCCATGAAGAGCTCCTGGAGCGCGACGGGCGCTACGCGGCCCTGGTGAGACGGGACGCGGAGCTCGACACGGCGACGGAGTCCGTCCCCGAGGAGCAGATCGCCGTCGCCTGAGCCTGCGGACATGCGCGGGTGTCCCGGCGCTGACCCAGTCGGGGTCGTTGCGGGCATCCGACATGAAGATATGCCAGAAATGCCCCGATCTGCGGGTTACCGTTCCGGCATGCTGAACGAGATTCCGCGACGGAGGACCGTCCGACTCACGCGCAGGGGCCGCATCGCGCTGCTGGCGTCCGGGGCCGTCGTGGCGGCCACCGCCGTCGCGGTGCCGCTGGCGCTGTCCGGCGACGACCAGGGGCGGCCCGAGGCCCTGATGATTCCGGAGGGCTGGCGTTCCGGGCAGATCTACGACGCCGTGGACAAGGCCCTCGGCGTACCGGTCGGGACGACGAAGAAGGCCGTGCCGCAGGCGGGCCTCAAGCTGCCGGGGGACGCCCGGGGCAACCCGGAGGGCTACCTCTTCCCGGCGACGTATCCCCTCAACGACAAGTCGACACCGCAGTCCGTGCTGGCGTACATGGTCGACACGGCCAACCAGAAGTTCAAGGCGAAGCAGCCCACCGCCGGCGCGGACCCGAACGCGATGAACCTGTACCAGACCATCACCGTCGCCAGCATCATCGAGGCCGAGGCGGACAACCCGGCGGACATGGCGAAGGTCGCCCGCGTCATCTACAACCGGCTCGACCGCGGCATGCCCCTGCAGATGGACTCCACCCTCAACTACGGGCTCGGCCGCTCCACCCTGAAGACCAGCGAGCAGGACATGAAGTCCGACAGCCCGTACAACACGTACGCGCGCACGGGCCTGCCGCCGTCGCCGATCGGCAACCCGGGGGAGCAGGCCATGAAGGCGGCGATGAACCCGGCGCAGGGTGACTGGGTCTACTTCGTCACCGTGAAGCCGGGCGACACGCGCTTCACGGCGAACTACGAAGAGCAGCAGAAGAACGTCGTGGAGTTCAACAAGAACCAGGCGGGAGCGCAGAAGGGGGAGCCGAAGCAGTCGGCGCAGCCCCCGCAGCCGCAGCAATCGCAGCAGCCCCAGCAACAGTCGGCGCAGCCTCAGCAGCCCCAGCAACCCCAGCAGTCCCAACAGCCGCAGCAGCCCCAGCAGCAGGGCTGATCAGGCCGGCCGGGACCAGGCTGTCCCGGCCGCCGCGGCCGTCCGGGCCGCCCCCACGCCTCAGCTGGCGGCTACGGCCACCGCATGTCTCAGCCCACCGCCACGAGACGCCGCGTCCTTGCCGACCGCCACGGCACCCCGCGACAGGCCCCCGCCCCTCAGCCCACCGTCACCGCATCCCTCGCCAGCAACCGCTGGATGTCCCGCACGGCGGCCCGCCCCGCGCGGTTCGCGCCGATCGTGCTGGCCGACGGGCCGTACCCCACCAGGTGCACCCGGGGGTCGAGGGCCGCGCGGGTGCCCTCCATGCGGATCCCGCCGCCCGGTTCGCGCAGCCGCAGCGGCGCGAGATGGTCGATGGCCGCCCGGAACCCGGTGGCCCACAGGATGACGTCGGCCTCGATCTCGCGCCCGTCGTCCCAGGCCACGCCGGTCTCGGTGATGCGGTCGAACATGGGCAGCCGGTCCAGGACACCGTCGGCGCGGGCCTCGCGGATCGCGTCGTTCACCGGAAGCCCGGTCACGGAGACCACGCTCAGCGGGGCGAGCCCCTGGCGGACCCGCTCCTCGACCAGGGCCACCGCCGCGCGGCCCCGGTTCTCGTCGAAGGGGCCCTCGCGGTAGACGGGCGGCCGGCGCGTCACCCAGGTCGTCGACGCCGCGTACGGGGCGATCTCCATCAGGTGCTGGGTGCCCGAGGCGCCGCCCCCGACCACCACGACCCGCTGTCCGGCGAACTCCTCGGGCCCCGGGTACTGAGCGGTGTGCAACTGGCGCCCGCGGAAGGTCTCCTGGCCCGGGTAGCGCGGCCAGAACGGCCGGTCCCAGGTGCCCGTGGCGTTGATGAGCGCGCGCGTCGACCACGTACCCGCGGAGGTCTCGACGAGCAGCCGTCCGCCGTCGCCCTCCCGCACCCGGTGCACGTCGACCGGGCGCCGCACCCGCAGGTCGAAGGCCTGCTCGTACCGGTCGAAGTACGCGGCGATCACCTCCGACGACGGCCGGTCCGGATCGGCTCCGGTCAGCTCCATGCCGGGCAGCGCGTGCATCCCGTGCACCTTGCCGTACGTGAGCGAGGGCCAGCGGAACTGCCACGCGCCGCCCGGTCGCGGCGCGTGGTCCAGGACGAGGAAGTCCCGCTCCGGTTCCAGGCCCACCCGGCGCAGGTGGTGTGCGGCGGACAGCCCGGCCTGACCGGCGCCGACGACCACCACGTCGACCGGCCGCGGGTCCGTCGCCGCGGCGCCTTCTCGTACCCCGATTTCGTTCACGTTTCTACTAACTCCATCGGAGTACGAGATCTTCCCGGCGTCTCAGCGGCCGCGCGCGACCAGGAGCGGAGCCGCGCCCCGAGCCCCCGTACCCGCGTCCGCCCCCGCGGTCAGCCCGCGCGCCGCCAGCTCCGGAATCACTCCCTCGCCGAACCAGTAGGCCTCCTCCAGATGCGGATACCCGGACAGCACGAAGTGCTCGACGCCGAGCGCGTGGTACTCCTCGATCCGGTCCGCGACCTCCGCGTGGCTGCCGACCAGCGCGGTCCCCGCGCCGCCACGCACCAGCCCCACCCCCGCCCACAGGTTCGGCGCGATCTCCAGCCCCTCGCGCCGCCCGCCGTGCAGGGCGAGCATCCGCTGCTGCCCGACGGACTCGCTGCGCCCGAGCGCGGCCTGCGCGGCGGCGACGGTGTCCGCGTCGAGATCGTCCAGCAGCCGGTCCGCGCTCGCCCACGCCTCCCGCGCCGAGTCCCGCGAGATCGTGTGCAGCCGGATCCCGAACCGGACCGTCCGCCCCTCCCGCTCCGCCAGCGAGCGGATCCAGTCGATCTTCTCCTTCACCTGCTCCGGCGGCTCGCCCCAGGTCAGATAGACATCCGTGTGCCGCGCCGCCACCGGCCCGGCCGCCGGCGACGACCCCCCGAAGAAGATCTCCGGCAGCGGGTCGGGCGGCAAGGCCGTGAACCCGCCGTCGATCCGATAGTGCTCCCCGGCGAAGTCGAAGGGCTCCCCGCCCCACACACCCCGCACCACCGACAGGAACTCGTCGGTGCGCGCGTAGCGCCGGTCGTGGTCGAGATGATCACCGAAGCGGCGCTGCTCGGCTGAGTCCCCGCCCGTGACGACGTTCAGCAACAGGCGCCCCTGTGTGAGCCGTTGGTACGTCGACGCCATCTGCGCCGCGAGCGTCGGTGAGATCACACCGGGCCGGAACGCCACCAGGAACTTCAGCCGCTGCGTGTGCTGCGCGAGCGCGACCGTCGTCAGCCAGGCGTCCTCGCACCACGTGCCGGTCGGCGTGAGCACCGCCTCGAAACCGAGATGCTCGGCGGCCTTGGCGATCTGGATCAGATAGCCGAGGTCCGGCGTGCGCACCCCGGCGATCGCCCCGCCCGGAGTGCGCGGCAGCGCCCCGCCGCTGAAGGCGTGCCGGTCCACGAGACTGCGGCCGTCGCCGCCGGTCGGCAGGAACCAGTGCAGATGAACGGTCATGGCTCAGGACTCCTTGCCGTAGGTGCGCGGGGCGGTGGTGGAGGGCGGAAGGTCGCCGTTGAAGCGCCGGTCGACGAAATCGCCGAAGTCGACCTTGCGCGGGATGAGCTTCAGCTGCGTGAACGTGTCGGCGATCTTCTGCTCCGAGTCGACCGCGCCCTGGTCGACGGCGACGGTCACCCGGGTGCCGTTCGTCCGCTTCACCGCGTCGAGCGCCACCTCGTACGGCAGCCCGGTGTCCTTCGCCCACACCTTCGCCCACGCCTCCGGATGCTTGAACACCCACTCCTGGGCCCGCCGCAGCCGGTCGAGATAGTCCTTGATCGCCCCCGCCTTCTTCTTGTCGGCGAGTGCGGAGGGGGAGGCGACCTGGAAGCCGAGCCCGTTGGAGAGCCCGTTCCCGTCGCTGAGCACCCGCCCCTGCTTCGCCCGCAGCACCTGCGAGGTGTACGGGTCCCAGACCGCCCACGCGTCGACCTTCCCGGCGGTGAACGCGGCCAGGGCGTCGGCCGGCTGAAGGTACTTGACCTTGACGTCCTTGAGGTCGAGGCCTGCCTTGCGCAGGGTCGCGACCAGGTTGTAGTGCGCTGAGGAGCCCTGCGCCACGGCGACGGACCGGCCCTTGAGCTGGGCCGGGTCCTTGAGCGCGGAGTCGTTCGGTACGAGCACGGTGTCGCCGGACGCGGTGCCGTGGCTGGCCGCCACGACCCTGATCTTCGAACCGGCGCCGGCGGCGAAGACCGGCGGGGTGTTGCCGACGCCGCCGATGTCGACGGCCTTGGCGTTCATGGCCTCCAGGAGGGGTGGGCCCGAGGTGAACGTGGACCAGCGGATCTTGTAGTCCAGGTCGTCCAGTTCACCGGCGGCCCGCAGCACGGCCTCCGAACCCCCCTTCTGGTCACCGACATTGAGTGTGAGAGCCCCCTTCCCGTCCGTGCCGCCGCCGGAGCCGACGGTCGACGTACTGGCGGACGAGGCGCCGGAGCAGGCGGAGAGGACGAGCGCGAGGGGAGCGAGCAGGGCCGGGAGCAGCAGGGGGCGTCTCATGACGGATTCCATTTCGAGGTGACGGTGACGGTGAGGGTGATAGGGAGGGGGAGGGGCGGGCGCGTCAGGCGGCGGAGGCCTGGTCCCCGCCGCTGACGGAGCCCGCGGGCACGGGGGCGTCGTGGTCGTCGACGCCGAGCCGGCGCAGCAGTTCGCCGCGCAGTTCGGCGAAGCGCGGATCCGTGACGTCACGCGGCCGCGCCAGATCGACCTGGGTCTCGTGCGCGATGACGCCGCCGTCCATGACGAGGACGCGGTCGGCGAGGAGCACGGCCTCCTCCACGTCGTGCGTGACGAGCAGGACGGCGCAGCCCCGCCGCTGCCACAGCTCACCGACCAGCCGCTGCGCCTTGATCCGGGTCAGGGCGTCGAGTGCGCCGAACGGTTCGTCGAGCAGCAGCAGATCGGGTTCGCGGACCAGGGCACGCGCCAGCGAGGCACGCTGGGCCTCGCCGCCCGACAGCGTCTTGGGCCAGGCGTCGACCCGGTGCCCGAGCCCGACCTCCTCCAACGCCCGCTCGGCGTCGGCGCGTTCAGGGGTGCCGGGCAGTCCGAGGAGCACGTTGCGCCACACCCGTTTCCACGGCATCAGCCGGGGTGCCTGGAACGCGACGGCCTTGCGGCGCGGGACGAGGACCGTGCCCTCGATGTCCCGGTCGAGCCCCGCGAGGATGCGCAGCAGCGTCGACTTGCCGCAGCCGCTGCGGCCCAGCAGGGCGACGAACTCGCCGGGCCGGACGTCGAGTCGCAGGTCGTCGATCACCGCCCGCCCGTCGAAGGACCGGGTGAGTCCCGCGACCCGCACCGCGACGGCGGGGGAGTCGGCGCGGTCCGATTCGGATCCGGTCAACGGCCGGTGAACGTCGGTCGCCATTGCAGCAGCAGCCTTTCGAGGGTACGGACGACGAAGTCGGCGAGCAGGCCGAGGAACGCGTAGACGACGAGGCACACGACGATGACGTCGGTGCGCAGGAAGTCCCGCGCCTGCACCATCAGGAAGCCGATGCCGGAGTCCGCGTTGACCTGCTCCGCGAAGACCAGCGCGAGCCAGGAGACACCGAGCGAGAAGCGCAGCCCCGTCATGGCGCCGGGCAGCGCGCCCGGCAGCACGACATGCCGTACGAGTCCCCAGCGGCTGAGCCCCAACGACTCGCCCGCCTCGATGAGTTGGGCGTCGACGCCGCGGATGCCGGCGTACACGTTCAGGTACAGCGGGAACGAGACACCGAGGGTGATGATCGCGACCTTCGGGGCCTCGCCGATCCCGAACCAGATGATGAACAGGGGGATCAGCCCGACGAACGGCACCGTCCGCAGCATCTGGACGCTGGCGTCGACGAGATCCTCGCCGACGCGGAAAAGCCCGGACGTCAGGGCCAGTCCGACGCCGACGACGAGCCCGAAGAGCAGCCCGAGCGCCACACGCTGGAGCGACACTCCCATGGCGTTCGGCAGCGACCCGTCGGCGATCAGATCGCCGCCGACCCGCGCGATGGTCCCGGGCGAGGCCAGTACCTCCGGCGTCAACACCCCAGTGACGCTGAGGAGTTGCCACAGTGCGAGAAGGAGGAGCGGGCCCGAGCTGCGGCGCAGCCAGCGGGGCACGCGGGTGCGCCGGGTGGAGGAGGCGACGAGGGGCACGAGTTCGGGCCCGGGACTGTCCGGGGCGGCATTCTGAACACCCGTAGCATCCGACTTGACGGATATGTCGCCCGTGGCAGGCGTGGGCGGGGCATGGCTGATGCTCATGGCACTCCATGGCAGGAGGAAGGGCGTCATGGCGGGGCGGCGAACGCGCGCGTCGACGACGCGCCGGCGGACACCGCGAGGCCGCGACGGATCAGGTCAAAGGTGAAGTGGTCCCGAGCCGGACCCGCGCGAAAGACCCTGGGACCGACCGACCGACCGGCAGGCGGTCGGCAGAGGCGGACGGGGGTCGGGCGAGGATCAGCGCGAGGGGAGCCGGGGAAGCGAGAAAGGCGTCAGCGGCCGCGTCGACACGCGGCGGAAGCCACCCGCAGCAGGTCGATGTGACCGCGCGTGGTGAGAAGGGCTGAACGCAACATGCCGCAGAACGTAGCCAGTTCGTCGGCGGACGGTCAACGGTGTCTCAGACCGTGGACCCGCGTGATCGCTCCGTGAGCGCCCCGTGGCCGCGCCACCGCGCCCGGCCGCCCCGAATCGGCCACAATGACCCCATGCCCGAAGCCTTCACGACGTACGTCCTGCACGTCACCACCGGATCCACGGAACGGGTCGTCGATCTCACCCGCGACTGCGAGTCGTTCCTCCGGGTCGCCGCCGACGGCCGCGACGGCCTGCTCAACCTCTTCGTGCCGCACGCCACGGCGGGCATCGCCGTGATCGAGACCGGCGCCGGCAGCGACGACGACCTCCTGGCCGCCCTGCACACCCTGCTCCCGGCCGACAACCGCTGGCAGCACCGCCACGGCACCCCCGGCCACGGCCGCGACCACGTCCTCCCGGCCCTCGTCCCGCCCCACGCGACGCTCCCGGTGATCGGGGGGCGGCTGGAACTCGGGACGTGGCAGTCGGTGTGCCTGGTCGACACGAACAAGGACAACCCCGACCGCCAGGTCCGGCTGAGTTTTCTGGGGTGAGCCGGGGCGGCCGGGGTGGGCCGGGCGCCCCGGCGGGGTGCGGGGGGCTAGATGCCGCAGGAGGACGCCGACCAGTAGCGGGAGCTCTGGCTGCCGAGGTGGGCGTGGTCGCTGTGGCCGGGGTAGCCCGGGCCGAGGATCTCGTTGAAGCCGTGGTACCTGGCCTGCTTGACGATCTCGCAGAACGACGGGGTGCCGACGAGGTCGATGGCGCGTCCGTAGAGGTGGTTGCTGCCGGCGGCGCCGCCGACCGCGCTGTTGCAGGAGTAGGAGCGGAAGCCGCTGCTGGTGTTCAGGGACCGGTCGCCGAGGGCGTGCCGCAGGGCCTCCAGCTTCCACATCTGCTGGAGGGCGTTGGCCTTCGCCGCCGCCGCGGAGACGGCGCCGCCCGACCAGTCGGAGTTGCAGCGGTTCATCTCCGCGTAGGTGAAGTGGATCGGCGTGCAGTCGCCGTCCTGGAGCGCGTAGATCTTGCTGAAGGTCTGGGTTCCGGCGACGCCGTCGGCGGACAGGCCGTACGCCTGCTGGAACCGCGTGACCGCGGCCTTCGTGGCGGGGCCGAACTGGCCGTCCACCGCGAGGACTCCGCCGTAGCCGGGGTGGCCGGCGACGCGGATCTGCAGCTGGCGGACGTCCTCGCCGCTGCTGCCCTCGCTGAGGGTGCGGTTCCAGGTGTAACAGGTGTCGGCGTGCGCGGTGCCGGCGGTGACCGCCGTACCGAGCGTCGCCAATGAGCCGAGCATGACAAGCGTGAGCAGGGCGCGGAGCGAGCGTCTGAGCACGATGCCTCCAGAGGGAGGGAGCCTGGGGGTACCGACAGTGGCGGAACGGCGCTACGCGCGTCAATACCGCCCGGGTGGCAGCCGTTCCCGTACCTCTACGATGTGCGGCACACGGCCGGACGGGCCGCCTAGGGGGAGGGCACCGTTGACTGCACAGACGCGTACACAGCAGGGGCACACACAGGGGGGCACGGCGGGGGAGGCGCACCGGCTGGATCCGGCGGGCGGCTGTCCGCACGCCGACAACGCCCGGCTGCTCGCCTCCGGCTCCGTCGCCGCGGTGACCCTGCCCGGCGACGTGCCGGGGATGGCCGTGCTCGGTCACGAGGCGCTCAAGGAGTTCCTCGCCCACCCCGATGTCGCGAAGGACGCGGCCCACTTCACCGCGCTGCAGGAGGGGCGGATACCCGACGGCTGGCCGCTGCGCACCTTCGCCACGGTCCAGGGCATGACGACGGCCGACGGCGCGGACCACCGCCGGCTGCGCTCCCTGGCCGGACGGGCCTTCACCGCCCGCCGGGTGGCCGCGCTCCGTCCCCGCGTGGAGGAGCTGACGCGCGAACTGCTCGACGGACTCGAGGCCGCGGCGGCGGACGGGGACGGAGTGGCCGACCTCCGACGGCACTTCGCCCTGCCGCTCCCCATGGGCGTCATCTGCGAACTGCTCGGCGTCGACGCCGGGCACCAGGACCGGCTGCACCACCTCTCCAGCCAGATCGTCGCCACCGACATCGGCCCCCAGGCCGTGGTGGCGGCGAACCGCGAGATGGTGGAGGTGCTGGGACAGGTGGCCGCGGCCCGCGCCGCCGACCCCGGGGACGATCTCACCAGTGCGCTGATCGCGGCCCGCGAGGAGGACGGCGACCGGCTCGGCCCCCACGAACTGCTCGGCACCCTCATGCTGATCATCATCGCCGGGCACGAGACGACACTGAACCTGATCACGAACGCCGTACGGGCCCTGTGCACCCACCGCGAGCAGCTCGCTCTGGTCCGGGACGGGAGCGCGACGTGGGAGGACGTCGTCGAGGAGACGCTGCGCTGGGACAGCCCCGTCAGCTACTTCCCGTTCCGCTACCCGACCCGCGACCTGGAGCTCGACGGGACGACGATCCCCCGAGGGACCCCGGTCCTCGCCGGATACTCCGCCGCCGGCCGCGACCCGTCGGCGCACGGCCCCGGCGCCGACCGCTTCGACCTCACCCGCGGCCCGGCCCGCCACCTGTCCCTCGGTCACGGCCCCCACTTCTGCATGGGAGCGCCGCTGGCCCGCATGGAGGCGACCACCGCGCTCCGGCAGCTCTTCACCCGCTACCCGGACCTGGACCTGGCCGTCCCGGAGCCCGAACTCCCGCGCCACGCCTCGTTCGTGGGCAACAGCGTGCGCAGGCTACCGGTGCGACTGCGCCCCGCTCACTGCGAACGGTGACGGGCGGGGCCCCCGCGCGTGGGATGCTGCGGGCGGCCGAGAGGAGCATGTGATGCCCGAGACGGGGACGACGGCGGTACTGGCACTCGTGCCGGAGGCCGACGTTCTGCTGGAGGTCGCGGCGTCGGTGGACGCACGGGTGGTGCGGGCGGGCGTGCCCGCGCACGTGGCGCTGCTCTACCCCTGGATCCCGGCGGCGCGGCTCGGTGACGAGGGCCTGGAGCGGTTGAGCGGCGTGCTGTCGCCGACCGGGCCCGTCACGGTGGACCTGACCCGGACCGAGCGGGCCGACGGCTTCGTCGGCGTCCCGGTGCCCGGACTGGGCCCGCTCGCCACCGCGCTGCGCGCCGCCTATCCGCGGCAGGTCCCGTACGGAGGCCGGTTCGGCCCGGATCCGCGGGCGCATCTGACCGTGGCGCTGGGCGCCGAGCCCGGCGTCGCCGAGGCGATCGAGCGGCGCGCCGCGCGCCGGCTGCCGATCACCGCGCAGGTCGCCCGGCTGCATGTGGTCGAGCTGACCTCGGCGGGCTGGCGGCCGGTCGCCCACATCCCGCTGACCGGCCGCGCCCCGCGCCCGTCCTCGTAGCCCCCGAAGACCGGTGGCCCGGTCCGTCAGCCGGCCGCGAGTTCCTTCTCGATCGCGGTCACGACCTCCGGAGCGTCCGGCAGCGTCTGCGGCGAGAACCGCGCGACGACCTCACCGGAGCGCCCGACCAGGAACTTCTCGAAGTTCCAGCGGATGTCCCCGCTGTGGCCCTCGGCGTCCGCGGTGTCGGTGAGCCGCGCGTACAGGGCGTGCCGGCCGGGGCCGTTGACGTCGACCTTCTCCGTCATCGGGAACGTCACGCCGTACGTCGCGGAACAGAACTCCGCGATCTCGTCGGCGCTGCCCGGCTCCTGCCCCATGAACTGGTTGCACGGCACGCCGAGCACCGTGAAGCCGCGCTCCGCGTACCGCTCCTGGAGCTGCTCGAGGGCGGTGTACTGCGGGGTGAGGCCGCACTTGGAGGCGACGTTGACGATGAGGACGGCCCGGCCCGCGTACTGGGACAGGTCGGCGGGGCCGCCCAGGAGGCGGTCGATCTCTACTGCGTCGAAAACGGTCATGCCCGGAGCGTACGCCGCCCGGTCACCGGCCCGGCGGGCCGAGGGGGCCCGCTCACAGCTCCGGATGCTTCGTCGCCACGTGGTAGTACCCCGAGTGGAACACCAGAGGGGCGCCGCCACCGGACTCGTACTGCTCCACCTCGCCGAGGAAGATGATGTGGTCGCCGGCGTCCAGGCGCTGCACGGTGCGGCACTGGAAGCGGGCGACGGTCCCGTCCAGCAGGGGAGTGCCCGCGATGCCGGGAGTGGTCGGGACGCCCTGGAACTTGTCCTCGGCCGGGGTGGCGAACTGGCGGGAGAGGTGGTGCTGGTCGGCGGCCAGGACGTGGACGGCGAAGTGCGAGGCGTCGGTGAAGTCCGGCAGGCTCGGGGCGTTCTTGCCGGGGCACCACAGCACCAGGGGCGGGTCCAGGGAGACCGAGGTGAACGAGTTCGCGGTCATGCCGACGGCGCGGCCGTCGGGCGCGCGGGCCGTCACGACCGTCACCCCGGTCGCGTACTGGCCCAGCGCGCGGCGCAGTTCGCGGCTGTCGAAGCGGGCGGCGTGCCGGTCGCGCTTCTCGGCGAGGAAGCGGTGCGCCTCGGCCTCCTCGAACCACCAGCGGTACAGCGTGCGCGGATCGTCGAAACCCGCGGCGAGGGCGGCGGCGACCGCGGGGATCTCGGCCGCCGCGGAGAGGAGTTCGCGGTGGTGCGGCCGCAGGTCGGTCAGCAGGGAGTTGGTCCAGCCGACGGCCCACTGTGCCCAGCCGCGCCAGAAGGTGTCGAAGGTGCGCTGCATCCACTGCGGAGTGAACGCGGCGTCGCCGTGGCGCAGGATGCTGTCGAGGTAGTGGGCCGCGGCCTGGGCCGCGTTGTTCGAACCCTGGCCGGTGATGGGGTCGTTGAGGACGACGGCGTCGGCCATGCCGAGGACGTGCCGGCCGGAGGCGAGACGGGCGACGGGATGCCGCACGGTCGGGGTGACCCGGCCGCGCAGCACGCCGCCGCGGTCGGTCAGCCGGGCGTGCCGGCAGCGCTCGTACTCGTCGGGGAAGAACCGGTGCAGGACCTCCAGCGACCGCGCGAGGTGGGCCTCGGGGGTGACGATGTCGTCCCAGCAGTCCATCGGGCCACCGGGGACGCCCTCGAAGACCATGATCTCGCAGGGGCCGGTGGTGGTGAGCGCGGGGAAGGAGAAGTACTCGCCGACGCCGGGGACCATGCGGTAGTGGACGGCGGACTCCCCCTCGGCCTCCTCCCGCGGCGCCGTGCCCGTGACGTACGTCAGCGCCAGCGCGCGGCGCGGCCGGTCGTAGGGGGAGAGTTCGGCGTTGCGCGGGAAGAGGTGGCTCAGCTCCGCCTTGCCCGTGGAGACCACGACGAGATCGTGTGTGCGGGCGTACCACTCGAGGTCGGCGACGCCCGCCTCGTGCAGCACGATCTCGCCGAGGCCGCCCTCCGCGAACCGCTCCAGCCAGGCGGCACACTTGACCCGCTGGTCGACCGAGCGGGCGGGCGCCTCCAGTGGCGCCCGCCACGCGATCTCCGGAGCGCCGTGCGGACCGACGAGGGAGAGCGCGATGCCGGTGATGTCCGGTGCCGGGCCCTCCCAGTGGTGCAGACCGAGTTCGCGCTCGGTCTGCAGTGCGGTGTCGAACATGCACTGACTGGACATGACCGGGCCGCGACGTATCTCGTCGGGGCCGCGGTCGGTGACCAGGGTGACGTCGTAGCCGTGTGCCTGGAGTCCCAGGGCGAGTTGGGCACCCGCCTGCCCGGCGCCGATCACCGCGATCTTTCTCATGGTCCTGCTGTTCCGCTCTCGCTGCTTACCCGTGTGCCGCTGACGTGCTGTTCCCGAGGGAGCCTCAGGCGCTGACCTCGGCCAGGTAGTTCTTCGCGGCGACCGGGTCCATGAACCAGTGGAAGAAGTCGCGCGGGTCGTCGAAGCCGTTCACGAAGCGGGCGGCGATCCGCGAGTCGGCGCTCGCCGCGCCGAACAGCTCCAGGACGTGCTGCGGCGGCGCGCCGAGCATCGCGTTGGTCCACGCCGTGGCGGACCGCGCGTTGTCCCAGAAGCGGCCGAAGGCCAGCTCCATGAACGCGGCGTCGTAGGGGCGATCGCCATGGTCGAGGACGGCGGCGAGGTAGGCGGCCGCGCACTTCGAGGCGTTGTTGGAACCCTGGCCGGTGATGGGGTCGTTGAGGACGACGACATCGGCGAGGCCGAGCACCCGCGCGCCCGAGGGCAGCGTCGCGACGGGCTTGCGCACGGTCGGCGCGAAGCGGCCCGCGAGGGTGCCGTTCTGGTCGGTGAGTGCGAGATCGGCGCAGCGCTCGGCCTCCCACGGGACGTACGTGCGCAGCAGCTCCTGGAACGTCGCCAGCTGCTCGTCGGGGGTCAGTCCGTCGAAGCGGTCGAGCGGGCCGCCCGGGACGCCCTCGAAGAACATGATGTCGCAGGGGCCGCTGGTGGTGAGGCTGGGCATGGTGAAGTACTCGCCCAGGCCGGGGACGACGTTGAAGCTGACGCCGGTGCGGTGCGGCAGCGGCGTCATGCCGGTGACGTACGCCAGGGCCAGCGCGCGCTGCGGAGCGTCGTACGGGGAGCGCTCGGCGTCCCGCTCGAACAGCCCCGCGATGTCGCCCTTGCCGGCTGCGACGACCACGAGGTCGGACTCGGCGGCGTACCGCTCCAGGTCCTCGACGCCGGCCTCGTGGATGACCAGACGTCCGCCGCGGCGCGCGAACTCGCCCATCCAGATCGGCATCTTGACCCGCTGGTCGACCGAGCGGGCGGTGGCGTCGAGACGGGCGTCGAAGGCGAGGGCGCGGCCGCCCTGGCCGTCGGCGATGTTCACGCCGAGCCCGGCGATCGGCGGGCAGGCGTCGCCCCAGAAGTCCAGGCCGAGGGCGCGCTCGTGGGCCAGCGCGGTGCCGAACATGGCCTGACTGGACATCACCCGGCCCTCGCGGATCTGGTCGCCGGTGCGGTTGGACACGAGGGTGACGTCGTAGCCGTGGCCGAGCAGGCCGATGCCGAGCTGGAGACCGGCCTGGCCGGCTCCGACGATGGTGATCTTGCGCATGGGGGAACTCCGGGGATCGGTTCGTGCGTGAGGGACGGTGTGCCGTGCGGTGCCCGGCACTCCCTGCGTCGTCGAATCCCTGGTCGCTTCTCGGGGCCGCGGCGGCCGGGGGTCAATCCTGGTATGCAAAGATCATCTTTGCTATCCGGATCGCGCGGATCACTGTCCTGATCGCGCAGCTCGGCGGTGGAGGTCCGCATGCACGGTGAACAGCTACCCCTCGCGAACCGCCGGCGGTTCCACACGGCGGACATATGGGAGGCGCGGGCCGAGGTCGGCCGCGCCTTCTGCCCGCACGAACTCCACATCACGCAGCGCTCGGCGACGCTCGACGCCCGCCTGCACGCCGCGCCCCTCGACCGGACCGGCCTGTACTACCTGGACTACGGGACCGAGGTCCGGATCACGCCCGGTGACCTGGAGAGTTTCTTCCTCGTCCAGATCCCGCTCGCGGGCCACGCCAAGATCACTTGCGGTCGCGAAGAGATCGTTTCCTCCCCGGAACTCGCTTCTGTCCCGTCTCCGGCCGGAAAGCTGGACATGCGCTGGGGTGCGGGCAATCCACAGCTGATCGTGTGGTTCGACCGGTCATCGCTGGAATTGCACCTGGGCAGTCTCCTCGGCCGCGCCGTGCGCCGCCCGGTCCGCTTCTCGCTCGGCATGGACCTCACCGCGCCCGACTCCCGCTCCTGGCTCAACATCGTCGATCTCCTGCGCCGCGAGGTGGAGCGGCCCGACGGCATGACGAGCCGGCCCGTCGTGACCCAGCAGCTCGAATCCCTGCTCATGACCCAGCTGTTGATGGCCCAGCCCCATACCTACACGCCCGCGCTGCTCGGGGAGCAGCCGCGCGTCGCCCCGCCCGCGGTGCGCCGCGCGATGGACGTCATCGAGGGGCACGCGGCCGAGCCGCTCACCGTCGCCGAGATCGCGGAATGCGTCGGCGTCGGCGTGCGCGCCCTCCAGGAAGGCTTCCGCCGGCACCTCGACACGACGCCGCTCGCGTATCTGCGCGAGGTCCGCCTGGACCGGGTCCGCAAGGAGCTCCTGACCGCCGACCCGGGCGCGACGACCGTCACGGCCGTCGCGTCCCGCTGGGGCTTCCTGCACCCCGGCCGCTTCTCGCTCGCCTACCGGCGGCAGTTCGGCGAGTCTCCGTCCGAGACCCTGCGGGCGTAGCGGACGGGGCGGCTCCCGTACGGGGCGGCTCCCGTACGGGGCTCAGGCCGCCCCGGGGCTCGGCACCAGCACCAGCCGCCCGCGCAGCCCGCCCTCAGCGACCCGACGGTGCGCCTCGGCCGCCCGCTCCAGCGGGAGGACGTCGGCGACCCGCAACGTCAGCTTCAGGGCGGCGAGTTCGGCCAGCGCCGCCCCGTCGGCGCTGATCCACTGCCGGTGCACCCGGATCCCGCGCAGCGGCAGCGGCACCGCCCCGCCCACCACGGTGACATGAGCGCCCCCGGTACGGACGGCGGCGTGGGCGCGGACACCGGACCCCGCCGCGTCGAGCGCCGCGTCGACACCGCCCGGCACCAGGCGCCGCACCTCGGTCGCGAGGTCCTCGGCGGCGCGGTCGACGGTCCACTCGGCACCGGCCCCGCGGACGAACTCCTCGTCGGTGGCGCCTGCCTGGGCGACGACCCGCAGACCACGCCGTGCCGCCAGTTCGACGGCGAAGCCGCCCACGGCCCCCGCGGCCCCCGTCACGAGCAGGGTGTCGCCCGCCGAGAGACCGAGCAGATTCAGCGCCTGGAGCGCGGTGAGGCCGTTCAGCGGCAGCGTCGCCGCGGCCACCGCGTCGACACCGGGCGGAGCGGGCGCGACCGCGCCGGCGTCCAGGACCAGGTGACCGGCATAGGCACCCAGCGACACATCGAGCAGATCGCGCAGCCCGATCACCCGCTGCCCGGTCTCGAACGCCCTCACGCCCGCGCCGATCCGGTCGACCACGCCCGCGACGTCCCAGCCGAGGCCCGTCCGCGCGCGGGCCGCCATCAGTCCGGCCTCGACGAGCGCGCCGGAGCGGGTGGCCAGGTCGACCGGGTTCACGGTCGCCGCCTCGACCCGGATCCGCACCTGCCCGGGCCCCGGCTCCGGCACGGGAACCGTCACCTCCCGCAGCACGTCGACACCGCCGTACCCCTCGGCCACCACGGCCCGCGTCTGCTCTTCAGCGTTCATGCGGCACACCGTAGGGACCGCTACTCTCCGACGGGAAGTACGCACTTCAAGGTGCGTACGGCACCGGAAGGAGAGCCATGCCCACCCGCACCGCAGCCCACCGCCGGGCCGAGGCGAGCGCCGCGTACGACGCCTATCTCGCCGAGTGCCCCGCCCGGCAGCTGCTGGACCGCATCGCCGACAAGTGGGTGAGCCTCGCCGTCACCGCGCTGGCCGACGGGCCCCGCCGCTACAGCGACCTGCAGCGCACACTGGCGAGCATCAGCCAGAAGATGCTCACGCAGACCCTGCGCCACCTGGAACGCGACGGCCTCGTGACACGGACCGTGACCCCCGCCGTGCCGGTCCGCGTCACCTACGAACTGACCCCGCTCGGCCGCTCGTTGCTGCCCGTCATGGCAGCGATCAAGGGCTGGGCCGAGGCGCACATGGACGAGGTGCGGGCCGCCCGCGACACCTACGACGACGCCGAGGACTGACGGCCGTTCTCCGGGCCGCGGCCCGGATCCCGCGCCGCGGGCCCGCCGGAGTGGCACAGTGGCGGTATGTGCGGCCGCTACGCATCGACCCGTAATCCGAAGGACCTCGCCGGGCTCTTCGACGTGACCGAATGGCGCCCCGAGGAGGAACTGGCACCGAGCTGGAACGTCGCCCCGACCGACCCCGTGTACGCCGTCCTGGAACGGCCCGCCCGCGACGACGGTGACCGGGTGCGCCGCGAACTGCGCGCCCTGCGCTGGGGCCTGGTGCCCTCCTGGGCGAAGGACCCCAAGGCCGGGGCGCGGATGATCAACGCGCGAGTGGAGACGGTGCACGAGAAGCCCGCCTACCGGCGCGCCTTCGCCAAGCGCCGCTGCCTGCTGCCCGCCGACGGCTTCTACGAATGGGACCCGGTCAAGGACGAGGCGACCGGCAAGGTCCGCAAGCAGCCGTACTTCATCCACCCCGCCAACGACCAGGTCATGGCGATGGCCGGCCTCTACGAGTACTGGCGCGACCCGGACGTGAAGGACGACGACGATCCCGGCGCCTGGCTGATGAGCTGCACCATCCTCACCACCGAGGCGACGGACGAGGCCGGCCGCGTCCACCCGCGCATGCCCCTCGCCCTCACCCCCGACCACTACGACACCTGGCTCGACCCCCACCACCAGGACACCGACGACCTGCGCGCCCTGCTCACGCAGCCAGGCGGCGGACGGCTCGACGCCCGCCCGGTCTCGATGGCCGTCAACAGCGTCCGCAACAACGGGCCGCACCTCCTCGACCCGGCCGGCTGAGCCCCGAAGGTCAGGACTGAGCAGGGGCGCGCCGTGACGACGCACGCACGCGGAACCGCCCCGTCGTCAGCACCGGACCCGCGCTCGGCTCACCCGCGATGCGCGCCTGGAGCAGGTCGAGGAGGGCCAACGTCGTCTCGTCCGCGTGGAGTTCGACCGCCGAGATGGCCGGGCGGCTGTGCCGGGTGTGTTCCGAGTCGGAGGCCGCGGCGAGCAGCGTGCGGTCGGGCACCGCGACGCCGCGCGAGGTGAGGCCGGCGAGGACGCCCGCCGCCTGACGGCCCGTGTGGCACAGGACCGCGTCCGGCACCCCGTCGTCCACGATCGTGTGCGCCACGCGCTCGCCGCCCTCCTCGCCGGCGCGCTCCGCCGACCTGTAGACGCGGGGCGTGATCCCGGCCCGCCCGCACCAGTCGCGGTACGTCGCCTCGCTGTCGATGTTCCACGCGTTCGGGTCGGTGCCGCGCAGCAGGGCGACCGACCGGGCGCCGGCCGCGGCGAAGTGCTCGTAGATCCGCCGGAAGCTCGCGCCGTCGTCCTCGGTGGCCCAGTCGGTGAAGTCGGGGCGGCCCGGGTCGCGGCCCAGCGTCACGTACGGGATCCCGCGCCGTTCGAGCAGCGCCACCACCGGATCGTCCATGTGAGGCATCGTCACGATGTAGCCGTCGAGCGACAGGGCCATCGGCGGGGTCGGACGCTTCGTCAGGTCCGGTACGAGCATGACGCTGAGCCCGCGGTCCATCGCCTGCGCCGAGACGGCGCCGATGTAGCGCGTGAACACGTCGACGCCGCGCGGCGCGTACTCGCCCAGCGCGTCCAGCGAGCGCATGACGAGCCCGATCGCCCCGACCGACGAACGGCGCAGGCCGCGCGCGAGGGCGTCCGCCTCGTAGTCCATCTCCTCGGCGACGGCCCGCACGCGCAGCCGCGTCGCCGCGCTGAGCGTCCCCGTACCGTTGAGCGCCATCGAGACGGCGGCGACGGACACCCCCGCACGCTGGGCCACGTCACGGATGGTGACGCCCTTCGATCGAGCCACGGCGGCCTCCGGGGTCCCGTGCTTTCCCGCTCGTGAAGTGGCCGGAAAGCGACATGAGCAACACCGTTGTATTAAACGTTTTACCCACTTAGCGTGTCGCCCACTTCTCACTGTGACTGGCCTCACAAGCAAAGGTCGAAGAGCGACACGATGAAGCTGCACACACTCCGCACGACCACCTCCGACCCCCGTGAACGGGGGCGTGAGATCGGTGCGCACCACGGGGACCGGGTCCGGGACGTCAGCGCCCGCTACCTGGCTCATTTCACCCTGCTCGGCATCCCGGAACCGACCGTCCGCGACATCGTCGCCCGCAGCCACGACGCCCTGCGCGCCTGGTGCCCGGCGCTGGCCGAGGAGTCCGACGCCGTCGCCGAGGCGGCGGGCGTCGAGACCTGGCACGTGGCCGCGGTCGGCGCGCGGACCGAGGTGCTCGCCGCGGCGCCCCCGGGGAAGGGTGAGTGCACGACCGCCGTGCACACCCCGCCCGCCGGCGGGCCGCCCGAGACCATCCAGACCTGGGACTGGCACGACACACTGACCCCGGACGGACTCCTGCTGTCGCTCGTGACCGGGTCCGGACGCCGGGTGAAGCTGTTCACCGAGTTCGGCGCCGCCGCGAAGATCGGCGTGAACGACGCCGGCCTCGGCCTGCACTTCAACATCCTCAGGCACCGCTCCGACGACACCACCGGCGGCGTACCCGTCCACGCCGTCGCCCGCCGCGTCCTCGAAGAGGCGACGACAGTGACGGAGGCCCACGACATCGCCGCCTCCGCCCGCCTGAGCGCCTCCACGGTGCTGACCGTCGTGAGCCACCGGGACGGGCGCTCCGAAGCGGCGTCCCTCGAGATGTCGCCCGCCGGCACCGCCGTGGTGCGGCCCGGCGCGGACGGCTGGCTCCTCCACACCAACCACTTCCTCGACCCCGCACTCGCCGACGGCGACGCCAGCATTCCGGAGTCGGTGTCGGCCGAGAGGTACGACCACGCCCGCGCCGTGCGTGCCGCCATGACCGGCCGCCCCGCACCCGAACGCGCGGCCGCCTTCTGCGGCGGAGACGGCGCCGACGCCGTGGTGTGCGTGCGCGCCGACGGGTCCCGGCCCGGCCACGAGCAGTGGAGCACCCTCCTCACCGCCTCCCTCGACCTTCCCGGCTTCGCCCTCCAGCACCGGGCCGGCACCCCCGACACCGCGGCCCGCGAGGGTCTCGACCAGTTCTGAGGAACCCGATGAGCAACGACAACGACAGCGGCGACGCGGCCACCGAGCCCGTCCACCTCTACCGCGACGCCCGCGTCTTCACCGCCGACCGGCGCACCTGGGCCGAGTCCCTCGTCGTGGTGGGCGACCGGCTCGCCTACGTGGGCGACGAGGCCACCGCGGCCCGCGTGGCCGGACCCGGCGCCCGGGTCCACGACCTCGGCGGCTCGACCGTGCTCCCCGGCTTCGTCGACGGCCACGCGCACGTCGTCGGCACCGGAGAAGCGGCGGCCCAGGTCGACCTGTGGGGCGCGCACTCCGTAGAGGAGATCCAGCGGCGCATAGGCGTCTGGGCGAAGGAACACCCTGACGCGCCCCGCGTCCTGGCCACCGGCTGGAAGCACGCCGACATACCCGGCGGCCACCCCGAGCGCGGCATGCTCGACGCCGTCGTCGCCGACCGGCCCGTGTACGCGCAGGCCTACGACTTCCACTCCATCTGGCTCAACACCGCGGCCCTCGCCGAGACCGGCATCGACGCCGCCACCACCGCACCGCCCGGCGGCACCGTCCACCGCGACGAGCACGGCGCGGCCACCGGCCTGGTCGACGAGACCGCGATGCACCACCTCGTGTGGCCCGTGCTCGACGGCTTCACCACCGACGCCGACCGCGACGAGGCCCTGGCGGTCGCCCTGGCGGCCTACGCCGAGTCCGGGGTCGTCGGCTCGACCGAGATGGCACTCGGCGAGGACGACCACGCGGCGATGCGCCGCGCCGACGCCGCGGGCACCCTGACCACCCGCATCGGCGCGTTCTGGCGCGTCCAGCCCACCGGCGACGAGGACTCGAACCTCGCCCAGGTCGCCCGCGCCGCCGAACTCGCCGACCAGCACGCCACCCCTTTCCTGCGCGTGACCGGCATCAAGGTCATGGTCGACGGCACCGTCGACGGCTGCACCGCGTCCCTCGGCAAGCCCTACGTGGACGGCACCAACGCCGACCCGGTCTGGAGCCTCGCCGAACTCGCCCCGGTCGTGGCAGCCGCCGACGCCGCCGGACTCCAGGTCGCGATGCACGCCATCGGCGACGAGGCGATCCGCGTCGCGATCGGCGCCGTCGAGCACGCCGTCGCCGTCAACGGCCCCAAGCAGCGCCGCCACCGCATCGAACACCTGGAGGTCGTCGACGCCGCGGACATCGAGCGCCTCGCGGCCCTCGGCATCACCGCGAGCATGCAGCCCGTGCACGCCGACCCGGCCATCCAGGAGAACTGGCGGCGCGTGCTCGGCGACGAACGCGTCGAACGCGGCTTCCCCTGGCCCGAGATGACCGAGGCCGGCGCCACCCTTGTGCTCGGCACCGACTCCCCGACCTCGCCGCACGCGCCGCTGCCCAACATGTTCATCGCGGCGACCCGGCGCTCGGCCCTCGACCCCTTGCTGCCCGCGAACCTCGCCCACTACGCGCTGCCGCTCGCCGACGCGATCGTGCACGCCACCCGCGACGCCGCCTGGGCCAGCCGCTCCGAGCACCTGCACGGCCGGCTCGCCGAGGGCCTCTACGCCGACTTCATCGTCCTCGACCGGGACATCTTCGCCCGGCCGCTCGAGGAACTCCTCGACACGCGGGTGCTGCGCACGGTCGTGGGCGGCCGCGCCGTCCATCACGTACAGCCGGAGGTGAACCGATGAGTGAAGCGATCACGTCGGCGCCCCTGCCCTCGGGGCAGGTGAAGGCGAGGAAGCGGCCCGGCGGGGCGATCGCGCGGTTCGTCGCCGTGCGCGTCGCCGGTCTGGTGGTGACCCTGTTCATCGCGAGCCTGGTCGTCTTCGGCGCGCTCTACGCCGCGCCCGGCAGCCCGCTCACATATCTCACGCACGGCCGCACCATGAGCCCCGAGGCGATCGCGGCGATCAAGGCCGAGTACCACCTCGACGACTCCGTGGGGGAGCAGTACCTGAGGTGGCTGGGAGGCGTGGCGCACGGCGACTTCGGCACCTCGATCATCTACAACCAGCCCGTGTCGTCCCTCGTCGGCGGACGCGCCTCGGCGACGACCCTGCTCGTCCTGATGGCCGCGGCCATCGTCCTCGTCCTCGGCCTGGCGATCGGCACGCTGGCCGGCCTGAGGCCCGGCTGGGTGTCCCGGTCGGCCATGGCCGCCGCGACGGGCGTCATGGCGGTGCCGACCTTCGTCGGAGCGGTCGTGCTGATCGTCGTGTTCGCCGTCCAGCTGGAGTGGTTCCCGGTGTTCGGGTCGGGCACCTCGGGCCTCGACGCGGTCTACCACATGGTGCTGCCGTCGTCCGCGCTCGCGCTCGCGTCCGTCGCCTTCGTCGCCCGGCTCGCCCAGACCGCCGTCCGCGCCGAACTGTCCGCCGACCACGTGCAGACGGCGATCAGCCGCGGACTGCCGCGCGGCGCCGTCGTCCGCCGGCACGTGATGCGCAACGCCGCGATGCCCGTGCTCACCGTCGCAGGACTCACCGTCGCGGGCCTGATCGCCGGAAGCGTCGTCGTGGAACAGGTCTTCCAGCTCGGCGGGCTCGGCCAGTTCCTCGTCGGCTCGGTCCAGCAGAAGGACTTCCCCGTCGTCCAGGCCATCTGCCTGATGTACGTCGCCGCCTTCATCGTGCTGAACACCCTCATCGACATCGCCTACACACTGCTCGACCCGCGCGTGTCGATCGGGAAGAAGGACTCATGAGCGCAACAGCGGCGGTACGCCGCATCGGAGCCCGCCGGGCCGAACGGCGCCTGGCCCGCCGCACGGGCGGGATCGGAGTCTCCGGCCGGGTCGCGGCCGTCCTCCTCGGCGTCGTCGTGTGCGGCGCGCTGCTCGCACCGCTCGTCTCCCCGCACGCCCCGAACGCCGTCGACCTGTCCGGCGCCTACCAGGGTTCGAGCGGCGCGCACCTGCTCGGCACCGACGCGAGCGGCCGCGACATCCTCTCCCGACTCGTCCACGGCTCCCGGACCGCGCTGATCGGACCGTTCCTCGTCGTGCTGATCTCGACGCTGCTCGGCACGGTCCTCGCGCTCGCCGCCGTGTGGTTCGGCGGCTGGTTCGACCAGATGGTGGTGCGGGTCGTCGACGCCGTGTTCGCCTTCCCCGGACTGCTGCTCGCCATCCTCGCGACCGCCCTGTTCGGCTCCGGCCTGCCGGCCGCCGTCGTCGCCCTGTCCGTCGCCTACGTCCCGTACATCGCACGGATCGTGCGCAGCGCGGCGCTGCGCGAACGCAACCTGCCCTACATCGCGGCGCTCCAGGTCCAGGGCGTGCACGGGCTGCGGATCGCGCTCGGGCACATCCTGCCCAACGTGGGCGGCCTGATCGTCGCCAACGCCACCCTCGCCTTCGGCTTCGCCCTCATGGACCTCGCGGGGCTCTCCTTCATCGGCCTCGGGGTGCAGCCGCCGACCTCGGACTGGGGCGCGATGGTCGGTACCGGCATGGCCGGAGTGCTGCAACAGCACCCGCAGGAGGCGCTGTTCGCCAGCGCGCTCATCGTCGTCACCGTCGGCGCCGTCAACATGCTCGGCGACCGGCTCACGGAGCGCTGGGAGGCCCGCTCGTGAACGCACTGCTCGAAGTCGAGGACCTCACCGTCGAGTTGCCGGTCGCGGGCGAGCCCCGCACCGTGCTGCGCGACGTCTCGTTCTCCCTCGACCGCGGAAGCACGCTCGGCCTCGTCGGCGAGTCCGGCTCCGGCAAGTCCATGACGGTGCGCACCGTCGCGCGCCTGCTTCCCGAAGGCGCCCGGGTCCGCGGCGGCGTCCGCTTCGACGGCGCCGGGGTGTTCGGCCTGCGCGCCGAGGCCCTGCGGTCCTACCGGGCCAAGGACGTCGCGATGATCTTCCAGGACGCGCGGGCGCACACCAATCCGGTGCGCACCATCGGCGACTTCCTCACCGAGGCCCTGCGCATCAACGACCGGATGCCGAAGCCCGCCGCCCTCAGGCGCGCGCAGGAACTGCTCGCCGAGGTCGGCATCGGGGACCCGGAGCGCCGGCTGCGGCAGTTCCCGCACGAGCTCTCCGGCGGCCTGCTGCAGCGCGTCATGATCGCCGCCGCCGTCGCGGCACGCCCCCGGCTCATTCTTGCCGACGAGCCGACGACCGCGCTCGACGTCACCACCCAGGCCGAGGTCATCTCGATCCTGCGGCGCATGCAGCGCGAGTACGGCATGGCGATGCTCTTCATCACGCACGACCTGGAGCTCGCGGGCGCCGTCTGCGACGAGACGATCGTGCTCTACGCGGGTCAGGTCATGGAGCGCCAGAAGTCGGCGCGTCTGCACGAGGACCCGCTCCACCCCTACACCGCCGCGCTGGTGCAGGCCCGGCCCGAGATCGGCCGCCGCGTCGAGCGGCTGCCCGCGATCGCCGGCCACCCCACCACCGCCTACGAGGCCCCGGACGGCTGCGCGTTCGCCCCGCGCTGTCACTTCGCCGAGGACGCGTGCCGGGCCGGGGTGCCGCCCCTGCTGCGGATCGACGCGGCGCAGACCCGCTGCGTCCGCATGCCGGGCCTGCGCGGCCGGCTGGTGCAGGCGGAGCCCGTCGGCGCCGCCACGAACGAGGAGTCCCCGCGATGACCGAACCGCTGCTCGTGGTCGAGCACCTGACCAAGACGTTCGGCCGGGGCCGGGCCGAGGCCACCGCGGTCGCCGACGTCAGCTTCACCCTCGCCGCCGGCGGATCCCTCGGCATCGTCGGCGAGTCCGGCTCCGGCAAGACGACCACGGCCCGCATGGTCATCGGCCTGGAGCGGCCCTCCGGCGGCCGCATCACCTTCCGCGGCGAGGACCGCACCCACCCGCCGCGCTCGGCCCGCAGCCGCCGCGAGCGGGGCCGGGACATCCAGATCGTCTTCCAGGACCCGTACACCTCGCTCGACCGGCGCCAGCGCGTCGGCGAGTGTCTCGCCGAGGTCGTCGGCGTGCACGCCCGGCTCGGCCGGGACGGGACCCGGGAGCGGGTGAGCGAACTCGCCGAACTCGTCGGACTCGACGACCGGCAGCTCGCCGCGCTGCCGCGCTCGCTCTCCGGCGGCCAGCGCCAGCGCGTCGCCATCGCCCGCGCGCTCGCCGCCGACCCGGACGTCCTCATCCTCGACGAGGCCGTCTCCGCCCTGGACGTCTCGATCCAGGCCCAGATCCTCAACCTCCTCACGGACATCCGACGCAAGCGTGGCGTGAGCTACCTGTTCATCAGCCACGATCTCGCCGTCATCCGCCAGGTCACCGACGACACGATCGTCATGCGGAACGGCGCCGTCGTCGAGCAGGGCCCGACAGCCGACGTCCTCGACAACCCGCAGGACCCCTACACCCGGCTGCTGCGCGACAGCGTCCCGCACAGCGGCTGGGACCCCGAAGCCCTCACCGCCCGACACTGACCAGGAGCCCCACCATGTACTCACCCCTTTCGCGCAGACGGGCATCGGCGCTCGCCGCCGTCACCGCCACCGGCCTGCTCCTCGCCGGCTGCTCCGGTTCCGGCTCCACAGACGGCACCTCCGACGGCGGGGCGACCGGTTCCTCCGACGCGCTCACGACCTACACGCCGGCCGGCAAGGGCTCGGTCGACAAGATCACCTGGAACGTCTTCCAGGGCGAGCCGCAGACCGTAGACCCCTTCCAGGCGGCCGACTACACGCCGAACATGATCAACTCGAACATGTGCGAGACCCTGCTCGCCCAGACCCCCGACTTCAAGATCAAGCCCAATCTCGCCACCTCGTTCACCAACCCCGACCCGAAGACCTGGGTCTACAAGCTGCGCGACGGCGTCACCTTCTGGGACGGCTCGCCGATGACCGCCGACGACGTCGTGTGGAGCATGAACCACAACATGACGGACAAGGCGAGCTTCTACGGCTACCTGTACCGCAACGTCGCGTCGATCGAGAAGACCGGCGCCGCCGAGGTGACCGTGAAGCTCAAGCAGCCCGACTACCTCTTCAACGACGAACTGGCGAGCTACGGCGGTGTCGTCGTCCAGAAGAAGTTCTACGAGAAGCACGGCAAGAAGGTCGGTACCCCGGGCGTCGGCCTCATGTGCACCGGCCCCTACAAGTTCGCCAAGTGGACGCGCGGACAGTCGATCACCGCGAGCCGCTACGACGGCTACTGGAACAAGAAGCTGCCGCTGAAGGTCGAGAACATCGACTTCACCTTCCTGACCGACGACTCCGCGATCACCTCCGGCCTCCTGTCGGGCCAGATCGACGGCACGTACGGACCGCCGATGGCCGGCCTGTCCCAGCTGCGCGCCTCGTCCGCGGGCAAGCTCTACTCCGGCCCCGCGCCGCTGGCCGTCACGCTCGTCGTCGCCAACACCAAGGGCGCGATGGGCAACGCCGATGTGCGCAAGGCGCTCCAGATGGCGATCGACTGGAAGGGCATCGGCAAGCAGGTCTACGGCGGCGAGGGCACCCCGGCCTCGCTCCAGACCGTCGAGGCCGTCTACGGGTTCGCGAAGGACGAGCTGACCAAGTACGGCGACTCCGTGAAGACCGACGGCACCCCGAGGATCGACGAGGCCAAGAAGCTGCTCGCCGGCGTCCCCGCCGATGTGCGGAAGAAGCAGATCAGCCTCGTCGTGCCGCAGCAGGCGGAGACTCAGCAGCTCGGCGTCGGCATCAAGGACGCGGCCGACAAGATCGGCCTGAAGTTCAAGCTCGACGTCGTCCCCGCGACCGGCTACTCGAACTACCTCTACGACCCGGCGACCCGCGGCGGCACCGACCTGCTGTACACCCAGTTCTGGCCGAACATCCCGAACCCGCTCGACTGGCTCGGCATCACCGCGGTCTCCGGCGGTTCCTTCAACCAGTCCGGCTACAGCGGCATCGACGACCTCTACGCCAAGGCGGTCGCCGAGAAGGACGAAGGCGCCCGCGCCGCACTGGTCGTCCGGATGGAGAAGAAGCTGCACGACGAGACGGCCCCGATGTTCTCCGGCATCCAGCTCACGAACGACGTGTGGCTCGGCAGCAGGATCACCGGGGCGCCCGCGGCGTTCGACTACGTCTACTACCCGTGGGCGGCCCACCTGGCCGGCACCGGCAAGTAGCTCAGCCGGCCCCGTCCTGCCGGCCGCCACCGGAACGCGCGCCCCGCTCCAGCAGTGCCGCGGGGCCCGACGACCGGAGGCGGCCGACGAGTTCACCGAGCAGCCGCTCGGTGTCCGCGTCCTCGGGCGTGTAGACCCACATCCTGGTGCCCGGGTCGGCGGTCGCCGCGAACCCGGTCGCCCGCAGACCGAGCCGCTCCCCGTCGACGGTCCAGAACGACTTGACCCGGGCCGCCGGGGCGGCCACCTCGTGCCGGGCCCACATCTCGGCGAAACGCGGACTCGCCTCCGAGAGCCGCCGCACGAACCCCGTCCACGCGGCGTCCCGCATCCGATAGCCGAACTCGGCCCTCAACTGGGCCACCATGAAGGAGACTTCACGCTCCCACTCGACCAGCGGCTGGAGCCGCTCCTCGGCCGTGAACAGATGCCACAGCACGTTGCGGTCCCCGGGCGGCAGCAGCGTCAGGCCCGGATCGAGCGCCGCGTACGCCTCGTTGTACGCCAGCACGTCGTAGCGGGCCGTCACGAGCGTCGCCGGGAGCGGGGTCAGCGCGTCGAGGATGGCCTGCTGCCCGGGCGGACCGGGTGCCGTCGCGGGCGCGTCGAGCGGCACGCTCGGGACGCCCGCGAGCCGGTACAGATGGTCCCGCTCCGTCCGGTCGAGCTTCAGTGTCCTCGCGATCGCGTCGAGCACCTGGACGCTCGGGTTGATCCGCCGCCCCTGCTCCAGCCACGTGTACCAGGCGACCCCGATGCCGGACAGCTGGGCGACCTCCTCGCGGCGCAGCCCGGGCGTGCGGCGGCGCGTCCCCTCGGGCAGGCCCACCTCGGCCGGCCCGACGCGCTCCCTGCGCCGCCTCAGGAAGGCGCCGAGCTCGGAGCGCCGCCGCGCCTCTCCACCCGTGTCGGGGCCGGGCGCGGTACGGGGATCGAGGGAGGTCACGGCCCCAGTCTGCGGGACGCGCCCGACGGTAACCAGATACCCCGGGTACCAGGATCACCGGACGCCTGGTCCCCGGACCGGGCCGCCATGAGAGTCACCCTCATGCGACGGACCCGCACCACACCGATTCCCCCCGCCCCAGCCGCACTTCAGGCCGGCCCGGGCCCATCTCCCGTACAGGCACCGACACCTGACACCCGCTCGGGCACACCGCGCGACCGCCGCATGCTGACCGTCATGCTGGGCGCCGTCTTCATGGCCCTGCTCGACTCGACCGTCGTCAACGTCGCCACCCCCGCGATCCGCACCGACCTCGGCACCACCGGCTCAGCCCTGCAACTGATCGTCTCCGGCTACACCGTCGCCTACGCCGCCCTCCTCGTCACCGGCGCCCGGCTCGGCGCCCGCCACGGCTTCCGCACCCTGTTCCTGACCGGCCTCGTCACCTTCACCGCCGCCTCGCTCGTCTGCGGGCTCGCCCCCGGCGCCGCCGTCCTCGTCGGCGCCCGCGCCGTCCAGGGCGTCGGAGCGGCCCTGCTCATGCCGCAGATCTACAGCCTGATCCAGCTCCGGTTCCAGGGCGCCGCCCGCGCCCGCGCGCTCAGCCTCTACGCGGCGGTCATCGGCCTGGGCGTCGTGGTCGGGCAGCTCGCCGGCGGCCTCCTGGTGAGCGCGGACCTGTTCGGCGCGGGATGGCGCCCGGTGTTCCTCGTCAACGTGCCGATCGGCGCCGCCCTCGTGCTCGCCGCGCCGCGCCTGCTCCCCAAGGGCAGGCCAGAACACGCCAAGAGCCTGGACCTTCCCGGCCTGATCACCCTCACCGCCGCGCTGCTCCTGCTGGTCGTGCCGCTGGTCCTCGGCCACGAGCGCGGATGGCCGCTGTTGGCGCAGGCCTCGCTCGTCCTCGCGGTGCCCGCGTTCGGCCTGTTCGCCCTCGTCGAGCGGGTGGTCGCCCGTCGCGGCGGCGCCCCGCTGCTGCCCGGCCGGGTCCTGCGGACACCCGGCCTCGCGTCGGGGGCCTGCGCCAACTTCTTCGCCATGGCCGGGTACTCGGGCTTCCTCTTCTCCTTCTCCCAGCATCTGCAGTCCGGGCTCGGCGCCTCCGCGACCCGCACCGGACTCACCTTCGCGCCGCTCGCCCTCGGGGTCGCCGCCGGGAGCCTGACCTGGCAGAAGGTGCCCGAGCGGTTCCGCCGCACGATGATCGCCACCGGGTGCGCGGCCGCGGCCGCCGGACACCTCGGCATCGGCCTCGCCATGCGGCCCGGCGGCGACGGCGGCCCCGCCCTGCCCCTCCTGCACCTCGTCGTCGGCCTCGGCATGGGCTACGTCACCAGCCCGCTGCTCACCGTGGCCCTCGCCCGCGTCGAGCCCGCCGACGCCGCGGACGCGAGCGGCGTCATGACCACCACCGCCCAGATCGCCCAGGTCCTCGGCGTCGCGGTCTACGGAAGCGTCTACCTGGCCTCGGCCGGCGACCAGAGCGCCCCGGCGTCGGCCCACGCGGTCTTCGTCACCGCGCTGATGGTGGCGGCCGGCGCCCTGGTGAGCGCCCTCGCCGCCCTGACCCTCCCGCGCGGGTCCCGCGTGGGCTGAGCCCGTCACACGCCGAGCCCGTCACACGTCCCCGGAGTACCCCCGTGACCGCGTGTCCGGACCGATGATCTGCGCCATGTGCTTGCGCATGCTGAGCACCACGGAACGGTCGGCGATGCGGGAGTCCGGCAGGGCCGCGCCGAGGGCCATCTCGAAGCGGTTCACATCCGCGAGCCGGCGCAGCCACACCGCGAGGATCAGGTTGTAGCGGCTCGGCGAGGTGAACGCGAGCCGCACCTCCGGCACCGTCCCGAGCGCGGTGCGCACCGTCTCGATCGTGCGCGCCGACGCCTCGACGAAGTACCACGTGTAGACCGGCCAGCCCGACACCTCGCGCGCCAGGTCGGTGCGGAAGAGCAGCTCACCGCCGCGCCGCAGCGTCGCCAGCGCGTCCGCGACCCGCTGCGGCGAGAACCCGTGCCGCTCGGCGATCGCCGTGACCGCGACCCGTCCGTCGCGCCACACCTCGGCCTCGATCGCCTCCCGCAGGTCGTCGGGCACGGTCCGGGCCGCCCGGGCCCGCGGCCCCCGCGGCGGACGCACCCGTGCCGCCTCCTCCGCAGTGAGCGCGCGCAGCCGCCAGTTGGCGGCGTCGACCAGGATCTCGTTGACGGGGTGGGTGCGCATGCCGCGCAGGCCCTCCTTCTCGCCGAGCCGCCGCAGCGCGTAATCGGACAGGTCGGACAGGTCGTCGAAGGAGACGATCGCGAGCAGGTCCCGCGCGCCCGAGCAGAAGTCGAGCACCCACACGGCGCGGTCCTGCTCCAGCTCGCGCGCCGTCGCGTCGATCTGGTCGGGCGCGCACTCGATCTCGATCATCGCGAGCTGGCGGCGCGGCCGGAATCCGGTGACCCAGACGACGCCCTCGTCGCGCAGCCGGTTCCACCTGCGGCCGAGCGTCGCCGCGTCCACGCCCACCACCGGCGCCAGATCGGTCCAGCTCGCCCTCGGTTCGATCTGCAGCGCATGGATGAGGCGCTCATCCGTGGGGTCCAGCATATTTTCCTGCGCCCTCGTACTCACTTGCGCAGTTTATCGGCACTTCGCCCGGTGGACCTCTGCGCAGACCTCACACTGCACGCCAACCGGAAGCCACGCGAGAAGGACCGACCTTGACGAACACCATCTCCCGGACCACCGAAGCGCTCGCGGCGGCCAAGGACACCAAGGACCGCGCCGAGGCCGAGGTGGCCCGCCGCCGCTCCCAGCTCCTCGCCCTGAGCCACGCCCTGCACGCCGACCCCGAGCTCTCCTGGCAGGAGCACCGGGCGGCCGCGCGCGTCGCGGAGGTCCTGCGGGACGCGGGCTTCGCCGTCCACGTCGGCGCGTACGGGGTGGAGACGGCGATCGAGGCCGTCTACGGGACCGGCGACCTCACCGTGGCGATCTGCGCGGAGTACGACGCGCTGCCCGGCATCGGCCACGCCTGCGGGCACAACGTGATCGCCGCCGCGGGGGTCGGAGCCGCGCTCGCGCTCGCCCCGGTGGCCGACGCGGCGGGCCTGCGCGTCAAGCTGCTCGGCACGCCGGCCGAGGAGCACGGCGGCGGCAAGGTCTCCCTGCTCGTCGAGGGCGCCTGGGAGGACGTCGACCTGTCGATGATGGTCCACGGCATGACCGGCGAGGACCGCCCCGCGAACGCGTTCCGCTCCACCGCCGTCGACCGCTTCGAGGTGACCTTCGGCGGCCGCACCGCGCACGCCGCCGCCTCGCCGCAGCAGGGCGTCAACGCGGGCGCCGCCGCGACCCTCGCCCTCACCGCGATCGGCCTGCTCCGCCAGCACCTGCCCACCGACACGAACCTCAACGCCTTCGTGTCGCACGGCGGCGAGGCCACCAACATCATTCCCGACCGCGCCACCGTTCAGGTCGAGATCCGCGCCTACGAGCTGGACGTCTGGCGCGACATGAAGAAGCGCGTCCTCGCCTGCTTCGAGGGCGCCGCCGTCGCGACCGGGTGCACCTGGGCGTGGGCGCCCACCGAGCACGCGTACGCGCCGATGAACCCCGACGAGACGCTCGCCGCGCTGTGGGACCGCAATCTCACCGACCGGGGCCGCACCGTCGAGGGCGCCCCGTCGCTCGGCGGCGGCTCCACCGACATGGGCAACGTGTCGCAGGTCGTCCCCAGCATCCACCCCATGATCGCGTTCCTCGGTGAGCAGGGCGTACCGCACAACCCGGACTTCACCGTGGCCGCGATCAGCCCCGCGGCCGACGACGCCGTCGTCGACGGCGCCGTGGCGCTCGCCTGGACCGCGCTCGACGTCGCCCTCGACGACGAGCTGCGGGCCGACTTCCGCCGTCGCACCGCCGAGCGGCCCGCCGGGGCGACCCGGGTCACCCTCGAGGCATGAGCCCGGTCCCCTCACCGGAATCCGTGTCCTCCCAGCCAGGAGACAATGAATGAGCACCGACTCCACCCTCAAGGAAGCCGCCGCCGTGAGCACTTCACAGGGCGCCCCGGCCGCAGTACGGCTCACCCTGCGCGACGCCCGCCTCTGGGTCCTCATCGGGTTCGCCGTGGTCTTCGCGTCGGCCGCCCAGGCGATCGGCCCGATCGTGGTCCCGGTCGGCGTCGCGGCGGTCACGCTCCTTCCGATGATCTGGGGTCTGCTGGCCGGTGGCATCACGTCGGGTCAGCGGATCAGGCCGCTGCCCGTGGACCTCCAGCAGGCCGCCAACGTGATCATGGGCATCGCGGTGCTCGTCCTGGGTGCCCGGCTCGCGTTCACCATCGGCCCCAGCATTCCCCTGCTGCTCGACGCCGGGCCCGCGCTGCTCCTCCAGGAAGCGGGGCACCTGTTCGGCACGATCCTCGTCGCCCTGCCGCTCGCCGTGCTGCTGCGCATGGGCCCCGCGACCATCGGCGCCACTTTCTCCATCGACCGGGAGACGTCCTTCGCGATGGTGAGCGAGCGCTACGGCGCCGACTCGCCGCAGTACCGCGGCGTGCTGTCGATGTACGTGTACGGCACGATCTTCGGCGCGCTCGTCGTCAGTCTCGTCGCCTCGCTCGCCGCGTCCCTCGGCATCTTCGACCCGCGCGCCCTGGCCATGGGTTCCGGCATCGGCTCCTCGTCGATGATGGCCGCGGGCGCCGCGTCGATCGTCGCCGTGCACCCCGAGATGTCGGAGCAGGCGCTCGCCCTCGCCTCCACGTCGAACCTGATCACCAGCGTCCTCGGCCTCTACATCGGCGTCTGGGTCTCCCTGCCGCTCGCCGACCGCTGCTACCGGCTGCTGACCCGCGACAAGGACGCCGTGCTGCCCGGCCGCCGGCCCAAGGCCGAGCCGGAGGCCCAGGACCTGGCCGCCGACGTGGAGAAGGTCCTCGCCCGGCCGACCACGCGCGTGCCGCTGTGGACCACCACGAGCATCGTCGTCGGCACCGGGCTCGTCGTCGCGGCCGTCGCCGCGCACGGCTTCACCTGGTCGATGATCGCCTGTTACGCGGTCCTCGCCGCGCTCGTCCTGGCGGGCCTGGGCGTCTCCCGGGTGACCCGGGGCCGGCTCCCCGCGATCGTCGTCGTCATCACGCTCGGCGCCCTGCTCACCTCGCCGGTGTCGCCCGTCGCCGGTCGGCTGTCACAGATCGGCGAGAGCGTCGACATCCTCTCGGTCATCACGATGCTCCTGACCATCGCGGGCCTGAGCCTGGGCAAGGACCTGCCGATGCTGAAGAAGATCGGCTGGAAGATCGTCCCCGTGGGCACGACGGCGATCATCGCGTCGTTCGTCCTGTCCACGGTGGCGGCGGAGTTCGCCCTCGGCCTCTGGGGCTGAACAGGGTGCCGGCGCCGCGAGGCGCCGGCACCTCGCCGAAAAGGGCCGGGACGCGGCACCGCCCGTCGACCACAATGGCCCGATGATCGCCTCCGCGCCCCGAGAGCCCGTACAGGCCCCGCCCGTCGTCACCGAGATCGCGGCGGGCCGGCCCGTGCGGGCGGTCTGGGAGAACGAGGCCGGCGGGCTCACGTTTCAGGTCGGGCTCGGCGACGCACGGCAGTTCGTGAAGTGGACGCCGCACGGCAGCGGCATCGACCTCGCCGCCGAGACGGCACGACTGCGATGGGCGTCGGCGTACACCACGGTGCCGCGTGTGCTCGCCGAGGGCGCCGACGGCACCGCAACCTGGATCCTCACCCAGGGCCTGCCCGGGCGCTCCGCGGTGGACGACCACTGGAAGCGCGACCCCAAAACCGCCGTCCGCGCCGTCGGCTCCGGGCTGCGGGCGCTCCACGACACGCTCCCCGTCGCGGACTGCCCCTTCGACTGGTCCGCCGAGAAGCGCCTGGAACGGGTGCGGGCCCGCGCCGCGGCCGGCCGGATCGACCGCGCCGAACGGCACCCGGACCTGCGGCACCTCGGCACGGTCGAGCGGGCGCTCGGCCTGCTCGCCGACATCCCGCCCGCCGAGCGGCTCGTCGTCTGTCACGGCGACGCCTGCGCCCCCAACACCCTGGTCGCCGACGACGGCACACACAGCGGTCACGTCGACCTCGGCACGCTCGGCGTCGCCGACCCCTGGGCCGATCTCGCCGTCGCCACGTGGAGCACACGGTGGAACTACGGCCCCGGCTGGGAGGAGGCGCTCCTCGACGCGTACGGGATCGAAGCGGATCCGGAGCGGATCACGTACTACCGGCTGCTGTGGGACCTGTCGGACTGAGCAACTCGCCCTGAGCGGCGGGCTATTCTCAGCCGGTCGAACGCGTACTCCCCGATCTCCCAGCCGAAGGTGTGAGCCCGATGAACGTGTCCCCGCCCGCCCGTGACGCGATGCTGGACCTCCTCTCGGCGGACGGCCCGGATCCGGAGCACGCCGACGCGTTGATGCTCTACGGCCGGCTGGTCGGGACGTGGGAGATCAGCAACCGCTACCGGTTCCCGGACGGGGAGTGGCGGACCGCCGCGGGGGAGTGGCGCTTCGGGTGGGCGCTCGGCGGCCGGGTGGTGCAGGACGTGCTCCACTGCCCGGACTTCATGGGCCGCTATCCCGGCACCACCGTCCGCATGTACGACGTCAACACCGGGCTGTGGACGATCACTTGGATCTCGCCCAAGCTACCGTCCTACTTCACGCAGACCGGCCGCTCCGATGGCGCCGGCGGAATGATCCAGGAAGGCACGGACGCCGAAGGCAGGCGCTCCCGCTGGACGTTCACCGACGTCACCCCGACCTCGTTCCACTGGAAGGGCTACAGCGAGGGCCCCGACGGGGAGCTCACGTTCTTCCAGGAGATGCACGCGACGCGCACCAGCCTCTAGGTTCCCGTCCGCCGCGCGGCAGTGACGTGTCGAGCGCGAGGTCCCGGTACACCTGCTCCGCCTCGGCGCGCAGCGCGGCCTGCCCGGTGTCCAGGTCTGAGACGTCCACGCGGTCACCCTAGGCGGGAGGCGGCTCGGCTGCTTCTGGTCCGGATTCCCGGTCCGCGTCCGGCGCGCTCGGCATCAGGCGTACGCAGCATTCGCCGGGCTCCGGGGCGAGCACCGCCTCGATGCCGTTGACCTGAAGGCCCTTCAGACAGCCGCCGAGGAACGCCAGGTTCATGCCGCACACCAGGTCCGGGGCCTTCTCGGCCAGCGGGTGGAAGGGGCAGTTGCGGAGCCGGAGCCGAGTGGGCGTCTCACGGAAGGGTTCGTAGCCGCCCGCTTCGAGGAGGTGTTCGCAGGCCGTCAGGCCGCGTTCCGGTCCCATGCGGCCGGGGCGGAGCTCCTCGCGGGCCGCCTCGCCCAGTTCCCTGCCGCGCCGTTCGGAGGTGCGCAGCGCGGCCTGCGTCGCGTTCTCGTCCGCGCCCTCGGTGAGGACGGCGTCCAGGAGCAGGCCGGCCAGCAACTCGTGGCGCCGGTCCGGGATGTTCACCGTGATCTGCGCGTCGGTCGGCTCGTACACCTTTGGTTGGCGGCCGACCTTGCGGACCCCGCCCGGGGCCTCGTACCGCGCCCGCAGCAGCCCCGCGGTGACCAGCTTGTCGAGGTGGAACGCGGCGAGCTTGCGGGAGATGCCGACGCTCGCGGCGGCCTCGTCCCGCGTCACCGCGCGCCGGGCGCGCCGGATGAACGTGAACATACGGCGCCGTGAGTCCTCGCTCAGGACGCTGACCGAATCGATGGCGTTGTCGCCGCCCGGTGCCGGCTGCTCCGGCTGCCCGCTCGTTTCTGAAGCCACACCCCCACAGTAACTCCCACCCGGATGGGCGCAGAGGTCGTGCGGGGTCTTCTGGGCTGCCCCGCTTGACGTCGCCGCCGAATAAGACCAACATTTATTGGTGAAACTAATGGGAGGTCGCGCCATGCCCAGTCAGCCGCAGCTTCAGGCGAAACAACCGGTGAGTTCCCTGCTCGCGGGGCCCTACGGCCACCCCTTCCATCCGATCCTGGTGACCGTGCCGATCGGCGCGTGGGTGACGAGCCTCGTGTTCGACATCGCGTCGCACGTCGTCGGCCGTCCGGGCTTCCTGACCCAGTCCTCGCAGTGGCTGATCGCCGTCGGCGTCATCGGCGCGCTGCTCGCCGCGACGGTCGGCTTCCTCGACTTCTTCGCCCTCCCGCCCGGCACCCCGGCCTTCCGGACGGCGCTGGTCCACATGACGCTGAACCTGCTGGTCACCGCCGCCTACGTCGGCAACTTCCTGTGGCGCCACGGCGAGGACATCGGCCGTGACAGCGCCGTCGGGACCGGGCCGCTCGTCCTGTCCGCGGTGAGCGTGGCGGCCCTGGGCGCGTCCGGGTTCCTCGGCGGCAAGCTCGCCTACCACTACGGCGTGCGCGTCGCGGACGAGCGGAAGCAGGCCGAGGGCTTCACGACGACCCGGCCGTCCGCATCCGATGCGGACCGCACCACCCGCACCACCCGCTGACGGTCACCCGGTCACTCCGTCCCCCGCCACACCATCTCCCCGTCATCCCGATTCCTCGGAGTTCCCCATGGACATCGCCGCATTGATCGCCTGGCTGGTCACAGCCCTGGGCGGCTTCTACATGCTCGGCACCTGGATCCAGCGCGGCGGGCTGCGGCAGCAGCAGTCCGGCACCAGCAGGCTCCCCGCCCCCGTCGTGTTCGGGCACTTCGCCCTCGCCGCGATCGGGCTCGTCGTCTGGATCGCCCATGTGGTGGCGGACAAGGACGCCCTCGCCTGGACCGCGTTCGGCCTGCTGCTGCCCGTCGCCCTGCTCGGCTTCGTGATGCTGGCCCGCTGGATCCCCGTGTACCGCGCCAGGGCGACCGCGCACGGCCCCGCGACGGACGAGGCCCCCGCCGAACGGCACTTCCCGGTCGCCGTCGTGCTGGCCCACGGCCTGTTCGCCGTCGTCACCCTCGTCCTCGTCCTGCTGACCGCCCTGGGCGTCGGGGGCAGCTGACATGAGCGAGTACTCGTACGGAACCGCCGCGCGCCTCGCCACCCAGCAGGCGCCCTCCGCCCCGCCGGCCCTGCGCGTCGTCCACCAGCCCGAGGGCATCGACCTGGCCGCCGCCGAGACGGCCGCCGGACAGTTCCTCGAAGCCCTCGGGATCTCCACCGCCTCCGAGAGCCTGCGCGGCACCCCGGGCCGCATGGCCCGCGCCTACGCGGAACTGTTCAGCCCACGCCCCTTCGACCTGACGACCTTCCCCAACGACGAGGGCTACGACGAACTGGTCCTGGCCCGCCGCATCCCGCTGCGGTCCGTGTGCGAGCACCATCTGCTGCCCTTCACCGGCACCGCCCACGTCGGCTACCTGCCCGGCTCCCGCATCCTGGGGCTGTCCAAACTGGCCCGCGTCGTCGAGCACTTCGCCTGCCGCCCGCAGGTGCAGGAACGCCTGACCAAACAGGTCGCCGACTGGCTCCAGACCCAACTCGAGCCCAAGGGCGTCGGCGTCGTCATCGAGGCCGAGCACTCCTGCATGACCCTGCGCGGCGTGCAGGCGACCGGCTCCAGCACCATGACCTCGACCATGCTGGGCCTCCTCCGCTCCGACGCCCGCTCGCGCAGCGAGTTCCTGTCGCTGACCGGCGCCGCCTCGTAGGGCCGCCGCGCGGACGCGCCGCGTTCCGGCCGGGGGAGCGCCTAGGGTCGACGTCGTCGGCGAACGCCCACCACCCGGCCGGACGGAGAGACATGCGGACACGACGACTCGGGCGCACCGAGGTCGAGGTCACGGAACTCAGCTTCGGCGGCGGCCCGTTGGGCGGCCTGTTCGCCGCGCTGGACGACGACACGGCGGCGGGGGCCCTGGCCGCCGCCTGGGACGGCGGCGTCCGCTCCTTCGACACCTCGCCCCACTACGGCATCGGCCAGTCCGAACGCCGCACCGGCGCCTTCCTGCGCGGCAAGGAACGGACCGCGTTCACCCTGTCCACCAAGGTGGGCCGGCTGCTGGTGCCGCAGGAGGCGGGCGGCCGCACCGACGAACGGTTCGTGGTGCCGGCCACCCACCGCCGGATCTGGGACTTCTCCCGCGACGGCGTCCTGCGCAGCGTCGAGGACTCCCTCGCCCGGCTCGGCCTCGACCGCGTCGACGTGCTGTACCTGCACGACGCCGAGGAACACTTCGAGGAGGCGCTGCGCACCGGATATCCGGCGCTGGCCGAACTGCGCGCCCAGGGCGTGGTCGGGGCGATCGGCGCGGGCATGTACGACCCCGGGAAGCTGGCCCGCCTGGTGCGCGAGACCGACGCGGACGTCGTCATGCTCTCCGGCCGGTACACCCTCCTCGACCACAGCGCCCTGGACGAACTGCTGCCCGCCTGCGCCGCACGCGGCGTCTCCGTTCTGGCCGCGTCGGTCTTCAACTCCGGCCTGCTGGCCACCGACCGCCCCACCAAGGACGCCCGGTACGACTACGGCCCCGCCACCACCGACCTCCTCGCCCGGACCCACCGCATCGCCGATGTCTGCGCCGCCCACGGCGTGACGGTCCCGCAGGCGGCCCTGGCCTTCCCGCTGCTCCACCCCGCCGTCGCCGGAGTCGTCGTCGGCATGCGCAGCGCGGACGAGGTACGCCGCGACCTCGCCGCGTACGCCACGGAGATCCCGGCCGGCCTCTGGCCCGACCTCCGGTCGGCGGGGCTCCTCGACGAGCGCACCGCCGACCTCGGGTCCTGAGGTCAGGCCGGGCGACCGGCGTTCAGTGCCAGACGGCGGCCCGGGAACCGTTCGCGGAAGGCGTGGTCGTGCGAGACCACGACGACCGCGCCCGGATACACGGCCAGGGCCGCCTCCAGGTCCTCCACGAGGTCGAGCGCCACGTGGTTCGTCGGCTCGTCGAGGACGAGGACGTCGGCGGGACGCGTGACCAGGCGGGCGAGCTGGAGCCGCCGCTGCTGTCCGGCGGACAGTTCCGCGACCGGCACGCGCAGGTCCTCCTCGCGGAACAGGCCGAGGGCGAGCAGCCGTTCGGCGTGTTCGTCGGGCGGGCCGGGCGACCCGGCCGCGAACGCGGCGAGCAGCGGCAGCCGCGTGGACCGCGTGGGCAACTCCTGTGCCAGGTAGCCGATCCGGGCGGCGATGCGCACCGTCCCCGTGTCCGGTGCGAGGTCGCCGGCCAGAACCCGCAGCAGCGTCGACTTCCCGGCGCCGTTGGCGCCCGTGACGAGGAGCCGCTCACCGGCGCCGACCGTCAGGGGTCCGTCCAGGCGCAGCCGGTCGCCGACCCGGACGCCCTCCAGTGCGACGAGGGGGCCGTCCTCGCCGGGCCGGGCGCCGGACGTCGTCGTGAGCGCCGCGGTGAACCGGAGCGGGGCCGCGGGCTCGGGCACCGGTGTGCGCCACAGGTGCGCCAGCCGTTCGCGGGCCGCCCGCACCTGTCCGCCGAGCTTCGCCTCGTGCGAGCGGCGGTGCTTGCCGAAGCCCTGCCCCGGATCCTTGCCGGTCGTCGCGAGCCGTCTCCCGGCGGCCGCCACCAGCTCCTCGGTGCGGGCCAACTCCTCGATCCACTCCGCGTGTTCCTGCACGGCGCGGCGGCGCGCCGATGCCTTCGCGGCGCGGTAGCCGGCCCACCCGTCGCCGTACCGGTGCACCGTGCGGCTGTCCCGGTCGACCTCCAGGATCGTCGTCGCGACGCGCTCCAGGAAGAGCCGGTCGTGGGTCACGGCGACGACGGTGCCGCGATGGGCGCGCAGATGCTCCTGGAGCCAGCGCACGGCCGCCGCGTCGAGATGGTTCGTCGGCTCGTCGAGCAGGAGCAGTTCGGGTGCCGCGGCCAGCACACAGGCAAGGGCGAGCCGGGACCGCTCGCCGCCCGACAGCGAGCCGAGCGGCCGCTCGCGGGTGACTCCGGCGAGTCCCAGCCCGTGCAGGGCGGCGTCCACCCGGACGTCGGCCTCGTACCCACCGCGTTCCTCATAGGCGAGCAGGAGTTCGCCGTACGCGGCCAGCTCGTCCTGAGTCGCCTCGCCGAGCCCCTCCTCCGCCGCGCGCAACCGGCGTTCCATGTCCCGCAGTTCGCTCAGCGCGAGGTCGACGGCGTCCTGCACGGTGCGGTCGGGGGAGAGGGCGAGGGTCTGGGCGAGGTGACCGGTGCCGCCGGGGAAGCGGACGGTGACTTCCCCGTCGTCCGGCGCCTCGGCGGCGGCGAGCAGCCGCAGGAGGGTGGACTTGCCGGCCCCGTTCTCGCCGATGACCGCGGCCTTCTCACCCGGTCGGACGGTGAAGGTGACCTGGTCGAGGACGGCCCGGGTGCCGTAGGACTTCGTGACGTCCTTGACGGACAGCTGCGCCGTGGCGGCGGGCACGGCGGTACGGGCGCGTTCGCGCATGTGACTTCCCTGAGGTGTGAGGTGTGCACGGGTGGCGGTGACGGCGACGAGGCGCCGTGCCCGGACTCAGAGGAAGAAGTAGAAGGCCATGCCGCTACTGTACAAGACGATGCGTCTCGTCTCAATCGATTGACGTCATGGTGAAGGAACAGCAGGTCAGTGATCACGTCTGTGGGGTTCTTGTGCGGCGTGGCGTCGGAGCCTTCGGTGGGGGAGGGGTGCGGCCGCCGGCAAGAGTGCTCAACTCCCGCTGTGTCAGGGCCTGTTGAGCGATGTGGCGTTCTGTGTCGCAGGTGAGGGCCGTGCGGTCGCCGGCGGTGCGGGTGCATAGAGTCTGACGTTCACCGTTCGTCCATCGGGGGAGACATGTCTCATTCCATTCCGCCCGCGAACCAGGGGCAGATGCCGCCGGGTTGGGGTCCGCCGCCCGCTGCCGCCCAGCCCGCCCCGCCCGCCCGGAGCGGCGGGCGCAGTGCGGGAGGCGTCGTCCTGTGCGTCCTCGGCGCCCTGCTGCTGCTCGGCGGCTCCGCGCTCGCCGCGCACGCGTACAGCAACAGCCGGCAGACCATCGCCAACGCCCGCTACGGGCTGACCCTCTGGAAGGACGAGCCGGTCGACCGGCTCTTCCCGAAGACCATCGGCGGCCGCGCCGATATGCTCTCCGGCGCCACCGACCCCAAGTACGCGATGTGGGAGCGCCTCGGCATCTCCGCGGAGACCTCCTGTGCGAAGGCGCTGGACGGCAGCATCGGGAAGACGGCGAAGCGGCTCGGCTGCAAGGCCGTGCTGCGTGCCACCTACGTCGACCCCACCGTCAACACCCTCGCGACGGTCGCCCTCGTGGTGCTGCCGCCGGAGGAGTCGAGGCGCGTGGAACTGATGGAATTCTTCGAGGACCATCAGAACGAGGAGCCCGGCGTCAGGGCGCTGCCGGTGCCCGGCACCGCCGCCGCGAACTGGTCCGACGCGCGCCGCTCGGCCGCCGACCTGACGCCCACCGACGGCGAGTACCTCCCGTACGCGCTGGCCGTCACGACCGGCTCGGTCGACGGGCGGGTCGCCGGATGGCTGCCCGGCAAGTGGGGCGAGGACGACGACACCGGGCTCTTCGACCGCAAGGCCATGGCCGGTACGGCCCACGACGTGGCCCGCCTCTTCGAGGGGCACATCGACGACCTGCGGCTGGAGGGCGTGAAGTGACCACCCGGACCACGAACACGGCGGGCCGCTCGCGGCGCGCCCTGCGCGGCACGCTGACCGCCGGCCTGCTCGTCGGACTCGTCGGCGGGGCGGCGCTCTCCGGCGCCGCGCCCGCGGCCGCCGCCACCACGGTGCCCGCGGGCTGGGAGAACGCGGCGCTCGGTCTGCCGGCCGCGCAGCGCCTCAGCCAGGGCGAGGGTGTCACCGTCGCCGTCATCGACTCGGGCGTCGACCCGGACCACCCCTCCGTCAAGGGGCACGTCACGACCGGGCCCGACTTCATGAAGGACGGCAAGAGCCCGAGCGACGACGACTGGGGCCTGCACGGCACCGCCATGGCCTCCGCGATCCTCAAGGTCGCGCCCCGGGCGAAGATCCTCTCGATCCGCTCGATCGACGACTCCGCCGAGGAGGACACCGGCGAGGTCACCTTCCGGCATGACGGCGACCCGATCGCGAAGGGCATCGACTACGCGGTCGAGCACGGCGCCGACGTGATCTCGCTGTCCCTCGGCAACAAGTTCGCCGACTACCAGCGGCCCGTCGCCAACGCGCTCGGGTACGCGGCGAGCAGCGGCATCACGACCGTGGCCGCCGCGGGCAACGCCGGAGACGAGTCCAACGACGGCAATTTCCCCGCCGGTTACGCCAGTGCGATCGCCGTCGCGGCCACCCGGCCCGGCGGTGGCCGGGCCGCGCTGTCCAACGTGAAGACGTACAACGCGGTCGCGGCACCCGGCGTGGGCGTCACCCTCGCCGAACGCTCCGGCGGCTACGCGAAGCGGGACGGCACCTCGGTGTCGACGGCGCTGACCGCCGGAGTGCTCGCGCTGATGTACGCCGAGTACCCGGACCTCACCCCGGCCCAGGCCCGCTCCGCGCTCACCCGCACCGCGAGCCACCCGGGCAGGCACAGCGCGCTCGACGGCTACGGGCCCGTGAACGCGGCGGCGGCCGTCAGGGCGGCCGACACCCGTCAGGAAGTCGAGGCGGAGCCCGTCGAGTACCGCGGCGAGAAGCACTTCGAGACGCCCTCCGGCGTCTCGAAGACCGCCCACGCCCCCATGGAGCAGCCCCTCTGGCTGGGTGGTCTCGGCGCGGCGGTGCTGGGACTGCTCCTGCTGGCCGGCGGCGTCGTGCTCCTGCGCAGGCCCCGCGCGCGCACCTGATCCGGCCCGCACGGAAGAAGCCCGGTGCCCCGCCCCGCCGTCACCGGCGCGGCGGGGCACCCGCGCGTTCGGGTCAGGACGGGCCGAGGTTCTGACGCGTCGCGCTCGCCGCCGACACGCCCTCGTTCAGGCCCCGCGCCGCCGCGGCTGCTTCGTCCGCGCCCCGCTCGCCCGGGCCGCCCCGGCGGCGCAGCGCGACCAGGCACGCGGCGCCCGCGAGCGCGAGTACGGCGAGGATGACGATTCCGTAGACCATGAGCGAGACCCCCGTTCGTCGGGGGCGCGCGGCGCGCGGCCCCCGGATGTGTCCGTGTGCCCTAGTGTCGCCCCGTGCTCAGCTGTCCGAAACCTCCGGGGGTTCGTCGAGCGGCAGGCGCATCAGCGTCAGGTCCAGCCAGCGGCCGAACTTGCGGCCCACCTCCCGCACCGTCCCCGCGTGCTCGAAGCCGTGCCGTTCGTGCAGGCGGATCGACGCCGTGTTGCGCGCCTCGATGCCGGCGATCATCACGTGCAGGTCCGCCGCCCGCGCCGCGGTGATGAGCGTCGACAGCAGCGCCGAGCCGATGCCCAGGCCGTGCCGGCCCTCGGCCACGTAGACCGAGTTCTCGACCGTGTGCCGGAAGCCGGAGTACGCCTTCCACGGGCCGTAGACCGCGAAGCCGACCACCTCGCCCGCGTGCTCCGCGACGAACGCCGAGCCCCGCTCCAGGTGGTCGCCGAGCCAGGCCGCGCCCTCCTCGCGGGTCTGCGGGGTGTCCGTCCACAGCGCCGTGCCGTGCTCGATGGCGTGGTTGCGGATGGCCAGGACGGGGGGCAGGTCCGTGGCCCGGGCCGGGCGGACCGTCACCGCCTGCCGCCCGGGCTCCTCGATCTCGTATATTGGATTCATGTCCAACATCGTAGACCCTCTGGTGGAGCGCATCGGCGCCCGCATCCGTGCCGAGCGGGACCGGCGGCGCTGGACGCTGGCGGAGCTCGCCGAGGAGTCCGGGGTGTCACGGGCGATGATCCACCGGATCGAGCGCGGCGAGAGCAACCCCACCGCCGTCGTCCTCGGCAAGCTCTCGGCCGCGTTCCGGCTGAGCGTCGCCACCCTCCTCGACCCCGACGGCGAGGCGGCGGAGCGGGTGCGGCGCGCGGACACCGCGCCGCGCTGGAACGACCCGGAGACCGGATACACCCGGCGGCAGGTCTCGGGCCCCGGGTTTCCCGCCGAGGTCGCCGAGATCCGGCTCCCCGCCGGGGCGGAAGTCCCGTACCCGGCGGCGGCGTTCGCGTTCCACCGGCAGATCATCTGGGTCCTCGACGGGCACCTCACCTTCCACGAGGGCGACACGGTGCACGAGCTGGACGCGGGCGACACCGTCGAACTGGGGCGGCCCGCACCCTGCGTCTTCGTCAACTCCACGGCGCACGAGTGCCGTTACGCCGTCGTCCTCGTCCGGGGCGACGCGCCGTGAGCCTGCGACGCGGCGCGGTCGGACTGCTGGCCTGCACGGCCGGAGTGGCGCTCGCCAACAACTACGCCATCCAGCCCGCGCTCGGCGACGTCGCCCACGACACCGGCACCTCCGCCGCCGCGATCGGACTCGTCACGACGGCCGCGCTGGCCGGCTGCATCGCCGGGTTCGCGTTCCTGCTGCCGCTCGCCGACCGGGCGGCGCCCAGGCGCCTCGTCGCCGGGCAGCTCCTGCTGCTCGCGGCCGGGCTCGGCATCGCCTCGCTCGCCCACCACGCGGCCCCGCTGCTCCTCGCGTACGCCGTCATCGGCGCCGGGGCCAGTGTCAGCGCCATGGCCTCCACGATCGCCGGGCGCGGGGCCCCCGAGGGGCGGCGCGGGCACGCCGTCGCGCTGGTCGCGGCCGGGATGTCCGCCGGGATCCTGCTCAGCCGGCTCGTCGGCGGGGCCCTCGCGGACGCCGTCGGCTGGCGCGGGATGCTGCTCCTGTCCGCCGCGCTCGTCCTGGCCTGCGCGGCCGCCGCCCGGCTGTGGCTGCCCGCCGAACGCCCCGAGCCCACCGGTACCTACCTCGCGACGCTCGTGGCGCTGCCCAAACTGCTGCACCGCCACCGCACCCTGCGCCGCGCCGTCCTGAACGGCAGCCTCTGGTACTTCGCGTTCAGCCTGGTCTGGGTGGCGCTCACCGTGCGGCTCGGGCAGCCCCCGTACGGCCTGGACGCGGGGACGATCGGGCTCTACAGCCTGGCCGGGGTGCTCGGCTTCGCCGCGCTGCCCGCCGCCGGGCGGCTCGGGGACCGGTACTCGCCGCGCGTCGTGATCGCCGGGAGCATGGCGGTCGCGGCGGTGGGGGCGGCGCTGCTGTGCACGGGGCTCGACCGGCCCGCCGTCACCGCCGCCGGGCTCGCCCTCGTCGACGCCGGGTGCTTCACGGCGCAGGCCGCGAACCAGGCCCGTATCCTCGCGATCGACCCGCGCCGGGGCGGCAGCCTCAGCGGGGTCTATCTCCTGCTCTACTTCCTCGCCGGCGCGCTCGGCGCCGGACTGGCCGGCCCGCTGATCGAGGCCGGCGGCTGGACGGCCGCCGCGGCCCTGGTGCTCGCCGCGCTCGTCCCGGCGGGCCTGCTCGCCCTGCGCCGCGACGAGCGGACGGAGCCGGTGGCCGAGAGTCGCCCCTGAGCCCCGGCCGGGCTCAGTCCTGGGCCTGACGGGCCTGGCGCTCGGCCTTCTCCGCGTGCATCTTCTTCACTCGGACGTTCTCCTTGCGGACCTCGGACTGCGTGGCACGCTCCTTCTGCAGCCACTCCGGGTTCTCGTCCTTCAGCGCCGCGATCTGGGCCGTCGTGAGCGCCTCCGTGACGCCGCCGCGGGCCAGGCCCGCGATGGAGATGCCCAGCTTCTCCGCGACCACCGGGCGCGGGTGCGGGCCCTCGGCGCGCAGGGTCTGCAGCCACTGCGGCGGGTCGGCCTGCAGGGCGGCCAGCTCGGCGCGCGAGACGACGCCCTCCCGGAACTCTGCGGGGGTGGCGTCGAGGTACACACCCAGCTTCTTCGCCGCGGTGGCGGGCTTCATGGTCTGGGTGCTCTGGTGCGAAGTCATGAGGTCAAGGGTATCGAGCGCGGCGGAGAGCTCCGACCACGGCGGGTAGCCTGGCTCCGTGACAGGCACGGAACAGACCCCCGCGGCGGACCCCTCGGCGACCCCCGGGTTCCGGCTCGCCTACGTACCCGGAGCGACCCCCGCCAAGTGGGTCCGGATCTGGAACGAGCGGCTGCCCGGGACCCCCCTGACCCTCGTCCCCGTGGCCGCGGCCGACGTGGACGGCGTGCTGCGCGGCGGGGAGGCGGACGCCGGTCTGGTGCGGCTGCCCGTGGACCGCACGTTCTTCAGCGCGATCCCGCTCTACACGGAGACCACCGTCGTCGTCGTGCCCAAGGACCACGTCGTGGCCGCCGTCGAGGAGGTCACGCTCGCCGACCTCGCCGACGAGATCGTGCAGCACCCGCTCGACGACGTGCTCGACTGGGAGCGCCCGCCCGGGCAGCCCGCCTTCGAGCGGCCCGCGACCACGGCCGACGCCATCGAGCTCGTCGCCGCCGGCGTGGGTTTGCTGATCGTGCCGCAGTCGCTGGCCCGGCTGCACCACCGCCGCGACCTCACCTACCGGACCGTGACGGACGCGCCCGGCTCCGCGGTGGCGCTCGCCTGGCCGGAGGAGCGCACCACGGACCAGGTCGAGGACTTCATCGGCATCGTGCGCGGCCGCACCGTGAACAGCTCCCGGGGCCGCACCCAGCCCGAGAAGAAGCAGCCGCAGAAGGACAAGAAGCCCCAGAAGAAGACCCAGAAGAAGCCGACCACGGCCGCCCGCCCCCGCTCAGCCACCAAGCAGTCCGGAGCCCGCCGAGGCGGCAAGCCCCGCAAGCGCTCGTAGGACGCCGCCCTTGGGGCAGCGGCGAAGCCGCACCCCCAGGGGCGCGGGGCCGAGTCGATATGCGGCTCCGCCGCGTAGGCGCTCGCGTTCCCGCTGCGGCGGCAAGCCGCAAGCGCTCGTAGGACGCCCTTGGGGCAGCGGCGAAGCCGCACCCCCAGGGGCGCGGGGAACTGCGCGACCAGCCACGACGAACCCGCACCCGGCGACGCACCACGACATGGCAGACGCGCCTCCCGAACCCCCGCTCAACCCGCGGAGCGCCCCGCCCGCAATCCGTCCATCACCAGATCGAGCAGCCGCCCGGCCCGAGGCTCCCAGTCGGAATGCGGATCGATCTGCCACAGCCCGGCGATCGCCAGCATGAAGTCGTCCGGGCTCACGCCGGGGCGAATCGCGCCCGCCCGGTCGTTCGCCGCGAGCAGCAGCTCCAGCGCCCCCGTCAGCGGACCCTGGGCCAGGGACTTGAACGTGCCCCGGGCGCTCGTCGCCGCGCACAGCGCGTCCGCGAGACCCGCCTTCGCCATCGCGTACCGGGCCAGCCGGTCCATCCACTCGCGCAGCGCCACCTCCGGCGCCCGCGTCCGCAGGAGCTGCTCCGCCGCGTCGGCGACCTGCTGCACCTCGTAGCGGTACACCTCCAGGACGAGCGCCTCGCGGCTCGGGAAGTTCCGGTAGAACGTGCCCTGACCGACCCCCGCGAGCCGGGCGATCGTGCTCAGTGGTGTCTGCGCCGAGCGCGTCAGCTCCACCAGGGCCACCTCGAGGATGCGCGCACGGTTGCGCTGCGCGTCCGCGCGCTGCGCGGGGCTCTTGTCCGGCTGCTGCCGCACGCCTCCTCCTTCGGCCGTGGCGCGGAAACGTCCTTGCTGGGCGGGACAGTTGTCGATTACGTTACTGAGCCGCAGAACGGACAACTGTCCGCTTAGCCCGCACTCTAACCCCGGCCCGGGCCGGCGACGACCACCGTCCGGCCACCGACCCCGCACCGCGCAGATTCGCAGATTCGCAGATTCTCCTCGCAACAGACCCGCGAAAGAAGGCTGTTCATGCCATCGGCCGACCCCGCCACGTCCAGCGTCATCACCCTGCAGATCAACGGGGAGAAGCACACGCTGCCCGTCGACCACCGCACCACCCTGCTCGACGCCCTGCGCGAGCGGCTCGACCTGACCGGGACCAAGAAGGGCTGCGACCACGGACAGTGCGGTGCCTGCACCGTGCTCGTCGGCGGCCGCAGGACCGTCGCCTGTCTGCAGCTCGCCGTCGCCGCCGAGGGCCGGGAGATCACCACCATCGAGGGCGTCTCCGAGGGCGACGCGCTGCACCCGGTGCAGCAGGCGTTCGTCGACCTCGACGGTTACCAGTGCGGCTACTGCACCCCCGGCCAGATCTGTTCCGCGCTCGCCGTCATCGAGGAGCACGCGGCCGGCTGGCCGTCCGCCGTGACCGAGGACGTGAGCCCCGAGGCGGCACCCCCGCCGCTGAGCCCCGAGGAGATCCGCGAGCGCATGAGCGGCAACCTGTGCCGCTGCGGCGCCTACGTCTCCATCGTCCGGGCCGTCGCCCAGGCCGCCGCCGCCACCCAGAAGGAGACCGTCGCGTGAGGGAGTTCGGATACGAGCGCGCCCTGGACGTGTCCGGAGCCGTCGCCCTCGCCGGCGCCGACCCCGAGACGCGCTTCCTCGGCGGCGGCACCAACCTCGTCGACCTGATGAAGGCGGGCGTCGAACGCCCCGGCCGGCTCGTCGACGTGACGGAACTGCCCCTGGACCGCGTCGAGTCCACCCCCGACGGCGGCCTGCGCGTCGGCGCCACCGTCACCAACAGCGACCTCGCCGCCCACCCGGACGTGCGCCGCCGCTACCCCGCCCTGACCCAGGCCGTGCTCGCCGGCGCCTCCGGCCAGCTGCGCAACATGGCGACCGTCGGCGGCAACCTGCTGCAGCGCACCCGCTGCGGCTACTTCACCGACGTGACCAAGCCCTGCAACAAGCGGAACCCGGGCAGCGGCTGCCCCGCCCTCGCCGGCGAGCACCGCAACGCCGCGATCCTCGGCGCGAGCGACGCCTGCGTCGCCGTGCACCCCTCCGACATGGGCGTCGCGCTCGCCGCGTTCGACGCCGTCGTCACCTACGAGACCGCCGACGGGCCCGGGGAGCTTCCGCTCGCCGACTTCTACCGCCCCGTCGGCGACACCCCGCACCTCGAGACGGCTTTGCCGGCCGGCGCGCTCGTCACGGGCCTCGTCCTGCCGCCCGCGCCCGTCGCCGCCCGCTCCCGCTACCGCAAGGTCCGCGAGCGCGCCTCGTACGCCTTCGCGATCGGGTCGGCCGCCGCGGCGCTGGAGGTCCGCGACGGCGTCGTCCAGGACGCCCGGCTCGCGTTCGGCGCGGTCGCCTCCCGTCCCTGGCGGGCCCGCGCCGCCGAGCAGGTCCTCATCGGGGCGCCCGCCACCGGCGAGACCTTCGCGGCCGCCGCCGACGCCGAGCTCTCCGCCGCGCGGCCGCTGCCGCAGAACACGTACAAGGTGCCACTGATGCGTAATCTCGTCGTGGCGCTGCTCACCGAACTCACCGAGGAGGCCGCCCGATGACGACCACGGCGAAACCCGACGCGGTCGGCGTCGCGCGCACCCGGATCGAGGGCCACGCCAAGGTCACCGGCGCCGCGCGCTACGCGAGCGAGATCCCGTTCACCGGCCTCACCCACGGCTGGCTCGTCCTGTCCACGATCGCCCGGGGCCGGATCACGGCGATCGAGGACGAGGCCGTCCGCGCCCTGCCCGGAGTCCTCACCGTCCTGCACCACGGCAACGCGCCGCGGGTCAGCGCCGAGTTCTTCGGCGCGCTCGGCCAGCCCGACCCGATCGTCGAGGTCTTCCAGCACGACAAGGTGCCGCACGCCGGCTGGCCCGTCGCGCTCGTCGTCGCCGAGACCTCCGAGCAGGCCCGCGAGGCCGCCGAGGCGCTCGTCGTCCGCTACGAGACCGAGCCGCACGACGTCGTCTTCGCCGCGGACCGGCCCGGCACCTACACGCCCGAGGGCCGCGAGGACTCCAAGGGCGACCTGGCGGCGGAACTCGCCGCCTCCGCCGTCGTCGTCGAGGCCTCGTACACGACGCCCGAGCAGCACCACAGCGCCATGGAGCCGCACGCGGTCACCGTCCGCTGGGACGGCGGCCGCCTGGAGGTCTTCGACGCCAACCAGGGCAGCAAGTGGGTCGCCGACGACCTCGCCCGCATGTTCTCCCTCGACCCCGAGACCGTGCACGTGCGCTCCGAGCACGTCGGCGGCGCCTTCGGCTCCAAGGGCCTGCGGGCGCACCACATCGCCGCCGTCATGGCCGCCACCGAGCTCCAGCGGCCCGTACGGATCTCGCTGACGCGCCGCCAGGTCTTCGCGATCACCGGCTACCGCAGCCCCACCGCCCAGCGGGTCCGGCTCGGTGCCGACGCCGACGGACGACTGCGCGCCTTCGAGCACGAGGCCCAGTGCATGACCTCGAACCTGCGCGAGTTCGTCGAGGCCAGCGCCGGGTACGGGCACGCCATGTACGCGACCGACGCGCTGCGCACCCTCGACCGGGTCACGCCCGTCGACGTGGCCACCCCGACCTGGATGCGCGCGCCCGGCGAGGCGCCCGGCTCCTTCGCCGTCGAGTCCGCGATCGACGAACTCGCCGAGCGGCTCGGCCTGGACCCGATCGCCCTGCGTGTGCGCAACGAGCCGACCGCCGCGCCCCTCTCCGGCCTCCCGTTCAGCAGCCGCAACCTGCTCGGCTGCCTGGAGGAGGGCGCCCGCCGCTTCGGCTGGAGCGAGCGCGACCCGCGCCCGCGTGCCCGCCGCGAGGGCCGCTGGCTCATCGGCACCGGTGTCGCCGCCGCCCGCTTCTTCACCGGCGCCGCTCCCTCGACCGCGTCCGTGACCGCCGAGCAGGACGGCACGTTCACGGTGAGGATCGCCGCCGCCGACGTCGGCACCGGCGCCCGCACCGCGCTCACCTCGATCGCCGCCGACGCCCTCGACGTTGCGCCCGAGCGGGTCCACGTCCGGATCGCCGACAGCGACTTCGGGCCCGCCTGGGTCGCGGGCGGCTCCATGGGCACCCGCTCCTGGGGCTGGGCCGTCATGGCCGCCGGCGCGGAACTGCGCGAGAAGCTCGTCGCCGGGGTCGACATCCCCGCCGACGGCATCACCGCCCGCACCGACACGGCCGCGCTGATCGCCACCCTCGCCGAGAAGGAACGGCACGCGTTCGGCGCCCAGTTCGCCGAGGTCGCCGTCGACGTCACCACCGGAGAGGTACGGGTGAGGCGGCTGCTCGGCGTCTTCGCGGCGGGCCGCATCGTCAACCCGCTCACCGCGCGCAGCCAGCTGATCGGCGGCATGACCTGGGGCCTGTCGATGGCGCTGCACGAGGAGGCCGTCCGCGACGAGGCGACCGGCGGGCACGTCGGCGCCGACTTCGCCGGGTACCACGTCGCCGCCAACGCGGACGTGCCGGAGATCGAGGCCGCCTGGATCGACGACCCGGACCCCGACGACCCCGTCGGCATCAAGGGCATCGGCGAGATCGGCATCGTCGGCACCGCCGCCGCCATCGCCAACGCGGTGCACCACGCGACCGGCTTCCGCCACCGCGACCTGCCGATCCGCCCCGACCGGGTGCTGCTCGCCGAGGCCGGAGGGGACACGCCGCATGCTTGACCTCGCCGGGCCGCTCGGTGAATGGGCCGCGCAGGGCCGGGAGTTCGCCGTCGCCACCGTCGTCTCGGTGAGCGGCAGCGCGCCCCGGCCGCCCGGCGCGGCCCTCGCCGTCGACGCGGCGGGCGAGGCGATCGGCTCGGTGTCCGGAGGCTGCGTCGAGGGCGCGGTGTACGAACTGTGCGCCGAGGCGCTGCGCGACGGCACCGTGCGGCGCGAGCGCTTCGGGTACAGCGACGACGACGCGTTCGCCGTGGGGCTCACCTGCGGCGGCAGCGTCGAGGTGCACGTCGTCCCGGTCCGGGCGGACTCGCCCGGCCGGGCCGCGCTCACCGAGGCGTTCGCGCTCGCCGCGCGCGGCGAACCGGTGGCGCTCGCCCGGGTCCTCGACGGGCCCGGCGAACTGCCCGCCGACGGCCGCGTGCTCATGGTGCGGCCCGACGGTTCGACCGCCGGGGACCTGGGCTCGGCGGACGACGCCGCGCTCGCCGCGCAGACCGGCGCACTGCTCGACCTCGGGCGGACCGGGGTGTGCGCGGTGCCCGAGAGCTCGGCGCGCTGCGGCGGCGACGTCTCCCTGTTCGTGGAGTCGTCGGTGCCGCCGGCGCGGATGATCGTGTTCGGCGCGGTGGACTTCGCCGGGGCGCTCGTCCGGGTCGGCAAGCTGCTCGGCTTCCACGTGACCCTGTGCGACGCCCGCGCCGTGTTCGCGACGCCGACCCGCTTCCCTGAGGCGGACGAGGTCGTCGTCGAATGGCCCGATCGCTATCTGCGGGGCACGCGCACCGACGAGCGGACGGTGCTGTGCGTGCTCACGCACGACGCCAAGTTCGACGTGCCGCTCCTGGAGGAAGCGCTGCGCCGGCCCGCCGCGTTCATCGGGGCGATGGGCTCGCGCCGCACCCACGAGGACCGACTGGAGCGGCTGCGGGAGGCGGGCCTGACCGACGCCGAACTGGCACGGCTGCGCTCGCCGATCGGGCTCGACCTCGGCGGACGCACGCCGGAGGAGACGGCCGTGTCGATCGGGGCGGAGATCGTCGCGGCACGCCGGGGCGGAACGGGCGCGCCGCTGAGCGGTCTGGCCGGGCCGATCCATCGCGCATGAGCGGACGGGCTGGGTAGGATCCGGGCGGGCGGGTGTAGCGCAGTGGTCGTCGCGCCTCACACAGCATGAGAGGAGGACGCCGGTTCGAATCCGGCCACCCAGCCCACCCGAGACGAAGGAGCCGCGGATGCCGATCAGCTTCGACAAGGTGCCCGCCGGGCTCGTCGACCTCGCGAAGACCGCCGCGGTCTCCCTGGAGAAGCAGGGCCTCGCCGGGCGCCGCGCGGCCGTGTACCTCGTGCTCGACCGCTCGGGCAGCATGCGCAGGTACTACCGGGACGGCAGCGTCCAGCACCTGGCCGAGCAGGCGCTCGGCCTCTCCGTGAACCTGGACGACGACGGGATCGTGCCGACCGTCTTCTTCGACAGCCACGCCCACCCGGCCGTCGACATCGGCCTCGACGACTACGCGGGCCGCGTCGCACAACTCCACGACAGCCTCGGGCACATGGGCACCACCGACTACGCGGCCGCCATGGACGCCGTCATCGACCACTACCTCGACAGCGGCACCGAGCACCCCGCGTTCGTCATCTTCCAGACCGACGGCTCGCCCGACTCCCGGCGAGCCGCCGAGCAGACCCTGTGCCGGGCCGCGCGCCTGCCCCTGTTCTGGCAGTTCGTCGGATTCGGCCCCGACCGCTTCGACTTCCTGCGCAAGCTCGACGAACTGGCCGTCCCCGCACGCCGCGTGGTCGACAACGCGGGCTTCTTCCCGGCCGGCAAGAACCCCCGGAAGATCCCCGACGCCGACCTGTACGACCGGCTCATGGGGGAGTACCCCGACTGGCTGCGCGCCGCGGCCGCCGCCGGGGTGCTCGCCCACGGGGCGGGCTGACAGGGCGTCACACCGGCAGCAGCCGCCCCACCAGCGCGCTCAACTGCCGGGCGTTGCGGCACTCGTACATCGGCACCACGTCCCCGTACACGCCCGCCGCGGAGTCTCCCGTGTCCCAGAGCGACGTCGGCTCCGGATTCAGCCAGTAGGTGCGGCGGGCCGTGCGGGCGATGCGGCGCAGGGACGGCACGTTCGGGTTCTGCTGGTTGTTCCGGGCGTCGCCGAGGACGAAGACCGTCGTGCGCGGCCCCACCGCCGCCTCGTAGCGCTCGACGAACTCGCCGAGAGCCGTGCCGTAGTCGCTGCTGCCGTGCCAGCCCGTGATCGCCGCCTCCGCCGTGATGCGGGCGCCCAGGCCGTCCGGGTCCGCCGTGCCGTGCTCCAGGAGCCCGGTGACCTCGTCGATCCGGTTGACGAACGCGAAGACGCGGACCTTGCTGAACTGATCGTGCAGGGCCTGGACGAGCAGCATCGTGAAGTTCGCGAAGCCCGCGACCGAGCCCGACACGTCGCACAGCAGCACCAGTTCGGGGCGGGCCGGGCGGCGTCTGCGCAGCACCGGGCGCATCGGCACGCCGCCCGTCGACAGCGAGCCGCGCAGCGTGCGGCGCAGGTCGATGTGGCCGCGGGCCGCCCGCCGCCGGCGCGCCGCGAGCCGGGTCGCCAGCTTGCGGGCCAGCGGGTGCACCGCCCGGCGCAGCTCCGCGAGCTGCGCCTTGCCCGCGTACAGGAAGTCGGCCCGGTCCGCCGTCCGCACCGCCATGCGGCGCGCGATCTCGTCCGTGCCGCGCCGCTCGGCGACCCGGCGGCGGGCCTCCGCCCGCACCAGCTCGCGGAAGTCCTCGATGCGGGCCCGGACCTCGTCGGCCGCGATCCGGTCGGTGAACGCGCCGGAGGCGGCCGACCCGGAGCCCGCCATGACGCGGGCCAGCAGGGTCTGCGGGCGCAGCCGGTCCAGGGTCTGGTGCGCCGAGTAGCCGTCCGAGCCCGGCGTCGAGCCGTAACCGCCGAGCCCGTCCACGGCCTCCGCCGCGAGACCGGCGAGCGCCGCCCGGTCGTTCGCCGCGAGCGCCTCGGCGAGCCGCTCGCGCAGCTCGTCCCGGTCGAAGCCGTCGCCCGGCCGGCCGGGGGCGCCGATCCCGCGCGGGAAGTACAGCTCGAAGACCGGGTCGAACACGGCCCGCTGGCCCTGGTCGTGCAGCAGTGCCGAGGCGAGGCCCTCGCGCAGATGCTCCCGGTTGTCGAGGCCCAGCTCGGCGACGGCCCGCGCCGCGTCCACGCTCTCGCCCGTGCCGATCCGGACGCCGTGCGTGCGCAGCGCCCGTACGAGATCGGTCACCCGGTCCGCGACCGTCGGGACGGTGCTCACACGGCGTCCAGGTCGAGCTTGGCGGCGGCCGTGCGCACGTCCTCCTGGTGCTTGAGGACGACGCCGAGCGACTGGCGCACGACCTCCTCGTCGAGCCGGTCCGCGCCGAGCGCGAGGAGCGTGCGCGCCCAGTCGACCGTCTCCGCGACCGACGGCGCCTTGCGCAGGTCCATCGCCCGCAGCGCGCCCACGACCCGGACCAGGGACTCGGCCAGGACCGCGTCCAGTCCGGGCACCTTCAGCGCGACGATCCGGCGCTCCAGTTCGGCGTCGGGGAAGTCGATGTGCAGGAACAGACAGCGGCGGCGCAGCGCCTCCGACAGCTCCCGGGACGCGTTCGAGGTCAGCACCACGAACGGGCGGCGCTCCGCGGTGATCGTGCCCAGCTCCGGCACCGTCACCTGGAAGTCGCTGAGCACCTCCAGGAGCAGGCCCTCCACCTCGACGTCGGCCTTGTCCATCTCGTCGACGAGCAGCACCTTCGGGTCCGTGCCCCGGATCGAGGTCAGCAGCGGCCGCGTCAGCAGGTACTCCTCGCTGAAGATGTCCGAACGCGTCCGGTCCCACGTCTCGTCACGGCCCGCCGTGATCCGCAGCAACTGCTTCGCGTGGTTCCACTCGTACAGCGCGCGGGACTCGTCGACGCCCTCGTAGCACTGGAGCCGGACGAGCCGGGCGTCGGTGATCGCCGCGACGGCCTTCGCCAGCTCGGTCTTGCCGACTCCCGCCGGGCCCTCGACGAGCAGCGGCTTGCCGAGCCGGGCGGCGAGGAAGACGGTGGTGGCCACCGCGGGCGAGGCGAGATAGCCGGTCTCGGCCAGGCGCGCGGTGACATCGTCCACGGACGCGAACAACGGGGCCTCCAGCGTGATGCGATACGGAACCCCAGCTGACCAGCACGGACCCCACCCCACAAGGGGCGCCGCCGCTTCATGGTGAACGTCACGTCCGCCGGGATGCGCCGTGGGGCCCGTGTCACCCGCGCCGACGCCCTCACCCCCGCACGGCGAACCGCAGCCCCTCCTGCGGGAGCGGGTCCCTCATGTGGGGCAGGACCGGGTCCGTCAGGCCGTTCCACCAGGCCGTGTCGCCCTCTATGCGGCGCAGCAGGATGCCCTCGCGGATCGCCCAGGGGCACAGGGTCAGTTCACGGACGTCCATGAGCTTCATCGCCGTGTGGCCGACCAGCGCGCCTGCCAGGGACTGGGCCGCGCGGGGCGCCGAGATGCCGGGGAGCGCGGCGCGGTCGGCGGCGGGGAGCACCGCGAGTTCGGAGATCGCGGTGCGCAGCGCCCGGCGGCTCAGACGGCGTTCCGTGAACGGTCCGTGGCGGCCCGGGGCCGCCCCGCACAGCCGCGCCAGCTGCGTGAACGTACGCGAGGTCGCCGCCATCGTCAGCGGGCCCTCCCAGCGGATCCGCGCGGCCACGTCCCGGAGTTGATGCCGGACGTGACGGCGCAGCGCCTTGAGCGACTCCTCCGTCGGCGGGTCCTCGTCCTGCGACAGGTGCTCGCGCGTCAGCCGGCGCGCCCCCAGCGGCAGCGACACCGCGAAGCTCGGCTCGCGGCCCCGCCCGAACGCGACCTCCAGCGAGCCGCCGCCGATGTCGAGCACGCCGAGCGGTCCGGCCCGCCAGCCCAGCCAGCGGCGCGCCGCGAGGAACGTCAGTTCCGCCTCCACCTCGCCGGGCAGCACCCGCAGCCGCAGCCCCGCGCCCTCGTGCACGGCCCGCAGCACCTCGTCCCGGTTCGGCGCGTCCCGGACGATCGCCGTGGCGAACGCGAACGGCTCGTCGCTGCCCCAGCGCCGGGCCTCGTCCCGCGCCGCGGCGACCGCCTCGACGATCTCCGACACCGTCTCGGGGCCGAGCCGCCGGTCGTCGTCGACCCGGTCGGAGAGCCGCAGCCGGCGCTTCGCCGTGTGCACCGGCAGCGGCGCCCCGTCGGCCGCGTCCGCGATCGCGAGACGCACCGTGTTCGACCCGACATCCACCACACTGATCCGCATGATCGTCGGAGTACCCCTCAGCTCGCCGGTCAATGCCGCGCCGCCGCCGGCGCGTCCAGCGCGGACAGCAACCAGGCGCGGGACGCGGCCGGGTCGATCACCCCGTCGATCTCCAGCGCGGCCGCCGCGTTGACCGCCTTGCCGTGCTCGTACAGTTCGGCGACCCGCTCCTGGAAGGCCCGCTCGCGCTCGGCCGGGTCGGCGATCGCGGCGAGCTCCCTGCGGTAGCCGAGCCGCACCGCGCCCTCGAGCCCCATCCCGCCGAACTCACTGCTCGGCCAGGCCGCCGTGGCGAGCGGCGCCCGCGTCGAGCCGCCCATCATGGCCATCGCCCCGAGCCCGTACGCCTTGCGCAGCACCAGGCACACGAGCGGAACCGTGAGCCGCGCCCCGGCCACGAACAGATCCGCGAACTGCCGTACCGTCGCCGTGCGTTCGGCGTCCGGGCCGACCATGAAGCCCGGGGTGTCGCACAGCGAGAGCACCGGCAGCCCGAACGACTCGCACAGCCGCAGGAAGCGCGCCGCCTTGTCGGCCGCGTCCCGGTCCAGCGCACCGCCCAGATGCCCGGGGTTGTTCGCGAGCAGCCCCATCGGCCGGCCCTCGACCCGGATCAGCGCCGTCACCACACCGACCCCGAACCCGCGCCGCAGTTCGAGCACCGAGCCGGCATCGGCCAGCCCCTCGACCGCGGCCCGCACGTCGTAGGCCCGCCGCCGGTTCTCCGGCACCACATGCCGCAGCAGCCGCTGGTCCGCAGCCTCCCAACCCCCTTGCACCCCCTGGAAGTACGACAGGTAGGCGCGGGCCACCCGCACCGCCTCCGCCTCGTCGGCGACCGGCAGGTCGACCACCCCGTTCGGCACCTGCACCGACAGCGGCCCGATGTCCTCCGGCCGGTGCACGCCCAGCCCGCCGCCCTCGATCATCGCCGGACCGCCCATCCCGATGTTCGCCTCCGGCGTCGCGATCACGACGTCGCAGGAACCGAGCAGCGCCGCGTTCCCCGCGAAGCAGCGGCCGGACGCGATGCCGACCAGCGGCACCCGGCCGCTGAGCCGCGCCATGTGATGGAACGTCGTCACGTTCAGCCCGGCGACCGCAGTCGAGTCCGTGTCCCCGGGCCGGCCGCCCCCGCCCTCCGCGAACAGCACGACCGGCAGCCCGCGCCGCTCCGCGACCTCCAGCATCCGGTCCGTCTTGGCGTGGTTGTTCATGCCCTGCGTCCCGGCGAGCACCGTGTAGTCGTACGACATGGCGACGACCGGCGCGCCGTTGACCCGGCCCGTGCCGGTGACCATCCCGTCGGCGGGCGTGTCCCGGATCAGCTCCTCCAGCGGGCGCCGGCGGCGCTGCGCCGCGACCGCCAGCGCGCCGAACTCGGTGAACGTGCCCGGGTCGCAGAGGTCCTCCAGGTTCTCGCGCGCCGTCCGCCGGCCCGCCGCGTGCCGCTTGGCGACCGCCCCCGGCCGGTTCTCGTCCAGCCCGAACGAGTGCCGCGCCACGACCTCCGCCAGATCGGGCCGCACCGCGTCGAGGTCCACCGGCCCGGCGTCCTCCCGCTCCGCGGGCCCCGCCTCGCCCGGATCCAGCAGCACCAGCTCCGCGCCCTCGGCGACCGTCTCCCCGACCGCCGACCGCAATTCCCTGACGACACCGGCCTGTTCGGCGCGCACCACGTGCTCCATCTTCATGGCCTCCAGGACGACGAGCACCGCGCCCGCCGCGACCGCCCGGCCGGGCTCCGCCTCCACCGCGACGACCGTGCCGCTCATCGGCGCGACGAGCGTGCCCGCGTCCGTGTCCGGCCGGGACGCCTCGGGCGGCGCCAGCTCGGCGAGGTGCCGCTCGACGAAGCCCGTGTCGACGCCGCCCGCCGTGAAACCGGGATGGCCGAGCAGCGCGCGCAGCAGCGGCACCCCCGTCGAGACGCCCTCCACCACGAACTCGTCCAGCGCCCGCAGGGCCCGCCCGCACGCCGCGTCCGGACCGCCGCCCGGCGCGTGCGCCACGACCTTGGCGAGCAGCGAGTCGAAGCGCGTGCCGATCTCCGTACCGGTGCGCACCGCCGTGTCCACCCGCACCCCGGGCCCCGTCGGCAGATCGAAGCGGGTGATCCGCCCGGCGGAGGGACGCACCGCGCCGTCCGCCGCCGTGGTCTCCGCGTTGACCCGGACCTGCACCGCGAACCCGCGCGGCGCGGGCGGGGCACCGGCCAGTCCCAGGTCGGCGAGCCGCTCGCCCGCCGCGATCCGCAGCTGCGCCGCGACGAGGTCGACGCCGGTCACCTCCTCGGTCACCGTGTGCTCCACCTGAAGGCGCGGATTGGCCTCCATGAACACGAACTCCTCGCCCCGCACCAGGAATTCGACCGTGCCCACGCCCTCGTAGCCGGCCGCGCGGGCGAGCCGCAGCGCGCTGTCGAGCAGCCGGTCCCGCACCGCCGCGTCCAGTCCGGGCGCGGGCGCGATCTCCACCAGCTTCTGGTGCCGCCGCTGCGCGCTGCAGTCCCGGTCCCACAGGTGCGCCACCGCACCGGAGCCGTCCGCGACGATCTGCACCTCGATGTGCCGGGCGCCCTCCCACAGCCGCTCCACGTACAACTCGGCCCGCCCGAAGGCCTGCCGTGCCTCCGACGCGCACCGCTCCCACGCCGCGCCGAGCTCCGACGGCGTGCGCACGACGCGCATCCCGCGCCCGCCGCCCCCGCCGAGCGCCTTCACCATCACCGGCCCGCCCGCGAGGAACTCCCGCGCCTCGTCGAGCGAGGTCGCGCCGAGCGTGCCCGGCAGCACCGGCACCTCCGCCTCGACGGCGAGGGCCCGTGCCCGGGCCTTGTCGCCGAACAGGTCGAGGACCTCGGGGGAGGGGCCGACGAAGACGATCCCGGCCTCGGCGCAGCGCCGGGCCAGCTCGGACGACTCGCTCAGGAACCCGTACCCCGGATGCAGATACCCGCAGCCCGTGCGCCGCGCGGCGTCCACCAGCGCGGCCGCGTCGAGACAGCCCCCGGCCGCGAGCGCCGCCTTCTCGTCGGCGGCCCGCACATGCGCCTCGTCACCCGGCTCGTGCACGGCGACCGTGCGCATCCCCAGTTCGGCGGCCGCGCGCAGCACCCGTACGGCGATCTCCCCGCGATTGGCGACGAGGACGGCGGCAGACCCCATGAGCTCCTCCGGTGAAGGTCGTGGTCGGACGGGCGTGGACGGATGTCCGTCAGCTTCATTGACATTGACGTCAACGTCAATACTCTGGGCCCGTGGCACGCAGACAGCAGACGCAGCAGGAATGGGCGACGCGCACGGCCCGCGACCGCACGGACGCACCGGCCCGCGGCCGGCTCCTCGACGCCGCCGAGACCGTCTTCGCGCGCCTCGGACACGGTCCGGCGACCATCGCCCACATCACCGCCGAGGCCGAGGTCTCCCGGGCCGGCTTCTACGTGTACTTCGCCTCCAAGGACGAGGTGTTCCGGGTGCTCGCGGCGCGGGTGCGGGACGCGTTCCTCGCCGCGCAGGACGTGCCGGGCGTCGACACCGACGACGTACCGGCCGTCGCCGCGGCCTCCACCGCGGCCTTCGTCACCGCCTACGCCCACCACCTGCCGCTCCTCTCCCTGATCGAGCAGCAGGCGCGCACCGACGCCGAGGTGCGGGCGCTGTGGGAGGAGATCCGCGAGCGTCCCGTGCGCCGCGCCGCGCGCTACGTGCGCCGCGTCGCCGCCGAGGGCCTCGCCCACCCCGTCGTCGACCCGCTCACGCTGTCCCGCGCGGTCGGCGGCATGAGCGTGGAGTTCGCCCGGCTCGTCGCCGAGCGGCCGGACACCCGCGACGCGGCGGTCCGCGACGTGACCGCCATGTACCTGCACCTCCTCGGTATCGGAGCAGCAGCGCAGCAGTAGCCGCACACCATGAGTAGGGAGCCGCACGTTGACCACCGGCACACACGTCGAGGCGTACCTGACCGACCTGCGGGCACGGCAGGCGAAGTCCCGCGCGGGCCGCCAGCCCGCCCGCACCGTCCATCCCGCGGGCGAACTCACCGTCCCCGCCCACATAGCCCGCTGGGCCGCGCTCCACCCCGATCGCCCCGCCCTGGTCACCGACGACGGCACGCTCGACTACCGCGCGCTCGACGACCTCTGCGCCCGCGTGGCCGGCCGGCTGCACGACGAGGGCGTACGGCCCGGCGACCGCGTCGGCGTCTTCCTGCCCAACGGCGCGCGCTTCGTCGTCACCATGCTCGCCGTGCTGCGCCTCGGCGCCGTGCACGTGCCCGTCAACCCGATGTTCCGCGCGGCCGAACTGCGGCACGAACTGACCGACGCCGCCCCCGAGGTCGTCGTCACCCACGACCCGCTGCTGCCCGTCCTCGACGAGGTGCGCGCCGACACCCCCGTCCGCACCGTCCTCGCCGACGCCGACTGGCCCGCCGCGACCGCGCACGACCGCCACGAGCCGATCGCCGACGACCTCGACGCGCTCGCCGCCCTCAACTACACCGGCGGCACCACCGGCATGCCCAAGGGCTGTGAACACACCCAGCGGCACATGGTCTACACGGCCACCGCCATCGAGAACGGCCGCGCCGCGGACCCCGCCGCCCGCACCGAGCGCATCGTCTCGCTCTGCTACCTCCCCGTCTTCTGGATCGCCGGCGAGAACCTCGGCATCCTCGCCCCGCTCGTCTCCGGCGGCACCAGCGTGCTCCTGACCCGCTGGAACGCGGGCGCCGTGCTGCGCGCCATCGGCGAGCACGGCGTCACCACGCTCGCCGGGACGGTCGAGAACTACCTCGAACTCCTCGACCGTTTCGAGCTGTCCCGCCACGACCTGTCCACGCTGACCGCGCCGCTCACCGTGTCCTTCATCCGCAAGCTCACCCCCGACATCCGGGCCCGCTGGAAGGCGGCCGTCGGCGAGCACAGCGTCCTGCGCGAGGCCTCGTACGGGATGACCGAGACGCACACCAGCGACACCAACACCCTCGGCTTCCAGGACGGCGACCACGACCTGGTCAGCGACCCCGTCTTCTGCGGACTGCCGGTGCCCGGCACCGACTTCATGGTCGTCGACTTCGTCACCGGCGACCCGCTGCCCCTCGGCGAGCGCGGCGAGATCGTCGTCCGCGGCCCCTCCGTCCTCACCCGCTACTGGCGCGCGCCCGCCGCCACCGCGAGCGCCCTGCGCGACGGCTGGCTGCACACCGGCGACATCGGCGCCCTCGACGAGGACGGCTGCCTGCACTACCTGGGCCGCAACAAGGACATGATCAAGGTCAAGGGCATGAGCGTCTTCCCGACCGAGGTCGAGACGCTGCTCGGACAGCACCCCGAGGTGCTCGCCGCCGCGGTCGTCGCCGTGCCCGACCCCGACAGCGGCGAGCGCCCGCACGCCTTCGTACGGGTCGCCGAGGGCTCCGCGCTGACCGGCGAGGCCCTGCGCGCGTGGGCCGCCACGACCATGGCCGGCTACAAGATCCCGCAAGTCGTCGAGGTCGTCCCCGAACTGCCGCTCACCCCGACCGGGAAGATCAGGAAGACGGAGCTGACCGCTCGAGCCACTCGCACGCGGCCCGCGCCGTGAACTCCTCCTGACCGCCCTTGAAGAGCAGGTCCACGGTGGTGAACGCGGGGTCGCCGGCCTGCGCGGCGACGTACGGTACGGCGATGCAGCGCATGCCCGCCGCGTGCGCCGCCGCGGCCCCCGGTGCCGCGTCCTCCAGGACCACGCAGTGCCGCGGCGCCACCCCGAGCCGGCGGGCCGCCTCCAGGAACACGTCGGGGGCCGGCTTGCCGTGCTCGACCTCGTCCGCCGAGACGTACCGCGACAGCTGCCCGGTCAGCCCCGTCCCCGCGAGGATCGCCTCGATGGCCTCCGGGGACGAACCCGAGGCGACGATCATCGGGACGCCCTCCGCGTGCAGGTGCTCCAGGAACAGCCGCATCTGCGGGAACACGTGCGTCTCGGCGCGGGCCAGCTCCAGATAGCGGGCGTTCATGTCGTCGAGCAGCTCGTCCGCGGGCGCCGCGATGCCGTACCGGCGCTTCCAGATCCCGATGGTCTCCAGCGTGGAGATGCCGACGTACTTCTCGTGGTCGGCCCACGTGAAGTCCGTGACGCCGTACCGGGCGAGCGTGCCGAGCGCCGCCCGGAAGTAGTTGGGCTCGCTGTCCACGAGGGTGCCGTCCAGATCGAAGACGACGGCCGTCGTGCCGAGCCGGTACGCGGGCAGATGGTCGCTCATGCCTTCCAGCATGCAGGAACCGGCGGCCCGGATCACCTGCGCTCGGCTGCCGCGCGCCCGATCGCCTCGACCAGCGGCAGCACCCGGTGCGGGACCCGCTCGCGCAGCGCCACCTCGGTGCGGGTGCGGACGACCCCGGGCAGCCGGTTGAGCTGCTGCACGATGTCCTCCAGGTGCCCCGCGTCGCGCGCCGCGACCCGGGCGAGGAGGTCGCCGCCGCCGGTGATCGAGTACGCCTCGATGATCTCCGGAACGCCCGCCAGGTCGTCGCCCACGTCGGCGAGGTGCCCCTGGGTGACCTCGATGTGCACGAAGGCCAGCACCGGGTGCCCGAGCGCGGCGGGGGAGAGGGTGGGCGCCGTGCCGGTGATCACGCCGTCCCGCTCCAGACGGTCCAGCCGGGCCTGGAGCGTGCCCCGGGCGACCCCGAGGATCCGCGCGTACTCGCGCACACTCGTACGCGGCTGCTCCAGGAGCAGCCGCAGAATCCGGGTGTCGAGCTGATCCACGGCCATCGGCGGCGTGCTCCCTACGGCATGGCGACAGGTGGTACGAGTCAGGCGCCACCGACTGTACCAATGGCCCGACACGCCCGCCCGGCCCGACAACCCCTTCAGGACCGACCGGTCACCCCAGGTCCCGATGCCGTCGAGCCGCGCACCACCAGTTCCGGCATGAAGACGAACTCGGTGTGCGGGGTGGGCGTTCCGCCGATCTCCTCCAGGACCGCGCGGACCGCCGCCTGGCCCATGGCCTGCACCGGCTTGCGCACCGTCGTCAGGGGCGGGTCGGTGAACGCGATCAGCGGGGAGTCGTCGAAGCCGACCACCGACACGTCGTCCGGGACCTCCAGGCCCCGCCGGCGCGCCTCGCGGATCGCGCCGAGGGCCATCATGTCGCTCGCGCACACGATCGCCGTGCAGCCGCGGTCGAGCAGGTCGGAGGCCGCGGCCTGGCCGCCCTCCAGCGTGTAGAGGGAGTGCTGGACGAGCTCGCGTTCGATGTCCTCGGGCGCGAGAGAGAAACGGTCCTGCATCGCGCGCACGAAGCCCTCGATCTTGCGCTGCACCGGCACGAACCGCTTCGGACCGAGCGCGAGCCCGATCCGGCTGTGTCCGAGCGCCGCGAGATGCGTGACGGCGAGCTGCATCGCGGCCCGGTCGTCCGGCGAGATGAACGGCGCCTGCACCTTGGGCGAGAAGCCGTCCACGAGGACGAACGGGACGCCCTGGGCCCGCAGTTGCTCGTAGCGCTGGGTGTCCGCCGTGGTGTCGGCGTGCAGTCCGGAGACGTAGATGATGCCGGTGACCCCGCGGTCGACGAGCATCTCGGTCAGCTCGTCCTCGGTGGAGCCGCCGGGAGTCTGCGTGGCCAGCACCGGCGTGTAGCCCTGGCGGGTCAGCGCCTGGCCGATGACCTGCGCGAGCGCCGGGAAGATCGGGTTCTCCAGCTCGGGCGTGATCAGGCCGACCAGGCCCTCGCTGCGGCGGCGCAGCCGGACCGGCCGCTCGTAGCCGAGCACGTCGAGGGCGGCGAGCACGGACTGCCGGGTGGCGGAGGCGACGCCGGGCTTCCCGTTCAGCACGCGGCTGACCGTCGCCTCGCTGACACCGGCCTGCGCCGCGATGTCGGCCAGGCGGGCGGTCGCGGGCGGGGACGGCACGGGCCGGCGGCCGGCCTGTGCGGGCAGCTGCGTCATCGCACTCCTCGTAGAGCAACAGGACAAGACCTCAGATGATCCCTGTGTGACGGCCCCGTGGCAAGACCTTGCAGAGCCTTGCAGCCGGGCAAGAGAGAGCAAAAACGGGCAAATCGCATAACGCTTGCAGCTCGGGCTGCAAAATTTTTCAGCAAGGTCTTTCGTACGGCTTACCGCGCTGTTACGTTCACGTCGCCCGGCGGCCGCAGCGGCCCAGTCGGCAGAGCCAAACACGGGCTTTCACCCTCTAGGAGATCTCATGCGGCGTGGCATAGCGGCCACCGCGGTGGTGGCGTCCCTCGCACTCGCGGCGACGGCCTGCGGCGGAAGTGACGAGGACGGCGGCAAGGCGTCGGGCCCGGTCACCATCACCTGGTGGGACACCTCGAACGCGACGAACGAGGCCCCCACGTACAAGGCCCTGGCCAAGGAGTTCGAGAAGGCGAACCCCGGCATCAAGGTCAAGTACACCAACGTGCCCTTCGACCAGGCGCAGAACAAGTTCGACACCGCCGCCGGCGCGAGCGGCGCCCCGGACGTGCTGCGCGCCGAGGTCGGCTGGACGCCCGCGTTCGCGAAGAAGAGCTACCTGCTGCCGCTCGACGGCACCGAGGCCCTCGCCGACCAGGACAAGTTCCAGCCGAGCCTGATCAAGCAGGCCCAGTTCGACGGCAAGACCTACGGCGTGCCGCTGGTCACCGACACCCTGGCCCTCGTCTACAACAAGGCGCTCTTCAAGAAGGCGGGCATCAACGAGGCGCCCACCACCTGGGAGGAGCTGAAGGCCGACGCGGCCAAGGTCAAGGACAAGACCGGCGTCGACGGCTACTGGGCCTCCACCGCGGGCTACTACGCCCAGCCGTTCCTCTTCGGCGAGGGCACCGACACCGTCGACGCCCAGGGCAAGAAGATCACCATCTCCTCCGCCGCCGCCAAGAAGGGCCTGACCACCTGGAAGGGCATGTTCGACGGCAAGGGCCTGCACAAGGCCGATGCCACCGCGGACGCCTACGCCCACATCCAGGACGCGTTCGTCAGCGGCAAGGTCGCCGCGATCATCCAGGGCCCCTGGGAGATCACGAACTTCTACAAGGGCTCGGCGTTCAAGGACAAGGCGAACCTCGGCATCGCCACCGTCCCGGCCGGCTCCAGCGGCAAGGCCGGCGCCCCGACCGGCGGACACAACCTGTCCGTCTACGCGGGCTCCGACAAGGCCCACCAGGCGGCGTCGCTCAAGTTCGTCAAGTGGATGACCTCCGCGAAGGCGCAGGAGCAGATCGCCCTGAAGAACTCGACGCTGCCCACCCGCGAGGACGCGTACACCGCGAAGGTCACCGCCGACCCGGGCATCGCCGGCTACCAGAAGGTGCTCCCCGCCGCCCAGCCGCGCCCCGAGCTGCCCGAGTACAGCTCGCTGTGGACGCCGATGGACCAGGAGCTCCCGAAGGTCGCGACCGGCAAGGAGTCCCTCGACAAGGGTCTCGGCAACCTCGAGACGGCCTTCACCAAGCTGGTCCCCGGCTTCACCAAGTGACCCCGGCGGTCCCGTAGCGCAAGCGGCCGGTTCGCGCCCCGAAGGGGGAGGGCGCGAACCGGCGTCGAACCGCCCCGCCCCATGCAGAAGGTGCCCGCATGACCCTCGCCGTCGAACGACCGGCCACCAAGAGCCGCCCGCCGCGCCCCGGACCGATCCGGCGCCTCAAGGACTCGTACCGCAAGTACTGGTACGCGTACGCGATGATCGCCCCGGTCGTCGTCGTGCTCGGCGTCCTCGTCGGCTACCCGCTCGCACGGGGCTTCTACCTGACGCTCACCGACGCCAACAGCCTGAACTCGGCGCGCACGATCGGCGTCAACCACATCGACGCCACCTACCAGTTCATCGGCCTCGACAACTACGCCGACATCCTGTGGGGCCCCGCCTCCTACGACCGCTTCTGGTCCCACTTCATCTGGACCGTCGTCTGGACGGCCGTCTGTGTCGCCCTGCACTACGTCATCGGCCTCGGCCTCGCGCTGCTGCTCAACGAGAAGATGCGCGGCCGCACCCTCTACCGGCTGCTGCTCATCCTGCCCTGGGCGGTGCCCACCTTCGTCACCGTCTTCGCGTGGCGGATCATGCTCGCCGACTCCGGGATCATCAACTCCACCCTCGGCTCGCTGCACCTGCCGCAGCCGCAGTGGCTGGAGGACCCCACGTTCCAGCGGATCGCCGCGATCCTCGTCAACACCTGGTGCGGCGTCCCGTTCATGATGATCTCGCTGCTCGGCGGACTCCAGTCCATCGACTCCTCGCTCTACGAGGCCGCCGAGATGGACGGCGCGAACGCCTGGCAGCGCTTCCGGCACATCACCCTGCCGGGCCTCAGGTCGGTCAGCTCCACCGTCGTGCTCCTCGGCGTGATCTGGACCTTCAACCAGTTCGCCATCATCTTCCTGCTGTTCGGCAACACGGCGCCGGACGCCCAGATCCTCGTCACCTGGGCCTACCGGCTCGGCTTCGGCCAGCAGCCGCGCGACTTCGCCCAGTCCGCCGCCTACGGCGTGCTGCTGCTGTCGATCCTCACCGTCTTCACGACCTTCTACTACCGCTGGTTGAAGCGCAATGAGCAGCTCGCCGTCTGACGCCGCAGGAGCCACCACCATGAGCACCACGACCGCACCGCAGATCCCCGCGGCGCAGACCGCGACCGACGACGACCGCCCGGCCGGCAAGGAACCCAAGGTGCGCCGCCGGGGCGAGCGCGGCCCGCTGGGCAAGGCGGTCGCGCACGGCGTCCTCGGCATCGCGAGCCTCATCGCCCTGTTCCCGATCGTCTGGCTCGTCTACCTGTCCTTCGGCCCGGACAAGGACGACTACCTGCACCCCGGCGGCATCGCCGGCAAGGCGACACTCTCCAACTACTCGCAGGTGCTGCAGCACACCAACTTCTTCCAGTGGATGGAGTCGACGCTGATCATCGCGCTCGGCACCACCCTCGTCGGAGTCCTGTTCGCCGCGACGACCGGCTACGCGGTCTCCCGCATGCGCTTTCCCGGCTACCGGCCGCTGATGTGGGTCCTGCTGCTCACGCAGGCGTTCCCCATCGCCGTCCTCATCGTGCCGATGTACGAGATCTTCTCGGAGCTGGGCCTCATCGACACGTACCAGGGCGTGATCCTGGTCAACTGCACCACGATCGTCCCCTACTGCACCTGGCTGATGAAGGGCTACTTCGACACCGTCCCGATCGAGATCGACGAGGCCGGCCGGATCGACGGACTGAGCCCCTTCGGCACCTTCTGGCGGCTCATCCTGCCGCTGGCCAAGCCGGGCATCGCCGTCGCCGCGTTCTACAGCTTCATCACGGCGTTCGCCGAGGTGCCCTTCGCGTCCACGTTCCTGCTCGACGACTCCAAGTACACCTTCGCGGTGGGCCTGCAGAGCTTCATCAGCGAGCACGACGCCCAGTGGAACCTGATGGCCGCCACCGCGGTGTTGATCGCCATCCCGGTCACCGCCTTCTTCTACCTTGTCCAGAAGCACCTGGTCACCGGCCTCACGGCAGGCGGCACCAAGGGCTGAACCCCCACCCACGACCGACCAGTTGCCAGCTCCTTACGCAGCAAGGACACCATGAGCCAGCACCCCACCGACACCGCACCGGCCGGCGCCACGACCACCCGCGAGGCCGCGGACTGGTGGCGCGACGCCGTCATCTACCAGGTGTACCCGCGCAGTTTCGCCGACAGCGACGGCGACGGCACGGGCGACCTCGAAGGCATCCGGCAGCGCCTGCCGTACCTGCGCGACCTGGGCGTGGACGCGGTCTGGCTGAGCCCGTTCTACGCCTCCCCGCAGGCCGACGGCGGCTACGACGTCGCCGACTACCGGGCCGTCGACCCCATGTACGGCACCCTTCTCGACGCCGACGCCGTCATCCGGGACGCCCACGGGCTCGGCCTGCGCGTCATCGTCGACCTCGTGCCCAACCACTCCTCCGACCAGCACGAGTGGTTCAAGCGCGCCGTCGCCGAGGGCCCCGGCTCGCCGCTGCGCGAGCGCTACCACTTCCGCCCCGGAAAGGGCGCGCACGGCGAACTGCCGCCCAACGACTGGGAGTCCATCTTCGGCGGCCCCGCCTGGACCCGGCTCCCCGACGGCGAGTGGTACCTGCACCTCTTCGCCCCCGAGCAGCCCGACCTGAACTGGGAGCATCCGGCCGTCGCCGACGAGTTCCGCTCCATCCTGCGGTTCTGGCTCGACATGGGCGTCGACGGCTTCCGTATCGACGTCGCCCACGGCCTGGTCAAGGCCGAGGGCCTGCCCGACCTCGGCGGCCACGACCAGCTCAAGCTGCTCGGCAACGACGTCATGCCGTTCTTCGACCAGGACGGCGTCCACGCCGTCTACCGCTCGTGGCGGCTCATCCTCGACGAGTACGACGGTGACCGCATCTTCGTCGCCGAGGCCTGGACTCCGACCGTCGAGCGCACCGCGAACTACGTGCGCCCCGACGAGCTGCACCAGGCCTTCAACTTCCAGTACCTGGGCGCCCCCTGGGAGGCCGAGGAGCTGCGCCGCATCATCGACAGCTCCCTCGACGCCATGCGCCCCGTCGGCGCCCCGGCCACCTGGGTCCTGTCCAACCACGACGTCACCCGGCACGCCACGCGCTACGCCAACCCGCCGGGCCTCGGCACCCAGATCCGTACCCCCGGCGACCGCGAACTCGGCCTGCGCCGGGCCCGCGCCGCCACCCTCCTGATGCTGGCGCTGCCCGGCTCCGCCTACGTCTACCAGGGCGAGGAGCTCGGCCTGCCCGACGTCACCGACCTGCCCGACGAGGTGCGCCAGGACCCGTCGTTCTTCCGCGCCCAGGGCCAGGACGGCTACCGCGACGGCTGCCGGGTGCCGATCCCGTGGACCCGCACCGGCTCCTCGTACGGCTTCGGCAGCGGGGGCAGCTGGCTGCCGCAGCCCGAGAGCTGGGGCGAGCTGAGCGTCGAGGCGCAGTCCGGCGTCGCCGGCTCCACCCTGGAGCTGTACCGCGCCGCGCTCGCCGTGCGCCGCGAGGAGCCGGGCCTCGGCGCCGGCACCGACGTGGTGTGGGACGACGAGGTGCCGCCGGGCATCCTGCGGTTCGACCGGCCGGGCTTCGCCTGCACCGTGAACACCACCGGAACCGCTGTGCGCATCGCCGCCCCCGGCCGGGTGCTCCTCGCCTCGGGGCCGGTCACCGTCGCCGACGGCCTGGTCGAGCTGACCGCCGACACGACCGTGTGGTGGGCCACCGCGTAGGACAGGGAAGAAGGGGGCCGGTGCGGTGCGCACCGGCCCCCTTCTCCCGTTCCGCTAGCCGTGGAAGGCGACCGCGCCCTTCGCGGGCACCGTCAGCTCGGCCTTGCCGCCCGAGACGGTGACCGAGGTCGTGCCGCCGTCGATCACGTTCGCGTACGTGCCGTCGGGCAGCCCCGTCGAGTACGTGAAGGTGTGGGCGTCCGACGTGTTGTTGAGCGCGACGAAGCCCTTGTCGCCGCGGCCGAAGCCGATGACGTTCGAGGCCGGGGACTGCCAGTTCGCGACCTGCGCGTCACCGACCGCGTTGTGCCAGCCGACCATTCCGGCCACCGCCGCGTCCCGGTCGACGCAGGCCCAGCCGCTGCCGCAGTCCGTCCCGGTCACGAAGCCGTTGCCGTCGTTCGGCGGCGCCTGGTCGCTCTGGTCGAAGGTCCAGGCGGCGTACACCGACGGGCGGCCGTACCCGCGCGCCAGCTGGAACACGTTGGCCAGCGTCGCGGTCGCGCCGTCCTTGTAGCTGAGGGTGTAGCCGTTGCGCTCGGTGTCGTGGTTGGTGACGAAGGTGTTGGAGTGCGCCTCGTCGGCCAGGCCCCAACTGCTGCCGAACGACGCCAGGTTGGCGATGTCGCCGCCCTGGAACTGGGACTTCATCGCGGCGGCGTACGTGAAGTCGAGGACGTCGCCGTTGTTGTAGTAGTCCCCGAGGGCGGGCGGGTTGCCCGGGTAGACCTCCTGGGTGATGTAGGGGGCGTCGCCCGCCGTCGTGGTGTGCAGCGCGCCCACGATCGCGTTCAGGTCGCCCGTCTCGATGTGCTTGGCGGCGTCGACGCGGAAGCCGTCGACGCCCAGGTCGATCTGCGTGTTGAGGAACCCGGCGATCTTGTCGCGGACACCCTGCTCGCCCGTGTCGAGATCGGGCATGCCGAGCAGTTCGCAGTGCTGGACCTCGTACTGGTCCGACCAGTTGGCGATGGTCTTCCGGCAGTCGTCGCTGTCGGCCGGGTCGTAGTCCGGGGTGTCGTAGCGGTCGCCGATCGTGGTGCCGGCGTACCCGGTGCCGGTCTGCGCGGCCGTGTGGTTGATGACGGCGTCCGTGTAGACCTCGATGCCCGCGGCATGGCAGGTGTCGATCATGTCCTTGAAGTCGCCCGCGCTGCCGAAGCGGCTGTCGAGCTTGTACGAGTACGGCTGGTAGACGTCCCACCAGTAGAAGTTCTGCTGCTTGAGGGACTCCTCGGGCGGCGCGACCTGGACGGCGCCGTAGCCGGCCGGGTCGAGGACGTCGGTGCACTCCTTGCCGACGGACTTCCAGTTCCACTGCCACAGGTTGGCGATGACGTCACCGTTCGCCACGCCCGTGTCGGCGGCGGCGGGCTGCGCGGGCAGCGTGACGACGCCGCCGAGCGTGAGGGCGCCCAGGGCGAGCGCGGTCGCGGTGGCCCGGCGGCGCCGGGCACGTGTGGGGGTTCGATGCATGTGCGGCTCCTGAATGGGGGGATTCCGGCGCTTTCGTCACCGCCGGAGGGAGGGCAACGCTCCGTGAGCCTGCGGGAGTTGAGAAGGCCACGTCAAGAACCCTGCTGAAAGTTCTTGCTGTTGCTTGCAGAACTCTTGCAGTCGGCTTCCAGCAAGCGGTACCGTCACGCGGCGGACCGGGGCTCCTCCCCGCTGCCCCGGTCCCCAAGGCCCCGGCCCCCGTCGGCCCGCGCCTCCCCAAGAGCCCTGATTCCGCGAGGAGTTCACGCCTTGAGCCGCACCCGTCCCATCCCGCGCAGACGGGCCGCCGCGTACACCGCGGCCGCCGCCCTCCTCGTCACGCTCGCCCAGCCGCTCGCGGCCCGCGCCGCGGCCCCGCCCGCGCCGCCCTCCGACGCGCAGCTCGCCGCCGCGCCCGCCCGCCACGACCTCACCCGCGAGCAGTACTACTTCGTCCTGCCGGACCGTTTCGCCAACGGCGACACGGCCAACGACAAGGGCGGGCTGACCGGTTCCCGGCTCGCGACCGGCTACGACCCCACCGACAAGGGCTTCTACCAGGGCGGCGACCTCAAGGGCCTCACCGAGCGGCTCGACTACATCAAGGACCTCGGCACCACCGCGATCTGGATGGCGCCGATCTTCAAGAACAAGCCGGTGCAGGGCGAGGGCGACAACGCCTCGGCCGGCTACCACGGCTACTGGATCACCGACTTCACCCAGGTCGACCCGCACTTCGGCACGAACGCGGATCTCGAGCGCCTGATAGCCAAGGCGCACGCCAAGGGCATGAAGGTCTTCTTCGACGTCATCACCAACCACACCGCCGACACCGTCGACTACGCCGAGAAGAAGTACGGCTACCGCCCCAAGGGCGCCTACCCCTACCTCGACACCGACGGCCGCCCCTTCGACGACAGCAAGGGCGTCACCGCGAAGGTCGACAAGGACTCCTTCCCGTACACGCCGGAGAACACCGGCGAGATGGTCCCGTCCTGGCTCAACGACCCGACGATGTACCACAACCGCGGCGACTCGACCTGGGAGGGCGAGTCCACGACCTACGGCGACTTCTCCGGGCTCGACGACCTGTGGACCGAGCGGCCCGAGGTCGTCCGGGGCATGGAGAAGATCTACGAGACCTGGGTGCGGGACTTCGGCGTCGACGGCTTCCGCATCGACACCGCCAAGCACGTGAACCTGGACTTCTGGACCCAGTGGGCCACCGCCCTCGACACGTACGCGGCGGCCCGAGGCCGCGAGGACTTCTTCATGTTCGGCGAGGTCTACTCCGCCGACACCGACGTCACCGCGCCCTACGTCACGCGCGGCCGGCTCGACGCCACCCTCGACTTCCCCTTCCAGGACGCCGCCCGCGCCTACGCCTCCCAGGGCGCGAGCGCGGACCGGCTCGCCAAGGTCTTCGCCGACGACTACAGGTACGCGACGGACAAGGCCAACGCGTACGAGCAGGTCACCTTCCTCGGCAACCACGACATGGGCCGCATCGGCACCTTCCTCAAGGCCGACAACCCCAAGGCCTCCGACAAGGAACTCCTCCAGCGCGACCGGCTCGCCCACGAGCTGATGTTCCTCTCGCGCGGCAACCCCGTCGTCTACTACGGCGACGAGCAGGGCTTCACCGGCGCCGGCGGCGACAAGGATGCCCGCCAGACCCTCTTCCCGTCGAAGGTCGCCGACTACCTGGACGACGACGAGCTCGGCACCGACCGCACCCACGCCGACGCCGCCTACGACGAGCGGCACCCCCTCTACCGGGACATCGCCGCACTGGCGAAGCTCCGCAAGCAGAACCCGGCGCTCACGGACGGCACGCAGAAGGAGCTCTACGCCAAGGACTCCGTGTACGCCTTCTCGCGCACCGGCGACGACCGCGAGTACGTCGTCGCCGTGAACAACGCGCAGGAGGCCAGGACGGTCCGACTGCCCGTCGAGTCCGCCGCGTTCGGAACCCTCTACGGCGGATCGGGCCGCGTGAAGGCCGACGGCGGGCGCGTCGAGGTGACCGTCCCCGCGCTGTCCAGCCTCGTCCTGCGCGCCGACGCGAAGCTCCCGAAGGCCACCGCCGCGCCGCAGGTCTCCCTCACCGCCCCGGCCGACGGCGCCACCGGCACCGTCACCCTCGGCGCGGACCCCGGCGCCACCGCGTCCCCGCGCGTGGTCTTCGCCGCCCAGGTCGGCGACGGGAAGTGGCGCACGCTCGGCTCGGTGGACCACGCCCCGTACAAGATCACGCAGTATCTGCCGGACACGGTGAAGGCGGGCACCGCCCTGCGCTACAAGGCCGTCGTCGTGGACCGGGACGGGCGCACCGCGAGCGCGCTCGCCTCCTCGACCGCGGGACAGGCCCCGGCCCCCGAGAAGCCGACCGCCGTCGACCGCGACCACGTCGTCGTCCACTACAAGCGCACCGACAAGGACTACACCGGCTGGACGCTCAAGTCCGGTGGCAGCACGGGCGAGTTCGTGGGCCGCGACGCCTACGGCGCCTTCGCCTGGGTGAAGGTCCCCGACGGCGCCGGGTCCCTGAAGTACACCGTCGAGAAGGACGGCACCGCCGACGGCCCCGAGCGCACGATCGACCTCGGCAGGACCGGGGAGGTCTGGATCGAGCAGGGGGCAGACAGCCAGAAGACCACGCGGCCCGACGGGGTGTACCCGCCGCAGGACGCGGCCAAGGCCGTCGTCCACGTGCGCCGCGCCGACGGCGACTACGACGGCTGGGGCCTGCACACCTGGACCGGCGCCGCGAACCCCACGGACTGGGCGAAGCCGCTCCAGCCCACCGGCAAGGACGCGTTCGGCCTCGTCTTCGAGGTGCCGCTCGCCGAAGGCGCCACCAGCCTCGGCTACATCGTCCACAAGGGCGACGAGAAGGACATCCCCACCGACCGCTCCCTCGACTTCGGCACGTACGGCAAGGAGGTGTGGCTCAACGCGGGGGAGAGCGGCTATCTGCTGCCGTCCCTCAGCGGCGGCGGCGACCTGGACCTGGACAAGGCCGAGGCGCAGTGGATCGACGCCGACACCGTCGTGTGGAAGGCGAAGGCCGGCTCCGGCACCAGCGAGCAGCTCGTCTACGCGCCCGAGGGCGGTATCACCGTCGAGGACGGCGCGCTGAGCAGCGAGGGCCACTGGCTGCGGCTGAACCCGGGCGCGCTCACCGACGCGCAGAAGGCGAAGTACCCGCACCTCGAGGACTATCCCGCGTTCACGATCGACCCCCGCGACCGCGACCGGGCACGCGATGCCCTGCGCGGGCAGCTCATCGCCACCCAGCGCGCGGCGAACGGCGCCCTGCTCACCGCGACCGGCGTCCAGCTCCCCGGCGCGCTCGACTCCCTGTACGGGACGGCCGCCGCGAAGGCCGGGCTCGGACCCGTCTTCAAGGGGGACAAGGTCACCCTGTCCGTATGGGCGCCGACCGCCCAGGACGTGTCCCTCGACCTCGACGGACGGTCCGTGCGCATGCGCCGCGACAGTGCGAGCGGCGTATGGTCCGCCACCGGACCGGCCGCGGCCTGGCGCGGCAAGCCCTACCGGTACGCCGTCCGCGTGTGGGCGCCGAGCGTCGGCAAGCTCGTCACGAACAAGGTCACCGACCCCTACTCGCTCGCCCTCACCGCGAACTCACGGCGCAGCCTCGTCGTCGACCTCGCCGACCGGGCCCTCGCCCCGAAGGGCTGGGCGGACCTGAAGAAGCCGAAGGCCGTCGCGATGAAGGACGCGCAGATCCAGGAGCTGCACGTCCGCGACTTCTCCGTCGCCGACACCACCACCCCCAAGGACGACCGCGGCACCTACCGCGCCTTCACCGACCGCGACAGCGCCGGCTCGAAGCACCTGCGCGCCCTCGCGGCCGCCGGCACCTCGTACGTGCACCTGCTGCCCGCCTTCGACATCGCGACGATCCCCGAGAAGCGGTCCGAGCAGGCCACACCCGACTGCGACCTGGGCTCCTACGCGCCGGACAGCGACCGGCAGCAGGCCTGCGTCACCAAGAGCGCCGCGAAGGACGCCTTCAACTGGGGCTACGACCCGCTGCACTACACCGTCCCCGAGGGCTCCTACGCCTCCGACCCGGACGGCACGCGGCGCACCGTCGAGTTCCGGCAGATGGTCCAGGCCCTCAACCAGGACGGGCTGCGCGTCGTCATGGACGTCGTCTACAACCACACGGCGGCCGCGGGCCAGGACGACAACTCGGTCCTCGACAAGATCGTCCCCGGCTACTACCAGCGGCTGAACGCGGACGGCACGGTCGCGAACTCGACCTGCTGTGCGAACACCGCGCCCGAGAACACCATGATGGGCAAGCTCGTCGCCGACTCCGTCGTCACCTGGGCCAAGCAGTACAAGGTCGACGGCTTCCGCTTCGACCTCATGGGCCACCACCCCAAGGCCGACATCCTCGCCGTCCGCAAGGCGCTCGACGAGCTGACGGTCGCGAAGGACGGCGTCGACGGCAAGAAGATCATCCTCTACGGGGAGGGCTGGAACTTCGGCGAGGTCGCCGACGACGCCCGCTTCGTCCAGGCCACACAGAAGAACATGGCCGGCACCGGCATCGCCACCTTCTCCGACCGGGCCCGCGACGCCGTGCGCGGCGGCGGCCCCTTCGACGAGGACCCCGGCGTGCAGGGCTTCGCCAGCGGCCTCTACACCGACCCCAACACCTCGAAGGCCAACGGCACCCCCGCCGAGCAGAAGGCCCGGCTGCTCCACTACCAGGACCTGATCAAGGTGGGCCTGTCCGGGAACCTGGCCGACTACTCCTTCACCGACACCGCCGGGAAGAAGGTGAAGGGCTCCCAGGTCGACTACAACGGCGCACCGGCCGGCTACGCCGAGGCTCCGGGCGACGCGCTCGCGTACGCCGACGCGCACGACAACGAGTCGCTCTACGACGCGCTCACCTACAAACTGCCGAAGGAGACGCCGACCGCCGACCGGGCCAGGATGCAGGTCCTCGCGATGGCCACGGCCACGCTCTCGCAGGGCCCCGCGCTGTCCCAGGCCGGTACCGACCTGCTCCGCTCGAAGTCCCTCGACCGGAACTCGTTCGACAGCGGCGACTGGTTCAACGCGATCCACTGGGACTGCCGCGCGGGCAACGGCTTCGGGCGCGGCCTCCCGCCCGCCGCCGACAACGAGGCGAAGTGGCCGTACGCGAAGCCGCTCCTGGCCTCCGCCGAGGCCCCGGGCTGCCGTGACATCGACGGCGCCTCCGCCGCGTACCGGGACCTGCTGAAGATCCGCACGGCGGAGCCGGCCTTCCACCTGGGCACCGCCGCCGAGGTCCAGAAGGAGCTGTCCTTCCCGCTCTCGGGCACGGACGAGACCCCGGGCGTGGTCACCATGCGCCTCGGTGACCTCGTCGTCGTCCTCAACGCGACGCCCGAGCGGCAGCGGCAGACGGTGGGGGAGCTGGCCGGTACCGCGTACGGCCTGCACCCGGTGCAGCGGAAGGGAGCGGACGAGGTGGTACGGACGTCCTCGTACGAGAAGGGCTCGGGCACCTTCACCGTCCCGGCCCGCACGGTCGCGGTCTTCACCCGCGGCTGACGGCACGGCTCCGGTGGTGCGCATGATGTCCGGGACGACTGGAAGCGGGGCTCGGTGGGGGACGCTTGACCCTCACACCGTGTGAGCCCGTGTACTCGGAGACACCATGTTCACCATCGGAGACTTCGCCCGGCACGGCCGGGTCTCGGTCCGGATGCTGCGTCACTACGACGCGACCGGACTGCTGCGCCCGGCCCACGTCGACCCCGCCACCGGATACCGCCACTACACCGCCGCCCAGCTCGCCCGGCTCAACCGGCTGATCGCCCTGAAGGACCTCGGCTTCACCCTCGCGCAGGTCGGGGAGATCCTCGACGAGAAGGTGGACGCCGGGGAACTGCGGGCGATGCTGAGGCTGCGCCGCGCCGAGCTGGCCGCGGAGATGGCGGCGACGGCGGCCCGGCTCGGCCAGGTCGAGGCGCGGCTCCGGTCCATCGAGAGCGAGGGACTCATGCCCGGCGACGACATCGTCATCAAGCACCTGCCCAGCCGCCGCGTGGCCGAACTGACCGCGGTCGCACCGGACTTCGACACCGTCGGCCCGGTGATCCAGCCGCTGTACGGGGAACTCTTCCGGCGTCTGGAGGCGGCCGGCATCGCACCGACCGGGCCCGGCGTCGCCCGCTACGAGGACGCGCCGGGCGGCGGGATCCTCGTGCACGCGGGCGTCGAGGTGACGGCGGCGCCCCGCGAGGACGACGGCCTGCGGATCCTCGACCTGCCGCCCGTGGAGCGGGCCGCCACTCTCATCCACCGGGGCTCCATGGAGACGGTCCTGCCGGCTGTCCAGATGCTGGCCCACTGGATCGACGCACACGGTCATCGCTCCGCCGGATACCCCACGGAGGTAAACCTGGAGTGCCCCGAGAACCGTGAGGACTGGGTCACCGAACTACAGGAACCCCTGCTCTGACCTGCTCTTTCTCCGCTTCCGGAGGCGTATCCGACCAACCCCGCCGGACCCGTCCGGCGGGGTTATACGCGTCTCCCCGCTTGGTATACAAGGGCGCCCCGTTGTGACTCATGTCACGGAGTTTCCGGCACCTGGAAACCGTTGACCTCCGGAAAACCCACGTCGTAACGTCCAGTTCACATTCTTTGGAACTGTGTTTTCGCACAGCGGAAATTGCACGGCGGAAAGTTGAGGGGTCCCCATGGCCACTGCTCAGCAACGGCCCCCATCCCGGACGGAGCCGGTGGAGGTGGCGGGCGTCGACATCAGCCCGCGGCTCTACAACAGCGACCTTGCACCGACCAAGATCCAGGGGCGCAGTTGGGGCGCCTACAACGTCTTCACCCTCTGGGGCAACGACGTCCACAGCCTGGGCAACTACGCCTTCGCGATGGGCCTGTTCGCCCTCGGGATGAGCGTGTGGGACATCCTCATCGCCTTCGCCGTCGCGTCCGGCATGCTGTTCGTCCTGCTCAACCTCTCCGGCCGCATGGGCTCGCGCACCGGCGTCCCGTTCCCCGTGATGAGCCGCATCGCCTTCGGCATCCGCGGTTCCAAGCTGCCCGCCGCGGTCCGCGGCGCCGCCGCCATCGCCTGGTTCGGCATCCAGACCTACCTCGCCTCCCAGGTGCTGCGCACACTGGTGACGGCCCTGTGGCCGGGCGCCGCCGACTACGACAAGAACTCGATCCTCGGCCTGTCCACGCTCGGCTGGATCGCGTTCCTGTTCCTGTGGGCCGTCCAGGTCCTCATCGTCAGCTACGGCATGCAGGCCATCCGCCGGTACATGGCGCTCGCCGCGCCGACCGTCCTGGTCACCGTGCTCGCGCTCGCCGTCTGGATGTTCGTCAAGGCCGACGGCTCCATCGCGCTCGACAACGGCACCCCGTTCCAGGGCGGCACCCAGTGGCTGCACATCTTCGAGGCCGCCGCCCTGTGGGTCGTGGTCTACGGCACGTTCGTCCTCAACTTCTGCGACTTCACGCGGTCCGCGAAGTCCAACCGCGCCATCTCCCGCGGCAACCTCATCGGCATCCCGGTGAACATGCTGTTCTTCGCCGCGATCGCGGTCGTGCTCAGCGGCGCCCAGTTCCGCATCGACGGCCAGGTCATCACCAGCCCCACCCAGGTCGTCCAGGACATCCCCAGCACGATCCTGCTGGCCCTGGCCTGTCTCGCCCTGCTGATGCTGACGGTCGCCGTCAATCTCCTGGCCAACTTCGTCGCGCCGGTCTACATGCTGGTCAACATGTTCCCGCAGCGCCTCACCTTCCGCAGCGCCGGCGTCGTCAGCGCCGTCATCGGCCTCGTGATCCTGCCCTGGAACCTGTACGACAGCCCGGTCGCCGTCACGTACTTCCTCGGCGGACTCGGCGCCCTGCTCGGTCCCGTCTTCGGCATCGTCATGGCCGACTACTGGCTGCTGCGCAAGGCCCAGATCCACGTGCCGCACCTGTACACCGAGCACCCCGAGGCCACGTACCACTACCGGCGCGGCGTCAACATGAAGGCCGTCGGCGTCTTCGTGCCCGCCGCCGTCATCTCCGTGATCATCGCGCTCGTCCCGGCCTTCGCCGGCATCGCGGGCTTCTCCTGGTTCATCGGCGCCGGCATCGCCGCCGCGCTGTACTGGGCCGTGAACGACCGCAAGCAGACCTTCGAGCACGTCGACGGGGAGAACATCGCCGTCGCCGCCGAATGATCCACACCCCTTGGAGTACCACCCCCATGCGCATCCTCGTCGCCAACGTCAACACCACCGAGTCGATGACGAAGGGCATCGCCGAGACGGCCCGCGCCGTCGCGGCGCCCGGCACCGAGATCGTGCCGCTCACACCGGACTTCGGACCGGAGTCCTGTGAGGGCAACTACGAGAGCTACCTCGCCGCCATCGCCGTCATGGAGAAGGTGCGTGCCTACCCCGAGCCCTTCGACGCCGTCATCCAGGCCGGCTACGGGGAGCACGGCCGCGAGGGCCTCCAGGAACTGCTCGACGTCCCCGTCGTCGACATCACCGAGGCGGCCGCCAGCACCGCGCAGTTCCTCGGCCACAAGTACTCGGTCGTCACGACCCTCGACCGGGCCGTGCCGCTCATCGAGGACCGGCTCAAGCTCGCCGGGCTCACCGACCGGCTCGCCTCCGTGCGCGCCAGCGGCATGGCCGTCCTCGAGCTCGAGAGCGACCCGGACGCCGCCGTCGCCGCGATCGTCGAGCAGGCCGCGGCCGCCGTCGAGCAGGACCACGCCGAGGTCATCTGCCTGGGCTGCGGCGGCATGGCGGGCCTGACCGAGCAGGTCGTCGCCCGCACCGGCGTCCCCGTCGTGGACGGTGTCGCCGCCGCGGTCACCATCGCCGAGTCGCTGGTCCGCCTGGGCCTGACCACGTCGAAGGTGCGCACCTACGCGCCGCCGCGCCCCAAGGCGATCCGCAACTGGCCGCCGCGCACGGCCTGAACGAACCCGGCCGCACCTGACCGCGGCCGTCCCCCTGCGGCTCTCACCGGAGCGCTACGGCGCCGTCCGGTGGGAGCCGTACGGGTCGGTGCTGCCGTCGTCGTCGTAGTCCACGGTGCCGCGGACCACCTGGCCCGCGAGGCCGAGCAGCAGGAAGATCACCAGGAGCACCTTGGCGGAGGTGTCGAGCAGCAGCGGCCGGGTCCCGGAGCGGACCTCGGCGGGCGGCACCGGAGCGTCCCCGAACAGGCCCTTCGGGTAGGCCGGGGTCAGCAGGTGCCAGTACGCGGCCGTGCGGAAGCTGTAGCGCGCCACGGCGGCCGTCGCGGCGTACAGCGGCTCGGGCAGCCGCCCCAGGACCAGTGTGATCAGCCAGAACACCCAGCACAGCGCGGCCCAGCCGCTCTGGGCCAGCGAGGTGAGGATCGCCGCGGGGATCACCAGGATCAGCCGGAACAGCACCGCGAGCCGGTTCAGCGGCGTCGGGCGCAGTTCGATCTGCACGGGGTGGTCCGGCGCCGAGAACGCGAACGGCGGGTACCGGTCCACGAGGAGCGCCGCGCTCGCGTTCACCCGGGTCGTGTACACGAGCACCGATCCGAGGAAGCGGTAGATCCCGTCGGGCAGCCGGCCCAGGAACAGCGCCGCGAACCAGCCGGCGATCGCCACGAACACCGCCGCGATCGTCAGCACCGCCAGGACGACGAACTGCGGGAGCAGCAGCAGCCAGCGCAGCAGCACGGTCCACCGGCGCTGGCGCCCCGGCGGCGGGATGTCCAGGACGGGCAGGAATTCGACGCCGGTGCCGGGGGCGGGGCGGGGGTCCCAGGTTGCGGCCACGATGCCTCCTCAGGAGGAGAGATGGGCGGTGACGACGACGTTGCCCTTGTACCGTCCGCGCTCCTCGTCGTAGCCGCCACCGCAGGTGATCAGCCGGAGCTCGGGGCGGCCCGTGTCGCCGTACACCTTCCGGTCGGGGAAGTCGTCGGACGCGTACACGTCCACGGAGTCGACGGTGAAGCGGGCGGTGCGGTGGTCGGACCGCGTGATGTCGACCGTCGTGCCGGGCTTCAGCGCGCCGAGCCCGTAGAACACGGCCGGGCCGTCCGGGATGTCGACGTGACCGGCGACGATCGCGGTGCCGCGCGTGCCCGGGACCGGGCCGTCCGCCCACCACCCGGCGAGGTTGTCGTCGTCCTCCGGCGGCGCGGCGAGCCGGCCGTCGTCCTGGAGCCGCAGCTTCGTCAGCGGGGCGTCCACGTGCAGCTCCGGGATCACCACGCGCAGCGGCCGGGCGGCGGGCATCGGCGCGACGGCGCGTCCGCTCGCCACGGCCCTGGCCCCGGCGCCCGGCTGCGGCGGCCCGGACTGTGCGTCCGCCACCGTGAACGCGAACGCGCCCGCCGCGACCAGACTCACGACCAGCCCTTCGCCGGCCCGGCGCAGCCGTGACCCGCGTGAGCGGTGGGCATCGGGCACGGGCTGACTCCTGGGTGAACGGGCGGGGCGGGACACCGGACGGGTCCGGCGCCGCCGTACGCGTCGTCGGCGGTACGGCGGCGCCAGGACCTCGCGCGGGGACGGATCAGTTCTGACGGCTGCCGCGGCGGCGCAGGGCGAAGCCGGCGGCGGCCGCGAGGGCCAGGCCACCGGTCGCGGCCAGCGCGGGCACGCCCGCCGGATCGGTGCTCGTCGAGCCCGAGCCGGTGTGCATGGCACCGCTCGGCTTGTCCTTCATCGGCGCGGTCGGCATCGGCTTCGCGGGAGCGGTGTGCTTCGGCACGGGCTTCGGGGTCGCCGGGGACGTGGGCGAGGCGGACGTCGACGGGGAGGCCGACGGGTTCGCCACGGTGTCGCCGCACAGGCGTTGTGCCTCGGAGGCCGTGGAGTTCGCGTTCTGCTCGCCCGCCGCGAGCTGCTCCTTGGTGACGTTGACGTGGTCGCCGCCGTCGTACTGCTTCTTCATCGCGTCGTAGTCGGCCTGGGCCTCGACCGCCTGCGACTTGGCCTCCTCACAGCCGGCCGGTGAGCCCGCGCCGGCGGCGTGCGCGGCCGTCGGCGCGGCGAGCAGCAGGGCGGAGCAGGCGAGCACGGTGCCGGTGGCTATCTTCAGCGAACGCATCAGGGATTCCTCCAACGGATCCAGCGGGGGAGGCGGTCGCGCGGCACGTCGTGCGCCGTCGTCGGGACCGCCGCCCACGACCCAACCCGCCGCCCGCCGGACACGCAGTCCCGGCGGCCCGCTCCGCCGCCGGTCGGCCGTCCGCACGGCGGTAAACCGGTGCAGGTCAGTGCCGCCGGTGTGGTTCCTTGGGGTGAAGTCCGGCGCGCCTGCGCCGAACAGGGGGGAGGACCTGCTTGTACGTCTTCGAGTGCGCGGGGTGCGGAGCGGAGCTCACGGTGCCGCTGAGCCGCGTCGCGCTGCCCGTCCACGCCCACCAGAAGTACGGGAACGGGATCCAGCTCCCGGTGCTCATGGAACCCGGCACGTTCGCCGTCGACCGAGAGCCGTCCGGACCGCCCTGGCGGGTCTGGGAGGACCTCGCCCCGGGCGAGGCCGCCGCCCGGGGCGTCCACGCCCCCGTGTACCACCTGTCGTTCGGGGCGCCCGGCGCGGTCGTCCTCGCCCCCGGCGACGTGCGCGGCACCGCACTCGTCCCCGAACGGGCCGGGGGCTACTGCTGCGGCCTCGACGGCGCCGACGGGCCGAACATGGCCTGCGTCGCGTGCGGCCTGGCCGTGGCGACCCGGATCGACGACTGCTCCCTGTGGCAGGCGGTGTGGCTCGCTCCCGAGGCCGTGCGCCGCCGCCGGGTCGAGGGCACCGACACGACGCCTCCGACCTGGGCCGAGCTGCTGGCCGAGGACCGGCGCACGTCACCGTTCCAACCGCGCGCCGACTGGGCGGCGACCCCCGGGACCCGGCGCTGGTGGGCCTGGAACCCGGAATGGGAGGCGGCGGCGGGCCGCGCCCTGGCCCACTTCCTGGCCGCGTCCGAGGGCCGCCCCGTGACGATCCTGAACGGCGGCCCGCTCGTGGCGACGGTCCTTCAGCGCGGCCTCGACATCCTGCTCCCGGCGCGGGGCACCGCCCGCCGGGCGGCGCTGGCGGGCCCTGGCGTCCCGCCTCCGCCCGACCCCGTCGACATCCTGATCGTGCCGACCCATTCCCGTACGGGCGTCCTGTGGTCCCCCGGCACCCCCGGCGCGGTCCACCGCGTCCCGCTCCCCTTCGGCGTCTGGCTGGAGCTGGCCTTCCCGTCGGCGCACCTGCCGGTCCCCGCGTCGGGCCGGCTCCCCGACGGCGTCCTGCGCGACGACCCGGCACCTCCCTCGGCCGCCCGCCACCCCTTCCGCGCGGACCCGCAGGCGTTCCGCGAGGCCCTGGTCCGCCGCCCGGAGGTCCGCACCCCGTGGCTGAGCGAACTGCTCACGCACCTGACCCGCGAGATCCACCTGCGCGTCTTCTGAGCCGCCGGCTCACAGGCGCGAGGGAGCGGAGCGGTCGAAGAGCAGCCCGGCGGCGAAGCCGAGGAAGGCGACCCCCGTGACCTGTTCGAGGCGGCGCCGGAACGCCGGCCGGCGGACCCGCTCGCCGAGCGTGGAGGAGGCCCGGGCCAGCATCCAGTACCAGAGCGCGAGTTCGACCACGTCGACGGCCGTGAGGAGCAGCGTCGTACCGAACAGCCCCGCGCCCGGCGGCACGAACTGCGGGATCAGGCTCATGTAGAACACCCCGGCCTTGGGGTTCAGCAGATTCGTCGCCACCCCGCGCCGGAACGCCACCGCCCGCCCGCGGCCGGCGCCGCCCACCCCGTCCGGTTCGGCCGAGTCCGCCCGGCCGCGCCGCAGCGCCGAGACCCCGAGGAACACCAGATACAGGGCACCGCACACCCGCAGCACGTCGTACGCGGCCCGGGACGCGGTGAGCAGAGCCGTCAGCCCCGCGGCGGTGGCGACCCCCCACCCCGCACACCCGACGAGCACGCCCACCGCGGCGGCGCCCCCGACCCGCCGCCCCTCGGCGACCGAGGCCCGCACGACGAGCAGCGAATCGGGCCCGGGGGCCACATTGATCAGGAGCGCGACTCCGGCGAAGGCGAGGACGGCGGTGAACAGGTCGGTGTGCGTTCGGGGCCTCCTGATGCAGCGGCCGGACGGACGGCGCGAGCACGTGCTCCTTCAGGGTGGACCAGCGGCGGGCCACAGATCCAGGGGTCGGCCGCCCCGGATCTCACCCCTCGAAGGACAGCACCTCCGTGACCGGGCGGCGAGGGGTGGCGCGGCCTCGGGGGCCGTAGCCGAGGCGGAGGATGATGTGGACGTGGCCGGTCGTGGAGGAGGGGTCGCGGGTCAGGGTGCGCAGTTCGGGCCACTCCATGGGCTGGGACATCAGGGACGTGGAGAGGCCGTCCAGGGTGGCCTGGAGGAGGACGCGCTGGAGTGCCTGGCCGGCCCGCAGCCAGTCCGTCGGGCCGTCCTCTGCCGTGCCGAGCAAGGCGATCTGCGGATGCTTCTCGAAGGGTTCCGCCGTGCGGCCCGTGACCTGACGCCCCGTGTCGAAGTCCCGTACGGGGGAGGTGACGTCGTACTGGCGCGGGCCGAGCGCGTAGGCGGGGATCCCCTCGTCCGACAGGGCCTCGTCCGACGCCCCGGTGCGTGTCCACGCCGCGATCTCGGTCCGTACCGACTCGTCCGCCGCCTCGAACAGCTCCGAGGTGCGGATGAGGCCCATGACCGTCTCCGTGTGCCAGGCGCCCGGCACGACGAGCTTGCAGCCCTCCAGGAGGGCGGCCGCGCCCAGCCCGTCCAGAATCTCCGGCGGCACCTGCTCCTCCGTGAACGGGTACCGGCTCGTGTGCCGCTCGCGCAGCGCCGGATGCAGCACGGCCAGCTCGTCCTCACCGGAGCCGGCCTCCTCGAACCGGACGTCGGCGACACGCCACGGATCGGCCGGATCCGGGAGCAGCTCGACCACGGCCCGCAGCCCCCGCTCGGCCGCGGCCACCCGCAGCGCGAACAAGGCTGCCCCGCACCCCAGGTGCAGCGCCCGGCGGTCCGGGTCCTCCCGGGGCAGCTCGCGCGCCGGGTCACCGCGGAGCTCCAGGGTGCCGGAGTCCTCCCGGTGCACGAATCTCCACGGCTGCGCGTTGTGCATCGACGGGGCCGTGACGGCGTCCTCGACCAGCGAGGTCACGACGGAGCGGGGCACAGAGATGGTGGTCACGATTCCTCCCGTCTCGGGCACGAGACATTCATTGTCTCTCTTGTGCCCGTACGGGGCTTTCGTATGGCAGTGCGCTCGTTTCTCGACCAGGCTGGAAGGAGGCATCCAGAAGGTCCAGAAGGGACGCGGCCATGGACACGCAAGAGCGGACGGCACGGATCGTGGTGGGCGTGGACGGGTCGCCCTCCTCGCAGGCCGCGCTGCGCTGGGCCGTGCGGTACGCCGGGCTCGTCGGAGGGCAGGTCGACGTGGTCACCGCGTGGGAGATCCCCGGTGAGGCGTCGTGGTCGGCCCCGGCGGCGGACGGCGAGTTCGACCAGGAGGACGCCGAGCAGCGCCTGCTCGAGGAGGTCAGGACGGTGCTGGGCCGCGAGGCCGGTGCCGGTGACGCGGGCCCGCCCGTGCACGAGCGCGTGGTGCACGGCCACCCGGCCGCGGTACTGGTCGAGGCGTCGGAGGGCGCCGATCTCCTGGTGGTGGGCAGTCACGGCCGCGGCGCGTTCCGTAGGGCCCTGCTCGGTTCGGTGAGCCAGCAGGTGACGCAGCACGCCTCCTGCCCGGTGACGATCGTGCGCCAGGACCTGCCCGGCACCTGACCCCGCGGGCCACGGCCGCGCGCGGCGCTCTGTACCCCTCGACCGTCCACCACTACGTTCGCCGCGAGCATGCCGCCGCAGACGCGGGCCGTCGCAGGCGGCGACGAACAAGGACGGTGACCGCCGTGAGCCGTACCACCATGCGCGCCTATCGCATTCCGGAGTGGGAACATACCGCCGAGGTCGTCGATGTGCCCGTTCCCGAGCCCGGGCCCGGTCAGGCGCTGGTCGAGGTAGCTGGCTGCGGCCTGTGCCACTCCGACTTCACGATGCTGGGCATGCCCGCCGAGTTCGGCCGCGCCCTGGGCTGGTCCATACCCTTCACGCTCGGGCACGAGACGGCCGGCCGCATCGCCGAACTGGGCGCCGGCGTCACGGGGTTCGCCCCCGGCGACCCGGTCGCCCTCGTTTCTCCCGCGTCCTGTGGCACCTGCGCGTACTGCGTGCGCGGCCTGGACGCCAGTTGCCCGAACGCCCCGGCGGGGCGTGGCTTCGGGCGCGACGGCGGCCTCGCCGAGTACGTGCTCGTCGACGACCCGCGCGCCCTGCTGCCCCTGGGCGGACTCGATCCGCGCACCGCGGGCCCGCTCACGGACGCCGGGGCCACCTCGTACCACGCGGTGCGGCGCGCGGCGCCCCGGATCCGGCCCGGCGGCACCGCCGTCGTCATCGGCGCGGGCGGACTCGGCGCGTTCGCGGTTCAGTTCCTGTGCCTGCTCACCGGCGCCCAGGTGGTCGCCGTCGACACCGACGAGGCCCGCCTGAAGGTGGCCGCGGAACTGGGCGCGCACGCCACGCTCGTCGGCACCACGGAAGGGACCGCGGCAGAGATCCGTGCGCTGACGGACGGTCACGGCGCCGACGCCGTACTCGACTTCGTAGGAGTGGACGCCACGATCGCGGCCGGCGTCGCCGCGGTCCGCCCCGCGGGCGCCTTCGGGCTGGTCGGCGCCGCGTCGGGCCGCCTCCAGTCACCCTGGTACGGCGGACTGCCGCGGGACGGCGAGGTGTTCACCTTCCAGGGCAGCGGCATCGCCGACGTCCAGGAGGTGCTGCGGCTCGCCGAGACCGGCCGCGTCCGCAACAACGTCGACCTGTTCCCGTTCGCCGAGGTCGAGGCGGCGTACAAGGCGCTGCACGACGGCACCCTCCAGGGCCGCGCCGTCGTCACCTTCGGGGACTGACGGGCCGCGGGGCGCCCGGATCCCTCGCTATTCGCCGCACTCGTGCGAGGCCGGATCCACCACGACACGGTCGAGCAGGCCCCGCAGCAGGGTCTGCTCGGCCTCGGTGAGATCGCCGAACAGCTCGCGCTCGGCCACGCTCACCGCCTCGTCGATCCGCTCCAGGGCCTCCTGGCCGGCCGGGGTGATCTCCACGATGTGTCGCCGCCGGTCGGCCGGGTCGCGGCGCCGCTCGCACAGTCCCGAGGACTCCAACTCGTTGAGGATCGCGACCAGTTGGCTGGGGTCGACCTCCATCGTCACGGCCAGCTCGCGCTGGCTGGTGGCGCCCGGCGCGAGGTGCATCAGGGTCATCGCGTTGCGCGGGTGCAGCCCGGCGACGGCCACGGCGGCGCGAATGCGCGCACCGGTGAGCTCTCCGCGGAAGGAGAGGAGGAATCCGAGGCGGTCGTTCGGGTGCGCTGCTGCCATGCCGTCCACGGTAACAGCGGGTTCATTGTGGATCGACATAAATCATTGTTACTCTTCAACGGTTGTCGTCCCCAGATCGTTGGAGTGTCCCCATGTTCATCGGATATGTGATCGTCGCCGCGCTGCTCGCGCTCGCCTCCGCCGGGTCCGCCTTCGCGACCTTCAGCCGCAATCCGCAGGTCGTGAGCGGCATGACGAAGGTGGGCGTGCCCGACTCCTGGCTGCCCTGGCTCGCGACCGCGAAGGCGGCGGGCGCGCTCGGCCTGCTGGCCGGCCTGGCCGTCGCGCCGCTCGGCGTCGCGGCCGCCGTAGGCCTGGTGCTCTACTTCGTCGGCGCGGTGATCTCCCACGTGCGCGTGAAGGACTTCGCGGTGGCCCCGGTCGTCGTCCTGACCCTGCTGGCCGCGGCCGCACTGGTGCTGCGCATAGCCTCCGCCTGATTCCGCGCTCAGAGCCCCGCGTCCGGCGCGGCCAGCGCCGCGGCCAGCGGGGCGACGGTAGAGGGATCGGCGGCGCCGAAGTCGACGTAGTCGAGCCCGAGGTCCCGCTGCCGCTGCCGGAGCTGCTCGACGCACTCCTCCACGGTGCCGACCAGCAGCCCCGTCGAGCGCCGGCCGACCTCCGGGTCGACCCCGTAGGCCCGGCACACCTCGGCGAGCGCCGCAGGGGTCCGCCGCGGGCTGTCGACCACCCGGCAGGTCCAGGTGACCGACAGGTAGGAGAGGCCGTCGGGGTCGCGCCCGGCCCGCTCGGCGGCCTCCCGCACCCAGCCGATCTTGGCCGCCATCCGCTCCGGCACCATGTCCTCGATGACGGCCGCGTCGTACGCGGTGCCGTGCCCGAGGTTCGAGTGGATGCCGGCGATCTGCGCGTGCCGCCCGGCCAGGGCGAGCATCCGCTTCCCGCCGCCGCCGATCACCAGCGGAGGATGCGGCGTCTGCACGGGTGCCGGCGACCCGGTCAGCCCCGACACCGTGTAGTGCGGGCCGCTGTGGTGGACCGGGCGGCCGCCGAACAGCGCCTTGACGAGGTCCACCGACTCCGTGAGCCGGTCCACCCGCAGTCCCGGCGGGTCGAAGGGCAGGCCCGCGGCCGCGTACTCGGCGGCGAGATAGCCCGCCCCCAGGCCCAGGTCGAGCCGCCCGCCGGACAAGGCGTCGACGGTGGCCATCGCGTGGTGGGTGATCACCGGATGGCGGTAGTCGTTGCACAGGACCAGCGCCATCAGACGCAGCCGCCGCGTGCTCGTCGCGAGGGCGGCCAGCGTGGCGACCGGATCCTGCACGCCCGCCTGGAAGTGATCGGACACCGAGACGGCGGTCAGGCCGCTCTCGTCGAGCAGGCGCAGCCGACGCCGCCAGGCGTCCACGTCCCGTCCGATCGGCGGTGCGTACACGGCGGTTCTGATGGGGGGAGTCGGCATGGCCTGGACCTCGGAGCCTTTCCGGTGCGGGGGAGCGGTGGGTCAGCGCCGGGCGGTGCCGGCCCCGGTGGTGGGGGCGAAGCGCGAGGCGAACGCGTGGATGCTCGCCACCACGTGATCGAGCTCCTCGTCCGTCGTGCCGTGGCTCATGCCCAGCGACATCCCGCGCTCGAACACCGCGTCGGCCTCGGGCAGCCCGCCCTCGGGGACGCGGTGTTCGACGCCCCGCATCATCGGGTGCCGGGTGATGTTCCCGCTCCACACGGTGCGGGTGTCGATGCCCGCCGACTCCAGGGACTCCTGGAGGTCACCGCGCGCGAAACCGGCGTCGGTCCGGACCGTCACCGGGTAGCACAGCCACGCGGTGTGCCAGTCGGGCAGCTGGCGCGGCAGCGAGAACAGCGTCGGGTACGCGCCGAACGCGTTCGTGAACGCCTCGAAGATCTCCGCCCGGCGCTTGAAGTTCTGGTCGAGCTTCTTCAGCTGCTGCAGACCGAACGCGGCCCCCAGCTCGGAGGGTTCGAAGTTCCACGGCAGCACGTCGAAGATGAAGTCGTTGTCGTACGCGACTCCGTCGAGGTCCTCGCGGAACACCCGGCCCGTCCGCGCCGAACCGAACAGGTGCGGCTCGGAGCGACGCCCCCACCGGCGCAGCATCAGAGCCTTGTCGCGCAGCGCCTCGTCGTCCAGGCACACCATGCCGCCGTTGCCGGCGCAGGTGACGATGTGCGCCATCGCGAAACTCGTGACGGTGATGTCCGAGCGGCTGCCCGTCCTGGTGCCGCGCAGTGTGGTGCCGATGCAGTCGCAGGAGTCCTCGATGACCTTCAGCCCGTGCCGGTCGGCGATCTCCCGGACGGCGTCCCAGTCGGGTGCGTTGCCCGCCAGATTGGGGATGAGGACGGCCTTCGTCCGCTCGGTGACCAGCTCCTCGATCTTGCTCACGTCCACGTTGTACGTGTCCGGCTCCACGTCCACGAAGACGGGCACCCAGCCGCCGCGCACGATCGGCCCGACGTCCGTGGAGAAGGTCAGGGGTGAGGTGATGACCTCCGCGCCCTTGGGCAGGTCGAGCAGTTCCAGGGCGAGATAGAGGGCGGAGGAGCCGGAGTTGCACATCACGCCGAGGCGCTTGCCGTACAGCTCGGCGACGGTCGCCTCCATCTCCGCCACGTTCTTGCCGATCTTCAGGCCGAACGGGCCGCCGCGCAGCACCTCCAGGCAGGCGTTGATCTCGGCGTCGTCGTGCACACTGCGGGCGTAGACCACACGCGGGCTCATGGGTTGCTCCTTCGCTGGTGACAGATGTCTCGGTGCGGGTCAGAGCGCCGGGGCGCCGTGGGGCGCCCGCGCTCCAGTCGGTCGGCGAGCCTGGCGGCGAGGCTGCGGTCGAGGAGTTCGAAGACCTGGCCGAGCGGGTCCCGGTGGTACGTGGCGCCGGCCGGGCTGATCCCGTCCCGCACCCCGGCCATCCACACCGGCGCCCCCGCCTCCTGCGCCGCGCGGGCAGCGGCCGGCAGGTCGTCCACCACGAAGCCGAGGTGGTGGATGCCCGGCGCCGCCCGCCAGATCTCGGATCCCGGTACCTCACGCAGGAGTTCGAGATGCGGCGCGCCGCCGGCCGAGAGCCCGATGCGCTGTGTCCCGAAGTGCTCGACCCCGCCGATCCGGCAGGCGAACCGCGTCTCGTCGAAGACCGTCACGGACAGGCCGTAGATCCGCTGGACGTCCTCGGCGGCCTTCTCGATGTCCGCCACGACCACGCCGACATGGTGCAGATCGGCCAGGGACCAGTACTGCGCGAGTGACATCGGCGCCCCTCTCCTCCCGGGCCGTCGCGGCCCGTCGGAGAGCAGTAGTAGTGCCGATTGAACGCTTGGTCAACGGGACGTCCCACGCAGTGGGACACCGGTCAGGAAGTGGGCATCCCACTCAACTGCCCAGGTCAGAGCCATTTTTGGAGAGATTTCGAGTGAACCGATTGACCTGCCGGCGGGAAGCCGTCTAGCTTCCGTTGAGCAAGCGATCAATCAAGTGGAGGACGTAGATGCCCACTGTCGAGATCCGCCGGGCGGACATCCTGAAGGCCTCCGCGGAGCTGTTCGCGGCCAAAGGCGTCGCGACGACCACGGTGCGCGCCATCGCGTCCCAGGTCGGGGTCCGGTCCGGTGCGCTGTACCACTACTTCCCGTCCAAGGACGCGATCGTCCAGGAGCTGCTGCACACCTACGTACGGGAGCTGAAGGCCCGTTACGACGAGGAGGCGCCCCGCAGCCTCGAGCCGCGGGTCCGGCTCCGGGCGATCGTCGAGGTCTCGCTGCGCACCGCGGCGGACGATCCGCACACCACCACGGTGTACCAGAGCGAACTGACGAACCTCCGTGATGTGCCGGAGTACCGGCACATCAAGGAGCTGGCCGACGAGGCGCAGCAGTGCTGGCTGGAGGCCATCGACGACGGCAAGCGAGCCGGCGTGTTCCGGGACGACATCCCCTCGAAGGTCTTCCACCGCTTCATCCGTGACGCGGTGTGGCTGTCGGTCAAATGGCGCCACCCGGAGGACGCGTACACGAGCGAGGACCTCGCCCGGGACTGCATGGCGATCTTCCTCGACGGCTTCGCGGCCTGACCCGGACCGAACGCGACGCACGATCGCGACGCACGAACGCGACGCACGAACGCAACGAACCAACGCAACGAACGAACCGACGAAGGGGTGGAGTTGTGACGGAGCAGCTGGTCGACCTGACGGGCAAGATCGTCGTCGTCACCGGAGCCGCGCAGGGCCAGGGGGCGGAGCACGCCCGGCTGTGCGCGCGGCTCGGAGCGCGCGTGGTCCTCACGGACCTGGAGGCGAGTGCCGTGCGGGCCGTCGCGGACGAGATCGGCCCGGCGGCGCTGGGACTCGCGCTGGACGTCGGCAGCGAGAACGCGTGGCGCGAGGTCATGGAGGAGGTCCGCGAGCGGTTCGGTCGCGTCGACGTGCTGGTCAACAACGCGGCGGCCTACCGGAAGGTGCCGCTCGCCGAGCTGAGCGAGAAGGAACTGCTGACCACCCTGCAGATCAACCTCGTCGGCCCGGTCCTCGGGATCAAGGCCGTGACCCCGCTGATGAGCGAGCACGGCGGATCCGTCATCAACATCTCCTCCACCGCGGGCCTGAACGGATACGAGGGCGGTCTCGCCTACAGCGCCTCCAAGTTCGGGCTGCGCGGTGCCTCCAGGTCGGCGGCCAAGGAGCTCGGCCCGCTCGGCATCCGCGTCAACTGCATCTGCCCCGGCCCGATCGACACCGCGATGATCAGCGAGGAGACCCGGTCCGGCGGCGGTGCCGTCGCCCACCTCCCGATCCCGCGCCCGGGCCGCCCCGCCGAGGTCTCCGCGCTCGTCGCCTTCCTGGCCAGCGACGCGGGCAGCTACTGCACGGGCCAGGACTTCGTGGTGGACGGCGGTCAGACGGCCTGAGCGCGAGGGGTGCGGGCCCGGCCTTCTAGGCTGGCGTCATGGACGACGGGCTCACGCACGAGGCAAGCGCCTTCCTCAATTTCCGGCACTACGCCCGGGACCCGAAGGAGCACGGCTTCCGGTGGGTCGACGTCAAACACCTCCACGGCGCCGCCCGCTCCCTTCCCCCGCGCGACGAGGAACTTCTCGCCTCACTGATCGCGCACGAGCAGTTCAGGGACGACTACGCGGGCGGCGGGGTGGACCCGGACGGGATCCGGCACGGCCCCTACTGGCTGCGCCTGATCACCCCCGACGCGTACGAGCCCGTCTCCCGGGAAACGGCGGCGCGGATCCTGGCGGAGTGGGTGGACCCGCAGTGGGATCCGCCCGCCGCGCTCCGGGACGATCTGCGCCGCGAGGTGTTCGACCGCCTGGCCGCGGCCGACGCCGTGCACCATCTCGTCGAGTTCGGTGACGAGGCGCTGCACGACTGGGGCGGCGTGCACGGCGAGTTCCACGAGTTCGTGCTCGTCGACCGGGCCGCCGCCCGGGTCACCCTGCTCGTCGCGGCCGACGACTGAGACCGCGGCCCGGCGGCGTGGCCCGGCACGCCACGCCACGAGCTGCGCTCGGGTCGGCATCGGCGCACCCTGGAAGCGTGGCCGGCGCGGGGCGGCGCGCATCCATGCGGGCAGTCCGGGCGGCGGCGGTCGGGACGGTGTTCATGACGTTCTCCGACAAGAGCACACGGGACGGTGCCGAGGAACAGGCCCGGCAGGCGATCGAGCGGGGCGCCCATGTCCTCGTCTACAAGTTCATCGACCCGATCACCGACAGTTTCGTCACCGCGCCGATGCTCGGCATCTCCCCCCAGATCGAGGCGGTCGAGGCGCTCGGCTGGCAGCTCGACCGCTTCAGCGCGGTGGAGGGCAAGGTCGGCGACGGCGAGCACATCGCCGTGATCTGTCTCTTCCGGCGCTGACCCGGATCAGCCGGCCTCCAGCGCGTCGGCCTGCCGGCGCAGGTCCGCGGCGATGTGGTCCCAGTCCGGCCCGTGGAGCCACAGGTTCTCGGCGGCCCGGCGCAGCAGCGCCGGCTCGTCGGGCCGCTGCAGCAGCACCAGCCGGTAGGCCAGGTTCCGTACCCAGACCGGCAGCAGGCCGTCCACCGCGTGGGGGCTGAGCTCGTCGAGCATGGCGAGGATCGCGTCCGCGCCCGCGAAGGTCAGCTCCTCGACGAAGCAGTGCTCCCGGTGGTCCGCGTCGCACTCCGGGGTCGGCCGGTACTCGTCCCCGTACAGGCAGCGGGCGTGCTCCGTCAGCGTGCTGTGCATCGCTGGGCCTTACGCGCGGGGTGTGCCGGCGGACGCGGAGACCGCGAACAGGGCGTGCACGGAGGCGCCGACTTGGGCGGCGACCACTTCGGGGGAGGACGCGTCGAGCTTGCCGTCCAGGTGAAGGAACGCCAGGCCGTGGACCAGGGCCCACACCGTGGTCGCCAGTGCGTCCGTCTCACCGGCCCCCGGGAACGCGCCGAGGACGATGCCGTGCACGTACTCCGTGATGGCGGCGGTCGCGGCGGCGCGCTCCGCGTCCGACGGGTCGCAGGGCTCGGCGAACATGGCCCGGAACAGCGCGGGGTGGTCGAGCGCGAACCGGACGTACGCCACGGCGACCGCCGCCAGCTCGTCCGGACTCGACGGCGTGGGGTGCGCGGCGGCGAGGCTCTCCGCGAGCTCCCCGTACCCCTGCGCGGCGACCGCGGACACCAGCGCCTCGCGGTCCGCGAAGTGACGGTACGGGGCCGTGGCGGACACCCCGGCCCGGCGGGCGACCGCGCGCAGCGACAGCCCGGCGCTCCCGTCCTCCTCCAGCAGCTCGCGGGCCGCGCGCAGGCAGGCGGCCCGCAGGTCGCCGTGGTGGTAGGCGCCGGTCTGCGACATGGGTCACACCCCTCGATGTTTACGATGCTTACTTTCTCCCTCTAATGTGAGAGGTGTACACATCGTAGGGGGCGGACGAGGAATGAGGGAAACGGGATGACCAGCGAGTTGTTCGCGCCGCTGGCGCTGCGCTCCGGGCAGGTACTGGGCAATCGCATCGCCAAGGCGGCGATGGAGGAGAGCATGGCAGGCGACGGCCAGCTCCCCGACGCGCCGTTGCCCGCGCTGTACCGCCGCTGGGCCGAAGGCGGCGCCGGACTGCTGATCACCGGCAACGTGATGGTCCATGCCGAGGCGCTGACCGGCCCCGCCGGAGTCGTGCTCGACGAACACGCGCCGCTCGAACCGTTCGCCGCGTGGGCCGAGGCCGCCAAGTCGGGCGGCGGCGCCGTCTGGATGCAGATCAACCACCCCGGCCGCCAGGTCGCCTCGGGCATGCCCGGCGTCGTGTGGGGCCCCTCCGACCTCGCCGTCTCCCTCGGGAGGCACAGCAGCCGGTTCGGGCGCCCCACCGCCATGACGGAGCGGCAGATCGAGGACACGGTGACCCGGTACGCCGTCACGGCCCGCCGGGCGGAGGAGGCCGGGTTCGACGGCGTCGAGATCCACGCGGCGCACGGCTATCTGCTGTCGCAGTTCCTCTCCCCGCTCGTCAACACGCGCACCGACCGGTGGGGCGGACCGCTGGAGAACCGGGCCCGGATGCTCCTGGACATCGTCCGCGCCGTCCGCGGCGCCGTCTCCCCGTCCTTCGCCGTCGCGGTGAAGCTCAACTCCGCCGACTTCCAGCGCGGCGGCTTCGACGCCGACGACGCGCGGCAGGTCATCGGGATGCTCGCCCCGCTCGGCGTCGACCTCGTCGAACTCTCGGGCGGCAGCTACGAGAGCCCCGCGATGACGGGCCGCCCCGCCGACGACCGCACCCAGGCCCGCGAGGCCTACTTCCTCGACCTCGCCCAGGACCTGGTCGAGACCAGCCCGATCCCGCTCATGCTCACCGGAGGGATCACCCGCCGCGACACCGCGGAGCGGGTCATCGGCAGCGGCGTCGCCGTCGTCGGCATGGGCACGGCGCTCGCCGTCACCCCCGACCTCCCCGCCCGGTGGCGCGACGGCCGCGAGGCCGAGAGCCGCATGGAGCCGGTGACCTGGTCCGACAAGGCCCTCGCCTCGGCCGCGAGCATGGCGAAGGTCCGCCACGCCATGCGGCGCGTGGCCCGCGGCGGCCGCGTCAGGCCCGGCACCCACCCGGCGCTCGCCCTGGTCTGCGAGCAGCGGCAGCAGCGCCGCGCCCTGCGGCGCTACCGGACCTGGCTGTCCGCGGAGCGCGGCGCCACCGGGAACTGACCCGGCGCGCCGCCGGGCCCGCGACCGCCGCCTAGAGTCGTCCTCATGAATCGATGGCAGGAACTGACCGGTGGCGTCTCTGGGGACGAGTACGCCGCGCGGTTCGCGGAGCTGGCCCGCAGCGGCAAGGACGTGCACGGCGAGGCGCGGTTCTGTTCGGCGCTGCTGCCGGCCGGGGCGCGGGTGCTGGACGCCGGGTGCGGGACCGGCCGGGTCGCGATCCGGCTGGCGGAGCTCGGCCACGACTGCGTGGGGATCGACCTCGACGACTCGATGCTCGACGTCGCGCGGGCCCAGGCGCCCGGGCTGCCCTGGCACCGCACCGATCTCGCCGCGTTCGACCCGGCCGCGCTCGGCATCGCCGCCGACTTCGACCTCGCGGTCGCCGCCGGCAACGTCTTCCCGCTGCTCGCCCCCGGCACCGAGGCCACCGTCGTCGAGCGCCTCGCGGGGGCCCTGCGCCCCGGCGGTCTGCTGGTCGCGGGGTTCGGCCTGGACGCCGCCCACCTGCCCGTACCGCCGGGCATCACGCTCGCGGAGTACGACGCGTACTGCGCCGCGGCCGGCCTCGCCCTCGTCGACCGGTTCGCCACCTGGGACGCCGACCCCTACGACGGAGGCGGCTACGCGGTCAGCGTCCACACCCGCGTCAGCCCTTCGCCGGAGCCGGCAGACGCGTGAGGCTGCGGTCGTGCGCGCGACGCAGCAGCAGGAGTGAGCAGGTGGCACCGATCAGCGCGCAGAACATGTCCCACTGGGTGTCCCAGACATCGCCCTGCGTGGCCAGGAACGCGTCGGCCGCCTGACCTCCGGTCACGGCCGCCAGCCACTCCAGCATCTCGAACACGGCGCTGAAGGCCAGGCAGGCGCAGACCGTCAGCGGCGCGAGCCAGCGGCTGCCGCGCAGGGGCGAGGTCCGGACGAGGAGTTCACGGACCAGGATCGCTGGCACGAACCCCTGCATGAGGTGCCCGAAACGGTCGTACGGATTGCGCTCGAGGCCGAACCAGTCGCGCACCCAGTCGCCCGCGGGCACCTCGGCGTACGTGTAGTGCCCGCCGACGATCAGCACCGTGGCGTGGACGGCGAGCAGCCCGCACAGCAGACCGCTCAGCGGGAACCGCCGGCGCAGCAGGACGAGCAGGGGCAGGCCCAGCATCACCCACACGGTTTCCAGGACCCAGGTGGCCGGGTCCGCGGCGCCGAACGCCGACCCCGCGAGCGCCGCCGTGACGAGCACCGCGAGCACGGCGGGAAACCGGCGGCCGCCGGACGGGACCGCGCGGGACGGCGTTCTGAGGGACACGGGGTGGGCGGACATCGCTGGCTCCTCTGCCTGGGCTGTGCCGCCATCCTCGGGCGCGCCCGGGGAACCCCGCGTGAGTACCGCTACTCAACCGCGTGATGAGTGCGCCCGCCGTCACACCGGGTCGTCGTCCCCCGGGCGCTTCCAGGAACCGGCCCGCGGCTGCCGGGTCTGTGGTGGATTCGGGCGGCGCGCCAGACGGCGCCGGCTCGTCCACAGCAGCACGAGCAGCGCGATCACGATCAGGACGCCGACGATCGTGAAGAACCAGCTCGCGCCCGTTCCGGCGGCGAGGACAACCGATGTGTTCATGCGGGCCGAGTACCACGCCACGCGCCCACCATGTCCGCGCCGGCTCGCCCCACCCGCGCGGAGCCACTCACTCCGGTCCGCGCCGGGGTCGCGGCGGAGGATGGTCCGTTGGCCCAGGGGTGGCCGAACCGGTCGCGCCGATGCTGGGCCATTGGCTCAACGTTTCGGGGCTCTGTTGAACCGCCTGCCGGGCCGATGGTGCAATGGGCGTGTCGATGGCGCTGCGGATCCTCCGGGGATCTCCGCGGCGCCTTTCTCATGTCGGGGCACGTGCGCGTGCTGAAGGGGCGGGGCAACTTGCTGAAGAGGGCGTTCACGGCGCCGGATCCGGGGCGGATCCGGCTGCGGTTCGCGAGCCGGGCGGTGCTGGGCATCGGCCTGGCCGTCGTGCTGTGCGGGGCGGTCGGACACTCGCTCCAGGCCGCCATCACCGGCGGCCTGGCGGCGCTGCTCGCCCTGTTCACGGTCACCGACGCGACGGTGCGCGGCCAGGCGGTGACGACCGCGCTGCTGCCGGTCGTCGGGCTGCCGGTGCTGGCGCTCGCCGCCGTGCTGCACGACGTGCCCGCCGCCCGTGACCTGGCGTTCCTCGCCACCGTGGGTGCCGGCGTGTACGCCCGCCGCTGGGGCCCGCGCGGCCACTCGCTCGGCGTGTTCGCGTTCATGATGTTCTTCGCCACCCAGTTCCTGCACACCGTGCCGTCCCAGCTGCCCGAGCTGTACGAGGCGGTGCTGCTCTCGCTCGCCGCCGCGGCCGTCATGCGGTTCGGCGTGTGGTGCTACGAGCGGCGGCTGCCGGTTCCGGCGGCGGTCGCGGTGCCGGGCGCAGGCACCGGCCTGAAGCGGATCACGACGCGGCAGGCCGTGCAGGCGACGCTCGGCGCGGCGTTCGCGCTCGGGATCGGGCAGGTGCTGTCCGACCAGCGCTGGTACTGGGCCGTGGGCGCCACCTGGTGGGTGTTCGTGGCGACGACCTCGCGCGGCGAGACCGTCGTGCGCGGCTTCCGGCGCTTCCTCGGCACCGTGCTCGGGATCGTCCTGGGATTCGCGATCGCGGTCCCGCTTCACCACGTGCCGGCCGTTGCCGCCGTGGTCATCGCGATCAGCGTCTTCGGGATCTTCTACACCGCCCATGTCTCGTACACGTGGATGATGCTCGCGGTGACGGTCATGGCCAGCATGCTCTACGGGCTGCTGGGCGTCCTCGATGCCGGGCTGCTCGCGCTGCGGGTCACGGAGACGGCCGTCGGCGCGCTCGGCGCCGTGCTCGCCGTGCTGCTCGTGCTGCCCGTGACCACGCACTCCGTGACCGAGGCCTGGGTCGAGCGGGCGCTGCGCTGCGTGCACGCCTGCACCGCGCAGGCCGCCGCCCGGCTGGCCGGCGACCCGGACGCGGACCCGGCGCCGCGCGTCGCCGAGCTGGAGGCGATCCTCGGCCGCGTACGGCTGTCGCTGAGCCCGCTCGTGCACCCCCTGAGCCCGATGAAGGCCCGCAAGGGGCGGGCCCGGCAGATCCTCGCGCTGCTCGACGACTGCGCCCGCGAGGTGCGCGGGCTCGCGTCCGTCGCCGCCGACCCCGAGGCCTCGCACGACGCCCGGCTCGCCGCCGCCTGCTGGCGCGTCGAGGCCGCGGTCGAGGCCCTGACCGCACCGGCCCCGTACCCGCGCGGGCGCGTCGCGACCGCGCCGCACACCGCCGACGGCGAGCCGGTCCTCGCCCATCTGCACGCGCTGGAGCACGCCCTCGTCGAGCTCGCCGTACCGCTGCGCGGAGCGAGCCGGGTGACCCTGGGCGCCTGAGCGCAGCGCGCCCGGCCGATCTGGTCTAGACCCACTGCTACGGTCGGCGCACGGGCATCCGCGCCCGTGCGCCGAAAGGGGAAGCAGTGAGCGGCAGCAGCCAGACAGGACGCGCGTACATCGGATCCTTCACCGCCGCGGGCGGGCCCGGCGTCGTCACGGCGGCCGTCGACCCGGCCGACGGCGCGCTCACGCTCCTGCACACCACCGACGCCCTGCCCGACCCGTCGTATCTGGCGCTCGACGGCGGGTTCCTCTACGCGGTCAGCGAGACGACCGCGGGGGCCGTCGCCGCGTTCCGCACGGACGCCGTGTCCACGACCCTGGCCGCCCCCGCCGCCCCCGTCGACGGCGCCGGCCCCACCCACCTCACCGTGTGGGGCAATCACATCCTCACGGCGAACTACGGCTCCGGCAGCGTCAGCACCGTGCCGCTGCGCGCCGACGGAACCCCCGACCCCGCCCTGCGCGACGTGCTGCACCACACCGGCTCCGGTCCGCACCCGCAGCGCCAGCAGAGCCCGCACGCCCACCAGATCGTGGTCGATCCGAGCCGCGGCTGGGCCGTCAGCGTGGACCTCGGCACCGACTCGGTCCGCGTCTGCGCCCTGGTCGACGGCCATCTCACCCCGCACCACGAGACGGCCCTGCGCCCGGGCTCAGGGCCGCGCCACCTGGCCTTCCACCCCGGCGGCGAGTACGCGTACGTCCTCAACGAGCTCGCCCCGACGCTCACCGTGTGCCGCTGGGACGCCGCCGGAGGCATCCTCAAGCCGCTCACCGAGGTCCCCGTGCTGCCCGGCGCCCCGCGCGGCGACGCCTACCCGTCCGAGGTCGTCGTGGCCCCCGACGGGCGCTTCCTGTGGACCGCCACGCGCGGCGAGGACGTCGTCTCCGTGTTCGCCCTCGACCCAACCGGCGAACAGCCCACCCTGCGCGCCACCGTCCCGTGCGGCGGCCACTGGCCCCGTGACCTGGCCCTCCACCCCGGCGGCCGGTTCCTGTACGCGGCGAACGAGCGGTCCGGCGACGTCACCTGGTTCACCGTGGACGCCGAGACGGGCGAGCCCGTCCGGGGCGGTTCGCTGCGGGTGCCCGCCGCGTCCTGCGTGGTGTTCGGCCCGCCCGCGTAGAGCGGCCCGCGACGACGCGAAGGGGCCCGGGACCGTACGGTCCCGGGCCCCTCTCGGTGCTTCGGCTCAGCTGCCGGAGACGGCCGGCTGCGGCGTGATGCCCAGTGCCGTCGTGTACTTCGACAGCGCGAGCTTGCCCATCGCCGGGTACGCGCCGAGCGGCTCCGCGGCGGCGCAGCCCGCGTCCTTGACGGCGGCCTCGAGGACGCTCGGGTCCAGCTCGGGGCCGATCAGGTACGGGGCCAGCGCCAGGTTCTGCGAGCCGGAGGCGCGCAGCTGCTCGGCGGTCGCGGCGACGGCGCCCTCCGCGTCCAGCGCGGCGGCGATCACCGGGACGGCCAGACGGGCGGCGAGCAGCATGCCGGTGATGCCGGCCGCCTGCACGGCCTCCTCGCCGCCCACTGCGGCGAGGATGATGCCGTCGGCGGCCGTGGCCACCGTGAACAGACGGGCGCGGTCGGCGCGGGCCAGGCCCGCCTCCGACAGACGCACGTGCAGGCCCTCCGCGAGCAGCGGGTGCGGGCCGAGCACGTCGGTCAGCTCGGCCGGGACGCGGCTGTCCGCGATGCCCTGGCGGATCTGGCGGATCTGCGCGTTGTCCGGGCCGGCGAGCAGCGGCACGACGACCGCGACGGGGCCCTCGGGCGCCTTCGCCTCGACGCCGGCGGCGACGGCCTGCTCGTAGCGGGCGGTGCGCTCCTTCGCGGCGTGCGCGAGCACGGACGCGAGGGACGGGAACTCGGCGGACACCGGGAAGTCGGTGACCTCACCCTCGACGAACCCCACACGGGCGTCCAGGCCGGGAAGCTCCGAGCGCGCGATGCTGACGACCTCGTCGGCCAGCATGCGCGTGGCGGCGCTGGGCGTGCCGGGCACGGCCAGAACGAGGGACGGCGCGCCCTCGGGGGCGGCCACGGGTTCCGGCCGGCGGTGCCGTCCGGGCTGACGGGGTCGCGGCATTCGTACAGGCAGGCCGGATGCGGGCCCAGTGGGGGAGCTCATGCGGCCGCATGCTACTGGCTCTCCGGGCATCGTTGTTCGGTCAGGGGGCGGCTGAGCGGTATCCGTCCGCGATTGTCCGTTCAGTCGTGGAGAGTGTGAATGTCCAGGTCCGGGGGGTGTGTGGGGGAGTAAAGGGAGGCGTCCCCTTCGGTGCGGGCGGGACGGCAGTGGTGCGGGAGGCGCCCGGTGCCACCGGGTGGAGTGATGCGGGCGGGCCTCCCCGGCCCCGCCTCGGGCGCCCCTACGGCACGAACAGCAGCCGGCCGTCCCGCGGCAGACGGAGCCCGTCGCTCGCCAGGGCCGCCGCGATCACCAGGGCGCCGTGCAGGGGGTCGCCCGCGGCGGGGGTGAGCTCGGCCTTGGGGAGCTGGGCCGTGAGTTCGCGGTGGAGCGGGTCCAGGAGCGGAGCGCCCATGTTGAAGAGGCCGCCGGTCAGGGCGACCTCGCCGCCGTCCGCCGGGCACACCGCCGCCGCCGACTCCGCGATGTGCCGCGCCGCGTCCCGCAGGATCGACGCCGCGACGGGGTCGGAGGGGGCGCAAGCCGCCACGTCGGGGGCGAACGCGGCGAGGGCCGCCGGGCGGTCCGCGCGCGGGTAGATCCGGCCGGGGAGCTCGCCCGCCGGGCCGAACCGCTCCTCGGCGCGCGCGAGCAGCGCGGCGCTGCCGCCGCGCCGCCCGTCGAACGCGCGCATCGCCGCCGCGAGCCCCGCCTGCCCGATCCAGGCGCCGCCCCCGCAGTCGCCCAGCAGATGTCCCCAGCCGTCCGCCCGCCGCCAGGAGCCGAGATCCGTGCCGAGGGCGATCATCCCGGTGCCCGCCGCGACGACCGCGCCGGGCCGCTGGCCGAGCGCGCCCGCGTACGCGGTGACCCCGTCGGCGGCCAGCGCGAGCCGCCCGACGCCCAGTTCGCGGGCGAGCGCGGCCGGAAGCTCCGCGCGCAGCCCGTCGCCGAGGGTCGCCATCCCGGCCGCGCCCACGACCAGGGCGACCGGGACGGGATCGCCCGCCCCGGCCAGCAACTCCCGCGCCATCGGCAGCAGAAGCTCCAGCATGTGCGCGGGGTCGATACCCGCCGCCGACGTCCGTACGGGGGTGGCGGAGCGGGTCGAGACGGCGCCGGCCGGGTCGGCGGCCTCGGCGAGGGCGACCCGGAGCCCGGAGCCGCCCGAGTCCACGCCGAGCACGTACCGTCCGCCGGGTTCGTTCGCTGGACGCAACGGGTTTCCTCCTCGCCGGTGACCTTGGTGGACGAACAGTAGCGCCGGGGCCCGGCGGGCGGGCGCGGAGTGTCGGTGTGGGCCAGTAGGGTGACGCACTGTGGCACCAAGACCGTTGAATGAACTTGTCGAAGCAGGCTGGGCGAAGGCCCTGGACCCTGTGGCCGGACGCATCGCCGGGATGGGCGACTTCCTGCGGGCCGAGATCGCGGCAGGCCGGACGTACCTGCCGTCGGGGGCGAACGTCCTGCGCGCCTTCCAGCAGCCCTTCGACGACGTACGCGTGCTGATCGTCGGTCAGGACCCCTATCCCACACCGGGGATGGCGATCGGACTCAGCTTCGCCGTCGCCCCGGAGGTCCGTCAGCTGCCGGGCAGCCTGATCAACATCTATCGGGAGCTCGGCGCCGACCTCGGCCTGCCCCCGCCGTCGAACGGTGACCTGACCCCGTGGACGAAGCAGGGCGTGCTGCTGCTCAACAGGGCGCTCACCACGGCCCCGCGCAAGCCCGCCGCGCACCGCGGCAAGGGCTGGGAAGAGGTCACCGAGCAGGCCATCCGGGCCCTCGCCGCCCGCGGCACCCCGCTGGTGTCGATCCTGTGGGGCCGCGACGCCCGCAACCTGCGGCCGCTGCTCGGCGACCTCCCGGCGATCGAGTCGGCTCACCCGTCGCCGATGTCGGCGGACCGCGGGTTCTTCGGCTCGCGCCCGTTCAGCCGGGCCAACGACCTGCTGGCGCGCCAGGGGGCCCGGCCCGTGGACTGGAGCCTTCCGTAGGACGGGGCGACGGGTGACTCCGGCGTCACCCGGAGGTGGAGCGCGGCGAGCAGCAGGCAGAGGGCGGCCATCGTGCACCACAGCGCCGTCACGCCCGTACGGGCCAGGAGCTGGGTGCCCAGCAGGGGAGCGAGGGTCGCCGCGACTCCCCAGCCGCACCCGAACACGGCCAGGTAGCGGCCGCTCGCCCCGGCGGGCGCGAGGCTCGTGACCAGGGCGTAGACCCGGCCCATGACCAACAGGTCGCCGAGGCTCCACACGGCGGCGGAGGCCAGCAGCGCCGGCAGGGACCGGCCGAGCGCGTAGCCCGTCAGGCCCGCGGCCAGCAGCACATGGGCCGACGCGAGCGCCGCGCGCGTCGAGAGCCGGGTCAGGCGCCGGGCCCGTACGAGCAGCGGCTGCGCGAGCACGGTGGTCGCGGCCGCCGCCGTGAACAGCAGTCCCGCGTCCGCGGCCGCCCGGCCCTGCCGCTCCAGCGCGAGCGGCAGCGTCATCACGGTCTGCTGGTTGATCAGCGCGTACGCGGTGCCGAGCGCCAGGACGGTCAGCAGCGCCCGGTCGCGCAGCGGCCGTACGGCGGTGGCGGCCTGCCGGGCGGGTGCCGTCGCCCGCCGGTCGCGGGGGAGTGCGACGCGGACCAGCAGGGCGCAGGCCAGGCAGGTCACGGCGTCGCAGACGAACAGCCAACGCAGGTCCCAGCGGCCGAGGAGCGCCGCGAGCAGCCCCGCCCCCATCGCGCCCGCCGCGAGCGCCGCGCTGAACAGGCTGAAGGCGCGCACCCGTTGGCGCTCCGGCACGGACTCGCCGACGATCGCCTGGCTCGGCGGCTCGTACAGCTCGAAGGCGAGCCCGAGCAGCACGGCCCCCGCGACCGCACCCGCCGGCGAGGCCGAGACCGCGATCGTCAACTGGGCCACCGCGCAGCCGCCGAGCCCGAGCAGGATCGTCGTCCGGGGGCCGATCCGGTCCGCGAGGTAGCCGCCGGCCAGGCGCGACGGAATCGTGGCGAGCCCGAACGCGGCGGTGACGAGCCCCGCGGTCGTCAGCCCCGCCCCGTGGTCGGCGGAGATGAGCGCGGTGAGGAAGGGGAGGGAGAAGGCGCCCAGCTGGTTCACGGTCCGGGCGAGCAGCAGCATGCGTACGGTGCGGGGCAGAGGCTCGGGGCGGGACACGACACCTCACGTCACTGGTAAAGTCCGGTACGGCAGTGATGTGGACGCTAGACGAGTGAGAGGTAACCGGTCAAGTGCTGTTCGACAGTCACATGAAGGCGCTGCTCGACGCGTCGGCGGCGCTCGTCAACGCGCTGACCGACGGCGAGGTGCGGGGTCGCCCCTACGCCGCTCCCGAGGGGGCCGAACGCGTGGGCGCGGTCCGCGCCGCGCTCTCCGCCGGCGCCGACCTCGAACAGGACGCGGCCGACCGACTGGCCGCCACCGCACGCGCGTTGCGTACCGTCTTCGAGGCCGTGGCCGCCGACGACCTCGACGCCGCGGCCCCCGCGCTGAACGCGCTGCTCCGCGACACCGGCGCCCGCCCCCAGCTCGACCGCTCCCCGGGCGAGCCCTGGCAGGTCCACTTCCACGGCTCCGAAGACTCCTACGCCGTCGGCTGGAGCGCCGGCTGCGCGACCGGCCTGGCCATGGCCCTCGGCGGCGACTACGCGGGCCGGCTCGGGGTCTGCGCGGCGCCCCGCTGCGACCGGGTCTACGTGGACACGTCGCGCAACGCGGGCCGCCAGTTCTGCTCGACGGCTTGTCAGAACCGGGTCAAGGCCGCCGCGTTCCGCGCCCGGCGCACCAGCGCCTCGTAGGGCGGTGGCTCGACGTCAGGGGGTGGCGGGAGACCCGGTCGACGTCCTGACGAGGAGTTCGACCGGGAGCAGTTGATGGGTCGCGGACTCGCCGCGGGAACCCGCCGCGAGTTCGAGCAGCCGCTCGACCGTACGGCGGCCCGCCTCCGCCGCCGGGACGTGCAGCGCCGTGATGTCGGGCAGTGCCAGACCCGCGGCCGACAGGTCGTCGGCGCAGGCGAGGCTGAAGTCCCCGGGTGCGCTGAGCCCCAGGGTCGTCATGCGGTGCAGGAGGCCGAGCAGCAGCGTGCTGCTGTACGCGACGACGGCGGTGGCCCCGGTCTCGAGCACCGCGTCCGTCGCCCGGACCCCGGCCTCGAACTCCGGCGGATACGGCGTCAGCGCGACGACCTCGCGGTCGGGGACCGACTCGCGCAGGGCGCGCAGACGTCGCGGATCCAGCCAGGAACCGGCGTCGGGGCCGCCGAGATAGGCGATCCGCCGGTGCCCGAGACCGGCCAGATGCGCGCCGAGCCCGGTCATCCCGGCGGGGGTGTCGATGACCACCGAACTGGCGCCGCGCACCCGCCGGTTGAGGGTCACGAGCGGCAGCCGGCGCGCCACGGCCGCCAGGGTGTCCCCGGTCGAGCGCGGGCCCGCCGCCGCGAACCCGTCCACCCGGTCCGCGAGCCGGTCCATGAGCGCCTTCTCGCGCTCGGGCGAGCCGTCGGTGACCACCACGATCAGCTCGCACCCGGCTTTCTCGGCGGCCTCCTGGGCCCCGGCGATCACCGGTGCGTAGAACGGGTTCGCGAGGGAGGGGACGCTGAAGGCCAGCAGTCCGGTCCGGCCGGTGACGAGGGCGCGGGCGGCCGCGTTGTGCCGGTAGCCGAGTTCCTCGGCCGCGGCCAGCACCCGGTGGCGGGTCGACTCCGAGATCATGTCCGGGCGGCTCAGCGCGCGGGACACGGTGGACGCCGAGACGCCGGCCGCCCGGGCCACATCCTCCAGCCGCGCCATCCTTGCCTCCCCTTCGCGGGGATCATGATCTGGAAGGGCACCTTTATCAGGCCCTTACACACATCCCCTTTACGTGCCCACGGTCTGTCCGTACTCTATCGTGCAAACGCTTGCATTGATGATGAGGAGTAATGGTGGCGACAACTGAGAGTGAGCCGAGAACCACCTCGGCTGTCGACCGCATGTTCCGGTTGCGGGAGCGCGGCACGTCCGTGCGCACGGAGGTCCTCGCGGGCGTCAGCATGTTCCTCGCGTCGGCCTACGTCGTGGTCGTGGTGCCCGGCATGCTCGCCGGCGCTGGAGTGCCGCACGCGGCGGCGACCACCGCGGTCATTGTCACCGTCGTCCTGGCGACCCTGTTCATGGGCTTCTACGCCAACCTGCCGTTCGTCCTGGCCCCCGGCCTCGGCGGCGTGGCACTGGTGGCCGTCACCCTGATCCAGCACGACCACGTGCCCTACGACGTGGCCATGGGCATGGTGCTCTGGTCCGGCGTCGCCTTCCTGCTCCTGACGCTGCTCGGCGTGCGCCAGCTGGTCTCGCGGATCATCCCCGACTGCGTGCGCCTCGCGATCGGCCCCGCGATCGGCCTCTACATCGCCCTGCTCGGCTTCCGCTCGGCCGGCCTGATCGAGTTCGGCCCGAAGGGCATGAAGCTCGGCGAGCTCACCGCCGCCCCGGGCCTGCTGACCGTCGCGGGCCTGTGCCTGGTGACGGCCCTGGCCTCCCGCAAGGTGCCCGGCACGCTGCTCATCACCATGGTGGCGCTGACGATCGTCGCGATCCCGCTCGGTGTCGCCGAACTGCCCGACTCCTGGTTCGAGCTGCCCGGCGGCCTCGGCGCGACGGCCTTCCACGTCGACGTGCTGGGCGCGCTCAAGCCCGAGTACCTGCCCTACCTCTTCGCGCTGTTCGCCGCCGAGTTCTTCTCCGCCACCGGCGTCGTGATGGCCGTCGCCGAGCGCATCGGTCTCACCGACGACCAGGGCAACGTCCCGGACATCAAGAAGCCGTTCCTCGTCGACTCCGTCAGCATCATCGGCGGCGCGGCCGTCGGCGGTCCCAGCGTGACCACGTACCTGGAGTCCGCCGCGGGCTCCGACAGCGGCGGCCGCACCGGCCTCACCTCGGTCGTCACCGGGAGCCTCTTCGCCCTGCTGCTGCTCTTCACGCCGGTCGCCACGATGATCCCGGCGGCCGCGACCGCGCCCGTCCTGATCTTCATCGGCCTGTCCATGCTGGCCGGGCTGCGCAAGATCGACATGACCGACCCGACCGACGCCGTCCCGGCAGCCGTCGTCGTGGCCTGCACCCTCTTCTGGGGCAACTTCGGCACCGGCATCGCCGCCGGTCTCACCCTCTACGTGCTGATCAAGTCCCTGGCCGGGCGTTTCAGGGAACTGCACCCGGGCCTGTGGGTCATGCTGCCGTTCCTCGTCTACTTCTTCTACAACTCGGTGCACTGACCGAGCGGCCGCCCGCCGGCCCGCACCACCCAGCCCACGCAACGCCGACTCCCACGCTCACGACCATCGATCGGAAGCCCACGTGCACGACATCCGCATCTCCGGGGGACGCGTCGTCTCCGTCTTCACCGGTGAGACCTTCGCCGCCGACGTCCTCGTCACCGGCTCGGACATCAGCGGAGTCGTGCCGCCCGGGACCGGCGGCGACGCGGCACGGACTATCGACGCGACGGGCCGGCTGATCGTCCCCGGGTTCATCGACGCGCACATGCACATCGAGAGCTCCTTCCTCACCCCGGCGCCCTTCGCGTGGCTGACGCTGCCGAGGGGCACCACCACGGTCCTCGCCGACCCGCACGAGATCGTCAACGTCGCCGGGCGCGCGGCCATGCGCTGGATGATCGACGCGGGGCAGGCCACGCCGCAGACGCAGGTGTGGGGCGTGCCGTCCTGCGTGCCGGCCCTCGCAGGGTTCGAGCACTCGGGCGCGCACCTCGACGCCTCCGATGTCGACGACCTGCTCAAGTGGGACGGCGTACGGGCCCTGGCCGAGGTCATGGACTACCGCGCCGTCGTCTCCGGCGACCCGCGCATGCACTCCGTCATCGAGGCCGCCCGAGAGCACGGAGCGATCCTCGACGGCCACTGCCCGGGCCTGTCCGGCGAGGAGCTCAGCCGGTACATGGCCACCGGAATCGACTCCGACCACACCAAGAACACGCCCGAGGTCGTCGTCGAGAAGGCCCGGCTCGGCATGACGGTCATGCTCCAGGAGAAGTGCCTGGAGCCCGAGGTGGTGCGGGCGCTGCTCGCGCTGCCGCAGCTGCCGCCGCTGTGCCTGGTCACGGACGACCTCGCGGCCGACCACATCCTGTCCCACGGCCACCTCGACCACATCGGGCGCGTCGCCGTCGCCGCCGGGCTGCCCGCGCTCGACGCGCTGCGCGCGCTGACTTGGACGCCCGCGCAGCGGCTCCGCCTGCCGGACCGGGGTGTCGTGGCCCCGGGCAAGCGGGCCGACCTCGTCCTGCTCGACGGGGCGCTGGAGGACTTCGCCGTCGACACCGTGCTCGCGGGCGGGCGCGTGGTCGCCTCCGGCGGTCGCGCCGCCTACGACGAGCCGGCCCCGGCCGACCACCCCTTCGCACGGTCCGTCCATGTCCCCGGCCTCCCGGACGACGAGTACCGCTGGCGCGTCGACCTGGCCGACGGCCGGCACCGCTTCCGCGCCCTGCGCGTCAACCCGGTCGACACGTACACCGAGCCGACCGAGGTCGAGCTCGACGTCGTCGACGGCCTCGTCCAGTGGGAGGGCCGCACCGCACTCTGCTGGGTCCGCAACCGGCACGGCCGCGACCACACCGCCTGTGTGCCCGTGACCGGCATGGACCTCGGCGACGGCGCCGTGACCACCACGTACGCGCACGACAGCCACAACCTCGTCACGCTCGGCACCACCGTGACCTCAATGCGGGCGGCGGCGCAGGCCGTGCTCGCCGACGAGGGCGGTGTCGCGGTGGCCCGCGACGGCGCCGTCACCGCGCGGCTGTCCCTCGGCGTCGGCGGCGTCATGTCCGCCGCCTCCGCCCAGCACGTGGCCGACGCGTCCAGCCGGGTCCGCGACGAACTCGGTGCGTGGGGCTGGCGTCACCGCAACCCGTTCATGAGCGTGTCGACGCTGACCCTCGCGGTCTCGCCCACGATGAAGATCACGGACCTGGGCCTGGTCGACGTCCTGGCCCGGGACTGGACCCCGCAGGTCCTGGACAGCTGCCACTAGGCGGTCGCGTCGCCGGGCGCGCGTTTCGCCGTGGCTGCTCGCGTCCACACGGCGGAGCCGCACAACGACGCAGCCCGCGCCCCCGAAGGGTCTGCATTTCCCTGCTGAGGCGCAGCCTCGTCAGGGGCGCGGGGCTGTGACACCAGTGGCTCCACCGCGGGCGCGACCAACCCCCATCGGAGCCGAACGGCGACGACGGCGCGAGGTCCCGGTCAGCTCACCACGGCCGCGCGCACGCACAGCACGTCCGGCAGATGCTCCGCCAGCTGCCGCCAGGTGTCGCCGCCGTCGGCGGACGCGTACACCTCCCCGTTCCGGTTCCCGAAGTAGACCCCCGCCGGGTCCGCGTCGTCCGTGCACAGGGCGTCGCGGAGCACCGTGCCGTAGTGGTCGCCCTGGGGGAGGCCGCGGTCCAGGGGCTCCCAGGTGCGGCCCGCGTCCTGGGTGCGGAAGACACGGCAGCGGCGGTCGGCGGGGACGCGGTCCGAGTCCGCGGTGATCGGGAAGACGTACGCCGTGTCGCCGCGGTGCGGATGCGCCGCCGCCGCGAAGCCGAACGTCGACGGCAGGCCCGCCCCGATGTCCGTCCACTTCGCGCCGCCGTCGTCGCTGCGGTACACGCCCCAGTGGTTCTGCAGGTACAGCCGGTCGGGGTCCGCCGCGTCCCGGGTCACCTTGTGCACGCACTGGCCGAACTCCGGGTCGGGGTCCGGCAGGAACACCGCGCTCACTCCCGAGTTCGACGGAGTCCAGCTGGCCCCGCCGTCGGAGGTGCGGAAGACGCCGGCCGTGGACACCGCCACGGTCAGGGAGTCAGGATCACGGGCGTCGCTGAGGATCGTGTGCAGGCCCTCGCCGCCGCCTCCGGGCACCCACTTCGAGCGGGTCGGGTGCTCCCACAGCGGGCGGCACAGCTCGAAGGACTCGCCCCGGTCCTCGGAGCGGTACAGCGCGGCGGGCTCGGTGCCCGCGTAGACGACGCCGGGCTCGGCGGCCGAGGGGTGCAGCTGCCAGACCCGCTCCAGCGAAGCGCCCGTGTCCTTGGGGAACTTGACCGCGGGTGCGGCCGGCTCGGTCCACGTACGGCCCAGGTCGTCGGAGTGGAACACGGACGGGCCCCAGTGCGCGCTGTCGCCGCCCGCGAGCAGCCGTGGTGTCGGCCCCCGGGTGTCGATGGCGACCGCGTACACCGCCTGGGCGTTGAAGTACGGGCTCTCGTCGAACGTCCAGGCGCCGTCCGCGCCTCGGCGCCCCAGGAACAGCCCCTTGCGCGTGCCCACGGCCAGCAGCACATCGGTCATGCCGAACACCTCCGAAACGTCGTTGTCTCCAGGTATCGGCCAGTCTGCACCCCCGCACTGACAATCACCGTCGGTGCGGGGGTCCGCGCAGGTCACACGGGTGTCAGGCGGCGGCGAGCCACAGGTCGGGGCCGAACACCTCGTAGTGGATGTCGGCTGCCGCGACGCCCTTGCCGAGCAGCTGCTCGCGCGCGGCGCGCATGAAGGGGAGCGGGCCGCACAGGTACGCGCGCGTGCCGGGCGCGACGGTCACGTCCGTGAGGTCCATCAGGCCCGTGCGGTGGCCGGCGCCGGCCTGCTCGTACCAGAAGTGGGCGGTGCCACCGGCGAGCTTCGCGGTGAGCGACTCGTGATCGGCGCGCAGGGCGTGGGTCTCGGGGGAGCGGTCGGCGTGCAGGACCGTCACCGGGCCCTCGTGGCCCGAGCCCGCCAGCTCGTCGAGCATCGCCAGCATCGGGGTACAGCCGATCCCGGCGGAGGCGAGCAGCAGGGGAGCACCGTCGGCCTCCAGGAGCAGGTCGCCGTAGGGGGCGGAGACACGCAGCCGGTCACCGGCGCGCACGTGCGCGTGCAGGTGCCGCGAGACCTCACCGTCCGGGGTGCCCCCGGCGCCGAGAACGCGCTTGACCGCGATGGACCGGGTCGTTCCGGAGGGGGCGCCGGTGAGGCTGTACTGGCGTATCTGCCGTGCGCCGTCGGCCAGTTCGACCTGGACGGACACGTACTGGCCGGCCCGGAACGCGGGCGCGGGGCCGCCGTCGGCCGGGCGCAGCAGGAAGGAGGCGACGTCCGCGGTGTCGTCGGTGCGGGACACCACCTCCCACTCACGCCACACGTCGCCGGCCACGACGCCCTGCCCGTCGTAGAGCCGCTTCTCGATCGCGATCAGCGCGTTGGCCATCAGCCAGTAGACCTCGTCCCAGGCCCGGGCGACCTCGGGCGTGACGGCGTCGCCGAGCACCTCGGCGATCGCCGCGAACAGGTGCTCGTGCACGACCGGGTACTGCTCGGGGAGGACGCCGAGCGAGGCGTGCTTGTGGGCGATGCGGTCGAGCATGACGTCGGGCCGCTCGTCGGGGTGGTCCACCAGACGGGTCGCGAAGGCCGCGATCGATCCGGCGAGGGCCTGACGCTGGCTGCCGGCCGCCTGGTTGCCGCGGTTGAACAGGTCGCGCAGCAGCTCGGGGTGGGCGGCGAACAGCTTCTCGTAGAAGAGCCCGGTGATCTCCTCGATGGCCGCGCCGACGGCGGGAAGGGTGGCGCGGACTACGGCGGCCGAGGATTCGGTGAGCATCTGCGGATCTCCTTAATTGGTATTTCAGATTCGTATTTAAGGTCACACGGAACGTGGTGCCGGTGACCAGCGGTCTTTCGGTTGCGGGGTGAGTGGGGGGAGGGTCAGTCCGCGCCGCGCGTGGGCGACAGGGACAGGAGCAGCGGGCCGGTCGGCGCCTCGACGAGCTCGGCGAGGGTCAGCGGGTCGAGCGAGGCGAAGAACGCCTCCTGCGCCTCGCGCAGCGCACCTCGCAGGCGGCACGCGGCGCGCAGCGGGCACGGTGTGCTTCCCTCGCAGTCCACGACGTCACCGGGCCCCTCCAGGTCCCGGACGAGGGCGCCGACGGAGGCCGTGCGTCCCGCCGGGGTGAGGGCGAGTCCGCCGCCCCGGCCGCGTCGGGCCTCGACGAGCCCCATGTGCTGCAGCTTCGCGACGACCTTCGCGGTGTGGGTGTACGGCACGTCCATCGTGGCCGCGACCTCGCGCGTGGTGGGCAGGCCTTCCTGCTCGACCGCGAGGCGCATCAGTACGCGCAGTGCCAGATCCGTGAAGCGTGTCAGCCGCATGACCGCACGCTACGAATACTTGCATCTGAAAGGCAAATTAAGGCGCTGAGGAATGCGTCACGCCCCCGGCGCGGTCTGCGCGGGGGGCGTGAGGAGACGGGGCTCGGGGCGTGGAGCTCAGACGGAGCGGAGGTACTGGTTCGGGACGTGCGCGTCCGCGCCCAGCTCGCGCGCCGCGTGGCGGGCGAACGACGGGTCGCGCAGCAGCTCGCGGCCGATCAGGACCGCGTCCGCCTCGCCGTTGGCGATGATCTTCTCGGCCTGCTCGGCGTCGGTGATCATGCCGACCGCGGCGGCCGGCACCTTGGCCTCGTTGCGCACGCGCGCCGCGAACGGCACCTGGTAGCCGGGGCCGGCCTCGATGCGGACGCCCGCCGCGTTCCCCCCGGTGGAGACGTCGATCAGGTCCACCCCGTGGGCCTGGAGCTCCGCGGTGAAGCGCACGGTGTCGTCGGCGGTCCAGCCCTTGCCGTCCTCCAGCCAGTCGGTGGCGGAGATCCGGAAGAACAGCGGCAGCTCATCGGGCCACACGGCGCGCACCGCGTCCACGACCTCCAGGGCGAAGCGGGTGCGGTTCTCGTAGGAGCCGCCGTACTCGTCCGTGCGGTGGTTCGAGTGCGGGGACAGGAACTGGCCGATCAGATAGCCGTGCGCCCCGTGCAGCTCGACGACCTCGAACCCGGCGTCCAGCGCGCGCCGCGCGCCGTCCGCGAACTGCCGGACGGTCTCCCGGATCTCCTCGACCGTGAGCTCGGTCGGCACCGGGTGCTTCGCGTCGAAGGCGACGGCGCTCGGCGCGACGGGCTGCCAGCCGTGACCCTCGGGGCCGACCGGCGCGCCGCCCACCCACGGGCGCTCGGTGGACGCCTTGCGTCCGGCGTGCCCGATCTGGATGCCCGCCACCGTGCCCTGCGACTTCAGGAACGCCGTGATCCGGCGGAAGGCCGCGACCTGCTCGTCGTTCCAGATCCCGAGGTCGTACGGGGAGATCCGGCCCTCGGGGCTGACTGCGGTCGCCTCGACGATGATCAGGCCCGTGCCACCCGCCGCGCGGGCGCCGTAGTGCTGGAAGTGCCAGTCCGTGGGGGCGCCGGTCAGCGGGCCCTCGGGGGCGGCGCTGTACTGGCACATCGGCGGCATCCAGACCCGGTTCGGGACAGTGACGGACCGCAGGGTGTAGGGCTCGAACAGCGCGCTCACGGGGACTCCATTCGGTACGGGCTGGTCGCGAAGGCTCGTCGGTACGGGCCCTCAGGCTCGGCTCGCACCCAGGCTCGTACGATAACCATCGTAGTACGGGAACTGTCAAACTACGAGAAGTCTCGTACAATGAGGCCGGAGCGTCGGTCCGTACGCGCGTCGGGGACGACCGCGGGTGCGGGGCGAACGAGCCGCACAGACAGGGGAGTCGTCCAATGAGCACCGCAGCACCGCAGGCCGCAGGCGGCCGTGCCCTCGCGCACCCCGCGCGCGAGGAGATCCGGCTGGAGGGCGTCCTGCACGCGCTGTCGGACCCGATGCGGCTCGCGATCGTGCGGGAGATGGCGGCGGCCGAGACCGCGCTGTCCTGCTCGGCCTTCGCGCTGCCCGTCACCAAGTCCACGTCCACGCACCACTTCCGGGTGCTGCGCGAGGCCGGCGTCATCGAGCAGGTCTACCGGGGGACGGCGAAGCTCAACGGGCTGCGCCGGGGCGACCTCGACGTCCTGTTCCCCGGCCTCCTCGACAGCGTTCTCGACGCGGCGGGCCGTCAGGCGGACCGGCTCGGGGAGTAGCCGTCAGGCGGGCCGGACCGGGAGGTGGGCGTCAGGCGGGCCGGGCCGGGGAGCGGGCGCCGCCCGCGTTCCGCGTCACGTTCCGTGGGCCGCGTTCAGCAGCCCCGTCCAGTCGGGGATCTTGACGGTGCCGCGGCCCAGCGTGCGCCCGAGGTCCGTCTCGGCCCGCTCGATCGCCTGCCAGCCCGCCCAGTCGACCGGATGCAGTCCGGCGGCGAGCAGCCCGTCCAGCGGGTCGCCGGGCAGGGGGCGCCCGACCAGGGCCGGAGCGTCCGCGAGCAGGGACGTCACCGTTTCCTTCGCGCACGGCCGGTTCGTGCCGATGACCCCGGTGGGCCCGCGCTTGATCCATCCCGCCACGTACTCGCCCGGCGCCGGCCGGCCCCCGCGCAGGACCCGGCCCCCGGCGTGCGGCACCGTGCCCCGCACGGGGTCGAACGGCAGCCCGTCCGGCGGCATCCCGCGATAGCCCACCGAGCGCAGCACGAGCTGCGCCGGGATCTCCTCGTACGTCCCCGTGCCCCGGACCATGCCGTCCGCCTCCGGCCGGGTCCGCTCGAACCGGACGCCCGCGACCCGGCCGTCCCGCCCGGTGATCTCCTCGGGGCGCAGGAAGAACCGAAGGTGGATCCGCCGGCCCGCCCCCGTGCTCGCCCGGGCCGCCCACTCGCGCAGCGCCTCGATGTTGCGCCGGACGGCGGCGGGCTGCGCGGACGGGTCCGCGTACGCGGGGTCCAGCGCCAACTCCCGCTCGTCCACGACCACTTCCGTGTCCGGCAGCGTCCCCAGCTCGCGCAGTTCCTTCGTGGTGAAGCGGGCCTGGGACGGGCCCCGCCGCCCCACCATGAACACGTCCCGCACCTCGCTCGCGGCCAGCGCGCCCAGCGGTTCCTGCGGCATGTCGGTGGGCGACAGCTCCGCCAGGCCGCGCGCGAGCATCCGGGTCACGTCGACCGCCACGTTCCCGACGCCGATCGTCACGGCCGCGCGCACGTCCCGTACGAAACCGGAATCCCAGGCGTCCGGGTGCGCGCTGTACCAGGCCACGAAGTCCGTCGCCGACCAGCTGCCGGGCAGATCCTCGCCCGGCACCCCGAGCCGGCGCGCGGACGCCGCGCCCACGCAGTACACGACCCCGTGATACAGCTCGAGGAGCCGCTCCGGCGGCAGCGCGGGGCCCACCTCGACGCCGCCGAGGAACCGCACGTGCTCGTCCTCGAGCACCGAACGCAGGTTGTTCTGCAGCGACTTGATCTTCTCGTGGTCGGGCGCGACCCCGTAGCGCACGAGACCGTACGGGCACGGCAGCCGGTCCAGTACGTCCACCCGGACCCCGGGCACGATGTCCTGCCGCACCAGGCTCTGGGCGGTGTAGACCCCGCTGGGCCCCGATCCGACAACGGCGAAGTGCGGCACGTGCGGCTCCTTCCGCTGGTGCGCTGCTCCCTCTCAGCATGGCACCGCGAGCCGCGCCGGGGGAGTACGCCGACACCCTTGCGCGCTCCGGCGGGCGCGTGCCGCACGGGGCGCCGATACGCATAGAGCCCCGCGGCACCTGCGGTGAGCGGTCCGCCGCCAGAGGCGGCGTCCGGCCGCCCTTGGGCGGCAGGCCGGTGCCTGCGGCGACGCCCGGCGCAGGTGCCGCGGGTCCGTGGCAGGCCGGAGTGCCAGGCCGGGGCCCGTGAGGCAGGTCCCCGCCACGGCCGCGGCCGCGGTGCGCCCGGCTCACCCGCCGGCCCCGCTCGCGGCGCGCCCGTCGGCCCCGCCCTAGGTCACATCCTCCGCATCCGCTCGATCTCGGAGGTCTGCTGGGCGATCACGTCGTCCGCCATCTCCTCGATCTGGACGTTGTTGCCGTCGCCCTTCACCTCCGTGGCCATGGTCACCGCTCCCTGGTGGTGGGTGATCATCAGTTTCAGGAAGAGGGAGTCGAAGGCCTTGCCGCGGGCCGCGCGGAGCTGCTTCAGCTGGGCCCCCGTCGCCATGCCGGGCATCGCGTCGTGCGCGTGGTGACCGGACGGCGCCTCCTCGCGGCCGTGCTGTTTCAGCCAGCCGCGCATCGTCTCGATCTCCGGGCCCTGCGCCGCGGTGATGCGCTCCGCGAGACGCTTGACCTTCGTGGACTCGGCCTGTTTCGACGCCAGTTCGGTCATCTCCAGGGCCTGCGCGTGATGCTGGATCATCATCTGCGCGTACGAGACGTCGGCCGAGTTGGGGGTGTCGTCGGGGCCGCGGGCCTCCGCGTCCTTCGCGGACAGGGTCTCCGCCGCCTCGCCCGGCTTGCCCGGCGCGATGACCGAAGGCCCGGTGGAGGCGGGGGAGTTGGCCTTGTCCGACCCTCCGGGGTCGCCCGCGTCGCATCCGGCCAGGGCGAGCGCCAGTGCCGCGACCAACGTGGGAACAGCCAGTTTCATGACGAGCTTGTTGCCATCTGTTGATCTGTGCATGAGGAAGACGATACTCGGGGGATCCGTGAACTGTTCACGGATCGATGACGTCACCGTCAACCAGGGAGACCACAGTGACCCTGTTGCAGGACTCCGCCCGAACGCGTCGCAGACGCCTGGGAGTTGCCTCGGCGGCGGCCGGGCTGCTCGCCGCGCTGCTCGCCGCAGGACCCGCGTCGGCCACCCCCGACCCGGGCGACGGGAACAAGGCGCCCAAGTCCGTGTCGCGCACCGTCGAGAAGCAGGCCGAGGCCGCGATAGCCGCCGGCGACATACCCGGCCAGGACGAGGTCGTCCACTCCGCCAACATCGAACACCTCACCAACATCCCCAAGGACGCGCTGCCCGGCACGAACTCGGACCTCGCCTTCCAGGGCAAGTACGCGTTCGCCGGCAACTACGACGGCTTCCGCATCTTCGACATCAGCGACCCGAAGGCGCCGAAGACCGTCGCGCAGGTCCTGTGTCCCGGTTCGCAGAACGACATCACCGTCTCCGGGAACCTGCTGTTCCTGTCCACGGACAGCTCCCGCAGCGACAACTCCTGCGCCTCCACCACCCAGCCCGCGACCGAGAAGTCGTCCTGGGAGGGCATGAAGGTCTTCGACATCAGCGACAAGCGCAACCCGAAGTACGTCGCCGCCGTCGAGACCGCGTGCGGCTCGCACACCCACACGCTGGTGCCGGAGAAGAAGAACGTCTACGTGTACGTGTCCTCGTACTCGCCGAGCGCCACCTTCCCCGACTGCCAGCCGCCGCACGACGGCATCTCCGTGATCAAGGTGCCGCGCGACGCCCCGGAGAAGGCGGCGGTCGTCGGCTTCCCCGTCCTGTTCCCCGGCGAGGGCCCCGACGGCGGCGGCAACCCGGGCGGTCCCACCAACCCGGGCGTCTCCAAGACCACCGGCTGCCACGACATCACGGTCCTGCCCTCCAAGGACCTCGCGGCGGGCGCCTGCATGGGTGACGGCATCCTGTTCTCCATCAAGGATCCGGAGCACCCGAAGGTCATCGACCAGGTCCAGGACAACGTGAACTTCGCGTTCTGGCACTCGGCGACCTTCAACCAGAAGGCGAACAAGGTCGTCTTCACCGACGAGCTCGGCGGCGGCGGAGCGGCCACCTGCAACGCGGCGGTCGGCCCGGACCGCGGCGCCGACGGCATCTACGACATCGTCGGCAAGGGCGACCAGCGCAAGCTCGTCTTCAAGAGCTACTTCAAGATCCCGCGCCACCAGGCCGACACCGAGAACTGCGTCGCGCACAACGGCTCGCTGATCCCGGTCAAGGGCAAGGACATCATGGTCCAGGCGTGGTACCAGGGCGGCGTCTCCGTCTGGGACTTCACCGACTCCGCGCAGCCGAAGGAGATCGGCTACTTCGAGCGCGGCCCGCTGTCCACCGACGCGATCAGGACCGGCGGTTCCTGGTCCGCGTACTACTACAACGGCTACATCTACTCGAACGACATCGCGAAGGGCTTCGACGTCCTGAAGCTCAGCGACCGGCGCACCGACCCCGCGCAGCGGGTCCGCATGGACGAGCTCAACGTCCAGACGCAGCCGGACTACTTCGCCTGACGCTCCGGTCCCGCCGGCCGCCCGGTGGGCCGCAACGGCTCGAAGTAGCGTGAGAAATCGGCCGTACGGCCGTGGGCGGGGCTTTCCCCGGACACCGCGTCATCCGTGACGTCGTCCGCCGGCGGGAAGCCCCGCTCCCACGCGAGCCCGTACCGCCGGAACAGCTCGGCCCGCATCCGGCGCACCGGCATCGGCGCCCCCGGCAGCAGGATCGCGAACACGGCACCCATCAGCTGGGCGCGCAGCATCGGATAGTCCAGCTCCACGTCCGCCGACCCGTGCCGCCGCACCGTGTCCTGGAGCAGCTCGGACAGCCGCTGCTGCTCGACGCACCGCACGAAACCCTCGGACTGCAGGATGCCCGCCATGTGCGTGCGCATCAGCACCGGCTCGTCATGGGCGAGGCCGAGGATCGCGTCGATCGCGCGGGCCAGCCGCTCGTCACCGTCCTCGGTGCGCGGCTCCCGCTCCAGCGCCTCCTCCAGCGTCCGGTTCATCAGCCGGTGCACCGCGGACTGGAGCAGCTGCCGCTTGCTCGGGAAGTAGTACGAGACCAGGCCGCGGGCCGAACCGGCGCGGTCCGCGATGTCGCCGAGCGTCGTCGCGTCGTAACCGCGCTCCCCGACCAGCTCCAGAGCGGCCTGCAGGAGCCGCTCGCGGGAACGCCGGCGCAACTCCTCATTGACCGATGCGCTGCGGGGGGACATCCTTGACTCCTGCGTTGACTGGCTCGCAGCCAACTATACTCAGCGCGGCCCGGTCACCGGCCCTCAGGGGTGCGGTGTACCCGGGCGGGGCGGCTGTGCCGGGGCGACGCGGGGGATCGCCTCGGCGCGGTCGTGCCACGCACCGGCCTCCGGACGGCGTCGGCGCCGCCCGGAGGCCGGTGTCATGTCTCCGGGATCCGTGACCTCTCCGGCGCGCGGGGTCGCCGGAAGCTTCCTACAGTGGCGAGGGGCGGGTTCCCGAGCACCCGAGGAGGCGTGCGACATGGATCAGCAGGAGATCCTCGGCCGGATCAGCGCCATGGTCGACGACGAGAAGCGGCTGCGCGCCGCCCTGGCCGACGGCACCATCGACGCCGCCACCGAGCGCGAGCGCCTGGCCGACGTGGAGCGGGCGCTCGACCAGTGCTGGGACCTGCTGCGCCAGCGGCGGGCCAAGGCCGAGTTCGGCGAGAACCCCGACGAAGCGAGCGTGCGGCCCTCGGCGGAGGTCGAGGGCTACGAGTCGTGACCCGCAAGCCCTACCGCGGCCACCTGATCACGGTCAGCTTCGACGGGCAGCGCTGTCTGCACGCCGCCGAGTGCGTGCGCGGGCTCCCGCAGGTCTTCGACACGGCCGCCCGCCCGTGGATCCAGCCGGACGCGGCACCCGCCGACGAGGTCGCGGCCGTCGTGCGCCGCTGTCCCTCGGGCGCGCTGCGCTACGAACTGGTCGACGGGACCGTGGAGGTGCCGCCCGCCGCCACGACCGTGGAGCGCGCCGCGGACGGCCGGCTCGTCATCCGCGGCGACCTGCGCATCCGCGCCGCCGACGGGTCGGAGACCGCCGAGGTCCGGGCCACCCTGTGCGGCTGCGGTCGCAGCGCGAACCAGCCGTACTGCGACCACTCCGGGGTCTGCGGCGACGGTCACTGACCCGCCCCGGCCGGCCCGGTCAGACGAGATCGAGGATCGGGAGCAGGCCGTCCGGGCGCTCGTCGGCCGGCAGGTGGTCCACGAAGTACGTCGCGCAGCCCAGCGCCGCCGCGCCGCCGTCGGCCTTCCGGTCGTCCCCGACCATCAGCGCGTCGCCCGCCGCGACCCCGAGCGCCTCCAGCGCCGCCGTGAACAGCCGCGGGTCCGGCTTCGTCACACCGTGCCGGTACGAGAGGACGTACGCGTCGACGTACTGGTCGAGGCCGTGCGCGGCGAAGACCGGGCGCGGGTCCCAGCCGATGTTGCTGACCACGGCGACCGGCACCCCGCGCTCCCGCAGCTCCGCGAGGACCGGCAGCGCGTCCGGGTAGGGCGCCCAGGCGGCGGGGGTCATGTGGCGGTCGTACAGGAGGTCGTAGAGCCGGTCGTCGGGCAGCGGCACCTCGCGGGCCAGGCCGGTGAACGCGGCGCGGTGCCGCGTGGCGTCCACGTCGCGGGCGGCGACCAGCTCGGCCAGGTGCTCGGGGACGCGGACGTGGTGCGTGACGCCGCCGGGCTGCGCGCCGGCCTCGGCCAGGGCGGCCACCGCCTGCTCGAACTCGGCCGCGGGCAGCTCCAGTTCGAGCGCGTCGAGCGCGGACCGCAGCCATGACGCGGTCGGTTCGATCCGGAAGAGGGTGCCGGAGAAGTCGAAGAGCACGGCTTTGATCGTCATGCGGGCGATCCTGCGGGCCGGTGGACGCGCGGTCAAGGGCGGCCCCGGCGCGCGCTCCAGGTGTCGTACGCGGTGGTCGACAAGGCCACCGTGAGTGCGCCGAGCAGCCAGCCGCCCAGCACGTCCGACGGCCAGTGCACCCCGAGCCAGAGCCGGGTCAGGCCCACCCCGAGCACCGAGACGACGGTGACGGCGAGCGCGGCCCGGTACAGGGCGGCGGGCGCGCCGTGGCGCCGGAGCAGCCACAGGACCAGGCCGAGGACGACGACCGCGGTCATCGCGTGCCCGGACGGATAGGCGGCGTAGTGCGCGGAGTCCACCGGGTCCGGCCACACCGGGCGCGGCCGGTCCAGGGTCGCCTTGAGGACCTGCTGGAGGAGCGTGCCGGCCGCGCAGGTCACGGCGACCCAGACGGCGAGCACCGCCTCGCGCAGCCGCACGAACAGGTACACGACGACCAGCGCGCACAGCAGGCGCATCGTCCACGGGTCCCATACCCAGTCCGTCAGGATCCGGTTGGCGTGCGTGAGCCCCGGATCGGCGACCGCCGCACGGTGGAGGGAGCGGGCGACGTCCGTGTCCATGTCTGTCAGCGGCGTCCAGCGCACCGCCACGAGGACGAGTAGGACGGCGTTGGCGAGCGTCAGCGCCGCCAGGGTCCACAGCGCCGGACGGGGAACGAGGGGCCTGTGCGGGTGATCGAGCCGTGCCGGGTGCATGGGGAAGATCCTCGCCCATGGGACCGTGCGCGGACCGTAAAGATGCGGGGCGGCGCGGCCCGCCTCCTAGCCGAGCGCGCGCAGACCCGGGACGAACGCCACCAGGAGCGGGACCAGCGGGATCAGGGCGGCGGCGGCCGTCAGGCGGAGGCGGTGGACCGGGCTGAGCCGGGACTGCGGGGCCAGCAGCCGGTGCACGCGCTGCGGGACGTGCGCCTGCGGCGTCGGGCAGGGGCCGAACACCCCGCGGTCCTCGTTCAGTTCGACCAGCGCGAGCGCGATCGTCAGCCGGCCGAAGCGGCGGGAGGCGACGTCGTCCGCGGCCAGTTCGACCAGACGGTGCATCTGGTCGCGGAACGAGGCGAACACCCTGACCTGGGGGAAGCCCGAGGCCAGCGCGCCCGAGCAGTGCAGCAGCCAGTCGTGCCGCCAGCGGGCGTGACCCGTCTCGTGCGCCAGCACCGCGTCCAGCTGATGCCCCTTCAGGCGGCGCAGCGCGGCCGTGGTGATGACCAGTTGGGGCGTCGGGCCCGGCAGCCACCACGCGTCCGGGCGCTCGGCCTCCAGGAGGACGAGCCGCTCCGCTCCGGGCTCCTCGCCCGGCAACAGGGGCGCGCGGACGAGCAGTTCGGCCCGGCGTCGCCGGCGGCGGTCCCGCGCCCGGTACACCTCGCGCACCAGCATCGCCGCCGTCCACACCCCGCCGAGCGCGAGGGTCACGGCCACGGTGGCGGCCCAGGGGCCGGGGGCGCGCAGCGCGTAGGCCTCCACGACGCCGTGCGGGGCGGGGGCGAAGAGCCGGCCTCGCACGGCCTGCCAGGCGGAGGCCGCGCTCAGCGTCATCGACAGCGCGCAGCACAGGAGGACGGCCGCCACGACGCACTGCCACGCCCACAGCGCGACGATCGGCTCCCGCTCCGTCCAGTCGGCGCGGGCGAGCAGACGCGGGGCGACGACAGCGACAAAGGCGCCGAGCAGCAACAGCGCTACGGGGACCGACATGCCCGTCAGACTATGAGGCGCGGGCTACCCGGGGGTACGGTCCGGCGCGCCAAGTGACGTAGGACACGGTTTCGTTCGCCGCCTCGCGTCACATGGTGAACAGCATCGCGAGCATGCCGATCGCCATGGACAGGCGGCAGGCCCGCGCCAGTTCGGGGCGCCGGCCCCAGGCGAGCGTCTCCGTCCCGGGCGCTCCGGCGGCCGTCGCGGCCGGGACCAGGCGCAGGCCCGACCACAGCACGTACCCGGTGAAGTAGACGACGAGCGCGGCGGTGAGGGCGGGGGAGCCCGTGGGGCCGGAGTGGTGGGCGTGGGCCGCCGGGCGGGCCGCCATCGCGAGGGACATGTAGGCCATGGCGGACGTACCGACCAGGTGGTGGACGTGGTGGCCGGCGTGCCGGGCCGCCCACAGGGCGCGCAGCGCCGCCGCGCCGAACACGGTCGCGTAGGCCAGCCAGGCCCAGCGCGGTGGGGTCAGCACCGCCGCCGGCACCGCCATGAGCGCCATCCCGAAGCCCATGAGCGCCTCGGCGCCCGCCGTGCGGCGCTGCTCCTCGTCCCCGCCGCGTCTGCGCAGCAGGCAGTACGCGCCGGTCGCCGCGCACAGCGCGACGAGCAGCCATGCGGCCGACTCCGGTCCGTGCACCTCGGGTCCCCCTCGTCCGTCGGCTGTGTGCCGGGTCTCCTGGGGGATGCCCGGGTGTCCGGGCGCGTATGGCGGCGCAGGGAAGCATTCACGGGTGTTTTACTAGTGAAACATCTGTTAAGGTTTTTGTATGAGCAGCACTCCCACGACCCCACGCGCCCTGTCCGTCCGGCCTCTCCCGCTGGCAGGGGTGCTGCGCCCGGGCAAGCCCGTGGACATCTGGTTCAAGCCCGCGACCAGCGTCGTCGTGTCCGCCGCGATACCGAACCTGACGCTGCTCGCCCTCGGCCGGCTCGACCTGGTCATGTACACCATGGCCGGATCCTTCTGCGCCCTGTACGGCCACAACCTCCCGTACGCCGCCCGGGCCCGGGCCCTCGCCGGCGTCGTCGCCGGGATGTTCGCGAGCCTCGCCGTCGCGCTCGTCACCGCCTCGTACACGACGAACGCCCTCGTGCTCGTCGCGGTCGGCGCCCTGCTCGCCGCCCTCCAGAAGATGCTGTGCGACGCCACGCGCATCGGGCCGCCCGCCCACCTGATCTTCACGTTCATCAGCTCCGCCATGCTGTTCGCGCCCCAGGCCATCGGCCAGGTGCCGGGGCACCTCGCCCTGATGCTCGGGGCCGGAGCCGTCGCCTGGCTGGTCGGCATGGCACCCGCGCTCGTCCGGCCCCACGGCCCCGAGCGCCGGGCCACCGCGCGGGCGCTGTACGCCGCCGCCTCCTACGCCGAGCGACCCGAGCACGCCGCCGGGCGAGGGGCCGCCGCCGCTGCCGTGCACGCCGCCTGGCAGTCGCTGCTCGCCACCGGCGCCCGCAGCGAGGCACGCCGGGCCCTGGAGCGGCTCGTCGTCCGCGCCGAGGTGGCCCTCGCCGCACCCGGTGACGCCGACACGGCGCAACTGCGCGCGTGGGCGCACGGGCTGCGCGGGGCCGGCGCGGTGCCGCGGCCCCCGCGCGTCGCGGGCCTCGACGACGAACTGCTCGGCGTCGAGGCCGAGCTCGCCACCGGCCGCCCCTCCGTGTGGCGACTCGTCGGCCCCGGCTCCCCGCTTCTGCCTGTCGGACTGCGCACGTTCGTGGGCTGCGCGCTCGCCGGCTACGGATCCCTCGCGCTCGGCATCGGCCGCCCGTACTGGGCCCTGGTCACCGCCGCCTCGATCTACCAGGCCAACGTGACGCTGACCTGGAAGCGCGGCGTCCAGCGCGTCGTCGGGAACCTGGGCGGCGTCCTCGTCTTCGCCGCGATCGCGCCCCTGGCCCACGCCAGCCAGGCCGCACTCGTGCTGTGCTGCCTCGCCTTCAGCTTCGGCGCCGAGGCGCTCATCACCCGCAACTACTGGCTGGGCAGCCTCTCCGTCACGCCCATGGCGCTGCTCGTCACCGAGTTCACCCGGCTCCAGGGGACCGGACAGCTGATCACCGAGCGGGTCGTCGACACGCTGGTCGGCGCCCTCCTCGGCATCGTCGCCGCCGTGGTCGTCACGAACCGGCGGGCCGGGGACCGCATCGAGCAGGCCCTGAGCGGCGCCGAGGAGGCGCGCGCCGCCGCCGAGCGCACGCTGGCCCTCGACACGCCCAGGTCCGCCGCGCTGGAGACCGCACGGCGGACCCTCGCCGCGACCCTCGTCGAGTTGCGCGCCGCGGCCGACACGGCGGCCGGAGAATGGTGGCAGCGGGCCCTGCCGGAGGAGCGGGTGCTCGCCGTGGAGCAGAGCGGGCATCGTACGCTCGCTGCGGTCGTCCGACGTGCGGCCGCGGAGGAAGGTGTGGGCAGGCGAGGATGAGTGTGCAGCGTGGTGCGGACGGGATTCCCTTTGACACCGTGTCGTCGGTGGTGCGGCAGTGGAAGGACGTACGTCCCGATGTCGACACCGCGCCGATGGAGATCATCGGCCGGATCAACCGCTGCGCCGCGCTGCTGCAGCAGGCCGAGGACGCGCCGCTGCGGGACGCGGGACTGACCCGCCCCGAGTTCGACCTGCTCGGCACGCTGCGCCGGACCGGCCGCGAACTGACGCCGGGCGACCTGGCGCGCGAGACCTTCTCCTCCGGCGCCGCCGTCACCAAGCGGCTGAAGTCCCTCCAGGAACGCGGGCTCGTGACCCGGCGCGGCGACACCCGCGACCGCCGGGTCGCGCACCTCAGCCTGACCGACGAGGGCCGCGCCGTCGTGGACGCCGTCCTGCCGCGTCAGCTCGCCTACGAGGCGTCCGTGCTCAGCGGCCTGTCCGACGGCCGCGACACCGAACTCGCCGGCCTCCTGGGCGCCCTGCTCTCCCAGCTGGAAGGCCGCCTCGGCGGAGGCCTCACCCCCCGCATCTGACGCCTCGGGCCTGGGCGCGGGTGACGTGAGCGGGGGCGAGCCCGCCGGACTACCGTGCCTCGCTCGCCGGGAGGTCCGGCTTCTGGGGGGACATCGAGCGGTCCTTGAGCCCGGAGGTCACGGCCGCGTGGATCTCCTCCGGGGACAGGTACGCGTCCGTCATCTCGAAGTCCTTCAGGGTGGCCGGGCGGTTGCGCTGGAAGCCCGTGCGGACGAAGTCGTCGCCCGCGACCGCGTTCAGGCCCCAGTTCGCCGCCGTGCGGAAGCGGGCCGGGCCCGTGCGCAGGGCCGCGAGGTGGTAGCCGCGGGCCACGATCTGCGCGGGCAGGCCGGTCAGCTGCACGCCCATCGGCTTCGACACCGCCTGGATGCCACCGAGGTCCACGACCAGCCCCAGGTCCTTGTGGCGGTACGGGGTCAGCGGGGTGCCCCGGACGGCCGCGAGGACGTTGCGCGCGGCCGCCCATCCCTGGCGCATCGCGTGCTGGGCCGTCGGCGGGCAGATCGCGTCGTCGCCCTTCACGATGTCCGGGACCGCCGCCGCGTCGCCGAGCGCGAAGACGCCGTCGAGGCCCGGGACCGTCAGCTCGGGGGTGACGACGAGCCGGCCGCGGTTCGTCTCGGCGCCCAGCGTCGCGATCAGCGGGCTCGGCGCGACACCGGCCGTCCAGATGAGGGTGTGGCACGGCAGTTCGCGGCCGTCGGTGAGCGTCACCGTGTCCGCCGTGACCTTCGCGACGGACACCCCGAGCGAGATGTGCAGGCCGCGCTTCTGCAGGATCTCCATGGCCTTGTCGCCGAGCCGCTCGCCGAGCTCCGGCATCAGCTTCGGCGCCACGTCGACCAGATGCCACTTGATCTGCCGCGGGTCGAGACCCTGGTACCGCTTCACCGCCGCCGTGGTCAGCCGCTGAAGATACGCGGCCGTCTCCGTGCCCGCGTAACCGCCGCCGACCACCACGAACTGCAGCCGCGCCTCCCGCTCGGCCGGGTCCGAGCTGGCCGCCGCGAGGTCGAGCTGGGCGATGACGTGGTCGCGGATCCAGGCCGCCTCGGCGAGCGTCTTCACGCCGACCGCGTACTCGTCGATGCCCGGGATGTCGAACTGCCGGGTCACACTGCCCGGCGTCAGCACGAGATGGTCGTAGCGCTCCACGATCGTCTCGCCGTTGATCTTCCGGACCACGACGGCCTTCGCCTGCGGATCCACCCCGACCGCGCCCCCGGGGATGATCGAGGCGCGCCGCACCATCCGGCGCAGCGGCACCGCGACGGACTGCGGGGTGAGGACACCGGACGCGACGTGCGGCAGCAGCGGCAGATACAGCTGGTGGTCGGTGGGGCTGATGAGCTTGAGCACCGCCTCGCCGGGCTCGAGCTCCTTCTCCAGCTTGTGCGCGCACTCCATCCCGGCGAACCCGCCGCCGACGATCAGGATCCGCGGCACGGTCGACTTGCGGGGAGCTTTGGTGTTCCGGGGAGCGGTCATCTCGGCTCTCTCCTGGGCTGAGCGGGGCGGACGGGGACATGGGTCCGCGCCGGTCACGGTTCTCCCGATCGGCACGGATCATTCCCCGGACTCAGCGCTATCCTGTGCCCTCACCGCCCGGCGCGCATGTCAAATGCGCCAATTCGCGCCCCCGTCGCGCCGGGCCTCAGATGCCCGGCCGGTAGCGGATCGGATGGTCCGCCGGGACCTCGACGAGCACGAGCTCGTGGCCGTCCGGATCCGCGATCCACATCTCGACCAGCCCCCAGGGCTCCCTCACCGGCTCCCGCAGCACGCTCACCCCGCGCGCCGCCAGCTCCTCGTGCGCCGCCCGCACGTCCGCCACCTGGAGCCACAGCCGCACCGGCTGCGCCACCAGCTCCGCGGCCCGCCCCGACAGCTCCAGGAAGCCGCCGCCCAGGAAGTACACGGTGCCCCGCTCGGGCCCGGTGCCGAACTCGCGGTAGACGCCGAGCCCCAGCACCTCGCCGTAGAAGGTGCGCGACCGCTCGGGGTCGACGGGCCGCAACAGCACCCGGCTGCTCAGTACATGAACCATGCCGACGCAGCGTAGTGCGCGCGCGTTACGCTCGACGGCGCCCACGGGCCCGTCCGCCGCCGGAGCCCCGTACGAGATCGGAGAGCCGCCCCATGACCGTCGCCCCCACTTCCGCCACCGGTGACCTGGTCTTCCGTGACGCCACGGAGGCCGACACCGAGGTGCTCGTCGCGCTGATCGAATCGGCCTACCGGGGCGACTCCAGCCGGGTGGGCTGGACCACCGAGGCGGACATCCTCCAAGGGCAGCGGACCGACCCGCAGGGCGTCCTCGACGTCATCGAGGGGGAGGGCAGCCGGCTGCTCGTCGTCGAGCGGGACGGCCAGGTGGTGGCCTGCTGCCAGCTGGAGCACCGCGGCCCGCACGCCTACTTCGGCATGTTCGCCGTCAGCCCGGCGCTCCAGGGCGCCGGACTCGGCAAGGTGATCATCGCGGAGGCCGAGCGGTCGGTGCGCGAGACCTGGGGCGTCACCGAGATGCACATGACGGTGATCTCCGTGCGCGAGGAACTCATCGCCTGGTACGAGCGTCGCGGCTACCGCCGTACGGGGGAGCTGAGCCCCTTCCCGTACGGCGACGAGCGCTTCGGCGTACCGCAGCGCGCCGACCTGCAGTTCGAGCTGCTGGTCAAGCCGCTGGTCTGAACCGCCGGGCCTACGCGGTGAAGCGGCCCGTGCGCTTGATCTCCGGGTAGTCCGTCGTGGCCCCGTCGAGACCGAGCGCGCGGACCAGGCGCAGGTCGTCCTGCGTGTTCACGACCCAGCCGATGATCCGCAGGTCGGCCTTGCGGGCGTGCTCCACGATCTCCTGCGTGAGCCGCCGGATGTTGAGGACGAGCGTGCCCGCGCCGACGGCAGCGGCCCGCTCCACCACGTCCGTGCCGTAGCGGCTCGCGACCAGCGCGGTGCGCACGCCGGGGACGAGGCGGGCGATCTCCGCGACGGCCTCGTCGTGGAAGGAGATCACCTCGACGCGGTCGACCAGGCCGCGGCGGTGCATCACCTCCGCGAGGGCGCGGGCCGCCGCCGTGTCCTTGATCTCGGCCTGCAGCGGCGCGCTCACCGCGTCCAGGACCTCCTCGAAGACGGGGATGCGTTCGCCGCGGCCGGCGTCGAAGGTGCGCAACTCCTCCAGCGTGTATCCGGCGATCGGGCCGCTGCCGTCCGTCGTGCGGTCGACGTCCGCGTCGTGCATGACGACGAGCGCGCCGTCCTTGCTCAGGTGCAGGTCGAGTTCGATCAGGTCGAGCCCCGCCCGCTCGGCGGCGACGAAGGAACGGAGCGTGTTCTCGGGCTCGACACCCATGACTCCGCGATGGCCGATGGTGAGGAAGTTCAAGGTGGTCTCGCTTCCGTCGACGGTGACACGCCGCCGCACGCCGGCGACGGCCTTCGCAGCCTAGAGCCTTTCTTTCGGATCCGGCTGGGCTCGTGGGGCGTGGCAGGCGCGTCTGCGGCGTTGTCGTCGGTTGCCAACTCCCCCAAGCTCTCGGCTTCGCTCGAGCAGGGGGGACCCCCATCGCGTTGTCGCCCTCCTCCGCCTTGCAGCTGCACGCACCACGCCCCGCTCCCTGATCCAGCCGGATCCGAAAGAAGGGCCCTAGCCGCCGCCACGCGCGCGGGAGCCGGACGCGTCAAGGCGCGGCGCGCTGCGGGTCCTCGGGCGGGGTGAGCGCGGCCAGGTCCGCGAGCATCGCGCGGGACAGCTCGATCTCGGCCTCCAGGCGGCGTTCGCTCCAGCGCAGGGCGATCTGCGGGTGGGCCCAGGCCTCGACGCCGTCCGCCCGCGCGAGCGCGTCCCGCACCTCCTTCAACTCGCCCTCGGTGCGCGCCACATGCTCCCGTACGAGGGTCTCCAGGCGCTCCGGCGTGGCCAGATGCCCGAGCCACACGCGCAGGACCACCGGATGGCGCAGGCCCACCGGGTCGACGTCCTGCCCGCCGTCCGCCCAGGCGGCGAGCGCGGCCCGGCCCTGCTCGGTGATCGCGTAGGACCGCTTCGTACGGGGTTCCTGCGGACCCGAGCGCCGCGACGTCACGTGCCCGAGCTCCTCCAGGCGCCGCAGCTCCGCGTAGATCTGGCTGAAGGCCGGGGCGCCGTAGAAGAACCGCAGGGACGCGTCCGCCCACTTCTTCAGCTCGTACCCGGTCCGCTCACCGGGGAAGGAGAGCAGGCCGAGGACGGCCCAGGCGGTCGGCGGCAGCGACGTGGTCGGCATGCGTCCGCATTGAAGGTGACCGGGGGAGCCGGCGCAAGAGGCCCGCTACTCGGCGTCCGCCCTGTGCAGCAGCGCCGACAGGTGGTGCTGCAGCGGCTGCCCCACCGCCGCGAGGTCGTGGGCGAACGCCAGCGCGCCGGAGTCGGTCAGCGTGTAGCGCCGCCGGGTCGCCTCGACGTGCTTCGCGGTGGGGGTCAGCGCGACGTGCTGCGCGGTCAGATCGACGACGCCGTCGGCCGCGTACCCGACAGCGACCTCCGCGATCCCGGTCGGCTGGGTGATCAGCGCCTCGATGCGGCCGTCGGGCTGCAGCCGCCACCACCCGCTCTCCCGCGCCGCAGGGCGCACCGGCCCGCCCTCCCCGTCGGTGATCCAGGCCCGCGCCGTCACCTGCAGGAACGGCCGCCCGTCATGACTGAAGGTGACCTCCTGCCCGTACGTGAACCCGCTCTCCAGCGTCGGATACTCCCCGGCCCCCCGCCCCCGCCAGGTCCCGATCAGCCCGAGCACGGGCGCGAGCAACGGATGGGGCTCGGGGGACGCGTCGGCGTAGGGGTACGAGGGCGCGGGGTCGGTCACGGGGTACTCCTGAGGTTCTTGCGGTGCGAGGGGCCAGCCTAGGGCGTGGGGGAGGTCGGCTGCTGGGCGAGAACCCCGCTCGGGAACCGGAACCCTGGAACTGGCGAAGCCGTCCGCCCAAAATCCCCCGTGGGCGGACGGCTCGCGTCCGGTGTCCAGAGGTCAGGGTCGGAGCAGGCGACATGGCGCTCTACCAGCTGAGCTACGCCGGCCCGAAGCCGGCGACGGGACTCGAACCCGCGACAACCCGTTACCGAAACGAAGTAGCCCGCTCCTGCGCACCTGGACGCCGTCACCGTAGCCGCGCGGCGGACCGTCCCGCATCCGAATTTCCGTCGCGCCCCTTCCCATGTATGACTGACCGTCATATAACGACTCGTCATATGGCGGGCGTGGCTGTCGGCGCACGGCAGGCTCCGTCGTCCGAGGAAAACCGATCCGAACCCCGGGAGGGGACGTGAAGTTCTCCGTCATCTTCGAGGCCCAGCTCGCCGATCCCACGGTCGAGCGAGAGCATCAGCTCTTCCACGACTGTGTCGAACAGGCCGTCCTCGCCGAGGAGATGGGCTTCGACCGCGTCTGGGCGGTCGAGCACCACTCCCTCAAGTGGTACGCCCACATGTCCGCACCCGAGATCTTCCTGACCTGGGTCGCCGCCCGCACCTCCCGCATCCGCATCGGACACGGCGTCGTCTGCATGCCGTTCAACTTCAACCACCCGGCCCGCGTCGCCGAACGCGCCGCCACCCTCGACCTGCTGTCCGGCGGCCGGCTCGACCTCGGCGCGGGGCGCGGCGGCACCGAGCAGGAGACCAGTCTGTGCGGCGTCGACAAGGAACGCACCACGCAGGAGGTCGAGGAGGCCCTGCGGATCATCGGCAAGGCCTGGGAGAAGGACGAGCTGGAGCACCACGGCCCGCTCCTCGACATCGACCCGCACCCGATCCTGCCCCGCCCCGCGCAGACCCCGCACCCTCCGCTCTTCCTGGCCTGCAGCCGCACCGAGACCCTGCGCCAGGCCGCCGAACTCGGCGTCGGCGCCCTGGTGATGGGCTTCGCGGGCCCGGAGTCGATCGCCGAGATGCGCACGGCCTACGACGCGGCGATCGCGGCCCGGGGCCCCGAGCGCCTCGTCTCCTCGGTCGTCAACGACCACTTCTCGGTGCTGTGCCCGACGATCGTCCTGGACGACCGCGAGACGGCCCGCGCCGTCGGCATCCGGGGTCAGCGCTTCTTCGCCCAGTCCATCGGGCACTGGTACGGCGGCGCCGGCGTCCCCGACGAGGCCGTCGTCGAGGGCACGGACGAGGCGGCGGCGATGCGTGCGGCCGCCGAGCAGGTCGTGGCCCGGCTCCACGAACAGCGGATCCCGGTCCGCCCCACGGCCACCGCCACCTTCAACGCCGACCACGCCTACGGCACCGCCGAGGACGCCATCGCCTACGTGCAACGCCTGATCGACGCGGGCGCCGACGAGATCATGTGCCTCATCCAGATGGGCACGGTGCCGCAGGAGGCGTGCCTGGAGACGCTGCGCCAGTGGGGAGAGAAGGTCATCCCGCACTTCAGGCAGGCAGATCCGGCGACGTCCTAGCCGCTCCCGGTCAGGCGGCCGGCACCACACACGATCAGCGACTCCGTCGTGGGGCGCGACCATCCTGCTCCTGGGGCGCGCGCGGGGCTGTACTCATTCAGCGACTCTGTCGCGGGCCGCGAACAACTGGCCCCTGGGGCGCACGAAGTGTGCCTCCCAGGGGCGCGGGGAACTGCGCGAGAAGCCCCACCGGGCGGCACCCGGCGACGATCCTCGGCCCCCGCGGCGGAGCCCCCGCGACCGAAGCGCCGCATGCCGCACCCGGCGGCCGCACGCAACCCCACGACGGCGAACCGGAGTCGCGCACGGGGCTTCCTCATGCGGCCCCGCCGGGCCACAGTCACCCCGAGCACTCCCGTCCACCCGCCACCCGCCCCCCGACCACTCACCCGGAGCCGCCCATGTCCGCCAAGAACGGCAACGCCGCCGACCGGCTCGACCCCGGTGCCCGACCCCTGGTCGATGCCATCGCCGCCTTCTTCCCCGACGTGGGCGGCGCCGTCACCGACGCGGTCGAGGCCCGCCGGATCCTCGACGCGACCCCGCCGTCCCCGCTGCCCGTCCCCGACGTGGGCGGGGTCGAGGACCGGGAGATACCCGGGCCGCCCGGAGCGCCGCCGATCCCGGTCCGGATCTACGCTCCGCAGGGCGGCGGCGCGCAGGCGCGGCCGCTCGTCGTGTTCTTCCACGGCGGCGGCTGGGTCCTGTGCGGGCTCGACAGTCACGACGGCACGGCCCGCGCCCTGTGCGCCGACGCCGGGGCCGTCGTCGTCTCGGTCGACTACCGGCTCGCCCCCGAGTCCCCGTTCCCGGCCGCCGTCCACGACGCGTACGCCGCCGTGCGCTGGGCGGCGGACCACGCGGCGGAACTCGGCGCGGACCCGGACACGCTGACCGTCGCGGGGGACAGCGCCGGCGGCAACCTCGCCGCCGTCGTCTCCCAGATCGCCCGCGACGAGGGCGGCCCGCACATCGCCCGGCAGATCCTCGTCTACCCCGCGACCGACGCCCGGGGCCGCTCCGGCTCGTACGCGGACAACGCGTCGGGGTACTTCCTCACGACCGCCGCCTGTGCGTGGTTCAGGGAGCAGTACCTCGGCCCGGACGGTGATCCGGCCCACCCGCGCGTCTCGCCGCTGCTCGCCGAGGACCTCTCCGGGCTGCCGCCCGCCCATGTCGTCACGGCCGGCTGCGATCCGCTGTGCGACGAGGGCCGGGCCTACGCGACGGCGCTGCGCGAGGCCGGGGTGCAGGTCGGCGAGAGCTACTTTCCGGCCATGTTCCACGGGTTCTTCGGCTTCCCCCAGCTCCTCGAAGACGCCCGCGCGGCCCACGCCGCTGTGACAGAGGTCATCGTTTCGACCCTCACCGACAGGAAAAACAGCGGTGCTACCGGGGGTGGCGCAGGATAATTTCCACTGGCTCCCCTTGCTCGGAAGAACCTCGCATGCATACGGTGTCCATACGCGAGGTTCTCCCGTGGAGGATGGGACATGACGGAAATTCTTGTGCAGGCGGCTGTGGAGGGGAACGTTCCTCCCGCCGGTTCGGGTGGCGGCAGGGTGGTGGAGCACCCGGCATGGCCCGTGCTCAAGGACGCCGTGGAGGAGATCAGGACCTGGCAGAACAAGGACGGGTCCATAGCCTTCGACGCGGAGGGCGCCCCGGCCAAGGCTGTCGCCGAGCAGGCGGTGGACCGGGTCGTGGCCGCCGTCGAGCAGCTGGCCCCGCTGGTGCCGCACGACGCCGCGTACCACAAGGCGCTCGTGGCCGACCTGCGCCGCTGGGCCGAGGACGGCTTCCAGGTCCCGGACTTCCTGGACTCGCTGCTGGCCTTCCAGCCGGCCGCGCAGCGCCGCGACGGGCTCCAGCACCTGGTGCTCTTCCCGATGTACACGCAGAACGGCAACCTGGACCGCAACCTGGAAGCCGTCGTGCTCCGCATGGTGTGGCCCGACTGGCTGGCCGAGCTCGAGGCCACCCGTTACGACAACCCGCTGTTCTGCGGCATCACCTTCGAGGACTTCACGTCCGGGTACGACACGCACTCGGCAGTCCTCTTCCCAGAGACGATCGCGGTGCGCGAGGCACCCGAGCGCTTCTCCTGGGGCGGCATCTTCTGCGACCGCGAGGCGGCCCGCTTCCGCCGCGTCACCGAGGCCGCCGTGGACACCCTGGGGCTCGAACTGCCCGAGGACATCCGCGAGATGGTCGGCGACCAGGAGCGCTGCCAGCAGGCGTTCGTGCTGTGGGACATGGTCCACGACCGCACGCACAGCCACGGCGACCTGCCGTTCGACCCGTTCATGATCAAGCAGCGCCAGCCGTTCTGGATGTACGGCCTCGAAGAGCTGCGCTGCGACCTCACCGCCTTCAAGGAGGCCGTGAAGCTGGAGGCCGAGGGCAACTCCCACGGCCGTGACGTCCAGTACGCCGTGCTCTTCGACCGGATGTTCCGCTTCCCGGTCTCCGGTGACCGCAACCGCAACTACGACGGTCTCGGCGGCCAGCTCCTCTTCGCGTACCTGCACAAGCACGACGTGGTCCGCTGGACGGACAACAAGCTGCACATCGACTGGCAGCGGGCCCCCGAGGTCACCAACCAGCTGTGCGCCGAGATCGAGAAGCTCTACCGCGACGGCATCGACCGCCCGAAGCTGGTCCACTGGTTCGCCGCGTACGACCTGGTCTCGACGTACCTCGCCCCGCACCCGGGCTCCCGCTGGGCCAAGGGCCCCGACGCCCTGGACCTGACGCAGCCGCCGCGCAAGCTGGTCGACGACGTGCTTCCCGACGAGTTTCCGCTCAGCATGTTCTATGAGGCGCTCTCCAAGAAGCTCAAGAACGTGATCGCGTCCACCAAGGGCATCACGGCGGCGAGCGCGGAGAAGGTGGCCGCGTGAGCCACGCCGAGAACGCGGGAAGCCAGGAGGCGGAAGCCATGTCCGACACCCACACGACCGGGAACCTGGACGGTGCCGTGATCGCGGTAGCCGGAGCGGCGGGCCCCGCCGGGCGGGCGACCCTCAAGCGGCTCGCGGAGGCCGGCGCCACCGTCATCGGCGCCGACGCCGACGCGGAGCGGCTCGCGGCGGCGGTCGACGAGGCGCGCTACGCGCACGGCGGCGCCACCGTCGTCGGTGACACCGTGGACCTCCTGGACCTGCACGCGACACGCGACTGGGTGAACCGTCTGGAGAAGGACTTCGGCCGGGTCGACGGCGTCGTCCACCTCGTCGGCGGCTGGCGCGGCAGCGCCTCCTTCGCCGAGACCGACCTCGCCGACTGGGACCTCCTCGAGAAGCTCCTGATCCGCACGGTGCAGCACACCTCGCTGGCCTTCTACGACGCGCTCACCCGCAGTGACCGCGGCCGTTACCTGCTGATCAGCGCCGCCGGCGCGTCCAAGCCGACCGCGGGCAACGCGGCGTACGCGGCCTCCAAGGCTGCCGCCGAGGCGTGGACGCTCGCCCTGGGCGACGCCTTCCGCAAGGCGGGGGGCGACGCGGGCCCGCAGCAGGCGGCTGCGATCCTGGTGGTCAAGGCGCTGGTGCACGACGCGATGCGCGCCGAACGCCCCAACGCGAAGTTCGCGGGCTTCACGGACGTCAAGGAGCTGGCCGAGGCCATCACCGGGGTCTGGGACCGGCCCGCCGCCGATCTGAACGGGACCCGTCTGTGGCTGACCGAGAAGCCGTGAACCCTCCGAAGACCGACGCCCGCAGGCACCACGACCCCACGATCCGGGGCTTCGCGAGTGACAACTACGCGGGAGCCCACCCGGAGGTGATGGCGGCCCTCGCCCTCGCCAACGGCGGTCACCAGGTCGCGTACGGCGAGGACGACTACACGGACCATCTCCAGCAGATCATCCGCAGCCACTTCGGCCCCACGGCCGAGGCGTTCCCCGTCTTCAACGGGACGGGTGCCAACGTCGTCGCGCTCCAGGCGGTCACCGACCGCTGGGGCGCGGTGATCTGCGCCGAGTCCGCGCACATCAACGTGGACGAGGGCGGCGCCCCGGAGCGGATGGGCGGGCTCAAGCTGCTCACCGTACCGACGCCCGACGGCAAGCTCACCCCCGAGCTGATCGACCGTCAGGCATTCGGCTGGGACGACGAGCACCGCGCGATGCCGCAGGTCGTCTCGATCACGCAGTCCACCGAACTGGGCACGCTGTACACGCCGGAGGAGATCCGCGCGATCGTCGAGCACGCCCACCGGCACGGCATGCGGGTGCACCTCGACGGCTCCCGGATAGCCAACGCGGCCGCGTCCCTGGACGTCCCGATGCGGACGTTCACGAACGCGGTCGGCGTCGACATCCTGTCGCTGGGCGGCACGAAGAACGGCGCGCTGTTCGGCGAGGCCGTCGTCGTCCTCAACCAGGACGCGGTGCGGCAGATGAAGCACCTGCGCAAGATGTCGATGCAGCTCGCCTCGAAGATGCGCTTCGTGTCGGTGCAGCTGGAGGCGCTGCTCGCGAAGGACCTGTGGCTGCGCAACGCCCGGCACGCCAACGAGATGGCCCAGCGGCTCGCCGAGGGCGTCCGCGCCGTGCACGGCGTGGAGATCCTCTACCCGGTGCAGGCCAACGGCGTGTTCGCGCGGCTCCCGCACGACGTCTCCGAGCGCCTGATGAAGAAGTACCGCTTCTACTTCTGGGACGAGGCGGCCGGCGACGTGCGCTGGATGTGCGCCTTCGACACCCGCGAGGAGGACGTGGACGGCTTCGTCGCGGCCCTCAAGGAGGAGATGGCGCGCTAGCCGGCCCCGCCGGGAGTGCTGCATAGATATGCGTCCGACCGTAAAGTCATTGACTGGCGGTCGGCCGCATTCCTATGCTCGCGTGCCATGCAGCTGATCCAGCAACACCCTGATCTGTCGGCGTACTTGGCGGCCGACGACGTGATCGACCACGGACACCCGCTCGTCCGGGAGACCGCCGCACGCCTCGCGGGCGGCGCCGACGACTCATATGCATACGCCCGCGCCGCCTATGAGTTCGTGCGCGACGCCATCCCGCACTCGGCCGACAGCGGTGATCTGCGCGTCACCTGGCGGGCCTCCGACGTCCTCGCGCAGGGCACCGGGATCTGCCACGCGAAGGCCCACGCGCTGACCGCGCTGCTGCGCGCCGAGGACATCCCCACGGCGCTCTGTTATCAGCGCCTGACGTACGACGCCGGGACGGGCTGGTGCGTCCACGGGCTGGTCGCCGTACGGTTCCACGGCGCCTGGCACCGCCAGGACGTGCGGGGGAACGTGGGTGGGATCGACGCCCAGTTCTCGCTGGAGGGTGAGCGGCTGGCGTTCCTGCCCGACGCCGAGGCCGGTGAGCTGGACTATCCGGGGCTCTTCGCGGCGCCGCACCCGGTCGTGCTCGACGTGATGCGCGGCGCGCCGGACCGGCCCCACCTGTGGGAGCACCTGCCCGACGCGCTGCCGGAGTGACTCGGTCCGCTCAGCCCGCCTCGGCGGCCTTGACCTGCTCGGGGGTCGGCGCGGTGCCGCCCAGGTGCGCCGGCATCCACCACGTGTCGTCGGCGCCCTTGGGGCGGACCGGGTAGGCGCGCTGCGCGGCCTCGAGCAGCTCCTGCACGCGGTCGCGCAGCCGGCGGGTGATCGCGCCCGCGTACTGGTCCTTCGGCGCCTCGATGGCCTCGCCCACCCGGATCGTGACCGGGATGTGCTGCCGCTTGAAGTTGCGCGGACGGCCCTTCGTCCAGATCCGCTGGGTGCCCCACAGCGCCATCGGGATCAGCGGCACGCCGGCCTCCTGCGCGAGGCGCACGGCACCGGTCTTGAAGCTCTTCAGCGTGAAGGACTGCGAGATCGTCGCTTCCGGGAAGACACCCACGACCTCGCCGGAGCGCAGCGACGCGAGCGCGTGCTGGAACGCGTGCTCACCCTGCGAGCGGTCCACGGGGATGTGCTTCATGCTCCGCATCAGCGGACCGGAGACCTTGTGCCGGAACACGGACTCCTTGGCCATGAAACGGACCAGGCGCTTCTGCGGCAGCGCCGCCAGACCGTCGAAGACGAAGTCGAGGTAGCCGATGTGATTGCTGACCAGGACGGCGCCGCCCGAGCGCGGAATGTTCTCCGAGCCCTGGCAGTCGATCTTCAGGTCGAGCGCCTTGAACAGTGTTTTGGCGACGCCGATGACCGGACGGTAGACGAGCTCTGCCATGGAGGGGGTGGACCCTTCTGATTGCCTGGGGAATCCGCCTCCTGGTGGAGGCGTTCCCGGCGGTAAGTTACGCAGCCGTAGGTTTTCCGGCTTGCGCAGATCGTGCCCCATGAACGGCCGGGTGACCAGTCCTGGTTCCTGCGCCGCGCGAGATCCTTGTCACGTGGGCGGGAATCAGCGCGGGCGTTTGCGCGCTGGAAAGAGGAACACGGGTGAAGGAGGAGCGGCGTGGCCGCAGGTGAAATGAGTCTGGGTGCCGAGCAGTTGGCGGCCCCGCTGGGGGAGCGGGCCACGCTCGTCCAGTTCTCCAGCGCGTTCTGCGCGCCGTGCCGGGCCACCCGGCGGGTGCTCGCCGAGGTCGCGGCCATGGTCCCGGGTGTCTCGCACATCGAGATCGACGCCGAGGACCGGCTCGACCTCGTCCGCGCCGTCGGCGTCGTCAAGACGCCCACCGTGCTGGTCCTGGACGCGGCCGGCCGCGAGGTCCGCCGGGCGGCGGGACAGCCGCGCCGGGCGGACGTCATCGCGGCGCTCGGTGCCGCCGTCGCTGCGTGACACCTGCCCCGCGCACGTGATGCTGCTCCCAGATGACGGAACGCACTTGACTGCATGCGTCACGCATCGTCAGTCTGACCACATGTTCTGGGAACTCCTTCTCTTCGAGCGGGTCCACGTCGACCTGGCGAGGTGCTCCAGCGCGCGCTGTCCCGGCTCCTGACGCAGCCACGGCCCCCGCTCGCACCTCCAGCAGAAGGACAATTCCATGACGGCCTCGCCCGATCTGCGCACCGCGCTCCCCGCCACGCCCGATCTGCTCCGCTCCGTCTTCCGGCAGCACGCCGCCGGCGTCGCGGTGATCACGGCGGCCGGTGCCGCACCCGTGGGCTTCACCGCCACCTCCCTCACCTCGGTCTCCGCGACACCCCCGGTGATCTCCTTCGGCATCGGACTGGGTGCCTCCAGCTGGCCCACCGTCGCCGAGTCCGAGTACGTCGGCGTGCACATACTCGGCGAGCACCAGGCCGACCTCGCCGGCACCTTCGCCAGGAGCGGCGCCGACCGCTTCGGCGAGCCCACCCGCTGGTTCGAGGGCCCGCACGGGGTGCCGGTCCTAGAGGGCGTCCTCGCCTGGCTCGTCTGCAAGGTCATCGCGCGCGTGCCCGCCGGCGACCACCGCATCGTCCTCGCCGAGGCGGTCTGCGGGGACCCGGCCGGAGCCGGCCGCCCGCTCCTCTACCACCAGGGTCGCTTCAACGCGCTGCGCGACTGAGAGTTCCCGGTCCGCGCGACTACGGAGCGTTGGCCATGTCACACCGCAAAGCGCTTGCTTAGTGAGCGCGCAGCGGATGTACTACTGGTGAGTAATATTTCGTTCGGAGCGCGGGCCGCCCCGACCGGAAGAGTCCGCTTCAGGCGCCTATGCTGCCTGCAAGAAGGCGAAGTCAGCCGCAGGCAGCTGGGGTGCGCCCAGTACAAGACGATTGCAGTAGGAGAGCCGGCGTGAGCTTGAGGATCGTTGTCACCGTGAAGTACGTGCCGGACGCGACCGGTGACCGGCATTTCGCGGATGACCTGACCGTGGACCGTGACGATGTGGACGGCCTGCTTTCCGAGCTGGACGAGTACGCGGTGGAGCAGGCGCTGCAGATTTCGGAGAACTCGGACGACGATGTCGAGATCACCGTGCTGACGGTGGGTCCCGAGGACGCGAAGGACGCGCTGCGCAAGGCGCTGTCGATGGGTGCGGACAAGGCGATCCACGTCGAGGACGACGATCTGCACGGCACGGACGCGATCGGTACGTCGCTGGTGCTGGCGAAGGCGATCGAGAAGGCGGGCTTCGACCTGGTCGTCTCGGGCATGGCGTCGACGGACGGTACGGCGGGGATCGTGCCGGCGCTGGTGGCGGAGCGTCTGGGTGTGCCGCAGGTGACGCTGCTGTCCGAGGTCGCCGTGGAGGGCGGCACGGTGTCGGGTCGTCGTGACGGGGACGCGGCGTCGGAGCAGCTGGAGGCTTCGCTTCCGGCGGTGGTGTCGGTGACGGACCAGTCGGGTGAGGCGCGTTACCCGTCGTTCAAGGGGATCATGGCGGCGAAGAAGAAGCCGGTGGAGTCCTGGGACCTGTCCGACCTCGGCATCGAGGCGGAGGAGGTCGGTCTCGAGGGTGCGTGGACGAAGGTCGAGTCCGCGGCCGAGCGTCCGGCGCGTACCGCGGGCACGATCGTGAAGGACGAGGGCGAGGGCGGCAAGCAGCTCGCCGAGTACCTCGCGGGCCAGAAGTTCATCTGAGCTTTTGTCGCCTCATCCATTCGCCCAAGTTCTTTGTGATTGCAGGAGATTGAAGTCCCATGGCTGAAGTTCTGGTCTACGTCGACCACGTGGACGGTGCGGTCCGCAAGCCCACGCTGGAGCTGCTGACGCTGGCGCGTCGGATCGGTGAGCCGGTCGCGGTCGCTCTCGGCAGTGGTGCCGCCGGTACCGCGGCGGTGCTGGCCGAGCACGGTGCCACCCGGGTTCTGACGCACGAGGCGGCCGACTACGCCGACTACCTGGTCGTGCCGAAGGTCGAGGCGCTTGAGGCCGCGGTCGCGGCGGTGTCGCCGGTGGCGGTGCTGGTTCCCTCCTCCGCGGAGGCGAAGGAGGTCGCGGCGCGTCTGGCGCTGCGGATCGGGTCGGGCATCATCACCGACGCGGTCGACCTGGAGGCCGGTGACAGCGGTCCGGTGGCCACGCAGTCGGTGTTCGCCGCCTCGTTCACCACGAAGTCCGTGGTGGTCAAGGGCACCCCGGTCATCACGGTGAAGCCCAACAGTGCCGCGGTCGAGCCGGCGGCCGCCGCGGGTGCGGTCGAGGCCCTGGACGTGGCGTTCTCGGAGAAGGCGCACGGCACGAAGGTCACCGCCCGCACGGCGCGTGAGTCGACGGGCCGCCCGGAGCTGACCGAGGCCGCGATCGTGGTCTCCGGCGGCCGTGGTGTGAACGGTGCGGAGAACTTCTCGGTCATCGAGGCCCTCGCCGACTCCCTGGGCGCGGCCGTGGGTGCCTCGCGTGCCGCGGTCGACGCCGGCTGGTACCCGCACTCCAACCAGGTCGGCCAGACCGGCAAGTCCGTCTCCCCGCAGTTGTACATCGCCTCGGGCATCTCGGGCGCGATCCAGCACCGGGCCGGTATGCAGACCTCGAAGACGATCGTCGCGATCAACAAGGACCCCGAGGCCCCGATCTTCGACCTCGTCGACTACGGCGTCGTCGGCGACCTCTTCGACGTCGTCCCGCAGCTGACCGAGGAGGTCAAGACCCGCAAGGGCTGACCCGCTCCACTGTCGACGGGGCCGCGTGGTGTTCATCACCGCGCGGCCCCGTCCGCGTGACGGGACCATGCAAGGGAGCCATTGACTGACGTCATCACGGCCGTTAACTTCACTATGCGGATTGTTGATTCCGCGGAGTGGAAACATCGAGCATATGGAGGGTGCAGTAATGGGTCAGCAGGAGAAGGTGTCGACGAGCCTCGCCGGTGCGGTCAGCGAGGGCATCAGCGCCTCACTCGCCCCCGTCGACGCGGAGCTCGAGCGCCGCTACCCGGGAGACCCCGGCACCCGCCAGCCGGTCCACACGGTCTACGTACCGGGCGACGCCTTCGACGCCGGCACCATCCGGTCCTGGGGCGACCAGGCGCTCGCGATGCTCGACGAGCACGCGCCGGACGCCGCCTCGTTCGCCGAGGTCCTCGGCCTGAGCGACGAGCTCGCCGAGCCCGTCTACAGCCGCGTCCGCGCCAAGCTGGAGCGCGAGCCCGTCGAGGACCTCCGGGTCGACTTCGAGGACGGCTACCGCCCCAAGTCCGACGCCGACGAGGACGAGACGGCCGCCCGTGCCGCCCGCGTCATCTCCGAGGCGTTCGCGAACGGCACCGCCGCCCCGTACATGGGCATCCGCATGAAGTGCATGGAGGCCCCGGTCCGCGACCGCGGCATCCGCACCCTCGACATCTTCCTCACCGGCCTCATGGAGCACGGCGGCCTGCCCGAGGGACTCGTCCTCACGCTGCCGAAGGTGACGTACCCGGAGCAGGTCACCGCGATGGTGCGGCTCGTCGAGGCCTTCGAGAAGCAGCACGGCCTGGACGCCGGCCGGATCGGCTTCGAGATCCAGATCGAGACCAGCCAGTCCATCCTCGGCGCCGACGGCACCGCCGCCGTGGCCAAGATGATCGACGCCGCCGAAGGCCGCGCCACCGGTCTGCACTACGGCACCTTCGACTACAGCGCCTGCCTCGGCGTCTCCGCCGCCTACCAGGCCAGCGACCACCCGGCCGCCGACTACGCGAAGGCCGTCATGCAGGTCGCCGCCGCCGGCACGGGCGTCCGCGTCTCGGACGGCTCCACCAACGTCCTGCCGATCGGCACGACCGCCAAGGTCCACGACGCGATGCGCCTGCACTACGGCCTCACCCGCCGCGCCCTGGCCCGCGCCTACTACCAGGGCTGGGACATGCACCCGGGCCACATCCCCACCCGCTACGCCGCCGTCTTCGCCTTCTACCGCGAGGGCTTCGAGGCCGCCGCCGCGCGCCTCGCCGCCTACGCCAAGCAGGCCGCCGGCGACATCGCCGACGAGCCCGCCACCGCCAAGGCCCTCGCCGGCTACCTGCTGCGCGGCATGGACTGCGGTGCCCTCGACTCCGGCGAGGTCGTCAGCCGGACCGGCCTCACGCTCGCCGGGCTCGAGCACTACGCGGGCCCGCGCCGCGGCGACCTGACGGTCAAGGGCAAGTAGCCCCCGGCGCGCACTCCGTAGCGCGTCGCGAAGACTCTGTCCCTCCCCGGGGTCGGCCGGGGAGGGGCAGAAGTGTGTCCGGGGGTCCGCCGGCCGGGTCGGTGGGCGGGTGGCCGTTCGCCGGGGCGCGCCGGATGTGGCCGCGGCGTGGCGTCCCGGCTGTGTTCGCGCCGGGGCTCTCAGCTGGTCGCCGGGTGCGATGCCGCCGAAGTCGATCGGCGGCGCTGCTGCCCGGACCGCGAAACCGCTGCGTCCCGGACCGGCCTGACGGGTCAGTCGGCCGGAGGCAGCTCGCCCGAGCCGCGCCGGATCAGCCGCGTCGGCAGCTCGATGCGCTCCGGGAGCAGGGTCGCCCCGTCCAGCTGGCGGAACAGCCGCTCGGCGGCCGTGCGGCCCAGCTGCGCCGCGTCCTGCGCGACGACGGTCACGCCGGGGCTCAGCAGGTCGCCCAGCTCGATGTCGTCGAAGCCCACGAGCGCCACGGAGCGCCGCTGCTCGGCCAGGACACGGATCACGGTGACCGTCACACGGTTGTTCCCCGCGAAGATCGCGGTCACCGGGTCGGGCCCGGTCAGCATCTCCTCGGCGGCCCGCCGCACGCGCTCCGGGTCGGTGACGCCCAGCGACATCCAGCGGTCCGCCACCGGTATGCCGGCGTCCTCCATCGCGGCGCGGTAGCCGCGCAGTCGCTCCGCGGCCGTGTGGATGCGCGGCTGGTCGCCGATGAAGCCGATCCGCCGGTGCCCGCCCGCGATCAGGTGCGCGACGCCGTCCCGGGCCCCGCCGAAGCTGTCCGACAGGACCACGTCCGCGTCGATCCGCCCGGCCGGACGGTCCACGAACACGGTGGCCACACCCGCCGCGATCTCCGGCTCCAGATAACGGTGGTCGTCCCCGGCCGGGATCACCACGAGGCCGTCCACGCGCCGCGCGCACAGCGCGAGCACCAGCTCCTGCTCGCGCTCCGGGTCCTCCGCGCTCGACCCGTTGATGAGCAGCGCGCCGTGCGCCCGCGCGACCTCCTCCACGGCCCGGCTGAGCGGCCCGTAGAACGGGTCGGCGAGATCCTCCAGGACGAGGCCGATGCTCGCCGTACGGCCCTTGCGCAGGACGCGGGCGCTGTCGTTGCGCCGGAAGCCGAGTGCGGCGATCGCCTCCTGCACGCGCCGCTCGGTGTCCGGGGTGACGCCGGGTTCCCCGTTGACGACGCGGGACACGGTCTTGAGGCCGACTCCGGCCCGCGCGGCGACGTCCTTCATCGTCGGGCGGTTGCCGTAGCGGCTCTCGGTGCGGCGGGCGGTACGGTCCACTGTGCGCTGTCCTGTCCTGTCGTCGCGGCCGTGCGACCGGTCGAGGCGACCGCACTCGGAGGCGGGGCGACGGCCGTTCGTCAGGTGTTCATGATGCGGTATGCCGGTGTGGCGTCGAGCATAGGCCCTGGACAACGTTGTCAGGCTCGGGGGAGACTGTCGACCGCATGCTCAGGCTTCCTTACAGTTGCCTCCTCGACCTGCCTTTTCCCGGCCTTCCCCAGGGGGATCCGACACCGATGCACATGGACCTCGTCGCCGCGCTGGACATCGGCGGCACCAAGATCGCCGGCGCCCTGGTGGACGACCGGGGCCGCATCCTGCTGCGGGCGCAGCGGCCGACGCCCGCGCAGGAGGACGGCGACACGGTGATGGGCGCGGTCGAGGCGGTGCTCGACGAGCTCGCGGCCTCCCCGCTGTGGTCCGGCGCCCGCGCCGTGGGCATCGGCAGCGCGGGACCCGTGGACCGCCTCGGGGGCACGGTCAGCCCGGTCAACGTGCCCGGCTGGCGCGGCTTCCCGCTCGTCTCCCGCGTGCGGTCCCACGTCGGCGGCCTGCCCGTCGAGCTCGTCGGCGACGGCGTGGCGATGACGGCCGCCGAGCACTGGCAGGGCGCCGCGCGCGGTCACGACAACGCGCTGTGCATGGTGGTCTCCACCGGCGTCGGCGGCGGCCTGATCCTGGGCGGACAGCTGCACCCCGGCCCGACGGGCAACGCGGGCCACATCGGCCACATCAGCGTCGATCTCGACGGCGATCTCTGCCCCTGCGGTGCCCGCGGCTGCGTCGAGCGCATCGCGAGCGGTCCGAACATCGCGCGGCGCGCCCTCTCCGACGGCTGGCGCCCCGGGCCCGACGGTGACGCGTCCGCCGCCGCGGTGGCCCGCGCCGCCCGGGCGGGCGACCGGGCGGCCGTCGCCTCCTTCGAGCGCGCGGCCCAGGCCCTGGCCGCCGGCATCGCCGCCACCGCGACGCTCGTCGAGATCGACATCGCCGTCATCGGCGGGGGAGTGGCGAAGGCGGGCGAGGTCCTCTTCGCGCCGCTGCGCCGCGCCCTGCGCGACTACGCCACGCTCTCCTTCGTCCAGCGCCTCGAGGTGGCCCCCGCGTCCACGGGGACCGACGCGGGGCTCGTCGGGGCGGCCGCCGCGGCACTGCGCATGGGCGCACGCGCGGGCGAGGCGCATCCGCAGGCCGTGTGACGCCATGCCCGCCGGTGTTCCGCACACCGCCGTTCACCTGCCCTTCGCCCGGAATTCGTACGCGATTTCCGGGCATCGCGGGCTTCTGACGCCGTGCTTGAAGTGCGTGCTCCTGTTCCCCTACGGTCGCTGGAACGCGGCGCCCCCACAGCGCTCGTCCCCCACCCCCCTTACCCCCATGTACGCCGTCACGTCGTCTACCCGTGAGGGTCACCGAACCATGCGAGCGCTACTTTCCGGCAAGACCGCCCGACGGGCCCTGCGCCCGGTCGTCGACCTCATCGACCAGCGGATCGACCAGCGCGTCGAACGCCGCGTCGCACCTCTGCGCCATCGCCAGCGGCCTCTGGAGCTTCTGCTCGACGGCACGGGACGCGGACCGTCCCGGCTCCCCGCCCAGGTCCATCTCGACCGCCTCGTCGGGGAGTTGGAGCAGCTGACCGGCGACCGCGCGGGCGCGGAACGCAATGTCGCCCAGTCGTTCCGCCTCCTCATCGCCCTGGAGTCCCTCGGCGTCGGCCGCATCGCCGGCGGCACCATGAACATCTGCGGCAAGCTCTCCGCCGTCCCGCTGCTCGACCCGCCGAACGACGACGTCCTCGAGATCGGCACGCTCTACGGGATGTTCGGCGCGGCCATGATCCGGATGCTGGAGCGCGCGGGACGCGATCCGCGCCTGACGATCGTCGATCCGCTCGCCGGACTGCAGCTCCAGCCGGGCACCACCGAGGGCGCCGACCCGACGGGCACCCCCGTGCGGGGCGCCGCCGTCCGCACCAACCTCGCCCTCGCCGGCGAGGCGGGCGCCGCGGCCCGCATCCAGCGCGGCTTCTCCGGCGACCCGGACGTCCGCACCGCCGTCGCCGACCGCGCCTACGGCGTGATCATCGTCGACGGCGACCACTCGGCACCGGGCGTGGCGGCGGACCTGGCCTGGGCCGAGGAGATCGCGGCACCGGGCGCCATCGTCGTCCTCGACGACTTCGGCCACGCCAAGTGGCCGGGCATCAAGGAGGCGTTCGAGAAGCACATGGCGGGCGACACCCGCCTGAGGTTCCTGGGCCAGGCGGCCAACTCGGGGTTCCTGCGGGCGGATTGACGGCCGTCGACGGGCACCGGGCCGCACGCGCGCAGCAGGCTGCCCGGGCCTCAGCCGACGAGGCGCTCCACCAGGAGCAGGGCGCCGATGGCGATCATCATGGCGCCGCTGACGCGGGTGACGATGCGGGCGGCCGAGGGGCGGGTGCTCAGGACCGTGCGGGCCAGCACGCCGACGGCCAGATAGACGACCGCGCACGCGATGAGGTGCACGGTGCTCAGCAGGCCCGTCTGCGCGGCGGCCGGCCAGCCCGTGGCGGGGTCGATGAACTGCGGGAACAGGGAGAAGTACAGCAGCAGGGCCTTCGGGTTCAGGCCGCTGGTCCCCGCCCCCTTGATCATGGCTTGCAGCCGGGACGTGTCGGGGCCCTCTGCGGCTGCCGCCGGCACGGCCGGCTGCCGCAGCACGCCCCAGCCCAGCCACAGCAGATAGCCGGCGCCCGCGACGGTCAGTGCCGTGAGCGCGGCCGGGTAGCTCGCCACGACGACCGCCAGGCCGGCGACGGCGACGAGGGCGTAGACCGCGTGACCGGCGATCAGTCCGGCCACCGCCGGGACGACGGAACGCCCCCGCAGTCCGGCGGAGATCGCGTAGGCCCAGTCCGCGCCCGGAGTGAACACCAGCAGCAGGTCCACCATCAGGAAGGCCGCCAGCGTCGTCGTGTCCATCGATCGTTCCCTCTCGCATTGTTGCTCTGGAGGGAAGGCTAGGTCGAATGCCCCCGAAGGTGTTTGCATCCTTACCCCGCTACGGCGCTGCCTGGGGGAGAATATTCGCCATGGACGCCTTGGATCGGAAAATTCTTGCTGAGCTGCAGTTCGACGGCCGTCTGACGATCACCGAGCTGGCCGCCCGGGTGCAGCTCAGCGTCTCGCCCTGCCACCGCCGGCTGCGCGACCTCGAACGAGAGGGCGCGATCCGTGGCTACCGCGCGGTCGTCGACCCGGCGGCCGTCGGCCTGAACTTCGAGGCGCTGGTCTTCGCGACCCTGCGCTGGGAGACCCCGGACACGGTGACGGCCTTCGAAGAGGCGGTCACCGCCGTCCCGCACGTCCTCCAGGCGCAACGCCTCTTCGGCGAGCCGGACTACCTCCTGCGCGTGGCCACCAGCGACCTCGCCGCCTTCCAGCAGCTCTACGACGAACAGCTGGCGCGACTGCCCGGAGTCCAGCGCCTGACCTCCACCCTGGTCATGAAGAACGTGATCGCCGACCGGCCTCTGCCCGAGTAGGTGCGGCGGCCCGGAGCGGCCGGGATGTCCCGCGCTGCCGGTCCGCGCGGCGGCGGGTCTCCGCCCGCAGGGCCGTCAGCCACGGCCAGAGGTCGGGGAGGGCCTGTTCCGGGCACACCAGCACGTGCTCGATGCGACACTGCTGCGCGCCGTCCACGGGGCAGACGCCGTAGACGGTCACCCGGCCGTCGGACAGTTCGATCCACCGGCGCTCGGCGGGCACCACATGGGCGGGGACGCGCAGGGCCGGCTCGAGGCGGACGAGGTCGTGTTCCGGCGTCCGGGCCTCCTCCTGCGGGAGTCCGCAGGCCGGGCAGGGCAATTCGGGGGCCGTCCGCAACCGGCGGAGCTTCTCGTCGGAATCGCTCATGTACCGAGCGTGCGGGCTGCCCGCGGACGCCACAGGATCGGCAATCGGACGGGACGGGTGGGCAAGCGCGGGCGGAGGGCGACACGTGAGGCGCCCGAGGCCCCGTCGGTGCGCGGACGCCTCGTGCGGCGCGGCCGACGGACGCCCCCGGATGCTCAGCGGAGGGCTTCGTGGAGGGTGGGCACCGGGGTCAGGGTCTCGGTGAGTCCGGCCACGTCGATGATGCGCAGGGTCAGAGGGTGGCGGCAGACCACCGTCGTGCGGGCGCCGCGGGCGCGGGTGCGGCGGCTGGCGCGGACCAGGAGGGTCAGGCCGGAGCAGTCGAGGAAGGTCGTGGCGGTCAGATCCACGGCCACGACCCGGTACGGGCCCGCCGCGACGGTGTCCAGAAGCGGCGTCATCCGCTGGAGCGCGAGGATGTCGATCTCCCCGTCGAGCTCGACCACGACGCTGTCGCCGGTCTCGCGGACCACGGGCGGCGGGCCGGGGTCGGCGGCGGAACGGGTGAGGGTGAGGTGGTCTGCGCGGTGGCCCTGTCGCATGGGTCCCCCCGGGTTCGGGCACCTGTCCGGCTCCGGGAGGGGAGCCGAGGGTGTGGTCACGGAATCTCGGTATGCGGACGTACACGCGGACGCCGGGGGCTGGGGCGTCTGCGCGGTCACGGTAACGGCCGGGCCCCCGGGTTGCCCCGAGGTCTCGAATTCCCGCACGGACTCGTCACTTGATGGAGTGAATCGCATGGTGGCGGGTTGACCGGCGGGGGCGTGTCCGACCCCTCATCAGTGTCTGGTTTCCGTGGCAGGGTGTTGCGGGCAAGCCTCTGGGGGCCGACGAAGAGGGGGAACCGTGATCGTCTGGGTCAACGGCGCGTCTCGTGCGGGCAAGACCACCGCCGCCCGGGAGCTGATCGATCTGATCCCGAACTGCACGCTCTTCGACCCCGAGGTGATCGACGCCGAACTGGAGCGCCTGCTGCCGCCCAAGCGGCTCGCGGAAGTCAGCGACCGGCAGGACCTGCGCATCTGGCGACGCCTCGTGGTCGACACCGCCGCCGCCCTCCACGCCGAGCTGGGCGGGGTGCTCGTGGTGCCGCTGGCGCTGCTGCGCCAGGAGTACCGCGACGAGATCTTCGGAGGGCTCGCCGCCCGCCGCATCCCGGTCTGCCATGTGCTCCTCGCCCCAGGGGAAACGATCCTGCGCGAGCGAGACCCCGCCGGCGAGGCCCCGGCGGACATCGAGCCGTACCGTGCCGCGTTCACGACCTGGCTCGCCGCCGACGCCTACCCGGTCGACAACGGCGCCCTGACCCCGCGTGAGACCGCGATACGGATCGCCGCCGCCGTCCGTACGGGGGAGGCGGCGCCCTGCGACATCGTGCAGACACCCGAACCGACCGCCGAGACCGTCGCCGCCGGTGTGCTCCTCTTCGACGCCGAGGACCGGGTGCTGCTCGTCGACCCGACGTACAAGCCGGGCTGGGAGTTCCCCGGCGGGGTCGTCGAACCGGGGGAGGCGCCGGCGCGGGCCGGGATGCGGGAGGTCGCCGAGGAGACCGGGATACGGCTCGTCGACGTGCCGGGGCTGCTGGTCGTCGACTGGGAGCGGCCCGTGCCTCCGGCGTACGGGGGGCTGCGGATGCTGTTCGACGGGGGGCGGCTGGAGCCCGGGGTCGAAGTCGTGCTGCCGGGGCCCGAGTTGCGGGCCTGGCGGTTCGTCACGGAGGAGGAGGCGGCGGGGTTGCTGCCGCCCGTGCGGTTCGAGCGGTTGCGGTGGGCGCTGAGGGCGCGGGAGCGCGGGGCCGCGCACTATCTGGAAGCGGGGGTGCCCCTGGGGTGACCTGGGGCGTGGTGCGGGGAACTCGCCGTAGTTGTGAGGTGCGTTGTCGGCTTGCGGTGCGTCGTGGCCGGTAGCGCAGTTCCCCGCGCCCCTGGAGGCATGCGGCTTCGCCGCGCCTCCTCCCTTGGTGTGCCCCTGGAGACGTGCGCTTCGCCGCGTCCACTCCCCTTTGGTGCGCCCCCGGAGGCATGTGCTTCGCCGCGTGTCCCCCAGGGGGTCGGCCCTCAGGTCGGGAGGTCGTAGGTTGCCGCTGATGCGCGCAGTGCCGCGCCCGCGTCGCTCGTCAGCGGTTCCCCGTGGCCGAAGCAGGCCAGGTCCGGGTCCAGGGACGCCAGGTGGTGGAAGGAGCCGACGGCCCGGGGGCGGTTCTGGTTGAAGACACCGAGGACGATCTGGGAGTCCACGGGGGACGCGGCGATCGCGTCGCCGGTGAACAGGACGCCGTGGTGCGGGAGATGGAGGGCGATCGAGCCCTCCGTGTGGCCCGGCGCCGGGACCACCACCGCGCCGCCGCCGATGCCGTCGAGGAGCTCGCCGTCCTTCAGTTCCCGCACCGAGGACGGGAGTTCGGGGTGCGCGGGCGGGGCCGGGAGGGCGGCCAGGGCCGCGGCGTGGATCGGGCGCTCCCAGTCCTCGAAGACCGGGTCGGGGCCGGGGCGTTCGCCGCGGATGTACGGGGCGTCGAGGTGGTGGGCGAGGATCTCGGCGCCGCTGATACGGGCGAACTCGACGGCTCCGCCCGCGTGGTCCTCGTGGAAGTGGGTGAGGACGATGCGGCGCACGTCCTGCGGGGCGTGCCCCCAGTCTCGTACGGCGTCGGCGATCGGCCCGCCCGCGCCGTACGCGCCCGCGTCGATCAGGGTCAGCTCGGAGCCGTCCCGCCAGAGGTAGGCCTGGCCGACGGGGAAGCGCAGGAGGCGCAGGCGCGGAGTGAGGTCACGGATCTCGGTCAGGGCGTAGGGCTTCATGCCGTGAACGTAGGCGCGGAACGGGCCGAGGGCCGCCCGTCTCTGCCGGGAGCAGAGAGGAGCGGCCCTCGGGAACGCGTCAGTTGGCGGCAGCCGCGTACTTCTGGAGGAACAGCGCCTCCGCCACCGAGAGCCGCTTGAGCTCGTCCGGCGACACGCTCTCGTTCACCGCGTGGATCTGCGCCTCCGGCTCGCTGAGCCCGATGAGCAGGATCTCCGCCTCGGGGTAGAGCGAGGCCAGCGTGTTGCACAGCGGGATCGAGCCGCCCTGGCCGGCGAACTGCATCTCCTGACCGTCGTACGCCTCCGCCATGGCCTCGGCCATCGCCGCGTACGCCGGGCTCTTCGTGTTCGCGCGGAATGCCTGGCCCTGGCCGACCTGCTCCACGCTCACCCGGGCGCCCCACGGGGTGTGCGCCTCGATGTGCCCGGCCAGCAGCTTGGTCGCCTCGGCGGCGTCCTGGCCCGGCGGCACCCGCAGGCTGATCAGCGCACGGGCGCCGGCCTGCACGGACGGCGTCGCGCCGACCACCGGCGGGCAGTCGATGCCGAGGACGGTCACGGCGGGCCGCGCCCAGATCCGGTCGGCGACCGTGCCGGAACCGATCAGCTCGACCCCGTCGAGCACCTTCGCGTCCTTGCGGAAGCTCTCCTCGTCGTACTGCAGCCCGTCCCACTGCGCGCCGCCCGGCAGCCCGTCGACGACGGTCGAACCGTCCTCGTCGCGCAGCGAGTCCAGTACGCGGATCAGCGCGGCGAGCGCGTCGGGCGCGGCCCCGCCGAACTGACCGGAGTGCAGATTGCCCTCCAGGGTGTCGACCTGGACCCGCACCAGCGTCATGCCGCGCAGCGTCGAGGTCGCCGTCGGCAGGCCGACCCGGAAGTTGCCCGCGTCGCCGATGACGATGGTGTCGGCCGTGAGCAGGTCCGGGTGCTGCTCCGCGTAGCGCTCCAGGCCGCCCGTGCCCATCTCCTCCGAGCCCTCGGCGATGACCTTGACGCCGACCGGGACGCCGCCGTTCGCCTTCAGTGCGCGCAGGGCGAGCAGGTGCAGCAGCACACCGCCCTTGCAGTCGGCCGAGCCGCGCCCGTACCAGCGGCCGTCCTCGCGCTCGGTCAGCTCGAACGGGGGCGTGGCCCACGCGCTCTCGTCCAGCGGCGGCTGCACGTCGTAGTGCGCGTACAGGAGCACGGTCGGGGCGCCCGCGGGACCGGGCAGGTAGCCGTACACGGACTGGGTGCCGTCCGGGGTGTCGAGGAGCGCGACGTCCTGGAAGCCCTCGGCGCGCAGCGCGTCGGCGACCCAGTTCGCGGCGCCCTCGCTCTCGCTCTTCGGGTACTGGTCGAAGTCCGCCACCGACTTGAAGGCCACCAGTTCTGTCAGCTCCGCCTTGGCGCGGGGCAGCAGTGAGGCGACGGTCTCGGCGATCGGATGCGGCGACATGGGCACGCTCCTCGTGGGTGCGACGTTGTGCAGGGTGTGCCGATGATCCTCCCACAGCGGGTCGGCGCGGAGCCGGTCGTAGGATGCGGGGGAGCAAGGCGGCAGGCAGTCCCATCAGTGGCGATTCGGGAGCAGTAGACCATCGTGAGCAGCGAGAACCCGGCGGACGGCAATGAGACGGGCGACGAGCGGGACCTGAGCGTGTGGGACGTCGTGGTGGTGGGCGCGGGCCCCGCCGGTGCGTCCGCCGCGTACGCGGCCGCGGTCGCCGGCCGCCGGGTGCTGCTCCTGGAGAAGGCCGAGCTCCCGCGGTACAAGACGTGCGGCGGCGGCATCATCGGCCCCTCGCGCGACTCGCTGCCGCCGGGCTTCGAGCTGCCGTTCAAGGACCGGATCGACGCGGTCACGTTCTCGCTCAACGGCAAGTACACGCGCACGCGGCGCTCCCGCAGCATGCTGTTCGGGCTGATCAACCGCCCGGAGTTCGACGCGCAGCTCGTCGAGCACGCCCAGAAGGCCGGGGCCGAACTGCGCACGGGCGTCACCGTGTCCCGGGTCGAGCAGCACGGATCGGCCGTCCCCGACCGGCGCACCGTCGCCGTCGTGCTCCAGGACGGCGAGACGGTCCTGGCGCGGGCCGTCGTCGGCGCGGACGGCAGCGCCAGCCGCATAGGAGCGCACGTCGGGGTCAAGCTCGACCAGGTGGACCTCGGCCTGGAGGCGGAGATCCCGGTGCCCGAGACGGTCGCCGAGGACTGGCGCGGGCGCGTCCTCATCGACTGGGGCCCGATCCCCGGCAGTTACGGCTGGGTGTTCCCCAAGGGCGACACGCTCACCGTCGGCGTGATCTCGGCCCGCGGTGAAGGCGCCGCCACCAAGCGGTACTTGGAGGACTTCATCGGGCGGCTCGGCCTCGCCGGCTTCGAGCCCGCCATCTCGTCCGGGCACCTGACCCGCTGCCGCGCCGACGACTCCCCGCTCTCCCGCGGCCGGGTCCTGGTCTGCGGTGACGCGGCTGGACTGCTGGAGCCGTGGACCCGCGAGGGCATCTCGTTCGCGCTGCGCTCGGGGCGGCTCGCGGGGGAGTGGGCGGTGCGGGTCGCCGAGGCGCACGACGCGGTGGACGCGCGGCGGCAGGCGCTCAACTACGCCTTCGCGATCAAGGCCGGGCTCGGCGTCGAGATGGCCGTCGGCCGGCGCATGCTGACCGTGTTCGCCCGGAGCCCCGGACTGATCCACACCGCGATCACCGGCTTCCGCCCCGCCTGGCACGCCTTCGCGAAGATCGTCCGCGGCTCGTCCTCGCTCGCTGAGATCGTGCGCACGCACCCCGTCGCGGGACGCGTCCTGTCCCGGCTCGACCGGCAGGAGGGCGACGCGGTCAGCTCGTGACCGTGACGTGCGACGGAAGACCCGGCGCCGCACGACGGCGGGCCGGCCCGCCGCGCCGGCGGCGCGTACTCCGCGGGGAGTATGTGTGATCGCCACGCCTGGCTGACGCCTGGCGAGGGGCCCGGCGCTTAGCGTGGCGGCATGGACGAACGACGCGAGCGCGCCGGCGGCCCGCCGCCCGGCGACCCGGGCGGCGGGCCGCCGTGGAGCGGGCCGGGGCCCGGGTGGTGGAACCAGGGGCCCGCCTGGTGGAACCGGGCCGGTGGTACGCGGTGGCCGTGGCGGTCCACGGTGTTCGTCACGGCGTTCGTGCTGCTCGGGTCGAGCTTCGCGGGGCACGGCCAGGCCGACCGGGTCCAGCTCGACGTGTTCGCCCGCCTTCTGCTGCTCGCCGCCGGGCTCGCCCTGCTGTGGCGGCAGCGGTACCCCGTCGTCGTCGCCTTCGGCACGGCCGTGCTGGCGCTCGTCTATCTGGGCGCCGGATATCCGTACGGGCCCGTCTTCCTCACCGTGGCGCTGGCCTGCTTCTCCGCGATCGTCGCCGGGTACCGGTGGGCCGCGTGGGGCGCGGTCGGGCTGCTCTGGCTCGGGCATCTCGTCGTCGCGCACTGGCTCTACCCGCACCTGCCGCCCGCCCACGACGACGCCGCGTCCTGGGGGCAGGAAGGGCTGATCCTCGCCTGGGTGCTCGCCATCGTCGCCGTCGCCGAACTGGCCCGGGCGCGCCGCGAGCAATGGCAGCAGGCCCGCGCGGAACGGGAACGGGCCGCCCGCCGGCGCGCCGACGAGGAACGGCTGCGCATCGCCCGCGAACTCCACGACGTCCTCGCCCACTCCCTCTCCGTGATCAACGTGCAGGCGGGCGTCGGCCTCGCCCTGCTCGACGGCGACCCGGAGCAGGCACGCACCGCGCTCACCACCATCAAGGCCACCAGCAAGGAGGCCCTCGGCGAGGTGCGCCAGGTCCTCGACACCCTGCGGACGCCCGGCGACGCGCCCCGCGCCCCGGCCCCCGGACTCGACCGGCTGCCCGAACTCGTCGAGCAGGCGGGCCACGCCGGACTCACCGTCGACGTCGCTACGGAGGGGAATCCGGTGCCGCTCGCGCCCGGCGCCGACCTCGCCGCGTTCCGCATCGTGCAGGAGGCGCTGACCAACGTCGTACGGCACTCCGAGTCCCGGCGGGCCCGGGTGCGGGTGCGGCACGACGCCGACGCCGTGATCCTCACCGTCGACGACGACGGGCCCGCGAGCCACGCCGAAGCCGGCGGCAGCGGCAACGGACTCGCCGGAATGCGGGAGCGGGCGGCCGCGCTCGGTGGCACGATCGAGGCGGGCCCGCGGGCCGACGGCGGATTCCGGGTCGTCGCCTCGCTGCCGCGCACACCGCCGGCCGCGTCGCCGGTTCCGCCCGCACCGTCATCGGAGGCACCCCGTTGATCCGTGTCCTGCTCGCCGACGACCAGTCGCTGGTCCGCGCCGGATTCAAGGCGCTGCTCGACGCCCAGCCCGACATCGAGGTGGCGGGCGAGGCCGCCGACGGGGAGGCGGCGGTCCGGATGGTGCGCGAACTGCGGCCCGACGTCGTGCTCATGGACATCCGGATGCCGCTGCTCGACGGGCTCGCGGCGACGCGGCGCATCGGTGACGACCCGGACCTGTCGGCCGTACGCGTCGTCATGCTCACCACCTTCGAGCTCGACGAGTACGTCTTCGAGGCGATCCGCGCCGGGGCGTCCGGATTCCTCGTGAAGGACACCGAGCCCGACGAACTGCTGCGGGCGGTGCGGGCTGTCGTGGACGGGGACGCGCTGCTGTCGCCCGGGGTGACGCGGCGGCTGATCTCGGAGTTCGCCGCGCGGTCGAAGGAACCGGCGGCGGCGGGGGCGCTCGCGGAGCTCACGGAGCGGGAGCGGGAGGTGATGGCGCTGGTCGGGATCGGGTTGTCCAACGAGGAGATCGCGCGGCGGCTCGTCGTCAGTCCGCTCACGGCGAAGACGCACGTGAGCCGGACGATGGTGAAGCTCGGTGCGCGCGATCGGGCCCAACTGGTCGTTCTGGCCTACGAATCGGGCCTGGTCCGGCCGGGCTGGCTGGGCTGACCGCCGCGCGCGTGCCGGGCGGCCCTCGGGGTGGGTTCCGGGCGGGTGGCGCGGCTGCGGGTCGGTGGGGCTTCTCGCGCAGTTCCCCGCGCCCCTGACGGGGCGAGTCCGGCCCGGGACTTGATCAGTCCCGTTCCGCCTGGGGTGGCAGGGCGCTCGTCCCGCGGCGGGTTCGGCGTGGGGTGTGCGCGGGTGGGGCGGCTGCGGGTCGGTGGGGCTCTCGCGCAGTTCCCCGCGCCCCTGACGGGGCACGGGGAAGAGGGACCGGCTCGCACCCCCGTGGCGGGCCGGTCCCTCTCGTGCGGGGTGGGGTCAGTCCCGTACGGGGACGCGGTCCTCCGCTGTCTCCGGTACGGAGCGGGCCACGACCACCGAGTCCCGCGAGCGGCTGCGCCGCAGGCCCGGCAGCGTGATCAGCAGGCCCACCACGGCGATCGCGGTGACCACCACGAGGCCCGGCCGGAAGCTGTCGAGGACCGCCTGCGGGGAGGAGCCCTCCGGGGCGTTCGCGGTCACGACCGCGGTCACGACGGCCAGGAAGATCGCCCCGCCCACCTGCACGGACGTGTTCAGGAGTCCGGAGACCATGCCCTGTTCGTCGTCGTCCACACCATTGGTGGCCTGGATGTTGAGGGACGGGAAGACCAGGGCGCACGCGGCGCCGATCAGCAGCATCGTCGGCAGGATGACGACCGCGTAGACGGGGTCGAGGTTGATCCGGAGGAAGAGCGCGTAGCCGACGACCATCAGCCCGAAGCCGACCGCGATGAGCCGCGGCGTGCCGAACCGGTCCACGACCGCGCCGACCTTCGTCGAGGACAGCGCCACCAGCGCGCCCGCCGGCAGGAACGCCAGCGCCATGCTGAGCGCCGACCAGCCGAGCAGCGACTGCAGGTAGAGCGTCGCGAGGAACTGGAAGCTGACGTACGAGCCGAAGAAGGTCATCGCGCCGAGCTGGGCCCGGATCTGCGAGCCGGAGCGCAGCACGCCGAGCCGGATCAGCGGGCCGGGCGAGCGCCGCTCGATGCGGACGAAGAGGGTGAGGAGGACGGCGACGGCGAGGAAGGAGAGGAGGGTGCGGGGCGAGCCCCAGCCGGCCTCCGGCGCCTGGACCACGGTGAAGACGAGCAGCAGCATCGACAGAGTGCCGGTGACGGCGCCCGGGACGTCGTAGCCGCGGTGGTTCTCCTCCTTGGCGCTGTGCGGGATGAGCTTGATGCCGACGAGCAGCGCGATCAGGGCGATCGGCGCGGGCAGCAGCATCGTCAGGCGCCAGCTGGCCTCGGTGAGCAGTCCGGACAGGACGAGGCCCATGGAGAAGCCGGTGGCGGCGCAGGTGGTGTAGATGGACAGGGCGCGGTTGCGGACCGGGCCCTCGGCGAACGTCGTCGTGATGATGGAGAGGCCGGCCGGTGCGGTGAAGGCCGCGCTGAGGCCCTTGATGAAGCGGCTGGCGATGAGCAGCGGCCCGGAGTCGACGAGTCCGCCGAGTACGGAGGCCAGGGCGAAGACGCCGAGCGCGATCAGGAAGACGCGGCGCCGCCCGAGCAGGTCGGCCGCGCGGCCGCCGAGCAGCAGCAGGCCGCCGTAGCCGAGGATGTAGCCGCTGACGACCCACTGGAGGGTCGCCGTCGAGAGGCCGAGTTCGGTGCCGATCGAGGGCAGGGCGACGCCGACCATCGAGACGTCGAGCGCGTCGAGGAACATCGCGGCGCAGAGTACGAGCAGGGTCCCCCACAGCCGGGGCGACCAGTGGGACTGGTCCGGTGCGGTCGACGGATCCTTGGCGGTCGGCTCCGGGGACAGCGGAGCGGACGCCGCGGCGTCGGTGAGCGGAGAGGTCATGCGCAGCACACTACATGCACATGCATTGACTGCAAGTGCATTTAATTCCGATGCAACAAAGGGCGTCTTTTCTGCTACGGTGCGGTTATGACGGCACAGGAGTCGGAAGCGAGGGCCGGCGCGGGCCTCGTGGATCAATGGCGGGACATCCTCGCCAAGCACGCGCGCACCATGTGTGAGCTCGACCGCGAGCTGCACGGACACGGCCTGGGCGCCAGCGACTTCGAGGTGCTCGACGTGCTCGCCGAAGGCACCCCGCAGGACGACTCCGCCGGGTTCCGCGTGCAGGAGATCGCCGGCCAGGTCCACCTGAGCCAGAGCGCCCTGTCCCGGCTCATCGGCCGCCTGGAGAAGGACGGCCTCGTCGCGCGCGGCATGTGCAGCGAGGACCGTCGCGGCGTACGGGTGTGCCTGACGCCGAAGGGGCGGGCGCTGCACGCCGAGGTGCGGCCGCTGCAGCGGGCCGTCCTGAGCCGGATGCTGGAGTCCGGCGCCTGACGGCCCGCGCGGCCGGCCGGCTCAGCTCCAGGTGATCGCCGAGTTCTCCCGCCACAGTGTGGCGACGGAGGCGTCGCCGCTCACGGACGGGAACGGCGCGCGGTTCCACAGCGCCACGTACAGGCGCGCGGCGGTCCCGGCCACTTCGCAGTCGGCCTCGCCCGCGTCGCCGGACTCGGTCGCCGGGGGCTCCTGACCGATCCGTACGGTCCACACGCGGTCGGCGTCCGTCGCCCGCACCCGCAGCACCTTGGGCGCGTCGGACCGCACCCGGCTCTTGGGGCGGGCGTGCATGCCGAGGAGCAGTTCCTCGATCCCGTCGACGGCGAGCTCGCGCGGGACGGTGTCCGGCGCGGCCGCTAGCGCCGACTGGGCGTCCACGCGGTGCACGGTCGTCTCGTGCGCCTGCCGCCTCGCCCAGAACGCGAGCGGCGACGGGGCGGGCAGGAAACTCCAGCACGCCACGTCGGGCGCGGCGCGCGTGAGCGTGTCCACGAGCTGGGCGTGCCCCTCCCGGAACCAGGCGATGAGCGCCTCCCCGTCGAGATCGGGCAGCCCTCCGTCGGGGTGGTACGACGTGTGGCCCTCCGCGACGAAGGCCGCGGCCCAGCGGTGCACCATGCCCGTGTGCCGCAGCAGGTCGCGGATCTGCCAGTCGGGGCAGGTGGGGACCTTGGCGTCGGTCCCGGCCCGCTCGGCGGCGTCCGCGAGCGCGCGGCCCTCCCGGTCGAGGGCCTGCAGGTGTTCGGCGATGTCCATGGGGTGAGTGTGCCGGGTGAAGCCCGCCCCCGGGCAGGAGTTTTTCTCTGTTCTCCTGCGGCCTCAAATGCGTTGCCGGGGAAGGGAGCAGCCGCTAGGTTCGGTGCGTCGTCCGCCCGTTCGGGAGGAGCGGCGCCGTCGACGAGGAGGTGTGGAGCACATGCGCAGGAGTGCCCGGCAGTCGGACCCCCGTACCGCCCATGACCGCATCCTCATCACGGAGACACCTTGTCGCTGCACCTCACCCCGCTGACCGACCCCGCCGACGGGCCGCACGGCCGACGTCTGGCATGGCTGGCGTCCGACGCCGACGAGCACCCCGTCGGCACCGCCTTCCTGCGCCTGTTCACCGACCCCGGCCAGCAGCACCTGGCCGAGCTGACGCTGCGCGTCCACCCCGCCGAGCGCCGCAAGCGCGTCGGCTCCCGGCTGCTCGACGCCGCCGTGGCGGCCGCCCGGGACGAGGCCCGGCGCAGCGTCGTCGCGCAGGCCGACGCAGGCTCGTCCGCCGACCGGTTCCTGCCCGCGCGCGGCTTCCGCAAGGTGCTCACCCTGCGGTACGCCCGACTGCCGCTGGCCGACGTGGACGCCGCCGCACTCGCCGAGACCGTCGAGCTCCCGCATCCCGGCTACCGGTTGGAGGCCTGGCAGGGCACCGTCCCCGACGAGCTGGCCGTCACGTTCGCCGCGTCGCGCCGGGCCATGGACGACATGCCCATGGACGACACCGACTACGGCACGGTGACCTGGGACGTGGACCGGGTCCGGGCCGTCGCGCGGGCCGTCGCGGCGCGCGGCGACCGGCTGGACACTGTCGTGGCCGTCGACACCTCGGACGGTTCGATCGCCGGGTTCACCGAACTCGTCACGCCCGGCGACGGCACCGGCGACGGTCAGCACTACGGCACGGGTGTGCTGCCCGAGCACCGGGGACACGGTCTCGGCCGCTGGATGAAGGCCGAGTCGATCCGCCGGGCCCACCGTGACCTTCCGGGCCTCGGCGGCCTGCTGACGGACACGGCGGACAGCAACGCGCACATGCGGCACATCAACGACAGCCTCGGCTACGTGCCGACGCACACGACGCACCAGTACCAGCTGGACCTCTAGCAGCGTACGGGCGGGCCGGGCGGGGGATCTCCCTGCTCGGCCCGCCCTCGTGTGCGTACGCGGGTCGGGCCTGCGCCCTGGGCCGGGCAGGCCCTTCAGGCCTCAACTGCCGACCGCCACCCGCCGCGTCGCGAACCCGATCGTCGCCGCCACCGCCGCGAGCAGCGCCACGCTGGTGAGCGCCGCCGGCAGCGAGAACCAGTCGGCCATGAAGCCGATGGCCGGCGGGCCGAGCAGCATCCCGCCGTAGCCGAGCGTCGACGCCGCCGCGACGCCTGTCGGGCCCGCGAGCGCCCCGGCCCGCTCGACCGCGACGGGGAAGAGGTTCGCGAGGCCGATCCCGGTGATCACGAACCCGGCCAGCGCGAGCCAGACGGAAGGCGCCAGGGCGCCGAGCAGCATGCCGGCCGCGCCCGTCGCCCCGCCCGCCACCAGCGTCCGGGTCCTGCCGAGCCGTTCGAGCAGCGCCGTGCCGCTGAGCCGGCCGATCGTCATGGCGAACGCGAAGCACGCGTAGCTGGCGGCGGCGACGCCCGGGTGGGCGCCCAGGTCCTGCTCCATGTGCAGCGCGCTCCAGTCCGCGAGCGCGCCCTCCCCGTATGCCGTGCACAGGGCGATGAGACCGAAGACCAGCACGATGCCTCGGGTGCCGCGCCGGGTGTCCCGGGGCTGTTCGGCGGGAGCCGGGAGCTGCTCGGGCGGGCGCGGGGCGCGGTGGCGCAGCAGGATCGGGGCCGTGACCGCCGTGACGATCAGGCCGATCACGGTGATCGCGAGGAGGTGCCGGGTGGGGGACAGGTGCCCCGCGACCAGTCCGCCGAGGCCCGAGCCCACCATGCCGCCCAGGCTGAACGCGGCGTGGAAACTCGGCATCACGGGGCGGCGCAGCGCGGCGACCAGATCGACGGCGGCGCTGTTCATCGCCACGTTGATGCCGCCGTACGCGGCGCCGAACACGAGCAGCACCAGGCCGAGCGTGACGGGGCTGTGGGTGAGCGGCGGCAGCGCCACGGTCAGCGGGAGCAGGACGCCACAGGCGACCGTGACCGTGTGACTGCCGAACCGGCGGCACAACCGCCCCGTCAGCATCATCGTCACCACGGCCCCGGCCGACACCCCGAGCAGCGCGAGCCCCAGCGCGCTCGCGGAGGCCCCGGTCTGCGCCTTGATCGCCGGAATCCGCACCACCCATCCGGCGAAGACGAACCCGTCGAGGGCGAAGAACACGGTCAGGGCGATACGCAGCCGGGTCAGCGGGACGTTGCGCGGGGCGTCGGCGTTGACGGTCCGGGGTTTGTTCAGGAGCGGCACAAACTCAGGGTAGGGGTGTGGGGCGGGCCCGGACAAGACGGCCTGAGTGAGACGTGGCCCGCAGTGCCCCCAAACCCTTCCTCGATTCCTCAGACCGCCACCACGGTCACGCCCGCCTCCTCGAAGCGGGCCAGGACCTCCGGGGGTGCCGCCGTGTCCGTGACCAGGACGTCCAGAGCGGACACGTCGCAGATGCGGGCGAAGGCGCGCTGGCCGAGCTTGCTGGAGTCGGCCGCCACGATCACGCGTTCCGCGCGCTCGCACAGGAGGCGGTTGATCGCGGCCTCCGCCTCGTCGTGCGCGGACGCGCCGTGCGTGACGTCCAGGCCGACGACGCCGAGGACGGCGGTGTCCATCGTGATCTGGCCGAGGACCCCGTCGGCGAGCGGGCCGATGAGTTCGTAGGACTGGGGGCGGGCCACCCCGCCGGTGAGCACGATCTTGAACTGGGGGCGCACCGCCAGCTCGTTCGCGATGTTCAGCGCGTTCGTGACGATCGTCAGCGCGGGCGTGCCGGAGGAGAAGTCGGGGCGGACGGCCAGCGCGCGGGCCACCTCGGTCGTCGTCGTGCCGCCGGTGAGGCCCACCGCCTCGCCGGGCGTGAGGAGTTCGGCGACCGCCTTCGCGATGCGCTGCTTCTCGGCGGCCCCCAGCGCCGTCTTGTACCGCAGCGGCAGCTCGTAGCTGACGCCGTGCACGACGGCGCCGCCGCGCGTACGCACGAGCATCTGCTGCTCCGCCAGTTGATCGAAGTCGCGCCGGATCGTCGCGGCCGAGACGCCGAGTTCGGTCGCCGCGTCCTCCACGTCGAGCCGGCCGCGCTCGACGAGCAGCTCGAGAAGGGACTTCCAGCGGGCGTCGCGGGACATGCGCGGTCTCCATTCGTCGAGCGGCCCGTTCGTCACCGGAACCCTAGCCGGTGTGCGCGCGAATGCTTGATAATGCTTGAAAGATAGCTATATCTTGCAGGAACAAGCAAGAGAGCGAATCGCGCTGGGTCAGCGCGCCGAACCGGGGAGTGGGGCACGGCATGAGCCATGTCGAGAACGAGCTGAACAGCCAGCCGGAGTGCTGGACGCGGGCCGCGGGCCTGGCCGCCCAGCACAAGGCGGCGCTGCCGCAGGCGGGGGAGCGGGTCGCGATCGTCGGCTGCGGCACCTCCTGGTTCATGGCGCAGGCCGCCGCCGTGCTGCGCGAGGAGTCCGGACAGGGCGAGACCGACGCCTTCGCCGCCTCCGAGTTCCCGGCCGGGCGCCGTTACGACCGGGTCGTCGCGCTCACCCGCTCCGGCACCACCACCGAGGTCCTCGATCTGCTGGCCGCCCTCAAGGGCGCGGTCCGCACCACCGCGATCACCGGTGACCCCGAGACCCCGATCCGCACCGCCGCCGACGACCTCGTGGTCCTCGAGTTCGCCGACGAGCAGTCCGTCGTGCAGACCCGCTTCGCCACCACCGCGCTCACTCTGCTCCGCGCCCACCTCGGCCTGCACACCGAGCAGGCCGTCGCCGACGCCCGTACGGCGCTCGCCGAGCCGCTGCCCGCGGGCCTCGACGCCTGTGAGCAGTTCACCTTCCTCGGCCGCGGCTGGACCGTGGGTCTCGCCAACGAGGCGGCGCTCAAGATGCGCGAGGCCTCCCTGTCCTGGACCGAGGCGTACCCCGCGATGGAGTACCGCCACGGCCCCATCAGCGTCACCACCCACGGCACCGCCACCTGGATGCTCGGCGAGGCCCCCGAGGGCCTGGCCGAGCAGGTCGCCGGGACCGGGGCGCTGTGGGTGGAGGGCCGCCTCGACCCGCTGGCCGAACTGGTCCGCGCCCAGCGCCTCGCGGTCGCCGTCGCGGCCCGCCGGAACCTCGACCCCGACCAGCCGCGCCACCTCACGCGCTCCGTGATCCTCGACGCCAACTGACCATCGCGTCACCGTACTTGAAAGGGGACATCCCGTGCCTCTCGCAGCAACGGGGACGCTCGTCGGCGCGGCGGCCGCCCGCCGCGGCGCGGTCGCCGCGTTCAACGTCATCACCCTGGAGCACGTCGAGGCCGTCGTGGCGGGGGCCGAGGCCGTCGAGGCCCCGGTGATCCTCCAGATCAGCGAGAACGCGGTGCGCTACCGCTACGGCCGGCTGCTGCCGCTGGCCCGCGCGGCCGCCGCCGTCGCCGATTCCGCCGGCGTCGACGTCGCCCTCCACCTCGACCACGTGCAGAGCGACGAGCTGCTGCGCCAGGCCGCCGACGCGGGCTTCAGCTCGGTCATGTACGACGCGGCGAAACTGCCCTACGACGAGAACCTGGCCGCGACCCGCGCCGCCGCCGACTGGGGCCACGCCAACGGCCTGTGGGTGGAGGCCGAGCTCGGCGAGGTCGGCGGCAAGGACGGGGCCGCGCCGCTCGACGCCCACGCGCCGGGCGCCCGCACCGACCCCGGCGAGGCCCGCGGCTTCGTCACCGACGCGGGCGTGGACGCGCTCGCCGTCGCCGTCGGCTCCTCGCACGCCATGACGACCCGCACCGCCACCCTCGACCACGACCTGCTCAAGCGGCTGGCCGAAGGCCTCGACGTGCCGCTGGTCCTGCACGGCTCCTCCGGCGTCCCCGACGCCGAGCTCGCCGAGGCCGTGCGCGGCGGCATCGCCAAGGTGAACGTGGGCACGGCGCTCAACATCGCGATGACCGGCGCCATCCGCGAGTTCCTCGCGGCGCACCCCGACGCGGTGGACTCCCGCAAGTACCTCACCGTCGGACGCGAGGCCATGATCCGAACAGTCAGCGACCTGATCATGGTGCTGCGCGGCTGACCGGCCCCCCCCGGCGGACCCGGGCGAGAATGGCCGTATGAACGAGCTCTTCGCCCGGGACCGCAGGGAGATCGCCCCCGGCGCCGTGCACCTGCCCGACTGGCTCGGCGCCGAGGCGCAGCGGCACCTGGTCGAGAGCTGCCGCACCTGGGCCGCTCCGCCCGCGGGCCTGCGCGAGGTGCTCCTCCCGGGCGGCGGGGCCATGACGGCCCGTCAGTTCTGTCTGGGGTGGCACTGGTACCCGTACGGCTACGCCCGCACCGCCGTCGACGGCGACGGGCAGCCCGTGAAGCCGATGCCCGGCGAACTCGCGGAGCTCGGACGCCGGGCCGCCGAGGAGGCCCTGGGCGAGGCGCCCGCCGAGCCCTACGACATCGCGCTGATCAACCACTACGGTCCCGGCGCGCACATGGGCATGCACCAGGACCGCGACGAACGCTCGCCCGCACCCGTCGTCTCCCTCAGCCTCGGCGACACCTGCGTCTTCCGGTTCGGCAACACCGAGACCCGCGCCCGGCCGTACACCGACATCGAGCTGCGCAGCGGCGACCTCTTCGTGTTCGGCGGCCCCGCCCGGTACGCCTACCACGGCGTGCCCCGCACCGATCCGGGCAGCGCGCCCCCGTCACTGGGTCTGAGCGGCCGTCTCAACATCACCCTCCGGGTGAGCGGCTACGATGCCTGACGGTGATCACGGCGAGGAGTTGCTGATGGGCGGCAGGGCGGCCTCCGGAAACGGGGGCCCTACGACGGGCGACGGTGCCGTACGCACACCGCGTCTGGAGCGGGGGCGCAGCGCGCTCGGCCCCGCACTCGAACTCGTCCACACCGGACGCGCCCCGACCCGCGCCGTCCTCACCTCCGAGCTCGGCGTGACCCGCGCCACCGCGGGCGCCGTCGCCGCCGAACTGGAGGCGCTCGGCCTCATCCGGATCGACGCGCGGCCCAGCGCCGCCGCCGGTGCGCAGGGCCGGCCCTCGCACCGCCTCTCCCTCGCCGACGACGGACCCGTCGCGCTCGCCGCACAGGTCCACTCCGACGGCTACCGCGCGGCGCTCGTCGCCCTCGGCGGACGCATCGTCGCCAGCGCCCCCGGCCGCGAGATCATCGGCCCCGACCCGGCGCACGTCCTGCGCTCCGTCGTGGAGACCGGCGTGCGGCTCCTGGAGGAGACCGGCCGGCGCTGCGTCGGCGCGGGCCTCGCCGTGCCGTCCGCTGTCGCCGAGCCCGAGGGCACCGCCCTCAACCCGCTGCACCTCGCCTGGCCCGCCGGGTCCCCGGTCCGTGAGATCTTCGCCGACCGGGTGCGCGAGGCCGGACTCGACGGGCCCGCCTTCGCCGCGAACGACGTCAACCTGGGCGCGCTCGCCGAGCACCGGCACGGCGCCGGACGGGGCGCCCGCGACCTGCTGTGCGTCGCCACCGGACACCGCGGCGTCGGCGGCGCCCTCGTCCTCGACGGCCGTCTGCACACCGGGAGTTCGGGGCTCGCCCTGGAGGTCGGCCACCTCACCGTGAACCCCGAGGGGCACCCCTGTCACTGCGGAAGTCGCGGCTGCCTCGACGTCGAGACCGACCCGCTCGCCCTGCTCACGGCCGCCGGCCGCACCCCGGACCCCAACGGCTCGCTGCTCACGCAGGCCCGCGAGCTGATCCGTACGCAGAAGGACGACCCCGCGGTCCGGGCGGCCACCGAGGCGCTCATCGACCGCCTCGGCCTCGGCCTGGCCGGGCTGGTCAACATCCTCAACCCGGACCGCATCATCCTCGGCGGCCTGCACCGCTCGCTGCTCGACGCCGACCCGGAGCGGCTGCGCGCCGTCGTCGCCGACCGCAGCCTGTGGGGCCGCAGCGGCGGCGTCCCGATCCTGGCCTGCACGCTCGACCACAACAGTCTCGTCGGCGCGGCCGAACTGGCCTGGCAGCCCGTCCTCGACGACCCGCTCGGCGCGCTCACCGCGCAGGGCTGAGGCTCAGGCCCACTCGACGGCGAAGGCCCGGGCCGGGTTGGCGACGAGCACCCGCTCCAGCCCGTCCGCGCCGAGCGCCGTCTCCAGGCGGGGCCGCACCCGCCGCAGCAGATACGGCATCCCCGGGCCGCCGCTCACGGACCGGGCGCCCGCCGTCGTCGTGTCCCCGCCGAGCAGCAGCCGGTCCGCGTACCCGGCGTCGGCCAGCGCGGCCATCTCCTCCGGCATCCGCCAGTCCGTCGTGTGATGGGCGCGCGACGGGCCGTCGAAGGCCAGATAGGCGCCCGAGCGCGCGGCCTCCGCCTGGAGCACGAGGTCGGGGGAGCGGTTGAGGTGCCCGAGGATCACCCGGTGCGCCGGGACCTCCAGCTCCCCGCACAGCAGGTCCAGCACGTCCAGCGCGCCCGTCCCCATCTCGTGGTGGACCGCGATCGGCGCGCCCGTCGCGTGATGCGCCTCGGCGGCGGCCGACATCGTCCACCGGGCGTGCGCGTCGAGCGCGTGGAAGCCGCCCGCGACCTTGATCAGGCCCGCCCGCACCCCGCTGTCCCCGATCCCTTCGGTGAGCTCACGCACGAAGAGGGCGGCCAGGTCGGAGCGGCGGGCGTCGAGCAACTCCCGCGTGTAGTGCGCCGCTTGATGCATCCCCGTCGCGGCGACGAGGTGCACGCCCGTGGCCTCCGACAGCGCCGGCAGCTCCTCGGCCCGGCGGCCGAGCCCGTACGGCGTCCACTGCACGACGGTGCCGCCGCCCGCCGCCGCGTAGGCCGCCAGCTCCTCCCGCGCGAGGCCGGCGTCGTCGAGCTCCTGCCCCTTCAACAGCGGGCTGCGGAAGAAGAGATGGTCGTGCGCGTCCACGACCCCGAGCAGCGCGGGATCCAGGTCGCCGCGCACACCCCGGACGGCCGCACTCACCACTGCCGCCCCGGCTTCAGACCGTCCCGCTCCGGCTCGGACAGATGCAGAACCTGGAAGACCTCGCCCTCGGCGGCCGGTTCGGTCTCCGACCACACCGAGAAGACGCACCGCTCCCAGGTGCGCGGATCCAGCGCCCCCGCCGCGAACACCACACCCTCGCAAGCGGCGAGTCGGGACACCTCACGCTCCAACTCGGGGACCAGGGACTCCAGTTCGTCACCTTCGGTGATGAGTGTGCGGCGGCGCACCGCGGTCCGAGCCGGGGCGTCACCCGCGCGGCCCGGCTCGTACGTCACGCCCATCCAGTGCTGCACCACCGGGCGGCCGAAGTCGGCGGCCAGGCCACGGAATCCGGGACCCCAGAGAAAGCTGTTCATGCCCTCGGAGCCGGCCCACAGGTAGAAGGGCGCGTACTGGTTCACGGGCGAGCCGGCGACGCCGCGCTCCCGCATCAGGTACGCCTTCGCCGCCAGCCCGGGGAAGGCGTCGAGCAGATGCCCCTTCGTGGCGACCCGCTCCCGGATCACGTCCATGTCGTAGTCGGCGGGCAGGGTGATCTCGTACTGCAGCGCGTGCATCGCGGGTTCCTCTCAGGCGTCTCTCGGGCGTCGCTCAGGCATCCGGGTAGGCGGCGGGGCCGACGTGCTCGCCCCAGCACACGGTCGTGCCGTCCTCGGCGGCCTCGACCGTGGCCAGATGGGTCATGGAGGTGCGCGGGCCCGCGCCGTGCCAGTGCCGCTCGTCCGGCTCGATCCACACCGAGTCGCCCGGCCGGATCACCTCCACCGGGCCGCCCTCGCGCTGCACGCGGCCCTCGCCCGCCAGCACGTGCAGCACCTGGCCGCGCGGGTGGGTGTGCCAGGCGGTGTGGGCGCCGGGTGCGAAGTGCACGTTGAACATGCGCAGACGGGACGGCGGTTCGGGTGCCGCGACCTGTTCGAGGCGGACCGTGCCGGTGAAGTGTTCGGCCGGACCCTGCCGGGACACGGTGCCGGTGCGCGTGATCTGCACGGGGGAAGTCCTCACTCGTGAGAAGGGGAACTCGTCGGACTCGTAGGGCAGGAACTCGTAAGGAGGGATAGGGGAGTCGGGTCAGGGGGCGAGCAGGGAGAGCAGGCCGCGGACGGCGCCGTCGAAGGCCTCCGTCGCACCCGAGGCGCGGGCCAGCACATAGCCACCCTGCACCGTCGCGAGGACTGTCGCCGCGATCTCGGCCGGCACCAGGCGTGGCGCGAACTCCCCGCTGTCCACGCCCTCTTGGACGATCGCGGCGAGCCGGCCCTCGATGTACGCGATCGTCTCGTCGACCGGCGCCCGCAGCTCCGGGTCGGCGATCACGTCCGGGTCCATCGTCAGCCGGCCCACGGGGCAGCCGCGCAGCACGTCGCGCTCGCGCAGCAGGTACGCCTCGATGCGGGCGTACGCCGAGGTGTCCGTGTCCAGCAGCCGGTCCACGGCCGCGCGCAGCTCCTCGCCGGTCCGCCGGATCGCGGCCAGCGCCAGATCCTGCTTGCCGGTGAAGTGGTGGTACATGCTGCCCTGGCCGACGCCCGCGCGCTGCAGGATCGCCTTCGGGCTCGTGCCCACGTAACCGCGCTCCCACAGCAGCTCGCGCGTCGCCTCCACGAGGCGTTCCTGAGTGCTCATGCCCTCACTGTACATACTAGTAGTTACAGAATCGAGGGGGCCGGGACCGAAGCCGGGGGAGCAGGCGCCCGCGGCCCCCGTACTCCCGTGGTGGTACGCGCACTGCCGCCGGCCGCACGACGACTCGGACCCCCCAGCGGCGGGACGCTCGAAGTGTCGGAAAACCCGGCAGCAACCCCCTCGGGAGATGAGTCAGATGGAGACCCTGGCGTACTTCGGCGGTGACGGGCCCGGCCCGTGGATCCTGTTCTTCCCGCTCGTCTGGGCGGCCGTCGTGATCGGCGTCGTGACCCTGCTGCGCCGCACCGTGTGGCGCGGACGCCGCGGGCCCTGGGACCGGGGGCCGCAGGCGCGGACCGACGAGACCTCGCCGATCACCGTGCTCGGCCGGCGCTTCGCCGCCGGTGAGATCGACGAGGACGAGTACTGGCGGCGCCTGAGCGTCCTCGACGAGGAGTTCGGCCGGCACGGCACGAAGGGCGGTGCGGCATGACCACCACGACGCTCACCCGCACCGCGGCGCGCGTCGAGAACGCCGTCAAGGTGTACGGCTCCGGCGACACCGCCGTCCGTGCCCTCGACGGCGTGACCGTCGGCTTCCGCGCCGGACGCTTCACCGCGATCATGGGGCCCTCGGGCTCCGGCAAGTCGACCCTGATGCACTGCGCGGCCGGGCTCGACACCCTCACCGAGGGCTCCGCCCACATCGGCGACACCGAGCTGAGCGCCCTCGACGACCGGCGGCTCACGCTGCTGCGCCGCGACCGGATCGGCTTCGTCTTCCAGGCCTTCAACCTGGTGCCGACCCTCACCGTCGCCGAGAACATCACCCTCCCGGCCGATCTGGCCGGACGCCGCCCCGACGCGGAATGGCTGGACGCGCTCATCGACGTCGTGGGGCTGCGCGACCGGCTGCACCACCGGCCCGCCGAACTCTCCGGCGGCCAGCAGCAGCGCGTCGCCGTGGCCCGCGCGTTCGCCGGGCGGCCCGAGGTCGTGTTCGCCGACGAACCCACCGGCAACCTCGACTCCCGCTCCGGCGAGGAGGTCCTCGGACTGCTCGGCGACACCGTGCGGCAGACCGGCCGCACCGTCGTCATGGTCACCCACGACCCGGTCGCCGCCGCCCACGCCGACGAGGTCGTCTTCCTCGCCGACGGCCGCCTCGTCGACCGCATGGAACACCCCACCGCCGACAAGGTCCTCGACCGCATGAAGGCCTTCGACACCGCCGCGTCCCGGCCGGGAGGCCCGTCATGAACGCCTCGGTACGCCTCAGCCTCAGCTCCCTGCGCGCGCACAAACGGCGCTTCGCCGGAACGTTCACCGCCGTCCTCCTCGGCGTCGCGTTCCTCGCCGGCACCCTCGTCATGGGCGACACGCTGCGCGCCAGTTTCGACTCCCTGTTCGCGGGCGCCACCAGCGGCACCGACGCCGTCGTGCGCAGCGCCGACGCCATCACCACGCCCGGCGAGGCCCAGGGCACCCGGCAGCCGGTGCCCGCCGCGCTCGCCGACGACCTCGCCGACGCGCCCGGCGTCGCCGCCGCCGTCCCCAACATCCAGGGCGCCGGCCAGCTCGTCGGCGCGAACGGCAAGCCCATCGGCGGCCAGGGCCCGCCCACCCTGGCTGGGAACTGGATCACCGACCCCGACCTCAACCCGTACCGGCTCGCCGAGGGCCACGCCCCGCAGAAGACCGGCGAGGTCGTCGTGAACCGGGGCGCCGCCGACAAGGGCGGCCTGAAGATCGGCGACACCACGACCCTGCGCACGCCCGATCCGGTGCGCGTCACCGTCGTCGGCCTCGCCACGTTCGGCGGCGAGGACGGCATGGCCCAGGTGACCTTCACCGGAATGACCCGCGCCGACGCCGAGAAGTACCTCACCGCGAAGCCCGGCGAGGCCGCGTCCGTGCAGGTCCGCGCCGAGCCCGGGGTCAGCCAGCGGCAGCTCGTCGACGACCTGCGCCCCGAACTGCCGCGCGGCGTCGAGGCGATCACCGGACAGGACTCGGCGCAAGAGAACACGGACATGATCTCCGGCCAGTTCCTGACCCTGTTCACGACCTTCCTGCTCGTCTTCTCCGGCATCGCGCTGCTCGTCGCCACCTTCTCGATCCACAACACCTTCGCGATCGTCGTCGCCCAGCGCACCCGCGAGAACGCCCTGCTGCGGGCGCTCGGCGCCGCACGCCGCCAGGTCACCTCCATGACGCTCGTCGAGGCCGGGGGCGTCGCCGTCGTCGCCTCCGCGGCGGGGCTCGCGGGCGGCATCGGCATCGCGGCCGGACTCCAGGCGCTGTTCCCCGCCATCGGATTCCCCTTCCCCGACGGCGCGTTGGTGATCAGCACGCTGTCCATGCTGCTGCCCCTGGCCGTCGGCATCGTCGTCTGCCTCGGCTCCGCGCTCGTGCCCGCCCTCAAGGCCGGCCGCACCGCGCCGCTCGCCGCGCTCCGCGAGACCTCGGTCGACGACTCCGGCGCCTCCCGCGCCCGCGCCGTCACCGGCGTCACGCTCGGCGTGATCGCCCTCGCCACCGCGCTCGTCGGCGTCCTCGCCAGCCCGTCGCTGACCCTCGCGGCCGTCGGCGCGGTCCTCGCCCTCGCGTCGTTCGTCGTGCTCGGCCCGGTCGCCTCGACCTCCGCCGTCCGCGTCCTCGGCAGCCCGCTCGCCCGGCTGCGCGGCGTCACGGGCGCCCTCGCCCGGCGCAACGCCCTGCGCAGCCCCAAGCGCACCGCCGCCACCGCGAGCGCGCTGATGATCGGCGTCGCCGTCGTCTCCCTGTTCACCGTCTTCGGCGCCTCGCTCAAGGCGACCCTGAACCAGACCGTCGACCGCTCCTTCGCCGGTGACGTCGCCGTCTCCGCCCCGTCCTTCGGCGCCGGCGGCAGCGGCCTGAGCCCGAAACTCGCCCCCGCGCTCGCGCAGGTGCCCCAGGTGGACACCGCCGTCGGGCTCGGCAAGGGAGTCGCGAAGGTGGACGGCGCGGGCCGCGCCCTGACCGTCACGGACCCGGTCGCCCTGGCCCGCTCCTTCGACCTCGGCAGCGTCAAGGGCTCCCTCGACCACCTCGGGACGAACGGCATCGCGATCACCCGCGACGAGGCCGACCGGCAGCACCTCGCCCTTGGCGACACCGCCCGCGTCACGTTCACCGACGGCACCACCACGCCCTTCACGGTCCGCGCCCTCTACGGGCAGTCCGAACTCGCCGGCGACTACGTCATCACGCGCCAGGCGTGGGCCCCGCACCGCGTCCAGGACTCCGACACGCTCGTCTCCGTCACCTTCAAGGACGGCGTGAGCACGTCCGAAGGCAAGGCAGCCGTCGAGAAGGTCGCCGAGCGGTACGGCAACCCGGACGTGCAGACCCGCGACGCCTACGCGCAGTCCTCGGCGGGAGGCATCGACATGATGCTCACCCTCGTCTACGCGCTGCTCGCCCTGGCCGTGCTCATCGCCCTGCTCGGCATCGCCAACACGCTGACCCTCGCCGTGCACGAACGCACGCGCGAACTCGGCCTGCTGCGGGCCGTCGGCCAGACCCGGGCCCAGCTGCGCGCCATGGTCCGCTGGGAGTCGGTGCTCGTCGCCGCCTTCGGCACCGCGGGCGGGATCGTACTCGGCGGCTTCCTCGGCTGGGTCCTGGTCAAGGCCTCGGACGCGGCGAGCGACAGCGCGTTCGCCTTCGCGCTGCCGCCCGTGCAGCTCGTCGTCGTGGCCCTGGTCGGGCTCGCCGCCGGCGCCCTGGCGGGACTGCGCCCGGCCCGCAGGGCGGCACGGCTCGACGTACTGCGTGCCATCGCGACGGAGTGAACCGCCGCCGGTGGAGGATCACCGCCCGGTCAGCCTGCGACGGCGGACCGGGCGGGAGTCTGTAAGGGAGCGTCGGCGCTGCGCATCGCCGCTGTCCGGTACACCGGGTACGGGGCCACCGCCACCGTCGCCGCGGGGGCGGGCAGCGCGAACCACACGACCTTCCCCTCGACGCCGTGCCGGTGCGCGCCCCAGCTCTCGCTGACCGCCGCGACCATGGCGAGGCCGCGCCCGCACGTGGCGAACGTCTCGGCGTCCCGCACCTCGGGCAGCCGCGGATCCTGGTCGTGCACCGAGACCGTCAGCCGCTCACTGAGCAGCTCGATCTCCACGGTGCACTGCTTGTCCGGCCCCGCGTGCCGGTGGACGTTGGTCAGCAGCTCGGTCACCCCGAGCACCGCCAGGTCGATCAACGGCTCGAGATGCCAGTGGCGCAACTGCGCCGAAACGATGGACCGGACGTGGCCGATCCGCGACGGCAGGGCCTGGAGCTCCACCGTGCAATGCCTGCTCGGCTGGCTGATCACGACTGCCTCCCCGAATGAGTCCGGAAGACCGAATGAGTCCGGAAGAAGACGAGAACGGATCGAGCGGAGCGACCACACCGTGCCGGAACCGCCCGCTGCATGTCCGGCGGGCTGGTTCGCAGCGTCATCGCCGGTAAACCCTGAGTAGTGATGTGAGACCAGCGTGACTCAGGGGGCGTGTGCGTGCAACTCCGGCGGGTGACCGCGCCGGTGGCGGGAAGGGCGGGGCGGGACCGGTCTCAGCCGGAGCGGCCCGTCGCCTTGCGGACCGCCTCGATGAAGCGGCGCGCCGCGCGCGGCCCCGCGTCGCCGCCCATGTCACCGCTCTGATCGTCGCCCTGGCCGCCCAGCCGCAGCAGATAGCGCCGGCCGTCGACCTCCGCCGTCGCGCGGTCGGGGGACCCGAACCAGGGCTTGCCCGCGCGGACTTCACCGATCGGCGCGCTGTCGATCTCGCGCCCGTAGCTCGTCAGGAGCTCGAGTCTGCCGCCCCTGATCCGGACCTGCCCCGCCCGGGTCAGCGAGCGCAGCCGCCGCCCGATCCGTACGCCCGTGGCCGTGAACTCCGGTTCCGTCATGCCGCTCGCCCCCTTGGCCGTATCTGTCGTGTCCGTCGCGTCCGCCGAGACCGTGGTGTCCGTCGTGTCCGTGGTGTCCCGTCGTGCGTCGCCGTGCCGTGCAGTCTGCACGTGCCCCGCCCGCAGTACCAGTATGCCCACTCCACCAGGCCTTGCTTTGAGCTGCCCAAAGCAGTGTTTATGCAGGTGAGAAGCGTGTGGAAGGTGTCTATCATCGGGGGCGGACGCTCGGGACGATGCGAAGGAGTCGCGCGGTGAGCACGATGCAGCAGGGCCATCCTCGAGGCGAGGGCCCGGCCGGCGGGCCGATGCCGACGCTCGACGTCGACCACACGGATCCGGACTACCGGACCTGGCTCAAAGAAGCCGTCCGCAAGGTCCAGGCCGACAGCAACCGCTCGGCCGACACCCACCTCCTGCGCTTCCCGCTCCCCGAGCACTGGGGCATCGACCTCTACCTCAAGGACGAGTCGACCCACCCCACGGGCAGCCTCAAGCACCGGCTGGCCCGCTCACTGTTCCTCTACGGCCTGTGCAACGGCTGGATCCGGCCGGGCCGCCCGGTCATCGAGGCGTCCAGCGGCTCGACGGCCGTCTCCGAGGCCTACTTCGCGAAGCTGATCGGCGTCCCCTTCATCGCGGTGATGCCGCGTACGACGAGCGCCGAGAAGATCCGGCTGATCGAATTCCACGGCGGCCAGTGCCACTTCGTCGACGACTCCCGCACCATGTACGAGGAGTCGGCGGCCCTCGCGGCCCGCACCGGCGGCCACTACATGGACCAGTTCACCTACGCGGAGCGGGCCACCGACTGGCGCGGCAACAACAACATCGCGGAGTCCATCTACCGGCAGATGGAGCTGGAGCGCTACCCCTGTCCCACCTGGATCGTCGCCACCGCCGGCACCGGAGGCACCTCCGCGACCCTCGCCCGCTACGTCCACTACATGCAGCACGACACCCGCATCTGTGTCGCCGACCCGGAGAACTCCTGCTTCTTCGAGGGCTGGACGACGGACAACGCGGACGCGCGCAGCGACTGCGGCTCCCGCATCGAGGGCATCGGCCGGCCCCGCATGGAGCCCAGCTTCGTGCCCGGCGCCATCGACCGCATGATGAAGGTCCCCGACGCGGCCAGCGTCGCCGCGGTCCGCGCCCTCGAGCACGCCATCGGCCGCAAGGCGGGCGGTTCCACCGGCACCGGACTGTGGAGCGCCCTCAAGATCGTCGCCGAGATGGTGGCCGAGGGGCGCAGGGGCAGCGTCGTCACCCTGCTGTGCGACCCGGGCGACCGCTACCTGGACAAGTACTACTCCGACACCTGGCTCGCCGAACAGGGCCTGGACATCGGCCCGTACGCCGAGGCGATCGACCTGCTCCTGGAGACGGGCAACTGGCCGGAGTGATCGCAGTCAGGACACGGACTAGGCCGCGGTCGAGGCGAGGCGGCGCTCCAGGGCGCCGACCGCGTCGCGGAACGCGCGGCCGAGTCCCGCCCGCGCCGCCTTGAGACCGATACGGAACGGGGCGGCGCCGTCCGCCGCGAACGTCCACTGCACCCGCGAACCCCCGGGCACCGCGACGATCCGCCACTCCTCCAACAGCGCCCGCATCCCCGGCGCGTTGGTCTCGTCCACCCGGTACGCGTAGACCTCGTCGGGCTCCGCCGCCACGATCGTCTCCACGAAACGCGTGCCGCCCTTGAGCCGCACCTCGCGCCGCGTCCCGCCGTCCAGCGGCCGGGCCGAGGTCACCGCCGAGAACCACTGGGGCCAGCCGGCGACGTCCTCCGCCAGCGCCCGGTACACGGCACCGGGCGGCGCGGACACCTCACGGGCGAAGACCAGACGCAGCGGCGCGGTCTCCACGAAGTCCGGGCCGACGGGCAGCAGACGACGTGCCATGAACGCTCAGCTCCCACAGAGGACGACGGCTCGGCATGCTTGCGCGACACGCCCGGTGACCGGGCTCGCGCCACCATAGCGGCCGCGCCGTCAGATGTCTGTACCGCTCTCCGGCTCACCCGCGACGACCAGCCGCATGTGCTCGGAGACCTCCGCCCGCGCCTCCGGGGCGAGCCCGCGGTCCGTGACCAGCGTGTCGACCTGGTCGAGCGAGGCGAACGAACTCAGGCCCACCGTCCCCCACTTCGTGTGGTCCGCGACCACCACAACCCGGCGCGCGGACTGCACGAGCCGCCGGTTCGTCTCCGCCTCCGCCAGGTTCGGCGTCGACAGACCCGCCCGCGGACTGATCCCGTGCACACCGAGGAACAGCACGTCGAAGTGGAGCGCCGCGATCGCCTGGTCCGCGACCGGCCCCACCAGCGAGTCCGACGGCGTGCGCACCCCGCCGGTCAGCACCACCGTCGCCGCCCCCGGCCGGCTGCCCGCGCTGCGCTGTGCGGTGTGGAACACGTCGGCCACCCGCACCGAATTGGTCACCACCGTCAGGTCCGGCACGTCGAGCAGGTGCTGCGCCAGCGCGTACGTCGTCGTACCGCCGGACAGGGCGATCGCGGAGCCGGGCGCCGCCAGCGCCGCCGCCGCCCGCGCGATGTCCTCCTTGGCGCTCAGCTCCAGGCCCGACTTCGCCTCGAAGCCCGGCTCGTGGGTGCTCGCGTCGACGACCGGGACCGCGCCGCCGTGCACCTTCTCCAGGACGCCCTGACGGGCCAGCGCGTCCAGATCGCGGCGCACCGTCATGTCGGACACACCGAGCTGCCTGGTCAGTTCGTTGACCCGGACGCCGCCGCGGCGGCGGACCTCGTCGAGGATCAGGGTGCGGCGCTGCTCCGCGAGCAGGTTCTGATTCTCGCTCACGTCCCGTCGGGTCCCTTCGCCTCGTCACACCGGTCGCACCGCCGTCGTCCACGGTCCGCTCGTCATCCTCGCACGTGGCACCGACACCGGTGGCACCACCTGTCCCGCGCGCGAAGACCACCTGGGTGACAGGTCGGGGAGATTCGGTGACGAGGGGTACGCACACAAGCGGAGAGCCGGGATCCTGGTCCCCTGAAGAACGGGGGACACATCAATATGGCGCACGAACAGCACGACGGAGAAGGCGGCGGCCGGAACCCGAGGCGCGCGGACGAGACCGCCCTCGAACTCCTGGTGCACGGCGTCGGCGGCACCACGCCCGAAGCCATGCTCGACGATCCGCGCACCGTCCGGATCTCCGGCGACGACACCTCGGCCCTCTTCCGCCGCGTCACCGACCGCGACGCCGAGAAGCGGCCCGACGACTACCGCGGCAAGCCCGTCCCCGAGGCGTACGTGTGGTGCAACCTCACCTCGGGCAACGGCTCCCGCGCCCTGTGGCTGCTCCTGCTGCCCTTCATGGTCGTGAACCTGGCCCACTGGATGCGCCCCAACGCCCGGCAGAAGCCCAAGGCCGTGCGCCTGTACGGCCTGCTGATCCGCTTCATCGGCCTCACCCTGACCGTCCTCCTGGTCGCCGCGGCCTGCGAGGTCGCGCTCGACCTGGCCGCCTGGCAGTGCGCGGGCACCGTCGCGTGCGCCGAGCGGCACAGCTGGCTCGGCTTCCTCGCCGCGGGCCCGGACGGCAGCGGCGGATGGTGGAGCCAGCCCGGCCGCCGACTCGCCCTCGCCGCGATCGTGCCGACCGCGCTGACGACCCTCCTGTGGTACCTCTCGCACCGCACGTGGAGCGCCTACGAGTCGCAGCGCCCGCTGCCGCACGAGCCCGACGCCGACGACAGCGGCCCCACCTCCGCCCTCGGCAAGCCCGGCTTCTGGTACGGCCGCCGGCTCGTCGCCCGGCTGCGGGCCGCGCACACCGCCGCCGGACTGCTCACGGTGTCCGCCGCCGTCGGCACCTCCGCCGCCCGGTACGACCGCGGCTCCGGCGGCCCCGCGCTCCTGAACCTCCTCGGCTGGATCTTCGTCGGCGCGCTGATCGCCGGCGCCGCCACGGTCGTCGTCGTCGTGGCCCGGCGCGGCCGCAGCGAGAACCGCCTCGACACCACCATCGACCGCACCGTCCTGCGCGCCCTCCCGCGCGGCGCCCTCGCCCTCCTCGCCCTGACGGTGCTCTACGCCGCCTGGTCCCGGCCCGGCTGGCAGTCCGCCGGACGGCTGCCGGGCGACACGACGTTCGGCGGCATCGCCCTCGTCCAGGGCGCCCTCGTCCTGTGCGCCGCGCTCGTCGCCCGCGCGCTCTACCGCACGGCCCCCGACCGCCGCACCGCGCTGCGCGGCCTCGGCGGCCCCGCCACCGCCATGCTGGCCTGCGCCCTCGGCGGCGTCATGACCGGCGGCGTCGCCCAGCGCGTCGCCGACTGGCTCGACGGCACCGGCCACACCATCGCGGGCCCGCCCGTCCTGCTGACCTGGCAGGCGTCCGTCATCCCGCCGCTCCTCGTCGTCCTCGCGGTCCTCGGCGCCTACCTCGCCGTGCGCGCCCTCCGCATGAAGAGGCAGGAGGTGGCGCAGGTCCTGCGCGACTACGACCTGCACGACGACGCCGACCTCCAGGGGGAGCACCGCCCCGACCACGCCCGTACCGAGCGCATCGCCGGCACCCGCGCGCGGGCCGCGCTCACCGACCGCGCCCCCATGATGATCGGCGCAGTCGGCGCCGTGACCCTGCTGCTCGGCGCCCTGGCCGTGGCCGGCGCCTGGGCCACCGGCAAGGTGCCCGGCGCCGCGGCCGACGGTACCTACCCGATCGTCGAGGGCGCCGCCGAGGCCGCGCAGGCACTCGGCTCCTGGCTCGTCGGACTCGGCTTCATACTTCTCGTCACCTCGGGCCGGCGCGCGTACAAGGACGCCTCCGCGCGCCGCACCATCGGCATCCTGTGGGACGTCGGCACCTTCTGGCCGCGCGCCGCCCACCCCTTCGCCCCGCCCTGTTACGCGGAGCGCGCCGTCCCCGACCTGACCTGGCGCATGGCCGGCTGGACCCGCGCCACCGGAGGCCGCCTCGTCCTGTCGGGCCACTCCCAGGGCAGCGTCCTCGCCGCCGCCGCGGCCTGGCAACTGCACCCCGCCGTCCGCAAGCGCGTCGCCCTGCTCACCTACGGCTCACCGCTGGAGCGGCTCTACGGTCGCTGGTTCCCCGTGCACTTCGGCCCGTCGGCGCTGGCCTCCCTGCACCGCCAGGTCGACTGCTGGCGCAACCTGTACCGCAGGACCGACCCCATCGGCGGGCCGATCGGCCTGCCCGGCGACGGCGCGGAGCAGGTCGACCACCCGGCCCTGCTCGACCCGCTCGCCTACGGACGCACCGAGCGGCACCCGTTGCCCGCGCCGATCCTGGGCCACAGCGACTACCAGGCCGACCCGGTCTTCGCCGGGGAACGCGCCCGGCTGCTCGCACGGCTGCGGCCCGAAGTGCCGCAGCCGCGCCCCGAAGGCGAACCGCTTGCCGAGGGCGAGCCGCGTCCCGACGGGGCGGCTCACGAGAGCGGTGAGGCTCAGGGCAGCGCCGGCAGGTCCTCCGGATAGAGCAGGGTGAGGTCGTCCGTGCTCGGCTCCGGGAGCTGGGCGACCCGCCCCGCGTGCCGCTCCACCATCGACTCGAAGGTCTGCCGCGCCGTTCGGCCGTTGCCGAACGCGGGGCCCTTCGGCATCTCGGTGAAGTACTTCAGGAGCGTCTCGCCCGTGCCGTCGCCCAGCCGGTACTCGTGCTCGTCGGCCTGCTGCTCCACGATCCGCAGCAGCTCCTCCGGCAGGTAGTCGCAGAAGGTGATGGTGCGTGAGAAGCGGGACGCCACACCGGGGTTGACCGAGAGGAAGCGCTCCATCTCCGCCGTGTACCCGGCGACGATCACCACGACCGCGTCCCGCTGGTCCTCCATCAGCTTGACCAGCGTGTCGATGGCCTCGCGCCCGAAGTCCCGTCCCGAGTCCTCGGGGGACAGGGCGTACGCCTCGTCGATGAACAGGACGCCGCCGTGGGCCCGTTGGAAGGCTTCCTGGGTGCGGATCGCCGTCGAGCCGATGTGCTCGCCGACCAGGTCGACCCGGGACACCTCGACGAGGTGGCCCTTCTCCAGCACGTTCAGCGAGGCCAGGATCTCCCCGTACAGCCGCGCCACCGTCGTCTTGCCGGTGCCGGGGGAGCCGGTGAAGACCAGGTGGCGGCGCACGGACGCGGCCTTGAGCCCCGCTTCCTGGCGCCGGCGTCCCACCTCGATCATGTCGGTGAGCGCCCGCACCTCGCGCTTCACGCTCTCCAGGCCCACCAGCGCGTCGAGTTCACCCAGCACGTCCTTCGACGAGCGCGCGGCCGACGGGGGTTCCTCGGTGGCCGCCGCGGGCCGCTGGTCGGGCACCGCGCTCAGCAGTCCGACCGTCTGCGTCGCCGTCTGCACGACCGGCTCGGGCGCGGGGGCCTGGGCGCCGGGCCGCAGCCCGCCGCTCTCGTCGCTGGTGCAGTCCTCCACCTGAGGCCCGTCCTCCGCGAACTCGTAACCGCCGCGCGCACACCGCTCCGTGCGGCACTTGCGCAGGGTGGTGCGGCAGCCGTCGATCACGTGGAATCCGTAACCGCCGCTGCCCGTCACCCGGCAGCCGGTCAGCGTGCCGCGGCCGCCCGCCGACACGTAGAAGCCGGCCTCCGCGGGCGAGGTGACCGTGCAGCGCTCGATCGTCGGGTCGGCGCCCTTCGTGACGATCACGCCCGTCTGGGTCGTGTCCACCGTGCAGTTGGCGAGCGTGCCGCCGCTGCCGTGGTCACGGAACCAGGCACCCGTCGCCGCCTCGCGGATGCGGCAGTCGTCGAGCTGCGCGGTCGCGCCGTCGGACACCGACACCGCCGTGTTCCGCACCTGCGACAGGTCGCTGTCCACCACATCGACGCGCGAGCCGCGGTCGAGCACGAACAGCGCGTCCGGCACATCGTGCACGCGGCACGACTCGAGGACGGCCGTCGCCCCGTCGCTCACCCACACCGCCGGGTAGTCGCCCGTACTGTCGTGGATCTCGCACTGGTTGGCGTCCACGCGCGTGCCCGGGTCCCACACCGACAGGCCGTTGCGCCCGAAGCGGCCCACCGTGGAGCGGGTCAGCGTCAGGACGGAACGGGACCTGAGGTCGATCGCGTTCTCCGGGATGTCGTGGATGCGGCAGTCCGCCAGCGTCAGCACCGCGTCGGTGTCCATCGTGACGCCGTCGGCCGTGGTGCGGTGCACGTCGCAGTCCGTCAGGTGGGCGACCGCCCGGCCGGTGATCTGCACCCCGGCGCCCTTGACCTCGTACACCTCGCAGCCCACGGCCTCCAGGCCGCTGTGCTCGCCGGTCGCGGAGAGCCCGGCGCCCGAGGCGTGATGCACCCGGCAGCGCTCCAGGCGCGGGTGGGCCCCGCCGCGCACCGCGACACCGGCCTGACCGGCCGCCACGATCTCGCACTCCTCGAAAACACCGCCGCCGCCGTCGAGCACGGCGATGCCGATGCCCGCCGGATTGTCCACCGTGCAGCGGCGGACCGTCGGGCGGGCGCCGCCGCGCACCTCGATGCCGGAGGCGGACCGGGTCACGACCCGTATGTCCATGATCTCCGGCGCGCCCTCCTCGATCAGCAGCGCCGGCGCCGCGGCGTCCTGGCCCTCCAGATGCAGGTCCTGGACCGTCGCCGACGAGCGGACCGTCAGCGGCACCCCGTCGGCGGGCGCGATGCGCACCGAACCGGGGGAGCCCTCGGGGCCACGGAGCGTCACCGCGCGCTGCACCACCAGGTTCTCCCGGTAGGTGCCCGGGGCGATCGTCAGGACGTCGCCGTCGCCCGCCGCGTCCAGGGCCGCGGCGAGGGAGGCGTACTCGCCTGTGCGGCGGCGCCACCGCGAAGTGCCCGTGTGCGTCACCTGGACCGTGCCCTGTGCCATGGCGCTGATCTGCCCCCACCTCGTCGTACGCGGGTCCGTTCGCGCCCTGCCCGGCGCTGCTTCTGCCAAAGGTGGGTCCACCGTAGCGTGCGTGCGGCACCCTGGTTGACCAGAGTCGAGAGCCCGTCAGCTGCCCGTGCCGGTCCGGCCCCAGTCGGGCCCCGCGATGTCCCAGGCGTGGTCCCAACGCGCGTACCGGCGGCGGACCATGCGCCAGACGACCACTCTCCGTGTGCCCTCGACCAGACCCGTGAGGGCGACCGCGGCACCGAATCCGGCCAGCACCGCGTGCGTCGTCGCCGTCGCCTTGTCCAGCGGCCGGCCGACGACATGACCCTGCTCGTCGGTCCACAGCGGGAAGGTGTCGCCGCTCTGCGGAGACTTGAGGGCGGCCACGACCCGGTCACGGTGCGCCGAGCCGTCCGGCGCCGTCCAGGTGGCGACGACGCGGCTGTGCGCGTCCCGCGCGGTCGCGGTCTCGGGGTCCGTGTCCAGGGGCGGCTGGGCCACCTTCTTCACGACCGTCGCGACGACCTCCTGCCGGTGGCTGTGCTGCTCGTCCACCGATCTGTACAGGGCGTCCCGCGACAGGGATCCCGCGACGACCCCGACGACGGGTCCCGCCACGACGATGAGGACCAGGGCGGCCAACGCGATCCAGGCCTCGGCCAGATCGGTGCCGCGCCGCAGCGGATTGTGGCGCCAACGCCAGAGTCCGACGATCGCTCGCACGGTCCGCACCCCCTTCCGCTCCCGTCATAGCCCGCGGCGGCGGCGTTCACGCGCCGGAGGGGCGAAGAGAGAGCGACATCACCCCACCCGCCGCACAGGCCGACGGCTCCGCGGTGCCATTGTCCCGCCATTGTCTCCTAACGGCGGGTCGAGGCTCCGGGTTCCCCTGGGGGTGACGCTTATTCGAGGGTCGTGAGCGGATCTGTTCGAGGAGGAGCCGAAGGAGGGCGGCCGCCGGTCAGAGGATGATCAGCGGATCCCCGACGCGGACGGTGCCCGTGGTCTCGGGCACGAGATTGGTCCCGAAGCACAGTTGGTCACCGAAGCGGCGGTGCCGGGCGAGCGTGCGCAGCGGCTCCTTGCCACGCTGCGCGGTCGCCTGGTCCGTGGTCGTGACGACGCAGCGGCCCGACTTCTTGGCGACACGGAAGGTGACATCGCCGATGGCGATGCGTGACCAGTCGTCCTCCGCCCAGGGGGCGGTGCCGGACACGACGACATTCGGCCGGAAACGGTCCATCGGCAGCGGGCCCTCGTCCGCGTGATCACCCTGGGCGAGAAGCGAGTTGAGCGCGTCCAGCGAGGACGCCGTCGTCAGCAGCAGCGGATACCCGTCGGCGAAGCTGACCGTCTCGCCGGGGCGGGCGTACGCGGGGTCGATGGGGCGCCGCGTCGCCGGGTCGTCCAGGTGCAACTGGCGCACGTCGGCGCCGAGGTACGCGCTCCACCAGGCGTGCGCGGCGTCGTCCGAGAGAACCGCCTCGACCTTGTCGCCCCAGACGTCGATGACGGTCGTGGCCACGGGCGCGGGCACGCCGACCGTCAGCGGGTCCATGCCGGGTGCGGACAGCCGGACGCCGCCGCCGGGCAGGAGCTCGGCGGCGGCCAACGCGAGACGCGGGTGCGGGCGTTGGGTGACGATCTTGCCCGCGGTGTCGACCAGCACCCAGCGCCGGTCGCCCGCGAGCCCCCAGGGCTCCACGTCCGCCGCCTGTGGCGCGTGCCCCCGAACCGCCTTGAGCGGGTGGACGTGGATCGAACTGAGTGCGGGATTCGACATGGGGCCATCCTGCCAGCAGGCACGGACAGCCCCCGAGTTCGGGCCTGGTAGAGGGCCCGGACCGTCAGTAGCCGCGGTACTGCTGCCGGTTGTACGGGTCCTCGTACGGGGCCGGGGCGGGCGCGGGACGCGGGGCGGCCGGACGCATCGCCTCGTAGCCGGTGCTCTGCATCGGGCGCTGCGGCTGGGCCTGCGGGCCCGGGTAGCCGCGCGGGGCGCTCGCCTGCTGCGGGATGTAGGCGGTCGGTGCGGCCTGCATCGGGGCGGGCTGCGGGGCCGCGTAGCCGTACTGGGGCTGGGGTGCGGAGGGCGCGGCCGGGAGCGCGGGCAGCGCCGACGGCAGCGCGGGCAGATGGCTGCCGGTGTCGTACGCGGGGGAGACCCGGATCGGAGCGATCTGGGGTGTGCCCCGCTCTGCGACGAGAGAATCGTAGATCGGAGTGTCCGGGAAGGACGGCGCGGAGTAGTAACCGCCGCCATAGGTGGAGCGGGGGGAGGTCATGGCACATAAGTTAAGCCCACGATGTGGTGGTTGGGGTAGACCGATAAGAGGGTTCTTTTGAGCGCCGGGTGTGACCGCGCGTCCCCAATCCGAGCGAACTTGGGAAAATCGGTCGTCCGGCGGCGTTGGAATCGTGTAAAGGCCGAGTACAGGCGGATTACCGGCGGTTGGCCAGTGATCTTCGGACGTGCCTCTGGGGTGCCGTGGGGGCCTGGGAATAGGTTGACCGGGAAGCCGGAGACGAGCGTTGGGGGCAGACATGACAATGGCCAAGGGATCGAATGTCGCGGTGCCGGCTCCGGCGGTCCGCGTCGAATTGGGATGGCGGTCCGGTCCCGGCGTCCCCGACGCCGACGCGTCCGCTCTCCTTCTGGTGGCCGGAAAGGTCCGCTCGGATGCCGACTTCGTGTTCTACAACCAGCCCGTGCACTCCTCCGGCGCCGTCCGGCACGAGGGCAAGAACGCCTCCGCAGGCGCCGTGACGGACACGCTCGCGGTCGACCTCGCGCGCGTGGAGCCCGGCATCGAGCGCATCGTCCTCGCCGCGTCGGCCGACGGCGGCGCCTTCGGCCAGGTCCCCGGACTGTACGTCCGCGTCCTCGACGCGGCCGGCGGCGCCGAACTCGCCCGCTTCGACAGCACCGACGCCACCGTGGAGACCGCCTTCGTCCTCGGCGAGCTCTACCGGCGCCAGGGCGCCTGGAAGTTCCGCGCCGTCGGCCAGGGCTACAGCACCGGTCTCGAGGGCCTCGCCACGGACTACGGCATCACCGTCGACGAGCCGCAGCACGCCGCGCCGCCCCCGCCGCCCGCGCCCCAGGCACCGGCCCGCCCGGCGACGGTGCCGCCGCCCGTCGCCCCCGCACCCCCGATGCCGCCCGCGCCACCGACCGCACCCCCGCCCCCGGCCCCCGAGCCGGTCCGCCTCACCAAGGTCACGCTCACCAAGGCCGCCCCCTCCGTCTCCCTCGCCAAACAGGGCGGCACCTCGGGCGCGATGCGCGTCAACCTCAACTGGGAGATGCGCAAGCAGTTCAGCGGCTGGGGGAGCAAGCGCGGCCGCGCCACCGCGATGCACCGCGACCTGGACCTCGACCTCTGCGCCCTCTTCGAGCTCGCCGACGGCCGCAAGGGTGTCGTCCAGGCCCTGGGAAACGCCTTCGGGGCGCTGCACCAGCCGCCGTACATCCACCTCGACGGCGACGACCGCACCGGAAGCGTCGCCACCGGCGAGAACCTCACCATCAACCTGGACCACAAGCAGGCGTTCCGCCGCATCCTCATCTTCGTGACCATCTACGAAGGCGCGCGCAGCTTCGCCGACCTCCACGCGACCGTCACGCTGACCCCGCAGGGCGGCGCACCGATCGACTTCTCCCTCGACGAGTGCACCGTCCCCTCCACGGTCTGCGCCCTCGCCCTGATCACCGGCACGGGGCAGGACCTGACCGTGCAGCGCGAGGCCCGCTACCTCGTGCCGGAGCGCGGCGTCAGCCCGCAGCGCACCGTGGACCAGGTATACGGATGGGGCATGAACTGGACGCCCGGCCGCAAGTGACGCTCCGTAGAAGCGCCGTTCACCGCTGTTCGGGCGCCGCGTCGGGACGGGCGTAGGTGCGCCCCTTCCATGCGGCGCCGCGCCCCCTGTAGTGCTGCACGGCGGAGTCCACCGTCATCAGGAGGTACAGGAACGCGGTGAACGGCAGGAGCGGGGCGAGCCACAGCGGCTGCCCGTAGTAGCGCAGCATCGGCGTGTAGGTGCCCGCCATCACGGCCCAGGCGAGCCCGCCGAGGACGGCCGTCGCCGCACTGCCCGTCGCCGCTCCGGCCATCAGGGCGAGCGGCGGGACGAGATAGACGAGCGCCAGGCCCAGCACCGTGCCCAGCAGGACGACCGGGTTGTGCCGCAGTTGCGCGTACGCGCTGCGCGACACCATCTGCCAGAGGTCGGCGAGCCGGGGGTAGGGGCGCACGCTGTCCACGTGGTCGGCCAGGCCGAGCCAGATGTGCCCGCCGGAGCCCTTCACCGCGCGGGCGAGCGACACGTCGTCGATCACCGCCTGCCGGATCGCGTCGGGGATCCGGGCCCGCTCCGCCGCCTCCGTGCGCAGCAGCACGCAGCCGCCCGCGGCCGCGGCCGTGCGCGAACCCCGTACGGCGATCCGGCGGAAGGGATAGAGCTGCGCGAAGAAGTAGACGAACGCGGGCACGACCAGCCGTTCCCAAGCGCTCGCCACGCGCAGCCGCGCCATCTGCGACACCAGGTCGTAGCCCCCGGCGTGCGCCGACGCCACCAGTTCGCGCAGGCTCTGCCGCCCGTGCGCGATGTCCGCGTCGGTGAGCAGCAGGTACTCCGGCTCACGCGCGCGTGCCAGGGCGATGCCGTGCCGCACGGCCCAGAGCTTCCCGGTCCAGCCGGCGGGCGGCTCACTGGGGGAGGCGACCGTCAGCGGCAGTCCGCCGTCCCGCTCCGCGAGGGCGCGGGCCACGTCCCCTGTGCCGTCGGTGCTGCCGTCGTCGATCAGGAAGATCTCCGCGTGCCCGGGATAGTCCTGCGCCAGGAGAGAGGGGAGGCTGTCCGGCAGCACGGCCGCCTCGTCGCGGGCCGGCACCACGACACAGACGTCGGGCCACGCGGCGGGCTCCGCGCGCGGCGGGAGCCGCAGGTCGGTGCGCCAGAAGAAGCCCTGGCAGAGCAGCAGCCACACCCACGCGGCGAGCGAGGCCGCGGTGATCCACGCAACGACGTCCATCCGTCGCAGTCTGCCCCACCGAGGCCTCCGTGTCGGCGGCATCGTCTATGGTTTCCGGGTGAAGATCGCGCTGATGGACTCGGGAATCGGACTGCTCGCGGCCGCCGCCGCGGTACGGACCCTGCGGCCGGACGCCGACCTCGTGCTCTCCTCGGACCCGGACAACATGCCGTGGGGCCGAGGCACTTCCGAAGACGTCACGCAGCGCGCTCTGGCGGCCTGCGAGGCCGCCGCGGCGCACGGCCCGGACGCCCTGATCATCGCGTGCAACACGGCGACGGTGCACGCGCTGCCCGCCGTCCGCGCGCTCCTCGAGCCGGACATCCCCGTCATCGGTACCGTGCCCGCGATCAAGCCCGCGGCCGCCGGCGGCGGCCCCATCGCCATCTGGGCCACCCCCGCCACGACCGGCAGCCCGTACCAGCGCGGCCTGATCCGTGACTTCGCCGCGGGCGTCGAGGTCACCGAGGTGCCCTGTCCGGGCCTCGCCGACGCCGTGCAGTGGGCCGACGAGGACGGCATCGACCGGGCCGTCGCGGCCGCCGCCGCGCTCACGCCCCGTGACGTACGGGCCGTCGTGCTCGGCTGCACCCACTACGAGCTCGTCGCCGAGCGCATCCGTGCCGCCGTGCAGCAGCCCGAAGCCGAGCCGCTCGTGCTCCACGGCAGCGCGGGCGCCGTCGCCGCGCAGGCCCTGCGCCGGCTCGGCGAGCGCCCCGAGCCGGCCACCGAGGTCCGCGGCGGGCTCACCGTGATCCTCAGCGGGCGCCACGAGACGCTGCCGCCGGCAGCGCTCACCTACGCCGAGGGACGCGGACTGCAGGCGGTCAGCCACGCCGGGTGACGCCCGGCGCCGTGCGGGGGAGTCACCCTCCGCAAGGCGGTGCCTTCGCAGCGGAATCTGAGTACGCTCGATGACATGAGGCAACACGCCGCAGGAGAGCGTCCCGGGCGCCGCACGACCGCGCCGGGCGGCGAGGTCTGGACCGGCCACGCGCACAACCGGGTGCAGTGGCTGCTGGCGCTGGGCGGCCTCGCCTGCCTGGCCCTGGGCATCGAGCTGGCCGTGGACAGCTCCTGGGCGACGGGCATCGCGGCCCTCGCCATGTCGGTGGTCGGCCTCATCGCGGTCGGCCTGCTCATCCTCTTCGGCACGCTCGCGTTCCTGCACGTCGCGGTGAAGGTCGACAAGGACCACCTCGAGGTGCGCTGCGGCCATGTCGGACTGCCGCGCCGCCGCATCCCGCTCGACCACGTCGTCGACGCCGACTTCGCGCCCAGAGTCACGCCGCGCCAGTGGGGCGGCTGGGGCTACCGCTGGCGCCCCGAGATCGGCACCGCCGTCGTGGTGCGGCGCGGCGAGGGCCTCGTGCTGAGCCTGGGCGACGGCCGCAAGTTCACGGTCACGGTCGACAACGCGGAGAGCGCGGTCCGGCACATCCGTGACCGGCTGAAGCCCACCGCGGCGCTCTGAGCCCGATGCGTCAGCGGCCGTCCCGGACCCGTTCCGGGGCGGCCGCCTCGTCGTGCGGGGGCTCCTCCGCGAGCGGCTCCGCGGTCGCCATGCCGGCGAGCAGGCCCACACCGGCCGTCACGCTGGTGAAGCTCAGCGCGTTGCCGACCGTGGCCAGCACGGCGACCGCGGTCAGGGCCGCACCTGCGCTGAGGACGACCGGGGTCGAGCGGGCGGAGCGCCACAGGACGTAGAGCACCCAGCAGTAGGCGGCGGCCAGCAGGAAGAGGCCGATGGCGCCCTGCTCGGCGGCGACCTGGAGCACGGCCGAGTGCGGCTTGCCGTCCGGCGGGGCGGTCGCGACGAGGCTCGTGTCGAGTTCGCCGAAGCGGCCGGGTCCGACACCGAGCACGGGATCGGACTTCGCCAGCCGCAGGGCCTCGTGCCAGAGCTGGAGGCGGTGCCGGGTGATCCGGCCCTCCAGGGTGTCCGCGAGGCCGGACGGCAGCACGCCCTGGGCCAGGGCCAGGCTCACCGCGACCACGAGGGCGGTGCCGAGCCCCAGGCCGGCGAGGCCCAGCGCCCGCCGGCGCATCCGGGCCGCCGCGAGCGAGCACAGGACGACCGCCGTGCAGGCGGCGACCCCGGCGCCCGAACCGGTGACCGCGGCCACGACGACGACACCCGCGCCCGCGAGGTGCAGCCCGACCCGCAGTTCCCCGCGCCGGGCCGACCAGGCCGCACAGCACAGCGCGCCCGCCGACAGGGCCAGCAGGGCGGCGGTGGCCCCGGAGCGGCCCAGGGGTGCGAGGGTGTCGGGCGCGGGGACCGAGCCGGGAGCGAGGAGGGCGATGCCGAGGCCGCCGCAGCCGACCAGGCACGACGCTCCTACGGGGACGAGGGCGCCGCCGATCCGCCCGCAGGCGTACCCGGCGGCGACGGCGAGGACCGCGAGGAGCACGCCCTCGGGGCGCCCCGTCCGCGCGGTCGCGCTGATCAGTGTCCACACGGCGCAGGCGCCGAGCACCGCGATGCCCACGGCGTCCGGCAGACCTCGGCGCCGCCGGGCCGGTTCCGGGCCCGTGCGCGCAGGCCACCCCGTCGTTCCCACCCGTAGCCCCCCGACTAGTGACGGGCACCCCCGCGCGATGGCCGGATCCGGTCGTTCGCGGGGAACCCGGGCACACGGTAACGGCTGGCGCGGCGGATTGGGCCCGCCTTGCGCAGGAACGTTGCGGCACGGTCACACGCGCGACCTGCCGGGACCCGGGCCACCGCCTCGCCCGGCATGTCCCGCGGCGGGCCCCGCGCCGTAGACTCCCCGCGTGACCGCCACCGCACCTCCCGTCGCCCCGTCGGACGAGCCCGCACAGACGCCCGCCCGCCGCTCCCACCTGCGACGGTTCGCGCCCGTCCTCCTCGCGGCCGCCGCCGGACTGCTGCTCTACCTGAGCTTCCCGCCGCGCGAGCTGCCGTGGCTGGCGCCGCTCGCGTTCGCGCTGTTCGGGGTGGCCGTGTACGGGCGGCGCATGAGGGCGGGTTTCGGCCTCGGCCTGGTGTTCGGTCTCGCCTATCTGGTGCCCCTGCTGTCGTGGACCGGCGTCGACGTCGGTCCGCTGCCGTGGCTCGCGCTGGCGCTGGCCGAGGCGCTGGTCCTCTCCCTGGCGGGGCTCGGGATCGCGTACGTGTCCAAGCTTCCCCTCTGGCCTCTGTGGGCGAGCGGCGTGTGGATCGCGGACGAGGCGCTGCGCGCCCGCTTCCCCTTCGGCGGTTTCCCCTGGGGCAAGGTCGCGTTCGGGCAGCCCAGCGGCGTGTTCCTGCCGCTCGCCTCGCTCGGCGGCACCCCGCTGCTCGGCTTCGCGGTCGTCCTCAGCGGCTTCGGGCTCGGCGCGCTCGCCCTGCGCCTCAAGGCCCTCTGCGGCCGGGAGCGTGCCCGCGTCCTGCGCGACGGCGGCGTCGTCGCGGCCGCCGCCTTCACCGTCGCCCCGGTCGTCGCCGGTGCGGTCCTGCTGCCCTTCGTGCCGACCGGCGCCGAGGCCGGCACCGCGCGCGTGGCGCTCATCCAGGGCAACGTGCCCCGCATGGGCCTCGACTTCAACGCCCAGCGGCGCGCCGTCCTCGACTACCACGTGCGCGAGACCATGAAGCTCGCCGAGCGCATCGAGAAGGGTGAGACGAAGCGCCCCGACCTCGTGCTGTGGCCCGAGAACTCCTCGGACATCGACCCCTACGTGAACATGGACGCCTACGACGAGATCAGCAAGGCCGCCGAGGCGGTCGGCGCGCCGATCTCCGTGGGCGCGGTCGTCACGGCGAAGGACGGCTCGACCCGCAACCGGCTCATCCTCTGGGACCCCGAGAAGGGCCCCGGCGCCACGTACGACAAGCGGCACCTGCAGCCGTTCGGCGAGTACATGCCGTACCGGAGCTTCTTCCGGATCTTCAGCAAGGACGTGGACCGGGCCGGGAACTTCGTGCCCGGTGAGAGGGCCGTCGCCTTCGACATGAACGGCACGAAGATCGGCAACATCACCTGCTACGAGGCCGCCTTCGACGACGTCGTGCGCGACCAGGTCGACGCGGGCGCCGAGATCCTCTCCGTGCCGAGCAACAACGCGACGTTCGAGCTCAGCCAGATGACCTACCAGCAGCTCGCGATGGACCGGGTGCGCGCCGTCGAGCACGGCCGCGCCGTCATGGTGCCGGTCACCAGCGGGGTCAGCGCCGTCATCCGGCCCGACGGGTCGATCGCCCAGCGCACCGGCATGTTCGAGCCCGACACCCTGATCGCCGACGTGCCCCGGCGCACCAGCGAGACCCTCGCAACACGCGCGGGCGTCTGGCCCGAGGTGCTGCTCGTCGCGATCGGTGCGGGCGGTCTGGCCTGGGCCGTGACGCGCTCCCGCCGCGCCCGCCGCACGGAGGCCTGACGCGGCCGGCGCGTCAGGACGGGGCGGCGGCCCGGTTAGGCTCGCGGGCATGGCTACTCCTGAGTTCATCCGCACCATCCGGGCCACCGCGGGCCACCAGCTGCTCCTCCTGCCCGGGGTCAGCGCGATCGTCTTCGACGACGAGGGCCGCGTCCTGCTCGGCCGGCGTGCGGACACCGGCAAGTGGTCGATCATCGGCGGCATCCCCGAGCCGGGCGAGCAGCCCGCGGACGTCGCCGTGCGCGAGGTGTACGAGGAGACCGGCGTCGAGTGCGTCGTCGAGCGGGTCGTGCTCGTCCAGGCCCTGCCCCCGGTCACCTATCCCAACGGCGACACCTGCCAGTTCATGGACACGACGTTCCGCTGCCGGGCCACCGGCGGCGAGGCGCGGGTGAACGACGACGAGTCTCTCGACGTCGGCTGGTTCGCGCTCGACGCGCTGCCTCCGCTTCAGGAGTTCGCCCTGTTCCGCATCAAGCAGGCCCAGTCCGACGGACCGACATGGTTCGAGACCATGTCCGGGCGCTGAAGTATGGGTGCTCACCACATCGGGCGGCGGGGAGCGGCTGCCTAGTGTGCGGAGCATGACCCCGCGCACCCCCTTCGCCGCAGCCCACGCCGCACCCCTCGACCTCGGCGGCCGCACCGCACTCGTCACCGGCGCCGCCGGCGGCATCGGACGGGCCTGCGCGCAGCGGCTCGCCGCGTCGGGCGCCAAGGTCAGAGCCGTCGACCGGGACCCGGAGGGCCTCGCGGCCCTGGCGGAGGAGACCGACGGCGTCGAACCGGTCGTCCTCGACCTCACCGACCTCGACGCCGCGGAGGCCGCGGCGGCCGGCTGCGACATCCTCGTCAACAACGCCGGACTCCAACTGGTGCGCCCCATCGAGCAGTTCCCCCCGGACGTCTTCCACACCGTCCTGACCGTGATGCTCGAGGCCCCGTTCCGGCTCGTCCGCGGCGCGCTCCCGCACATGTACGAACAGGGCTGGGGCCGGATCGTGAACGTGTCGTCCGTGCACGGACTGCGGGCCTCCGCCTTCAAGTCCGCGTACGTCGCCGCGAAGCACGGCCTGGAGGGACTGTCGAAGACCGCGGCGCTGGAGGGCGCCCCGCACGGCGTCACCTCGAACTGCGTGAACCCCGGCTATGTGCGCACGCCGCTCGTCGAGCGGCAGATCGCCGACCAGGCCGCCGCGCACGGCATCCCCGAGGAGCGGGTGCTGAGCGAGATCATGCTGCAGGACAGCGCGCTCAAGCGGCTCATCGAACCCGCCGAGGTCGCCGAGGCCGTGGCGTACCTGTGCTCGCCCGCCGCCTCGTTCATGACCGGCGCCTCTCTCGTCCTCGACGGCGGCTGGACCGCCCACTGACCCTCCTCGTCCACAGGCCCGCTCCCTGCCCGCTCACCCGGACGGGTGAGCGGAATTCTGTGCCGTCCAGAGTTGTCCACAGGGCTGGCGGCGCCGGCCGTACGGCGGGTAATCCTGTTGAGCATGTCGCACCACCGACCGCACCCAGCCCCGGCCTCCACCCCGGTGACCACCACGGACGCCGAGGCCCCGTTCCTGGAGCTCCTCGCCAGGGGCGCCTCCGCCGACGCCTACGAGCAGCCCGTGCTGCTCGCACGCGCCGAGGGCGCCGACCCCGCGCGGACCGCCGCGCTGGAGCGGGCCAAGCGCCTCGCGCTGACCGTGCGCGCGGAGATGGAGGGCAGACGGCGCCGTGAGGCCGAGCTGTCCGCTCTCTTCGAGACCGCGCACGACCTGGCGGGACTGCGCGACCTCGACTCGGTGCTGCAGGCCATCGTGCAGCGCGCCCGCTCCCTGCTCGGCACGGACGTCGCCTACCTGACGCTCAACGACCCGGCCCGCGGCGACACGTACATGCGGGTCACCGAGGGCTCCGTGGCGGCCCGCTTCCAGCAGCTGCGGCTCGGCATGGGCGAGGGGCTCGGCGGCCTCGTCGCCCAGACCGCCCGCCCGTACGTCACCGACGACTACTCCAAGGACGTCCGCTTCCAGCACACCCGGACGATCGACGCGGGCGTCGGCGACGAGGGGCTCGTGGCGATCCTGGGCGTGCCGCTGATGCTCGGACCGCAGGTCATCGGCGTGCTCTTCGCCGCGGACCGCCGGGCCCGCGTCTTCGAGCGGGAGCAGATCGCGCTGCTCGGCTCGTTCGCGGCGCTCGCCGCCGCGGCCATCGACACGGCGAACCTGCTCACGGAGACCCGTCAGGCCCTCGCCGAGCTGGAGCGGGCCAACGCGATCATCCGCGCCGGCAGCGCCGTCGTCGAGCGCGCCTCGGAGGTCCACGACCGGCTCGGCGAGCTGGTGCTGCGCGGCGGAGGGGTGCACGACGTGGCCGCGGCGGTGTCCGAGGTCCTCGACGGAACCGTCGAGTTCGCCGACGTCGAGGACGCGCCCGGCGACGCCCTGGAGGCCTCCCGCGCCGAGGGCCACGCAGTGTGCCACGGCCGCGACTGGGTCGCGGCCGTCGCCGCGGGCGGCGAGCTGCTCGGCGCCCTCGTGCTGCGCGGCCATCCCGGCCTCGACCCCGTCGACCAGCGGACCCTGGAGCGCGCCGCCCTCGTCACCTCGCTCCTGCTGCTCGCCCGGCGCTCCGCCTCCGAGGCCGAGCAGCGCGTCCGCGGCGAGCTCCTCGACGACCTCCTCGACGCGCGCGACCGCGACCCGCGCCTGCTGAGGGAGCGGGCCGCCCGGCTCCACGCGGACCTGGACGCCACCCATGTGGTGCTCGTGGCCCGCATCGAGGCCGCGGCCGCCGACGCCGAGGAGGAGGCCGCGACCCGCCGCCGCCTCTGGTCGGCCGCCGACCACGTCGCGGCCACCCGGCACGGTCTCGCCGCCGCCCGGGACGGCCAGGCGGTGTTGCTCCTGCCGCTGGGCGCGGGCACGGCCTCCGCGATCGCCGCCCAGGTCGCCGGGCGTCTGTCCGAGGCGATCCACGAGCCGGTCACCGTCGGCGCGTCCGCGCCGGTCACGGGCGTGGCGGAGCGGGCCGAGCGCGCGGCCGCCGCCCACACCGAGGCGCGGCGCTGCCTGGACGCGCTGCGGCTGCTCGGCCGGGCGGGGGAGGGCGCGGCTGCCGAGGACTTCGGCTTCCTCGGGCTGCTGCTGTCCGACAGCCGGGACATCGCCGGTTTCGTCGCCCGCACGGTCGGCGAGGTCGTCGACTACGACGCGCGCAGGGGCACCGATCTCGTACGGACCCTGGACGCGTACTTCGACTCGGGGATGAGCCCGGCCCGCACCAAGGACGCCCTGCACGTCCACGTGAACACGGTGGCGCAGCGCCTGGAGCGGATCGGCCGCCTCCTCGGCCCCGACTGGCAGTCCCCGGCCCGGGCCCTGGAGATCCAGCTCGCCCTGAGACTGCACCGCCTGTCCGGTTCCTCGCTGCGCATACGGTGACCCCCGTACACCGGGCGGCGTACGGGGGTCGAAGGGCCGGATGCGGGCCGGGGGCCGGTGCGTCAGACCTTGTGCGCGTCGGCCGGCCGGTCCGCGGGCACCGGGCCGGCACCGTCCTCGGAGCCGACGGCGGCGAGGTCGCGGTGGCGGGTCTCCTGGGCGACGCCGACCGCGATCAGGGTCAGGAGCGCGGCCGCGATCACGTACAGGCAGATCATCGTGGCGTCGCCGTACTCGGACAGCAGGGCCGTCGCGATGAGCGGGGCGGGCGCCCCCGCGGCCACGGAGGCGAACTGGGCACCGATCGAGGCCCCCGAGTACCGCATCCGCGTCGCGAACATCTCGGAGAAGAAGGCCGCCTGCGGGGCGTACATGGCGCCGTGCAGGACCAGGCCGACGGTGACCGCGAGCAGCAGCTTGCCGAAGCCGCCGGCGTCGATGAGCGCGAAGAACGGGAAGATCCACAGGCCGACACCGGCGGCCCCGAGGAGATACACGGGGCGGCGGCCGACGCGGTCGGAGAGGGCGCCCCACAGGGGGATGACGGCGAAGTGCACGGCGGAGGCGATGAGGACGGCGTTCAGCGCGGTCTGCTTGGAGACCCCGGCCTCGAGGGTCGCGTAGACGAGGACGAAGGCGGTGATGACGTAGTAGCTGATGTTCTCGGCCATGCGGGCGCCGATCGCGACGAGCACGTCGCGCCAGTGGTGGCGGAGCACGGCGACGAGCGGCATCTTCTCCACGGTGTCGCGCTCGGTGGCCTTGCGCTCCTCGGCGCGGGCCAGCGCCTCCTTGAAGACGGGGGACTCGTCGACGGAGAGCCGGATCCACAGGCCGACCATCACCAGGACCCCGGAGAGCAGGAACGGGACGCGCCAGCCCCAGGAGGTGAACGCGGCGTCCGAGATCAGCGCGGTGAGCGCCGACAGCACTCCGGTCGCCAGCAGCTGGCCGGCGGGCGCTCCGGTCTGCGGCCACGAGGCCCAGAAGCCGCGCCGGTTCGCGTCGCCGTGCTCGGAGACCAGCAGGACGGCGCCGCCCCACTCGCCGCCGAGCGCGAAGCCCTGGACGAGGCGGAGCACGGTCAGCAGGACCGGGGCGGCCGTTCCGACCGTGGCGTGCGTGGGCAGCAGACCGATCGCGAAGGTCGCGCCGCCCATCATCAGAAGGCTGATCACCAGCAGCTTCTTGCGCCCCAGCCGGTCGCCGTAGTGGCCGAAGACCAGCGCGCCCAGCGGCCGCGCGGCGAAGCCGACCGCGTAGGTGAGGAAGGAGAGCAGCGTGCCGACGAGCGGGTCGGACCCGGGAAAGAAGAGCTTGTTGAACACGAGCGCGGCGGCGGAGCCGTAGAGGAAGAAGTCGTACCACTCGATGGTGGTGCCGATCAGGCTCGCCGCGACGATGCGCTTGAGGTGTCCGGGGTTGGGCGGAGCGGTTGCTGCGGAGGCCATGTGCACCACTTCCAGGCGAAGGCGGGGACGACTGCGTGCTGGCACAAGGTAGGAACACGCAGGTCAGCGGCACATGTGGTGGGACACCATACTTTCGGGCTCCGCTGTGGGGCGACCCGGGGGCGGACGACGGGCCTCCGGCGGCCGGTTCTGTGATCCTGCAGGCAGGGCCCTTTCGGAGAAGGGCTCGGTACGAGATATCTTGATGTCGAGCAATCTGAGAAACATGCAGACGACGTGGAAGACGTGGAGCGGAGCCCCCGGTGACTGACTCGACCATCATTTACACGCACACTGACGAGGCCCCGGCCCTCGCGACGTATTCCTTCCTGCCCGTGATCGAGGCCTACGCGTCCACCGCGGGTGTGCGGGTCGAGACCCGTGACATCTCCCTGGCCGGGCGCATCATCGCCTCGTTCCCGGAGTACCTGAACGAGGACCAGCGCATCGCCGACGCGCTCGCCGAGCTGGGCGAGCTCGCCAAGACGCCGCAGGCCAACATCATCAAGCTGCCGAACATCTCGGCGTCCATCCCGCAGCTGAAGGCCGCCATCGCGGAGCTGCAGGAGCAGGGCTACGCGCTGCCCGCGTACCCCGACGAGCCGAAGACGGACGAGGAGCGCGAGGCCCGCGCCCGCTACGACAAGATCAAGGGTTCCGCCGTGAACCCGGTCCTGCGCGAGGGCAACTCGGACCGCCGCGCCCCCGCCTCGGTGAAGAACTACGCCAAGGCCCACCCGCACCGCATGGGCGCCTGGACCCCCGAGTCCAAGACCAACGTCGCGACCATGGGCGAGAACGACTTCCGTTCGACCGAGAAGTCCGCCGTGATCGCCGAGGACGGCGCCCTCAAGATCGAGCTGGTCGCCGACAACGGCGCCGTCACGGTCCTGCGCGAGTCCGTACCGGTCCTCGCCGGTGAGGTCGTCGACGCCTCCGTGCTGCGCGTCGCCGCCCTGCGCGAGTTCCTCACCGCCCAGATCGCCAAGGCCAAGGCCGAGGGCGTCCTGTTCTCGGTGCACCTCAAGGCCACGATGATGAAGGTCTCCGACCCGATCATCTTCGGCCACGTCGTGCGCGCCTTCTTCCCGAAGACGTTCGCGAAGTACGGCGAGGCCCTCGTCGCCGCCGGCCTGTCCCCGAACGACGGCCTCGGCACCATCCTCAAGGGCCTGGACTCCGTGCCGCACCTGGGCGAGGAGATCAAGGCGTCCTTCGCGGCCGAGATCGCCGAGGGCCCGGAGCTCGCCATGGTCGACTCCGACCGCGGCATCACCAACCTGCACGTGCCGTCCGACATCATCGTCGACGCCTCGATGCCCGCCATGATCCGCACCTCGGGTCACATGTGGGGCCCCGACGGCCAGGAGGCCGACACCCTCGCCGTCCTCCCGGACAGCAGCTACGCCGGTGTCTACCAGGTCGTCATCGACGACTGCCGGGCCAACGGCGCCTACGACCCGTCGACCATGGGCTCCGTCCCGAACGTCGGCCTGATGGCGCAGAAGGCCGAGGAGTACGGCTCCCACGACAAGACCTTCGAGATCCCGGCCGCCGGCACCGTCCGCCTGGTCGACGCCGCGGGCAACGTGGTCCTGGAGCAGGAGGTCGCCGAGGGCGACATCTTCCGCGCCTGCCAGACCAAGGACGCCCCGATCAAGGACTGGGTCAAGCTCGCCGTCACGCGCGCCCGCGCCACCGGCGACCCGGCCGTCTTCTGGCTGGACGAGGGCCGCGCCCACGACGCCCAGCTGATCAAGAAGGTCGAGCAGTACCTGCCGGAGCACGACACCGAGGGCCTGGACATCCGTGTCCTCTCCCCGGAGGACGCCACCAAGCTGTCCGTCGAGCGCATCCGCCAGGGCCTGAACACCATCTCGGTCACCGGCAACGTGCTGCGCGACTACCTGACCGACCTCTTCCCGATCCTGGAGCTGGGCACCAGCGCCAAGATGCTGTCGGTCGTCCCGCTGATGAACGGCGGCGGCCTCTTCGAGACGGGCGCCGGCGGCTCCGCCCCGAAGCACGTCCAGCAGCTGGTCAAGGAGAACTACCTGCGCTGGGACTCCCTCGGTGAGTTCCTCGCGCTGGCCGTCTCCCTCGAGCACCTCTCCACCACCACGGGCAACGCCCGCGCCAAGGTCCTCGGCGAGACCCTCGACCGCGCCACCGGCACCTTCCTCAACGAGGACAAGTCGCCGACCCGTCGCCTCGGCGGCATCGACAACCGCGGCTCGCACTTCTACCTGGCCCTGTACTGGGCCCAGGAGCTCGCCGCGCAGACCGAGGACGCCGAGCTGGCGAAGGCCTTCGCCCCGCTCGCCGAGTCGCTCAAGGCCAACGAGCAGAAGATCGTGGACGAGCTCATCGCCGTCCAGGGCTCCCCGGCCGACATCGGCGGCTACTACCAGCCCGCCCCGGCCAAGGCCGCCCAGGTCATGCGCCCGTCGCAGACCCTGAACGAGGCCCTCGCCTCGCTCGCCTGATCCCTGCCGGACCTCCACCGCCCCGGTCGGCCCCGTGCCGCCGGGGCGGTGGCGTGTCCGCTTCGCACGGGGACGCGCTTTACCGCCCCTGACCTGGGTAGGCTGCGTCGATGAGCACTCTGGATGACGCACGTCCGGGCATGGACCCGGCGATCCGCCCGCAGGACGACCTCTTCGGACACGTCAACGGCCACTGGCTGGCGACCGAGCCGATCCCCGACGACCGCTCCAGCTGGGGCCCCTTCGTGCAGCTCGTGGACGTCGCCGAGCAGCAGGTCAAGGAGATCATCCAGGAGATCGCCGAGGGCGGCCCGACCAGCCTCGACGACACCGAGGCACGCAAGATCGCCGACCTGTACGCGTCGTTCATGGACGAGGAGCGGGCCGACGCCCTCGGCCTCGACCCGGTCCGGCCGCTCCTCGACGAGGTGGCGCGGATCAGCGACGTCGCACAGCTCGCCGCCTTCCTCGGCCGCTTCGAACGGACCGGCGGCTCCGGCCTGTTCGGCGCGTACATCGACACCGACGACCGCGACTCCGACCGCTACCTCTTCAACCTCCTGCAGGGCGGCCTCGGCCTGCCCGACGAGTCGTACTACCGCGACGAGAAGTTCGCCGAGACCCGCGAGAAGTACGAGGCGTACCTCACCGAGCTGTTCACGCTCGCCGAGCACGCCGACCCGGCCGGCGCCGCGCGCACCGTCCTCGCCCTGGAGACCCGGCTCGCCGAGGGCCACTGGGAGCGCGCCGAGACGCGGGACGTGCAGAAGACGTACAACCTCACCACCTTCGACGAACTCGCCGCGCTAGCCCCGGCGTTCGACTGGCGCGGCTATGTGACCGGGCTCGGCGGCAGCGACGACACGCTCGCCCAGTCCTGCGTGCGCCAGCCCTCGTACCTGGCCCACCTCTCGACCGTCCTCACCGAGGTCCCCGTCGAGCAGTGGCGCGACTGGCTGCTCGCCCGCGTGCTGCGCTCCAGCGCCCCGTACCTGTCCTCGCCGTTCGTCCGCGTCAACTTCGACTTCTACGGGCGCACCCTCAACGGCACTCCGGAGCTGCGGGCCCGCTGGAAGCGCGCCGTCGCCTTCGTCGAGGGCGCCATGGGCGAGGCCGTCGGCAAGGAGTACGTCGCCCGGCACTTCCCGCCCGCGTCCAAGGCGCTGATGGACGAGCTCGTCGCGAACCTGCTCGAGGCCTACCGCCAGTCCATCGGCGCCCTCGACTGGATGACGGACGAGACGAAGGAGCGGGCGTACGAGAAGCTCGCCACGTTCCGCCCGAAGATCGGCTACCCGGACCGCTTCCGCGACTACTCGGGCCTGACCGTCGTCCCCGGCGACCTGCTGGCCAACGCGCACGCGGCCGACGCCTTCGAGCACGACCGGCAGATGGCCAAGATCGGCGCCCCGGTCGACCGCGACGAGTGGTTCATGCTGCCGCAGACCGTGAACGCGTACTACAACCCGGGCACGAACGAGATCTGCTTCCCTGCCGGCATCCTGCAGAAGCCGTTCTTCTCCCCGGAGGCGGACGCGGCCGAGAACTACGGCGGCATCGGCGCCGTCATCGGCCACGAGATCGGCCACGGCTTCGACGACCAAGGCGCCCAGTACGACGGCCAGGGCAACCTCAACGACTGGTGGACCGCGGACGACAAGGCTGCGTTCGAGGGCAAGTCGAAGGCGCTCATCAAGCAGTACGACGGCTTCTCGCCGCGCAATCTGCCGGGCGAGTCCGTCAACGGGGCGCTGACCGTCGGCGAGAACATCGGCGACCTCGGCGGCCTCACCATCGGGCACACCGCCTACCTCATCGCCCTCGCCGGCGCGCCGGTTCCGGAGGCGGACGGACTCAGCGGCTCCCAGCGGCTGTTCATGAACTGGGCGTTCTGCTGGCGCACCAAGCGGCGCAAGGAGCAGGAGCAGCAGTACCTGACGATCGACCCGCACTCGCCGCCGGAGTTCCGGGCGAACATCGTGCGCAACCTCGACGAGTTCCACGAGGCGTTCGGCACGGTCGCGGGGGACGGGCTGTGGCTCGACCCCGCGGAGCGGGTGCGGATCTGGTGAGTCGTCGTTGAGCGGGGTCGGGGGGTTCAGGCCCCCCGGCCTTGCCGTCTCGGGGCTCCGCCCCGGACCCCGCTCCTCAATCGCCGGAGGGGCTCAAAAGAGATGGGGCTTCTGCTCAGATGTTCGACTTCAGGAAGTCGAGTGTGCTGGTCCACGCCTGGCGCGACGACCGCGCGTCGTAGACCTCCGGGCGGCCGTCGTTGAAGAAGGCGTGGCCGGCCGGGTAGAGGCGGAAGTCGGGCACGATGCCGGACTGCTGCTCGATCGTCCGGCGGAGGCCGTCGAGCGTCGGCAGCGGGATCGACTCGTCGCGCTCCCCGTAGTGGCCGAGGATCTGCGCCCTGAGCCCCGAGAAGTCGGGGACCTCGTGCTGGATGACCCCGTAGAACGGGACCGCCGCCGAGACCCGCGCGTCCCGCGCCGCCAGGTGCAGCACGAAGCCGCCGCCCATGCAGAAACCCACCACGCCGACCGTGTCCGACGTGACCTCGGGCCGCGCGAGGAGATGTCCCACCGCGCCCGAGAGCAGCTCCACGGCCCGCTGTTCCGGCAGTTCCCGCATCATGCGGAACGCCTCCTGCGCGTCGTGCGCCACGTTCCCGCCGTACAGGTCGGGCGCGAGCGCGACGAAGCCCTCGGCGGCCAGCCGGTCGGCGACGTCGGCGATGTGGTCGGTCAGGCCCCACCATTCCTGGATGACGATGACCCCGGGGCCCCGGCCCGCGGGCGGCAGCGCGAGACAGCCGTGCGCGGGCGTGCCGTCGCTGTCGAACGTCACGTTCTGGTGGGCCGGGCGGCCGGTGGACCGGGGCGCGTGGGGGGTGTCCGTCACGAGGTGCCTCCTGCAACTGATGCAACGCGATGATCGGATCCCACCCTTCCACTTCCGCCCCCGGACACGACAACGCGCCCGGGACGGTCAGCCGGCCGGGTGGGCCTTCTGGATCGCCGTGAGGCATGCGGTGATCGCCTGCTGGAGTTCCTCCAGGCGGCGCACCATGTCGTCCTCCACGATGTCGTCGATCTCCGCGACGTCGTCGAAGGTCAGCTCCTCGAAGGCCTTCGTCGCCTTCTGCAGGCTGCTGTAGAACTTGGCGCGCCGCTCCTGCACGCGCAGCTCCGGGTCCTTCTCGACGGTCTCGGCGACGAGGTTGCGCACGGTGTCGTACGCCTCGCGGGCCCACTCGCCCGCCTCCTCGTCCTCCTCCAGCTCGTCGATCAGCGACAGGTGCCGCTCGGCCTCCTCGCGCAGCTCGGGCGACGCCTCGATCTTCTGGCCCGCGGCCGTCTTGACCTGGCCCTCCTCGGCGATCTTCCGCACGTACTCGAGCTGGCCGCCGGTCTTGGCCTCCTCCGCGACGGCCTTCTTCAGGTCGTCGGCGCGCACGATGTCGCGGGCCAGGCCCGAGCGGAGCACCGGGTCCTCGCCGAGGCGGTCCATCAGCGCCTTGCGGGCCGCCTCCGCGGTGCCCGGGTCGGCGAGGATCGCGGCACGCAGCGCGGTCGGGTTCTCCGCGACCTCCAGCGCCTTCGTCGGGCGGATGCCCTCCGCCTCGGCCGCCTCCGTGATCGCCTGGCCGCGCACGGACGTCGCGCTGGAACGCGACACGTAGTACGACAGCCACACGTCGGCGTCCGGCAGCTCGACCTCGACGCCCGGGGCGAGCGCCTCGAACTGCGGGACCAGACCGTCGTCGGCCGCCCGGTCCCACGCCTTGTAGAAGCGCATGACGCGGTCCGCCGAGCACTCGGCGAGCGCGGCGAATCGGCGCGCCGAGACCTTCTCCGTCTCGCCGGCGGCCTGACCGCCCGGGCGCACGCTGCGGGCCACCTTGAGGGCGAAGGTCCAGCCGCCGGTGCGGGCGTAGCCGCCGAACTCGCGGGCGTCCCGGGCGATGGCCTCCGGCACCTCGCCCGAAGCGTCCTCGTCGTCCTCGTTGTCCTCGTCGCCCTCCGCGTCAGCATCCGCGGCCGCGTCCATGTCCGCGGCGGAGGCGGGGGCCTCGGCGACCGGAGCCGCGGCCGGCGCCTCGGGCTGCCAGAAGTTCTCCTCCACGGCGGCGGGCGCCGCCGGTCCGGGCACGGGCGGCGCGGCGGGCCCGGCCTCGACGGCCGCAGTGGCCTCGGTGGTCTCAGCAGCCCCGGCGGGCTCGGCCGCCGCAGGGTTCACGGCGTCCCCGTTGTCCTCGCCGGACGGGACGGCTGCCTCGGACGAGTCGATGGCTACGGTCACGTAGGTACTCCTGGGTGATCGGGCACGTGCGGGTTGACGGGATACTTTATCGCTCCGATTGGGGTGTTTTGTGCGCGAGTTGTGTCCCCTCCCCGTCGAGCCCCAGTTCGGCCAGGACCGCGGCGGTGTGTTCGCCCGCGGCGGGCACCGGCGCCATCCGGGGCTCCAGGCCGCGCGGCGTGGCGGGCGGGAGCAGCGCGCGGACCGGTCCGCCCGGGGTGTCCACGTCGCGCCAGCGGTCGCGGCCGGACAGCACCGGGTGCGCGAGGAAGTCCTCGACCGTGTTGAGCCGGGCGCTCGCGATCCCGGCCCGGTCGAGCAGGGCCACGACCTCGTCCGCGTCCAGTTCGGCGAAGCGCGCGGTCACGACGGCGTCCAGCTCGGCGCGTCGCGCGACGCGGGAGGAGTTGCGGCGGAAACGCGGGTCGTCGGAGAGCGCCGCGTCGTCCAGGACGTGCGCGCAGAACGCGGCCCACTCCCGCTCGTTCTGGATCGCGAGCAGCACCGTCCGCCCGTCGGCCGCCGGGTAGGGCCCGTACGGGGCGATCGTCGCGTGCGCGGCGCCGACCCGCGGCGGCTGGGCGCCGGAGTAGGCCGTGTAGTACGCGGGGTAGCCCATCCACTCGGCGAGCGCCTCGAACAGCGACACCTCGACCGAGCGCGTCACCCCCGTGTCCCGGCGCTCGTACAGCGCCGTGAGGATCCCGGAGAAGGCGTACATGCCGGCCGCGATGTCGGCGATCGCGATGCCGACCTTCGCCGGCTCCTCCGGGCTGCCCGTCACCGACACGACCCCCGTCTCGCACTGCACCAGAAGGTCGTACGCCTTCCGGTCCGACCAGGGCCCGTCGGTGCCGTAGCCGGAGATGTCGCACACGACGAGCGAGGGGTGCCGTTCGGCGAGCGCGGCGGCGGACAGGCCGAGGCGGGCCGCGGCGCCCGGCGCCAGGTTCTGCACGAAGACGTCCGCGCGGGCCAGCAGCCGCTCCAGCGCCTCGCGGCCCTCCGGCGTCTTCACGTCGAGGGTGACGGACTCCTTGGACCGGTTCAGCCACACGAAGTGGCTGGACTGGCCGTGCACCGTCTCGTCGTAACGGCGGGCGAAGTCGCCGCCGCCCGGCCGCTCCACCTTGATCACCCGCGCGCCCAGATCGGCGAGCTGGCGGGTCGCGAACGGGGCGGCCACCGCCTGTTCGAGACTGACGACGGTGATGCCGTCGAGGGGCAGGCGGGCCGTGCTCATAGGGGCTTCCTCCGTGCAGGGGTGACAACGCGGGGGCGACGGACGCAGGGGGCGGCGTCCGGCGGGCTCTTCCGCCGGACGGTACGCGATGCGCGCGCCGGCCCGGCCGGAGACCTCCCGTTCCGCCCGCTCAGCCGGTTCCGCCGCTGTCGGCGAGCCGCGCCGACCAGCGCTGCTCCACCTTGGCCAGACGCCAGTACGCGACCGCCGCCACCCACACCACGACGAACAGTCCGACGATGACGTACCCGACGTTGTCGAGGTCGAGTCCGGCGATCCAGCCCGTGACCGCGTCGGTCAGGTCGAGCTTCTCGTGGAGCACGCCCACGAGTTCGATCGTGCCGATGAAGAACGCGACGGCGATCGACAGTCCGGTGATCGTGAGGTTGTAGAACACCTTGCGGACCGGGTTCGAGAACGCCCACTGGTAGGCGAAGTTCATGAACGTGCCGTCGAGCGTGTCGAACAGGCTCATGCCCGCGGCGAACAGCAGCGGCAGGCACAGCACCGCGTACCAGGGCAGCCCGGCGGCGGCACCGCTGCCCGCCATCACCATCAGCGTGACCTCGGTCGCCGTGTCGAAGCCGAGCCCGAACAGGAAGCCCAGCGGGAACATCTGGCCGGGCCGGGTGATCGAGCGGGTGAAGCGGCCGAGGATCCGGTTCATGAACCCCCGCGAGTCCAGGTGCGCTTCGAGTTCCCGCTCGTCGTACGAGCCGCCGCGCATCGCCCGGAACACCTTCATGATGCCGATCAGGGCCACCAGGTTCAGCGCGGCGATCAGGTACAGGAACGTGCCGGACACGGTCGTGCCGACGATGCCGAGGACCTGATGGGTTCGGGAGTCGTCGCTGGTCAAGGTGGTGGCGAGCGCTGTGCCGCCGGCCACCAGTGCCGCGAGGACCACGACCACGCTGGAGTGGCCGAGCGCGAACCAGAAGCCCACGGACACCGGACGCTTGCCGTCCGCCATCAGCTTGCGGGTCGTGTTGTCGATCGCCGCGATGTGGTCGGCGTCGAAGGCGTGCCGCATGCCCAGCGTGTACGCCGTGATGCCGAGCCCGATGCCGAACGCTTTGTTGTCCACCTCGTAATGGCCGGGGACGACGAGCAGGAAGAGCACGCCGAACGCGACGACGTGCAGGGCCAGGATCACCGCCATCAGGCCCGCCGTGCGCAGGGTGTCCTCGCGCCGCCATCGGTAGGCGGACGGCGGACTCGTCGGGGAGTTCGCGGGCAGGGTCATGCCGATCACGCTCCAGCACCTCGTGGATCACTTCGTGAGATGCCGTGGCCGGTCTCCTGGCTTACGGGCGGGCGACACCGCGCCAGCCTTCCCAGCGGCACGGGGCCGCCAGTGGCGTGATGACGCGGTGCGCCTCGTGCCGCCCGCGGGCGGGGGCACGAGACCCGATCACAGTGGCGAGGGCCGCTCCGGACTTGGCCCCTGAGGGGTTGTCACCGGTCTTCCCGAACACCACGGCCCGCTCACCCTAGAGGGGCCGGAGCGTGACTGCATAGACGCACTCCGCGCACGTAGGAAAGATCACATGCCGCCGCGGAGTCAGGCGTCGGTGCGGCGCAGACGGGCCCGCGCGATCTCCTCGTACGCCTTCGCGCGCCCCTCCCAGTGCGAGCCCTCGACGGACTTGCCCGGCTCCAGGTCCTTGTAGACCTCGAAGAAGTGGGTGATCTCCAGGCGGTCGAACTCGGGGATGTCATCGATGTCGCGGACCGTGCTGTGCCGGGGGTCGTGGGCGGGGACGCAGAGGATCTTCTCGTCCGGGCCCTTCTCGTCGCTCATCACGAACATGCCGATGGCCCGGCACTCGACGGCGCAGCCCGGGAACGTGGCGTCGCCGCCGGTCAGCACGAGCGCGTCGAGCGGGTCGCCGTCACCGCCGAGCGTGCCGTCGACGTAGCCGTAGTCCGCGGGGTACTGGGTCGAGGTGAAGAGCATCCGGTCCAGCCGGATCCGGCCCAGCTCATGGTCCATCTCGTACTTGTTCCGGGAGCCCTGCGGGATCTCCACGATCACGTCGAACGCCTCGTCGGCGCCCGCCTGTCCACTGTCCAGCGTGCCCAATGTGGCCTCCTTGCCCCATTCCGACGTCCCGAGTGTGCGCCGGGCGGGACGGATCGGGAACCCCTCAGGCACCGTCCGGAACGGCGAATTCGAGTTCGGGCCGCTCCCAGCCGACCGCGGGCGGCTGCGCGGGGGCGGTCCCGGTGCGCAGCGCGCCCATCCCACGGTAGAAGCCCTCGGCGGGCGGATGCGCGACGACACGGACCCGGTCGAGTCCCGCGGCGCGCGCCTCGCCCCGCATGTGGTCGACGAGGAGCCGCCCGATGCCGAGGCCCTGCGCGTCGTCCGCGACGAACATCAGGTCCAGCTCGGCCGCGTCGACGAGCAGCGCGTAGAAGCCGAGGACGCGGTCGTCGGCGCGGTCCACGGCGGCGAACACCCGGTGTGCCTCGATGTAGCCGGAGGTGACGCGGTAGCCGGCGACCATCGCCGCGTAGTGGCCCTCGTACGCGCGCGAGCCCTGGACGATGCGGGTGAGGCGCCGTGCGTCGCGTGCGACGGCGCGCCGGACGGTGACGTCGGGCCGCCCGCCGGGCCGGGTAATCCTCGCGTTCATGCTTCGAGTATTACCTACCCGGGGCCGGGATCAGGCTCCGGGCACGGTGGAGCGGACCTGGCGCAGGAACGTCGCGTTGTCCGGCGTCTGCCGCATCCGCTCCAGCAGCGTCTCGTACGAGGACCGGTCGTCCCGCCGGCCGAGGGCGCGGCGCAGCGCGTGCGCGGCCGCCGTCTCCTCGGGGGTGAGCAGGAGCTCCTCGCGGCGGGTGCCGGACGGGTCGAGGTCCACGGCCGGGTGGATCCGGTGGTCGGCGAGGGCGCGGTCGAGCCGCAGCTCCATGTTCCCGGTGCTCTTGAGCTCCTCGAAGAAGAAGTCGTCGGCGCGCGAGCCGGTCTCGACGAGCGCCGTCGCGAGGATCGTCAGGGAGCCCGCCTCCTCGGTGTTGCGGGCCGCGCCGAACAGCCGCTTCGGCCCCTGGAGGGCTCCGGCGTCGACGCCGCCCGACAGGGTGCGGCCACCGGCGGCCGCGGCGTTGTTGTGGGCCCGGCACAGCCGGGTCAGCGAGTCGAGCAGGATGACGACGTCACGGCCTCGCTCGACCATCCGCTGGGCGCGGGCGACGGCGAGTTCGGCGAGCGCGATGTGCGCCTTCGCGGGCCGGTCGAACGTCGAGGCGAACACCTCGCCGCGCACCGAGCGCCGCATGTCGGTGACCTCCTCGGGCCGCTCGTCGACGAGCACGACCATGAGGTGGGCCTCGGGGTGGTTGGCGGCGACGGCCGCGGCGAGCTGCTGGAGCAGCACCGTCTTGCCGGTGCGCGGCGGTGCGACGACGAGGCCGCGCTGACCCTTGCCGACGGGCGCGAACAGGTCCACGACCCGGCCCGCGAGCCCGCTCGCCGGGCTCTCCATGCGGAGCCGCTCGGCGGGGTGCAGGGGAGTGAGGTCGGCGAAGCGCGGGCGGTGGCGGGCGGCGTCGGCGGGCAGCGCGTCGACGGTGTCCACGGCCGTCAGGGTGTGCGGCCGCGCGCACGTGCCGTCGACGAAGTCGCCCTTGCGCAGGGCGAGTCGGCGCACGAGCGCGGCCGGGACCTGGACGTCGTGGGAGGTGGGGAGCAGATCGGGGGCGCGCAGGAACCCGGCCCCGTTCGGGCCGAGGTCGAGGACGCCGCGGGCCCGCACGGGGGCCGTCGTGCCGGGCTTCTCGGGTGCGATGGTGGTCATGGTGGATCAGGGTCCTTTCGAGGACGGGCGACGTGCGGGAACGCGGGTGGGGAGGACTCCGGCGGACGGCGGGGCGGAAACGGACACGCCCCCGGGCCGGGAGAGACCTGGCGCAGGGCCGGGCGAAGCCCGACAGAAACCCGTGACCAGGGAGAACGCGCAGACTGAGCGCGCGGAGAACACGTGCGTGAAGCAGGGATGAAACAGAGAGGCGAAGCAGAAGAGAGAAGAGGAAATCGGTACCGGCGATCCGACGGACCTGCGCACGTACCACAGGAACCGTACCACCCCGACCCCGTCGCGCGGCAAGTCTCTTCTGCGGCGGGCGGCGCGCCTATGCTGAGCCGCGATGTTCACCTCCCAGGGCCCCACCCTCCGCGAACTGGCCGTTCAGGCGCTCTCCTCGGTCGAGCACGGTTACGACCTGCTCGCGCCGAAATTCGACCGCACCCCCTTCCGTACGCCCGACGCCGTCCTCGCCCCGGTCGCCCGCGCCCTGGGCGCGCTCGGCCCGTACGCCAGCGGGCTCGACCTGTGCTGCGGCACCGGCGCGGGGCTCGGTGTGCTGCGCGAGGTGTGCACGGAACGCGCGGTCGGCGTCGACTTCAGCGCGGGCATGCTCCAGGTCGCGCGCGAGTCCGAACCCGCCGCCTCGTACGTGCGCGCGGACGCGCTGGCGCTTCCGTTCGGGCCCGTCTTCGATCTCGTCGTGAGCTTCGGCGCGTTCGGGCACTTCCTGCCGGAGCGGCAGCCGGAACTCTTCGCCCAGGTCTGCCGAGTGCTGCGCCCCGGCGGGCAGTTCGCGTTCCCGCTGCCCGCCCCCGCGCGGCCGGGATCCTGGGGCTACTGGGCGATGCTCGGCTTCGACGGGGCGATGCGGGTGCGCAACGCGCTGTGGCGCCCGCCGTTCGTCATGTACTACCGCACCTTCCGTCTCGGCGACGTGCGGCGGGAACTGGACCGGGCCGGCTTCGACGTGGCCCTGCGTCCGCTGCCCGAACTGGGGGAGCGGCCCGACGGCAGTCCGCGCGCCCGGCTCGTCGTGGCCACCCGCCGCTGAACTAGCCCTCGGGTGCCGCGAGTTCGGTGATGATCCGGGCGGTCGCGTCCGGGTCGACGAGTTGATGGAGGTGCTCGCCGGGCAGCCGCGCCGTGCGCCATCCCCGGGCGCGCGCCTCGGCCTCCTGATCGCCGTAGGGCGCACCGAACAGCAGGTACGCGCACGGGTGGTCGTCCCAGCCGGCGGGCACCGGGACCTCCTGCTCGTAGTACGCCAGCGGGAGCCTCGGCTGCTCCTCGACGACCGTGCGCCGCGTCACCGGGTCGGAGAACATCGGCGCCACGTCGGATTCGTCCCACCAGTCCGTCCAGCGCGGCAGCCGCCCGTCCACCGCCAACGGACGGAGGAAATCCAGGAGTTCAGGCGGTGCGACCGGCATCGATCCGGCCCGTGCGGGCAGGGCGGCGTCCACGAACACCGAGCCCGTCACCGGGTGGTCGAGGCCCGCGCGGATCGCCGGCAGGAACAGGCCCGCGTTGCTGTGCGCCACCAGGACGACCGGGCTGCCCGCCGGGAGCCGCCGCAGGTCCTCGCGGACGGCCTCGACGACCGCGGGCCAGAACGGCGGCGCGCCGTCCGCCACGTGCAGCAGGGACGGCAGCCGCACCTGACGGCCCGCCGCGGCGAGCCGCCGGGCCACCGGGCGCCAGGTGGAGGGACCCACGGATGGACTGTGCACGAGGACGAAGGCCGGTCGCATACGAGGATCCTGCCGTCCGCCGGCCGCCCGGCGCGAGCGACTCGGCCGACAGCAGAGCGACGGGTGCCCCGGAGGCTCAGGAGGCGCGCGACGCCGCGGGGGCGGGGAGCGGGTACCGGACCTCGGTGAGCCGCTCGGACAGTTCCCACAGCCGGCGTCCGGTGTTCGCGTCCGTGGCGCGCGGCGCGAGCCGGACGCGCGTCGGGGCGCCGCGCAGTTCGCCCGCGCCGCCGGGGCCGATGAACTCGCCGCCGGCCACGCCCGGTTCGGTCGCCGCGTACAGCTGGGAGCGTGCTCCGGCCTCCGGCGACTGCGCCAGCGGCTTCAGCAGGCGGCCGTACAGGAACCGCACACCCCGCACCGGAGTGCCGTGCTGGAGGCCGGTCGCCGTGTAGCCGGGATGCGCGAGCACGCTGCGCACGTTGCTGCGCGCCGCCGTCAGGCGCAGGTGCAGCTGGTGTCCGAAGACGGCGTTCGCCAGCTTGGACCGGTTGTAGTGCCCCATCGGGGAGTAGCCGTCCGGGCCGTCCACGGCTTCCGGGTCGTCGAGGTCGAGGCGGCCCTGGCGGTGGTTGGGGGAGCTGACCGTGACCACGCGCGGGTCGGTGCCCGCGGCCAGCAGGTCGAGGAGCAGGCCGGTGAGCGCGAAGTGGCCGAGGTGATTGGTCGCGAACTGCAGCTCGTGACCCTGGGGGCTGGTGGCGTACGGGGGAGCCATGATGCCCGCGTTGTTCACCAGGACGTCGATGTGGCCGTGGTCCGCGCGCAGGGTGTCGGCGAACGCGCGGACCGAGGTGAGGTCGGCCAGGTCGAGCGGGCGCACCTCCAGGCGGGCGCCGGGTGTCCCGGCGGCGATCGACTCGGCGGCCCGCCGGCCCTTCTCCGGGTCCCGTACGGCGAGGACCACCCGGGCGCCCTTCCGGGCGAGCGCCCGGCAGGTCGCGAGCCCGAGCCCGCCGGAGGCTCCCGTCACGACGCACACCCGGCCGGTTCGATCGGCGACCGGTTCGTCGCCCCGGCGCTCCTGACGCATCTGCTCTTGCTTCCGTGTCATATGGCACAGGCTGACTGGCATGGCACTCGGTGTCAAGACGCCTCTTGGTGTCAGGCTGCCCCCGGGTGTCATGTCTGGCACGACATGTACGATGCCCGGGTGAGTACGCGACCTGATCCGAGCCTGAGCCTCGCCGAGCGCAAGCGTCAGCTCGTCTCGGACGAACTGACCGAGGCGGCCCTGCAGTTGCTGGCCCTCAAGGGCTTCGACGGCGTCACCGTCGACGAGATCGTGGCGGCCGCCGGAGTCTCCAAGCGGACCTTCTTCCGCTACTTCGCGTCCAAGGAGGACGTGGTCGTCCAGTTCCTCGCCGACATGGGCACCGACATGCGGGACGCGCTCGCCGGACGGCCCGCCGGCGAACCGCCGGCCGAGGCACTCCGGCACGCCGTACGGGTCCCCGTCACCACCTGCGCCGCCCACTCCGAGCGGGCCCTGCGCGTCGTGCGGCTCATCCTCGGCACCCCGGCGCTGCTCGCCCGCTTCCTGGAGCGCCAGGACCGCTGGCGCGACGAGCTCGCCGGGGAGCTCGCCCGGCGCACCGGCCGCGACGTGGCCGCCGACCTCTATCCGCGGCTGGCCGCAGGAACCGCCCTGACCGCCTTCCACGTGGTACTCCAGCGCTGGAGCGCGAGCGAGACGGCGCCGGACCCGGTCGCTCTCCTCGACGAGGCGTTCGACCTCGTCGCCCCCGCGCTCGACCCGGGAACCCCGCGCGCCTGAGCCACGGATCGCGGACCGTGCCGGGCGCGCCTAGCGTGGATCCGAAGCCGCCGGGCCACCCCCGGCCCGGCCCGCACGGAAGGCTCCGCGACATGCCCGCACAACCCGAAGGGGCCCCGGTCTGGGCCGACGCCATGTTCGCCGACCTGGAGGCCGCCAAGGCCTTCTACGCCGAGCTGTTCGGCTGGTCCTACGATCCGGGGGCCGAGGAGTTCGGCAACTACACGCAGGCGAAGACCGCCGACGGCAAGCACGTCGCCGCCCTCGCCCCGCAGATGCCCGGCACCCCGGCGGGCGTACCCGCCGCCTGGAACCTGTACCTCGCGTCCCCGGACGTCGCGGCCGCCGCCGAGCGGATCAAGAGCGCGGGCGGCACGCTGATGATGGACCCGATGCAGGTCGGCGAGTTCGGCACGATGGTCACCGCGCAGGACCCCGGCGGCGTCATGTTCAGCGTCTGGCAGCCCGACACGCACGCGGGCTTCGAGAAGGTCAACGAGCCGGGCGCCTTCTGCTGGGCCGAGGTCACCGTCCGCGACGCCGACAAGACCGACGCGTTCTTCACCACCGTGTTCCCGTACGACGCGAAGACGATGGCCGACGAGCACGTCGACTTCCAGGTGTGGCAGCTCGGCGGGCAGCCCGTCCTCGGCCGCATGAAGATGACGAAGGACTTCCCGGCGGAAGTGCCCTCGTACATCAACGTCTACTTCGTCGTGGAGGACTGCGACGCGGCCGTCGCCACCGTCCAGCGCCTGGGCGGGCAGCTGCACTTCGGCCCGATGGACAGCCCGTTCGGCCGGTTCGCCGCCGTGGGCGACCCGCAGGGCGCCGCGTTCTCCGTCATCGACGTCACCCGGACGACCGGCGAGATGCCGAAGCTGGACTGACCGGCGGCCGCGGTCAGTCGCTCACCGGCAGGGTGAAGCCCAGCTCCCGCGCGGCGTGTTCGGGCGTGGGCTGGGCCCAGCGCTCCACGGCCGCCTGGGTGCTGGTCAGCGAGCGCGGCTCGGCCCGGTCCACGTAGAGGGTGCCGTCGAGGTGGTCCGTCTCGTGCTGCACGATCCGGGCCGGCCAGCCCGCGAGCTCCTCGTCCAGCGCCTGCCCGTGCTCGTCCAGGCCGCGCAGCCGCACCCGCTCGTGCCGGGCGACCACCGCCTGGTAGCCCGGCACGCTCAGGCAGCCCTCGTAGAAGGCGGCCCGGCGCCCGTCGACCGGCTCGTACGACGGGTTCACGAGGACGCGGAACGCGAGCGGCACCCGCCCGCGCGCCAGACGCACCTCGTCCGGCACGGTCGCCGCGTCCTCCAGCACCGCGAGCCGCAGCGGCACGCCGATCTGCGGCGCGGCGAGTCCGACGCCGGGCGCCGCGTGCATCGTCACGCGCATGGCCTCGATCAGCCGCGCGAGCAGCTCGTCGGACAGCTGCCCGTCGAAGGCATCGGCGGGGCGGCGCAGCACCGGGTCGCCGGCGGCGACGATCGGCAGCGGCGATCCGGCGTCGAGCAGCGACTCGACGTGAGCGGTGAGGGCCTGGGGCGGCAGCGACGACATCGCGCCAGCATGCCAAGACCGCCGCCCGCAGGGCAAAGCGCCCCGTGGCCGCGGGCGTACGGCGGTGTTGCGGCACCGTGAACGCGTTGCGGCCCCGTGAACAGTGGGGCGCGCGGGAATGCCGACCTCTGCGAACACGGTTCGATCAGGTGCCGGCCATGGCGGTCATGGCCGGCGCACGGTCGCGCGGCGGTGCACGGGAGAAGGGGTCCGGATGACGCAGACGTACGAGGAACGCGGCGCCACGCCCGCCCGGGACACGGCCGATCCGGGCCGGGAGCCCGGGGGAGCCGGTGGCTTCAGGACGGAGAGGGTGGCCGACGCGGTGCTCGACAATCCCGCCTACGCCGCGCTGCGCGGTCCGCACGCGCACCTCGCCGAGCGGAGCGGGCGCGTGCTGCGGTATCCGGTCGATGTCTCGCCGTGGCTGGGGCTGCCCGATGTGCCGGGGCCCGGTGACTGGGCCGATCTCGTCGCGTTCGCCGGGCCCGACGGCGCCGTGCCGCTGCCCGGTGTGCGCCTGGACCTGCCGGACGGCTGGGAGGTGACCGAGGACTTCGCCGGGGTGCAGCTCGTCGGTGATCGCGTCGACGCGGCGCACGACCCCGAGGCCGTCCGGCTCACCACCGCCGACGTGCCCGAGATGCTGGAACTCGTGGCCCGCACCCGGCCGGGTCCCTTCCTGCCGCGCACCATCGAGCTCGGCACCTACCTCGGCATCCGGCGCGGCGGAGCGCTCGTCGCGATGGCGGGGGAGCGGCTGCGTCCGCCGGGCTGGACCGAGATCAGCGCCGTCTGCACCGACCCGGACCAGCGGGGCCAGGGGCTCGCCGGGCGGCTCGTACGGGCCGTCGCGGCGGGCGTACTGGAGCGTGGCGAGACCCCGTTCCTGCACACCGGCGCGGGCAACACGAACGCCATCCGGCTCTACGAGACGCTCGGCTTCCGGCTGCGCCGCACCACCCGGTTCCGTACGGCACGGGTGCCGGGCGCGCGGACCGCCTGAGGCTCAGATGCCCTGCGACGCCTCGTTGTAGCGCGTCAGATACGCCGCGAACCGCTCCAGGTCCTCCTCCGGCCAGTCGCCGAGCCGCTCCAGGAGGGCCTGCCGGCGGCTGACCGTCACCTGCGCCAGGATCGCGGCGCCCGCCTCGGTCGGGTGCAGTACCTGCACCCGGTGATCGTCCGGATCGACCCGGCGGTCCACGAGTCCGGCCCGCTCCAGGGCGGCGACCTGCCGGCTGACCGTGGACTTGTCCAGCGCGTAGTGCGCCGCCAGGTCGGTGGCACGGCAGCCGCCCCGCTCGTCGAGATGGCCGAGCAGGGTGAAGGAGACGAGCGACAGCTCGGGGTGCATGCGCGCCGCCATCGCCCGGGCGCGCCGGGCGAAGGACGTCAGCTCGCGCTGGATGTCCGCCACGGCCGCCGCGCGGGCGGGCTCTGGCACGGGGTGCGACTCGGGTGCTGCCACGGCGGGGTCCTTTCCAGTACTGGTTGCATTCTACAACTGAACGGGCCGCGGCTGGAGGGGCGGGGCGGGGTGTCCCGGCTTAGCCTCCTGGCATGAGCGAATCGCGCGAGTTGTCCGAGGTGCCCGAGCGGCTCACCCTCCAGATCAAACCCCGCCTCACCGACGCCGCCGGCCACACGGATCACGGCAACCCCCTGCGCTCCGTGCGGGTCACCGCGACCGGCCGCGTGGGCGAGTCGGGTTACCCGAGGTACGAGGGTGAGGGGGTGCAGGCCGACGTGGATCCGCGCAGCCGTGCCGTCGAGGCGGTGACCGTCGACGGGCGCGAGCTGCCGTACGGATGGGTCGCCGAGGTCTCCCCGGAGTAGCCCCCGGGCGTGGTGCAGCTCTCTTTTGCAACTTGTTGCACAAGGGGGCGGGTGTCGTCTACAACTGTGACGACGTTCGCCGCCACGGAGGGCCCCATGAGTCGTTACCCGCACCTGCTCGCCCCGCTCGACCTGGGCTTCACCACGCTGCCCAACCGCGTCCTGATGGGCTCGATGCACGTGGGCCTCGAAGAGGCGGAGAACGGCTTCACGCGCATGGCCGCCTTCTACGCGGAGCGCGCCCGCGGCGGCGTCGGCCTCATGGTCACCGGCGGCATCGCCCCGAACGAGGCCGGCCGCCCCTGGGCGGGCGGCGCCAAGCTCACCACCGAGGCCGAGGCCGAGCAGCACCGTGAGGTCACCGACGCCGTGCACGCGGCCGGCGGCAAGATCGCGATGCAGATCCTGCACTTCGGCCGGTACGCCTACCACGAGGACCTCGTCGCGCCGAGCCCCGTCCAGGCGCCGATCAGCCCGTTCCCGCCGCACGAGCTCACCGACGCCGAGATCGAGCAGACCGTCGAGGACTTCGCGCGCACCGCGGAGCTCGCCCGGGCGGCCGGCTACGACGGCGTCGAGATCATGGGCTCCGAGGGCTACCTCATCAACGAGTTCATCGTCGCCGCCACCAACCACCGCACCGACCGCTGGGGCGGCTCCTACGAGAACCGCGTCCGCTTCCCGCTGGAGATCGTGCGCCGCGTCCGCGAGCGCGTCGGCAGCGACTTCATCGTCATCTACCGCCTGTCGATGCTGGACCTGGTGCCCGGCGGCTCCACCCTCGAAGAGGTCGTGCGGCTGGCCAAGGAGATCGAGGCGGCCGGCGCCACGATCATCAACACCGGCATCGGCTGGCACGAGGCCCGCATCCCCACCATCGCGACCTCCGTGCCGCGCGGCGCCTACTCCTGGGTGACCAAGAAGCTGATGGGCGAGGTGTCGATCCCGCTCGTCGTGGTCAACCGCATCAACACCCCCGAGGTCGCCGAGGAGTTGCTCGCCGACGGCGTCGCCGACATGGTCTCCCTGGCCCGCCCGATGCTCGCCGACCCGGACTTCGTGAACAAGGCCGCCGAGGGCCGCTCCGACACCATCAACACCTGCATCGGCTGCAACCAGGCCTGCCTCGACCACACCTTCAGCGGCAAGATCACCTCCTGCCTCGTCAACCCGCGCGCCTGCCACGAGACCGAGCTCGTCCTCGCGCCCACCCGCCTGAAGAAGACCGTCGCCGTCGTCGGCGCCGGCCCCGCCGGGCTCGCCTGCGCCGTCTCCGCCGCCGAGCGCGGCCACGACGTGACCCTCCTCGACGCCTCCGGCGAGATCGGCGGCCAGCTGAACGTCGCCCGCAAGGTACCCGGCAAGGAGGAGTTCGACGAGACGCTGCGCTACTTCCGCACCCAGCTCGAACTGCGCGGCGTCACCGTCAAGTTGAACACCCGCGTCGCCGCCGAGGACCTCACCGCGTACGACGAGGTCGTCGTCGCCACCGGCGTCAGCCCGCGCACCCCCGCCATCGACGGCGTCGACCACCCCAGCGTCGTCGGCTACCTCGACGTCCTGCGCGACGGCGCCCCCGTCGGCGACCGCGTCGCGATCATCGGCGCCGGCGGCATCGGCTTCGACGTCGCCGAGTACCTCACCGACGGCGGCGAGAAGGCCAGTCAGGACCCGGCCACGTACTTCCGCCTGTGGGGCGTCGACATGGACTACACCGACCGCGGCGGCCTCAAGAAGGCCGAGCGGCCCGCGCCGCCGCGCGAGGTCCACCTCATCCAGCGCAAGACCTCCAAGGTCGGCGCCGGACTCGGCAAGACCACCGGCTGGATCCACCGCACCGAGCTGCGCCACCGCGGCGTCACCATGGTCGCGGGCGCCACCTACGACCGGATCGACGACGCGGGCCTGCACATCACCGTCGACGGCGAGCAGACCCTCGTACCGGTCGACACCGTCGTGCTGTGCGCCGGACAGGAGCCGCAGCGCTCCCTCTACGACGACCTCGTCGCCGCCGGCCGCACCCCGCACCTGATCGGCGGCGCCGACGTGGCCGCCGAGCTCGACGCCAAGCGCGCCATCAAGCAGGGCACCGAGGTCGCCGCGGGCCTGTGAGACCGGGTGGTCACGTGGCCGGGCCCGCCGGCCGCGTGACCACCCTCGCCTCGGCTCGCGCCGGAGGACTCTCACCTACCCTTACGCCATGTCACTGCCGCACGCGATCCTCACGGCCCTCCTGGAGAAGCCGTCGTCGGGCCTCGAACTGACCCGCAGGTTCGACCGGTCCATCGGCTACTTCTGGTCGGCGACCCACCAGCAGATCTACCGCGAGCTGGGAAAGCTGGAACGCGACGGCCTGATCCGCGCCCTGCCCGCCCAGGGCCCGGCCCGCGGCCAGAAGAAGCAGTACGAGGTCCTGCCCGAGGGACGCGCCGAACTCGCCCGCTGGACCGCGGCCTCCCACGACCCCAAACCGCTGCGGGACACGATGCTGCTGCGGCTGCGCTCCGCGGCCGTCGTCGGCACCGACGGGATCGGCACGGACCTGCGGCGCCATCTCGCGCTGCACCGGCAGACCCTGGAGAACTATCTGGAGATCCAGGAGCGGGACTTCCCGCCGGAGAAGGACTCGATGCCGGACCGGCTGCAGCACGCCGTCCTGCGCGCCGGCATCGACCTGGAGACCTTCTGGGTCGGCTGGATCGAGGAGACCCTGCGCCGCCTCGACCTGCCGGAGGAGGAGCGGGAGCCCGCGCCCGAGGGCCTGTGACACACGATCGCCGCCGCCCGGAGAGACCGGACGACGGCGATCGCGGACGGACCTCGGGCCTAGGTGCGCTGACCCGTGCCGCGCCGACGCAGGTACCACGCGCCGCCCACGACGGCCGCGGCCACCAGGGTGCCGCCCGCCGCCAGCGTCAGCGTGCCGTAGTCCTGCACCGCGCCGCCGAGACCGCCCCGGACGGCGCCGAGCGGACTCGACGTCGCCGAGATGGTCGGGCTCGCCGCCACGGTCACCGAACGGGTCCCGGCCGTGGAGCCGTCGTTGCAGACGACGACCACGGTGTACGTACCGGAACTCACGCCCGTCCAGGTCACGCTGCCCCCGGCCAGCGGCTGTTGCCTGCCCTGGGCGAAGTCGGCCTGGCCCGCCGAGAGCAGCGAACCGTTGCCCCCGTTGGGGCAGGCCTGCGTCCGGGCCGTGACCGTGGACCCGCTGGTGCTCACGACGAGCCCGCCGGTCGGGCCGCCGGCGTGCGCCGCGGGTGCGGCGAGCGTCAGCGGGAGCGCGGCCGCGGCCGCCACGGTGAGACCCGAGCGAGCGAGTATCGAGGTGATGCGCATGACTGCCTGCTCTCCGGCGCCCGCGGGAGGCGGTACGTCCGATGCCCCGCCCGAGTCGGCAAAAGCCCGCGCCGCCTGACGCCCAGCCAAAGCGCGGGCGGCGAACGGCGCATGCGGGCCGCATCCGGGCAGGTGACGGGTTCCATCGCACGGCCTAGCCGGTGGTGACGGTCCGTTCGGTGGAGAAGGCGCCCCACGTGCCGTCGGGGAGCTGCGCCCGGATCCGCACCCGGTGCCGCTCGCCCGGCTCCGCGCCGATGTAGAAGCTGTACTTCGCCGCGTCGGCCGTGCCCTCGCCCCACATGACGGTCGTGGCCTGGGCGCCGTCCACGAACACCTGGTACGCCGGGACCTCGCCGCCCGTGTCCGGGGGAGTCCAGGCCAGGTCGACGTAGTACCCGCCGTCGGCGGCGCGACTGCTCGCCCGGAAACCGGAGGGCGCCGTGCCGGTGCCCGCGGACGCCCCGTCCTTGCCGCGCCGCGTCGTGAGCCGGACGGTCCCGCTCGCGGGTGAGGTGTTGTCGGCCGCGTCGCGCGCCCGCACGCTGAACGCGTAGGCGGTGCCCGGCCGCAGCCCCGTCACCAGCGCCCGGGTCTGTCCACCGCCGACGCTGTGGATCTTCGTGGTGCCCTGGTAGACGTCGTACGAGACGACGGCCTTGTCGTCGCGGGAGGCCCGCCAGGCGAGGGAGACGGACGTGCCGCCGGCCACGCTGCCGGTGAGCCCCGCCGGCCGGGTCGGCGCGGTGCGGTCCGCGGCGACCACCGCCGGAGTCGTGACGGCGACGCGCCGGCTCGCCGGGCCCAGCTCACCGTCCGTGCCCCGGGCCCGCACGGTGAACACGTAACGGGAGCGCGGGCGCAGGCCGGTGACGTCGGCCATGTGCCGGTCGGCGGGCAGCCGCCGGACCCGCCGCGCGTCCCGGTACACCTCGTACTGGACGACGTCCGCCGTGCTCGCCGGCCGGTTCCACATGACGTGCACGGACGTGGCGCTGCCGGCCTGCGCCGTGACGCCGGCCGGGGCGGTGAGCGCGGGGCCGTCCTGCTCGGGGTCGGCGAACAGGCCGCAGGAGGTGAGGCCCAGGACGAGCGCGGCGACGGCTGCCGCGTGGGGGAGGTGTCGCACGAGGTGGGTGCCTTCCGCTCGGGCGGGCAGGTGGTGGGGTGGGCAGGTGGTGGCGGGGGCAGGGAATTGGTACAGACCTGTATGGCATGACTGACGGGTCCTCATCAAGCCCCTGGGGAGCGCCCGTCCGGGACCCTCACGGACCCGCCCGGCCGTCTGACGCCCCGTCCGGCCCCCGTACGGTGGCCGCCACCGGGCACCTCACTCAGATTGGGGTGTTATGTCCGCCGGTCCGACCCAGGGCCGGGCGTCCCCGACCGAAGGCCCCGTCCGTGCGTCCTCGCCTCCTGCCGCTCACCGCACTCTGCGGTGCCGCCCTCCTCGCCCCCGCCTCCCTCGCCGCCTCGGCCGCGCCCCCGCCCGCCGAACGCGCGCACGACTCCGGCACCACCCTGCGAGTGCGCCCCGTCGCCGCACCCGCGCCGGCCGCGCCCTTCGTGCGGGAGGGCGGAGTCCGCGCCGACGCCCTGCGGGCCGCGGTGCGCGGCTGCCGGCAGATCTCGAACGGCCGCTACCGCACCGACGACGGCACCCGCGCCGACATCCCCGTGTGCCGCACCCAGGGCGCCGTCCACTGGAAGGCCGACCTCGACGTCGACTGCGACGGACGCGCCGGCCGCCGCTGCAACGGCCGCACGGACCCGGTGTTCCAGAACACGACGGCCTACCAGCAGTCCGACGGGCGGCCGCTGAACGCCGAGACCCTGCCCTACGTCGTCGTGCCCGCCGCCGGCGAGCTCTGGAAACCCGCGCGCTCCGGCATCCGCGCCGGCACCGTCGCGGCCCTCGTCCACAAGGACCGCGTCGTCTACGCCGTCGTCGGCGACGTCGGCCCCGCCGATCTCATCGGCGAGGCCTCCTACGCCGCCGCCCGCGCCCTCGGCGTCGACCCGCACCCCGTGCGCGGCGGCGTCGCCGCCTCGGACGTCACCTACATCCTCTTCCCGGGCCGGACCGTGCGCCCCGTCGAGAGCCACCGCGCCGCCGTCCGGGCCGGACACGCGGCGGCGCGCGAACTGGTCAGCGCCGCCGCCCGGTGACCGCCGGTCCTCACACCTTCCGGTACGCGTACGCCTCCGACGCCGCCGCCACCACGGCGTCCAGGTCCGCGCCCGCCGACGCCGACACCACCGCGGCCACCGCGCCCTCCACGAACGGGGCGTCCACCAGCCGGGTCGCGGCGGGCAGTTCGTCGCCCTCGGCGAGCAGCGCCTTCACCGTGAGGACCGCGCTGCCGAGGTCGACCAGGACCGCGACGCCCGCGCCGCCGTCCACCCGCGCCGCGGCCGCCGCGATCAGCTCCGCACTCGTGCCGAGCCCGCCGTCCTCCGTGCCGCCCGCCGCGGCCACGGGCGCGGTCGTACCGCCGCCCGCCAGGCCCTGCGCGAGCCGCGCCACCGACTCCGCGACCTTCTTGCTGTGCGAGACGAGGACGATCCCGACCGCCTTGTCCTCCTTGCCCTGCGCCGCGCTCATGCCGCGGCCTGCGCGGTCTCGGCCAGCGCCGCGATGAGCAGCGCCGAGGACGTCGCCCCCGGATCCTGGTGCCCGATGCTGCGCTCGCCCAGATAGCTGGCCCGCCCCTTGCGCGCCTGCAGCGGGGTCGTCGCCTCGGCGCCGTGCTCGGCCGCCGACCGCGCCGCCGCGAAACCGCCGTCCTCCAGCGCGTCCACCGCGGGGACCAGCGCGTCCAGCATCGTCTTGTCGCCCGGCGCGGCCCCGCCGAGCGCGGCCACCGCGTCCACCCCGGTGCGCAGCGCCGCCGCCAGCTCGGCCTCGCTCACCTCGGCCGCGTCGCCGAGCGCCTTCCCGGCGCGCCGCAGCAGCGTCCCGTACAACGGCCCGGACGCGCCGCCCACCGTCGAGATCAACTGCCGTCCGGCGAGGGCGAGTACGGCGCCCGGGGAGTCCGGCGCGTCCTTGTCGAGCACCGCCCGCACGGCCGTGAAGCCGCGCTGCAGATTGCTGCCGTGGTCGGCGTCGCCGATCGGCGAGTCGAGCTGCGTGAGCCGGTCGGCCTCGCGGTCCACCGCCGCGCCGGTCGCGGCCATCCAGCGCCGGAAGAAGTCGGCGTCGAGCACGTGATCTCCTTCAGAGAGAGGTTCGGACATCGCCCAGGGTGCCGGTCAACGGCCCCAGCGCAGACCCGCCGTCGCCACCGGCGCGTCCCACAGCCGCAGCATCTCCTCGTCGACGTGGCAGAGGGTGACCGAGGCGCCGGCCATGTCCAGGGACGTGACGTAGTTGCCGACCAGGGTGCGGGCCACGGGCACTCCCCGCTCCGCCAGCACCCGCTGCACCTCCGCGTTGAACCCGTACAGCTCCAGGAGCGGCGTCGCACCCATCCCGTTCACCAGCACCAGCACCGGACTCGTCGGGTTCAGGTCCTCGAGGACCGCGTGCACGGCGAAGTCGGCGATCTCCCCGGAGGTCATCATTCCGCGCCGCTCACGCCCCGGCTCCCCGTGGATGCCGATGCCCAACTCCAGCTCGCCCTCCGGGAGATCGAAGGTGGGGGAGCCCTTCGCCGGGGTGCTGCACGCGCTCAGCGCGACGCCGAAGCTGCGCGCCGACTCGTTGACCTGCCGGGCGAGCGACTCGACCCGCTCCAGCGGCTGCCCCTCCTCGGCCGCCGCCCCGGCGATCTTCTCCACGAAGAGGGTGGCGCCGGTGCCGCGCCGCCCGGCCGTGTACAGGCTGTCGGTCACCGCCACGTCGTCGTTCACCAGCACCTTGGCGACCTGGATGCCCTCGTCCTCGGCGAGTTCGGCCGCCATGTCGAAGTTGAGCACGTCACCGGTGTAGTTCTTCACGATGAACAGGACGCCGGCCCCGCTGTCCACGGCGGCCGCCGCCCGCACCATCTGATCCGGCACCGGGGACGTGAACACCTCGCCCGGGCAGGCCGCGCTGAGCATCCCCGGCCCGACGAACCCGCCGTGCAGCGGCTCGTGCCCCGACCCGCCGCCCGACACCAGCGCCACCTTCCCGGCGACGGGCGCGTCCTTGCGCAGGATCACCCGGTTCTCCACGTCCACGGTGAGCTCGGGGTGCGCGGCCGCCATGCCGCGCAGGGCGTCGGCGACAACGGTCTCGGGAACATTGATCAGCATCCTCATGGGTACCTCCGGGGTGAGGCTGGTGGACAGGCGCCTGACCAGATGCTGACCCAAGGCCCGCGTCGGTGACGGGTGGTCGGCTGGTCATGGCGCGTCGAGTGGCGAACGGTCGGAGTGCTGCTGTCGGGCAGTATCGACCCTGCGGGAGCGAGGGGCACCTGCGCTACCCCTGGATCGGATGAATGCCTCGGGTCTGTGCGCGTGGTGTTCCTGATGTTCGTCCCCGCATCACGGTGCCGGTCGGCGGTGAGGTGCTCCGGTGTGACGTCCTTGAGGAGGAATCCGCCGGCCCCGGCGCCGAGGGCCGCGTAGACGAGGTGGTCGAGGTCGAACGTGGTCAGGATGATGACCCGGGGTTCGCCGGGGCCCCTCTCGGCGCGCGGCCGCGATGGTGGCCGCCGCGGTGTTCGGCACGGCGGCCGTCACCTTCGCCGCAGGTCTGGGCTCGTCGCTCGCTGAGGTGACCGAGGCGCGTGCCCACCACACCGCGGACGTGACGATCGATCTGCACGCACCACCGGCCGATGCCCCGCCAGGACCCGACCCGCAGGCCGAGGCGGAAGCCGCCGCGGCGGCCGACGCCCTCGCGAAGGCGGACCCCGCGGCGCTCGACGCGACGATCGACCAGCAGCCCGGAACCCGCGCCCACTACGGCCAGGCGACCGGTCAGGTCACCGTCGGCGGAGTCAGCGGCTCGACGGACGTCATTGCCTTCCACGGCGACGCCGTCCGGGGCGGCTACGCGATGGTCACCGGCCAGTGGATCGACGCGCCCGGTGAAGCCTTGGTGCCTGTGCCGTTCGTGGCCGCCGCGGGCGCCGACGTCGCCACGTTGACCGCGGCAGACATCGAACTGGACCTCACCAGCTACTCCATGCCCTGAGAGCCGGAACCGACCCCGCCGGCTATCTCGCGCGCTCAACGCCGACTTGAAGCCCCTGCGCCTCGTCGCCGAGCGGCCCGGTCCCGGCAACGGCAGCGATCAAGTCGTCGCCCTCAACTCCCTGACCGCATTGCTCACCGTTCTGCTCGTGACCGTGGCAGGCCTGGGTGTCCTCAACGGCGTCCTTCTCGACACCCGCGAACGAGCTCGCGAGATGGGCATCCACAAGGCACTCGGCATGACGCCGTGGCAGACCGTCGTCGCCGTCGTCGTCTCGGCCGCCCTCACCGGCCTGGCCTGTGGCGCCCTCGGAGTTCCGCTGGGCATGGCCCTGCATCACGCGATCGTGCCGGTCATGGGTGACAGCGCGGAGATCGGCCTGCCCGCCTCGGTCCTGAACGTGTACGAACCGACCGGGGTCGTCCTGCTGGTCCTCGGCGGCCTGCTGATCGCCGTCCTCGGCGCACTGCTGCCGGCTGTCCGGACCGCCAGGTCGAGGACCGTCATGGCTCTGCGCGCCGAGTAGAAAAGAGAGATGGCTTTCGCGGTACGAAAGTCGGTAGAGATTCTTACCGCGAAAAGCCACCCCTCCGGCTCAGCCCAATTCCGCTGAAAGGATTACGCGGACGTCAGGGTGAGGTCAGCACCCGCTCCAGGCTCCCGTGACGTTGTCGAAGATGCTCTTGTCGAACTTCTTGCTGCCCTTCACGCCGGCCGGAACCGTCACGCATGCCGAGCTGTGCTTCACCTGGTTCTTGGTGTCGAAGAAGTCGACGTGGAAGTTCACGCTGTGGTTGCAGTGGTTGTTGTAGTAGACCGTGACGGTGTTGTTCCCGGGCGTGTAAGACGTGTTGAAGCGGTTGACCGTCGGGTTGTTGTGGCAGCCCCACGAGGTGTAGACGGGGCCGCTCGCCTGCGCGGCAGCAGAGGTGGCGGCCTGCGGCGCGGCGTAGGCCGTGCTTCCGAGCAGGGGCAGGGCCAGTACCGCAAGGGCCGTGGCCTTGGCGCCCGTCCGAACAGAATTCAGCATGAAAATACCCCCGAAAGAAAGGTCTGGTTGCACCCTGCTCTTGCAGGGCGGGTCGTGATCAACTCTGGCACGTGAGGATAGTGCCAGCAATTGGTTTGAGCCGAACTTGAGGTAGCGACTTTCGGGGTTGTTTGTGTGCCGGATCCGACGCTATTCGAAGTCGGCGGGCGGGGGTCGGCGGCGCAGCTGCTGGGCGGTCCGGGTGACGCTGCGGCCGGGTCCGCGATGCCCGCCGCGTATGAGTCGGTCGCCGAGCCGGCCCAGTGATTCGGCCAGGGCGGCGTCGTCGCTCCTGGGGTGCGTTCCGCTCTGCTCGGTCAGCAGGCGCACGGCCTCCATCGTGGGCGCGAGGATCTCCTCGTCGCGCCCGGTGCGGGCCAGCCGCAGCGCCAGATTGGCCAGTGCGTGGACGAGGCCGAGCGTTGCCTCCGGACCGTCCTGCCGCCCGGTGCGGAGCGACTGCCGGTACAGGTCCACCACTTCGCGCGCGATCCGCAGCGAGTCCTCGTGCCGGTCGTTGTCGGTGAGCCGGATGCCGAGGTTGTTGAGCACGCGCGCCAGCTCGCTCTGGTGCATGCCGGGTTCGGCCTGGTCGAGCCGGCGGTGGAGGGCGGCCGACTCCTCGGCGGCGGCCAGCGCGGCGGGATGCCGCCCCAGCGTCGCGAGCCGGGTGCCGAGGCTGTCGAGGGAGGACGCGAGCAGCGGACGGACCACATCGGGATCGTGGGCGACCGCACCCCGGTACAGGCGCACCGCTTCGTCCACGGCCGTCAGGGCCTCGGCGCGCCGGCCGCTCCACGCCGCGACGAGCGCCAGGTTGTGCAGACAGCGCGCCAGCTCGATCGACATGTGGCGGCCGGCACCGGCCTCCAACGCCTGCCGGCACAGGTCGACGGCATCCTGTGCCGCCCCGTGCGCGGGCCCGTACTCGCCCGCCGACGCCAGGGCGAGCCCCTGCTCGGAACGCCGCCGGACGCGGTCCCGTACGGCCGGATCGACCGGACCCTGGACGGCTTCCGCCGGCGCCAGGCGGCCGTCCTCGGTCATGGACCAGCCGTAGCGGCGCAGGGTCTCGACGAACAGGGCCATCATGTCGGGCTGGGTGCGCGCCAGTTCGCGGTACTGGGCGGCGGCCCACCCCATGAGCGGGCGGGCCTCCTCGGCGCGGCCGAGCGCGGTCAGCTCGCGGACCAGGGCGAACACGGTGACCCAGTGGGGAAGCGCGGCGGCGCCCGCCGGACGCAGCGCTTCGTAGCGTTCGAGGGCGCGGCCGAGCACGGTGGCCGCCTCCTGCCGCCGCCCCATCTCGCCGAGCTTGATCCCCAGATCGCTCTCGGCGGAGGCGAGTTCGGCCTCGTCCTGCGGACTCGACGGCCCCCGCCGCGCCCCGGCGACTCCTCCTCGTACGCCCACCGCCTCACGCATCAGCGCCAGTGCCTCTTCGTGCCGGCCGAGCTCGGCGAGCTGATTGCCGAGGCACGTCAGGGAGGCCGCCAGCGCGGGCAGCCGCCCCTCGCCCTCGTCCCGGACGAGAAGCCGCGTCAACTCCACGGACTCCCGGGCCGGCTCCAGCGCTCGACTGCGCCACCCCAGTACCCCGAGGGTCAGTGCCTGCCGGTAGAGCGCCGTCGCGAGCGCCGCACGCCACTGCGCCGCATCGACCCCGGCCAACTGTCGGCACACGTCGACGAGTTCCGCCTCGACCTCGGTCAACTCGTCATGGTGCTCCGGCCGTTCGACAAGAAGCGCGCTCAGGTGTCCCAAGGCCTCGCCGAGGGCGGGCAGTACGTGCCGTCCCGGGGCTCCGGCCGTGCGCCGCCGCGTGTCCTCGACGCGTCGCCGCGCCTCGACCAGGTCCCGCTCGGTGCCCAGCATCCCATTGTCCACATCCCCCACGGCGAGCCCTCCCCTGGCCGTCCTGCCTCCACCCTGTACAGGCACGTGCTGCACTCAGGAAAGGTTGCGACGGGTCCGGGGAGTTCATTCGGGGGCCACCTGCGCGGTGCCTCGATCCGGACTAGATGGTGCGCGTCTGGAGCGAATGTGGTGCGTTATCGGTGTGGATGTGATTCACTTCAGATGTCCTTTCGGAGGCCTGAGGCAGGAGTGAACGTCATGGCTGTCACACCACATCCCGATCACCCGGCCAGCGAGCGCCTGTCGGTCACTCTGGTGCCGCCGGCGGTCGTCGCGGTCAATGAACTGGCCGAGACGGGGCGCGTGAGCAAGGCCGATGTCATCAACCGGGCGGTGCTGCTGCTCGGATTCGTCGAGCGTGAGCGGGCCAAGGGGCACGAGCTGATGATCCGGACCGAGGACGGCGAGCTGGAGCGGATCCACATCCTTTGATCAGGGGAGCTCGTACTGCATGAGCGGCTGCTTCGGCGGAACGCCGTCGGAGCAGCCGGCCGGCGCCCTCGACCGTCTCGTCATACGACGCCTGCCCCGACACGGTGCAGGACGAGAACAGGGACGGCCGCGCGGGATCCGTGGATCTGGCGGCCCTGGGCCAGGCGGTCGAGATCGACAGGGTCGCCTTCCCTCCGCTGTCCGAGACGTCCCCACGGACCGGAGTGCCGTGCGGCCCGTCACGTTGCAGACTGCTCCTGGACGACGAGCGAGAAGGAAGCGAGCCATGACCGAGCACGCCACGATCACCTGCGAGAAGCTCCTGGAGCACGCCCCCGGGAAGGTCTGGGAGGCCCTGACCGAGCCGGATCTGCACGCCCGCTGGTGGGCCGCCGGTGACGTCAAGCCGGTCGTCGGGCACCGCTTCACCCTCGACATGGGCACCTTCGGCAGCCAGCCCTGCGAGGTGACCGAGGTCGAGGACGAGCGCGTCCTCGCCTACCGGTTCGCGGAGGGCACCCTCGACACCGTCGTCACCTGGACGCTGCGCCCGGAGAGCGACGGCACCCGGCTCGTGCTCACCCACGCGGGCTTCGACCTCGGCTCGCCCCTGGGCGGACAGGCGTACGAAGGAATGGGCCAGGGCTGGCCGCATGTCCTGGAACGTCTGGACGCGCTGCTCGACGAGATCGCCTGACCCCGTCCGCCGCTCAGAGTCCGGCGACGGCGGTGGTGAGGCGGGAGATCGCCTCGTCGACGGTGGAGCGGGGGCAGCCCAGGTTCACGCGCAGATAGCCGTGGCCCTCGCTCCCGAACTTCTGCCCCGGGTCGCACCAGAGCCGGGCCGTGAGCAGCATGAACCGTTCGAGTGCGGCCGCGTCCATCCCGAGGTCTCGGCAGTCCATCCAGGCGAGGTAGAGGGCGTCGGCGGGCAGCACCCGCACCTTGGAGGTGGCGGCGTGGACGGAGCCGGCGAAGTGCGCGTGATTGCCGCGCAGGTAGACGAGCAGTTCCTCCAGCCACGGCTCGCCGTGGGTGTAGGCGGCCTCGGCGGCCACCATGCCGAGCACATTGACCAGCGGCATGAGATTGCGCTCGTAGCGGCGGGAGAATTCCTCGCGCAGCCGGCGGTCGGGGATGAACACGTTGGCGCACTGCAGGCCCGGCAGGTTGAACGTCTTGCTCGGCGCCGTGCAGGTGATGCTGTTGCCGGCGAACTCGGGGCCGAGTGACGCGAACGGGACGTGCCGCTTGGCCGGATTGATGACGAGGTCCTGGTGGATCTCGTCCGCGATCACGAGGACGCCGTGCCGGGCGCAGATCTCGCCCATGGTCCGCAGCTCGTCCTCGGACCACACGGTGCCGGTCGGATTGTGCGGGTGGCTCAGGATGAAGATCTTGGTGTCGGGGCGGACGGCCGCCTCGAAGGCGTGCGCGTCGAAGGCGTAGCCGTCCTCGGTCCGCACCAGGGGCGCGTGAGTGAGGAAGCGTCCGTTCAGGCGGACGTCCTCGTGGAAGTGGCCGTAGACCGGGGGCTGGATGAGGACGGAGTCGCCCGGCGCGGAGAACGCCTGGACGGCCGTCTTGAGGCTGGTGAGGATGCCGGAGGTGGGCACGGTCCAGTCCGGGTCCACGTCCCAGCCGAAGCGCTTGGCCTGCCAGCCCGTCACGGCCCCCAGATAGCTGTCCGTCGCGCCGCCCGGGTAGCCGAAGACGCCGTGGTCGACCGCCACGTGGAGCGCGTCCAGGACGACGGGCGGCGCCTTGAAGTCGGTGTCGGCCACCCACAGCGGCAGCGGGTCGGCGGCCGCCTCGTCCGGAGCGAGGAACTGTCCGGCGGACGCCCACTTCATCGAGTTGGACTTCTTCCGGTCGACGGGCTCGTCGAAGATCGAGGACTCATCCTTCATGCTTCACTCCAGCGACTCCATCAGCAGTTGGCTCCCCTGCGGGCCGACGGGCCGGAAGCCCGCCTTGGTCCAGGCCCTGACGGCCCGGTGGTCGCAGGCCTCGGGATCGACCGTCACCCGCTCCCACCCGAGGACGGTGTGGAGGTGCCGGACCAGCGCGCGGGCGGCGTCGGGGCCGAGGCCCCGCCCCTGGGCGCGCGGCAGGAGCACCATGTCGATGCCCCCTTCGAGCGGGCCGGCGGGGACGTACTGGGCGTAGCCCACGGGATCGGCGCCCTGGAGGACGAGCAGCGACTCCACGGCGGGCCGGCGCCGCCCGGTGTACTTGGCGGCCACTTCCTCGCGGGTGAGGGGCCGTCCGCCCCATCCGCGGACGAACTCGGGGTCGGCGAACCAGCGGGCGAGCAGGGGCAGATGCTCCTCGGTGGCGGGAACGAGCAGCGTCGCCTCGCCCGCGATGCCGCCCTGAGGTGTCTCCCGCATGAATCTCCTTTGCCGCGATGCGTGACGAGGTGGATGCTGGCACGCCGGAGGGGCTGGGCCAAGGGATGTGCCGAGCCAGTCGTGAACCGCGAAGAGGGGGAGCGCCGCGTGGCGACCGAAGTGTGGGCACCGTTGTTCTCCCTCGCCGGAGTCCTCCTCGGCGGTGGCTTGACCGCCCTCTCCCAACGCGCCACGCAGCGCTCCGCCGAGCGCCTGGAGGAACGCCGCCAGGCCGTCGCCGACCGCGAGGCCCGCCGGGCCGAACAGCTCCAGGCGATCAAGGACTTCCTGGCCTGTGTGCAGGAGGCCGAAGGGGTGGCCTATCGCCGGCCCGAGGAATGGGGCGAGGACGAGGCGTGGCTCGGCGCGGCCTCGGCGGCGATGGGCCGGCTCTGGATCGCCGAGCGGCACCTCGTGCTCGTCGGCCACGCAGGTCTTCACGATCCGGTGCGCGCCTACGCCCGCGCGCTGAACCAGGCGGTCTGGCGCGAGATCGGCGACGTCGAGGTCAACGAGCACCTGGAGGAGCACAAGACCCTCTTCATGGACACGGCGCGTGCGAGCCTCGCCGCCTTCTGACCGGCGGCGCGGCCCGGCGGACCGGCCGGATCATTGGCGGTTGAGGGCCCGCGACACACCCGCGGTCACGGTGGTCGCCAGGACCCATCCGGCGGTGGTCAGCGCGTAGGCGAGCCACTGACCGGCGCCGTGGGGTGCGTAGGCCGCCTTCTGGCCGAAGCCGAACAGGGGGAGCAGGAGGTCCAGCGCGTAGAACACCGGGTTGAATGGAGGGGCCTTGGCCGCTTCGAGCGGGGCGGGCCGGTGCTCCGAGAAGAAGGACGCGCCCACGGCGAGGAGGGCGATGATCCACAGGGCGGCGCGGCCGGGCCGGTAGCCGTAGCCGACCGTGGCGTCCTGGACGTATCCCCACACACGCGCGTGCAGGGGGAGCGCGGAGCGGCGGTGGCGTTGTCTGGCGAGCAGGACGGTGCGGGCCTCGTCCTCGTGGCCCAGGCGCCGGTAGGCGGCCGCGAGCTGTTCGTAGGGCTGCGGGAGGTACGCCTCGGTGCCGCGCCGGATCCAGGCGAGCCGCTCCGTGGCGGTCAGCGGGGTGGCGAGCGCGTCGTACGCCGTGCCGGACAGCCGCAGCCGGCGGGGCCAGGTGGCGGGGGAGTCGTAGAGGACGCCGAGCCGGGCGTTGTCCGCGTCCACCGTGCCGTCGACCGGGACCCGGGTGCGCAGATCGGTCTCGCGGGCCTCGGTCAGGCGCAGCGACAGCGCGGTGCCGCCGGGCCGGGACAGGGTGGCGTCCGCGAAGCTGAGCCGGGTGCCTATGACACTGCCGTCGAGCGTGATGCCGCCGTTCACGGTGAGGCCCGCTCCGAGGTCCGCGTTGCGGTTCACGGTGACGTCGATCGCTTCGAGGGCGATGTCGCCGGGGTGGTGCAGACGGGCGCCGCAGAAGCCGACGGCCGCGCCCACCACGGCGCCCGACAGAATGATGCGGCCCTCGGCGCGGAAACCGGGGTGGAAGGTGAAGTCCTCGCCGACCTGGACGTGATAAGCGTCCAGAGCGGTGTCGCCGGGACGGCTCAGATGGGCGCCTTCCAGGTCGAACTCGCCGGCGATCGAGGCGCCCGTGAGCCGCATGCCCCCGGTCACCTTCAGGCGGGTGCACAACAGGTGGCCGCCCGTGAGCAGGCGTACGGCCGACACCGCCTCGCCGTCCGGGGCGGAGATCACGGTGTGCGTGAGGTCCAGGTCGCTGTGGGTCTCGGCGCGGGTGAGGACCAGCGGGCCGGACAGCCGGCAGCGGGTGAGCGAGAACGTTCCGAGGATCTGGGCCGTGTCGGCGATCAGACCGGGGAGCACGCACTCGGAGAGGGTGAGTTCGCGCATCTGGGCGCCGCTGAGGAGCGGTGTCCCGGCGAAGTGGCAGTCCGTGAGGGCGATCGGTGCGGCGATCTCGGCGAACCGCAGGTCCAGCGTGCCCGTGACGGACACGCCGCCGAGCCGGAGCGCGGGGCGATCGCCCGGCGCGGGCTCGGGACCGGCGCCGAGCAGCAGGGCCGTGAGGAACTCGGCACGGACGGCGGGCCGGGCGGCCTCCGGTGAGCCGGGGCGGCCTTCGACAGGACGGCCCTGAGGGTAGGCGTGCCACAACTGACGTTCCAGGGGGCCCAGTTCATCGATGCGCATGATCGTCGATCATGGCAGCGCGGAGGACTCCCGTACAGCGCCGAGGGCCCCGTACGGCGCCGAGGCGGTCGGGCGGGCTCTGCCGAGCGCCTCCCTCGAGGCGCCCCGCATACGAGACCGAACCGGTGGGCGCATTCGACAGATGTACGGAGTCGGCCGCGCGGTTTTGTACATCGTGATGAATCGGGGCAGCCGGGGCGGCTGTTAGAAAGAGAACCGCTTCGGACCCGCCCGGGACCGGCCGCGCTCCTCACCCCGTGAGCGCGGGCGAACCGGCCGGGCGGCGCCGGAGCGTACGCGCCGGCCTCGATCAGGCACTGCCGCGCCTTCCGGATCACAGGGCACCGAGGACGCCGTCCCCGGCCCCGTCTTGGCAGAGAGGCCGACAGCTTGAGCCCGCAGACCACCCGCGACCCGCGCGGCGACGCCCGCTCGCACGTGCCCGCCACCGGCCGTCAGGTCGTGATCATCGAGGACGACGAGGCCCTCGGACGCTCCGCCGCGGCCTGCATCGAACGCTGGGGGAGCACGGCGCACCGACTGCCCCGCCCCGACGACGACACCCTGCGCGAGCAGCTCGCCGGCCCCGTCGACAGCGTCGCCGTCGTCTCCCGCGACGACATGGTCGCCCTGCGCTACGCGCTGCTCGCCGAGCACCTCAGGCCCGGCGTGCGGCTCGTCGTGACCATCTTCGACCGCACCGTCGCCGAGGAGGTCTCCCGCACCGTCCCCAACTGCACCGCCCTGTCCATGACCGACGCGATCCTGCCCAGCCTCCTGGCGAGCTGTCTCGCGCCCCAGTACGCGATGCTGCAGCCCGTCGGCGACGACCTCGTGGGCGTACGGCGCGAAGGCGTGACCACACGCGTCGAGCACCTGCCCCGGCGGGCCCTGGCCACCGCCCCGCAGCCGCACCCGCGCAGCCCCGCCGGCACCTGGTTCCGCTCCCTCGGCACGTCCGCGAAGGCGCTCGTCTGCAGCCTGGTCGCGCTGCTGCTCGCCTACTCCACGGACGTCGCGCTCGGCGTCCTCGTCCTGCACGAGCACTGGACCGACTCCGTGTGGAACGCGGCCCGCACGCTCACCACGGTCGGGTCCTCGCACGCCGCCGAGCACGGGCCCGGCTGGTACAAGGTGTTCTCCGCCGCGTCGATGATCGGCGTGCTGGTCCTCGCGGCCGTGTTCACCGCCGGTGTCGTCGACCGCTTCACCGGGCACCGCATGACCAGCATCCTCGGGGCCCGCTCCATACCGCGCCGCAACCACGTCATCGTCGTCGGCCTCGGCCAGGTCGGCCTGCGGCTCTCCGCGTGGCTGCGCGACCTCGGCGTGAAGGTCGTCGCCGTCGAGCGCGACCGGCGGGCCGGCTGCCTCCCGCTGGCCCGCTCGCTGAACATTCCCGTCGTCATCGGCCGCGGCGGCGACCGGTTCCTGCTGGAGCGGCTCTCGGTGCGCCGGGCCCGTGCGCTGGCCGCCGTCGCCTCGGACGGGCTGGGGAACATCTCCGTCGCGGTCGCCGCCCGTGCGGTCGCCCGCGACCAGCGGATCGTGCTGCGCGCGGGCGGCGACGCGGTCACGACGGAGTCCCAGTCCCTCTTCCGTATCGGCGCGGTGTGCGACTTCCCGCTGATCGTCAGCACGTTCGTCGCCGCGACCGTCCTCGACGCCGAACTGCGCAGCGTGTTCGTGGCGGAGGGCCGCACGTGCGCGCTGTTCGCCGACGACCGCGTGGTGGACCTGCGGACCTGGGACGCCGCCCAGGACTGAGCGGGCCGGTCGCCCGGCCCGCTATCCCACGGCCCGGCGCGCCACGGTGAACCGCCGCAGCACCTCCGGGATCGGGTCGACCCCGATCCCGGGACCCTGCGGCACGTCCAGGTGCCCGTCGCGCAGGACGAACGGCTCCGTCAGGTCCTGCGCGAAGTACCGCGACGACGCCGACGTGTCGCCGGGCAGCGTGAACCCGGGCAGAGCCGCAAGCGCCAGGTTCGGGGCCCGGCCGATCCCCGTCTCCAGCATCCCGCCGCACCACACCGGGACCCCTGCCGCCCGCGCGAGGTCGTGGATGCGGCGGGCCTCCAGGTAGCCGCCCACCCGCGCCGGCTTGATGTTGACGACCCGGCAGGCCTCCATCGCGATCGCCGCCGAGGCGTCCCGCGCCGAGTGGATCGACTCGTCCAGACAGACCGGCGTCGCGATCCGCCGCTGCAACTGCGCGTGCTGGTACAGGTTGTCCTCGTCCAGCGGCTCCTCGATCAGCAGCAGCCCGAACTCGTCCAGCTTCCGCAGGTGTTCGGCGTCCGACAGGCCGTACGCCGTGTTGGCGTCGACCTGCAGCGGCAGCGCGTCGCCGAACTGCTCCCGCACCGCACGGACCGGCTCCAGGTCCCAGCCCGGCTCGATCTTCAGCTTGATCCGCACGTACCCCTCGTCCAGGTACTGCCGCACGTCGTCGAGGAGTTCGGGGACGGACGGCTTGATGCCGACCGAGACCCCTGCCGGCACCCGGTCGTGGACCGAGCCGAGGAACGTCGCGAACGACATCCCGGCCGCCCGCAGCTCCGCGTCGAGCAGCGCCGTCTCCAGGGCCGCCTTCGCCATGTAGTGGCCCTTGACCGCGGCCATCGCCGGACCGGCCTTCGCCGAGGTCAGGTCCCGTACGGCGGCCACCCGCGGCACCAGGAAGTCACGCAGCACGAGCTCGGCGCCCGCCGTGAACTCCGCGCTGTACAGCGGGTCCGGATCGCCCCCGAACTCCGCCCAGCCCTCGGCCGCGTCCGTCTCCACGCGCAGCAGGAACGTGTCCTTGCTGGTCTGCGTACCGAAAGAGGTACGGAACGGCTTCACCAACGGCACCGCGATGTGCAGCAGTTCGACACGCTCGATCTTCATTTCAGCCCTCCTGGGCGGACGTCGGGGCGCCGCTCGCGGCGGCGCGGGTCAGCAGGTACCAGCCGTCGCGCGACAGGGCGGACGCCGTGTACCCGTCGGCGAACGCACCGGTGAACACCTCACGGACCGCGTGCCGCCAGCGCAGCGCGGCCGGCAGGTCGCGGGCGCGCAGCGCGAGCACGTCCTGGGGCACCCGGCACCACAGCCGCTCCCCGGACCGCAGCGCGAGCGGCCCGCCGTCCGGGGCCGGGCACAGCGTCTCGGCGCCGGCCCGGCCGGACGCCCCGTCGTCGACGGCGCTGCGCGGATCGCGCAGATCCCAGGTCACGGTGAGCCGGTCGCTCTCGTCGCCACCGTTGAACCCGTCGTCGAGCGGCCCGTAGAAGTCGACGACGTACTCGGTGCCCAGCCCGCCCAGCTTGACCAGGTTGAAGCGGGCGTTGCGGCCGAGCAGCGGGTCGAACGTCCACTGCATGCGCTCGGCGCCCCGCTCCAGGGACCACAGCCGCTGCGCCTGCTTCACCGCGAGACCCACCCCCCGGTCGGACGTCGCCGCCGCGGCGACGAGCGAGTACACGGCCCGCTCCGCCGGCGGCTGGAACACCAGGACCGCCGCCCCCACCAGCTCCTGCCCGGCGTACGCGGCGTGCACCGCGCCGCCCGCGTGCACCGCGCTGGTCATGACGTCGGCGGGCAGCGGCGGCGCGCCCGGCGGTGTGCCCCAGGTCGTGGCGAGGAAGTCCGTCACGGCGCGCAGCCCGGACAGGTCGCCGACGGTCCGCACCGTGACACCGGCGGCCGCCGCCGAACCGGCCGCCGCGCGCGCCGCCCGCTCCAGAGCGCCGCCGTCGTCGTCCGGTGCCCCGGGCGGCGCCGCGGCACTTGCTGTCGTAGCACTGATCATGGCTGCCAGTCTGGGCATCCGCGGGGCGGCCGTCTTTGCGCGTTCGTGCAACGCTCGGCCGGTCTCATGATGCGATCCGATAATCCGCGGCCCGTCCGCCGGAGGCGACAATCGTGCGTCGACGAAGCCGAGGAGGCGCCCCCATGCAAGCCGACTGCACGCTCGAGGCGCTGCTCGACACCCTCGGGCAGCCGGCCCTCCGGATCGTCGCCGCACCCGCCGGCACCGCGGTCCCGGTCACCGAGGTGCTGCTCCACGACCCCGGAGTGCCCGTGCCGTACACCCCGGGCGGACTCCTGCTCGCGGTCGGGGTCACCGCCGCCGCGGCCGCCGACCTCGTACCGGCCGTGGCCGCGGCGGGCCTGACCGGGCTCGTGGTGCGCGGCGAGGGAGGGCCCGAGCGGGCCGCCCGCGCGCACGGGGTCGCGCTGCTCGCCGTCGACGAGGAGGCGTCCTGGCACCGGGTCCACCTGCTGATCGCCTCGGCCGTCCAGGCCGGACCGGCCCCCGTCGCCCAGGGCGCCGGAGCCTCCGCGCTCGGCGACCTGTTCGCCCTCGCCAACGCGATCGCCGCGGCCGCCGGCGGCGCCACCACCGTCGAGGACCCGCGCCGGCGCATCCTCGCCTACTCGACCGTCGACGGCCAGGTGATCGACGACGTCCGCCGCCAGGGCATCCTCGGCCGGCAGGTCCCGGACAGCCCCGAGAACACCGAGCAGTACCGCCGACTCCACGCCGCCGCCCGCCCGTTGCGGCTGCCCGGCACCGAGCCGGGCGAGATCGAGCGGCTCGCCGTCACCATCCGCGCGGGCGGCGAGATCCTCGGCTCGCTCTGGGTGATCGACAGCGGCCGGCTCGCGCCCGACGCCGAGGACATCCTCGCCCAGGGCGCCTCCACCGCCGCCTTCCACCTGCTGCGTGCCCGGGCCGCCGAGGACCTCACCCGCCACCAGTACGGGGACCTGCTCAGGCGCCTGCTCGACGGCACCGCGGCGCCCGCGACCGCCGCCCGCAGGCTCGGCTTCGCCGAGGACGCCAAGGTCCGGGTCGTCGCGTTCGTCCTCGACGATCCCGCCGTCGCCCCCGCCGACAGCGCCCAGGCCACCCTGCGCCTCCTCGACCACGTCCGGCTCCAGTGCGAGGCCCGCTACGGCCGGCACGCCTGCGTGGTCGTCGACGACACCGTGTACGCGCTGCTGCCCGAGGCGGGCCCGGACGGCGGCCGCCAGCGCCGGCTCATCGACGACCTCACGCGGCAGGCCGCCCTCGCGCTGCGCAGCCCTGTGCGCGCCGGACTCGGCGGCGCCGTCACGGGCCTCGCCGAGGTGGCCCGTTCACGCGACGACGCCGACCGGGTCCTCACCGTCCTGGAGGAGGACCGCAGCGTCGCCGCCATCGAGGACGTGCGCCCGCGCGTCACCCTGCTGCGGCTCGGCGAAGTGCTGGACCGGCGCGCCGACCTGACGACCGGTCCCTGGCAGCAGGTCCTCGACCACGACGAGCGGCACGGCACCGACTACGCGGGCACCCTCATCGCCTACTTCGACGCGGGCTGCGACATGGCCGGGGCCGCCCGCCTCCTCGCCGTGCACGCCAACACCTGCCGCTACCGCCTGAAGCAGATCAGGGAGCACCTGGCCATCGACCTCGACGACCCCGACGAGCGGCTCGTCCTCTGGCTGCACCTGCGGATCCTCGCGCGCCTGCGGGCCGGCCGCGCCTGAGCGCGACCGGCCTGCAGGCCGCACGGAACCCGGCTCAGCCGGTGAGCCAGTCCGTCAACGCCGCCCGTACCGCGTGCAGTTCGGCTACCGGCACGTACTCGTCCGGGGTGTGCGCGAGCGACGGGTCGCCGGGCCCGAAGTTCAGCGCCGGCACGCCCGCGGCGGCGAAACGGGCCACGTCCGTCCAGCCCAGCTTCGCCCGGGGCTCGGTGCCGAGACGGGCGAGCAGCGACGCCGCGGCGGGCCGGCCGAGCCCCGGCAGCGCGCCCGCGACCACCTCCGTCACGTCCACCTCGTGCTCGGGGAACAGCGCACGCACCCGCGCCTCCGCCTCCTGCGGCGAACAGCTGGGCGCGAAGCGGAGGTTGACGGTGACGACACAGGTGTCCGGTACGACATTGCTCGCCACCCCCGACCGCACGGCCACCGCGTTCAGCCCCTCCCGGTACACCAGCCCGTCGACGACCACCTCGCGCACGCCGTGCTCGTCCAGGCGGCGCAGGACCTCGGCCGCGCGGTGGGCCGCGTTCACGCCCTGCCAGGCGCGCGCGGTGTGCGCCCGCCGGCCCCGTACGGTCACGTCCGCGGTGAGGAAGCCCTGGCAGCCGCCCTCCACCAGGCCGCCCGACGGTTCCAGGAGGATCGCCAGATCGCCCGCGAGCAGCTCGGGCCGCGCGGCGGCGATGATCCCGAGCCCGTTGCGCGCGGCGTCGGCCTCCTCGCACTCGTAGAACACGTACGTCACGTCCCGCGTCGGCGCCGTGACCGTCATGGCGGTTTGAAGAGCCACGGCCACACCGCCCTTCATGTCGCAGGCGCCGAGCCCGTACACCCGGTCGTCCACCAGGCGCGAGGGCAGGTTGTCGCAGGCCGGGACGGTGTCCAGGTGCCCGGCGAGGACGACCCGCTCGGCGCGGCCGAGGGAGGTCCGGGCGACGACCGAGTGCCCGATCCGCTCGACCGTCAGATGCGGCGCGGCCCGCAGCGCGCCCTCCACCGCGTCGGCGAGCGCGGCCTCGGAGCCGCTCTCCGACGCCACGTCGACCAGCGCGCGCGTCAGCTCGACCAGATCTCCGGCCGGCCGGAGCACGGCCGCCTCGGGAAGCGTGTGCGTCATGCGCCCGCCTCCACGTCCGCCGTGACGCCGACGGGCTCGCGCCCGGCCGGGGCGTCGCCGTCGCGCGGTTCCCGCAGCGCCGAGTGCCGGCGCCCGAAGCACAGATAGAGGACGGCGGCGAGGAGCAGCCAGCAGCCGAACAGCGTCCACGTCACGCCCGGCAGCAGCCAGGCGAGGTAGAGACAGGACAGCGCGGCGAGCACCGGCACGACCGGGTACAGCGGCACCCGGTACGAGCGCGGCGCGTCCGGCGCGATCCGCCGCAGCACGATCACCGCGGCGGCCACCGCCACGAACGCGATGAGCGTGCCCATGCTGGTCAGGTCCGCCAGGTACTGCAGCGGCACGAACGCGGCGAGACCGCCGACCAGCGCCCCCACGACCCACGTGTTGTGCACGGGCGTGTGCCGCTTGCGGTCCACCCGGCGGAACACCTGGGGCAGCAGACCGTCCCGCGCCATCGAGAAGACGATGCGCGTCTGCCCGTACAGCGTGACGAGCACGACGCTGAAGATGGAGACGACGACACCCGCCGAGAGCACCAGCGCGGGCCAGCTCGTGCCGGTCACGTCCCGCAGGATCTGCGCGAGGACCGCCTCGCCCGCGTCCGCCTGCTCGCCGAAGCGCGCGGCCGGCTGGGCGCCGAGCGCCGCCAGCGACACGAGGATGTAGAGGGCGGTGACCGCCGCGAGCGTCAGCAGCAGCGCCAGCGGGATCGTGCGCCGCGGATCGCGCACCTCCTCGCTCGCGGTCGCCACCGTGTCGAAGCCCACGTACGTGAAGAAGACCCCCGAGGCCGCCAGGCCCACGCCTGTCATGCCGTGCGGCGCGAAGTCCGCGAAGTTGCCGCGGTCGAAGGCGGTGAACGCCACCGCCGCGAAGAACAGCAGCACCCCGATCTTCACGGCCACCATCACCGCGTTCACCGCCGCCGACTCGCGCGTGCCCCGGGCCAGGAGCAGCGAGCACAGCAGCACCACCACGAGGGCCGGCACGTTCACCAGGCCGCCCGCGCCCGGCGGTTGACTGATCGCGTCCGGCAGCGTGAACCCGAACAGCGTGCCCGTCACCTCGTTCAGGTACTGCCCCCAGCTCACCGCGACCGTCGACGCGGCCACCCCGTACTCCAGGACCAGACACCAGGCGACGAGATAGGCGGCCCCCTCACCGAGGGAGGCGTACGCGTACGAGTAGGTGCTGCCCGCCACGGGCACCGCACCGGCCAACTCGACGTAGCAGAGCGCCCCGAGCCCCGCGACGACCGCCGCGACGACGAACGAAAGGATCACCGCGGGCCCGGCCTTCGGCACGCCCGTGCCGAGCACGAAGAAGATGCCGGTGCCGATCACGGAGCTGATGCCGATCAGCGTCAACTGCCCGAGCCCCATGGTCCGTCGGAGGCCGCCGGGCTCCTCCGCGTCGGCCTCCTCGATCATCGAGCCGAGCGGTTTACGGCGACACAGCTGGCTGGCCCATCGGCCCATGGTTCCTCCTGGGGGTGCCTCGCGTCCCCGGCCGTCACCAGGGATGCGGGGGATCCTCCGGGAACGCCGGGGGCCGGACAACGGTGGATCCGCACAACCGGAGCGCCCGCCGTTGGCCGATGCGACAGCGTGCCGGGCCCCGCGGCGACCCCGTCCCGGCCGGGGCCGCCCCGATCGGCGAAGATGGTCGTGTCCACCCCTCCCGCCAGCGAGGAGCACGCGCGCAGATGGCCAGTTCCGCCTCCACCCCGAGGCCGCCGACGATCGCCGATGTCGCCCGCGTCGCCGGGGTGTCGCGCACGACCGTCTCGCACGCGCTCAACGGCCTCGGCAAGGTCGACCCGCGCACCCGGGAGCGGATCAAGAAGGTCGCCGCCGACCTCGGCTACCGGCCCAACCTGAGGGCCCAGCGGCTGCGGCGCGGACAGGCGAAGGCCATCGCGCTCGCCTCCTCCATGCCCTTCGCCGTCGCGGGCGGCCCCTCCCGGCTCGGGTTCTATATGGAGGTCGCGGCCGCCGCCGCCGAGAGCGCGCTCCTGCACGACTACGCCCTCGTGCTCGTCCCGCCCGTCCAGTCGGGCTCCGCGCTGTACTCCGTGGACATCGACGGCGCCATCGTGGTCGAGCCCGACGTCCAGGACGCGGCGGCGGCGCAACTGCGCGAGCGCGGCCTGCCGTACGTGGCGCTCGGCCGCCCGGTCTCGCCCGACGAGGACGCCCCGTACGTCGACCTGCACGGCGGCCGCGTCGCCGAACTGCTCCTGGACCATCTGCACGAACAGGGCGCGCGGCACCCGGCGTTGATCGTCGGAGCCGGCTCCCGGCACTCCACCGTCGACGCGCTCGCCGCCTACGAGCGCCGCGCCGCCGAGCACGGCTGGGAGACGGTCGTCGCCCAGGTCCCCGAGCCCGGAGGCGAGCAGGCCGGGTACGAGCGGTGCGCCGCGCTGCTTGCCGAGCACCCCGAGACCGACGCCGTCTGCGCCCTGGTCGACGCGTTCGCGGTCGGCGCGGTCCGGGCGATCCGGGACAGCGGGCGCACCGTCCCCGACGACGTCATGGTCGTCACCCGGTACGACGGGCTCCGCGCCCGCACCTGCGAACCGCCCCTGACCGCCGTCGACCTGCACCTCGACCAGGTGGCGGCCGCCGCGGTCGAACTCCTCCTCGGCCGACTGCGCGGCGACACCGCCACCCCGCCGACGGCCGCCGCCCCCGAACCCCGGCTGATCGCCCGGGCGTCATCGGTGCGCGACGGCACGGCAGGGACCGCCTGACGGCGCCGGCCGCCTGACGGCGCGGGTCGTCGAACGACCCGGGCCGCTTGACGGCGCCTGGGTCGTGGGTGCGCGGTGGCATGGCGCGGACCGTCCGATGGCGCGGGCCGTCGAACGACCCCGGACCGCCTGACGGCGCCCGGGCCGTGCGTGCGCGGTGGCATGGCACGGGTCGTCTGACGGCGTCGACCGTCTGGCGACCCGGACCGTCTGGCGACCCGGACCGTCTGGCGACCCGGACCGCCTGATGGCACGGACCGTCTGACGTCGCGGAGCGTCCGGCGGCGCGCGCTCAGACGCCGACCACCAGCACCAGCCCCGACACCAGCGCGAAGACCAGCACGAACAGCCGCATCCGGCGTGCGTCGAGCCGGTGATGAACCAGTCGGCTCAGCCACGCGCCCACCGCGATCGCGGGCAGCAGCAGTGCCGACGCGCCGAGCTCCCCGGCCTGCGCCTTGCCCGTCGCGAACAGCAGGATCAGCGAGGCGACCTCGCCGACGAGGAAGCACGCGGCCACCGTCGCCCGCAGCTCGGCCGGCGGCCGGTGCTGGTACACCAGCGCCAGCGGCGGCCCGCCCACACCGGTCGCCGTCTCCGTCAGCCCGGTCACCGCGCCCGCGCCGACGTACGCGGCCCTGCCGGGCGTGAACGCGGGCGCCGCCAGGCTCACCACCGCCGCGAGGAGCGTCGCCACCCCCACGAACAGGCCGAGGCTGCGCTCGGGGATCAGCCACAGCAGCGCGAGACCCGCCGGGGTCGCGGCGAGCCGGGCCCCGGTGATCCAGCCCGCGCCGCGCAGATCGAGCGAGGCCCGCTCGCGCCAGGCCACGTACAGGTTGAGCGGGATCATCGACGCGAGCACGAACACCGGGACCAGGCCCGGGTCGACGATCCCGGCGACGGGCGCCACGATCAGCGCGAAGCCCAGCCCGCTGCTGCCCTGGACGAACGCGGCGACCACCACCGTCAGGGCCAGCACCACCAAGGTCACGCCACTCACCGCCGCGCACCTCGCTCCCGTACCGCACCCGCCCGTACCGCGGACTCCCGCGCCGCCACCGACGTCGGATGGGCCCGCGTGATGTCCGCCCGGCCCACGGCCGACCGCGCCAGCTCCGCGGCCCGCCGCACGAGCGCGTCGCCGTCCCAGTCCGTCGGCCGACCGTGCCACATCCTCAGCCGGCCGTCCACGAACACGGCGGAGATCTGGTCCCGGTTGCCGCGCCGCACCAGCTCCCACGGCAGGTCCCAGGAGAACGCCAGCTCCGGCGTCTCCACGTCGACGAGCAGGAAGTCGGCCGCCAGACCCGCCGCGACCGCGCCGGTCCGGGCACCCAGGCCGAGGGCGTCCGCGCCGCCCCGGCTCGCCGCCTCCAGCCACGTCCAGCCGGCGCCGCACGAGGAGTCGCCGGTGGTCAGCCCGTAGGCGAGCCGCTGCGCGAACTCGGCGGCCTCCGTGAGCCGGAAGCCGTCGCCGCGCGTGCCGTCCGTGCCGAGGCCGAAGCGGATGCCGCGCTCGGCCATGGCGGTGGCGGGCGCGACGGCGTTGCCCTTCCAGGCGCTGGCCACCGGGTTGTAGCTGATCGCCGTGCCGGTGTCGGCGAGCAGTGTCAGCTCGCGCGGCGTCAGCAACGTGGCGTGCGCGCCGAGCAGTTGGGGCCCGAGCGCACCGATGCGGTGCAGGTGCTCGAGCGGCCGCAGCCCGTGCCGGACGAGTGAACGCTCCACCCCGGCGAGGTGCTCGTTCACATGGATCTGCACGACGGCCCCGGCCTCCGCGGCGAGCCGCGCCGTGCCGTGCAGCGTCGCCTCGGTGGCGGCCTCGGGGATGGAGACGGCCAGGGACGGATGCACGAGCGGGTCGTCGGCGTAGCGGTCGAGGTGCTTCCCGGCGGCGTCGAGCGCGGTGGCGCTCGCCCCCTCCGGGGCGTCCGCGTCGTTGCAGACCAGGCCGAGGACGCAGCGGATCCCCGCGTCGCGCGCGGCCGAGGCGACGACCTCGACGTCCACGTCCGCCCGCGTCCCGGCGTCCGCGACGGTCGTGAACCCGCCGCGCAGCGCCTCGTACGAGGCCAGTTTCGCCGCGACGTAGGCGGATTCCTCGTCCAGGGCGCCCTCCAGGGGCACCCACACCCGGCGGAAGATCTCCGAGGGCTCCCCGAAGGCGAGCGCGGAACCGAAGGACTGCGTGAGGTGGTGGTGCGCGTCCACGAAGCCGGGCATCAACAGGTGCCCCGGCATCCGTACGGCCCGCAGCCGCGGATGTGCCCGCTCCAGCTCGTCGGCGGGGCCGACGGCCAGGAAGCGTCCGCCGTCGACCACCACCGCCCAGCCGTCCACGGGTCCTTCGGGAAGGAGCACCGCGCCGGGGGCGAGGAGGAGCGGGCCGGGGGCGGAGAGGAGCCGGCGGGCGGGGTGGTCGGGCGTGTTCATCGGTCGCTTTCTGTGCGTACGGTGCCGGAGACCGGCGTGCTGTTGCTCAGGCGGGCGGCGATGCCCGGCCTGACGTGGTGGAAGAGGACGTTGAGGACGGCGGCGGTGAACGCGCCCACGGCGACGCCGCTCTCGAGGAGGATGCGGACGTTCGGCGGGAAGCCCCCGTACACGCCGGGCACGAGGATCGGCAGCAGACCGAGGGCGAGCGCGACGGCGCAGATGAACGTCGAGCTGTGCCGGTCGAGGTCGCTGCGCCCGAGCATCTGGATGCCGAGCACGGTGATCACGGCGAACACGACCATGGCCGTGCCGCCGACGACCGCCGAGGGGATGACGCTGATGGCGCGGGTCACGGGGGCGAGGAACCCGATGACGATGAGCACCGCCCCGGCGGCCGCCGTGACGAAGCGGCTGCGGACGCCGGTGACCCGGACGATGCCGATGTTCTCGCCGCTGGTGACGATCAGCGGAAGCCCGAAGAAGCCGCCCACGAGAGAGGTCAGCGCGTCGCCGCGCACCGTCTTCGGGACGTCGGTGCGCCGGTCGATCTCCTTGCCGACGGCCTCCGCGTTGATGACGGTCTGCCCGGTCGCCTCGGCCATCGACGCCAGGCTGTAGAGCATCAGCGGCAGCGCGGCGACCAGGTTGAACTGCGGGGTGCCGAACGGCATCAGCTGCGGCACGTTCACCAGACCGCCCCCGGCCGCCTGCCCGAAGTCGATCGCGCCGGTCGCGGCGGCGAGCGCCGTCCCCGCCAACAGGCCGAGCATGACGGCGAGTTGACGCACCACTCCGGTGAAGAACAGGTAGAAGACGACGGTGAAGCCGATCGTCGCCATGCCGAGCCCGAGGTTGACCGGGTCGGCGAAGCCGGGGGTGCCGGGCCGCCCGGCGACGAGGACCGCGCCCACCTTCACCAGGTTCACGCCGACGATCACGATCATCGTGCCGATGACCAGCGCGGGGAAGAAGCGCAGCAGCCGCGAGAACACCGGCAGCACGACGAAGCAGAACAGCGCCGTGAGGACGACCGCGCCGGTGGCGGTGGGCAGCCCGTGCTGCTCGGCGATGGCGAGGAACAGGATGAGCGGCGCGCCGCCCGGCAGCATGACGAACGGCAGCCGGGGCCCGAACTTCCAGGGCCCGAGCGACTGGATCAGCGATCCGACGCCGGACAGCACGAACGCCGCCGAGAGCAGATCGACGGTGAGCCCGGGGCCGAGCCGGAGGGTGGCGCTCATCAGGAAGATCGCCGAGATGGGCGTCGCCGCCATGACGAGCACGTGCTGGACGCCGAAGAGCAGGATCCGCCCGAGGGGGCGCCGCTCGTCGACGGGGTGCACTCCGGAGCGGCCGCCCTCGGCGTGGTCGGGCTCCGGTCCCGGGTGGGGCGTCCGGTCTGTTTCGGGCACGGGTGGTTGGGCGGGGACTGACCCGCTCTTCTGGGGACTGAACACGTTCGGGCTCCGTTCGGGTGACGGCACGCTCGGGTTCTTCAGCCGCGATCCGGCCCTGGGACGGAGAGCCAAATCGATTTGGCCAAATCGATTTGGCTGACAGTATGGGGGTGTGGGGTGGGGGAGCGTCAAGGGGCGGGCCCACCGTCGTTCCGGCGGTTCCGCCCCACGTCATCGCGCCGGGCTGCCGACCGTGCGGTCGACGGCCCGGCACCGGTCCTCACTCACTCGGTGTTGGCGTGGGCCGCGCGGGCCTGCGCGTGGCCCACGTGAGCCAGGCCGGCCAGCCGGAGCGCCACCACGTCCAGCGCCACGTGCGTGGCCTGGTCGAACAGGCTGGACAGCGGCTGCACGCTCGCCGCCTCACCGGGCCGCCGGTACTTCGTCGCGGCGGGCAGCAGGACGACGGACGCGGCGAGGACGCCGAGCGGCGACTGCGGCGCGGTGGTCACCGCGTGCACCTCGGCGCCCACCTTGACGGCCTGCTCCGCCACGCGGACGGTGCCGGCCGTGGTGCCCGAGCCCGACACCGCGACGACCGTGTCCCCCTCGGCGACGGCCGGCGTGGTCGTCTCGCCGATCACGTGCACGGGCAGCCCGAGGTGCATCAGCCGCATGGCGAAGGCCTTGGCCATGAACCCGGAACGGCCCTCGCCCGCGACGAACACCCGCCGGGCCGCGAGAAGGGTGGAAGCCAGGGCGTCGAGCTGCCCGGCGTCGACGGCGGCGAGGACGCCCCGCATCTCGTCGAGGACGGTGTCGAGGAGGGCGTCGGAGGGGCGGAGTTCCTGGTCGGACATGGGGATTTCCTTACGCGGTGAGGGTGGGGCAGGTGGTGCGAGAGGGTCGGAAGGGCGCGGAGGGGCGGGTCAGGAGGGGAACGGGACGCGGGAGGCCGCCGCGGCGAGTGTGCGGGCCGCCGCCTCCGGGTCGACGGCTCCCGTCACCGCCGAGCCGACGATGACGCGCACGTCGTCGGGGCCGGAGGCGAACGCGGGGAGGTCGGCCGCGGTCAGGCCGCCCGCGACGGCGACGCGACGGCCGCGGCGCCACGGACCGAGCAGCTCGGTCGGGCTGCCGCCGGCGCGCTGGGCGTCCTTGGCGACGTGCGCGGCGAGGACGACGCCGGACGGGAGCCGGGCGGCCAGTGCCGCGCGCCGCTCCCCGGTGGTCTCCATCAGGTCGACGACCACCTCGCGGCCGTGCTCCGCGGCGACGTGGACGGCGGCGTCCAGGGTGGCGTCGCCCGCGCACCCGAGCACGGTCGCCGACGCGGCGCCCGCTTCGTAGGCGAGCGTGAACTCGTAGGACGCGTCGTCGGGCGTCTTCAGGTCGGCGAGCACGGGTACGGGGCCCGCGGCGGCGGCCACCTCCCGTACGGCCGTGATGCCGAAGCGTTTGATCAAGGAGGTGCCCACCTCGATCCAGTCGGTGTGCGGCGCCACGGCGGCGGTGATCTCCACCGCCCGCTCCAGCTCGATGCGGTCCAAAGCTATCTGCAGTTGCAGGGACATGGTGTCCGACTCCAGGGTTTGAGAGGGAAGTTGACCAGGGGGATGGGCTCAGGCCGTGGCCGGGGGCGCGGCGAGGAAGGCGTCGAGACGGGCTCGTGTGGGAAGTCCGTCGCGGTCGCCGTGGCTGGTGGTGGCGAGCGCGCCGGTCGCCGCGGCGCGCTCCAGGGCCGGGCGCGGGCCGAGCCCGTCGAGGTGCGCGCTGATCAGCCCCGCGGCGAACCCGTCGCCCGCGCCCACGGTGTCCACGGTGGGCACGCGGAAGACGGGCTGGTGCCAGGCCCCGTCGCGTTCGTAGAGGCGGGCGCCGCGGACACCGTCCTTGAGGACGACACGGCTCGCGCCCCGGGCGAGATAGCACTCCGCGATCCGCCCGGCGTCCGTCTCCCCGGTGAGCAGCCGGGCCTCGGCGAGGCCCGGCAGGACCCAGTCGGCCCGTGCGGCCAGGTCGTTCACGACGCGCATCATCTCCGCCGGGTCCGGCCACAGGGCCGGCCGCAGATTGGGGTCGAAGGAGATCGTGAGCCCTGCGTCCCGGGCCACGTCGAGCGCGCGGTGGGTGAAGGCGCGGGCGGTGGGGGAGAGGGCGGCGGGGATGCCGGTGAGGTGGAGGTGGCGCGCCGTGCGCAGATACGCGTCGGCGGCTTCGGAGGGCGCGAGCCGGCTGCCGGCGGAGTGCCGGCGGAAGTACACGACCTCCGGGTCGCCCTCCAGGACCCGGCTCTTGAGCTGGAAGCCGGTGCGGGCCTCGGTGTCCACTGTGACCTGCGCGGTGTCGATGCCCTCGGCCCGCAGCGCGGCGACGGCGTGCGCGCCCAGCGGGTCGTCGCCGACGCGGCCGATCCATCCGGCGCGGTGCCCGAGGCGCGCCAGCCCCGTGGCGACGTTGGCCTCGGCGCCGGCCAGCGCGCGGGTGAAGCACCGGACCTCGGCCAGCGGGCCGGTGTCGGCCGCGACGAGCATGCCCATCACCTCGCCGAAGGTGATGACGTCGAGGGCGGGGGCGGTGGCTTTCATACGGGGTCTCCGGCGGGTGCGGGGCGGCCGGCTCCGGGGAGAGAGCCGGTCACCGGGTTGGTGAGCGTGCCGATCCCGGCGACGGAGGCGGACACCTCGCCGCCCGGGCGCAGCGGGCCGTACGCGCCGGGTGCGCCGGTGAGGACGACGTCGCCGGGGCCGAGCGGGAGGTAGTCGCCGAGGTGGCACAGGATCTCGGCGATGCCGCGGGCGAGCCGGCGCGTCGAGGCGGGCGGCAGCGGCACTCCGTCGAGGGACAGCGCCACCTCGGTGTCGTCGGGGCGCAAGGCGTCGAGGTCGGTCTCGATCCACGGCCCCAGCGGGGTGAAGCCGCGGCGCCCCTTGGCCGAGGTCCACAACGGGTCGGTGCGCTGGAGGTCGCGGGCGGTGATGTCGTTGGCGACCGTGCAGCCGAACACGCAGTCCAGCACGGTGTCGAGGGTGTGCCCCTCGGGGGATCCGGCGAGAACGACGGCGAGTTCGGCCTCCGCGTCGACCCGTCCGACGCCCGGGGGCAGTGCGACGGGTTCGCCCGGGCCGATGACGGAGCGAGGGGCCTTGAGGAACGCCTGGGGCGGCAGCCGGCGGTCCTCAAGGCCGGTGTTGTGCGCCATGCCGACGAGGGTGCGCGGCAGGACGGGGGCGAGGAGGCGGGCCTCGGCGAGCGGGACGAGGCGGTCGGCGGACAGCGCGGCGGCCGCGCCCCCGAAGGGGTCCGCGACGATCCGCGCGGTGTCCCCTTCGAGGGCGGCGTGGTGGACACCGCCGGCATGGGCGATACGGGCGATGCGCATCGGGTGTGTCAGCCGTTCTGTGCGGTGGTCGTGGCGGGTGCGGGGGCCGCTCCCGCGACGGCGGGCACGCGCGGCGCCCGGACGAACCACATCAGCGCGGCCGCCGTGACCAGGCAGCCGGCCATGGTGAGGAACGAGGCCCCGGTGGAGCCCGTCACGTCGTTGAGCATGCCGACGAGGTAGCTGCCCGCGAAACCGCCCAGCGCGCCGAAGGAGTTGATGAGTCCGACGGCGGCGGCGCTGACCTTCTGCGGCAGGAGTTCGGGGATCGCGGCGAAGTAGGGGCCGTACGGCGCGTACATTCCCGCGGCGGCGAGACACAGCAGCGGGTACGACAACCAGAAGGCGTCGCCGAGCAGGTACGAACCGTAGAAGCCGGCCGCGCCCAGCAGCAGCCAGGGCCAGACGTAGCGGTTGCGGGCGCCCGCGCGGTCCGAGGCGCGGCTGTTGACGAGCATCGCGACGCAGGCGAACAGGTACGGCAGGGCGGAGATCAGCCCGGTGAGGCCGATGCCCTCGTCGCTGCCGGCGCGGACGATGGACGGCAGCCAGAAGACGAACCCGTAGACGCCGAGGCTCCACAGGAAGTACTGGAGGGAGAGGAGGACGACGTTGCGGGAGCGCAGGGCGGCGAGATAGCCGCCGGCGGCGGGCAGGCGGCGCTGTTCGGCGGCGAGCGCCCCTTCCAGCGCGGTGCGCTCCTCGGACGTGAGCCACCGGGCGTCGCGCGGGTGGTCGTCGATGAACTTGTGGAAGACGAACGCCCACACGAGGGCCGGGACGCCCTGCGCGATGAACATGCCGTGCCAGCCGACCCACTCCACGAGGTAGCCGGAGACCACGGTGAGCCACAGGACGGTGGCCGGATTGCCGAGGATCAGCCAGGTGTTGGCGCGGCCGCGCTCGCGCGCCGTGAACCAGTGGGTGATGTGGATGACCATGGCCGGCAGCACGGCGGCTTCGGAGACACCGAGCAGGAACCGCACGATCATCAGGGCCCGTACGTCGGGGATGAGTCCCTGGGCGGTGGCGAGCAGGCCCCACAGCACGAGGCACCACACGATGAGGCGCTTCACGCTGCGCCGCTCCGCGTAGACCGCGCCGGGTATCTGGAACGCGAAGTAGCCGAGGAAGAACAGGGATCCGAGCAGGGCCGAGACGCTTCCGGAGATGCGCAGGTCGTCGGCCATGCCGCCGGCGGCGGCCACGGAGAAGTTCGAACGTTCGAGGTAGGCGAAGCTGTAGGTCACGAAGACCATGGGCATGAGCCGGGTCCAGCGCCGGGGGCTGAGAGCGGCGGCCGGGGGCGGAGTCGTCATTCAGGAGGCCTTTCTCCCGAGGGGGGACGGAGATGCTCAAGGTTTGCCACGATGTGGCAAGCCTTGCCGCGAGTTGAAAAGAGAATGACCGGCACGTTTCTGACTGTCAATGGATTGTTTCCGTCAGGGAGAAAGTCTTGCCGCTATGTGGCAAACTCGGCCCATGTCCACCAGCGCACCGCCCTCCGACATGGTCAGCAAGGCCCTGCACGTCCTGACGCTGCTCGGCGACCGTCCCACGGGCGTCACCCTCTCGGAACTGGCCCGAGCCTCAGGTTTCCCGACCAGCACCTGCTACCGGCTCCTGAAGTCCCTCACCCGGGACCACTTCGTCCAGTTCGACGAGCGGACCAAGCACTACACCCTGGGCCTGCGCGTCTACCAACTAGGCCAGCGCGTCTCCCACGCCCACGGCTTCAGCGGCATCGCGCTGCCCGTCATGCGCCGGCTCGCCGACACCTGCCGCGAGGCCGTCCTCATGTCCGTCCTCGACGGCGACAAGCAGCTCTACATCCACCACGTCGAGGGCACGCAACAGGTGAGCGTGCGCGGCGAACCCGGCAAGCACGGCCCGGCGCACTGCACTTCGATGGGCAAGGTCCTGATCGCGTACGCGCCCAAGGACGTGCGCGAGGACCTCGTCGAGCACATCGAACTGACCGCGCTGGGGCCGAACGCGATCACCGACCGCGCGGCGTTCCGCGCGGAGATCGAGAAGGTGCGCGCCCAGGGGCACGCCGTCGCCGACGAGGAACACGAACCGGGCATCCGGGCGCTCGGCGTCCCCGTCCTCGGCCCCGACGGCGTCGCCCACGCCGCACTCTCGGTCGCCGCCCCGGCCTTCCGCATGCCGCTGGGTGAACTCCTCGCGCTGCGCCCCGCGTTGACCGCCGCCGCCCAGGAACTGTCGGTGCTGCTCCCGCCCGGCCCCTTCGCCGGCTGACGACCGGCCGACCGGGCTCCGCCGTCCCGAGGCCGTGTGGCAGAGTTCCGGAGGCGAAACGCAGTCGAGCGGAACGGGGGACGGGCCGTGGAGGACCAGGTACGGGGCACGTGGGGCCTGATGATGTCGTGCCAGCACGCGAACCCGACCGGGCTGTACAAGCAGACCCGGGCGGAAGGGCATGTCACCGGTACGCGCGCCGAGGCGCGGGAGGCGCTGCACCGCCACGTGCTCGCCTTCGACCCCGCCCGTCCGGCGATGCCGGTACGCCGCGTGATCTACGAGGACGGCGAGGGCTACCTGGTGATCATCCAGGGCAGGACGCAGACCTATCAGTACGAGTTCAAGCTGTGCCGCGTCGTCCTCGACTCGCAGCCGAACGCGGCGCCGCCCGCCGCCCCGCCGATGTTCTCCCCGCCCCCGCCGGCCGCCCCGCCCTCCGCGGGCTGACCGGCGAGGGGCCGGTTCAGGAGCGTCCGCGCACCTCGGTGAGGAGCCCGTACAGGACCACGTTGCCGCTGTACCCGGTCCGCTTGTCGTAGCGGCCGCCGCAGGTGATGACGCGGAGTTCGGGCAGGCCCGTACTGCCGTACACCTTGCGGTCGGGGAAGTCGTTCTTGTCGACGACGTCGATGCCGTGGACCTCGAACACGGCGGTGGAGCCGTCGGCCCGGTCGACCTCGATGTGCTCGCCCTTCTCGAGCGAGCCCAGGCCGTAGAACACCGCCGGGCCCCGCGCGTTGTCGACATGCCCGTCGATCACCGCGGTACCGCGCTCACCGGGCGTGACGGCCTTCGTGTACCAGCCCGCCAGGTTGGCGTCGTCCGGGGGCGGCGCGTCCAGCCAGCCCTCGGCGTCCCGGCCCACCCGGGTCAGCGGCGCGTCCACCCCGATCTCCGGGATGCGCACCCGCACCGGGGTGGACGCGGGCAGCGGATCGGCCGGCGGGGTCGTCGTGCCGAGACGCGCCGCGCCCGGATCGGGCTGCGGCGGTCCGTCGGCACGGGAGACGCCGTGGTGCACCAGCAGGACGCCGATCAGGAGCACCACGGCGAGGAAGGACCACGAGGGCCTGCGGGCGCCGGGCGCGGCCGAGGGCACGGTCGCCGGTCCCGGCCGTCAGGCGGCGTCGGTGCGGCGCTTGCGCAGCCGCACGTATCCGGCACCGAGCGCACCCGCGATGAGCACACCGCCCGCGGCCAGCAGGGCCGGGTCGGTGCCGCCTACGCTGCCGCCGACCCCGGCGCGCACCCCGCGGTCCACGGGGGCGGGGCTCGGCCGGCCGGTGGCGATCGTCAGGGTGGTGGTGCCCGTCTCGCCGTTGCACTCGAAGGTGACCGCGTACTGGGCGCCCGGCTTGGCGTCGGGGTAGACCTGCCGGGTCACGGAGTGACCCTCGTTGAGCTGCGCCTTGTCGAAGACCGGCGCGTCGACGTTCACCGTCGGCACGTCGCAGCCGGTGGAGTTGAGCGTGACGGTGCCGCCGGCGGCCACCGTGCTCGGAGTGACCGAGAAGCCGAACGACGTCACGTCGGGCTGGGTGCCACCGTCGTCGTCTCCGGCGAAGGCGGCCGGGGCGGCGGGGCCGAGCGCGACGAGCGAGGCCAGCGCCACCGACGACAGCACGGATATGGAACGCATACGGATCCTCCTGGGAAGGGGCGGATGCTCGCGACGCTAGGAAGCCGGGCGCAGGTCCACCATTCGGCGGGGGCCAGTGGAGTGGCGGCCCCCGCCGCCAGGCCGCCTCCGCGTCCCGGTCAGCGCCCCTTCCGCAGCCGTCGGCGCAGCAGCAGTGGCACCCCGGCCAGCGCGAGCAGCGCAGCGGCCGCGCCCAGGTGCCGGCCGAGGCCCGACGGCTGGTGCGCCTCCTGAGCGGGCGCCGCCGCCGAGGGGGCCGCGGCCTCCGCACGGCGGTGGGCCGAGGGGTGCTGCGGGCCGGCCACCGCGGCGCGGGCCCGCAGCGGCGCCGCCACGAAGCCCCAGTCGAGCAGCTCCCGGCTCTCCTCGTACACGGTGTTCGAATCGCCGTCCTGCGGGTTCATCACCGTGACGAGCACCGTGCGGCCCTTGCGGGTGGCGGCGGAGACCAGGGTGTTGCCCGCCTGCGAGGTGTAGCCGTTCTTGACACCGATCAGGCCGCGGTACGGCTCCACCCCGTGCGAGCCGACCAGGAGCCGGTTCGTGTTCTGGATGCCGAACGCGTGCGGGCCGCCCGCCGCCGGGAACTGCGCCCACTTCGTGCCCATGTAGCGGCGGAAGTCGGGGTTCTTGAAGCCCTCGCGGGCGATCAGCGCCAGATCGTGGGCGGAGGAGTACTGGCCCGGGGTGTCGAAGCCGTCGGCGGACCGCACGCGGGTGTCGCGGGCGCCGATCCGGCGGGCGGTGTCCTGCATCTGCGCGAGGGTGCGGGGCAGCCCGCCGTTCAGCCGGGCCAGCGTGTTCACCGCGTCGTTGCCCGAGCTGAGGAACACGCCGCGCCACAGGTCGGCGACCGTGTACCGGGTGCCTTCGTCCACGCCGACCATGCTGCTGCCCTCCGCGACGTCCGACAGGTCCGCGTACGAGGCCCGGTGCACCAGGTCCTGGCGCAGCCGCGGCAGCACGGTCAGCGCGAACAGGGTCTTGAGCGTGCTGGCCGGCGGCAGCCTGCGGTGCGGCGCCTTCGCGGCGAGGACCTCCCCGGTGCCCGCGTCCATGACCTCCCAGGACAGGGCCGACAGGGAGGGGGCGGCGGGCGGCCGGGGAGGGGAGGCCGCGGCGAACGCGGGGGCGACGGCGCCCAGGGTGAGCGCCGTGCACAGGCCCGAGGCCGCGACGGCCTTGGCCGTACGGGGATGAGAGCGGAGGAAAGTCGCCATGCCGGAAACGTAGGGTCGCCCCCGCCGACCCGCCCGGCACGTCAGCCATCCGGCCGCCGCCGACCGGGGAGCGGGCCCCGGGCGCTCGTCCGGTGCACTCGGCCGGTCGTACGTACGCTGGAGTGACACGAGGGTGGAGGTGGTTCCGCCATGACGGCTCAGACACGCCTGCTCAACAGGCTTCCGCGCGAGTACCGCGACCGGCTGATGACCCTGGCCAAGGAGGTCTCGTTCCCCCAGGACACCCGGATCTTCGACGAGGGGGAACCGGCCCGGTGCTTCTGGATCATCCGCACCGGGATGGTCACGCTCGACGTCCGCGTCTCGGACCGCACCCTGCTGCCCATCGATCCGCTGGGCCCCGGCGATCTCCTCGGCTGGTCCTGGCTCTTCCCGCCCTATGAATGGGACTTCGGCGCGGAGGCCTTCAGCCCCGTGCGGGCCTACGAGTTCGACGGCGCCGCGGTGCGGAACCTGTGCGACCTCGAGCCCGCGCTCGGCGTGAGCCTGCTGCACGGGGTGGCCGAGGTCATGGCCCACCGGCTCGTCTCCGCGCGGGTCAAGCTCGTGGAGGCCCACCGGACGCACGGGCGCATCCAGACCCACCACTCCTGATCCCTTCCGACGCCTACGGAGCGTCACGCGACGCCTCGGGGTCACCCACACGTGCCCCTTCGCTCACCCGACTCGCCTCCTCGACGCGCGGGCGGCGTACCCACGGGTTTGGCTCGGCCGGTAAGCCGAACCGAACCCGTGGCCGTACGCGGCCCGCTCAGAGAGGATCAGCATGCGTCGCACCGCGTCCTGGCCGGCCACCGCACTGACGGCGGCCGTTCTCGCCCTAGCGACCCCGGTGTGCGCCGACGCCCGGGCCGACGGCGACGACACCCCCTGGGAGAGCGAGTCCTCCTGGAGCGAGCCCGCCGCGCCCGTAGATCCGGCCGACCCCGCCGATCCCGCCGCGCCCTCCGACTCCCTCGTCCCGGAGGGCGACGCCGGCCTGGAGGATCCCGCCGAGGTCCCGAGCACCCGCAGCACAGGCAAGGCGCCCGGCGCCCTCGAACTGTCCCCGGCGAACCCGCGCCCGGGCGCCACCGTCACGGCGAACACGAGCGCCTGCCGCAAGGACCGCCGGGCCACCGGCGACGCCAACAGCCTGGGCGCCGGTGACTTCCCGCTGCAGACCACGACCCAGCGGGACGACCTCGTCGGACAGTTCCAGGTGCCGTCCGGCGCCCGGCCCGGCACGTACCCGGTCTCCGTGACCTGCGAGAGCGGCAGCGTCGTCCGGCAGACCCTGACCGTGACGGGGAGCGGCGGCAGCCAGATGCACGGGGTGCACGCCGGTGACGGCGGTTCGTGGGGCCGGATCGGCCCGGTGCAGCTGGGGCTCGGCGGGCTGCTGATCACGGGGGCGCTCGGCGCCGCCGGGTACTACACATGGCGCCGCGCCCTCGACCGGTGACGGTCAGGGGCGCGGCGCGGGGTCCTGCGACTGCGGGAAGGTGATCAGCCCTTGCGGGACTTCACGTCCTCCGTGAGGGCCGGGACGACGTCGAAGAGGTCGCCGACGACGCCGTAGTCGACGAGGTCGAAGATCGGGGCCTCGGGGTCCTTGTTGATCGCGACGATCGTCTTCGAGGTCTGCATACCGGCCCGGTGCTGGATCGCGCCCGAGATGCCCGAGGCGATGTACAACTGCGGGGAGACGGACTTGCCGGTCTGGCCGACCTGGTTGGAGTGCGGGTACCAGCCGGCGTCGACCGCGGCACGCGAGGCACCCACGGCCGCGCCCAGGGAGTCGGCGAGCGCCTCGATGACCGAGAAGTTCTCCGCACCGTTCACACCACGGCCGCCGGAGACCACGATCGCGGCCTCGGTCAGCTCCGGGCGGCCCGTCGACTCACGCGCCGTGCGGGCGGTGACCTTCGTGCCGTGCGCCTTCTCCGAGAACGCCACGTCCAGGGCCTCGACCGCACCCGCGGCGGCCGCCGGCTCGACCGCGGCACTGTTGGGCTTCACCGTGATGACCGGGGTGCCCTTGACCACCACGGACTTCGTGGTGAACGAGGCGGCGAACACCGACTGCGTGGCCACCGGACCGCTGTCACCGGCCTCCAGGTCGACCGCGTCGGTGATGATGCCCGACCCGATCCGCAGCGCCAGACGCGCCGCGACCTCCTTCGCCTCCGCGGAGGAGGGAACCAGCACCGCCACCGGCGACACCGCCGCGACCGCGGCCTCAAGCGCCTCGACCTTCGGCACGACCAGGTAGTCGGCGTAATCGGCCGCCTCGTGCGTCAGAACCCGGGTGGCACCATGCTCGGCCAGCACCGCCGCGGTACCGGCGGCACCACTGCCGAGAGCGACCGCGACCGGCTCACCGATCCGACGCGCCAGCGTCAGCAGCTCCAGCGTGGGCTTGCGGACCGCACCGTCCACGTGGTCGACGTAGACCAGAACTTCAGCCATGGGACTTCAATCTCCTGCAATCACAAAGAACTTGGGCGAATGGATGAGGCGACAAAAGCTCAGATGAACTTCTGGCCCGCGAGGTACTCGGCGAGCTGCTTGCCGCCCTCGCCCTCGTCCTTCACGATCGTGCCCGCGGTACGCGCCGGACGCTCGGCCGCGGACTCGACCTTCGTCCACGCACCCTCGAGACCGACCTCCTCCGCCTCGATGCCGAGGTCGGACAGGTCCCAGGACTCCACCGGCTTCTTCTTCGCCGCCATGATCCCCTTGAACGACGGGTAACGCGCCTCACCCGACTGGTCCGTCACCGACACCACCGCCGGAAGCGAAGCCTCCAGCTGCTCCGACGCCGCGTCCCCGTCACGACGACCCGACACCGTGCCGCCCTCCACGGCGACCTCGGACAGCAGCGTCACCTGCGGCACACCCAGACGCTCCGCCACCAGCGCCGGCACGATCCCCGCCGTACCGTCCGTCGACGCCATGCCCGAGACGACCAGGTCGAAGCCCGCCTTCTCGATCGCCTTCGCCAGCACCAGCGACGTACCGATCGCGTCCGTGCCGTGCAGATCGTCGTCCTCGACGTGGATCGCCTTGTCCGCACCCATCGACAGCGCCTTGCGCAGCGCGTCCTTCGCGTCCTCGGGACCCACCGTCAGCACGGTGATCTCGACATCGTCGTCCGAGTTCTCCGAAATCTGCAGCGCCTGCTCCACCGCGTACTCGTCCAGCTCGGAAAGCAGGCCGTCCACGTCGTCACGGTCCACGGTCAGGTCATCCGCGAAATGCCGGTCACCGGTCGCGTCCGGCACGTACTTCACGGTGACAACGATCCTCAAGCTCACGCCGGCTCTCCTCGCTCAGAGCGTTTCTCAGCCTTCTCAGGCCTACTGCGGCCACCGTATGGCACTCAGTTCCCTCTGTAAAGGTACGTAGTGCCAAAGGGGGCCGTCCGGTGTTACGTTCCCGGCATGAGCGAGGCACGCGAGGGCAGTGGATCGAACGGGGCGGCGAAGAAGGCCCCGATGCGGGAGGTGCTGGCCGAGGCGGCGTTCCAGCTGTTCCTGGAGCGAGGGTTCGAGCGGACGACGGTGGACGACATCGTGGCGCGGGCCGGGGTCGGCCGCCGCTCCTTCTTCCGGTACTTCCCGTCCAAGGAGGACGCGGTCTTCCCGGACCACGAGAGCGTGCTCGCCGACATGACCGCGTTCCTCGAAGCGGCGGGCGACGAGCGGGACCCCGTCGACGTCGTCTGCGACGCGGCCGGACTCGTCCTGCGCATGTACGCCGCGAATCCCGAATTCTCCGTGCAGCGCTACCGGTTGACGCGCGAGGTGCCGGGGCTGCGGACCTACGAGCTGTCCGTCGTCCGGCGCTACGAGCGCACGCTCGCCGAGTACCTGCGCCGGCGCTGGGCGGCCGTCCCGGACGGCGGCCTGCGGGCCGAGGTCGTCGCCGCCTCCGTCGTGGCCGCGCACAACAACGCACTGCGCACCTGGCTGCGTTCGGGCGGCGAGGGCGACGCCGAGGCGGCCGTGGAGCGCGCGTTCGGGCTCGTCCGCCGGGTGTGGGGCGAGTCGGCCGAGCGGGACCCGGGCCCGGCCGTCGCCCAGGAGGAGGTCGTGGTGATGGTGGCCCCGAAGGGCGCCCCCATGTGGCGGGTCATCCAGCAGGTCGAATCGGCGCTCCGGGACGACTGAACAGGGTCCGGGTGCCCAAGAATTCCGATCCGGAGGGTACTCGGTATCTTTACCGCGCGGCACTGAGTGTCATACGCTGACCGGGCGCCGGAGCCTCAGCCCGGCGGACCGGGTGAGCGCGGGAGGCCGAGCGATGTCGGAGTGGGCGGGGTTGTCGGGAAGCGCGACGGGTGTCATGACGCCGGCCGAGGCCGACGGCGGCACGGGATTCACCTTCAAGCGCTGCCGCTGGTGCGGCACCGCGTCGTTCCGCCGGCTGCTGTGTCCGGTCTGCGCGTCGAGCGACCTGGAGACGCAGCGCAGCGCGGGCCCCGGGATCGTCGTGCAGTCACGTGTGGTGCACCGCGGCACGGGCGTCGCGCGCAACGAGTCGCTGGTCCGCTTCCCCGAGGACTTTGTGGTGCCCTGCCGGGTCGTCGGCACGCCCCCGCACCTGGTGTGGGTCGGCGCCGAGGTCCGCACGGCCCCCGGCGCGACCGAGGACGCCGGCGAGGTCTGCTTCGAGCTGTGCGAACCGGCCGGCGACGACGCCTACTACCGCTGAACGGGCCGGGGCTCAGGCTCCGGCCGCCGCCTCCTGGGCGATCCGGTCGAACTCGGCCCCCATCGCCGCCGCCAGTGCCTGCGCCGCCGACAGCGGACGCACCATCACCATGAAGTCGTCGATGCGCCCTTCCTCGTCGACGTGCAGGAAGTCGCAGCCGGTGATGGCCCGGTCGCCGACCCGCGCCTCGAACACGAGGGCGTGATCACGCCCGTCGGCCCCGGTGATCTCCCGGACGTACCGGAAGTCCTCGAAGACGCGCTTCGCCCCGCGCAGGATCGCCGCGGTGATCGCCCGGCCCGCATACGGCTTGAACACGACCGGGCTGGTGAACACCACGTCCTCGGCCAGCATGGCCTCGACCGCCGCCAGATCGTCCTTCTCCACCGCCGCGCGGAAGGGATGCATGGACGCCACCTCGCTCACTCATTAGTAAATTTGTTGATTAGGTGCGGGCGACAGTAGTCGCATCCTTGTAGGGTGTCCACATGTCTCTCAAGTACGCCGTCCTCGCCGCACTCCTGGAGGGCGAGGCGTCCGGATACGACCTGGCGAAGATCTTCGACGTGTCGGTGTCCAACTTCTGGGCGGCGACACCGCAGCAGCTCTATCGGGAGCTGGACCGCCTCGCCGCGGACGGACTGATCGACGCGCGCGTGGTCCCGCAGGAACGGCGGCCGAACAAGCGGATGTTCACGCTGTCGCCCGCGGGGCACGAGGACCTCGCCGCGTTCACGGCACGCCGGCCCAAACCGCTCGCGCTGCGCGACGAGCTGATGGTGAAGGTCCAGGCCGTCGACGTCGGAGACCTGGACGCCGTGCGCGCGCACCTCGAGGAGCGGGTGTCGTGGGCGCAGGGCCGCCTCGCCCGCTACGAGCGGATCCGGCAGCATCTCCTCGGCGGTCGCAGCGAGGAGGAGTTCCTCGAGGTGGGGGAGCGGATCGGCCCTTACCTGACGCTGATGGCCGGCATCGGATTCGAGGAGGGCAATGTGAGCTGGGGGCGGCGCGTCCTCGGCGTCCTGGAGCGCCGCGCCGCCCGCGCCGCTCAGTCCCCGGGGTCCGCCTCCGGCGCGCGCAGCTGAAGCCCGTTCTCCCAGATCTTGTTGAGCGTCGTCACCAGACGCTCGTACGGGATGCGCTGGCCGAGGACGAACACCATGTACGCCATGCGGCTCACCATCACGGACAGCGCGTGCGCCGTGATCAGCGGGTCGAGGCTCGGGTCCGCCGCGCCCGCGTCCTGGAGCGAGCGGATCAGCTTCGCGTTGCGCCGCGCGAACGCGTCGCCCCGCTCGATGCGCAGCTGCCTGAACGTCTCGTCGACCTGGGCGACCTGCTCGAACAGGGCCATCAGCCGGGCGTTCTTCTTGTACGCGCGCAGGTACTCGCGGTTCGAGGCGTCGATCATCTCGCGCGGGTCGGTGATGCCGGTCCGCTCCCGCAGGTGCGGATGGAGCATCTCCTCCTGCACCTGCGCGACGAGCGCCTGGAAGATCTCTTCCTTGCTGTTGAAGTACGTGTAGAACGAGCCGGACGCGACGTTGGCGGCCTTGGAGATGTCCGTGATCCGGGCGTCGAGGTAGCCGTCCCGCTCGAAGACCTCACGCGCGGCGGTGATCAGCGCGTTGCGCGTCCTGACGCCGCGGGCGCTGCGGGGCGTGATCGGTTGCTTCTGACCGCCGTCGGCGGCCGCGGCCTGGGCAGGCAATGCGGTCCATTCGCTCTCGTTCGTGCGGGCGGTCGCGGGGCCGCGACCGCCACGCGGGTGGCTGCGGATGCTATCAGCCGGGTCTCTCATCCGAGCCCGTCGAGGAACCGGAGCAGCGCCGCGTCGACCTCCGCCGCCCGCTCCTGCTGGATCCAGTGGCCCGCGCCGTCGAGCACGACCCGGCCCCGCAGATCCGTCAGGACCTCCTCCAGGCGGTCGCTCGGCATGAACCGGGCCACCGGATCCTTCGAACCGGTGACGAAGAGGGACGGCATGTCGATGGTCCGGTCGTCGAGCGGCGCCGTCAGCTCCCAGGTGCGGTCCAGGCTGCGGTAGTAGTTCAGGCCGCCCGTGAAGCCCGTCTCCTCGAACGTCTTCACGTAGAAGGCGAGTTCCTCCTCGCTCAGCCAGTGTGGGCGCGGCGCCGCCGGTTCCTCGCGGGCCGCCCACGCCGCCGACCAGATCTCGCGCGCCGTCAGCGTGCGCCGCACGTCCTGGGCGAGCGCCCGGTCCGCGACGCCCGGCTCCTGGAACCACACGATGTAGAACTCCTCGCCGAGCCGCCTGCGCAGCACCGGCAGCGGCGCGACAGGGGAGCGGGGCGTCACCGGCACGCTCATCCCGACCACGGCCCGCACCCGCTCCGGATGCGCCCACGCCATGTGCCACACGATCGACGCGCCCCAGTCGTGCCCCACGAACACCGCGTCCCGCGCGCCCACGTCGTCGAGCAGCCCCACCAGGTCCCGGCACACCGTCAGCGCGTCGTACGCCCCGGGGTCCGCGGGCCGGTCGCTCGCGCCGAAGCCGCGCAGGTCCGGGGCGAGCACCCGGTACCCGGCCGCGGCCAGGGCCCGGATCTGATGCCGCCACGAGAAGGCCAGTTCGGGGAAGCCGTGGCACAGCACGACGAGCGGCTTCGCCGTATCGCGCGGCCCGTCCTCGTACACGCGCAGGGTGACGCCGTTCGTCGCCACGTCCCGCGCCGGGACCCGCTCCCAGTCGGCGATCGGCAGATGTGCGGTCATGTCCAGGGCTCCTCGGATCGTCCGGCCACGCGCTCCTCGTCAGGCCCTTCCCGCACGCCCCGTCGCTCCCGGCGCGGTTCCTGAACCTGGCGTCGGATCCGAATATAGCGAGCGGTCCGCCGACTGTCATTGAACTTGAAGCCGGATTCAAATACGGTGAGGGCGCAGCCGAGCGAAGGAGCGGTCACCCCCATGCTGATCAACGACAAGGTCGCCGTGGTCACCGGCGCGGCGGGCGGCATCGGCGCCGCCGTCGCCCGGCGCCTCCTGGAGGCGGGCGCCCGCGGCGTCCTGCTCACCGACCTGGACGGCGCGCGCCTCGACACCACCGTGCGCGAGCTCGCCGCCGAGCACGGCGAGCGCGTCGCGGGCCGCGCGGCCGACGCCGCCGCCACCGAGGACCTGCGCGCCCTCGTCGCCCTGGCCGAGGAGCGCTTCGGCCCCGTCGACCTCTACTTCGCCAACGCGGGCATCGGCGGCGGCGCGGGACTCGACGCGAGCGAGGAGGAGTGGAGCCGCGCCCTCGACGTCAACGTGATGGCGCACGTCCGCGCCGCGAAGCTGCTCGTGCCGGGCTGGGTCGAGCGCGGCGAGGGCTACTTCTTCACCACCGCCTCCGCAGCCGGACTGCTCACCCAGATCGGCTCCGCCACCTACTCCGTCAGCAAGCACGCCGCTGTCGCCTTCGCCGAATGGCTCTCCGTCACCTACGGCGACCAGGGCGTCCGCGTCAGCTGCCTGTGCCCCCAGGGCGTCGAGACCGAGCTGCTCATGGCCGGCACCCGCTCCGCCGACCCGACCGAGCGCGCCGCCGCCCGAGCCGTCCTCGACTCCGGCGAACTGCTCCAGCCCCTCGATGTCGCCGACCGCGTCGTCGAAGCCGTCGCCGACGAGCGCTTCCTCGTCCTGCCGCACCCCCAGGTCCTCGACTTCTACCGCCACAAGGGCACCGACTACGACCGCTGGCTGCGCGGCATGCGGCGCTACCAGAAGGCGGTGCGATGACCGACGAACGGACCCGCACCGCGGTCCTCTTCGACTTCGGCGGCGTGCTCACCACCAGCGTGATCGACGCCTTCGAGGAACTGGGCCGCGAACTCGGCGCGCAGCCCGGTCAGTTGCTGCGCCTGCTGTCGAAGGACGAGGAGAGCAGCGCCCTGCTCGTCGCCCACGAGGAGGGCCGCATCGGACAGCGCGCCTTCGAGGACGGCTACGCGGCCCGGCTGCGGGCACACGGCGTCACCGCCGCAGGGCCCGGACTCGTCGCCCGGCTCCAGGCCCACCTGCGCCCCGACCCCGACAGCCTCGCCCTCGTCGCCCGGCTGCGCGCCGAAGGACACCGCGTCGGGCTGCTGTCCAACTCCCTCGGCGACGACTGCTACGCGGGCTTCGACCTGCCCGCCCTGTTCGACGCCGTCACCGTCTCCGGCGAGATCGGCGTCCGCAAACCCTCGCGCCGCGCCTACGCCCTCGCCTGCGAACGCCTCGGCGCCCCGCCCGAGGAGACCGTCATGGTCGACGACCTGCGCCAGAACCTCGACGCCGCGGCCCGGATCGGCCTCGCCGGCGTCCTGCACCGCGACGCCGCGGGCAGCGCTTCCGCCCTGGCGCGCCTGTTGCGGCCCGCCGCCGCGCGATGACACCGTACGAGACCACCATCGGAGGACACCCGTGTACGAGCTGACCGACAAGGCCAAGCGGTACCAGGCCGACCTGCTCGCCTTCATGGACGAACACGTCTACCCGGCCGAGGCCGTCTACGCCGAGCAGATGGCCGCGTCCGGCGACCCGCACTTCCACCCGCCGGTCATCGAGGACCTCAAGACCGAGGCGAAGAAGCGCGGCCTGTGGAACCTCTTCCACCCGCACCCCGAATGGGGCCCCGGCCTCACGAACCTGGAGTACGCGCCCCTCGCCGAGATCATGGGCCGCAGCGCCCACCTCGCACCCGAGGCCACGAACTGCAACGCGCCGGACACCGGCAACATGGAGGTCCTCACCCTCTTCGGGACCGACGAACACAAGGAGAAGTGGCTCAAGCCGCTGCTCGCCGGCGAGATCGCCTCCGCGTTCGCCATGACCGAGCCCGCCGTGGCCAGCTCCGACGCGAGCAACATCCAGATGCGGATGGAGCGCGACGGCGACGACTACGTCCTCAACGGCCGCAAGTGGTGGACCTCCAACGCCCTGCACCCCCGCTGTGAGGTGCTCATCGTCATGGGCAAGACCGACCCCGACGGACCGGCCTTCCGCCAGCAGTCGATGATGGTCGTCCCCGTCGACACTCCCGGCGTCACGATCCTGCGCGGCCTGCCCGTCTTCGGCTACCAGGACCGCGAGGGCCACGCCGAGGTCCTCTTCGAGAACGTACGGGTCCCCGCCGGCGCCCTGCTCGCCGGCGAGGGCGACGGCTTCATGATCAGCCAGGCCCGCCTCGGCCCCGGCCGCATCCACCACTGCATGCGCGCCATCGGCATGGCCGAGCGCGCCCTGGACCTGATGATCGACCGCGCACAGTCCCGTACGACGTTCGGGGCGCCGGTCGCCGAGCGGGCCAACATCCAGGACTGGATCGCCGAGTCCCGTATCGAGATCGACATGGCGCGGCTGCTCACCCTCAAGGCCGCCCACCTGATGGACACGGTCGGCAACAAGCAGGCCCGCACCGAGATCGCCGCCATCAAGGTCGCCGCCCCGAACGTGGCCCTGAAGGTCGTCGACCGCGCCATCCAGGTGCACGGCGGAGGCGGCGTCAGCGACGACTTCCCGCTCGCGAGCATGTACGCGCACCTGCGTACCCTGCGTCTCGCGGACGGTCCCGACGAGGTGCACAAGCGGACCATCGCCCGGCGCGAACTGCGCCGCCGGGAGACCGAACGAGGAGAGCGATGAGCACAGCGGAATCCCCGGCGGGCACGGAGTCCCTGGCCGGCAAGGTCGCCCTGGTCACCGGCGCGTCGCGGGGCATCGGCCTCGCGGCGGCCGGCGCGCTGCGCGACCGCGGCGCCCAGGTCGTGATCACCTCCCGCAGCGAGGACCGCGCCAAGGAGGCGGCCCGTGAACTCGGCGCGGGCGTCACCGGGTTCGGCGCCCACGCCACCGACGAGGAGGCGGCCCGCGCCTGCGTCGAGCACACCCTCGCCACGCACGGGCGGCTCGACATCCTCGTCAACAACGCGGGCACGAACCCGGCGTACGGCCCGGTCATCGACCAGGACCACGCCCGCTTCGCCAAGACGATGGACGTCAACCTGTGGGCGCCCATCCTGTGGACCTCCCTCGCCGTCAAGGCGTGGATGGGCGAGCACGGCGGCGCGGTCGTCAACACCGCCTCCATCGGCGGGCTCTCGGTCGCGCAGGACGTCGGCATCTACCACGTCTCCAAGGCCGCCCTCATCCACCTCACCAAGCAACTCGCCCTGGAACTCGGGCCGAAGGTGCGGGTCAACGCGGTCGCGCCCGGCATCGTGCGCACCCGCCTCGCCGAGGCGCTCTGGCAGGAGCACGAAGGACGGGTCGCGGGCGCCACTCCGCTCGGCCGGATCGGCGAACCCGGCGACATCGCCGAGGCCGTGGCCTTCCTGGCCGGTGACGGCGCCCGCTGGATCACCGGCGAGACCCTGGTGATCGACGGCGGACAGCTGCTCGCCGGGGGCGTGCTCGACAACTCGCCGGAACAGGGGAGTTGACGGGGGTTTTCCCCGAGGTGAAGGGTGCGCCAGGATGGGGCCATGACCGCGGCCCAGCGTGCCATGACCGAACTCGGGACATGGCCGCACCTGGTGAGCGGCCCGCCCCGGTGCTCGATCGGTCACGCGTTCGGCCCGGCGGGCCATGACCTCGTCCACTTCCACTCCGACGACTGCGCCGATCTCTACCTCACCGCGCCGGCGGTGCAGCGGCTGCTGCCGCACCTGCGGCGGACCAGTGCCGTCCGCGTGCACCCCGGCGCGTCCTGGATCACCGTGCTCCTGGAGTGCGACACGGACGTGCAGCTCCTGCTCAGCCTGGTGAGCCTCGCCCTCAAGGAGCAGGCGGGCCGCGCACCGCACGCCTGCCCGGCCCCGCCCTGCGACTGGGAGCGCCCCCGGGCCTCGTAGCGCACCCGGCGATCCGGGTCGTGGCGGTGCGTGCGGTGGACCGCGGCCTCTGGGCATGCTGGTGTTCCGGACGCGGGCGGCGACGAGGAGCAGGCATGCGCAAGATCATTCTGATGATGGGCGTCTCCCTCGACGGGTACACCGAGGGACCGGGCCGGGACATCGGCTGGCACCAGGTCGACGACGCCCTGCACCGGCACATGAACGAGAAGGTCCGCTCCTTCGGCGGCCTGCTCACCGGGCGCGTCACGCACGAACTCATGGCGTCCTACTGGCCCGCGGCCGGCGCCGACCCCGACAGCACCCCGACGGAGGTCGAGTTCGCCGCCATCTGGCGCGACATCCCCAAGATCGTGTTCTCCCGGACGCTGCCGCCGGGCCCCGCCCCGTACCACTCCACCGTCGTCTCCGAGGTGCTGCCCGAGGCGATCCGCGCCCTCAAGGAACAGCCCGGCGGCGACCTCAACGTCGGCGGCGCCGACCTCGCCGCCACGTTCCTCGCCCACGACCTGATCGACGAGTTCCACACCTACGTGCACCCCGTCCTGATCGGCACGGGCACCCCGCTCTTCCCCGTCACGGATTTCCACCCGCGCGTCCTGCGCCTGGCCGGGACCCAGACCTTCGACAACGGGGTCGTCCTGCTGCGTCACGCGCGCGTCCCCGAGTGACCTCCGCCGCCGCGCCGCGGCCCGGATATCGCCGAGGGCGAAGCGCCGCCCCGGGCCGCCGTACGCCGCCTACGCTGGCCCGATGAGCATCCACGAGAGCCGCCGGGGCAGCGGCGCCCACCGGTCCGCGCCGGAGCAGGAGCCGCTGTGGCGGCACGTCGTCGGGGACGTGCTGCGGCGCAGACGCCGGGCCCAGGGCCGGACCCTCCAGGACGTCGCCGACACCGCCGGAATCTCCATGCCCTACCTCTCCGAGATGGAGCGCGGCCGCAAGGAGGCGTCCTCCGAGATGCTCGCCGCCGTCGCCGGAGCGCTCGGGCTCGGGCTCGTCGACGTCCTGGCGCTGGCCCAGGGGGAGCTCGCGCGGGCCGCCCGGAGGCGCCGCCCGGTGTCCGTCACCTCGGTCACCTCGGTCACCGGCGTCTCCTCCGTCACCTCGGTCGCCTCTGTCGCGGTGCGCGGCGCGGGCGGTGCGGCGAGCGGGCGCGGCACGGTCTGCCTCGCCGCCTGACCGGCGAGGGGACGCTCAGTCCCCCTCCTCGAGCCGGCGCACCAGCACCGGCACATGGCTGTGCTCGACGTCCTTCACCGACGTGACCAGGGTGACCGGACCGCTCCGGGCCAGCTCGCGCACGTGGTCGACCAGCTCGGCGCGCTCCGGCGCGTCGAGCTCGGCGCGGTAGCGCTCCTCGAACCCGGCGTACCGGTCGTCCTTGTCCGCGTGGTACCAGGTGCGCAGCTCCTTCGACGGGGCGATGTCCTTGAGCCACTCGTCGATGTCGGCGTGCTCCTTCGAGACGCCCCGCGGCCACAGGCGGTCGACGAGCAGCCGCTTCCCGTCCTCGGCGGCGGGTGGATCGTAGACCCGGCGCACCGGGAAGCCGCCGGGCCGACGGCCGGATGAATGCTGTGAAGACATGGGACCCATTGTGTCCTTTTCCTATGTTTTGCGTAGTCCGTCCGGTGTTGCTTGAGTGAGGGGTGTTGCTGTGACGTCCACCGGGAGTACCCGCCATGTCGATGTCCTTCGGATCCCCCTTCGGATCACCCGATCCCTTCGGGGAGATGCTCAACCGCTTCTTCGGGATGTCGCCCGGATCGGCGCCGCCACAGGTGCAGCGGGTCCCCATCGGCCGCCTGCTGACGGACTCGGCGCGCGAGCTGATCGGCCGGGCCACCAACAAGGCGGTGGAGGACGGGAGTTCGGACCTCGACACCGAGCACCTGCTGTGGGCCGCGACCCAGGTCGACCCCGCCCGCACACTGCTCGCGCAGGCGGGGGCGGAGCCCGACGCGCTCGCCGCCGCGATCGCCAAGATCCTTCCCGGGGAGAGCGCCGAACCGTCCGCGCAGCCCGGGCTCACCCCGGCCGCCAAGCGCACCCTCTCCGCGGCGCACGCCCGCTCCCAGGCGGCAGGGGTCTCGTACATCGGGCCGGAGCACATCCTCGGCGCGCTCCTCGACGACCCGGACTCCGGCGCGGGACGGCTGCTGCGCTCCCAGGGCGCGGACACCGGCCGGCTGCGCGGCGCCGCCGACCAGGCCGCCCGCACCGAGGGCGTCCCGGCCGGCGCGAGCAGGGAGAACAGCGACACCCCGACGCTCGACGAGTACGGCCGGGACCTGACCGAGGAGGCGAAGGCGGGGAAGCTCGACCCGGTGGTGGGCCGGGCCGAGGAGATCGAGCAGACCGTCGAGATTTTGTCGCGCAGGTCGAAGAACAACCCGGTGCTGATCGGTGAGCCGGGGGTCGGCAAGACGGCGATCGTGGAGGGTCTGGCCCAGCGGATCGTCGCGGGCGAGGTGCCGGAGACGCTGAAGGGCAAGCGGGTCGTCGCGCTCGACCTGTCCGGGATGGTGGCGGGCGCGCAGTACCGCGGCCAGTTCGAGGAGCGGCTGAAGAAGGTCATCGAGGACGTCCAGAACGCCGGCGGTGACGTCATCCTCTTCATCGACGAACTCCATACGGTCGTGGGCGCCGGGGCGAGCGGTGAGGGCGCGATGGACGCGGGCAACATGCTCAAGCCCGCCCTCGCCCGCGGTGAACTGCACGTCGTCGGCGCCACCACCATCGACGAGTACCGCAAGTACGTGGAGAAGGACCCGGCCCTGGAACGCCGCTTCCAGCCCGTGACCATCCCCGAGCCCAGTGTCGACGAGACCGTCCAGATCCTGGAGGGCCTGCGCGACGCGTACGAGGCCCACCACCAGGTGCGCTTCGCCGACGGCGCGCTCGTGGCCGCCGCCGAGCTCTCCGACCGGTACATCAGCGACCGGTTCCTGCCCGACAAGGCCATCGACGTGATGGACCAGGCGGGCGCCCGGGTCCGGCTGCGCGGCGCGGGCCGCTCCACCGAGATCGTCAGCCGCGAGGACAAGATCGCCAAGCTGAGCCGTGAGAAGGACCAGGCCGTCGCCGCCGAGGACTTCGAGCGGGCCTCCGAACTCAAGCAGCAGATCGCCGACGTCCAGGGCGAGCTCGCCGGGATCGAGGAGCGCCGCGAGGGCGTCGTGCAGGTGACCGCGAAGGACATCGCCGACGTCGTCTCGCGCCGCACCGGCATCCCGGTCGCCCAGCTCACCGCCACGGAGAAGGAGAAGCTGCTCAAACTGGAGGACGCCCTGCACGACCGGGTCGTCGGCCAGGACGAGGCGGTCGTCGCCGTCTCCGAAGCCGTCCGCCGCAACCGCGCGGGCATGGGCGACCCGAACCGGCCCGTCGGCTCCTTCCTCTTCCTCGGCCCGACCGGCGTCGGCAAGACCGAACTGGCCAAGGCCCTCGCGGAGTTGCTGTTCGGCGACGAGAACCGCATGGTCCGCTTCGACATGAGCGAGTTCCAGGAGAAGCACACCGTCTCCCGGCTCGTGGGCGCCCCGCCCGGATACGTCGGCCACGAGGAGGCCGGACAGCTCACCGAGAAGGTCCGCCGCCAGCCCTACAGCGTGCTGCTGTTCGACGAGGTCGAGAAGGCCCATCCGGACGTCTTCAACACGCTGCTCCAGGTGCTCGACGACGGCCGGCTCACCGACTCGCAGGGCCGCACCGTCGACTTCCGCAACTGCGTCGTCATCATGACCTCGAACATCGGCGCCCAGCGCATCCTCGCCCATCACGGCGACGTGTCCGAGATCAAGGCTGACCTGATGCAGGACCTGCGGGGCCGCTTCCTGCCCGAGTTCCTCAACCGCATCGACGAGATCATCCTCTTCCACGGCCTCACCCAGGACGACCTCGGCGAGATCGTCGACCACCTCCTCGACCGGAGCGTGCGCCGCGTCCACGCGCAGGGCATGACGCTCGAGGTCACCGAGGCGGCGAAGAAGCTGCTCGTCGCGCACGGCCACCAGCCCGAGTTCGGCGCCCGGCCGCTGCGCCGCACCATCCAGAGCGAGCTCGACAACCGGCTCGCGTCGCTGATGCTCAGCGGCGAGGCCGAACCCGGCGACACCATCGTCGCCGACGTCAAGGACGACGCCCTCGTCTGTTCCGTACGCCACGGAGCGGACCCGGGGACCGGAGAGGAGGACGCCACGAGCGGGGACATGGAGGCGGCGCGGTCCGCCTCCTGAGTCTCACCCGTTCGGCCCACCACCGCTCGCCGCCCGGCGCGGCCCGCACAGAGAGTTCGGTCATGACCCAAACACCTTACGAACCGCAGAGCCCGCACCGGGCCGCCGACGAGAAGGAGGCGCCCGGATCCATCCCCGAGGGCCCGCTCGGCCGGCTGGCCCAAGCGGCCTGGCAGGCGGTTCTCCTCGCGGGTGTCGCCGCGCTGATCATGGGCGTGCTCGTCCTCGTGTGGCCCGGCGCCTCACTGTGGGCCGCCGGCATCCTGTTCGGCGTGTACCTCGTCGTCAGCGGTGTCTTCCAGCTGGTCACGGCGTTCGGCACGCACGTGACGACCGGGCTGCGCGTGATGGCGTTCATCAGCGGCGCCGTCTCCGTCCTCCTCGGCCTGTTCTGCTTCCGCGGCGCGATGCAGTCGATCCTGCTGCTCGCCCTGTGGATCGGCATCGGCTGGCTGTTCCGCGGGATCACGCAGACCGTCGCGGCGGCCTCGGACCCGGCGATGCCGGCCCGCGGCTGGCAGGCGTTCCTCGGCGTGGTCAGCGCCATGGCCGGCATCGTGCTGATCGTCTCGCCGTTCGAGTCGGTCGCCGTCCTGACGCTGGTCGGCGGCTGCTGGCTGGTGGCGATGGGCGTCGTCGAGATCGTCGAGGCGTTCATGATCCGCAGCCGCTCGAAGCAGATCCCGCGCGGGGCCTGACCCGCGCGCGACGCACCGGTGCCCCGGGCTCGTCCTCGAGACGAGCGCGGGGCACCGGTGCGTCCGGGGGCGGGGCCGGTCAGACGCCGACGGCCTCCTCCATCTCCTCCTCGCTGTCCTCCTCGGCCCGGGCGCGCTCGGTGCGGGCCGGGGCGGCGTGGGCGGGTGCGGCGTGGGCGCCGTGTCCCGCGGCGGCCAGGCTCCGCTCCTGCCGGTGCTCGTGCAGGGCGGCGATCCCGAGGACGACCGCGCCGACCAGCAGCCAGGCGGCCAGCGTCCACACGTTGCGGCCCAGGTCGTGGCTGCCGAAGTAGAGGAGGCTGCGGGCGCCCTCGACGAACCCGGCGCCGTTCCAGAAGGCGTGCAGGCTGCCGAAGAAGCCGTTCTGCAGCTCGGGCCGGAAGATTCCGCCGGAGCTGGTGAAGTTCAGCATCACGAACAGCACCATCACGCCGAGCGTCGTCCACCGCTTCAGGAAGGTGTGCAGGCCGACGCCGATCAGCAGGATGCCCGCCGAGTACAGCCACGTCATGCCCCACAGGCCCCACAGGTGGGCGTGCGCCAGATGGAAGACGGGCCCGGCGAACGCGGCGCCGATCAGGCTGACCACGCCGGAGGCCCCGACGACGAGCAGCGTGCGGGTCCGCATCCGCAGCACGGCGCCCGCGCCGCCGATCACGGCGACCGAGGCGTACGAGCCGATGCTGACCGCCACGAGCAGGAAGAACAGGCCCTGTCCCGTCGGGTCGTCGGACACCGGAGGCGCCACGTCGGTCACCTTCAGGGGGTCGCCCTGCTGGGCCGCGACCGGCGTGAAGATCTTCTCGACGACGGACACGGTGGTGTCCGAACCGGCCGAGGCGACGATCAGCTCGGGGGAGTCGCCGACGACGTACGCGCCGTCGATGTCCCGCGTCATCAGCTGGTCGACCGCGGCGGACCTGGTGTCGACCGTGCGGACGTCGAGGGCGTCGCCCGCCTTGTCCTTCACGGTCTGCGCGAACACCTTCGCCTCGGGCCCGGCGCCGACCACCGCGACGGGCAGATGGTGCGGCTCGGGCGAGGCGAAGGCGCCGAGGTAGGCCAGGCCCATGCCGACACACATCAGAAGGGGGGTCAGCAGATGCGTCAGAACGTGGCGCAGCGCCGGATTGCGCGCGGCGGACATGGGCGGGACCTCCATGGGTTGGCAAATACAACCTTTGCTTGTGGTTGTACTCTACAACGAAATGGAGGCCAGAGGGGACCGGCGTGGGTGTGAGGGGCGCCACGGTCCGCCCGAGGTCACGCGCCGACCATGCCGGTCGCCCCGACCACGCCGGCCGCGCCGGGGTTCAGGCGGGGCGGAGCGTGAAGGGGTGTCCGGCCGGGTCCGCGTACAGGCGTGCCTCGTGCGGACCGGGCGCGTCCCGGGTCCGGAGCGGCCGCGCGCCCAGCTCGACGATCCGGCGCTCCGCCTCGTCGAGGTCCTCCGGCGCCGTGAGGAGGTCCAGATGCGCCTGCTGCGCGTCCTCCGGGCGCGGCCAGCTCGACGGCGCGGCCGCGGGGTCGCGGCGGAACGCCATGCGGGTGCCCCGCTCTCCGGTCACCTCGACGCGCTCCCCGTCCGGCGCGACGACGACCTCGCCGCCTAGCAACGCCTCGTAGAACTCGGCCAGCCGCGCCGGATCCTGGCAGTCCAGGACCAGTACTCCCGTGTGCACCAGGCTCATGCCCCGCCTCCTCCGCTCGTGGAGAGGGCGGGGTACCCGATCCGGCCGCGCCGATTCCCCGCGCTCTCCGTGTAGGACGCGCGGCCGGGGGAACCCGGGGCGTTCAAGGAGGTACCGACCGTGATCGCTGTTCTGCTGGTTCTGTTGCTCGCTCTGATCCTCTTCGGCGTCGGCTTCGCCGTGAAGGTGCTCTGGTGGGTCGCCCTGGCCGTTCTCGTCCTGTGGCTGCTCGGCTTCCTCGTCCGCGGCACGACCGCGAGCGGGTCGAGGTCCCGCTGGTACCGGTGGTGAGGCCGCCGATCCGTCCGCCGCGACTCCGGGAGGAGTCATGACCCAGACCGAGATCCACGCGCCGGTCCGCTTCCTGGGGGAGCGCTTCGACTGCGCCCAGGCCTGCACCGAGTGCGCCAAGCGGTGCGTGACGTCCGTCGGGGCCGCCGATCTCGGTGCCGTCACCGCCGGCGCCCCGCGCCGGCCGAACCTGCGCCGGGCTCTGCTGCGCTGCGCCGAGGTGTGCGACGCCACCTGTCGGCTCCTGTCCGAGGAGCTCCGCCAGGACCCGTACGGGATGCGGCTGCACGTCGAATGGTGCCGGGCCGTCAGCCTGGAGTGCGCCCAGGCCTGCGACCGGGCCCCGGACGCCGGCGACTGCGCGGGGTGCTGTCGCCGGTGCGCCCGGGCGTGCACGGAGTTTCTCGCCGCCCTCGTGTGACTCGCAACAGGTGCGCGGCCCCGTTGATCTGACATCCAGTCAGTCCACGGCATTCCCTATTTCTGGAACGCGTTCTACTGTGTGCGCCGTCGCATCCGCGCCTGAAGTCCGGGCCGAGGCAGCCCGGTCGACCGCCAGGAGGGGCCGTGCACCTCGAATACACGCCTGAGCAGCAGCAGTTGCGCACCGAGCTGCGCGCCTACTTCGCCCAGCTGGTCCCCGAGCACGCGTACGCGCGCTACGAGGACCCCGCCGCGCAGAAGCGGTTCTACCGCGAGACGGTGCGCCGGCTCGGGGCGGACGGCTGGCTCGGGGTCGGCTGGCCCGAGGAGTACGGCGGGCGCGGTCTGACGCCCATGGAACAGTTCATCTTCTTCGACGAGGCCGCCCAGGCCGGCGTTCCGCTGCCGCTGATGGCGCTCAACACCGTGGGCCCCACGATCATGCAGTTCGGCACCGACGAGCAGAAGGACTTCTTCCTGCCGAAGATCCTCTCGGGGGAGATCGACTTCGCCATCGGCTACAGCGAGCCCGACGCCGGCACCGACCTCGCCGCGCTGAAGACCCGCGCCGTCCGCGACGGCGACGACTACGTCGTCGACGGCCAGAAGATCTGGACCACGAACGGCGACACCGCCGACTGGGTCTGGCTCGCCGTGCGCACCGACCCCGACGCGCCGCCCCACAAGGGCATCACGATGCTCCTCGTCCCCACCTCGGACCCCGGCTACTCCTGCACCCTCATCAACACCCTCGCCTCCCACGACACCACGGCGAGCTACTACGAGAACGTGCGCGTCCCCGTCAGCCGCCGGGTCGGCGACGAGAACAAGGGCTGGCGGCTCATCACGAACCAGCTCAACCACGAGCGGGTCACCCTCGCCGCGCACGGCACCATGGCGATCCGCGCCCTGCACGACGTGCAGCGCTGGGCCATGGAGACCAAGCTCGCCGACGGCCGGCGCGTCATCGACCTCGGCTGGGTCAGAAAGCGCCTCGCCCAGACCCACACCAAGCTCGACGCGATGAAGCTCCTCAACTGGCAGATGGTGAACGCCGTCCAGCAGGGCACCCTCACCCCCCAGGACGCCTCCGCCGTCAAGGTCTACGGCTCCGAGGCCCGCCGCGACGCCTACGCCTGGCTCATGGAGATCGTCGCCGCGGCGGGCGCACTGAAGGAAGGCAGCACGGGCGCGGTCCTGCACGGCGAACTGGAGCGCGGCTACCGCTCCGCCGTGATCTTCACCTTCGGCGGCGGCAACAACGAGATCCAGCGCGAGATCATCTCCTGGATCGGCCTCGGGATGCCGCGCGTACGGCGCTGAGGCGAGCGGCACGACCCGCCCCGGACCGGGGCGGGTCGTGCGCGTGGTTCCTGTGCGCTTCCTGTGATGCCCGTCTCCGGTTGCGGAGTTGTCGGACGGTCTGTCAGTCGGGTGCGGTAGACATGCTCCGCGGGCCGACCCGTGCCGTACGGACCACCATCCAGGGGGAATCTTGAACAGCCGAACCGCAACACTCGCCGCCCTCGGAGCCGCCGCCGCACTGGCGCTCACCGGGTGTTCCGACACCGAGGAGCTGTCCTACGGCGACAAGGCGACGAAGGACAACCTGGAGGTCAGCGTGGTCCGGGTGGAGACCGGGTCCAACGGGGACCTCTCGGTGCTCAAGGACGCCTCCGAGTACCAGGGCCGCACGCCCTACTACGTCCACTACAAGGTGACCAAGTCCGAGTCCGGGGACGTGGACGGGCCCTCCTTCGACGTCACCGCGGACGGGGACCTGCTGACGCGGCTCGACATCATGGCCGCCTTCCCCGAGCCGGTCGTCGGCGACGACGGACAGCTCAGCTACGAGGAGGCGCCGAAGTTCGACAAGTGCCTCGACGAGCACGACTCCGCGAAGTTCGCGAAGGCCCCGGCCGGCGAGAGCTACGAGGGCTGCTCGGTCTACCTCTCCGAGGCGGGCTCCGACGCGTCGCCCGAGAAGGTCGAGTGGGTCAAGGGCGGCCTGCTGCGCAGCAGTGACGACGAGCCGTTCGCCGTCTGGAAGTGAGCCCTCCGGGGCCCGCGCCCCGGCCGGCTCTGGCGTCCCGCCCGGAATCTCCGCACACTGGGCCCATGGGCTCACCAGAGCAAGCGCCGGATCCGGGTCTGTTCGGGCCCGACTCCGTGACCTGGCAGATGCACGCCGACCCCATGATGTGGATCGCCGGGGTGCGGGCCCTGTACCTCCAGGCCCTGCACCCCCGCGCGGTCCGCGGCGTCCTCCAGAACAGCGACTTCCGGCGCGACGCCTGGGGCCGGCTCATGCGCACGGCGAGCTTCGTCGGTACCACCACGTACGGCACCACCGAGGCCGCCGAGCGGGCCGGGGCCCGGGTCCGGAAGATCCACAGCCGGCTCGGCGCCACCGACCCGGACACCGGTGAGCGCTACGGCGTCGACGAACCCGCACTGCTGCTCTGGGTGCACTGCGCCGAGATCGACTCCTACCTCCACGTCGCCCGCAGCTCCGGATTCCGGCTCACCGACGCACAGGCCGACCGCTACATCGCCGAGCACCGCACCAGCGCCCGCCTCGTCGGCCTCGACCCCGACCGCGTCCCCGGATCGCGGCGCGAACTGGCGGCCTACTTCGAGAGCGTGCGGCCCGAGCTCGCCGCCGGACCCGAGGCACGCGTCGTCGACGACTTCCTGCGCAGGCCGCCCACCCCTGCGCTCCTCGTCCCCGCCCGCGCCCTCCTGTGGCGACACGTCGCGCACCTCGCCTACGACGCCCTGCCGCCGTACGCCCACACCCTGTACGGCAGACCCGCACCCGCCCCGGCCGTCGTCACCCGCCGCCTGCGCGCCACCGGCACCGCCCTGCGCCTCGTCCCCGCATGGCTGCGCTGGCAACTGCCCCCGAAGCACGTCCTGCGGGCCGTGGCACGACTTGGTCCCGAAACCCGTCCGGCACCGTACAAAACCGGCAGCAGGCTGGCCATACTGGACGGGCCGGGGGAGGGCGCAGCGAGCTGACGGGGGCGACAGCGGGACATGCGGGAGCTGGGGGAGACACGGGACACCGGACTGCTCCACGGGCGGTACCGGCTGCTCGAACCGATCGGCCGCGGCGGCATGGGCGAGGTGTGGCGCGCCCGCGACGAGTCGCTCGGCCGGCACGTCGCCGTCAAGTGCCTCAAGCCCGCCGGGCCGCAGCGCGACCAGGACTTCACGCGCGTGCTCCGCGAGCGCTTCCGCCGCGAGGCCCGTGTCGCCGCCGCGCTCCAGCACCGCGGCATCACCGTCGTCCACGACTTCGGCGAGTACGAAGGCGTCCTGTACCTCGTGATGGAGCTCCTGGAAGGGCACGACCTGAGCTGGCTCCTGGAGGACGACGGGCAGCACCCGCTACCCGTCGACGACATCGTCGACATCGCCGCACAGGTCGCCGCCGCCCTCGCCTACACCCACGCGCAGGGCATCGTGCACCGCGACCTCAAGCCCGCGAACATCGTCCGGCTCGCCGACGGCACCGTGAAGATCTGCGACTTCGGCATCGCCCGCCTCGGCCACGACATCGGCCTCACCTCCCGCCTCACCGGCACCGGCATCGCGATGGGCACCCCGCACTACATGTCGCCCGAGCAGATCGGCGGCGTCCACGTCGACGAGCGCAGCGACCTGTACTCCCTGGGCTGCGTCCTCTACGAGCTCGCGACCGGCGCCCCGCCCTTCGACCTCGTCGACGCCTGGGCCGTGCTCGTCGGACACCGCGACACCGTGCCCGAGCCGCCCCGGAGCCTGCGCCCCGACCTGCCCCGCCACCTGGACCGGATCATCCGGGACCTGCTCGCCAAGGAACCCGACGACCGGCCCCGCGACGCCGCCGAGCTGGCCGCGCGCATCGCCGCCGTCCAGACCGGAGCCGCGGCCCCGCACCGCCCCGCAACACCCCGGAGGCAGTCCGGCCCGCGCCCTCGGAAGAGCCCCGGCTGCCGTCCTGGACCCGCGGCATGACCACCGGACACAAGGCAGCCGGAGGCGCGGGCCTCCGGACGACACCACCGGACCCGGCCGGAGGCCTCGCCCGCGACTGGATCCCCCGGAGGAACCAGGGGACCCCGGGGGCGATGCGCGCGGTCTGGCCCAGTGCGGCCGAACAGTCAGTGGACGTAACGGAGTTGCGGGACTCACTCACCGCGCGGCACAACGCCGCACTGTCCCTCGGTCGGCAGGGCCGCTGGGACGAGGCCGGCGAGGCGCACGGCGCGGTCGCCGCAGCGCGCGAGCACGCCCTGGGCCCCGACCACCCCGACACCCTCGCCAGCCACTACGAAGTGGCCTTCGCCCTCAGCCGCACCGGCCGTGCGAGCGACGCCCTGCGCACGTACCGGCGCGTCGTCGAGGGCCGGGAGCGGACACTCGGCGCCGAAGACCCCGACACGCTCGGCGCCCGCCAGGAAGTCGCCTACGTGCTCGGCAAGTTGGGGCGGCATTTCGAGGCCCACCAGATGTACACCGCGGTCCTCGCCGCCCGCGAGCGCGCCATGGGCGCCGACCACCCCGACACCCTGCGCTGCCGCCACAACCTCGCCTTCAACCTCAGCCGGCTCGGCCGCGTCGAGGAGTCGCACCGCATGGCGGGCGAGGTCGCCGAGGCGCGCGCCCGCGTCCTCGGCGCCGATCACCCCGACACCCTCGTCACCCGCTGCGAAGTCGGCTACACCCTGGGCCAGTTGGGTCGCTGGAGCGAGGCGCTGCGCACCTACCGGGACGTGGCCGACGCCCGCGCCCACGCACTGGGCCCCGACCACCCCGACACGCTCGCCGCCCGCTACGAGGTGGGCATCGGCCTCGGCCGGCTCGGCCGCAGCGCCGAGGCGCTCACGCTGTACCGGGACCTCGTCGACGACCGCACCCGGGTCAGCGGGCCCGAGCACCCCGAGACACTGCGCGCCCGGCACGGCCTCGGCGTCAACCTCGGCCGTCTCGCCCGCTGGGAGGAGGCCCTCGCCGAGGCCCGCGACGTGTGCGCCCTGCGCGAGCGGGTGCTCGGCCCCGACCACGTCGACACCCTGATCAGCCACCGGGAGGTCGCCGTCGGCCTGGGCTGGCTCGGCCGCTGGCACGACGCGCTCGGCGCGTACCGCACCGTCGCCGCCGCACGCGAGCGCGTCCTCGGAGCGGCCCACCCCGACACCCTCACCAGCCGCACCGACGAGGCCCACTGCCTCGAACAACTGGGCCGCACGGCGGAGGCGGCCGAACTGTACCGCCGGGTGGAGGGGTTGCGCCCGCGCGGCTGAGCCGGGGACCGGCCGAGTCGTCGGTCGTCCGGGGTCATTAGGGTCACACGCATGGCTGTTCAGAGACTCGACCACGCGCCGCTCCACGACTTCGGCACCTGGGTGCCGCTGCTGCGACTGCTGCGACGCCACGGGGAGGGCCGGAACGCCGACACTGATTGGTACGCGTCGGGGCGGATCGGCGCGGCCGAATGGAGCCTGCGGCTGGAGGATCCCGCCGCGGCGTACGAGTCCGGCGCGGCGGGCCCGGTGTGCGAGGCGGTCGCGGCCGCCGGGGTCGAGGGCGTGACGTTCTCGGTGCGGTTCACCCCGTCAGGGCCCGCGACGCTCCGCGTGATGGGACTCGAGCGGCCGGACGCGCCGAGCCCCGGAATGCTGCTCCTGGTCGAGGGCGCGGTGCCCGAGCCCTGGCGCCGGCTGCCCGATCCGGCGCCGGACGCGGTGCCGGCCCCGACCGCGGACCCGGAGCTGCTGGCCCGCACGATCAAGGAGCGGATGCCGGCCGCCGAAGGGGCGAGCGACGTGCAGATCGCGGACGCGGAGGCACGGCTCGGCGTCCCGCTGCCCGACGAGTTGAAGGCGCTCTACCGGGTCGCAGACCTCAAACTCCACTCGGACTCGGACGCCGGTCGCCGGGAAGCGCTGCGGTACGAGGAGGCGGTCCGGTGGGAGCCCTACCCGCTGGCCTCCTGCCACATCGCCGACGCCACCACGCGGCCCGCGCCCTGGGACCACGCCGCACTGGAGGCCGTCGGCGCCGATCCCGACGCGCGGGTGCAGGGGCTGGTCGGCTCGCCCGGCTGGATCGTGTTCGGGGAGAACGGCGGCGGTGACCGGCTCGCCGTCGACCTCACGCCCGGCCCGCGCGGCCACGTCGGGCAGATCATCCTCATCGGCCACGAGGAGTACGTCGGCGCGGAACTCCTCGCGGACTCCCTCACGGACCTGCTGTTCGGGCGCGGACGCGAGGAGGAGCGGCGAGAACCGGAGGCGCGGCGAGCGGCCGTCGCCCACGTCAACATCCATGCCACGCCGAGCGTCGAGGCCGCAGCCCACCCCGGCCTGGAGGTGCTCTCCATCGGAGTGCTGGACGGGGAGCCGGTCAGTCTCGCCCCAGCTGTGGGCCTGCCCCGGCTGCGCACCCTGTCAGCGTCTCCGGGCACGCTCGCCGACCCCTGCGAGATCGCCCGCCTCACCGGCCTGGAGTTCCTGAGCCTCGGCCCCCGCGAATGGCGGGTGCTGCTCGACGCGGACGCGGTCCCGCGCGGTCTGTCGGCGGCGGCGATCGACACGCACGGCCTGCCGGAGACGACACCGGTCCCGGTCGCCCTCGCCAACGAGATCCTGGCCCTGTGGCACCGCCCGCCGATCGTCCGCACCCTCCTCAAGGGCGACCTCGGACCGGCGGACCGGCACCACGGCTGAGACACCGCCACCGGGGGCGGAGCCCCGCCGTCTCAGCCGCCGAACACGCCCCGCAGCGCCCCGATCTTGCGCGGCAGGTCGTACTCGGCGCCGCCCTCGTGCCCGTTGTACGGGAACACCTCGATCGACGCCGGACCCGCGTAACGGTGATACGCGGCGAACACGGTCGACGAGGGGCAGATCTTGTCCATCAGGCCGACCGAGAACCAGCCCGGACTCGTCGCCCGCGCCGCGAAGTTGACCCCGTCGAAGTAGGACAGGGTCTCCATCGCGGACTCCACGCCGAAGCGGTGCCCGGACAGGAAGCGGGCGATCTCCGCGTACGGGCCGTTGTCGGTGATCTGCGAGGCGCGCCGGTAGTGGCACAGGAACGGCACGTCGGCGATCGTCGCCGCCACGTCCTCGCGCAGCCCGGACACGGCGAGCGCGAGCCCACCGCCCTGGCTGCCGCCGAGCACCGCGACCCGTGCCGCGTCCACCGCCTCGTGGGCGCGGACGGCGTCGACGGCCCGCACCGCGTCGGTGATCAGCCGCCGGTAGTAGTGCCGGTGCGGGTCCTCGATGCCCCGGGTCAGGAAGCCGGGCGAGGACGAGCCGTGCCCCTCGGGCGCCACGTCGGGCGTGTCGGCGGTGTTCTTGCCGCCGCCGCCCTGCCCGCGATTGTCCATCACCAGGTGCGCGTACCCGAGCGCGCTCCAGGTCAGCCAGGAGTACGGGATGCCCCGGCCGCCGTTGTATCCGATGTACTGCACGACCGCGGGCAGCGGCCCGGTGCGCCCGCGCGGCAGCAGCAGCCACGCCTTCACCGGCTGCCCGCCCCACCCGTTGAACGTCACGTCGTACACGTCCACCGTCGCGAGCCCCGCGTCGTGCGCCACGAAGCGGGCGTCCAGCGGGTGTCGCGCCGCGTCCTCCAGGGTCTTGCGCCAGAACGCGTCGAAGTCGGCGGGCTCCTCCGGCTCCGGGCGGTACTCCCGCAGCCGGTCCAGCGACATGTCGAACAGCAAGGTCAGCTCCTCGTCAGGGTCAGGGACACCGTCGCGCCGTGCCGGCCCGCGGTGTCGACGGAGATCCGGGTGCCGGACAGCGTCCGGGCGACGCTCACGCCCGCGTCGGCCCGCGCCACGGTGCACCCGCGCAGTGCGAGGTCCAGGACGACCCGCTCGCGCAGTTGCGTCGGGTCGCTCACCGCCACGTCCACCTCGCCGTCGCGCGGGCGGACCAGCACGGACGCGGGCCCGTCCGCGGACAGCTCCTCGGCCCGGCCCGCCGCCCAGAAGTTCGCGGCGAGCAGTCCGTCCGCCCCGCGCCGCACCGCGTGCACCGCCTCCGTCGCGGCGACGGTCCGCACGGGCGGCGCGAGGGCGGTGCGCCGGGTGCGTTCGGCGGACGCGCCCGGCAGTTGCAGCCAGCAGTACCCTGCGCCGGACGGGGCCGTGCCGTGGTCGAGCCACAGTGTCAGGTACGGCCGGGTGACGGGCGTGTCCGTGCCGTACTTGATGTTGATCTCCCGCCAGGTCGCCGTCCGCTGCTCGCGCAGCGCGCGTACCGCGGTCGGGCGCGGGAAGACGTAGCCGCCGGTGCCCGTGAGATGGACACTGGTCGCCTCCTCGTAGTCCCCGGACCAGCCGGCGTCGGACGGGGCGGGCACGCCGTCCACGGTCAGCTCGGCGGAGACGTCGCGGAGTTTGCGGTTCTCGACGATCGTCTCCACCCGGCCCGCGTCCGCCGTGATGCCGGAGCCGACGTGCGCGATCACGTCGTCCAGGCAGAACCAGCTCTTGAACGCGCGCAGCGAACTGCCGTACCCCCGCAGCTCCATGCCGTACGCGCCGAGTGTCGTCCCGGGCAGCGCGGCCCCGCCCGCCCAGTCGGCGGTGCTCGTCGTGCGCTGCCCCGCCGCGTCGGCGGGGCGTTCGGCGACGACGGTGGTGCCGGACAGGCGCAGCGGGTCGACGGTCGGCCAGTGGTCCTCGCTGTAGTGGCCGAGGTCGTCGTCGTACAGCAGGACCATGCCGTCGGACAGGTGCCAGCCGTGCAGGTTCTCGTTCTGGATCGACTCGTAGTTGTAGATCCGGCTGGAGTACACGGACAGGCCGAGGGTGAAGCCGGGGCGGTGGTGCATCGCCTTGTCCATGCGCGGGAACTGGCGGTGTGTCACGAGCGGTCCGCGCGGCCTGACGCCGGAGGCGAGCAGGCGCTGCGCGGCGACGAGCGAGGCCAGGTCCGTGACGCCGAGGAAGTCCCGGTACGTGTCCTCGGTGATCCACTGCTTGACCAGCGCCCCGAACCGGTCGGCCTCCGCGGCCGGCAGCCCGGGCAGCAGCCGCAGGACCGCCTCGATCACCGTCTGCGCCGCCACGTGCCCCTGCTTGCTGGACCGGGCGATCTCCCGCCCGCACACACCGGCCTGCACGTCACCGCGGGCGATGAGCGGGTCGAAGCCGTCCGTCACCCACCGCCGCACGTTGGCCACCTCGGGGTCGGTGACCTCCCAGTCGGTGCCGTCGAGCAGGTGCAGCAGCCGAGACAGGTTGCCGAGCAGCTCCTTGCCGTAGCCGCCGTTGTACGGGTGCTTGTAGTGCTGGAGGAAGGAGCCGTCGGAGTAGAAGCCCTCGCCGGTGCCGGACCCCGAGTCCTGGTACGCGAGCACGCTGTTGGCGCCGCCGCCCGTCACGTCGGACAGCGCGTCCCGCACCCGCGCGAGGTCGGTGCCGTCGGCGCGCAGCACGGCGTTGACGGCAACGACCGTGCAGATCCACACGCGGTTGGCGCCGGTCGCGATCTGGCGGTCGGCGCGCCACAGGTCCGGGTCCGGCGTGTAGTGCCGTACGGCGTCGGTGACCCGGGTCAGCCGGTCCGCGCCCAGCGCCTCGTGCAGCAGGACGGCCGTGTCGTTGAGCGCGAGGGCGCAGCCGATCTCCCAGTCCCAGTCGTTGTCGAACCGCGCGTGCCCCGGCCCGTAGCGGTGCTCCAGCATCCAGTCCACGCCCCGGCACAGCAGATCGGCCAGCGCCGCGTCCCCGTACCGGGCCGTCCCGGGCACGGCCCACGCGGTCGCGGCGGTGGCGAGCCGCTTGAACGAGGTGGTGACGTGGTTCGACACGGACGTGCTGGTCAGATCGGGCCACAGACCGTCGGTGCGGGACGGGTCGAGGCCCTTGAGCGCGGAGACGGCGGCCCGGTCGATGCGGGCGATCGCGGCGGCGATCCGCGGCTCGGCCGTGTCGAGCCCCGGCCCGCCGGTGAGCAGCGTGCGCCAGCGCGTGAGCAGGTCCACGGAGTCGTCCGCCGCGGTCCCGGTGTCCGCGCCCAGGGCCGGCGTCAGGAACGAGCCGGGCAGCGCGGTCGCGGCGAGTACGGCACCGGTGCCGGCCAGAACGGTGCGGCGGGTGGCGCTCATGACGCGGCCCCCGTGACCGGGCGCCCGGTGACGGCGGAGCAGGGCGCGTCGGGCGTGTAGTCGGCGCCGTACGTGCCCACCGAGTTCCCGCCCGTGTTCCCGCTCATCGTGTTGCTGCACACCGGGCCCTGCGGGGTCCGCATGACCTTGACGCCACCGCCCGCGTTCCCCGTGATCGTGTTGCCGTACACCTGGGTGTCGATGCCGTCGGTCGCGGTGTCGCCGCCGAGCCGGACACCCGCTCCCGTGTTGTCGTGCACCGTGTTGTACCGGAAGATGTTGCCGCTGCCGCGCGCGTCGAGACCGGCCGAAATGGGGTCGCGCTGCTGCGAACAGTCGTTGTACTCCACGTAGTTGTTGGTGGAGTTCTCCTTCACGTCCACGCATTCGTTGCCGCGCGTGACGATCGTGTTGTGGTGGATCCGGTTGTTCTTGCTGACGTCGGGGGCCGCGTCCGGCGCCCCGTTGTCGCCCTGCTGCTCGGGCGCGGTGCCGAGGTAGAGGCCCTCGCCGTTCTTGCCGCCCCCGCCGAAGCGGAAGTCGGCGACGCCGCAGTCGCTGATCGTGTTGCCGGACACGTCGGCGCCGGTGACGAGGTAGCGCAGGCGCAGACATTCGTCGGCCGCGTTCTTCAGCGTCATGCCGGTGATCCGCAGGGCGTTGACGCCGTTGCCGGGCGTCGTGCTCATCACGTAGACGAGCTTGGAGCGGTACCCGGACACGTCGGAGGACGAGCCGAACAGACCGTCCACGGTGAATCCGTCGAGGACCGTCCCGTCGTGCTGGACCTGCACGATCCGGGTGGCGCCCGCGCCCTTGACGACGGCGCTCGCCGGGCCGGTGAGGGTGACGTTCTCGCGCCGGGTCACGACGTCCTGGCGGTAGGTGCCGGACGCCAGGTGCACGACCGCCCCCTCGGGCGCGAGGTCGAGCGCCCGCTGGATCGTCGCGAGCGGCGCGCCCGACGACGTGCCGGCGTTGCCGTCGCTGCCGGTCGGACTGACGTAGTACGCGGACGCGGCGGAGGCCGGTGCGGCGGGCAGGGCCAGGACGGCGCAGGCGCCGAGCGCGAGGGTGAGCAGGGTCCGTCTGGACATCAGGAGGTCCTCTCCGGTCGTGGTGCGGCGAGGTGCAGGGCGAGCAGAACGGGCACGCTCGGGCCGAACAGCAGGGGTCCGAGCGGCACGGGCAGGGTCAGGACGAGCGCGGACACCGCCGCGCCGAGCAGCGCGGTGCCGCGCGCGGGGGAGCCGAAGGCCAGGGCGAGGGCGCGCCGGTGCCAGTCCGCGACGGCCCCCGAGGGGTCGAGTCCGGCGTGTGCGGCGAGCGCCGTGCAGTGCACGCCCAGGGCGGCCGCGAGACCGGCCTGAGCGGCGAGCAGCACGAACGCGTACGGGCTCGAACGGCCGCTCAGGAAAAGGGAGTTCGCGGCGAGCACACCGACCGCCGCGGTGGCGAGGAGACCGTGCCGCCACAGGGCCCGCCAGGAGCGGGGGAACGCGGTGAACACGCCGGTGAAGCAGCGGTTGTCGCCGTCCGTGCGCCACCGCTGGAGCGTGTGGGCGAGCGCCGCGAGGGCGGGCAGCCAGGTGACGACACCGAGCGCGAGCACGGTGAACGCGGCGCCCGCGGCGGCCGGTTGCGCGATCCGGTCGAGGAGGCCGAGCAGCCGGCCCCGGCCGCGCGCGCCGAGGGAAGCGGTCATCGTCATCGAGTCACCGCCCGGTCCGCGACGGGTGCCGGGCCCGTGTACGGCTCGGTCCACTCCCGTACGAGGTGCCCGTCGCGGGCCAGCCGCCGGGCCGCGACCACGTACGGCTCCCGGCCGGGTGCGAGCAGCAGCGCCGCCGCGTCGGCCGCCCAGCCGCACGCCTCGACGCGCTCGTGCTCCCCGGGGGACAGCAGTACCGTCTCCGGGCCGTCCGGCGTGTCGAACGCGACGCCGTGCGGTACCGCGCGTGCGGTGGCGGGCCCGGCCCCGGGCTCGATCGTCGTGAGGAGCCGGGCCCGGTCCAGGGCGGCCGTGGTCAGTCGCAGGGTGTGCTGGGTGCGCGTGATGCTCAACTCCGGTGTGCTCGCCGTCGGATTGGCCTCGATCCGGGTCGGTTCCGACGTGATCCGTACGGCGTCGGGTGCGAGGCGGCGGAGGACGGCCCGCGCGTCGCCCGCCTCGATCAGCCGGTCCCGGCCGTCCTCGGCGGCCGTGGTCGGCGCGTCCGTCTGGAGCAGGAACGTCCAGGTGCGCGGGGTGTCCGCCTGCCCCTCGTCCAGCAGGACGAGCCGGCCCGACGGCGTGCAGACGAGCGTGCGGTCCAGGCGCCGCACCCCGAGCTCGTCCGGGTACATCGCGGCGAGCTCGGCGGTGCCGTGCAGCCAGCCGCCGCCGGCCAGCGCGTCCCGCATCCGCGCCTGACGCGCGTACGGCAGGTCCTCGTAGACGTGGTAGCGGTCCTCGCCCGCGAAGCCCTGACCGTCGACCAGCAGCAGATTGTGGTGGGCGGCCCGCTTGCGGTTGCTGTAGCCCTCGTCCACCGCGAGGAACGCGCCCTGCGACGCCAGCACGAACGACCCCGAATCCGGGTGGTGGTGCCCGCAGTTCAGCGTCTCCCACCCCTGCTCCGCGCGATGCCGGGCACTGGCCTCCCACGCCTGGTGACCGCCCCCGGGCGAGGCCTTGAACGACACGAACGTCGCCGCGCCGTCCCAGCCGGTGCGCGAGGTCAGCAGCCCCAGATCGGGGAAGTGCGCGTGCGTGTCCTGCGGCGCGACCGGCACCACCGCCGGGTCGTGCCACAGGTACTCCAGATACGCCTCCGCCCGGATCCCCGGCCGCACACCGCTCAACTCGATCTCACCGTCGCGGAGTTCACGGTCCACGAGGTCCGCCAGCCACTGCGCCTCGCCGATCCCGAACCGCGCCGCCAGCTTCCGGTACAGCGCCACACTGTGCCCGCTGCGCCGGTCGTGGCAGTCGCCGTGCCCGGCCTGCTCCGCGAAACCGGGCGCCGACTGGTGCAGCCGGAACCCGAAGGTGTGCTCCATGAAGCCGCCCCGGCCCCACCAGTCGAGCCCCTCGCACTCCTCGAGGAGATCCAGATGGGCGGCGAGCCACGGCACCCCGTACCGCCAGTAGGTGACGCCCTCGGCGTGCGAGCCGTCGGCCGGCAGCGCGTCCAGCGCCCGGCCCAGATTGCTCTTCGCCCGCTCCGTCCACTTCTCACGGCCCAGCACGTAGCCCGCCGTGGCGAGCCCCGCGTGACAGATCCAGTTGTGGTTCTGCCAGTACGAGGACGACCACCAGCGGCCCTCCGTCTCCACCGCGAACTCGTACATGCGCCGCCCCTGCACCAGCAGCTTGTGCCGCAGCAGGTCCGTGAGGTCGGGGGAGAGGGCCCCGCCCAGCCAGTGTCCCGCGAGCGCCAGACCGTGCAGCAGCCAGCCCGCGTCCAGGTCGTGGTCGGGCAGATGGGCGCGCCCCCAGTGCGGCAGACGCACCGCCGCCCCGATCCAGCGTTCCGCCTCCGCGAGATGCGCCGGGTCGCCCGTGATCCGGTACGCCAGCGCGGGATGCGCGGCGGCGGGGCCGAGCCAGGTGATGCTCTCGCGCGGGTGGCGGGCCGGCGGGGTCAGTGCCCGGTGCCGCGCGGCCTCGTCGAGCAGCCGCCGCTCCTGGCCGGGGCGCGGCCCCGCGGGCGGTGTCGCCGACAGCAGCATGTCAGGCCCCCGTCCCGTGCCCGGCGCGCGTCCCGTCGGCCAGCTCCACCACGACCTCGTCGCCGGCCAGCCGCACACCCGTCACCGCGGGACCCTGCGCCGCCGCCTGGTACACGGACACCAGGACGAGCCGCGACGCGCACGCCGTCAGATCGACCCAGGTGCGCGCCACCTGCGGATCGTCGGCCGGGCCGGGGCCCGGCCGGGTCACCGGCCGCACCGGCTCCGACGCCACGTGCCAGCCGTGCAGCACCTCGTCCCCGCCGTACCACGTCGTGCGCAGCGCGCCCTCGGACTGCACCTGCACATCGAGGGCGACGCCCGGGCGCAACTGTCCGGTCAGCCGGCGCGGTCCGCCGTCCGTCACGTCGAGCGTGAGCACGTCGACGAGGTGGGTCGGCGCGGCCTCGACGCGGCGCACCGCCCGCACCCCCGGATACGCTCCGGTCACCTCGGCGGTGACGGACGTGGCGTCCCGCGCGAGCAGCCGGCCCGCGCACTCCGCCTGCTCCGCGCCGTCGACCGCGAACGCCGGATGCGCCGCTGTCGACGCGTAGTGCTCCCGGAACTCCTGGTGCCCGTACGGCACTTCGCCGGGGTCCGGCTGCCAGCACGCCTCCTGCCCGTACAGGGACAGGGCCAGCTTGTCGCGGTGGCCGTGCGAGCCGCCGTGCGGACCGAACGCGAGCACGGCGTGCGCGCCCGCCGCCCGGACGACCGCGTACCCGGCCGTCCCGAACATCGTGACCGGCGCGGGCACCGGGCGCGCGGGCAGCGCGGGCCCCCCGAACCAGGAGCCCCGGCCGAGCAGCCGGTCCAGTCCGTCGTCGGCGTCCCCGGCCTCCAGCCGGGCCCGCGCGGCCACCGCCGCGAGCCGTGGCGCGGGCGCGAACCCGTCGGCCAGCGCGCACAGTTCGAGCCACTCCAGGGCGAGCGGCACCCGCAGGTAGGGCCCGTCGTTCAGGGCGGGCAGCACCCCGCCGTCCGTCGCCAGCGCGGCGAGCACGTCGACCATGCCGGTCAGCAGCGCCGCGACGTCCGCGGGCACGTCCGCCGGGGCGACGCCGCGCAGCGCGAGCAGCGCCGCCCGCAGCACGAACCCGTGGTAGTAGGTGCTGCCCTCCCACTCCCAGCCGTCCGCGCCGACACACGCCCGCACCTGGGCGTACAGCCCGTGCGGCCCCTCCAGCCACTGCTTGGCGCCGTCCCACGGGGTGCCGCGCACCAGCGCCGCCGCCCGCCCGGTCGCGATGCCCGCCGCGGTCAGCCACGTCGTGTAGTTCGACGCGAGGTCGCCGCGGTCGACCAGGACGTGCCGGGCGTCCAGGGCCGCCCGCTCCAGCTCGTCGAGGAGCGGCAGCAGGGCGTCCGTGCCGGGCGTGCCGTGCTCGGCGAGCGTCCACACGGCGTGCCCGACGGTCACCGCCCAGATCGCGTCGGTCAGCGCCTGGTGGAACAGCCGCCCGCGCAGCATCCACCCCTGCGCCCCCTCGTGCGACGCGCGTGCCGACTCCCGGTACACCTCGGCGTGTTCGAGGAGCAGCGAGAGCGCCTGCGCGTCCTCGCCGCGCAGGGCCAGGACCCGGGCGTGCCGCGCCCACGCCTGATGGGACAGGACCGTCCACGCGCCCCGCACGTCCGGCGTGTCCACCCGGCAGCCGCGGGCGCAGCGTGCGCCACCGGCCGGGAAGACGCCGGTCAGCGGGTCGCCGTGGTCCAGTTCGAGCCCGTGCGCGGGGCACACGTACGCGTGCCACCAGCCGCCCCGCTCCCGCGGGATCGCGCGCTTCACCGCGGCCACACGCCACCGTCGATGTCCAGTGTCGTGCCGGTGAGGAAGCCCGACGCGGGCGAGGCCAGATGCACGACCGACGCGGCGACGTCCTCCGGCGTGCCGGGCCGCCCCACCGGGATGCCCGCCGCCATCGCCTCCTGCGCCTCGGGCGCGGTGAACGTGTCGTGGAACGCCGTGCCCTTGATGAAACCCGGGGCCACCGCGTTCACCGTGACGCCCGACGCGGCGACCTCCTTGGCGAGCGCCTTCGTGAAGCCGCGGACGCCGGCCTTCGCCGCGGCGTACGCGACCGAGCCGGGGCCGCCGCCGTTGTGCGCGGCCAGCGAGGACATCGTCACGATGCGCCCGGCGGGCGACGCGGTCAGATGCGGCAGCGCGGCCCGGCAGGTACGGAACGTCGACGTCAGGTTCGCGTCGATCACCTGGTCGAAGTGGGTGTCGCTCATCTCCGCGACCGGGGTGCGGCCGATCAGATGCCCGGCGTTGCACACGAGGACGTCGAGCCCGCCGAGGAATCCTGCCGCGTCCGCGACGAGCCGGTCCACCTCGGCCGTGACCGTGACGTCGGCCTGGAACGCCTTGGCGCGCCGCCCGAGGCCCTCGATCGCGGAGACGGTCCGCCCGGCCTCCTCGGCGGAACTGCGGTAGTGCACGGCCACGTCGCAGCCCGCCGCGGCGAGCGCGACGGCGACGGCCCGGCCGATGCCGTGGCCCGCGCCGGTCACGAGCGCGCGGGAACCCTGGAGATCACTGGACATGCGGAGAGGACCTTTCACGAGAACGGGGAGAGCGAAGAGTGGTGCGGGCAGGGTCACTTGAGGCCGGTGTGCGCGAACCCCTGGACGAAGTAGCGCTGCCCCAGGAGGAACAGCAGCACCATCGGCAGCGTCGCGAGCGTCGTGCCGGCCATCAGGAACTGCCACTGCGTGCCGTTCTCCGTCTTGAAGACGGACAGACCGACCTGGATGACCCGCAGACTGTCCGTGCGGGTCACCAGCAGCGGCCACAGGAAGTTGTTCCACGACGACTCGAAGGTCAGCAGCGCCACCGTCATCAGGGCCGGCTTGACCTGCGGCGTCATGATCCGGGCGTAGATCCGGAACTCGCCCAGCCCGTCGAGTCGCGCCGCCTCCTCCAGCTCCACCGGCAGGTCCAGGTAGAACTGGCGGAACAGGAACACCGCGAACGGCGTCACCGCCCCCGGCACGATCAGCGCCCACCAGGTGTCGAGCCAGCCGCTGCCGCCCTGACCGAACAGGTCGTTGCCGCCCGCGAGCGGCATGAACCGCACGATCAGGAACTCCGGCAGGACCTTCGTGTACGTGGGGATCATGAGCGCGGCGACGAAGCAGTAGAACAGGAACTCGCTGCCGCGGAACCGGATCCGGGCCAGCGCGTACCCGGCCATGGACGCGAAGACGACGTTCAGGACGGTGTGGCTGAGGGCGATGACGAAGCTGTTGCGCGCGTACGTGCCGAACGGTGCGGCGCGGAACGCGTCGGCGTAGTTCCCGAAGTCCCAGTGCGCGGGCAGCAGTCCGGCGTGCTCCGCCGCGATCTCCTGCGGCGTCTTCAGCGAGGTGACGATCATCCACAGGAACGGCGTCACCATGAGCAGCGACACCACCGCGAGCGTCACGTACAGGCCGATCCGGCCGGGCCTCACCCGCGTGCGGGCGGCCGCCCGCACGGGCGCGGGCCGGGTCTCAGTCGTGGCCACGGGTGCCTCCCATGATGCGCCGGTTGACGAGGGTGAATCCCATGAGGAGCACGAACAGCACCAGCGACTGGGCGCAGGCGTAACCCACGCGGAACTCGCGGAACGCCGACTTGTAGATCTCGTACGTCATCATCGTCGTCGAGCCGGCCGGGCCGCCGTCGGTGAGGATGTAGATCTGGTCGAAGGACTGGAACGCGCTGATCAGAGAGGTGATGAGGACGAAGAACGTGGCGGGCTTGAGCAGCGGCAGCGTGAGCGAGAAGAACTGCCGCACCGGTGAGGCGCCGTCCACGGAGGCGGCCTCGTACAGGTCCTTCGGCAGGTTCTGCAGCGCGGCCAGGTAGATCAGCATCTTCATGCCGATGCCCTGCCAGATGCCGACGAGGATCACCGACGGCATCGCCCACGAGGTGGACGCGAGCCAGGCCGGGCCCTCGATGCCGAAGAGGGCGAGGAGGGTGTTGAACAGGCCGTTGCGCGGGTTGTAGATCCACAGCCACACCAGCGCGATGGCGACGGTCGCGGTGACCTGCGGCAGGAAGATCGCGGTGCGGAACACGCCGCGCGCCCGCAGCCCCTTGTCGAGCGCCAGGGCGAGCAGCAGGCCGAGCACCATGCCGAACGGCACCGTGAAGAAGGTGTAGATCACCGTGTTCAGGATCGACTTGCGGAACACGGCGTCGTCGAGCATGTCCCGGAAGTTGTCCAGGCCCACGAACCGGGGCGCGCTCAGTACGTCGTACGAGGTGAACGCGAGGAACACGGCGGCGACGACCGGCACGCCGATCCACAGCGCCGCGTGCAGCAGCGCGGGCGCCACCATCAGCAGTCCCGCGCGGCGCCGCCGGGCGCCGGGGCCGCGGCGGGGCCGGGCGGGCGCGGGGCGCGGCGGGTCGGCCGGCGGGGCGGGCGGCCGGGTCTTGAGTACGGAGACGGCTCCCACGGTCGGCGCCCTCACAGCCGGGAGATGGCCGACTGGGCCAGCTCACCGAGTTCCGCGACGGCCGCGGCCGCCGACTTCCCGCTCACGATCGCCGGTTCGAGGGTCGGCTTGATCTTCTCGCGGATCTCCATCCAGGCGGGCGTCCCGCCCTCCGCGCAGGCGCTGCCCAGGTTCCGCACGGAGAAGTCGACGAGCTTGTTGCTCTTCACGTACGGGGACGAGCGCAGGTCCTTGATGCCGGGCACCGTCGCGCGCTGCTCGGCGGCGGCAAGCACGTTGTCCGGGGCGGCGAGGTGGGCGACGAGGGCCTGTGCGGCGGCCGCGTGCCGCGTGCGCGCCGACTGGCACACGAGGGTGCCGCCGGTGAGCATCGCGGGCCGGCGGCCGCGCAGCACGAACGCGCCGATCAGGTCCTTCTCGATGAGCTCGGGGCTCTGCTCCTGGAGCTGCTTCCACAGGCCGCTGCCGGTCATCATCATCGAGGCCTTGCCGAGCTGGAGGTTGGTCGCGGCTCCGGCGTCGGCCTCGGTCTTCTTCGTGTAGTCGGCCGAGCCGTCCGCCTGGAGGTCCTTGAAGAACTGGAGGGCCTCGACGCCGCGCGCGCCGGTGAACGTGGGCTTCCTGCCGTCGGCGCTGAACATCGAGCCGCCGTTGGCGAACAGGAAGGTCTCCCAGCACTGGCGCAGATCGATCGAGAACGGGTCCATGCCCATCCGGTCGCCCTTGGTCAGCTCCTTCGCCATGGCGCGCAGTTCGGCCAGGGTCGCCGGGGGCTTCTTGATGCCGGCGGCCGCGAAGTGGTCCTTGCGGTAGGCGACCAGGCGGGTCGCCATCACGGTCGGCAGGGCGTACAGCTTGCCGCCGTACCGGGAGGGCTCCAGCACCCGCTCCTCGTAGCCGTACTTCGACGCGAGGTCCTCGGGCAGTTCCGCGAGCACCTTCTTGGCGGCGAACGGCGGGATCCAGCCGACGCCCATCATCAGCACGTCGGGCAGCAGGCCGCCGGCGAGCGCGGTGGTGATCTTCTCGTTGAGCTGGGTGTAGGTCGTGTAGTCGACGTTCACCGTGACGTCCGGGTGCTTCTTGCGGAAGGCGGGGATGATCTCGCCCTCCAGGAGCTGCTTGCCGTCCGTGCCCTCGTAGATGGGGGTGAGCAGGGATATCTCCCCCTGGGCCGGTCCGTCGGCCTTGCCGCCCGTGCCGGATCCTGCGGCGCAGCCGGTGAGCGCCGCCGCCGTGCCCGCGCCGAGCGCGGCGAGCAGCGATCGTCTCGTGAGTTCCATGGGACACCCCTTAAGAGGCGAGGGAGCGAGATGGTCGAGAACCTTGTGTATCGATGCAGTGAGGCGAAGGCAGAGGAACGGCCATGAGATGGCGCGGTGAGGGGGTCGACCTTCGGTAAATCGATGCAGTGATGCTAAGAACGCCGCTCACAAGGCGTCAACCGGCCGTGCACAAGAATCTTTTCGGACGGGGCGGTGATCCTTGTTCGGTAAATCGGTACACTGATGTTTACAGTGACGTGACGAGCCGGAGGTGGCACCGCGTTGAACGGGGTAACGATCCATCAGGTCGCGCAGGCGGCAGGCGTGTCCGCGAGCACGGTGTCCAATGTGCTCAACGGGCGGACCGACCGCATGCAGGCGGCGACCCTCGCCCGGGTGGAGCAGGTCATCGAGACGCTCGGCTACCGCCCCAACCGGGCCGCGCGGATGCTGCGCACGGGCCGCATCCGGGTCATCGGCCTGATCGTCCCGTCCGTCGCCAATCCCTTCTGGGGCGCGCTGGCCCGGGAGTTGGAGGCCGTCGCACTCGCCGAGGGATACCACGTGCTGCTGTGCAACAGCGAGCGCGACCCGGCCAGGGAGCTGAAGTACGGCGAGGAGCTCCTCGCCGACGGGGTCAGCGGCGTCGTCCTGTGCTCCTCGCTGCCGACCCTCGACCACGTCGCGCCGTTGCTCAAGCGCGGCCTGAAGATGGTGGCCTTCGACCGGGCCGCCCAGTCCGGGGACCCCGCCTCCCTCGCCAGCATCAGCGTCGACAACGCGATGGGCGCCGAACTCGCCACCCGCCACCTCCTCGAACTCGGCCATCGCAGGCTGGCGTTCGTCTCCGGCTCGGTCAGCAGCGTCAACCGGCGCGAGCGGCTGCGCGGCTTCAGGTCCGCGCTGGAGGAGGGCGGCGTGGACCCCGCGTCCGCAGTCGTCTGGCCCGGCGCCGCCACCAGCGAGTTCGGCGACAAGGAGTCCGCCGAGCTCGGCCGCTCCGCCGCCCGTGAACTGCTCGCCGCACCCGAACCGCCCACCGGCTTCGTCGCCATCAACGACATGTGCGCGATCGGCGTGTGCCGGGGAGCCCGGGACGCGGGCGTGAGCGCGGGGCGCGAGGTGTCGGTGGTCGGCTTCGACGACATCCTGCTCGCCGAGCTGTTCGAGCCGCCGCTCACCACCGTCCGCCAGCCGCTGCCCGAGATGGCCGCCGAGACCTTCCAGCAGTTGCGCGCCCGGATCGAGACGTCCAGCGGCGCGGGCAGGTCGCTGCTGATCAGGCCTCGCCTCGTGGTCCGAGAGTCGACGGCGCCGGCCCCGGGCGTGCGCTGAGGGGAGCACCGGCGCACTGGTGTACGGTCGGCTGTCGGACCGCTCGGCCTCCTCGCCCCGGCCGGGCTTCTCTCCCTTCTCGACCTACCGGATTCGACACGGGTGGTGCCCCATGACTCCCCGCCGCACGGACGGTGCGCCCACCTTCACGGAGCAGGCCCGGCGCCGGCAGCTCGTCGAGTGCACCATCGACCTGATCTCCGAGAAGGGGCTCGCGGCCGCCTCGCTCTCCGCCATCGCCGAACGGGCGGGCCTCTCCAAGGCGGCCGTCCTCTACCACTTCACGTCGAAGGACAACCTGACCCAGGCGGCGTTCGCGCACGTCCTCGACGCGTTCACCGCGTACGTCGCCGAGCGCGTCGCCGAGCGGGGCGACGACCCCCGGGCGGCCGTCGTCGCGTACGTCCACGCGATGATCGGCTACCAGCGCGACCACCGCCGGCACGTCCGCGTCATCACCGAGACGCTGCTCGACGACCACGCCGGCACCCGCTTCCGCGCCCCCGGGCAGCACGACGTCGGTGGCCGCAGGCAGGGTCTGGCCGAGCTGCTCGAAGCGGGTCAACAGGCGGGCCGGTTCCGGGAGTTCGACGTGAAGGCCGTGGCCCTGGTGATCGGCGGAGCGATCGACGGCGTGGTCGCGCACTGGCTCGCCGACCCGGACTTCGACCTGACCGCGGCGGCGCGGGAGACGGAGGCCTTCGTCCTCAGGGCGATCGCGGCGGACTGAGGCGTGCGTCAGGACGGTGCGCGTTCCGGGGCCCGGCGGGCGAAGGGCGGGGCGTGTTCCGGGCGGATGCCCACGCCGCCCAGATAGCCGGTCAGGGTGCGCAGGGCGGGGACCCGGCGGACCAGGCGCAGAGGGAGCGGGAGGCGGTCCCCGCGCAGCGTGCCCTCCAGGGCCGGGCGCAGCAGCATCTCGTGCTCGCCCTCCTGCGACTTCTGGGTCACCGCCATCGGGAGCCGGCGCCGCTTCTGCACCCGGGCCAGATCCGCGCGGGTCAGCCGGTGCTCGCGCAGCGGGGCCGCCAGGAGGCGGGCCGCCGCCACCGCGTCCTGCACCGCCAGGTTGACCCCGACGCCGCCGGTCGGCGACATCATGTGCGCCGCGTCGCCGATGCACAGCAGGCCCTCGCGGTGCCAGGTGGTGAGGCGGCCCATCGTCACCTCCAGGAGCTTCACGTCGTCCCAGGAGCGGATCGCGGCCGTCACCGTACGGTCCCAGCCGAGCAGGTCGCCGAGCCGGTCGCGGAAGCGGTCCAGGCCCGCCGCGCGCAGCTCCGCGTCGGCGCCGCGCCGGATCAGATAGGACGTCTGGTAGTAGTCGCCGCGGTCCATCGTCGCGGCGACCTGCCCCGCCCCGATGCTGAGGAACACCCGCCCGTCCTTCACGGCGTCGCGCGGCGCGGGCACCTTCACCTGCCACACGTCCATCGGCACGTCCCGGTACTCGGGCTCGAGCCCCGCAGCCGCCCGCACCCGGGAGTCCCGCCCGTCGCAGGCGACGACGAGATCCGCGGCCAGCTCGTGCGCGCCGCCGCCCTCGTCCGCGTACCGCACCCCGCACACCCGGCCGTCGGGCGCGGTGCGCAGCCCCGTCACCTCGGCCCGCATCCGCAGGGTGAACGACGGCTCGGCGCGGGCGGCCGAGGCCAGCAGGTCGAGGAAGTCCCACTGCGGCACCATCGCGATGTACTTGTGCCGGCCGGGGATGCGCCGCAGGTCTCCGGCGACCACCTCGACGCCGTCGATGTGCATGCGCATCTGCGTCAGCCGGCGCTGCGGCAGCGCCGCGAAGCGCGGGCCGAGGCCGAGCTCGTCCAGGAGACGGAGCGTCGAGGGGTGCACGGTGTCGCCGCGGAAGTCGCGCAGGAAGTCGCCGTGCTTCTCCAGGACCGTCACCTCGATCCCGGCCCGCGCGAGGAGCAGCCCCAGCATCATCCCGGCGGGCCCGCCGCCCACCACACAGCACGTCGTCCGTTCCACGCGTCCGTCCTCCCTCGTGCGTCCCGTCCCCCAGGCCGACGCGAGCGAGTCTAACCGCTCGGTCAGATGTCTGACCGAGCGGTTAGGGAAGGTGGTTCCGCTCAGTCCCGGGAGGCCGTCCAGCCGGTCGCTTCGATGCGGGAGGAGTCGGCGGGGCGGGCCTCGTCGAAGGCGACGGTCCGGCCGTCGGTGACCTTGATCCCGTCCACGTAGGCGCCACGCCCCACGTACAACTGGTCGGTCGCGTACCGCCAGCGGACCCGGGTGGAGGCGGACCGGGCCTCGCCGAGCGGAGCCGTCAGCCGGTGCCAGGCGCGGCCCGACCAGCCGTCGACGGACCCGGACCCGTGGTCCTGCGGGTCGTCGCGGTCGCGGCGCGTGGTGAAGGGGAGCGGCTTCCAGCTCGCGCCGCCGTCCGTCGACACCTCCAGGAACAGGAAGTCGGAGGCCGGCTCGGTGTCCCACCACAGGGCGCAGGTGAGTGCGGCGTCCGGCGCGGTCAGCCGCAGGTCCGGCAGCGTCAGCGTCGCGGAGGTGGCACTCGCCATGCCGGAGAACCAGGCGGTGCGCCCGTGCGCGGGACGTACGGCGACGGCGCGCGCCATGTTGTTGGCCGCGGCGACCCGGGGTGCGGAGCCGGACCGCCACGAGCGCACCGGGTGGACCGAGTTGCCGAGCACGATGAGGAAGGAGTCGGTCGTCGGGTCGAGCACCAGCGAGGTGCCGGTGAACCCGGTGTGTCCCGCCGTGCGCGGAGTCGCCATCGCGCCCATGTACCAGTGCTGGTAGAGCTCGAAGCCCAGTCCGTGGTCGTCGCCGGGGAACGCGGTGTTGAAGTCGGTGAACAGCAGCTCGACCGAGTCCTCCGAAAGGATCCGCGCCTTGCCGTAGATCCCGCCGTTGAGCAGGGTCCGCCCGAGGATCGCGAGGTCCCAGGCGGTGGAGAAGACGCCCGCGTGCCCGGCGACGCCGCCGAGCCCGTACGCGTTCTCGTCGTGCACCTCGCCCCACACCAGCCCCCGGTCCAGCCCGGACCAGGGGGCCCGCGCGTCCTCCGTCGCCGCGATCTTCGGCTTCCAGTCGGCGGGCGGGTTGTAGCGGGTGCGGGTCATGCCCAGCGGGCCCGTGATCCGCTCGCGCAGCAGCGCGTCCAGCGGGATGCCGGTCAGCTGCTCCAGGACGAGCTGGAGCGAGATCAGGTTCAGGTCCGAGTACAGGTACGTGGAGCCCGGCGGGTTCTGCAACGCCTCCTTCCAGATCAGCCCGATCTGGCCCTCGCGCGTCGGCTCCTTGTAGAGCGGGATCCAGGAGCGGAACCCGGAGGTGTGCGTGAGCAGCTGACGTACGGTCACGTCCTGCTTGCCGCCGCCCGCGAAGTCCGGCAGGTAGGAGGCGACCGTCGCCTCCAGCTCCAGACGGCCGCGCTCGATCTCCTGCACCGCGAGGATCGACGTGAACAGCTTCGAGACGGAGGCCAGGTCGAAGACCGTGTCCTCGGCCATGTCGATCTGCTGCTCGGGCGGGAACTCGACGCCCGTGTCCGTCTTGTCGTCGTAGTGCGCGTACCGCACCGCCTTGCCGATCGGCTGGTGCAGCGCCACCGTCCCGCCCCGGCCGGCGAGCAGCACCGCGCCCGCGTACCACGGGTGCTTGGGGGAGGGGCCTAGGAACTTCTCGGCGTCGGCGACCAGTTGGCGCAGATGCCCGGCGAGCAGGCCCGCGCGCTCCGGTGAGCCGCGGCGCAGGGTGGGGCGCGCGGGGCCGGCCGGGGCCGCCGCGGCGGGGCCCGCGGGGAACGGGGTGAGGGCCAGCGCGCCGCCCAGTGCCAGGGTCGCGGCGCCCAGCCGGCGCCGGGTGAGACCGGACCGTGTGCCGCCCGCTTCCGTCGATCTCATGCACAGCCTCCTGAAAGTATCTTTCGGGATCTCGCTCGACGGATGAAACTTTCATGTCAGCGGGAGGGTGTGTCAACCGTCCCGGCCGTGCCGTCGGGGACCGTTCCGTGACAGGAAAATCTGACGGTGCATCAGAAAAGCTCTTCCGTCCGCCGGTTCGCTGCGGCATCCTGCGCCCATGCAGACGGAGCTGAGCAAACGACTGGGCATCGAACACGCTGTCTTCGGGTTCACCCCGTTCCCGGCGGTGGCCGCCGCCATCAGCCGCGCCGGAGGTTTCGGCGTGCTCGGCGCGGTCCGCTACACGGCGCCCGACGAACTCAAACGCGACCTGGACTGGCTCGACGCGCACGCCGACGGACGCCCCTACGGACTCGACGTCGTCATGCCCGCGAAGAAGGTCGAGGGCGTCACCGAGGCCGACGTCGAGGCCATGATCCCCGAGACGCACCGGGAGTTCGTCCGCGAGACGCTCGCCCGGCACGGCGTCCCCGAACTCGCCGAGGGCGAGGCGTCCGGCTGGCGCATCACCGGCTGGATGGAACAGGTGGCCCGCAGCCAGCTCGACGTGGCCTTCGACTACCCGATCAAACTCCTCGCCAACGCGCTCGGTTCACCCCCGGCCGACGTCATCGCCCGCGCCCACGAGCACGACGTCCTCGTCGCCGCGCTCGCCGGCAGCGCCCGGCACGCCCGCAAGCACGCCGAGGCGGGCATCGACATCGTCGTCGCCCAGGGCTACGAGGCCGGCGGCCACACCGGCGAGATCGCCTCCATGGTCCTCACGCCCGAGGCCGTCGAGGCGGTCGCCCCGCTGCCCGTGCTCGCCGCCGGCGGCATCGGCAGCGGACAGCAGGTCGCGGCGGCGCTCACCCTCGGCGCGCAGGGCGTGTGGCTCGGCTCGGTCTGGCTCACGACGACCGAGGCCGACCTCCACTCCGCCGCGCTCACCCGCAAACTGCTCGCCGCCGGATCGGGGGACACGGTGCGGTCGCGGGCGCTCACGGGGAAGCCGGCGCGGCAGCTGCGCACGGAGTGGACCGACGCGTGGGACGACCCGGCCGGGCCCGGGACGCTCCCCATGCCGCTGCAGGGGCTGCTCGTCGCCGAGGCGGTCTCCCGGATCCAGAAGTACGAGGTCGAGCCGCTGCTCGGGACGCCGGTCGGGCAGATCGTGGGCCGTATGAACGAGGAGCGCAGCGTTCAGGCTGTTTTCGACGATCTGACCCGGGGTTTCGAGGCTGCCGTCAACCGGCTGAACCGGATCGCGGGGAGGTGACTCCGGTCTCGTCGCCGAGTGCGGCCCGGTGGGGGCTGGTCGCGCAGTTCCCCGCGCCCCTGAAACGCAGACCCTTCGGGTCGCATTTCCCCGACAGGTGAGCGCCCGATGGAGATGCGCACGAAGTGCGCATCTCCAGGGGCTCGGGGCTGTGTCTGTGAGCGGCTCCGCCGCGGGGCGCGACCAGCCCCCACTCACCCGCACTCGGCGACGAGACCGCCACCACCACCTCACCGAGAAGCCGTGCCCCCGATTCAGAAGGGATCAACCCCATGTCCGACCCGACCGCGAAACAACCCAACGGCTTCTGGGCCCAGGCCGCACAGGATCCCGCCCGCCCCGCGCTGATCGCCCCGGATGGCACCGAATGGACCGCCGGCGACCTCCACGCCGCCACCAACCGCCTCGTCCACGGCCTCCGCGCCGCCGGAATGGAGCGCGGCGACGCCTTCGCCGTAGTCCTCCCCAACGGCGTCGAGTTCTTCACCGCCTACCTCGCGGCGGCCCAGGCCGGCTTCTACCTCGTCCCGGTCAACCACCACCTCGTCGGCCCCGAGATCGCCTGGATCGTCGCCGACTCCGGCGCCAAGGTCCTCATCGCCCACGAACGCTTCGCCGAACAGGCCCGCGCCGCCGCAGACGAGGCGAAGCTCCCGCCCACGCACCGCTACGCCGTGGGCGGCGCCGTCGACACGTTCCGCCCGTACGCCGAACTCCTCGACGGACAGAGCGAGCAGCCGCCCGCCGACCGCACCCTCGGCTGGGTCATGAACTACACCTCGGGCACCACGGGCCGCCCCCGCGGCATCCGCCGCCCGCTGTCCGGCAAGCTCCCCGAGGAGTCGTACCTCGGCGGCTTCCTCGGCATCTTCGGCGTCAAGCCCTTCGACGACAACGTCCACCTGGTCTGCTCGCCGCTCTACCACACGGCCGTGCTCCAGTTCGCGGGCGCGTCGCTGCACATCGGGCACACCCTCGTCCTCATGGACAAGTGGACGCCCGAGGAGATGCTCCGCCTCATCGACACCCACCGGTGCACGCACACGCACATGGTGCCGACCCAGTTCCACCGCCTGCTCGCACTGCCGCAGGACGTGAAGGACCGCTACGACGTGTCGTCCATGCGGCACGCGATCCACGGCGCCGCGCCCTGCCCCGACCACGTCAAGCGCGCCATGATCGACTGGTGGGGCGGCTGTGTCGAGGAGTACTACGCGGCGAGCGAGGGCGGCGGCGCGTTCGCCACCGCCGAGGACTGGCTCAAGAAGCCCGGCACGGTCGGCAAGGCCTGGCCCATCAGCGAACTGGCCGTCTTCGACGACGACGGCAACCGGCTGCCCCCGGGCGAACTCGGCACCGTCTACATGAAGATGAGCACCGGCGGATTCGCGTACCACAAGGACGAGGGCAAGACCCGCAAGAACCGCATCGGCGACTTCTTCACCGTCGGCGACCTGGGCGTCCTGGACGAGGACGGCTACCTCTTCCTGCGCGACCGCAAGATCGACATGATCATCTCGGGCGGCGTGAACATCTACCCCGCCGAGATCGAGTCCGAGCTCCTCGCCCACCCCGCCGTCGCCGACGCCGCCGCCTTCGGTATCCCGCACGACGACTGGGGCGAGGAGGTCAAGGCCGTCGTCGAGGTCGCCGACGGCTACACGGCGGGGGAGCCCCTGGCCACGGAGATCCTCGCCCACTGCGAGCGGCGGCTCGCGGGCTACAAGCGGCCCAAGACCGTCGACTTCATCGAGACGATGCCCCGCGACCCGAACGGCAAGCTGTACAAGCGCCGGCTGCGCGACCCGTACTGGGAGGGCCGCACCCGGGCCGTCTGAACCGTCCGGTTCCACGGGTGAGGGGGAGGCCGGCCGGCCTCCCCCTCACCCGTCACCGAGCCGTCGGAACGGTTCAGCCGCGCACCCGTACCACCCGCAGCGCGGGTGAACGCAGGATGTCCTTCTCGCAGAAGCGCTCCGTGACCCACTTCCCGCCCGAGAACAGCCGGGTCTGGTCACGGGAGTGCGCCGACGCCGCGTTCGACGACTGGCCGTACGTCAGGAGCGTACGGGCCACCGGGCAGCGGCCGCCGTCCCAGCCCACGGCCTGGATGTAGCTCGAGCCGTGCACGACCTCCGTGTAGCCGCCGCCGGCCGGGTCCCACACGGGCTCGACCTTGTTCCACACGCCCAGCGACTCCGTGCCGCCGTGCACCGGGATCCGCTCCCCGCCGCGCACCACGAACTGGTTGCCGCCGAGCTCCCCGTCCAACGGGAGGCCCGCGCCGCGCAGTTCGGCGACCGCGTCCGCGAGCGCCGTCGCGAACCCGGGCGCCTGTGTGTTCAGCGTGTTCGGCGTGCGGACCGGGTCGGCCGCGTCGAAGGGCACCTTCCACAGCTGCGCGGCCGGCACCTTCGCCGTCAGCTTGCGCCAGAACCGGTCGAAGAGCAGCGCCCCGCGGCTGTCCGTCCGCATCGTGCGGTCCCACCTGGCCAGCACCCGGCACGCCTCCGAGGCGTCGACCGCCTTGCCGTCACTGCCCGTCGCCGTGCCGCCCGGCAGCGCCGCGCAGGCCGCCGCCGTGTCCGCCGCCGCCAGATCACCCGCCGGCACCCGGTCCGCGAACTGCTGGCGCTGGAGGTCCGCCACCGTCAGCTTCCCGCGCCCGGCCATCGCCGCGACGTCCTCGACCGCGCCCCTGGTCCGCATCGAGCGCGGCGTGCCGACCGTGCCGAAGACCCGCTCGTACCCGGTCAGCGGCCGGTCCGCGTTGGCCAGCCAGGCGCTGTCGTTGGAGTTCTCGGCGTACGGCGCGTCCTTCAGGACCGGCATGCGGGACGGACCGAAGATGCCGGGCTGCACCGCGTCCGCGTCCTTGCCGAGCGCGCAGTCCCCGCGCGACCCGTCGAGCACCGCGACCCCGGAAGCCGGATACGTGACCTTGCCGAGCGGCGTCGAGCAGCGCGCCGCCAGGTCGTCGGTGATGCGCGGCAGCACCTGCGACTGCGTGAACAGGGAGTGCCCCGCGGAGTCCGCCGCGATCGTGTTGACCCACGGGATGCCCTGGGTGCGGCGCAGCGCGCGCAGCACGTCGTCCGTGGAGCGGGCCTTGCTGAAGCCGAGCGCGGTGTCCGAGGCCCGCAGGTTCAGCGCGTTCGGGTCGTTCAGCGCGTACGCCGTCGTCGCCGTCCAGGGCAGCGGCAGACCCGCGCCCATCGAGGTGACCACCGGGCCGTAGCGCGTCCACCACTGGGTGCGGGTGACGTCCGGGCCGCCCTTGACGGGCACCGTGACCGTCCGGCGCGTCATCCGTTCCCGCTTGCCGTCGACCATGTACGCGGTCGGGTCGGCCGGGTCGAGGGTGAGCTGGTGGAGGTTGAGGGTGACGCCCGTGGCGACGGTGTGGCTCCAGGCGAGGTGCGCGTTGTGGCCGATGGAGATGCCCGTCGTGCCGAGCAGCGAGCCGCCCATCACGTTCAGCTCGCCCGGGATCGTCTGCTGCGACTGCCAGAAGCGGCGGCCGCCCTGCCACGGGTAGTGCGGGTTGCCGAGCAGCAGGCCGCGCCCGTTCGCCGTCGTGTCCCCGCTGAACGCCACCGCGTTCGAGCCCATGTCCGCGTCGTCCTGGGCGAACAACTCGCGGGCCGCGTCGGCGAGTTCCTCCTTGTCCGGGGACTGCGGGGCCGCGGCCCCTGCCGCCGGCGGCTGCGCGGCCGTGATGCCGTCGACGCCGCGGCCCTGCCCGCCCAGCACGGATATCGCGAACCCGCGCGCGGCCACGTCCAGCGTCGTCACCGGCTCGACCCAGTCGGCGCCCTTGCACGCCGGGTCCGTGACCGGGTGGTCGCGCAGCCAGGCGTTGTACCCGGCGGCCCAGCCGCGCATCGCGTCCTTGACGTCCTGGCTCGGGCCCGCCGGGGCCGGGGTGGCCAGCAGCTTCTCCACGGTGCGGGTGTCGCGGACCCCGCGGAAGTACAGGTCGCTCGCCAGGTTCGTGGTCGCCGACGACAGCGAGCCGTCCGGTGCCGCGTCCGCCCCGAACCGGCGCGCACGCTCGCCGCGCACCGTCACGAACCCGTCGGCGAGCGTGCACACCTGGTCGGCGGCCTGGGCCCACCCGGTGCCGAACCCGAGGTTCGCGTAGTCCTTCGCGACGATGTGCGGAATCCCGTACTCGGTGTACCGGATGGTGGCGGACAGTCCGCCGCCGTGCGGGTGATCCGCGCGGCCGGCCTGCGCGGAGGGCGCCGCGGCCGTGCTGCCGAGCACGGTCAGCAGGGTGATCCCGACGGCCGCAAGGGACCGTCCTCTCGGGCGGGTGCGCATCGTGCTCCCAACTGGAGGGGAAACAGGGGCGGTTGAGCGTACCAACGGGTATGTCGGCTGCGGAGGCCCTTGCACACACCTCTTGACCCGGCGCTGCGCACCGCTGAGGATCACGCCATGACGAGCTCACCGGCAGCAGAGGCAACGGGCAGCACGGTCGACGGCGTGCTGCGGCGCAGCGCCCGCCGCACCCCGGCACGGGTCGCCCTGCGCTACGGACCGCGCTCCTGGACGTACGAGGAACTGGACGACGCGGTCTCGCGCGCGGCCGGGGTGCTGCGCGGCCTGGGCCTGTCCGCCGGCGACCGGGTCGGTGCCTACGGGCACAACTCGGACGCCTACCTGATCGGCTTCCTCGCCTGCGCGCGGGCCGGCCTCGTGCACGTGCCGGTCAACCAGAACCTGACCGGCGACGACCTCGCCTACCTCGTCCGGCAGTCCGGCAGCACCCTCGTCCTGACCGACCCCGACCTCGCCCGCCACCTGCCCGACGGCACCGACACCCTGGCCCTGCGCGACGCCGACGACTCGCTGCTCGCCCGGCTGCCCGCTGCGGCGCCCCACGACGGTCCGGCGCCGCACGCCGACGACCTCGTCCAGCTCCTCTACACCTCCGGCACGACCGCCCTGCCCAAGGGCGCCCGCATGACGCACCGGGCGCTGGTGCACGAGTACGTCAGCGCGATCCACGCCCTCGACCTCAGGGCGACGGACCGGCCGGTGCACGCGCTGCCGCTCTACCACTCGGCCCAGATGCACGTGTTCCTGCTGCCCTACCTCGCGGTCGGCGCGACGAACACGCTGCTCGACGCGCCCGCCCCCGGGCCGGTCCTCGACCTCGTCGAGGCGGGGGAGGCCGACAGTCTCTTCGCGCCCCCGACCGTGTGGATCGCCCTGTCCCAGGACCCCGGCTTCGCCACCCGCGACCTCGGCGCCCTGCGCAAGGCGTACTACGGCGCCTCGATCATGCCCGTGCCCGTCCTGGAGCGGCTGCGCGAACGGCTGCCCTCGCTCGCCTTCTACAACTGCTTCGGGCAGAGCGAGATCGGGCCGCTCGCCACCGTCCTCGGCCCCGACGAGCACGAGGGCCGGATGGACTCGTGCGGCCGCCCGGTGCTGTTCGTCGAGGCGAAGATCGTCGACGAGGACGGCAAGGACGTGCCCGACGGCACGCCCGGCGAGGTCGTCTACCGCTCGCCGCAGCTGTGCGACGGCTACTGGGACAAGCCCGAGGAGACCGAACAGGCCTTCCGTGACGGCTGGTTCCGCTCCGGCGACCTCGCCGTGCGGGACGCCGAGGGCTACTTCACCGTCGTCGACCGGGTCAAGGACGTCATCAACTCCGGCGGCGTCCTGGTCGCCTCCCGACAGGTCGAGGACGCGCTCTACACCCACCCAGCCGTCGCGGAGACGGCCGTCGTCGGTCTGCCGGACGAGCGCTGGATCGAGGCCGTGACCGCCGTCGTGGTGCGCGGCGGAGAAGTCACTGAGGCCGAACTCCTCGCCCATGCCCGCGAGAAGCTCGCCCACTTCAAGGCGCCGAAGCGCGTCGTCTTCGTCGACGAACTCCCGCGCAACGCGAGCGGCAAGATCCTCAAGCGCGAACTGCGGGACCGCTTCGCGCAGGACTGATCCGGCCGCTCACGCGGCGGCCCCCGGCACGGGTACCGCCCGGCACCGTGCGCACCGGCAGGCGGGAGCGCACGGCGGCGGGGAGCCCAAGGGCCGGTGTCGCAGGAGTGTGCCCGCGCGTGCCGTGAGGTGGCCCGTCAGCCGGGTCCTGTGCGGCGCCGGTGTCTCGCCGTCCCGCTGGGGCCGAGGGGTGCGCGGGTGAGTGCGGCGGCCGGTGGCTCCGAGGGTTCGGCGGTGTGGCTGTCGGCGGGTGCGGCTTGGTGCGGCGTGGTGTCGCGTCAGCCCGGGTCGGGTCGCTGTCTCGCCGCTTCGGCGGGGCAGCCGGGCCGTGGTCGCCCGGCCCGGCTCTCGGCCCGGTGGCCTCACGCGCCGCGCAGGTCCATGATGCGCTTGATCTTGCCGACCGAGCGCTCCAGGGTCTCGGGGTCGACGATCTCCACGCAGACCGTCACGCCGACGCCGTCCTTCATGCCCGCCGCGATGGCCCGCGCCGCTGCCTCCCGCTCGTCCGGGGTCGCGTCCGGGCGGGCCTCCGCGCGGATCGTCAGGGCGTCCATGCGGCCCTCGCGGGTCAGCTTCAGCTGGAAGTGCGGGGCGACGGCCGGGGTGCGCAGCACGATCTCCTCGACCTGGGTCGGGAACAGGTTCACCCCGCGCAGGATCACCATGTCGTCGCTGCGGCCCGTGATCTTCTCCATGCGGCGGAACGCGGGCCGCGCCGTGCCGGGAAGGAGCCGGGTCAGGTCCCGGGTCCGGTAGCGGATCACCGGCATCGCCTGCTTGGTGAGCGACGTGAAGACCAGCTCGCCCTGCTCCCCGTCGGGCAGCACCTCGCCCGTGATCGGGTCGACGATCTCGGGGAGGAAGTGGTCCTCCCAGATGTGCAGCCCGTCCTTGGTCTCCACGCACTCCTGCGAGACGCCCGGGCCCATGACCTCGGACAGACCGTAGATGTCGACGGCGTCGATCCCGGCCCGCTCCTCGATCTCGCGCCGCATCTCCTCCGTCCACGGCTCCGCGCCGAAGATCCCGACGCGCAGCGAGGAGGCGCGCGGGTCCACGCCCTGCCGCTCGAACTCGTCGAGCAGCGTCAGCATGTACGACGGCGTGACCATGATGATCTCGGGCTTGAGGTCCTGGATGAGCCGTACCTGCCGCGAGGTCATCCCGCCCGACGCCGGGATGACGGTGCAGCCGAGCCGCTCGGCTCCGTAGTGCGCGCCGAGACCGCCCGTGAACAGGCCGTACCCGTACGCCACGTGCACCGTGTCCCCGGGGCGGCCCCCGGCCGCGCGGATCGCCCGCGCCACCAGGTCCGCCCACGTGTCGAGGTCGTCCTGCGTGTATCCCACGACGGTCGGCAGGCCCGTCGTGCCGCTGGAGGCGTGCAGCCGGCGCACGTCCGAGCGGTCCACGGCGAACATCCCGAACGGATAGTTGTCCCGCAGGTCCGTCTTGGTGGTGAACGGGAAGCGGGCCAGGTCCGCGAGGGAGGCGCAGTCCTGCGGGCGGACCCCGGCCTTGTCGAAGGCGTCGCGGTAGAACGGCACCCGCTCGTAGACACGGGCCAGGGTCTCCCGCAGCCGCTCCAGCTGCAGCGCCCGCAGCTCGGGCAGGCCCATCAGCTCGCCCGCGTCCCAGCCCTGCGTGTTCGAAGCCCTCGACGTCATCGTCCGCACTCCCGAAGTCCCGACCGATCATTCGGTTGATCTGCTGACGTCAGTAATTCAAGCCGGGACCGCCCACGTCAAGAGATACGGGCCCGCGGGTTGTCCTTCGCCTCCAGGACGTACGGGGTGGTCGTGCCCAGCACGGCGAAGCCGAGGCGCTCCAGGATCGGCCGGCTGTACGGCGAGGCGTCGACATGCACGTACCGGAAGCCGCGCTCGGCGGCGATGCGGGTCCGGAACGCCACCAAAGAGCGGTAGATCCCGCGCCCGCGCCAGGCCGGCACCGTGCCGCCGCCCCACAGGCTCACGAAGTCCGTGCCCGGGTGCAGCTCGAGCCGGGCGGCGCTCACCGGCTCGTCCCCGGCCAGCGCGACCACCGCGGCGACCGTGCCCGGATCCTGGGCCAGCTGGCTGCGCAGCAGCTGTCCGATGACCGAGCGGCCGCCCTCGAAGGCCTGGTCGTGGACCTTCTCGACGAGCGCGACGTCCGCCTCCTCGGTCACCGGCAGCAGGCGGATCCCGTCCGGCGGCGGCACGTCGAGCGGCAGCGCCGCCGTCTCGGCGACGAGCAGCGCCTCGCGCTCCTCGGCCGTGAACCCGGCCGCCGTCAGGCGTGCGGGCAGATCGGCGGGCCGGTCGTGCCCGTACGTCTTCCACTCGACGTCACGCCCGGCCGCGCCGAAGAAGCGGACCTGCTCCGCGATCGCCGCGTCGGCGCTCTCCTCGTCGAGGTCCGACCAGAGGACCGCGCTCCAGCCGCCCTCGGGGCCCAGCTGGCGCACGACGCCGCCGGTCCGCTCGATCACGGCGCCCGCCTCGTCGGGCCGCGCCTCGCGCCGCATCTGCCGGTCGTACAGCTTCAGTACCGCTTCGGAATCCATGCGGTCACCCCAGCACCGCCGTGATGCCGGGGCAACCGGATTAACCCGCGCTAGCCGGCCGCCGACTCCGCCGCCACCGTGCGCGCCCAGCGGTAGTCCGCCTTGCCGCTGGGGGAGCGCTGGATGCGGTCCGTCACGACGAGCTGGCGGGGGATCTTGTACCCGGCCAGATGGGTGCGGCAGTGCGTCTGGAGCGAGTCCAGGGTCAGCTCCGGGGCGCCGTCGCGCAGCTGCACCACGGCCGCGACGTGGTTGCCCCACTTCGGGTCCGGGACGCCGGCGACCAGCGCGTCGTAGATGTCCGGGTGCGACTTGAGGGCCTGCTCGACCTCTTCCGGATAGACCTTCTCGCCCCCGGTGTTGATGCACTGCGAGCCCCGGCCCAGGACCGTGACGATGCCCTCCTCGTCCACGGTCGCCATGTCGCCGAGCAGCACCCAGCGCGCCCCGTCGTACTCGAAGAACGTCTCGGCGGTCTTCTTCGGGTCGTTGTAGTAGCCGAGCGGCACATGGCCGCGCTGCGCGAGCCGGCCCACCTCGCCGACCTCGACCGGTCGGTGCGTCGCCGGATCCACCACCTGGGTACGGGCGTTGACCCGCAGCCGGAAACCCTGGCCCGCGCCCGAGCCGTCGGTCGCCGTGCCGTTGAACCCGGACTCGGACGAGCCGAAGTTGTTCAGAAGCATCACGTTCGGCACCAGCGCCTGGAACGCCGCGCGCACCGAGTCCGACATGATCGCGCCGGACGACGAGACGCTGAACATCGACGAGCAGTCGGTGCCCTTCAGCGGGCCGCTGAGCGCGTCGATCAGCGGACGCAGCATCGCGTCGCCCACCAGCGACATGCTGGTGACCTTCTCCTTCTCGACCGTGCGCAGCACTTCCTCCGGCGCGAACTTGCGGTGGATCACGATGCGCTGGCCGAAGTTGAAACCGATGAACGCGGTGAGCGTCGACGTGCCGTGCATGAGGGGCGGCGTCGGGAAGAACGTGATGCCGTCACCGCCCGCCGCGACCCGCTCGGCGAGCTCCTCCGGCCGCGCCACCGGCTCCCCGGTCGGCGCGCCGCCCCCGAGCCCCGAGAAGAACAGGTCCTCCTGGCGCCACATCACGCCCTTCGGCATGCCCGTGGTGCCGCCCGTGTAGATGATGAACTGGTCGTCCGCCGAGCGTGGCCCGAACCCGCGCTCCGGCGAACCGGCCGCCTCCGCCTCCGTGAAGTCCACGGCCTTGAGCGGCGGCGCGGCCGGATCCGGGGTCCCCACCCGGACCAGGTGCCGCAGCTTCTCAGTCCGCGGCAGCGCCGCCGCCACCCGCTCGGTGAACTCGGCGTCGAAGACCAGCGCCGCCAGATCGGCGTCGCGGTAGAGATAGACCAGCTCCTCCTCCACGTACCGGTAGTTGACGTTCACCGGCACGACGCGCGCCTTCAGGCAGGCGAGCACGGTCTGGAGGTACTCGACCCCGTTGTAGAGGTGGAGCCCCAGGTGCTCGCCGGGCCGGACGCCGCTGTCGACGAGGTGGTGTGCGAGGCGGTTGGCCGCCGCGTCCAGCTCCGCGTACGTCAGCCGGCGCTCCGCCCCGGTGCCCGGGTGATCGACATAGACGAGCGCCTCGCGGTCAGGGACCACGTCGACGACCGACTCGAACAGGTCGGCAAGGTTGTACTCCACCGCTCCTCCTGACCGTGGCACCGTCTCGTGTGCCGGTCATCACAGCAGAGTCGGCAGGAAGGCGGAAGAGGCCGCGGCAAGAAATCTGACTACCTGTCAGAAAACTCTTGTGCCCGTCCGCCCCCTCCTGCAACCTGTTCTCGTTCCGAGGGCTACGGGACTTCGGGGCTCCGGCCGACTGGAGGGCAGCCATGGGCGGTACCGAACATCTCGACGTACGGCGTGAGGGCGCGACGCTCGTCCTCACGCTCAACCGGCCGGAGGCGAAGAACGCCCTGTCCCTGCCGATGCTCGTCGGCCTCTACGACGGCTGGCTGGAGGCGGACGCCGACGACGCGATCCGCTCCGTCGTGCTCACCGGGGCCGGCGGCGCGTTCTGCGCCGGCATGGACCTCAAGGCCCTCGCCGGCAAGGGCATGGACGGACAGCAGTACAGAGACCGCATGAAGGCCGACCCCGACCTGCACTGGAAGGCGATGCTGCGCCATCACCGGCCGCGCAAGCCGGTGATCGCGGCGGTCGAGGGGGCCTGTGTCGCGGGCGGCACGGAGATTCTCCAGGGCACGGACATCCGGGTCGCGGGGGAGTCGGCGATGTTCGGGCTCTTCGAGGTCAAGCGCGGGCTGTTCCCGATCGGCGGCTCCACGGTCCGGCTGCCCCGGCAGATCCCGCGCACGCACGCGCTGGAGATGCTGCTCACGGGCCGGCCCTATTCGGCGGCGGAGGCGGCGGCCATCGGGCTCGTCGGGAGCGTCGTGCCCGACGGCACGGCGCTCGACGCGGCGCTGGCCCTGGCCGAGCGGGTCAACGCGTGCGGGCCGCTCGCCGTCGAGGCCGTGAAGGCCTCCGTGTACGAGACCGCGGAGCTGTCCGAGTCGGACGGGCTAGCCGCGGAGCTCAAGCGTGGGTGGCCCATCTTCGACACGGCCGACGCGAAGGAGGGGGCTCGCGCCTTCGCGGAGCACCGCCCCGCCGTTTTCCGTCGCGAGTAGCCCGGCCGTCCGCCCGGTGGGGGCTGATCGCGCAGTTCCCCGCGCCCCTGAAATGCATGCCCTTCGGGCGCATTTCCCCGACACAGGTGCGGGCCGGCCTTTTCGCGGAGAAAGGCGCGGCGAAGCCGCTGCCTTTCAGGGGCGCGGGGAACTGCGCGACCAGCCCCCACGGGCCGCACCCGGCGACGAGACAGCGAACCCCGCAGACGGGGGACCCGACCCGAACCGAAGGAGACCCGCGCCATGACGACAGCCCCCCGCCCAGACATACTCCGGGCACCCCTGATCGTGGAGTTCCCGTTCACCCGCTCCCTGGGCCCCGTCCAGAGCGCCTTCCTCACCGGACTCCGGAACAAGGTCACCCTCGGCGTCCGCACCCCGACCGGCAAGGTCCTCGTACCGCCCGTCGAGTACGACCCGGACACCGCCGAGGAGCTCCGCGACCTCGTCGAGGTCGGCGCCACCGGCACCGTCACCACCTGGGCGTGGAACCACGAGCCGCGCCGCGGCCAGCCCCTCGACACCCCCTTCGCCTGGGTCCTCGTCAAGCTCGACGGCGCCGACACCGCCCTGCTGCACGCCCTCGACGTACCCGGTCCGGAGGCGGTCCGCACCGGGCAGCGCGTCCGCGTCCGCTGGGCGGCCGAGCGCGAGGGCGTCATCACCGACATCGCCTGCTTCGAACCGGACGACAGCACCACGGAACCGGCTCAAGCCGCTCCGCACCAGGGCGAGTTCGGCGACATGGTCACCGGAATCGTCACCCCGGCCCGGCTCGACTACGAGTACAGCCCCGGCGGCGCCCAGACCCGGTACATCAACGCCCTCGCGGACCGCCGCACCGTCGGCGAACGATGCCCCTCCTGCCGCAAGGTCTACGTCCCGCCCCGCGGCGCCTGCCCCACCTGCGGCGTCGCCACGACGGAACAGGTCGAGGTCGGCCCGGCCGGCACCGTCACCACGTACTGCATCGTCAACATCAAGGCGAAGAACCTCGACATCGAAGTGCCGTACGTCTACGCGCACATCGCACTCGACGGCGCCGACCTCGCCCTGCACGGCCGCATCGCCGGGATCCCCTACGACCAGGTGCGCATGGGGCTGCGCGTCGAACCGGTCTGGACGGAGGGCGGGCGCTACCCCGACCACTACCGGCCGACCGGCGAACCCGACGCCGACTACGACACGTACAAGGAGCTGATCTGAGATGCGGCCGCCGATCCGGGACATCGCCGTCGTCGCCTTCGCGCAGAGCGACCACCGGCGCACCACCGACGAGGTGTCGGAGGTGGAGATGCTGATGCCCGTGCTGCACCAGGTCCTCGACGCCACCGGCCTGAGGACCAGCGACATCGGGTTCACCTGCTCGGGATCCAGCGACTACCTCGCGGGCCGCGCCTTCTCGTTCACGATGGCGCTCGACGGCGTCGGCGCCTGGCCGCCGATCTCCGAGTCGCACGTCGAGATGGACGGCGCCTGGGCCCTGTACGAGGCGTGGACCAAGCTGCTCACCGGCGAGGCCGACACCGCCCTCGTCTACTCCTACGGCAAGTCCTCGCCCGGCTCCGTGCGCGACGTGCTCACCCGCCAGCTCGACCCCTACTACGTGGCCCCGCTGTGGCCCGACTCCGTCGCCCTCGCCGCCCTTCAGGCACAGGCCCTCGTCGACGCCGGAGAGACCGACGAGAAGGCCCTCGCCGGGGTTGCCGCCCGCAGCCGCACCGCCGCCGCGACCAACGCGCACGCCCAACTGCGCGGCCCCGGCGTCCCGCAGGGCGACTACGTCGTCCAGCCGCTGCGCACCGGCGACTGCCCGCCCGTCGGCGACGGCGCGGCCGCCGTGATCCTCGCCGCCGGCGACCGCGCCCGCGAACTGTGCGAGCGGCCCGCCTGGATCCGCGGCATCGACCACCGCATCGAGGCCCACTCCCTGGGCGTCCGCGACCTCACCGACTCGCCCTCCACCCGGCTCGCCGCCGAACACGCCGGAGCCTTCGAACGACCGGTGGACACCGCCGAGTTGCACGCCCCCTTCACCTCGCAGGAGGTCGTCCTGCGCAAGGCGCTGCGGCTCGGCGACGACGTCGACGTCAACCCGTCCGGCGGCGCCCTCGCCGCCAACCCCGTCATGGCCGCGGGCCTCATCCGCATCGGCGAGGCCGCCGCCCGCATCCACCGCGGCGAGGCGCGGCGTGCCCTCGCCCACGCCACCTCCGGGCCCTGCCTCCAGCAGAACCTGGTCGCCGTACTCGAAGCTTCCGAAGGATCCGAAGGAGCGACCCGATGACCAGCACGGCACACAAGGAACCGGTCGCGGTCGTCGGCATCGGCCAGACCAAGCACGTCGCCGCCCGCCGCGACGTCTCCCTCGCCGGACTCGTCCGCGAAGCCGCCCGACGCGCCCTCGACGACGCCGAGTTGACCTGGGCCGACATCGACGCCGTCGTCATCGGCAAGGCGCCCGACTTCTTCGAGGGCGTCATGATGCCGGAGCTGTACCTCGCCGACGCGCTCGGCGCCGTCGGCAAGCCCATGCTCCGCGTCCACACCGCCGGTTCCGTCGGCGGCTCGACCGCGCTCGTCGCCTCGAACCTGATCGCGGGCCGCGTCCACGGCACCGTCCTCACCCTCGCCTTCGAGAAGCAGTCCGAGTCCAACGCCATGTGGGGACTCTCCCTGCCGATCCCCTTCCAGCAGCCGCTCCTCGCAGGCGCCGGCGGCTTCTTCGCCCCGCACGTCCGCGCCTACATGCGGCGCACCGGCGCCCCCGACACCGTCGGCTCCCTCGTCGCCTACAAGGACCGCCGCAACGCCCTCAAGAACCCCTACGCCCATCTCCACGAGCACGACATCACCTTGGAGAAGGTGCAGTCCGCGCCCATGCTCTGGGACCCCATCCGCTACTCCGAGACCTGCCCGTCCTCCGACGGCGCCTGCGCGATGATCCTCACCGACCGCGCCGGAGCGGCCCGCGCCCCGCGCCCGCCCGCCTGGCTGCACGGCGGCGCCATGCGCAGCGAACCGACCCTGTTCGCGGGCAAGGACTTCGTGTCGCCGCAGGCCGGCAAGGACTGCGCCGCCGACGTGTACCGGCAGGCGGGCATCGCCGACCCGCGCCGTGAGATCGACGCCGTCGAGATGTACGTGCCGTTCTCCTGGTACGAGCCGATGTGGCTGGAGAACCTCGGCTTCGCCGCCGAGGGCGAAGGCTGGAAACTCACCGAATCGGGTGTCACGGAGCTCGACGGGGACCTCCCCGTCAACATGTCGGGCGGTGTCCTCTCCACGAATCCGATCGGCGCCTCCGGCATGATCCGCTTCGCCGAGGCGGCGCTCCAGGTCCGCGGCCAGGCCGGGGAACACCAGGTGGACGGGGCCCGCAAGGTCCTCGGGCACGCCTACGGCGGCGGCGCGCAGTTCTTCTCCATGTGGCTCGTCGGCGCGGAGCCGCCCACGAGCTGAACACCGCCGCGCCTCGCGGCCTGTGCGGGGCCCGGCCCGGTCGCTACGCTGGCGCACGGACGACGAACCGGGAGGAGCACGGACGTGGCCGAGAGCACCATCGACCAGCACCCGCTCGCGGGGTGGGACAAGCCGGATCTGGACCTGAGCGCGGCGGACTGGCGGTCCAGCAGCAACGGCAGGGGCGACGTCCAGATCGCCTTCGTCGAGGGATTCGTCGCGATGCGCAACAGCGGCAGCCCGCAGAGCCCCTCGCTGATCTTCACCCCCGCCGAGTGGGGTGCGTTCGTGCACGGCGCCCGCGAGGGCGAGTTCGACCTGACGTAGCCCGTCGTCCGCGGGTCCCGCACCGATTTCCCTCCGACACGTGACCTTCGGCCCTGTCCTGCGGCGCGCGCATGCGAAACCCTGGCCGCAGGAACAGCCGGTCTAACAGGGCACGGACACCGTGCCCGGTGTCGGAGGCGAAACCAGCCATGAGCACGCCGCACGCCCAGCCCGTAGTCGCCGCGGTCGACGGATCCGACGACAGCCGCAGAGCCCTCGACTGGGCCCTCGCCGAGGCGTCCCGGCGCGGCACGGCGCTGCGCGTCCTGCACGTGCGGCAGTACGCGCCGGCCGTGCAGCCCGGGGTGCTCGTCGCCGGGGGCGAGTCCCCCGAGCGCGAGGACCGGGTGCTGGAAGCCGTCCGCACCTCGCTCGCGGCGCGCGGCGGCGAACTGCCGCCCGTCGAGTACGTCAGCCGTGAAGGCCTCCCGGCCGCACTGCTGCCCGAGGAGAGCGCGCGGGCCCAGCTGCTCGTCCTCGGCTCGCGCGGACGCGGCGGCTTCGCCAGCCTGCTGCTCGGGTCGAACGGGGTCGCGACGGCCCGGGACGCCGACTGCCCCGTGGTCGTGGTGCCCCGGCCGGGCCGCCGGATCGACTCCGAGACGCCGCTGCCGGCCGGTCCGCGCGTCGTCGTCGGACTGCAGACCGACGACCCCGACGAGACGGCCCTCGCCTTCGCCTTCGCCCACGCCTCCCGCACCGGTGCGCGGCTCCACGTCGTCGCCGCGTACCCCTGGCCCGTACTGGCCTGGAGCGCGTTCGGCGACTTCACGCCGACGGTCCAGGACCAGAAGGCGGCCGAGCGGGAGACGCTGGACCTCGCCAATGACGCGCTCGTGGAACAGCGGAAGTCTCACCCTGAAGTAGAGGTCGAGCTGTACGTGGCGCCCGGCGACGCGGCGGGGCATCTCGTCGACGCCTCCCGCGAGGCGGAACTGGTCGTCGTGGGCCGGCACCGCCGCCGCCTCACCCGCCCCGCGCCGATGCTCGGCTCGGTCACGCACGCGGTGCTGCTGCACGCGGCGAGCCCGGTGGCGGTGGTGCCCCCGGCGCCGGAGGGGGACGAACCCGCCTGAGCCGGTCCGGCGAGCACCCGGTCGACGGCCGGTTCAGCCGTCCGCGGTGCCGCCACCCATGATCGGGCGGGACCGGGGCGGCGCGGGGTGTTCAGTGGGCGGCGTGGGGGGCCGCGCCGCGCGTGAGGGCGCCGGTCGTGCACGCTCGACCGAGCCCGGCCGCGGAACGCCGGCTCGCCTGTGGGGATCTCAGCGCAGGACCACGCATCCGCGCCCGGTCAGCTCGTCGAGCAGGCCGGGCGCGACGCGTACGTCGTTCCAGCGCAGGTCGAGCTTCTCCAGCGCGGGGAGCTCCGTGATCCAGGCGGGCAGTTCGCGCAGCCGGTTGGCACGCAGGTCCAGGCGGCGCAGTCGCGGCAGCGCGCGCAGGGGCTCGGGCACGTGCGCGAACGCGTTGTCCCGCAGCTCCAGCTCGCGCAGTTCCGTCAGGTCGCGCGCCGAATCCGGGAGAGCGGTCAGGGCGTTGCCGCGCAGCCACAGTTCGCGCAGCGCGGACAGGCCGCCGATCCCGTCGGGCAGCGCCGTCAGCCGGTTGTCCTGGGCGCGCAGCTCGACCAGGCCGGTCATCGCGGCGAGGGCCGGCGGCAGCGCGGTCAGCCGGTTCTCCCCGACGTTCAGATACGCCAGCCGGCCGAGCGCCCCCAGCGTGTCCGGCAGCTCCGTGAGGCGGTTGTCGTGCAGGTACAGGAAACGCGTCAGCTCCGGCAGCGTGCCGATCCGCGCGGGCACCGACGTCAGCAAGTTGTGGCCGAGGTCGATCGTGTGCAGCCGGGTGAGGTCGCCGATCCGTTCGGAGACCGCGGTCAGACGGTTGTCCGCCAGGAGCAGCACCTCCGTCTCCGGGTGGCGCCACACCTCGTCCGGCACGGAGTCCAGACCGGCCCGCCAGTAGTTCAGCACCTTCGGCACCGCTCCGCTCGCGGCCATCTCAGCCCTCGCCCCCACCCGCCGCCCGTCTAATGGTCGGCGCGGAATTTATCATTAGCGCGGGTCCTATGATGGCCGCATGCCAGACAACGGCGCCGCCCCCGACCGCACCCGGCTCGCCCTCGACCTCACCCTCACCGTCCGTCACGACGGCCACGGTGGCGTCGCCGACGACCTCACCACGCCCGACGGACTGACCGCCTGGGTCCGCGAGCGCGCCGACGCGCTCCCCGCCGGCACCGGCTTCCGCGCCGACGAACCGGCCCTCGAGCGGGTACGTGACCTGCGCGCCGCCGTCCGGGCCCTCTTCGCCCGCGCCGTGCGCCCGGGAGAGCCGAGCCCCGCCGACGCCCGCCGCCTGCTCCCCGTGCCCGAGGCGCTCGCCCGGCTGAACGCGGCCGCCGCCCTGTGCCCCGTCGTCCCGGTGCTGACCTGGGACACCGCCGACGACGCGACACCCCTCGTACAGGAGCGCGCGGCGCAGGACGCACCGCCCGCCGACCTCCTCGTCGCCGCGCTCGCCCGCGCCGCGACCGCCTTCCTGGCGAGCGAGGACCGGACCCGGCTGCGGGCCTGCCACGCCCCGCGCTGCGTGCGCTACTTCCTCAAGGAGCACCCGCGCCAGGAGTGGTGCAAGCCCTCCTGCGGCAACCGCGCCCGGGTCGCCCGCCACCACGAGCGGCACAACTCCCGCACGGGACGGGCACCTCACAGCGAGTGAACCCCGACACGGGGCGAGCCGCCGAGTCGACGTACGATGGACCGCATGTCCTTCCTCCGCCGCCGCGCAGCGACCCCCGCGGGCCCCGACTTCGACGTCCTGGCCATGGACCCGGGTGACTGGCCGGGCAATCTCGGGGCCGGCCTGCTGCCCGCCCCCGACGGCTCCTGCCAGGGCGTGTTCCTGCGCTACGACCTGTTCGGCGGCCGCGGCCCCGCGATGATCATCGGCAACCTGCCCGAGGGCTCCCCGGCCCGGGACACCGCCGAGGGCGAGATCCCCTTCGAGGTGGCCCAGCTCCTGATCGCGCTGGAGAACGACGAGGAGGTCACCGTCACCGACGTCGAGGACGTCCCCGTGATGCAGGGCGACAACCTCCTCATCGTGCGCCGCCTGAAGCTGTCGGAGACCCGCATCTCCTGCGTCCAGTTCGACCGCAGCGACAACGTGCTGGTGACGATCGCCTCCTGGGACCGCCCCATCACCGACGACCTGTACGCGCTGCTCAAGCCGCTGCCCGCGGAGCTCTTCCAGCAGGGCTGAGCCCAGCTCCCACGGCACACGACCGGGCCCGGCCCGCCTCCACGGCGGACCGGGCCCGGATCGTTCTCCCGCCGAGCCGGACGGTCAGGACTCCGTCGACGGCAGCACCCGCACGTCTGCCGCCCGCACGAACGCGACCCGGTGGCCGAACTGGATCTCGTAGTACACGTCCTCACCCCGCACCACCCGGTGCGACGACGTGTCGAACGTCGGCGAGTAGAAGTACTCGCCCGTCGTCCGCCCGCCGACCACGTACCGCTGCCCCGCGAGCAGCTTGTACGGCAGGGGCGAGACGGCCTGCGGGGTCATGCCCGCCGGGTACGCCGCCTTCTCCGGGTACGCGCGCCCGTACACCGGGATGTCCGAGGCCCCGTCCTTCGGCGTGATCACCAGACCCTTGGCGCTCACCGCGGCCGGCTGCTCCGCCGGGTCGTGGAACCAGGCCTTCTGGCCCAGGTACCAGATCGCCGTCCAGTCGCCCTCGCGCCCCGCGACCGCGTACTGCTGACCCGTCGAGGCACGGGACGCCATGTCGTTGACGCCCGTCGTCGAGTCCTGGCCGCCGGGGCGCAGCCCGATGTCCTTGACCAGCGGGGCGTCCTCGCTCGGCGCCGTGTACAGCCGCACCGCGCTCGACCCGTGCGGCGCGCACGGCTCACCGGCCTTGGTGCAGCCCGTGTACACCGGCTGGTTCTCGGCGAACCGCGGGTCGATCGTCACCAGGCCGCCGTTCGGACCGGCCGTGGGGTGGAACGGCTTGCCGAGCAGCGCGAAGTAGTGCGCCCAGTCCCAGTACGGACCCGGGTCCGTGTGCATCTGCGGGATCGTCCCGCCCGTCGGGCCCGGCACCGTGTCGTGACCGAGGATGTGCTGCCGGTCCAGCGGGATGTCGTACCGCTTCGACAGGTACTTCACCAGCCGCGCCGACGAGCGGTACATCGCCTCCGTGTACCAGGAGTCGGGCTGCGCGAGGAAACCCTCGTGCTCCAGGCCCACCGACTTCGCGTTCACGTACCAGTTGCCCGCGTGCCAGCCGACGTCCTTCGCCTTGACCGACTGCACGATGTGCCCGTCCGTCGAACGCAGCGAGTAGTGCCAGGCCAGATACGTCTTGTCCTGCACCAGCTTCAGCGTCTGCTCCCACGTCGCCTCCGTGTCGTGGATGACGATGTAGTCGATGCTCTGGTCCTTCGGGCGGTCCGCGAGGTCGTGGTTGCCGTAGTCGCCGTCGCCGAACTCCTCGCAGGGCGCCGGGATCCACTCGCAGGACACCGTGCGCGGGCACTCGGCCCCGTCGGCGTCCGCCTTGCGCAGGCCCGCCCGGGTCAGCTGCGCGGGCTCCGGCCGCGCCGCCGGGTCCGCGGCGAGCGTCAGGTCCTGGCCCGCGTCGTTCGTGCGCCGCTCACCGTCGCGGATCACCGCGAACACGTCGTCCGCGTACGTCGCCGCGCTCGCCGCGTCGTCCGCTCCGGAGAACGTGGCGACCGCGCCGAACCAGTCGGACGGCTTCCCGCCGAGCGGCTCGCCGAGCCGCTTCTGCGCGGCCGCGAGCAGCGCCGCGCCGCCCCGCACGTTCGCCGCGGGATCGCTGCGGAGTTCCTCCGCCGGGATCCCCGACACCTCCGACGCCCGGACCAGCGTGGTGAGCCGGGCCGGCAGTTCGCCGCCGTCCGGCAGCGCCGGCGTCGCCTCCAGCGGGGCGCGCGAGTCGTCGCCGCGGGCGTCGCCCTCGGCATGGTCGTAGCGCACCGTGCGGGCCAGCGCCGTGCGCGCGTCCGTCAGATGCATGGGGCCGTAGCCGCCGGAGACGCTCGGCGCGCCCGCGTGCGTGTCCCAGCGCGACTGCAGATAGGAGACGCCGAGCAGCACGCTCTGCGGCACGTGGTACTCGGCCGCGGCCGCCGCGAACGCGCTCTGCAGCTTCTGGTCCGCCGCGGCCGGCGCCCCTGCATCCTGCGGCGGCGCCGCCCCGAGCAGCGGGAGCAGCAGCCCCGCCGTCGCGAGCGTGCCCGCCGCCCTGACGCGCGCAACACGGCCGGTGAGAGAACGGGGAGAACGATGCAACGGTGCCTCCTGGGAATGACGGAGCCGGGATGGTGCGCGATGCGTGCGGGGCCGATCGAGGTCAGTGGTATCGGCTCCCCGACGATCCGTCAATCATCCGACGGGCAACGGAGATTCCAGGGATTTCCCATGTCAGCGGGCGTGTGGCGGGCGGCGTCGGACGGGTTTTACGCGCGGTGGTGCGGCCGCCTGCGGCGCGTCAGTGGAGTGGACCAATGGGAGGACCAAGGGGCGGGTCAGGTGAGGGGCAGGGGGAGGACGACGAAAAGGATCCGCGGTGCGCCGGCCTTCGCCCGGCGCACCGCGGATCCTCGTCCCCCGTCAGCGCGTGCCGACGGCCGCACGCACCGCCTTCCGCGCCATGTTGCAGTCGTCGTGCAGCCGGCGCAGCAGCAGCCGCTGCTCCTCACCGGACGGCACGGCACCGGCCGGGGCCTGGCCGGGCGCCGACGCGGGCTGCTCCTGCAACGAGCGCTGCACGGCCGTCTCGTAGGTACGGATCTCCCGGGTCAGGACGAGCATCAGGTTGACCAGGAAGGCGTCCCGGGCCGCCGGACCGCCGGACTGCGCGAGCTGGCTGATCTGCCGGCGCGCCACCGGGGCGTCACCGAGGACCGCCCACAGCGTCGCCAGGTCGTAGCCCGGCAGGTACCAGCCCGCGTGCTCCCAGTCCACCAGCACCGGACCGGCGGGGGACAGCAGCACGTTCGACAGCAGGGCGTCGCCGTGACAGAACTGGCCCATGCCCCCGCGGCCCGAGGTGTGCGCGATCCCGTGCAGGAGCTTCTGCAGGTCGCCCATGTCCCGGTCGGTCAGCAGACCGAGGTCATGGAACCGGTTGATCCGCTCCGCGTAGTCCAGGGGCGCCCCGAACGTGCCGGCCGGGGGCCGCCACTGGTTCAGCCGGCAGATCGCGCCGAGCGCGGCCCGCACGTCCGCCCGCGGCGGTGCCTCGACCGGGTGGCGCTGCAGAGCCGCAGGCCGGCCGGGCATCCGCTCGATCACCAGCGTCCCGTTGTCGGGGTCCGCGGCGATGAGCCGCGGCACCCGCACCGGGGGCCGGTGCCGGACGAACGAACGGTATGCGGCTATTTCGTGCCGGACCCGCTCGGCCCACGCGGGGGAGTGGTCGACTAAACACTTCGCGACCGCGGTGCTGCGTCCGGTCGTGCCGACGAGCAGCACGGAGCGCTGGCTGCGGCGCAGTACCTGGACCGGATGGAACTCCGGGCAGATGCGGTGCACGGAGGCGATCGCCGCACGCAGCCGGTCGCCCTGAGGGCCGGACAAGTCGAGTCTCCCGCTGAGCGGTTGGGTACCCGCCCCCGGGGCGCGACGCGGCCGGCCGATGCCGTTGAGCGTCGGGGCCGCGGGCCGCGCGGGGTCGAGGTACGGGCCGCTGCCCGCCACCGCCGGGCGGGCGGAGCGCAGCGGCCGGGGCGGGGCGGACACGGAGGACGATGCTGCGTACATGGGCGAAACAGATCCCTTCGTGTGCCGATGAGTTGCCGCGCCGCCCCACCCGGCCCCTTCGGAACACCCTGGGGAATGCCCTGCGGTGACCGGGTCGGGGTGGCGCATTCCTACCTGACACCCGAGGGCTACGAGCGTGGCAGCTGGCGCACCCTGGCGAACCCTGGCGAATAGTCGCTCTGCAACTGACAGAGGGCTACTGTCGATTGCAGCCGAGAACCTGGGGGCTTACGTGAGCGGACAACCCAACTCCCGCCTGAACGACCTGTTCGGCCTGGCCGGCTGGTCCAAGGGGGAACTCGCGAGACTCGTCAACCGGCAGGCGGCGGCCATGGGCCACCCGCAGCTGGCGACGGACACCTCGCGGGTGAGGCGGTGGATCGACACGGGAGAGATCCCGCGCGATCCGGTGCCCCGGGTGCTGGCGGCGCTGTTCACTGAGCGACTCGGCCGTGTCGTGACCATCGAGGATCTCGGTCTCGTCCGGCACGGGCGCGTGGGGAAACGGCAGGGCGGCGGGAGCCTGGAACGACAGGGGCCCGACGGAGTGCCGTGGGCGCCCGAACGGACAGCTGCGGTCCTCACCGAATTCACGGGAATGGACCTCATGCTCAACCGACGCGGCTTGGTGGGCGCGGGTGCCGCGCTCGCCGCGGGTTCCGCACTCAGCACCGCCATGCACGACTGGCTGCACGCCGACCCGGCCCTCGCGGCCGACGCCCCCAGGACCACCGATCCCCTGCACGCCGACCCCGCTGGGTTCGACCGCTACGAGGCCGCCCCCATCGGGTCGCAGGAGATCGAGGAACTGGAGCGCTCCGTCGAGGTCTTCCGGGCCTGGGACGCCTCCCGGGGCGGCGGCCTCCAGCGCAAGGCGGTGGTGGGACAGCTCAACGAAGTCGGTGGGATGCTCTCCTACCGTCATCCCGACCATCTGCAGCGGCGCCTGTGGGGCGTCGCCGCCAATCTCGCCGTCCTCGCGGGCTGGATGTCGCACGACGTCGGCCTGGAGCCCACGGCCCAGAAGTACTTCGTCATCGCCGCGCACGCCGCGCGCGAGGGCGGGGACCGGCCGCGCGCCGGTGAGGCCCTGTCCAGAGCCGCACGCCAGATGGTGCACCTGGGCCGGCCCGACGACGCGCTCGACCTGATGAAGCTCGCCAAGTCCGGCTCCGGCGACGAGGTGCTGCCGCGGACCAAGGCGATGCTGTTCACCATCGAGGCCTGGGCCCAGGCGTCCATGGGCAAGGGCCAGGCGATGCGCCGCACCCTCGGTCAGGCGGAGGATCTCTTCGTCTCCGACAAGGGCGACGTGCCGCCGCCGAGCTGGATGCAGATGTTCGACGAGGCGGACCTGCACGGGATGCAGGCCCTGGCGTACCGCACCCTCGCCGAGCACGAGCCCGGTGCCGCCGTCATCGCGCAGCGGCACGCCCAGGAGGCCCTGGCCCTGCGGGCCGGCGGCCGCGACCGTTCGAAGATCTTCGACCATCTGTCCATGGCCTCGGCCTGCTTCATCGCGGACGATCCCGAACAGGCGGACCGCTACGCACGTCTGGCGCTCTCTTCGATGGGGTCGAACTCCTCGCACCGCACCTGGGACCGGCTCCGTGAGATGTACCGGCTGACCGGGCACTACGCGGACTACCCGAAGATCGAGGACCTGCGCGAGGAGATCCAGCTGGCGCTGCCCCGGACCCCGGGGAAGAAGCTCCAGGCGTAGTCGGGCACCGGTGCGATCCGGCACCAGGTGCCGTCACGTACCCAGGTGCCGTCACAGGAACCCAAGAGTCAGAAACCCAAGGGTCAGGAACCCAAGAGTCAGAAACCCAAGGGTCAGGAACCCAAGAGTCAGAAACCCAAGGGTCAGGAACCGACCCGGGCGACGAGGACGCAGCCGTCGTTCTCCCGCTCGTCCCCGCCGAGCTCGTCCGAGACCATGCGCAGGCACTCCTGCGGGTCCCGGGCGGCGGTGAGGCGCGGGGCGAGGGCGAGCAGCCGGCCCGCCGCCGCGGTGGCCCCGCGGCGTGGCACCAGTCCGTCGGTGTGCAGCAGCAGCAGATCACCGGCGCGCAGGGTCTCCTCGGCCTGCCCGTACGCCGTACCGGCCGGGGCGCCCAGTGGCGAGCCCGCCGGTGACGTGAGGGCGCGCCCGGCGCCGTCGCGGAACAGCAGCGGGGCGGGGTGACCGGCCGAGGCCCAGGTCAGCACCCGGGCCACCGGGTCGTACCGGCAGCACAGTGCGCTGCCCAGCCGCGGCTGGGCGGGGGTGTCCAGGAGGTGGTTCAGCCCGGACAGCAGTCCGGCGGGGTCGGTACCGCACAGAGCCATGCCGCGGGCGGCGCCGAGCAGCATCGCGACGTCCGCGGTGGCGGCGGCGCCGCGCCCGGGCAGATCGCCGACGCTCAACAGCGTCGCGCCGTCCGCCAGTCCGAGCGCGTCGTACCAGTCGCCGCCCGACGGCGCGCCGGTCGCGGCGGGGAGGCGCAGCGCGGCGATGTCGAGTCCGCCGGGTGCGCCGGTGGAGGCGCGCGGGACCTGGAGCGAGCCGCGCCACGCGGGTGGCGCGGCCTCCTGCGGCTCGGGCGGTGCGACGGGCCGGCGGCGCCGGAGGGAGTCACGGGTCTCGCGCACCGTGCGCTGGCTGCGGCGCAGCTCGCTGACGTCCCGGACGACCGCCCACATCGACGCGGTCGCGCCGTCCGCGTCGAGCACCGGCTCGCCCATCATGTGCACCGTGCGCACGGAACCGTCCGGGCGCACGACACGGAACTCGCCGTCGATCGGCTTCCCGTCGATCAGGCAGTCGGTGACCATCGAGGTCAGCTTCGGCTGGTCGTCGGCGTGCACCACGGAGGGCAGCTCGTCGAGCGTGAGGGCGGGCACGGACGGGTCGCGGCCGAGGATCTGGAAGAGCTCCTCGGACCAACTGGCCTCGTCGGTCAGCAGATCCCATTCCGCGCTGCCGACCCGGCTGAGCAGGGAGCCCGCGGCCCGCTGGGCGGGCCGGTCGGCGCGCGCGAGGGCCGGACCCTCGCGCAGTTGCGCCAAGTGCCGGTCGAGATCGCTCAGTTGGTGCACGGCCAGCTCGTAGAGTGCGCGCTGCCAGCGCGCCTCGGGGTCGGCCGCGTCGCCCACGGCGTCACGGCGCACGGCATCGACGTCACCGAGCAGACGGCGTGTCTGCGAGATCAGCGCGTCGACGGTGCCACGCTCCGGCGGCTGGCCGGCGGGGCGGTCCGCGAAGACATGGGGGGACATGACGAACTCCGATGCAGGCACAGAAGGCCGAGGCTGACGGAAGGACCGGTTAAGACTCTGGCACAGGGCGCGGGACCCCGTAAGGGATTTGGCCATACACGATGCGGTGGTGCTTCTGGCATATGCCCGAGTCCTCCGGGATGCGTCTTCCGTGCGTCCTGGTCGAACGAGTGGCCGATCCTGGCGTATGCCGCCCTGGTGAGGTGTATGGCCCGGGCTGCGTCGAACGGCGTAGGGACGGCTACGCCGTGTCGGACGCTCCCCCTCGGGCCGGCGGTGTCTACAGTCCGGCGGGCGTCAGGACCTTGTCCTTGAGGAGCTCCAGGATCCGGCGGCCCTCGTCCGGGCCCTGCCAGAGGGCGGGGTCGCCGGGGTAGGTGTCGAACAGGACGTGCCGGGCGCCGAGTTCGGCCAGGGTCGCGACGTCGGCCCGGATCTGGTCGACGCTGCCGTGGCCGAGCGGCCGGTCCTCGGTGTCGGGCACGTCCGCGACCATCAGCTGGATGCGTGGTGCGAACTCCGGCGCCGGGCGCCCGGCCCGCTCGGCCTCCTCGGCGACCCGCGGCAGCTGTCGCTCCAGCGCGGCCCGCGTGGGCCGGAACGGATGCCAGGCCTCGCCCAGGCGCCCGGCCCGGCGCAGCGCCGCCGGGGAGTCGCCGCCGACCCAGACCGGGACGTGCGGGGCGGTGGCCGGGGCGGGCGCCGTGCGGACGCCCTCGAACGAGACGTAGCGGCCCTCGAAGCTGCACGGGTCCTGGGTCCAGGCGGCCCGGATCGCGGTCAGGTACTCGTCGGTGATGGCCCCGCGCTCCGCGAACGGCACGCCGAGCACCTCGTACTCGGCGGCCGACCAGCCGACGCCCGCGCCGAGGATGAAGCCGCCCTCGTTCAGCTGGTCGATGTTGGCGGCGAGCCGCGCGGTCTGCAGCGGATGCCGATAGGGGATCACGGTGATGGTCGTGCCGAGCGTCAGGCCGGGCACCCGGCCCGCGAGATGGGCCGCGAGGACGAACTGGTCGTAGAAGGGGGCCGGGTAGACCGCGTGCACGTCCGGGGTCACCGCGATGTGGTCCGAGATCATCGCGAAGGTGAAGCCGAGGTCACGCGCGTCCGTCGCCTGCCGGACGAGGCTCTCGGGGGTCGTGCCGGAGCCGAAGTTGAGGAGATTCACGCCGTATCGCATGGGGCGCAGTCTCGATGATCTTGATCGCTCCGGCCAAACCCGTGATCGATTTCAAGCCGTGGTTGTCAGGGCGTGCTTGCGACCGCTACCTTCACGGCCATGTCCGTTGGAATATCAAACCCACTTGTCCCGGCCGGACCGTCGGCGCGCGCCACCGCGTGGATCGTCTCCGTCGGCGTCTTCGTCGTGAACCTGGACCTCTTCGTCGTCAACGTCGCCGTGCCCGCGCTCGGCGCCTCCTTCGACGGCGCCTCGCTCGCCTCCCTGTCCTGGGTCCTCAACGCGTACGCGATCGTGTTCGCCGCCCTGCTCGTGCCTGCCGGGCGCCTCGCCGACCGGTTCGGCCACCGGCGCGGATTCCTGCTCGGGCTCGCCGTGTTCACCCTCGCGTCCACGCTGTGCGCCCTCGCCCCGGGCGTCGGCTGGCTGAGCGCCGCGCGCGCCCTCCAGGCTGCGGGCGCCGCCGCCCTCATGCCGACCTCCCTCGCGCTGCTGCTCGTCGCCACGCCCGCCGAGCGGCGCACCCGGGCCGTGCGCGGCTGGGCGGCGATCGGCGGCATCGCCGCCGGACTCGGGCCCGTCGCCGGAGGCCTGCTGGTCGAACTCGACTGGCGCTGGGTCTTCCTGGTGAACGTCCCCGTCGGGGTGGCCGGGCTGCTGCTCGGCGCGCGACTGCTGCCCGCGGACCGGCCCGACCGCGGTGGCCCCCTGCCCGACCTGACCGGCGCCGTCCTGCTGACGGGCGCGATCGGCGTCCTCGCCCTCGGTCTCGTCAAGTCGGATGCCTGGGGCTGGAGTTCGGGCCGCACGCTCGGCGCCCTCGCGGCCGCCGTGCTGCTCGGCGGCGCGTTCTGGTGGCGCTCGGCCCGCCATCCCGCGCCGGTCGTCGAACTGCCGCTGCTCCGCATCCCCGCGTTCTCGGTCGCGACCTGCGCCGCCCTGCTGTTCACCGTGGCGTTCGCGGGCCTGCTGCTCACGTCCGTCCTGTGGTGCCGCCAGGTGTGGGGGTACTCGGCGATCCGCACCGGCCTCGCGATCGCCCCCGGCCCGCTCGTCGTGCCCGTCCTCGCCCTCGGTTCGGGCCCCCTCGTGCGCCGGATCGGCGCGGGCCGCACCGCCGCGCTCGGCTGTGTGCTGCTCGGGCTGGGTCTCGTGTGGTGGGCGCTGAGCGCCGACCCGGTCCCGCACTACGCCACCGGACTGCTGCCCGGCATGCTCGTCACCGGAGTCGGCGTCGGACTCGCCCTGCCGACCCTGGTCGGCGCGGCCGCCGCGGCGCTCCCGCCGGACCGCTTCGCGACCGGATCCGCCGTCACCACCATGGCCCGGCAGACCGGTTCCGTCCTCGGCGTCGCGGTCACCGTGAGCCTCCTCGGACAGCCCGCCACCGCCTCGGCCGCGCTCGACGCCTTCCGCCACGGCTGGTACGTCGCCGCCGCCTCGGCGTTCATCGCCGCCGTCGCCGCGCTCCTCCTGCGCCGTGAGGCGCGATCGCCGGTGCCGGCGGCCGCGGGGGCGGCGGAGGTGTCGCACGGCTCCGCTTGAGCGTCAGGCCTTCGGTGAGGTGGACGGGGGTGCGCGGCACGGCTGGTGGGCGGCGCGGCCGCCTCGGCGTCCTTCGCTGCCGTTGCAGCCTTGCTCCTGCGCCGTGCGGCACGACCACCCGCGGGCCGGTGGCTGCGGGGGCGTCGCGCGGTTCCGTGTGAGCGTCAGGCCTTCGGCGCGGCCGACGGGGTGCGCGGCGTGGTGGTGCGGGGCGCGGTGGTCCGCGCCGGCGCTGCCTCGCTCGCATCGGAGTTCGCACTGGAGCCCGCGCCGGTGTGCAGGGCGGCGATCTGGGAGCGGGAGGTGAAGCCGAGCTTGGTCAGGATGTGCTCGACGTGCGAGTCGACGGTCCGCTTCGACACGACGAGCCGCGCCGCGATCTCACGGTTCGTCAGACCCTCGCTGACCAGCGCCGCGACCTGCCGCTCGCGCGGCGTCAGCCCGTCCGCCGGGCCCGCGCGCTGCACCGGCACGTCCGGCGCCGCCGACTCGTCGTCCAGCGCCAGGTCCACCACCGTGTCGAGCGGCAGACCGGCGCCCTCGGTGAACGCGTCGTGATAGCCGTCCGCGCCCAGCGCCGCCCGGGCCGGGCCCGCCGCGTCCGCGTGCAGTTCGTGCAGGACGGGAATGCCGAACCGGGCCTCCTTCGCGGCCCTGCGCCACAGCGCGTCCGCCGCGCCCTGGAGCAGGGCCACCCGCTCGAAGTGCCGCAGCCGCGCCGCGTGCCAGGCGAGTCCCTCGAAGAAGTGCGCGAGCCCCATCAGGTCGTGCAGCGCGGCTTTCGCGCGCAGCCCGTCCCGCGCGCACTCCACCGCCGCCTCGTGCTCGCCCCTGAGCCACAGCCCGACGCTCTTGACCCACAGCGCCCAGCTGCGCGCCCACTGCTCCGCGGGCTGCGCGGCGCCCCGGGCCAGCGAGTCGTCGCACCAGTCGATGCCCCGCTGGTGCTCGCCAGAGAGGATCAGCATGAGGCCGCCGTAGAAGCCGAGCATGCGCAGGCCCGTGTCGTCGCCGAGGGCCGTCATCCGGGTGCGGGCCTCCTCGAAGTCCGCGGCGCAGCCTTCCATGCGGCCCAGGAAGTACCGGCGGTGCGCCTGGAAGGCGAGCGTCCACGCGGCGCCGGTCCGGTCCTCGATGCGGGCCGCGATCCGCTCGGCCTCGGCGAGCAGCTCCTCGTTGCCGCCGCGCTCGCCCTGGATGTCCATGTACCAGCTGGTCAGCCAGAGCGCCTTGACCCGGGTCGGGGTCTCGTCGCGGCAGCCGTCCAGGGTGCGCCGCAGCCAGTACCGGCCCTCGGTGAGCAGGCCCGTGGCGTGCCAGTAGCCCCACAGGGCCGTCGCCATCTCCAGACCCCGGCCGTGCAGCCGGGGCGTCGTCACGCAGTACTCGAGCGCGACCCTGACGTTGGCCCGGTCGCGGACCAGGGCGCGCAGCAGCGGGATCTGCGAGTCCCCGGTCCACTCCTGGTCGAAGGCGCGTGCCACGTCCAGGAAGTACGCGAGGTGCCGGCAGCGGGTGCGTTCCTCGTCGCCCGACGCGGCGAGTCGTTCGAGGCCGTACTCGCGGATCGTGTCGAGCATCCGGTACCGGGTGCCCTCGGGGGTCTCGACGCGGACGACGACCGATTTCTCGACCAGGGCGATGAGCGCGGTGAGGACGTCGTCCACCGGCAGCGACCGGTCGTCGGCGCACACCGACTCGGCCGCCTCCAGGCTCAGTTCGCCCGCGAACACGGACAGCCGGGCCCACAGCAGCCGCTCCGGCTCGGTCGACAGGTCGTGGCTCCAGCCGATCGCCGTGCGCAGGGTCTGGTGGCGCGGCACGGACGTGCGGCGCCCGCCCGTCAGCAGCCGGAACCGGTCGTCGAGCCGGGTGAGCATCTCGTCCAGGGACACCGCCCGCAGCCGCGACACGGCGAGCTCGATGGCCAGCGGGATGCCGTCGAGCCGGCGGCACAGGGCGAGCACGTCGGAGCGGTTGTCGTCGCCCACCGTGAACCCGGCCACGGCGGCCGAGGCGCGGTCCGCGAACAGGCGCACCGCGTCGCACTCCTCCCCGTCGCCCGGCGCGGCGACCTCGGGCACGCCCAGCGGGCCGATCGCGAGGACGTGCTCGCCCGGCACGTCGAGGGGCTGCCGGCTGGTGGCCACGATGCGCAGCCGGGGCGCGGCGCGCAGCAGTTCGTCGCAGAGCACCGCGCACGCGTCGACCAGGTGCTCGCAGGTGTCGAGCAGCAGCAACAGCTCGCGGTCCTCCAAGTGGTCGGCGACCACCTCGAGCGCGGGCCGCGCCGTCTGCTCGGGCAGGTCGAGCGCGGCGGCCACCGTGTTGGCGAGCAGCTTCGGGTCGCGCAGCGCGGACAGTTCGACCATCTGTACGCCGGACGAGAACGTGTCCCGCGCCTCGTGCGCCGCGCGGACCGCCGTACGGGTCTTGCCCACGCCGCCGGGGCCGGTGAGCGTCACGAGCCGGGCCCGGGTCAACAGCTCGGACACCTGCGCCAGTTCGCGCCGCCGGCCGACGAAACTGGTGGCCTCGGCGGGCAGGTCTCCCGGGGTACGGGGACCGGAACTGCGGTTCATGCGGGGGCACACTCCGTGCGGGCGACGACGGGACCGATCCTTTCCCACGCTATCGGCATCGGGCCCGGTGAAGGAGCTCATCGCGGAGGAACGCGGCCCGTGAGCACGGAAGTCGGGGCCGCGCGGTCACTCCGGCGCGGGCACCATGTCCAGGAACGCGGCCGCGGCGGGGGAGCGGCGCGCCTCGTTCCACACCAGCCGCTCCTCGCGCACCGGTCCGCCGCGCACCGGCACCGCCGTGAGCCCCGGCAGACGCGGGACCAGCCGGGACGGCAGCAGCGAGATGCCGAGCCCGCCGCGCACCAGGTCGGCGAGGAAGCCCAGGAAGCGGGCCTCGAACGCCACTTCGCGGTGCAGCCCGGCCGCCTGGAACGCCTCGTCGGTCTGCGCCCGGGCCGCACTGCCCGCGGGGAAGTCCACGAACGCCTCGTCCGCCAGGCGCTCCAGCGGCAGCACGGTCCCGCGCCGGGTCCGGGCCAGCGGATGCCCGGGCGCCATCACCGCCACGTGGTGGTCGACGGCCAGGGTCCGGCTGCCGAGCCCGGGCCGGTCCGTACGGAACGAGGGCGGCACACCGAGGATCGCGAGGTCCAGGCCGCCCTCGCGCACCGTGTCCACCAGCGACTCGCTCATGCCGTCGATCAGCTTCAGCCTGACCTGCGGATAGCGGTCGTGGAAGGTGCGCATCAGATCCGGCACGTCCAGCGCCGTGACCGTCGAGATCGCGCCGACGGAGAGCCGGCCCCGGATCTCGCCGGTGGCCGCGGCCACCTCGGCGCGCGCACGCTCCGCCGCCTCCAGGGCCTGCCGGGCGGCCGGAAGGAAGGCCTCGCCCGCGGCGGTCAGCCGCACCCGGCGGCTGGTCCGCTCGAAAAGCCGCGCGCCCAACTCCTTCTCCAGCTTGGCGATCTGATGGCTCAGCGCCGACTGCACCACCAGGCACCGCTCGGCGGCCCGGGTGAACCCGCCGGTCTCGGCGACGGCGACGACATAGCGCAACTGCTGCAGCTCCATGGATCCATCGTGATCCGCGATCGTTCGGATGACAAGGATGTGTTGGACTCATAGGTGGGGGGAGGAGCAGTCTTCCTGACATGACACAGACAGAGCTTCGCCCCGCAAGCGCCGCCGGTGCCGCCGGTACGACCGAGCCCCAGAGGACGCACGCCGGACCGCGCCGCAGCCTGCTCCTCCTCATGGCCGTCGCCACCGGCCTGTCCTGCGCCGGGAACTACGTCGCGCAGCCCCTGCTCGATCTCATCTCCCGCGACCTGGGCCTCGGCAGCGTGCTCACCGGCCTCGTCGTCACCGCCGCGCAGGCGGGGTACGCGCTCGGTCTGATGCTGATCATCCCGCTCGGCGACGTGCTCGACCGGCGGCGCCTCGCGGTCACGCTCTTCTCGGCGACCGCCCTCTTCCTCACCGTCTCCGCGCTCGCCCCCAGCGGCCCCGTGCTCCTCGCCAGCACGATCCTGACGGCCCTGACCTCGGTCGGCGCCCAGGTCCTCGTAGCCCACGCCGCCGCCCTCGCCACCGCGGAGACCCGCGGCCGGGCCGTCGCCACCGTGATGTCAGGCGTGCTGCTGGGCGGCCTGCTGGCCCGCACCGCGGCCGGCGGCCTCTCCGGCCTCGGCGGCTGGCGCACCGCGTACTGGGTGCTCGCCGTGCTCATGGCCGCCATGGCCGTCGTCCTGCACCGGTACGTGCCGCGCCTGTTCGACAGCACCGACCTGCGCTACCCGGCCCTGCTCCGCTCCACCCTCGCCCTGCTGCGCGAGGAGCCGGTGCTGCGCCGGCGGGCCCTGCTCGGCGGCCTGTCCTTCGCCTCGTACAGCGTCCAGCTCGCCGCCATCACCTTCCTGCTCAGCGGTGCCCCGTACCACTGGTCGGCGCCCGCGATCGGACTGTTCGGACTGATCGGGGCCGTGGGCGTGCTCACCATGACCTTCGCGGCGCGGCTCGCCGACCGCGGCAAGGTCTCCCTGGTCACCGGCACCGCCGTCGCCCTGCTGCTGCTCGGCTGGCCGGCCCTGTACTTCGGCGCCCACTCCCTGATCTGGCTCGTCGTCGGCGTCATCGCCCTGAACATCGGCCAGCAGGCCGTCCTCAACAGCAGCCAGACCGTCATCTACGGACTGCGCCCCGAGGCCCGCAGCCGCGTCAACTCGGCCTTCTCCACGTCCTTCTTCTTCGGCGGCGCGACCGGCTCGGCTCTCGCCGCGGTCGTCTGGGCGGCGGCCGGCTGGACCGGCATCACGGCCCTCGGCGCGGGGCTCGCCGCCCTCGGCCTGGTCGTGTGGCTCACGGGGCGTGACCACTGACCGCACGGCGGGGGGTGACGGCGAGCGGGCCGGAGTCAGGCTTCGAACTGACTCCGGCCCGTCGTCTGTTCGTAGAGCACCTTCGCCGCCTGCTTCGCCGACGACTGCCACAGGGTCGTCACCGGCTCCCAGACCCGCACCCCGGCCGGCGCCCCGAGCGTCAGCGCCTGGAAGCGGCTGCCGTCGTGCTCCGGTACGGCGGTCACCGTCACGTACATGACCGTCCGCACCTCCTGCTCGGCGTCGTCCGAGTCGGACACCGAGCGGACCTCCGCGTACACGGTGGCGTGCGCGGCGAGCGTGCGTCCCGCGTGCGGCACGGCGGGCAGCGGCAGCGCCGCCCCGTCGAGATCCCCGTACGTGACCGTGGGGACGCGGTCGACCAGGCAGGGCTTGCCCGAATCGTTGCGCAGCCGGAGCTTGAGCACGTCACCGTCGTCGTCGGACGGGTCGGCCCGCAGCGTCAGGTCCTTCTCGGCGCAGCGCGGGAGGTCGGCGGCGGGCGCGGCCCGCGTCGAGGCCGTGGCGGCCGGGACGGTGAGAGCGGCCAGGGCGAGGGCGGCCGTGGTGGCCGCCGTGAGGTGACGAGCGCGCATCGGCAGATCCAGTCCGTCGTCGGTCGTGCTTCTTGCGGGCCGTGGATCGCGTCCCGCAAGGGGGTCGCAATACGGACATATGAGCCTATCCTGGAAGTGCGGCTCGTGTACGACGGCGTAGTTCCGATCATGGACCTCCAGATCGCGGACCACGCCCTCCTCGGGGACCTGGAGACCGCCGCGCTGGTCGGCGGCGACGGGTCCGTCGACTGGCTCTGCCTGCCCCGCTTCGACTCGCCCGCCGCCTGCGCCGCGCTCCTCGGCACCCCGGACCACGGCGTGTGGCGGCTGGCTCCCGCCGACCCCCGCGCCCGCGCGGAGCGCGCCTACCGGCCCGACACCCTCGTCCTCGACACGGTCTGGCGGACCCCCGACGGCGCCGTCCGGATCACCGACTTCATGCCCCCGCGCGCCACCCGCCCCTGCCTCGTCCGCTGCGTCGAAGGACTCACCGGCACCGTGCCCGTGCACGGACTGCTGCGGCTCCGCTTCCACCAAGGACGCGTCGTCCCCTGGATGCTGCGCCAGGACCCCTGCACCGTCGCCCTCGCCGGACCCGACGCCGTCTGGGTCCGCGCCGACGGCCCCGTCCGCGAGACCCCCGACCCGGACGGCGCCGCCCTCGGCTTCGACGCAGCCCTCGCACCGGGCCAGCGCTGCGCCGTCACCCTCGTCTGGGCGCCCTCGCACCTGACCGAACCCCCGCCCGAGCTCGCCGTGCCCGCCCGCACCCAGCTCAAGGAGACCCTCGCCTTCTGGCGCCGCTGGGCCGCCCACTGCGCCTACGACGGCCCCTGGCGCCCCGCCGTCCTGCGCTCCCTGATCACCTGGAAGGCGCTCACCCACGCCCCCACCGGCGCCGTCCTCGCCGCCCCCACCACCTCCCTGCCGCACGGCCCCGACGGCGCCCACGACGGCGACGGCCGCGTCTGCCGCCTCGACGGCCTGCGCCCCGACCTCGCCACCCTGATCCGCTGCGGCCTGCGCGCCGAGGCCGCCCACCGCGTCGACTGGCTCCTGCGCACCACCGCGGGCGACCCCGCCGCGCTCCAGGACGTCTACGGGCCCGCGGGAGAGCGCCGACTGCGCAGCGTCGCCGCGCCCTGGTTCCCCGGGCGCCCGCCGGAGCGCCCCGTCCGCTTCGGCACCGACCCCGCCGGCGCGCTGCGCACGGCCGCGCACGGCGAGGTCCTCGACGCCCTGCACCTCGCCCTGTGCGCGGGCCTGACCGGCGGCCTCGACTCCGGGCGGCTCGCGGCCGAGCTGACCCGGCACGCCGGACTCCTGTGGACCGCCGCGCCCCCGCCGGGCCCCGCCGACCTCATGACGTGGGTGGCCCTCGACCGGGGCCTGCGCATCGCGGGCCGGCTCGGCCGCGGCACCGACGCGGGCAGCGCCGTCCTGCGCGACACGATCCGGCGCCGCCTCGTCGAGGCACCCCTGCTGCCGCCCCGGACCGCCCTGTCGATGCCCGAGGCCGGACTGCTGCCCGCCGCCGACCCCCGGGTGCGCCGCGCCCTCGCCACCGCGCACGACGACCCCGCCCCCACCGTCACCGACGGACTGCTGCGGGTCCGAGTCCTCGCCGGCGCCGGACACCGGACCGCGGCGCTGGCCTCGTTCGAGCGGATCCTGGCCGCCCGCAACGACGTGGGCCTGTTCGCCGAACGCTGGGACCCCGGCACCGGCAGCCCCCTCGGCAACGCCCCGAGCGCCGCCGCCCATCTCGCGCTCGTCGGCACCGCCCTGGCGCTGTCCGGCCCCGCCCCGGCGGCTCAGGGCCGGCGCCCAGGCGCCGGGCCGTCGAGCAGCGCGGCGGCCTGATCCGGCACCAGCGGCCGAGCGAAGAGGAAGCCCTGCCCGAACCGGCAGTCCATGGAGGTCAGCAGCGCCCACTGCTCCGGCGTCTCGATGCCTTCCGCGATGACGTCGAGACCGAGCGTGCGCGCGATCCGTACGATGCCCTCCACCAGGGCGAACTGCCGCGTGTCCACGGTGATGTCGTCGACATAGGACTTGTCGATCTTCAGGACGTCGACGGGGAACTCCCGCAGATAGCGCAGCCCCGAGAAGCCGGTGCCGAAGTCGTCCACCGCGATCCGCACCCCGAGGTCCTTCACCCGCTGGACCACCGCGTCGATCTGCTTGTCCCGCCGCATCAACACGGTCTCCGTCAGCTCCAGTTGGAGCGACCCGGGCCGCAACCCCGGCGTGTCGAGCGCCGCCCGCACCTGATCCACGAAGTCCGCCTCGCGGAACTGCCGCGCCGACACGTTCACGCTGATGTACGGGGCCGGCCCCGAGGTCGTCGCCTGCAAGCGGGCCGCGCCCGCCGCCGCGTTGCGCAGCACCCACGCGCCCAGCGAAGCGATCTGCCCGGTCTCCTCGGCCAGGGCGACGAACTGCTCCGTGGGCACCGTGCCGCGCGGATCATCCGGCCAGCGCAACAGCGCCTCGAATCCGACCACCTCCTCCGTCGCCAGGTCCACCACCGGCTGGTAGCGCAGCGCGAACCCGCCGTTGCCGACGATCGCGTCCATCCGCTCCTGCAACTCGTGCCGGCGCACCACACGGTCGTGCAGCGGCGGCCGGAAACGGCGCCACTGCCGCTTGCCCGCCGCCTTGGCCGCGTACAGCGCCAGGTCGGCGTGCTGCAGCAGCTCGTCCGCGTTCGCACTGTCCAGGGCCGTCGCCACGCCGACGCTCGCGGACACGCTCACCGAGTCCTCCAGGAGCCGTACCGGACGGCTGAGCGTCTGCAGGATCTGGGCCGCGAGCAGCTCCGCGTCGACCGGCTCACGGGCGTCCTCCATCAGCACCGCGAACTCGTCGCCGCCCAGCCGGGCCGCCGTGTCCGTGCGCCGCAGCGTGCCCGACAGCCGCTCGCCGACCGCCATCAGGAGCAGATCGCCCGCCGGATGCCCGAGCGTGTCGTTGACCATCTTGAAGTCGTCGAGGTCGATGAAGAGCAGGCAGGTCAGCGCCGGTTCGCGACGGCCGCGCAGCAGCGCGCGCTCCACCCGCTCCAGCAGCAGCGTGCGGTTCGGCAGACCCGTCAGCGCGTCGTGGAAGGCACGCTGTGTCAGCTCCTGCTCCAGCTGACGCTGCTCCGTCACGTCGCGCAGCGTCACGACGATGCCCGCCACCGTCGGATCGCCGCGCAGGTCGCTGCACCGCACCTCGACCTCGGTGCGCCCGCTGTCCCGGGTCACCCACCAGTGGTCGTGCGTCTCCGGCGCCCCCTCGGCCCGCAGCGCGTCCAGCGCCTGCCGCGCCCGCTCCCGGTCGCGCCGGCCCACCAGGTCGGGCAGCACGGAGCCGGTCGGCTCCGTCCCGCCGAACACGGCCCGCGCCGACGGGCTCGCGTACCGGACCGTGTTGTCGTCGTCGACGATGAGGATCACGTCCGACGCGTTGCTCACCAGCGTCCGGAAGTACGCCTCGCTCTCCCTGCGGCTGATCTCCTCGCGCAGGCCGATCCGCTCCATCGCGAGCCCCGCGTGCGCGGCGAGGCTCTCCAGCGGCCCCCGGATCTCGGTGAGCCGCTTGAGGGGCCCCGCCGCGACCAGCAGGCCCGGCAGATCACCGCCGGGCGGCCGGTCCGGCGGCACCATCGGACAGGCCAGCGCGGTGTCCAGGCCCCGCAGCCGGGCGGCGGCCGCGGGGCCGAGATCCGCCACGGACACGACGCGGGTCGCCGCGGGCCAGGAGTCGGGACCGGCGTCCGGCACCGCCGGCACGAGCGCCGAGGCGTGCGCGGCGTCCGGCCCGAACAGCGTGCTCACCGCACGGTCGCAGGCCGCTTCGATGTCCTGCGGGCGCTGCGCCGCCACCAGTGCCGCCGTCGCCGTCCGCAGCGTCTGCTCGCGCGCCACCGCCGTCCGGTGCGCCACGACCATGCCGCCGAGCCGCAGCAGCACGAGCAGGAACATCAGGCCGCTGAACGCCGCGATCGCCGCGCCGTCCCGCGTCCCCCCGGACAGCGCCTCGTGCAGCAGGACCACGGGAGCGCTGAGCGTCGCGAGCCCCAGCATCACCAGGCGCGGCCGGGCCGGCAGCAGCGACGGCTCGCGCGGGCGCAGCGCCGTCAGCTCGGCCATCGACGGGTGCAGCGCGGCGAGCGCCCACGCGGCGTGGAACACGATCCAGCCCACGTCGAGCGCCGTGCCCGCCTCCCAGGCGCCGTTCAGCCGCAGGATGCCGTACGTGACGTCGACGCCGAGCAGCGCCAGCGTCCCGACGAGGAGCAGTTGCAGCGACCGGTTGCCCCGCGCCCCCGGCCCCGCGGCGACCAGACGCGCGAGCAGGAGGAGCACGAGCACATCGCCCAGCGGATACGCGAGACTCACCGCGCGCTGCACCCAGGTCATGTTCTCGGTCCGCGTCAGCGGCTGGACGAGGAACACCCACACCGGCAGCGCGAGCCCCGCCGTGAGCAGCAACGCGTCGAGCAGCGCGGGCAGATCGTGCCCCGCCCACCGGTAGCGCGCCAGCCCGTACAGGCCGAGCGCGAGCAACGGATACGTCAGCAGGTAGAAGGCGTCCGAGGGGGACGGGAAGGGCACGGTCGCGTCGAGGTACTGGACGAGGACGCTGTAGTACGTGTCGCCGGCGGTGAACGTGAGGAGCGCCCCCGCGAGCACGTACCAGGGCCAGCGGTGCGCGGGACGGTGCATGCGGACCCCGAGGAGGACCGCGCCGGCGGAGGAGAGGCCGATCGCCGCCCACACCGGCGTGTACGCGGCCGGAACGGTCAGGTACACGATGGTGGCGGCCACCGCGAAGGCGGTGTAGAAGGCCATCAGCCGATGAGCTCGCAGCACTGGATACACGCCTCCCCGCGTCGGGGACACCGGGTTGCGTTCACGCAGTCGATCCTGGGCCTCGCTCCGATTCGATCGTAGGCACGGGCCCGCGCGGCCTGCATCTCAGCGCGGTACGACCGCTCCCACCTGCGGTCCTCCGCTCGGCGTGCGCCCGAAGTAGTCGGCGTCGCCGGGCTGCGGGGCCCCCGCGGGCAGCGGCAGCGCGAGGCCTTCTCCGGCGAGCGAGGTGCAGGTCGGTGTCGCCAGGTCGGCGTCCGCGACGGACCGGATCCGGGGGAGGGGGCCGCCCTTCAGGCACGGGTCGACGGTGAGTCCGGTGGGGTGTCCTTCGACGCTCTCCTGGCCGTCGGCGGCGCGCCAGGAGGCCAGGGAGTCGTACGTGTGCTCGCCCCAGCGGACCTGCCAGGTGCCGTGTGCTGCGCGGTAGGCGTTGCCCTGCAGTACGACGTTCGCGGGCTTCAGGTCCGCATCGCCCATCACGATCGGCGCGCCGGCTGTGACGAACAGGTTGTCGCGGATCTGGACACCGTGCTCGCCAGGCTGGATCCGCAGTGCGGGTCCGGGCCCCTTCGGGGCACGCGACACGAGCACGGTGTTACGGACGACAGCCAATTCCCTGAGGTCGATGCCGTACACGGCGATCGAACCGAGCTGCGGCAACCCGCGGCCGTCGTCGGCGCTGATGTTGTCGCTGATGGTGTTCCGGGTGTGGCCGCCGTTCTCCCAGCGCTGATAGGTGTAGAAGCCCGGACCGTCGTTGCCGAAGGCCAGGTTCCGGCGAAGTGCGGAGTCGGACACGTTTGAGTCGAGGCCGAAGCCGGCCCCGTCCACGCTCGAGCCGGTGTGGTTGCGGTAGGCGGCGCTGTGCTCGACGACGACCTGCGTCGAGTCGTACGCCCAGACACCGGCAGGCCCCTCCGGGGCGTCGTCGGCCGCACGCCCTCCGTTGTCGTGGGCCTCGACGTGGCGCAGCGTCGCACCGCGCACGGCACCCACGACGATGCCGTCGCCCGTGTGCCGGTCGTGGGCTCTGGGATCGCCTGTGTTGTCGTAGGCAGCCACATCTGTGAGCGTCAGCCCCCTGTGCGCGTAGGCCGCCGCCTGAGGCTTGAAGTCGGGCCCGTAGGACAAGAACCCAGCATCCTTGTTGCTGTGCAGCAGAGTACGGTCGACGGTCACCTCGCTGAAGCCCACTCCGTGCGACGACGCGCCGATGGCGACGCCGATGCGGAACCCTGCCACGTCGACGTCCCGGATGCGGATGCCCGAAGGCCGGTCGCCGTTCCGCAGGTCGCTGTACAGCAGTATCCCGGGGTCGTGTTTCCGGGCTGAGCCCGAGCCGCGCAATATCAGGCCCCGTATCTCGAGACCTCCCGTGTTGCGTACCGACACGGCGGGTGCGTCGGACGAGGAGAGCGTGGCACGCCCGGTGCCGTAGGAGCCGATGACGACAGGTCGGCCGGGATCCCCGGCCTCGCGCGGACCTACGGTGAGCGCGCCGTGGAAGTGCGCGCCGCCCTTCAACAGCAGCCGGTCGCCGGGGACGAGCCCGACGTGATCTGCGCGTGCCGGGGTGCGCCACGCCGTGTCCGGTGATGTGCCCGCGGCGTCGTCGTCGCCGTCCGGGGACAGGTAGTAGGTGTGCGTCGGAGGCACGTAGTGCGGTGTGGCGACACAGCCCACTGCCAGGAGGGCCAGGCCCAGCACCAGGGCAATGACCACGCCACGCATCTTCATCACACCTGCACAGGCTTGCGGTCCGGGTCGGCGGTCGCCGGCCGGTCCGCCGCGCGGGACCTGGACCACGCCACGGTGCGGCGCAGTCCTTCCTCCAGCGGGACCGTCGGGCTCCAGCCGAGCTCAGCGCGTGCCCGGTCGATGACGGGGCGGCGCCGGCACGGATCGTCCACGGGCAGCGGCCGGTACTCGACAGACGACGGCGAACCCGTCACCTTCAGCACCAGATCGGCCAGCTCCCGCACCGTGAACTCACCCGGGTTGCCCAGGTTCACCGGGCCCTCGGAACAGCTGTCGAGCATCGCGGTCAGACCGCGTACGAGATCGTCCACGTAACAGAAGCTACGGGTCTGGGAGCCGTCCCCGAAAACGGTGAGGGGCCGTTCGGCGAGGGCCTGTCGCAGGAACGTGGAGACGACGCGGCCGTCGTGCGGGCGCATCCGCGGACCGTACGTGTTGAAGATCCGCACGATGCCCGTGTTGGCGCCGAGCGAGCGGCGGTAGGCCGTCGTCAGCGCCTCCGCGTATCGCTTCGCCTCGTCGTACACGCTGCGCGGGCCCACCGGGTTCACATGGCCCCAGTAGTCCTCCGGCTGCGGGTGCACCTCCGGGTCGCCGTACGCCTCGCTCGTCGACGCCAGCAGGAACCGGGCGCCGCGGCGCAGCGCGAACCGCAGCGCGTTCTCCGTGCCCCGGCTGCCCACCGACAGCGTCTCGAGGGGCAGCCGGTGATAGTCGGGCGGCGAGGCGGGGCTCGCCAGGTGGGCCACCGCGTGCACGGGGCCCGGCACGTCGAACGGCTCGGTCACGTCGCAGGACACGAGCCGGAAGCGCGGCTCGGGCAGCAGATGCGTGACGTTCTTCGGGGCGCCCGTGCAGAAGTTGTCCAGGCACCACACGGTGTCGCCCCGGTACAGCAGGGCCTCGCACAGATGGGAGCCGAGGAAACCGCCGCCTCCCGTGACCACCACTTTCATGACACACCTCCGGTGGCCGGTGCCGGACGGCCGAGTGCGTGGTACGTCCAGCCGCCCGCACCCCACGCCCGCCCGTCCAGGCAGTTGCGGGCGTCGAGGATCAGCGGGGTGCGGACGACCGCGGCCAGAGCCGCGGGGGACAGGGCGCGGTACTCCGGCCACTGCGTCAGATGCAGTACCAGGTCCGCGCCCTCGCAGGCCTTCGGCACGTCCAGCGCGTACGTCAGCTCGGGGCGCACGGTACGGGCGTTGTCGAGGGCCTGCGGGTCGTGGACGCGCACCGTCGCGCCCTCGGCCGCGGCGGCCGCCGCGACGGTGAGGGCCGGCGAGTCGCGTACGTCGTCGCTGCCGGGCTTGAACGCGGCACCGAGGACGCCTATCCGGCGGCCGGTGAAGTCGCCGCCCAGCAGCGCCCGGGCCCGGTCCACGGTGCGGGTGCGCTGCCGGGTGTTGATCCGGTCGACCTCGTGCAGGAACGCGACGGCGGGACCGGCACCGATCTCCTCGGCCCGGGTCGCGAACGCGCGGATGTCCTTGGGGAAGCAGCTGCCGCCGAAGCCGAGGCCCGGCTCCAGGAAGCGCGGCCCGATCCGGGTGTCCGCGCCCATCGCGCGGGCCAGTACGGTCACATCGGCGCCGGCCGCGTCGCACACCTCGGCCATCGCGTTGACGAAGGAGATCTTCGTGGCGAGGAAGGCGTTCGAGGCGACCTTGACCAGCTCGGCCGTGGCCGTGTCCGCGGAGAACACCGGCACCCCGGCCCGCAGCATCGGCGCGTACACCTCGCGCAGCACCTCGTCCGCCCACGCCGAGGACGTGCCGAGCACCAGTCGCTCGGGACGCATCGTGTCGGCCACCGCGGCGCCCTCCCGGAGGAACTCCGGGTTCCAGGCCACCTCCGTGCCCGGCGCGAGCTCCGTGAGCCGGCGCTGCAGCCGGGCGGCCGTGCCGACCGGCACCGTCGACTTGCCGACGACCAGGGCGCCCTGCCGCAGCGGCGGCCCGAGCTCCTCGATCACGGCGTCGACGAAGCGCAGGTCGCAGCCCTCGCCGTCGCGGCGCTGCGGAGTGCCCACGCACACGAAGTGCAGGTCGGCGAAGCGTGCCGCCTCGGTGAGCGAGGTGGAGAATCGCAGCCGTCCGGACGCGACGCCGCGCGCGAGCAGCGGGTCGAGGCCTTCTTCGTGCAGCGGGGCACGGCCCGCCGCCAGGGACGCGACCCGCTCGGCGTCGATGTCGATGCCGAGCACCTCGTGCCCGATGTCCGCCATGCACGCCGCGTGCACCGTGCCGACGTATCCCGTGCCGATGACCGTCATCCGCATGGTCCCGCTCCTTCGTACTGCTTGGTGGTGCCCGGCCGCCGGGGCTCGCCCTGGAGGCCGTCGGGATTGAGCTGCTGGAAACGCCAGGCGTCCCGGCACATGTCGGCCAGGTCCCGGGTGGGGCGCCAGCCCCAGGCGCGCGCCACCGCGCCCGCGTCCGCCACGAGCGCGGCCACGTCGCCCGCGCGGCGCTCCGTGATCTCGTGGGGGATCGTGCGTCCGCTCGCCCGCTCGAAGGCGGCGAGCACGTCGAGGACCGAACTCCCTTGCCCCCGGCCGAGGTTGAACACCGTCATGCCGGAGCTGTCGGCCAGCCGGTCGAGGGCGACCCGGTGCGCCTCCACGGTGTCCATCACATGCAGGTAGTCGCGGATCGCGGTGCCGTCCGGGGTCGGCCAGTCGGCGCCGAACACCCGCAGCCGGGGCCGTCTGCCGACGCCGACCTGGGCGAGATAGGGGAAGAGGTTGTCCGGGGTGCCGTGCGGGTCCTCGCCGAGCAGGCCGCTGGGGTGCGCGCCCGCCGGGTTGAAGTAGCGCAGGCAGAGCACCGTCCAGCGCGGGTCGGTGCGGCAGACGTCGGCGAGGACCGCCTCGCACAGCGCCTTCGACGACGCGTACGGATTGGTCGGCCGGTGCGGTGTGTCCTCGTCCAGGGGGCCTTCGCCCGCTTCTCCGTACACGGAGCAGGAGGAGGAGAACACCAGGCTGCGCACGCCGTGTTCGGCCATGACGTGCAGCAGCGCCGTGGTTCCGCCGACGTTGACGTCGTAATAGGTGACGGGCATCCGTGTCGACTCGCCCACGGCCTTGTGCGCGGCGAAGTGCACGACGGCGTCCACTGGGTGACGGTCGAATACGGCCGAGAGGGCGCGCCGATCACGGATGTCCAGTTCATAGACGGCGCCGACGAAGCGGCCGGCGATCCGTTCGACCCGTGCGAACACGCGCGGGCTGCTGTTGGAGTAGTCGTCGACGACGATCACCTCGTAGCCGTGGTCGAGGAGTTCGACACAGGCGTGGCTGCCGATGAAGCCGGCGCCGCCTGTGACGAGGACGGTGGAGGGGGCGCTGGGGCGTTCGGACACGGAGCTCACCAGCCGAGGACGGCGGCCACGTAGGCCGGGAAGAGGACGACGCCGGTCAAGGCGACCAGAGCCGCGGGGACCCCCGCAAGGAGAGAGACGCGCGCCGTGGCGAGCGCCGCGCGCAGCGACACCCCGGTCGTGCGAGCGGTCTCGCTCGCGTGCAGCAGCGGCACTGCGAGCGCGACCATCGCGTACGTCGCGCCGGCGGCCAGGCACAGGAAGACGTAGCCGACGGCGGGACTTGCCAGCTCGCCGTACACGGCGACTGCGGCCAGGGCGGTGCCGAGAACGGCGAACGGCACGGTCAATTTGGCGGGCAGAGGGCGTGGCCCGGACATGTGCTTGGGCGTGACCTTGAAAGTGACCTGGCGGGGCCGGACCCGCTGGCGCACCGCGCCGATCAGGCCAGCGATGACGAAGGGCCCGCTCGCCAGGCCGAACAGCCAGACCTCCCAGCTCAGCAGTGGGACCAGCCGAGGCCGCAGCAGCCGGCGCCGGCGCAGCAGCCACAGGGCCGTGATCGGACAGACCGCCATCAGCCAGAGGTGAAACAGGAACTGGAAGTAGTCGATGTTCATCCAGGCCATGCCGGTGATCACGGCGACCGGGGGCAGCACGAGTCCGGCCACGATCATCAGCCCGAGGAGCGGGTAGTAGCCCAGCGCGTACGCGAAGCGCAGCCGCAGCGTCGCGGGCAGCCTGCCCAGATGCCGCGGCATCAGCCCGAGCATCATCGTCGTCAGGCTCCGCGACCACTGGTACTCCTGCGTGACCATGTCCGCGAAGGTCAGCGGCCCGTCTCCGTGCGCTTCGGCATCGATTGCGAACGCTCCGGGCCAGCCCGCCGAGTTGAGCAGGTAGGTGGTCGAGAAGTCCTCGGCAAGCTCCGGACCGAGGCCGCCGATGTCCCGCAGGGCGCGGGTGCGAACGGCGTAGTGAGAGCCGATGCACATCGGGGCGAGTCCGTCGCTGTGCCCCAGCTGTACCGCGCCGTGCCACACGGCTTCGCGGTGCAGCCGGCCGCGCGCGGACCAGGAGTCGGCACTGTTCGCGTCGCAGATGCTGGGCGCCGCCACATATCCGATGGCGGGATCGGCGAACGGCCGCACCATCTCGGCGAGGTAGTCGGGTTCGGGGACGTGGTCGACGTCGAGTTGGGCGACGACCGCGTAGTCCGCATAGCCCCAGTGGTCGTAGAAGTAGGCGAGGTTGCCTTCCTTGCAGCGGGTGCGGCGCGGCCAGGTCCGGCGGTGATAGGAGCCCAGGCCCTGGCGCGAGGAGATCCGCACCCCGTTGGCGTGGCACCACTCGACGATCTCTCGGGTCGGCGCCTCGTCGCACAGCCACACGTCGTAGGAGTGCGGGAAGCGCTGATCGAGCATGGCCTCGAGGGTGCGGCGTGCGGAAGGCCACGGCTCCGAGGGAGCCCGCGTGACGACGAACGCGACCGGCAGCGAGGGAATCGCGAGCGTCGGGTTCACGCGGCGCAGCCGCAGAGCCGTGGCGAAGAAGTAGGCCGGCAGGCCGGTGAGGTAGGCCAGTAGTGCGCTGTTCACGATCAGGCCCGGCCAGCTCGCCCGGTGCTCAGGGCGCAGCCACCAGATCCAGAACCAGGCGAGGCTCACCAGCCAGCCGATGCTGAGGAGGAGCAGGGCGGTGCGGTCCCGGCGAGGGAGAGCGTGGGTGAAGGTCGTCGGCAGAACTCTGCGCATCCGGCAGGGCTGGCCGAAGTAGGGGCCCTCGGGAGCCACCCGCACCACGTTCCCGTCCGAGATGCGCGACAGGTGGGCCGCGACCTCGCACAGGTCCCCGGTGGGGACGATCGCCGGAACCGGCTCGTGGTGCGTCATGGCCGCACCTTCCTGCGCTGTACGCGGACGCCGTATGTTTACGACGTATATGTACGACTTTGCGCCTATGGTGGAGCTGGGTCAAGTGGGGCCCGGGAGAAAATCGGGACCAGGGCGGCACGAGGCCCGGGTGAAGGGAGCGCGTCATGCCGAAGGGCTCCGCACGATCCTCGGACGGCGGGGGAGATCCCCCCGCCCGCCGCGCCTCCGACCGAGGCAAGTACGGCCGCCTGAACCGGGAGCGAGTCCTCGCCGCCGCCCTGGAGGTCGTCGACCGGGACGGGCTGGAGGGGCTGAGCATGCGCGGCCTCGGCGCCGAGCTGGGCGTCGAGGCCATGGCCCTGTACCGCTACGCCGACGGCAAGGGCGCCCTCCTCGACGGACTCGTCGAGGCCTTCTTCGGTGAACTGGAGGCCGCGCTCGACGCCGAACCCGTCCGGCGCGGCTGGCGCGCCGAACTCGACCGGATCGCCCGCGCCGCCCACGTCGTCGCCCTGCGCCACCCCAACGTCGTGCCGCTGCTCGCCACCCGCCTGCTCTCCACCCCGCTCGCCCGGCGCCCGCTCGCCGTCCTGCGCGCCGACGAGCGGATCCTCGGGCTGCTCGTCGACGCCGGCCTCGACGGTGCGAAGGCGGTCCGGCTGCACCGCGCCTTCACCGCCTGGCTGCTCGGCTGGCTCATCGTCGAGCTCCGCGCCATGGACGAGGACCCCGACGAACCCGACCCCGCGTTCCGCCTCGGGCTGCACCGCCTCCCGGCCCGCGAACTGCCCAGGCTGCGCGAACTCGCCCCGCTCATGGCCGAGCGGGAGGGCGAGGACCAGCTGAGCACCGGGCTCGACGCGGTGCTGCGCCGGGTCGCGCGGGAGGGGGCCGAGGTGGCCCCGGAGTCGGACTCAGGGGAGGGCCAGGGGTCGGACTCCGGGGAGGGTCGGGAGGCGCGCCCGGAGGGGGGCCCGGGGGTGCAGTGACCGCAAGTTTGCACGGTGTGCAAGAATCTCGGCCGTGACCACGACCGACCACCGTCCCAGCGCCCCCGCCGAGGGGCTGCGCGCACGCCGGCGCCGCCAGACGCGCGCCGACCTGCACGCCGCCACCCTGCGCCTGGTGCGCGAACTGGGGTTCGCGAAGGTCACGGTCGAGATGATCAGCACCGAGGTCGGGGTCTCGCCCCGCACCTTCTTCAACTACTTCCCCAGCAAGGAAGCCGCGCTCTTCGCCCTGCCCGGCGCCCTGCCCGCCCCCCTCGCCGACCGCTTCGCCGAGGGGCCGGGCCGGGACACCGACGCCGTGCTGCGCGACCTCGGCGACGTGCTCGCCGACCATCTCCAGGAGGCGGCCCCCAGCCCCCGGGAGCTGGAGGACATCCTGCGGATCGCCGAGGGCGTGCCCTCGGTGCTCGCCACGTTCCTCGCCCAGTGCGAGGCCGTCGAGCGCGATCTCGCCGGCGTCATCGCGCTGCGCACCGGCACCCCCGCCGACGGCGCGGACGCGGAACTGCTCGCGGGCCTCGCCATGGCGACCGTCCGCAGCGGGCTCAAACGGTGGTCGCAGCAGAGCGACCACAGCGCGGGCCCGGCCGCCTCCGTCCGCGGGGCGTTCACGGCGCTGCGCGCCCTGTTCGGGCGGGCCGCCGTGCAGTAACGGCCCCGCCCGCGTGACCGGTTCCCCCGTGCGGTCACCCACGAACCCCCTCCCCGAACACCAGTACCCGTGGCCGGCGACCGCTCTCACCACGCCACACACGGTCCTTCGCACGTCGAACTTCGAACCCGGACCTCGAACCCGGGACTTCGAACGGGCCGTCCGCACGACCCTCATCCATCGGAGAACCCCGCAATGACGCACGCCCCCGCACCTGAGGGCATCGACGAGGCAGCCGCCGCGGCGGCCGACGAGAGCATCGCCAAGCCGGCCAACTTCGGCCTCATCTTCGCCGCGCTGATGCTGACGATGCTGCTCGGCGCCCTCGACCAGACCATCGTCTCGACCGCCCTGCCGACCATCGTCGGCGAGCTCAACGGCATCGAGCACATGGCGTGGATCACCACCGCGTACATCCTCGCGGCCACCGTCGGCATGCCCGTCTACGGCAAGCTCGGCGACCTCATGGGCCGCAAGAACATCTTCCTCACCGGCATAGCCCTGTTCCTGGTCGGTTCCGTGGTCTGCGGCCTCGCCGAGAACATGGGCACGCTCATCGCGGGCCGCGCCCTCCAGGGCCTCGGCGGCGGTGGCCTCATGATCACCTCGCAGGCGATCATCGCCGACCTGGTGCCGCCGCGCGAGCGCGCCAAGTACATGGCCCCGATGGGCGCCGTGTTCGGCCTCTCCTCCGTGGTCGGGCCGCTGCTCGGCGGCTGGTTCACCGACGAGCACTCCTGGCGCTGGGCGTTCTGGATCAACCTGCCGCTCGGCGTCCTCGCCTTCTTCGTCGCCGCCGTCGCCATCAAGCTGCCGCGCAAGGCCGTCCAGGTCACGCTCGACTACCTCGGCACCGTACTCATGGCCGCCGCCGTCACCTGCACCGTCCTGTTCGCCAGCTGGGGCGGCACCCAGTACGAGTGGTCCGACCCGCTGGTCATCGGTCTCGGCGCCGGCGCGGTCGTCGCCTGGGTGCTCTTCTTCGTCGCCGAGAAGCGCGCGAAGGAGCCGGTCATCCCGCTCCACCTGTTCCGCAGCCCGATCTTCAACGTGGCGACCCTGCTCGGCATGATCGTGATCGGCCTCGGCATGTTCGCGATCGTCGGCTACATGCCCACGTACCTGCAGATGGTCTACGGGAAGTCCGCCACGGAGTCCGGACTGCTGCTGATCCCCATGGTCGTCGGCATCATGGCCACGGCACTGCCGTCCGGCGCCATCATGTCCAAGACCGGCAAGTACAAGATCTACCCGATCGCCGGCACGGTCATCATCATGCTCGTCGCCTACCTGATGTCGACCCTCGACGTCTCCGACCCGGTGTGGCTGGTCTGCGTCTACGTCGGTCTCGCGGGCGCCGGCGTCGGTCTGATGATGCAGACGCTCGTGCTCGCCGTGCAGAACGACTTCCCGGCGAGCGAGGTCGGCACGGCCACCTCCGCGAACAACTTCTTCCGGGAGATCGGGGCGACGCTCGGCACGGCCGTCGTCGGCGCGGTGTTCGCGAGCCGGCTCACCGATCAGCTCGCCGCGAGCATCCCGGCGGAGGCCGCCGCCAAGGTGGGGGACAGCGACTCGCTGACACCCGCGCTGGTACGGGCGCTGCCGGCGGACCTGCGCGAGACGGTCGTCAACTCCTACCAGGAGGCGCTGGTCCCGATCTTCCTGTACCTGCTCCCCGTCTTCGCCGTCGGCCTCGTCCTCGCCTTCGTCCTGAAGGAGAAGCCGCTGGCCGACACGGCGGACTGGCACGCGGAGAACGCCCCGGCGCCCGAGTCCACCCCGACCCCGGTCGGCTGACCCGTCCAGGCCCCCCGTACCCCGGTGCTGCTCCCGGCGCCGGGGTACGTGCGTTCAGCGGCCCGACGAGCCTCGGTCCGCCCCCCGGTCAGTCGGTGACGAGCCAGGCGCCGTCACGCATCAGCTCGCGCTCCGCCAGCTCGTCGACCTCCCGCCACGCCAGGATCCGTACCGGCCGGATGCGGAAGTACAGGTACCGCTGCCCCTCGATCCCCGCCGGATCGAACCCCGTCTTCGCCGCGAACTCCCGCCGCAGCCCCTCATCGACCTCGCCGCCACCCAGAGCCTCCGCGACGCCCTCCACGTGCACGACGTCCCGTGTCCGCCCGATCCCCAGATGGACCCGGCCCCCGGCGACGAGATTCCGGGCCACGGGATTGGACGCCCGGGTCGACACGTACAGCAGCCCGTCCCGCCACAGGAACGACAGCGGCATCATGTACGGCGCCCCGCCCTCCGGCCCCGCCGTCGCGACCCAGGCGTCGACGTCCTCCTCGAAGCGCCGGATCGTGTCCTGCTTGCGCTGCTTCGCCGAACGGGGCGGCGCGGTCTCGGTCATGGGGATTCCTCGCTCTTCGGGGCTGCCGCGTAACACCGTACGTCGACCAACTCGCCGGGCCCCCACTCCTGTTGCCCCGCGCCGAGGAACGTCCAGCCCGACCGCTCGTACAGGGCGACCGCGGAGACATCCCGCCGTGCACGGCCCGCGCCCCGCTCCGTCGTGCCTCGCGCGCCGCCCGCCCCAGCAGTTGCGCCCCGATCCGCCGGCCCCGCGCCCCCGGCGCGACGAACAGCCGGCCCACGACAGCCGTCGGCCCCTCGGGCGGGGCGAGCCGGGGCGCCACGTCGCCGGGGGCGGGCCGGGCCAGTACGACATGGCCCGCGATCCGCCCGCCGAGCCGCGCCACCCACGCCCCGAGCTCCCCGTCCACCCGCAGCCAACCTGCCGGATCCGCGGGCCAGTTCACCGGATAGCCGTCCGCCCGATGCACGGCGCCGAGCACCCCGACACACTCCGCGAGATCAGAATCCCCTCGCACGTCCACCACTGCTTGATCGCTCGCCTGATCGCTCCACTCCATCGAGGCATCGAACCACGCGGCCCGCACGCCCGGCGCCGGGTAGCGTGCCCGGGTGGAACTCTTCGCGCGCTCATGGACCGACCTGCGCTCCGCCGTCGCGGGGCTCGCCCCCGAGGACTTCGCCCGGCCGTCGGGCTGCACCGGATGGCTGGTCCGCGACCTCGTCTGCCATCTCGTCATCGACGCGCAGGACGTCCTGATCACCCTCGTCACCCCGGCGGACACGGAACCGACCGCCGACGCCGCGACCTACTGGCACGTGGGGGAGGAGCCGCCGACCGGCGAGGACCCGCTCGCCGCGCTGACCGTACGGCTCGCCGCGGCCTACCAGGACCCGGCGCTGCTCACCTTCCACCTGGACGACGTGGGCGCGGCGGCGGGCCGGGCGGCGGAACTCGCCGACCTGGACGCCCGCGTGAGCACCCAGGACATGGTCCTCACGGCGCGCGACTACCTCGACGCGTACGTACTGGAGTGGACCCTCCACCACCTGGACCTGACGGCCCACCTCCCCCACGTCCCCGGCCCCGCCCCCGAGTCCCTCGCGGCGACCCGCGCCCTCCTGGAGCGCATCGCGGGATCCCCCTTCCCGCGAGCCCTCGACGACCGAGCCACCCTCCAACTCGCCACAGGCCGCCGCCACCCCACCCCCTCGGAGTCGACAACCCTGACCCCCTTCTCCACCCGCCTCCCCCTCGTCCTGGGCTGACCCTCGCCACTCCGCCTGTCTGCCGGGTCCGGTGGCGTGGGCGGATGCGCGAAGGGGCCCGCACGGCAGCGTGCGGGCCCCTTCGCGAGGTGTGCGGTCCGGGTCAGGCCAGGGAGAGGAAGAGCTTCTCCAGTTCTTCCTCGGAGAGCGGCGGCTGTTCGCCGTCCGCCGCGTTCATGCAGTCCCGCATGCCGGAGGCGATGATCTTGAACCCGGCGCGGTCGAGAGCGCGGGAGACGGCGGCCAGCTGGGTCACGACGTCCTTGCAGTCACGGCCGGCCTCGATCATCGCGATGACCCCGGCCAGCTGGCCCTGCGCGCGGCGCAGTCGCTTGAGGACCGCGTCCATCGCCTCGGGGTTGTCGGTGCCCTTCATGAGCGCAGGGCCGCGCGGGCCGAGTCGAGAGCGCCGGGCTCGGGGCGGTTGAAGGGGAGCTTGCCGAGCATCACGGCCATCCCGCACGTGTTGCTCACACCCGAGTAGACGAGACCCGAGGCGACACCGGCGGCGAGCAGCCGGCCCTTCGGGGCGCGGCGGCCGAGCGCGAGACCGAGCAGTACGAGCGAACCCGCGGCGAAGCGGACCTGGCGGTCCATGGCCCACACGGAGCGGCCGGGGCGGTCCACCGTGTGCACGGGCAGCCCGTCGGCGCTCCACGCCTGCGTGCCACCGGCGAGACCCACGGCCTCGACCCCGGCGTCCGCCAGCTTGGCGCAGGCCGCGGCCGAGCGCCGGCCCGCGGCGCAGACGACGACGATGTGGCGGCGCTCGGCGGCGGCGCGCAGGTCGGGTAGGAGGTCGTCGAGGTGCTCGGCCGGCACGTTGATCGCACCCGGCACATGGCCTGCGGCGAACTCGCCGGGGGCGCGGACGTCGACGACCAGAGTGCTGTCGGCGGACCGGGCGTGCAGCTCGGCGGGGGCCAGGGTGGTGCTCATGCTTCTCCCATGTGAGACGGCGCGGCTCATCTTATACCCCCGAGGGTATCAAATATACCCCGAGGGGTATGGAAGTGGCGCACCGTTCGTATCAACACCGACAGAAGATGTCCGGATTCCCGGGAAGGCTCGACACCGTACGCAGCGCGCGTACGGACACAGGGAACAGGAGTCGATGTGAGCATGAGCCGCCCCCAGGAGTTGCACGGCAAGGTCTGCCTCGTCGCGGGCGCCACCCGAGGCGCGGGCCGCGGCATCGCCGTGGAGCTGGGCGCGGCGGGCGCCACGGTCTACGTCACGGGCCGCACCACCCGCACCCGCCGCTCCGAGTACGACCGCCCGGAGACCATCGAGGACACCGCGGACCTGGTCACCGAGGCGGGCGGCCGGGGCATCGCCGTACCCACCGACCATCTGGAGCAGGACCAGGTCCGCGCCCTCGTCGACCGGATCGACGGCGAGCAGGGCCGGCTCGACGTCCTCGTCAACGACATCTGGGGCGGCGAACACCTCTTCGGCTGGGAGGTCCCCGTGTGGGAGCACGACCTCGACAAGGGGCTGAGACTGCTCCGCCTCGCCGTGGACACCCACGCGATCACCAGCCACTACGCGCTGCCGCTGCTGCTGCGGCACCCGGGCGGCCTCGTCGTGGAGGTCACCGACGGCACGGCCGAGTACAACGGCACCCGCTACCGCAACTCGTTCTTCTACGACCTCGCCAAGACCTCCGTGCTGCGCATGGCCTTCGCGCTCGGCCACGAACTCGGCCCGCGCGGCGCCACCGCCGTGGCCCTCACCCCCGGCTGGATGCGTTCGGAGATCATGCTCGACGCGTTCGGCGTCACCGAGGAGACCTGGCGCGAGGCGCTGACCGCACAGCCGCACTTCGCGATCTCGGAGACCCCGCGCTACACCGGCCGGGCCGTCGCCGCGCTCGCCGCGGACCCCGACGTCGCCCGGTTCAACGGCACCTCGCAGTCCAGCGGCGGCCTCGCCGCCGTGTACGGCCACACGGATCTCGACGGCAGCCGGCCGGACGCCTGGCGCTATCTCGTGGAGGTCCAGGACACCGGCAAGCCCGCCGACGTCACCGGTTACCGGTAGCGGCCGTGCGGGGGACGGTCAGATCCCGCCGTCGGGGTCGTCCAGATGCGCGGGCCAGATCGCCGAACCGCCGCCGCGCCACTCGATGAAGTCCGGGTCGTGCAGCGGCGCGTCCTCCAGACCGGCACGGCGCAGGAACTCCACCACGTCGGCGAGCGAGTGCGCGAGCCCCGCGTCCTCGCCGCGGATGGTGACCCGCCGCCCGCCGGGCTGAGCGGCGTGCACGACAACTGAGGGGTATCCGTCGAGTCCGTCCATGCCCCCCAGCTTGGTGGTCCGGCGGGCGCCGCGCACCCGGTACGGCGGGACGCGTGCCCGCCGGTCCCGGTGAGCCCGTGATCAACAGGCGCGGCGGACATACCCCTTCGCCCCGGCCGGCCGTACGTCACGGTCGCGCAGCACGACCGAGAGCCGGTCGCCCCAGCGCGCGCAGGCCCGCGCGAAGTCCCGGGCGCGGTACTCGATCACGTAGACGCGGTCGTCGTACGCCTTCGCGTACGCGCCGCACTCGTCGTAGCGGGCGCACTCCTCGGCCACCGCGAAGTCGAAGCCCGTTCCGGCCCGCTCGGGCAGCAGCTCGGCGGTGTTCTTCTGGCCGACTGCGAGCCCGGCGGCGTGGGCGCGGGAGGCGAGCAGCCGAGCGAAGGCGAGCGCGTCGGACTTCTTCAGGAGTCCCTTCGAGCGGGTGTAGGAGTCGAGATTGTCGGGCTCGACGGCCTGAAAGCCGGAGTCGGCGCAGCCGTCGAACCACCGGCCGACGAGCCCGGCGAGGGAGGAGCGCTTGCCGGCCGTCGAGATGTCGAGCAGCGGCTCGCCCCAGTCCTCGTCGACGACGATCCGTCCGTCCGCGTCCCGCAGCAGCAGCTCGGGACGCTCCCGGCGCCACCAGCGCTTCGCGTCCGGCTGGGCCTGGAAGGCGTTGACGTAGCAGATGTTGTACAGCCCGCGCACCGGTCGCGCGGTGCGGTCGCGGGCCACGACCCGCACGTCGTCCCCGGGCCGGTACGGGCCGCCCAGCTGGTAGTCGAACGCGGCACCGGCCGGGGGTCTGCTCACCCGGGCCGGGGAGGCGCCGGACGTGTCCGGCGTCGCGGAGCACCCGGCCAGCACGGCGGCGGCCAGGACGGGAGCGAGGGCCCGGCGCAGGCGGGCGGCGCCCGCGTGGAAGATCACCCGGGAACCCTAAGGTGTCGTGCGTCACCGGCGGGAACAAGGGTGGGGCTTCGCACGTTGAACCCATCGTGGACGCGGATGGAACTGTGTCCCCGGGCCTCATCTCCTTCGCCCGCAGGGAAGATCGTTCGGCTGAAGCCCTGCGGAGCCCCCGCCAGGAGGCGACCGCCATCCGCGCCCACCTCAGAGCCGCCCCGGCCGTGGTCCCCCGTCACGGCCGGGGCTCTCCCTTTCCCGGACAAGCCGGACCACCCGGACCAGCGGGCCGCCCGGACCTGCGGACCCCCCTCCACCGGCGTGACACCCCGCATTAGAGTCGTCGCCATGGGACTGGACCGCGACACCAAGCACCGGATCGTCACGACCTTCCAGCGGCGGGTCGCCAATCCGCTCTCCCTGAAGCTGCCCGGTCAGGTCCTCGTGGAGACCACCGGCCGGACCTCGGGACTGCCCCGGCGCACCCCCGTCGGCGGGCGGCGCATCGGGGACAGCTTCTGGTTCGTCTCGGAGTTCGGCCCGAAGTCCCAGTACGTGCGCAACATCCAGGCGGACCCGAAGGTCCGCGTCCGGATCCGCGGCCGCTGGTACGAGGGCACGGCCCGTCTGCTCCCCGACGACGACGCCCGCGCCCGGCTGCGCACCCTGCCCCGGATGAACAGCTCGGCGGTGCGCGCCTTCGGCACCGACCTCCTCACGATCCGCGTCGACCTCGACTGAGGACCGGCTCCGCGCCCCGTGCCCGGCTCCCCGCCGAGTGATTGGTTCTTCGGCACGGGGTGCGCCCTGGCATGATCGGGGGCATGGCAGAACGTGTGATCGCCGCGTGTGACGGCGCGTCGAAGGGAAATCCCGGGCCCGCGGGCTGGGCGTGGGTCGTCGCCGACGGGGACGAGAAGCCCGTACGGTGGGAGGCCGGCGCGCTCGGCACGGCGACGAACAACGTCGCCGAACTGACCGCCCTGGAGCGGCTGTTGACCACGATGGACCCGGCCGTGCCGCTGGAGGTCCGGATGGACTCCCAGTACGCGATGAAGGCGGTCACCACCTGGCTGCCCGGCTGGAAGCGCAAGGGCTGGAAGACCGCCGCGGGCAAGCCCGTGGCCAACCAGGAGCTGGTCGCGCGCATCGACGCGCTGCTCGAGGGCCGCAAGGTCGAGTTCAAGTACGTGCCCGCGCACCAGGTCGACGGCGACCCGCTGAACGACTTCGCCGACCGGGCGGCCAGCCAGGCGGCCGTGGTCCAGGAAGCGGCGGGCAGCGCGCTCGGCTCCCCCGAGCCGCCGCCCTCGCCCACCTCGGCCGCCTCCCCGGCCCGCGCCCGCTCGGGCGCCACCCGCAAGCGCCCCGCGTCCGGTGGCACCTCCGCGTCCGGCGGCGCCTCCGCTTCGGGCGGCTCCTCGCGCACCCTCAAGGCGAAGTTCCCCGGCCGCTGCCGCTGCGGCCGCTCGTACGCGGCGGGCGAGCTGATCGCGAAGAACCCCGACGGCTGGGGCCACCCCGAGTGCCGCGCCTCCGCCTGACCGGCGACGCGCGCCCCTGACCTGCCGGAGGCCCGGACGGATCGATCCGTCCGGGCCTCCCGCATGAGTGACCGCCGGGCTCAGCGCTTGCGCAGCGCCTTGATCAGCTCGTCCTTCGACATCTGCGAGCGGCCCTCGATGCCGACCTTCTTGGCCTGCTCGTACAGCTCGTCCTTCGTCCGGTCCTCGTAGGACCCCGCCTTGCCGCCCTTGCGGCCGGTCGAGGAGCGTGAGGAGCGGGACGCGTCGTTGGCGATGCGCGCCGCCTTCTCCTTGCCCGCGCCCTCGCGGCGCAGCGCCTGGTACGTCTTCTCGTCCTTGATCTGCGCTCTGGGCACAGCAACCACCTCCAGGGTGGGTCGATGACGGGTGTGCCCCCTTCCCTGCTTAACCCGGGTACGCCGGAGGTGCCAGGTGAAACAGGCCGTAGGGTGCGGACAGCCGAACGAACCGGGAGCCATGGTGACCACGCTGAGCTGTGCCGTACTCGACGACTACCAGGGCGTCGCCCACGAGCTGGGGGACTGGAAGCGGCTGGACGGCCGGGTCGATGTGCGCTTCGTGGACCGCCACATCCCCGGGCACGACGAGCTCGTCGCCGAGATCGCCGACTGCGAGATCGTCGTCGTGATGCGTGAACGCACCCCGTTCCCGGCCGAGTTGTTCGCCCGGCTGCCGAAGCTGCGCCTGCTGATCACCTCCGGCATGCGCAACGCCTCCGTCGACCTCGGTGCCGCCGCCGCGCACGGCGTGACCGTCTGCGGCACGGCCAGTAACTCGGAACCGCCCGCCGAGCTGACCTGGGCCCTCATCCTGGGACTCGCGCGCGGCGTCGTCACCGAGGGCGCGCACTTCCGCGACGGCGGCCCCTGGCAGTCCACGCTCGGCGCCGACCTGCACGGGCGGCGCCTCGGCCTGCTCGGCCTCGGCAAGATCGGCACGCGCGTCGCCCGCGTCGGCGCGGCGTTCGGCATGGACGTCGCCGCGTGGAGCCGGAACCTCACGCCGGAGCGCGCCGCCGAGGCCGGCGTCACGTACACCGCCTCCAAGGAGGAACTCCTGGAGACCAGCGACTTCGTCTCCGTGCACCTCGTCCTCGGCGAGAGCACCCGCGGCCTGATCGGAGCCGAGGAGCTGCGCCGGATGCGGCCCGGAGCCTTCCTGGTCAACACCTCGCGCGCCGCGATCGTCGACCAGGAGGCGCTGCTTCGGGCCCTGCGCGAGGGCTGGATCGCCGGGGCCGGCGCCGACGTCTTCACCACCGAGCCGGTGCCCGCCGACGATCCGCTGCGCACGGCGCCGAACTTCCTCGGCCTGCCCCACCTCGGCTACGTCACCCGGCGCAACTACGAGGGCTACTTCCAGGGTGCGGTCGAGGACATCGAGGCGTACCTGGCGGGGAGCCCCGTGCGCACCCTGGGCTGAGCGCCGTCGCCATGGAACAAGATCGGCACATCCGAAAAGAAGTACAGGAACTTCGAAAACCTCATGATCCGTACGTAGGTTACCGAACGGTTTCCATTCACCTTGTTGCCGATCAACAGTAGAACTCGTTCCGATTCCGTCGAGAGATAGGAACTCGGAATGACTGCCGCAACCCCCACTGAAGTGGCTCGTAACGGACTGTCCCGGCGCGGCTTCCTCGCAGGAACAGGTTCTCTTCTCGGTGCCGTGGCGCTGGCCGGACCGGCCGCCGCGGCCGCCCGCGCCGCCGCCCCGGCGCTCGCCCCGCTCGCCGACGGGGCGAGTGTGCCCGCCCTCGTCATCGGCTCCGGCTACGGCGGTTCGGTCGCCGCGCTGCGCCTCGCCGAGGCCGGGGTCGACGTCACGATGGTCGAGATGGGCATGGCCTGGGACACGCCCGGCTCGGACGGCAAGATCTTCGCCAACACCACCAAGCCCGACTACAGATCCTTCTGGCTGCGCACCAGAACCAAGCAGCCCATCAGCAACTTCCTCGGCTACCCGCTCGACAAGGACGTGCCCTGTCACACCGGCATCCTCGACGCCGAGGAGTTCGGCGGCATCATCGTCTACCAGGGCCGCGGCGTCGGCGGCGGCTCGCTCGTCAACGGCGGCATGGCCGTCACGCCCAAGCGGGAGAACTTCGGGGCGATCCTGCCCACGGTCGACGCGGCCGAGATGTACGCCACCTACTACCCGCGCGCGAACGCCGGCCTCGGGACCGCCACCATCGACCCCGACTGGTTCGAGACCACCGACGCGTACCAGTACGCGCGCGTGGGCCGCAAGCACGCGCAGCGCTCGGGCTTCCCCTTCGTGTTCGTCCCCGACGTGTACGACTGGGACTACATGGAGAAGGAGGCGGCCGGATCGGTCCCGAAGTCCGCGCTCGCGGGCGAGATCCTCTACGGCAACAACTACGGCAAGAAGTCCCTGCAGAAGACCTACCTCGCGCGGGCCGCGGCCACCGGGCGGGTCACCGTCACCCCGCTCCACAAGGTCACCTCCGTCACCCCCGCCTCCGGCGGCGGCTACACCGTGCGGATCGACCAGCTCGACACCGAGGGCAAGGTCGCCGCCACCAAGGAGATCAGGGCCGCACGCGTCTTCTTCGCCGCCGGCAGCGTCGGCACCAGCAAGCTGCTCACCCGGCTCAAGGCCAACGGCGCGCTCCCCGCGCTCAACGCCGAGATCGGCAAGGGCTGGGGCGACAACGGCAACGTCATGTGCGGCCGCGCCAACCACATGTGGGACCCGACCGGCGCCCTGCAGTCCTCCATCCCGACCGGAGGCATCGACAACTGGGCCGGGGGAGGGGCCTTCGCCGAGGTCGCCCCGCTGCCCACCGGCATCGAGACCTACGCGTCCTTCTACCTGTCGATCACCAAGAACCCCAACCGGGCCCAGTTCACGTACAACCCGACGACCGGCGGGGTCGACCTGAACTGGCAGACCGCCTGGAAGCAGCCTTCCATCACCATGGCGAAGTCCATCTTCGACCGCATCAACTCGACGGAGGGCACGATCTACCGCACCGACCTGTTCGGCGCGTACAAGATCTGGGGCGACCACCTCACGTACCACCCGCTGGGCGGCGCCGTGCTCGGCAAGGCGACCGACAACTACGGCCGCCTGCACGGCTATTCGGGGCTCTACGTGATCGACGGCGCCCTGATCCCGGGCAACACCAGCGTCAACCCGTTCGTCACCATCACCGCGCTCGCCGAGCGCAACATCGAGAAGATCGTCGCTACCGACCTGTGAGCGGCGTCCGCCGGCGGTGAGTGCCTGCCCAAGTCCTGAGGGCGTGAGGGGTGTTCAGGACTTGGGCAGGACGCACACCGCGTCGAGGCCGAGCACGTGGTTGAGCCGGCCGAACGCCAGCCAGGAGCCGATCGCCATGCTCAGCTCCACGATCTCCGCCTGGCTGTAGTGCGCGGTCATCCGCGCCCAGAACGCGTCGTCGAGCCCGTGATGGTCCAGCGCGTACCGCTCCGCGTACTCGGCGGCCAGCCGCGTCCGCTCGTCGAACGCGTCGGTGGTCCGCCACTGGTCCACCGCGTCCGCGAACGACTCCTCGACCTTCACGCCGTCCCGCTCGGTGCGCCAGTCCAGGCAGAACAGGCATCCGTTGATCTGCGCGATCCGCAGCCGCGCCGCCTCGAACTCGCGCAGCCCGAGCTTCGAGTGGTCGTAGACGGCCATCGAGAACTGGGCGGCCACCGGCCCGATGCCGGGCACCATCTCGCCCCACACGTACGGGATCGGTTCCTCGCCCTCGGGGATGTCGATCATCATGGCTGCTTCCTTCCGATCCGGCCGGCCGCGGGGAGCAGGGGCACGTCGAGTGCGTCGTACAGTCCGGGCGGCGCGGTGGTGAGCCAGTCGATCGCGCTCACCAGGCGCCCCACGGCGGTCGCGTTGCCGCCCGCCGAGTGGTTGCCGTCCTCGTCGGTCGCCTGCACCGTCACCTCGATGTGCGGGCGGCCCTCGACGATCACCCGGTGCGCCCCGGCACCGCCGCCCGGTGGCAGCGGCCAGTCCGGGGCGCAGGACGGATGGATCCGCGTGATGTGCTCGACCACCAGCCGGACCTCACCGCCGACGACACCCTGCACCTCGAAGCGGACCGCGCCCTGGGTGCCCCGCGCGAAGTCGCCCATCGTCGCCGTCGTCACGTCCGACTCCAGCGGGCGGCGCTCCAACGTCTCGCGGATCTCGTCCAGTTCGAGCCCGAGCGCCCGCGCGAGCAGCCGGATCTGACCGCCCCACACCATCGTCGGGACCGACTCGGCGAGCATCAGCGGCGCGTAGTCCATGGGATGCCCCATGCCGACCAGATCGCGGACCGAGTCCTCCTGGTCGTACGTGGAGTAGTCGAAGATCTCCTGGCAGCGCACGACGTCGATGCGGGAGCCGAGGCCGCTGACCAGGAGCGGCAGGATGTCGTTCGCCCAGCCGGGGTCCACACCGGAGACGAACAGCGAGCCGCCGCCCTCCGCGATCGCCGCGCGCACCGGGTCCGTGAACTCGGGGGGCGCGCTGCGTGGATCGTAGAGCGGGTAGAGCGCCGGGGTGACGACGACCGCGCCCGTGCGCAGCGCGCGGCAGATGTCGTCCAGGGCCTCGTCGGGGCGCAGTTCGCCCGACGCGGCGTACACGACGGCGCCGGGCCGTGTGCCGAGCAGCGCGTCGATGTCGGTCGTCGCCGTGACGCCGAGCGTGTGGGCGAGCCCCGCGAGTTCGCCCGCGTCGCGGCCGTCCTTCGCGGGATCGTGCACGAGCACGCCCGACAGTTCGAGCCCGGGATGGGCGTCGACGGCCCGGATGGCCGCCCGCCCCACGTTCCCGGTGCCCCACACCACCGTGGAAGTCATGCGCCGGAGCGTAACCTGATGGACCGTCAGTTCATAGGGGTGCGGCGGCCGTAGAAGGTCTACGCGGGATGACGGCCGTCCAGGGCGCGGGCGGCCGCGAGGGTCTCTTCGGCGTAACCGCGGCCGAACAGCACGGTGTGCACCAGGAGCGGGAAGAGCTGGTGCAGGGGAACGCGCTCGCGCCGACCCGCGGCGAGCGGCGTCACCTCTTCGTACGCGCCGAGGATCCGGTCGAGGTGCGGGGCGCCGAACAGCGCCAGCATGGCGAGGTCCGTCTCGCGGTGCCCGCCGTGCGCGGCAGGATCGATCAGCCAGGCGGAGCCCTCCGCGTCCCACAGGACGTTGCCGCTCCACAGGTCCCCGTGCAACCGCGCGGGCGGCTCGGCGGGTCCGGCCAGCTCCGGCATCCGCGCGCAGACCCGTTCGACGACGGCCGCCTCGGCGGTGCTCAGGGTCCGCGCGTCCACGGCCCGCCGCAGATACGGCAGCACGCGCTGCTCGGCGTACCAGCGCGGCCACGCGTCACCCGGCACGTTGCGCATCGGCGCGCGCCCGATGAACGCCTCGACGGGGCCGCCCGGCGGTGGCGCGCCGAACGCCGGAGCCCCCTCACGGTGCAGCGCCGCGAGCGCCCGGCCGAACCGCTCGGCGCCGTCCGCGCTCGCCCTGCCCGGTCCCACCCGGTCGAGCACCAGCCACCCGTGCTCGCCCCCGTGCACCGCCGGCACCGGCACCGCGCCCGCCTCCGCGAGCCAGCGCAGACCGGCCACCTCGGCGCGCAGGGCGACAGGATCCGCGACCCGCTTCACGACCACCGCGCGGCCGCCGTCGAGCGTGGCCCCGTACATCTCGCCGGACATCCGCCGCACCTGGGACACGGCGCGCCCGGTGGCCCGTGCGGCACCCTGCGCGGCGTCGGACTCGCTCGACATGCGGACCAGCGTACGAGCGCCGAGGCCCTGTTGACGGAGCCACGCCCGCTTGGTCTGCTGCTGCCCGGGACCGGTGACGGGTGAGGCGAGGGGGCGGACTGTGACGAAGGTTCCGGACAGGGGGAGTCCGCGCTCCGGCGCCGAGGTGCTCGTCGTGCAGAACACCCCGGGCGGCGGGCCCGGGCGGATCGGCGACTGGCTGCGCGGGGCCGGGCTCGAGGTGGAGGTGGCGCGTCCGTTCGCCGGGGACCTGCTGCCCGGCGCGCTCGGCGGCCGGGCGCTGATCGTGCTCGGCGGCGGATTCATGCCGGACGACGACGCGCGGGCCCCCTGGCTGCCGGACACCCGGCGTCTGACCCGGCGGGCCCTCGACGCCGGGACGCCCTTCCTCGGCATCTGTCTCGGCGGACAGTTGCTCGCACAGGTCGCCGGAGGCACGGTGCGGGCGGCCTACGGGCGCCCCGAACACGGGAGCACGGAGATCCGGCTCCGGCCCGCAGCGGGCGAGGACCCCTTGCTGCACGGACTCGGCGACACCGTCCCCGCGATCGAGCGACACGTCGACACGATCACCGAACTGCCCGACGGAGCCGTCTGGTTGGCGTCCAGCGAAGCGTGCCCGTACCAGGCGTTCCGGCTCGGCCGGTGTGCCTGGGGCACCCAGTTCCACCCCGAGGCGGAGGCCGCCCGGATCGCCGCCTGGGACCCGGCCGGCCTCACCGCGCACGGCCTGGACCCCGCCGACGTGCTCGCCCGCGCCGAGGCCGCGGAGCCGCGGGCGGTCGAGGTCTGGTCCGAGTTCACGCGTCGGTTCGCGCGGGTGTGCCGGGACTGAGGCGGGCGTGGGGTGCGGGCGCCTGGGCTGAGGCGGTCGCCGACGGCGGGCATCAGGCTGGGTGCGCCCAGGAGGGCAGCCCACGGGGGATGCTGCCGCCGGTGGGAGCGTTCGCCGCCGCGGATGCCCTCCGGTCCGTGTTCACACGCCGGTGCGCGGCGCTGTGCCGGAGCCGACCGCCTCTCGGGGCTCGGCGGCCGGGGCCGTGGCCCGGCGGCGGCCCGCCGTGGAGACCAGGCTCGTCAGGACGCCCGCGAGCAGGCCCCAGAACGCCGAGCCGATGCCCAGCAGGGTGACACCGGAAGCCGTGGCCAGGAAGGTCACGGCCGCCGCCTCGCGCGAGCGCGGGTCGGACAGGGCCGTCGACAGGGAGGACTCGATCGTGGCCAACAGGCCCACCCCGGCCACCGACAGGACCAGGACGTGCGGCATCGCGCTCAGCAGGGAGGCGACCGTCGCCCCCAGCAGGCCCACGCAGAGATAGCAGACGCCCGCCCAGACCGCCGCCAGATAGCGCCGGTCCCGGTCCGGGTGCGCCTCCTCGCCCGTGCAGATCGCGGCCGTGATCGCCGCGAGGTTGAGACCGAACGCGCCGAACGGGGCCAGCACCGCCTGCGCCGCGCCCGTCCACGTCAGCAGCGGCGACACCGGCACGTCGTACCCGGAGGCCCGCAGCACCGCGACCCCCGGCAGGTTCTGCGAGGCCATCGTCACGACGAACAGCGGCACGCCGACGCTGATCAGCACCTTCCAGTCGAACTCCGGGGCCGTGAACACCGGTTGCGCCATCGAGAGCCGGAGCCGGTCGAGATGCCAGCCGCCGGCCAGGACCGAGGACACGACCCCGCCCGCCAGGGCGAGCAGGACCGCGTACCGGGGCAGGAGGCGGCGCGCCAGGAGATACAGCGCGAACACCGTGAACGCGACGGCGAAACCGCCCTCCATCTGCGCGAACAGACCTGTCCCGAACTGGAGGAGCACGCCCGCGAGCAGTGCGGAGGCGAGCGGCACCGGGATCCGGTCCATGGCCCGGGCGAACCATCCGGTCAGCCCGCTCAGCAGGATCAGCACGGCGCAGAAGAGGAACGCGCCGATCGCCTGCGCCATCGGCACCCCGGCCAGGCTCGTCGCCAGCAGCGCCGCGCCCGGCGTCGACCAGGCCGTGACCACGGGGGCGCGGAAGCGGAGCGACAGGCCGACGCAGGTGACGGCGAGGCCGACACCGAGCGCCAGCATCCACGAGGAGATCTCCCGCGCGTCCGCGCCCGCGGCCCGGGCCGCCGTGAAGACGAGGGCCGCTGAACTGGTCACGCCGACGGTGACCGCGATCAGTCCGGCCGCCACCGCCGAGGGCGGGGCGAGCGCGCGGAGACGGGCGAGCGAGGGCATGGGGGCATCACTTCCGGAACGTGCGGGGCCAGAGGTGCGGCACGGCGCCGCGGGGCAGAGTGTGTTCCATAAACAGAACGTTCTGTTTATGGAACACTAGGGACGCGGGCCGTGAACCGTCAACACACTTCCCCGGAGGGCGGGCGGATGGGGCTGAACGACGAGGTGGGGCGCCGGCTCAGGGAGCTGCGCCGGGGCGACGGCCTCACGCTGTCCGAACTGGCCCGCCGCTCCGGCGTCGGCAAGGGCACCCTCTCGGAGCTGGAGAGCGGCCTGCGCAATCCGACCCTGGAGACCCTCTACGCGCTGACCACCGCACTGGGCCGCCCGCTCAGCGCCGTGCTCGACGACCCGCCGCCCGGCGTCACGGCCGCGGCCGGGGGAGTGTCGGGCAGCGCCGTCACGGCGGTCCTGCTCGAACGGTACGAGGACGCCGACGCCGCCACCGACGTCTTCCGGGTCACCATCGCCGACGGAGCCGTACAGGAATCGGCCGCCCACGTCCCGCACACCACCGAGAGCCTGATGGTGCTCTCCGGCACCGCCGTCGTGGGTCTGCCCGACGCCCCGCAGACCGCGGGTCCCGGCGGTCACGCCACCTGGAGTGCCGACGTCCCGCACCTGTACGGCGCGCCGCACGGCGAGGTCCAGGGCGTCCTCTTCGTCCGCTACCCGAAGAGCCCGCCGGCCGGGCGAGAGGCCTGAGCGCCCGGCGACCGGGTCAGGCGCCGGCCCGCGGCGTCTCGTCCGGGGCCATGTCGCGCAGCTTCGAGATGTCGACCGACTGGTCCGCCGAGGGTGTCTCGTCCGGCACCGGCTTGCCGTAGTCGGTCAGCGTCATCGTGACGGACTCGTCCGTGCCCTTCACCGTCGCCCGTACGAGCTGGTGCGGCTCGTCCGAGGCCACGTACAGGGTGAAGTCCTTGCCGTGCTCGCGTCCGGTCAGCGGCACGACATCGGTGCCGCGCACCGTCGTCTCGTCGCCCTTGGTGAGGTGGTCCGGCCCGGAGCCGCCCGAGCCGTTCTCCAGCTCGCCGCGGAAGGAGTCCAGGTCGCACACGTCGGACAGGCCGTCGAGCATCGGGTCGTCCGTCGTCCCGTGCACGTACCGGCCGTCGAACAGCTGCGCCGCCAGCTCGCCCGCGCCGCCCGGCACCTGCGCCTTCCAGAACGTCGCGTCCGGCTTCATCCAGACCTCGTCGCCCCGCTTGACCAGGTCGAGGCTGCCGCCGTCGGCGCCGCCCGTGCCCATCGTCAGCGAACCCGTGCAGTTCCCGTCCTCGTCGAGACGGAGATCGAACGACGAGGGCGTGCGCAGCTCTCGCTCGTCCGTGCGCTCGGTGAGCTTCACGTGCAGCGACTTCGCGTCCGTGAGTTCCTTCTTCGCCGCGTCGGCCAGCTCCTGCGCCGACATGTCCGAGGCGTCGTCGGCGAGGGCGGGGCCCGCGGCGGCGAACACGCTCGCGCAGACGAAGGCGGCGCCCACCGGAACCCTGGCCGCCGTGCGCCAGGCGCGCGGCCTGCTCGAGGACTGTCCGGCCATGACCTCACCTCGCCGTCCCAGGCGCAACGTGCGCCCCAAACACCCCATAAAGTCTACGTTCGCCGCCCCGCGGATGCCGCGCCGAGCGTCCGCGGGACGCTCAGTCGGCCCTCCCGCACACCCGCAGCCCCACCGGCGTCCCGCACGGCAGGTGCCCGTGCGTCGCGACGACCCCCTTGCCCGTCCCGTTGTCGACCGCGTACGCGAGGAAGCTCGACGCCAGCGAGTCCGCGGGCGGCCGCCCGTACGTGTACGCGTACTCGATCTCCCGGTACGGGTAGCCGCCGGTGTCCAGCCGGTCCGGGTTCGGCGCCCGGCCGTCGAGCGTGAGCCGGTGCAGCCCGTGCGGGGCGTCCGGCGGCGAGGCGGCCCGCAGCTCCGCGTAGCCGAGCGCGCCCGGCGTCCGGGCCACCGTGTCGAGCACCTGCTCCGTCGAGTCGAGCTCGCAGCGCAGGACGGGCGCGTCCCGCACTGTGCGGTTCACGCAGTCGTCCGAGGAGGCCGGCGGCTCGTCCCGGCCCCCGAGCACCCGCTCGGTCAGCGCGGACCGGGTGCCGGAGCCCGAGGTGCGGCTCACGAGGACGACGGGCAGATCCGGGCCGCCCAACTCGCTCCAGTTGCCGATCTCCCCGCGGTACAGGCGCCGCACGTCCGCCACCGACAGGTTCGTCAGTTTCACGTCGTCATGCGTGACCAGCGTGAACAGCGACACCGCGATCCGGCTCTCGCTCAGCTGGGTGTAACTCGCCGGACGCGGCCCGTCCGAGAACGCGACCGCCGCCGCGCCGTCCTGCGTCTTCCCGCCCGACAGCGCCAACTCCCGCACCCCGGTGCGGCTTCCGTGCGCCGCGACCGTGATCCGCGGCTCGTCTCCGCAGTGGGCCTCGTACTTCCGCGCCAGTTCCGTCAGCACGGGCGCGAACGCGGTCGACCCCGTGAGCCGCAGCGTGCCCGTCTCGCAGTCGTCCGGCAGCGGCGCGGGCAGCGTCAGCGGCAGGACGGCCGCGGCCATCAGCGCGAGGCCCAGGACGACCGTGGTCCAGCGGGCCTGCCGGCTGAACGCGGGCGGCTTCTCGTCCGGCGTCAGACTGTGGTTCTCGTGCAGCGAACCGTCCTTCAGGTCACCGGTCACCGCGACCCGGTCGCCCTCCGCACCCCCGTTGAGCAGCACCAGGATCTTGTAGTGCGCGCCCGGCTTGAGCGGCACCCGAGGGATCCGCAGCGTGCTCGGACCCGCCACATGCAGGCCCGGCTGGTGCTCGAAGTACCCCATCAGATTGGTGTGTTCGCCGGGCAGCGTGACGTCCTGGGCACGGATCGTGCGCCCCGGGAACTCGGCGGTGAGCCCGTACAGCGGTGAGGAGTCGAGATAGTCGGACTCCTCGATGTGCCGCGAACCGTCGTTCTCGATGCGCAGCAGCACGAGCGTCGCGTCCCGCATCTCGGGCAGGTCGTTGAAGAGCCCGAGCAGCGGCGGGTCCGCCTGCCCGGCCGCCGGGGCGGGCCCGTTGTGCCCTATAGCGATGTCCATCTGCTTGCGGAAGCCGATGCGTCTGCTGCGTCGCGCCCTGCGGTCCGCGGCGAACGGCGTGATGATCGAGACGACGCCGAGCAGCAGGCCCGCGGCCGTGAAAGTGATCTCGAGCCAGCCCATGGGGTGACGGTACGGATCGAGGGGGCCGCTCCGGCCGGACGGCGGGGAGCTTCGCCCACTGTTCGTCGGGCGTTCAACTACGGGGAACGGGCGGGGAGTTCGTGCTCCTCGGCGCCGCGGGAACCCCGCGCCGGACCCAGCCGAGCAGCAGCACCGAGCACAGCGCCGCGCACGCGCACCACGTCGAGACGAACTCCCAGCGCCACAGCGCCGCGCACACCGCCGCACCGGCCCCCACGAGAGCGCCGAGCAGCACCAGCGCCCGCTCACCGGACAGCAGCAGGGCGCCGATCGTCGCCACCAGATAGCCGCCGATCAGCCAGGCCGCGTGCGGCAGGCCGATCGCGTACGCCATGGTGTGGCCGCGGATCTCGGCGGTCACCGTGTGTGTGGCCAGCACCCCGGCGAGGACCACCGAGGTCACCGCCCCGACGGCCACCGGCAGCCACAGCCGGCGCCGGGCCGCGCCGGACACCGCCCACCACACCGCGAGCGGCACCCACAGGGGCAGCAGCGGCAGCGCGATCACCGCCCAGGCCAGCGTCGCCGCACCGGTGCCGCCGCCCGCGTGCCAGACCGCGGCCTCGATCAGCTGATGCGCGCCGAGCAGCAGCGGCAGCGCGGCGAGCGGCACGGCCCGGGGCCGCACCCGCGCCGCACGGGCCACACACACGACCCCGACCGCGGTGATCGCACCGCCCGCCACCAGATCGGCCGTCGCACTCCAGCACATGCGGCCACGCTACGGTCCCCGGGCGCGCCCGGCACCGTCAGCCGGCGCCGCCCGGACGCCGCGCCGACAGGCCGCGCACCGTGGGCCCCACGGCGAACGTGCCGCTGTAAGCCCGTCCGGAACCGTCCCGGCTCACCAGCTCGATCGCGTAGCCGTCGCCGTCCGGCACGGAAGGCAGCACGGTCGCGGTCTCGCCCGCCGTGGCGGCGGACAGCTTCGAGGCCAGCCGCACCACCCGCTCCGTCTCGCCCCGCACCAGCCACATGTCGAGCTCCTGCCCTGTGGCGTTGCGCCAGGCGACGAACAGCGTGCCGCCCGCCGGATGCACGGAGGCGGCGGCCGGGGCCGTCACGGACAGCGCCTGCTCCGGCCCCGGTGGTGGGGCCAGGGCCAGCAGGGGAGCGGCGACGAGGGACAGGAATCCGGTGCGGCGCATGCGACGACCTCGTTCCGAGCAGATAGGGGATTCGGGACGGACGGGGCGGGCGAGGGCCCGCACACAAAGAGCCCTGCCACCCGGACAAGATCGTGAAAGGGCCCCGGCCGAAGCCCACTCCATGGGGTAGCCCGCGTTCCCCGAAGCGGCGGGCTCGGCAGGACAGAGCCGCCGTACAGGCGCATCCTCGCGCCCGCGCGGGAGCGGCCGGGCCCCGGGACGAGGTGCCGGTGCGCCCGCGCGGGGGCACGCTGGATACGTGAGGGGGAGCCGGGAACGGCGAGACGAGGTGACCCGGATGACGGAGCGCAGCGACGACGCGGCCATGGGCGACGAGGTCTACCAGCCGGGGGACCCGGAGGCCCGTGAGGACCAGGGCATCCTGGACGCGGAGGACACCCTCTACGACCGGGGCGTCGACCCGTACGACGCGGGCTGGTCGCCGCCCGAGCGCCCCCTCGGCGTGGAGCACACGGGCGTCACCGCGGCCGAGCGGCAGGCGGGGGAGACCCTCGACGAGCGCCTCTCGGAGGAGCAGCCCGACACGGTCCTGGAGCTGCTCGAGGCGCTGGAGAGCGACGAGAGGGACGGGGACGACGACGATGGTCTGCGCGACGAGGACGCCGAGCCGTACGACGAGGAGTCGGGGCGGTGGCGGTCCGGGCGGCGGGTCGTGTCGGTCGGTGACGGGGCCGACGCCGAGGAGGAGGTCGACGAGGTCGCCCATCAGGCGGCCGAGCACGACATGGCCGAGGAGGTCGAGCCCGAGTCACTGCCCTGACGCGGTCGCCGTGAGCATCAGGGCCACGGCCGTGAAAGCGGTGACCAGGGCCAGCGCGGGGGCGCCCAGCTTCACCTCGTCCGTGGCCAGGCGTTTCGCCGTGACACCTATGCAGAGGACGCTCACCGCGCCGAGCACCATCGAGATGTAGATCAGCACGCTTGAGTCCTTTCCGCAGGGAACCGGCTTCGGCCTCATGATCGCTTGAGGCGGTGGGTCGCGCATGCGGAGCGTTCTCGTGTGCCGGGTTCCGTCGCGTGGGCGGGTGCGGCTCGGTGGGGGCTGGTCGCGCCCCGCGGCGGAGCCTCTGATGTCACAGCCCCGCGCCCCAGAGGCGAGCGGCTGCGCTGTTCAGCCTCTATCGGTGAAGTGCGACCCGAAGGGTCTGCATTTCAGGGGCGCGAGGAACTGCGCGACCAGCCCCCACCGGCCCGCAGACGCGGACCGCGTTGTCGGCGCCCTGTGGCAGGGTGACCCGGGACGACATCGACACCGCACCACCCGGGGGACCCGCACGTGTCAGATCTGGCCGCGATCAAGACCTGGTGGAAGCACCTGGGCGACGACGGTTTCCTTGTGCTGCCCCCGCCCGGCAGGGGCCGCTACACGCAGTCCGACGGCCACGAGGACGCCGCCGAACTCCGCGCGCACCAGGGCCTCCCCGCCCCCGTCTCGTTCGCCTACTGGCACTGGCAGTCCCACGAGCGCGCCTTCGACCGCTCCGGCGCCCTGACCGGCGAGCTGGTGCTGCACTGGGGAGGCGACCACACCGTCGTCACCGCGGGGCTGGGCGAGGGCCCGCCCGGATACAGGCTGGAGAACGGCGGCCCGCAGGGCGCCTTCGTCCTGGACCGGATCACGCACCGTGACGCCGCGGGCCTGCCCGACCCCGCGGACCCGGACGGCGTACGCCAGTTCCTCGCGGAGCTCGACGAACCGCTGGACCGCAGCCGGCACCCCTCCACGTACCGGCCGCTCTCTCCGTCCCAGGCCGACTGGCTGCACGCCCGGCTCGCCGATCCCCTGGACCTCGCGGCCGCCACCCCTTTCGCGGTCTCGCTGGAGCGGCGCGACGCGCTGACCCCCGACGAGACGGAGCGGCTGCTGCACGCCTGGCAGGCCGCGTACCCGGGCCGGCTCGCGGACTGGGAGGCGTGGGACGACCTGCTGCACGCGCTGCTGCGGCAGGACCACGCGCAGGCCTGGGCCATCGTCGACGCCCTCGGCGCCCGCGCGTCGGACACCCTCACCGAGGTCCCGTCCGAGCGAGGACTCGCCGCGGTACGTGAGTTCGCCCTCGCCGGTGAGCGGAGTGCGGTTCGCGACTGGCTCACCCTGTACCGGGCGTTCGAGGAACCGGACGCGGTCCGCGCCGCCGTCCGGATCGCGGCGGAACTGGCCGCGCACGACGCCCCCGAGGCGTCCCTGCGTTCTCTGCGCAGTGCGCTGACCGGCGCGCTCACCGCCGGCTGGCGTGAGGAGACCGGGGCCGGGTATCGCGTTCAGCAGCTCTACGCCGGCCTCATGGACGTCCGCTGCGCCACCGACCCGCGCCTGCCCCGCGACCTGCGCGTCCTCGCCGCCCACGCGGTCCACGACCGCGTGGACCTCGTGCGGGAGGCGGTCCTGCGGCCGGAGGGCTCCGTGTTCACCGGCGTCGACACCGTCGAGGTGCTGGCCGACCTGGACCGTTTCGCGGAGGCCGTCGAAGGGCTTCTCGCCGGTGCCGGGCCCGATCTCACCGCGTACCAGGGCGCGCTCTGCGACGTCTGGCACCGGTACCGGACGCTCACCGACGCCGACGAGGCGTGGCTCCACGCGCGCGTCGCCGATCCGGACACCGAACTGCAGGGCCTCGGCTTCTGCCTCGAACTGCTCCTCGCCCACGGCCGTGCCACGCGCGCGGACGCCGACGCGCTGCTGCCCCGCCTCAAGGAGCTCACCAAGAAGTACGAGACCACGTACGCCGAATGGCGCCACCCACTGGTCACCCTGACCTGTCTCGCGCTCGACCTGGACCACCCGGCCGCCGCGAAGCTGGTCGCGTGGTGGAACGGGAAGCGGCCGGTCTGGAAGGACCAGCAGCGGTTGCTCACCCATCTCGGCGCCCCCGACGAGGCGAAGGCCGCCGAGCTGTGGGACTTCGTCGCCTCGTCCGCGCACGACGTCGGCCAGCTGATGACCTGGGTGCTGGTGCGGGCCCGCCTCGACGGAGAGCACCCCCTGCTCGTCGCCGACCGGCTCATCGGCACGCCCGGTCTGCGCGACTACGTGCTGCACCGGGTGCTGCTCGGGGTCGCCGACCCCGCGCAGCCGCTGTGGCACTACAGCGTCGACCCGCGCAGCCGGGGCTGGTGGCAGCGCGCCGTGGAGGTCGCCGAGCACCCCGGCGTCTCCGCGCGGGCCCGGGAGATCGCCCTGGGGTTCGCCCGGCAGCACCGTCTGATCACCCACCCCGACCAGCTGCGCCCCGCGCCGACCGAGGCCGAGCGGGCGGCGGCCCGGGACTGGCTGGACCGCCACGACGCGGGCGGGGCCTGAGCCTCAGCCGGGACCTGAGCCTCAGCCGGGTGGGGCCGACGAGGGGTCCGCCCGGCGGGCGATCTCCTCCAGACGGGCGTGGTACGCGGCCCGCTCGTCGAGGTCGGTGGTCCCCAGCGCGTCGTTGTCCCGGCGCCAGCCCACAGCCCCGTCGAGCCCCTCGCGCAGGATGTCGGCGTGACCGGCGTGGTGCTGGGCGTCGGCGAGCACGCGGACCAGCACGTGGTGGAAGGTGACCTCGGCGCGCTCCTTCGGCCACCAGGGGACGCTGCCGACGGTGTCGAGCGCCAGCTCCTCGATGGCGGCGTCGGCGTGGACCCAGGCGCGCCGGTAGCGGTCCACGATCTGCTCGCGCGTCTCGTCGGCGGCCGCGAACATGTCCTGCTCGGGATCGTCGAGCGTCTCGCCGTGCTCGCGCCCGAACGTGGCGCAGAGATAGCCGAGTTCCACATAGGTCAGATGCTTGACCAGGCCCAGCAGGTTCGTGCCGGTGGGGGTCAGCGGGCGCCGTACGTCGTAGTCGGAGAGGCCCTCCAGCTTCCACAGGAGGGAGTCCCGGGCCTCCTGCAGATAGCGGCGCAGGTCGGCCTTCTGTTCGGTTTCGCTCATGGGGGCAGTCTGCTGGCCGCCGTGCGGAACGATCAAGCTCTTTCGGCCGGGCGGCACCGGACCCGGGCCCTTACGGACGGACCAGTACCGCACGCGCCGCCCGCACCGATGCGTTTCGATGGGAGGCATGGGAAACGAGCAGCAGGACCGGCCCGGCGACCCCCTGACCGCCCTCCTCGACCAGGTGCGGCTGCGGCTGCGCGACCTCGACGACGGCGAGCCCGCCTCGTACATCCCGGAGCTTGGCCGCGTCGACCCCGACCTGTTCGGGCTGAGCCTGTGCGCGCTCGACGGGCAGGTGTACGCCAGCGGTGACACCACGACGCCGTTCACCGTGCAGTCGGTGTCGAAGCCGTTCGTGTTCGCCCTCGCGCTCGCCGACCACGGTCTGGAGAACGTGCTGGCCCGCGTCGGCGCCGAGCCCAGCGGTGAGGCGTTCAACTCCATCCGCCTGGAGCCTGTCACCGGGCGGCCGCCGAACCCGATGGTCAACGCCGGGGCCATCGTGACCAGTTCGCTCGTCGCGGGGGACGGTCCCGACGAGCGTTCGGCCCGCATCCTGGAAGGCCTGAGCGCCTTCGCGGGCCGCCCGCTCAAGGTCGACGAGGCTGTCTTCGCGTCCGAGCGAGCGACCGGTGACCGCAACCGCGCCCTCGCCTACCTCATGCACAACGCGGGCTCCCTCACCGGCGACGTGGAGGAACAGCTCGCCGTCTACTTCCGGCAGTGCTCCGTCCTCGTGACCTGCGAGGACCTCGCCGTCATGCACGCCACGCTCGCCGGCGGCGGCGTCAACCCCGTCACCGGCGACCGTGTCGTCGCCCCGCGCCACGCCCAGCACGTCCTCGCCGTGATGGCGACGTGCGGCATGTACGACGCCTCGGGCCAGTGGATGCTCCAGGTGGGGATGCCCGCCAAGAGCGGGGTCTCCGGCGCGATCGGCGTGGCGCTGCCCGGCCAGTTCGGCATCGGCGTGTTCAGCCCGCCCCTGGAGGAGAAGGGCAACAGCGTGCGCGGCATCGCCGCCTGCCACCTCATCTCCGACCAGTTCGGGCTGCACCTGATGCGGGCCACCGTGCCGCAGCGCCGTCCGCTGCCGCCGCGCTCCCTGCACCCCGCGCCGCTGCGCTCGCTGCGGCACCGCCCGCGCTCCCAGCGCGAGGCGCTCGACGCCCGCCCCGACCGCATCCGGGTGCACGTCCTCCAGGGCGACCTGGACTTCGCCACCGCCGAGCAGACCCTGCGGGCCGCACGCGAACTGCCCGGCGCCGTCTCCTGGTTCGTCCTCGACCTGACCCGCGTCGGCCGCGTCGAGACCGTCGCCGCCGACCTGCTGCGCGCCCTCGGCGAGGACCTGCGCACCCGGGGCACCCGCATGGTGCTCGCGGACCCCGACGAGCGGCAGGCCATGGCCCGCCCCGCCGACGAGTTCCCCGACCTCGGCCGCGCCCTGGAGTCCTGCGAGGACGGGCTGCTCGCCGAACTCGGGCTCGACCCCGACGCGCCCGTGCCGCTCGCCGACTGCGACCTGTTCGGCCGCGCCGACGCCCGGGTCCGCGCCGCCCTCGCCGACGCCTTCGACACCCTGCGCCTGCCCGAGGGCGAGACCGTCGAGCCGCCGGGCGCCCGGCTCAGCGGCCGCATCGTGCTCTGGTACGTCGAGTCGGGCCGGCTCGCCGTGTGCGCCGACTCCGTCTCCACGGTCCGCACCTGGTCCGCCGGGCCCGGGGCCGCGCTCACCCCCGCCGACTTCCCGGCCCGCATGTCCCGCCAGGTTCTCGCCGAACGCGACACGGTGTGCCGCACGCTCACCGCCGAGGGCCTCATGCGGCTGCGCGCCAGCGTGCCGGAGGCGGTCGCGGTTCTGGAGCGGGCGCCGTTGGAGGGCGCGGAGACCGTCGACCGGGCGGACACCGCCTGAGGCCCGCCCGGGGCGCCCGCTTTGATGAACCGCGGGACCGGACTCGTAGATCCCAACTCCCTTTTCACCTAGGGCACTTCGCTGGTGATCATCGGCGCGGGACCGGCCGGCCCGACCGTCGGGAACCTGCTGCGCGCCGCCGGCGTCGACTGCGTGGTCCTGGAGTGCGAGAGCCGGGAGTTCATCGAACGGCGGCCTCGCGCGGGCGTCATCGAGGAGTGGGCGGTGCGTGGCCTGGACCGGTGCGGGCTCGCCACCGCCGGCCTGCTCGCGGCCGCGGGGTCTTTGGATCGGCCATCCGGAATACGGAACGCGCTCCGGTATACCAAAGGCTCGAATTCGTAACGATCGGCGTGGATGACCGCGCACGCAATGCCCGTATTTTGTCGAGAAATTCGGAGGTGGGAGCCCTTTCGCGGTGAGAGTGTCCAGAGAGTGAGACAGTCGCTGGTATACCGTGTCGCCCCAGCGCGACCCGGCCGGGCGCGCACCCCATCCGTGTAAGGAGGTGTGGTCCCGTGCGTCGCCTACCCGCCGTGCTCGCGGCGGCCGCATTGCTGACGTTCGCCACAGGCTGCGGCTCACTCGCCCCGCCCGGAGAACAGAGCGCCGCCGCTCCCCGTCTCGTCGACGACCGGCCGGTCCGCGACGGCGGAACCGCTGTCGTCGGGCTCAAGTCGGACCCCGACATGCTCGACCCCAGCCTGACGGGCACGCTCGTCGCGCGCACCGTGTTCACGTCGATGTGCGAGCAGCTCTACGACGTGGACCGGCACAACCGGTTCGTGCCCCAGCTGGCCTCCTCGATGCCGAAGATCACCGACGGCGGCCGCACCTTCACCTTCGACGTGCGCGAGGACGCACGCTTCAGCGACGGCGCCAAGCTCGACGCGAAGGCCGTGAAGACCTCCCTCGACCGGCACCTCCACCTCAAGGGCTCCGGACGCGCCTCCGAGATCGACTCCGTCGACAAGGTCGAGGCCATCGGCCCGTACACCGTGCGCCTCACGCTCAAGCACGCGGACACCCCGCTGCTCGGCCGGCTCGCCAACACCGCGGGCCTGATCATGTCGCCGAAGGCCCTCGCGAAGTACGGCAAGAACTTCGCGACGCACCCCTCGTGCGTCGGCCCGTTCAAGTACGAGAAGCGCGTCATCGGCGACCGCATCGAGCTCAAGAAGGACCCGCTCTACTACGACGCGGACCGGGTCCACCTCGACGGCGTGGTCTACAAGACCATCACCGACGGCAACATCCGCCTGGCCAACCTGCGCTCCGGCGACGTCCAGACCGGCGACCAGATGGGCCCCGTCGAGGTGCGCAGCGCCCTCGGCGACAAGGACCTCCAGGTCCTCAACACGCCCTCGCTCGGCTACATGGCCATCACCGTCAACGTCGGCAACGACAACGGCATCGACGGCAAGCCCGGCAAGGTCGACACCCCCTTCGCCCGGGACGTCCGTGTCCGCGAGGCCTTCGACCTCTCCCTCGACCGCGAACTGATCAACAAGGTCGTCTTCCAGGGCATGTACGCGCCCGCCTGCGGCCCCGTACCGCCGGGCACTCCGCTCTCCACGCCCACGACCTGCCAGAAGCGGGACGTCGCGAAGGCGAAGAAGCTCCTCGAGGAGGCCGGCGTCAAGACGCCCGTGCCGCTCGAGCTGATGATCAACACGACGCCCGAGGACGCCCGGTTCGGCCAGGTCGTCCAGGCCATGGCCAAGGAGGCCGGCTTCGACGTGAAGCTCCAGCCGACCGAGTTCGCCACCGGCCTGCAGCGCACCTACGCCGGTGACTTCCAGGCCCGCACCGGCGGCTGGGGCGGTCAGCCCGACCCCGCCGGCAACATCGACAGCCTCGTCGGCACCAAGGGCAGCAACAACCAGGGCCAGCTCTCCGACCCGGAGATCGACCGCCTCATCGCCGCCGGACGCTCCACCTCCGACCCGGCGAAGCGCAAGGAGATCTACCGCGAGCTGACCGAGGCGATCAACCGGCAGCACTCGGTGATCTACACCTACCGCAACATCAACTACGCGGTCGCCGCCCAGGACATCAGCGGCATCTCCCTGTCCGGCGACGGCCTCATCCGCATGAAGGAAGCCGGATACGTGAAGGGCGGTGACAAGTGATGGGTACCGTCCGCGGATACCTGAGCTCCTACCCGGCGCGCCGCATCGGGCAGTCGCTGCTGACCCTCGTCCTCGTCTCGATCACGGTCTTCGCCGGCGTGCGCGCCATGCCCGGCGACACCGCCCAGGCCATGGCCGGCGAACAGTCATCGCCCGAGGTCCTCGCCGCCATCCGCGAGGAGTACGGCCTCAACGACAACATCGTCGTGCAGTACTGGAACTACGTACGGCACGCGGTCACGGGCGACTTCGGCACCTCCGCGCGCAGCGGACTGCCCGTCCTTGACTCGATCCTCGACGCGCTGCCCATCACCCTCGAACTAGCCGCGCTCGCCCTCCTCCTGGCGGTCGTGCTCGGCATCGGCGCCGGCATCGTCGCCGCCGTGCGGCGCGGCAAGCCCGAGGAGTGGCTGGCCAACGCCGTCGCCCTCCTCGGCATGTCCGTCCCCACCTTCTGGCTCGGCATGCTCCTCGTGCTCGCCTTCGCGATCGCGATGCCGGTCTTCGCCGCCTCCGGCTTCGTGCCGTTCGGCCAGGACCCGGTGGAGAACATCCGGCGCCTCGTGCTGCCCGCGATCGTCCTCGGCTCCGGCCTCGCCGCCGTCGTGATGCGCCAGACCCGCGCCGCGATGCTCGACGCCCTGTCCTCCGACTACGTGCGCACCGCCCGCGCCAAGGGCCTCTCCGCGCGCACCGTCATCGGCCGCCACGCCCTGCGCAACTCGCTCGTCACCGTCATCACGGTGCTCGGCCTGCAGCTCGGCATGCTCATCTCCGGCGCCGTCGTCACCGAGCAGGTCTTCGTCCTGCCCGGCTTCGGAAAGCTCACCATCGACGCGGTCTTCACCCGAGACTACGCGATGGTCCAGGGCGTCGTGCTCTTCACCTCGGCCGCCTACATCCTGATCAACCTGCTCGTCGACCTCCTCTACTCGGTCGTCGACCCCCGCATCCGGCTGGGAGGCTCCCGATGACGGCCCTCGACACCGCCGCCGCGCCCACGAAGGCGCCGACCGCGCCCGTCGCCGATAAGCACCCCGGGCGGGCCGCGAGCCTGTGGCGCAAGCTGCGCCGCAACAAGCTCGCCCTCACCGGCACCGTGCTCGCCGCGCTCTTCGTCCTCGTCGCACTGCTCTCCGGGATCCTCACCCCGTACGACCCGGCGCAGCCCGACTTCGACAACGCGCTCGCCGCGCCCAGCGGCGCCCACTGGCTCGGCACGGACGACCTGGGACGCGACCAGCTGTCCCGCGTCCTCGTCGGAGTCACCGCGTCGATGCAGGTCGGCGTCCTCGCCGTCGTGCTCGCGTTCGTGGTCGCCGTGCCGCTCGGCCTGCTCGCCGGCTACTTCGGCAAGTTCGCCGACACGGTCGTCTCGCGGCTCACCGACACGATGCTCGCGTTCCCCTTCCTGGTGCTCGCCGTCGGCCTCGCCGCCGTTCTCGGCCCGTCCCTGAAGAACGCCACCATCGCCATCGGCATCTCGCAGATCCCCGCGATCGTGCGCATCACCCGCGCCGAGACACTGCGCCTCAAGCACCTCGACTACGTGGGCGCCGCCATCGCCAACGGCGCGGGCAACGGCACCATCCTCTTCCGCCACATCCTGCCGAACGCGACCTCCGCGCTCATCGTGCAGGCGACCGTCGGCATCCCGTCGGCGATCATCGGCGAGGCCGTGCTCAGCTTCCTCGGCCTCGGCGTCCAGCCCCCGTCGCCCTCGCTCGGCGTGATGCTGTCCTCCGCCCAGCCGTTCATCGCCGACGCCCCCTGGATGGCCGTCTTCCCCGGCCTCGTCATCGTGCTCGCCACGCTGGCGTTCAACCTGCTCGGCGACGGCGTCCGCGACATCCTCGACCCCCGTGGAGGCTCCCGGTGACCGCCACCCAGAAGCCGGCCGAGCCGGTCCTCAGCGTCCGTGACCTGACCGTCGACTTCCACGGACCCGACTCCGTCGTCCACGCCGTCGACGGCGTCTCCTACGACCTCCACCCCGGGGAGGTCCTCGCGGTCGTCGGCGAGTCCGGCTGCGGCAAGTCCGTCACGTCCATGGCCGTGATGGGCCTGCTTCCGCCCACCGCCCGCATCGGCGGCTCCGTGACCCTCGACGGGCAGGAACTCGTCGGCGCGAGCGAGCGCACCTGGCGCTCGCTGCGCGGCCGCCGGCTCTCCATGATCTTCCAGGAGCCGATGACCTCGCTGAACCCGGTGCTCACCGTCGGGCGGCAGATCACCGAGGTGCTGATCCACCACCAGAAGCTGAGCAAGAAGGACGCGCGCGCCCGCGCGATCGAACTGCTCGACCTCGTCGGCATCCCGGCCCCCGCCGAGCGGGTCGACGAGTACCCGCACCAGCTCTCCGGCGGCATGCGCCAACGCGTCATGATCGCCATCGCGGTCGCCTGCGACCCGGCCGTCCTCATCGCCGACGAGCCGACGACCGCCCTCGACGTCACCGTGCAGGCCGGCATCCTCGACGTGCTCAAGTCGCTGCGCGACCGGCTCGGCACCGCGATCGTGCTCATCACGCACGACCTCGGCGTCGTCGCCGAGACCGCCGACCGCGTCCTCGTCATGTACGCGGGCCGGCCCGTCGAACAGGCCCCGGCCGAGGAACTGTTCGCGCACCCGAGCCACCCGTACACGCGCGGGCTGCTCGGGGCGGTGCTGCGGCCCGGCAGCCGGACCGCAGAGGGGCGCGCCCGGCTCAACGAGATCCCCGGGCTCGTGCCCGACCTGCGCAAGCAGCCCGACGCCTGCTCGTTCGCGCCGCGCTGCACCTTCGCGCAGGACGACTGCCGCGGGGGCCGTCCGGAGCTGCGGACCCTGTCCGGTGCGCACCGGATCGCCTGCCACCACCCGGCGGGCTCGGCCGAGCCCGAACTCATGCCCGTCTCCGCGTCCACGTCAGAGGAGGTCTCCCGATGACCGGGACCCCCGTCCTCGAGGTCCGCGACCTCCAGCGTCACTTCCCGTCCGCGTCCGGCACGGTCAAGGCCGTCGACGGGGTCTCGCTGACCATCGGCCCCGGCGAGGTCGTCGGGCTCGTCGGCGAGTCCGGCAGCGGCAAGTCGACGGTGGGCCGCTGCGTGGTCCGTCTCGACACCCCGACCGGCGGCGAGGTCGTCATCGACGGCACCGACGTCACGACGCTGTCCCCGCGCGCCATGCGGCCGCTGCGCAAGAAGGTCCACCTGGTCTTCCAGGACCCGTCCTCCTCGCTCAACCCGCGCATGACGATCCGCCAGATCATCGCCGAGCCGCTACGGCTGCACGGCCTGGCGAACCGGGCCGAGGCCTCCGCCCGCGTCGACGAACTGCTCCGCCAGGTCGGCCTGCGCCCCGAACTCGCCGACCGCACCCCGCACCAGCTCTCCGGCGGACAGCGCCAGCGCGTCTCCATCGCGCGGGCCCTGTCCGTCGAGCCGGCGCTGCTCATCGCGGACGAGCCCACGTCCGCGCTCGACGTGTCGGTCCAGGCCTCCGTCCTGAACCTGCTCGCCGACCTGCAGAAGGAACGCGGTTTCGGCTGCCTGTTCATCACGCACGACCTGGCCGCGGTCGAGTACCTCGCGGACCGGATCGCCGTGATGTACCTCGGGCGGATCGTCGAACTCGCCCCGGCGGTGGAGCTGTTCGCCGATCCGAAGCATCCGTACACGCAGGCGCTGCTCTCGGCCGCGCCGGTGCCGGATCCGCAGGAGCAGCGCGAACGCTCCCGGATCGTGCTCGGGGGCGACCTGCCGAGCCCCCTGGACCCGCCGCCCGGCTGCCACTTCAACACGCGCTGCCCCCTGGCGACGGACCGCTGCCGCACGGAGTCCCCGGCCCTGCGCACCCTCCCCGACGGCCGCCAGGTGTCCTGCCACCTCGTGTCCGAGGACGGCACGGCCCCGAACGCGAAGTCGGCCTGACCCGACCTCGGAGTACGCGAAGTCCCCTGGTCCGAAACCAAGTTCCGGACCAGGGGACTTCGTCGTCCAGCGCCGCCGACCCGGGGGTGACGTACCCCGTCAGGAGCGCGGGGAACTGCGCGAGCAGCCCCACCGGGGCGTCAGTCGGCGTTGTACCTCGACCCCACGGCCGTGGAGCCTCACGGCGCGGACGGCCGAACGACGCCGCAGGGTCCCGGCGATGGGCCAGGACCCTGCGGCGTCGTCAGGGGAAAGGCGGGGTCAGACCAGCTGGAGCTGGTCCGCGACGACGCGGCCCGCGCGGAGCACCGTGCGGTCGGTGCCGCGGTCCATGACGGCGGCGGCGACCGTGTCACCGTCCACCAGGACGAGGTCCGCCGCGTCGCCCACCGAGACACCGGGACGGTCGGCCGTGGAGGTGAGGCGCTCCAGGGACGGGTCCAGGATCGCGGCGCCACCGCGGCTCGCGACGGCCCAGCAGTGCTCGATCAGCTCGTCCGGCCGGTACCGGTTCGTGAACGCCAGCTGCCACGTCCGGTCGAGCATGTCCCCGTTGCCGTACGGCGACCAGTAGTCCCGCTGGCCGTCCTCGCCGAGACCCACCCGCACCCCGGCCCGGGTCAGTTCCGCGAGGGGCAGCGCGTGCATCTGCTGCGCGGGCGCGATCGTCGCCATCGAGATGTCGAGGTCGGCGAACTCCTCGATGAGGCGCCGGGTGGTGGCCTCGTCGACGTTGCCCAATTCGTACGCGTGCGACAGCGTCACCTTGCCCTGCATGCCGAGCGCACGGGTCCGCTCCAGGATGAGGTCGGTGCTGAACACCCCGAGGTGGCCCGGCTCGTGGAGGTGGATGTCCACCGGTGCCTGGTGCTTCTCGGCGAGGCCGAAGACGATGTCGAGGTGCTTGACCGGGTCCTTGTCGAGGGTGCACGGGTCGATGCCGCCGACGACGGCCGCACCGGAGGCGAGCGCCTGGTCCATCAGCTCCGGCACGCCCTTCTCCAGGAGCAGGCCGGCCTGCGGGAAGGCCATGATCTCGACCTCGGCGCGGTCCTTGTGGGCCTCCTTGGCGGCGAGGACGCCCTCGAAACGCTCCAGGCCGCTGTCCGCGTCGATCTGCGCGTAGCTGCGCACGCGCGTGGTGCCGCGCTCGATCATGCGGCCGAGCAGCGCGGTGGTGCGCTCGGCGACCGGCGGGTCCTCGCGCCAGTGCTCGCGGTCGTTCATGGTCAGGCCCCACACGCCCGGCCGGCCGGTGTGCGGGCGGAACGGCAGGCCGACCCGGTTGGAGTCCAGGTGGCAGTGGACGTCGGAGAACGACGGCATGGCGAGGCGGCCCCGCCCGTCGACGCTCGAACCGTCGTCGGCGCGCGCCGGGTCGTGCGGCATGACGGCCGCGATCCTGCCGTCCAGGATCTGGAGGTCGGAGGCGTCGCCGCCCCACGGGCGGACGTTCCTGATGAGCATGGGCGTGACTCCTTGCGGGAAAGCGGACGGAACGCCTCGGACGGACCGTGGTCGAGGCCACCGTGACCTTAACATTTGGCATACCAAATGAAGTTGCCTCCTGCATCGATGCGGCAGCTATGAGGTATTTGCGGCGAATTCAAGTCAGGAAGAGAGGGGATGGGCGGCGATTCTTCGGTCGATCGGTATACCGGGCGGCCGAAAAGCGTCGGACCGTGCCAGGGGTGCGGCACGAGAGCCTGAACTCCGATGCGAAAATGGCGGAATGACAGGCGCAACGGCAGACGCCGAGGAATTCACCCCCGAGTCGGAGCGGGTCATGCGCACCCTGCGCGACCAGATCATCGACGGCTCCCGGGCCCCCGGCAGCAAGCTGGTGGAGCGGGAGCTCGCCGCCGAGCTCGGCGTGAGCCGGCTGCCGGTGCGCGACGCGCTGCGCGATCTCGTCAACGAGGGCCTGGTGACGCCCAGGCCGCGCACCTGGGCCGTGGTCCGCGAGTTCACCCCCTCCGACATCTCGGACCTCAGCGAGGTCAGGTCCGCTCTGGAGACCCTGGGCTTCCGGCTCGCGGCGCAGCGCCGCACCCGCTCGGGCCTCGCCAAGCTCCGCTCCCAGCTCGACGCGGAGCAGGCCGCCGCGGCCGAGGGCGACGGCGCCGCCGCGCGCCGTTTCGCGGCGGACTTCCACGAGACGGTCACCGAGCTCGCGGACAACGCCCTGCTGAGCGAGCTCGATCTGACGCTGCGCAGCCGGATGCGCTGGCTGCTGGGCCAGCACGACGACTTCACTGCCGTCGCGGAGGAGCACGAGGAGCTGTACCGGGCCATCGAGGCCCGGGACGTGGAGACGGTGGGGGAGCTGGCGGTGGCGCACCTGGCGACCAGTCAGGCCGAGGCGGACGCGCACCACCGGCACGCCGTCGTGAGCTGACCGGCAGAAGCGGTGGGTCAGACCCCGCGGTAGCGGGGCAGCCCGGGCAGGCGCAGCGCGAGCACGGCGAGGAACGCGACGAGGAGCAGCGAGCTCAGCAGGGTCGTCGTGGCCACGCCGACGTGCTGCGCCGAGAAGCCCAGGCACAGCGAGGACAGCGGCATGACACCGATGGCGAGTTCCTGGACGCCGAGCGCCCGGCCCTGGACCGAGGGCTCGGTCGTCATCAGCAGCAGTGTGGTCTGGAGTACCCCGAACGAGGCGCTGAGCAGGCCGATGAACGCCATCAGCGCGAACGACACGGCCACATGGCGGGAGAGCGCGAACAGCGCCCACAGCGTGCCCCAGGCCGCGGTCCCGTAGACGAACAGGGCGCCCTTGAACCGGAAGTCGCCGAGCGCGGCGATGACCAGGGAACCGGTGAGGCCGCCGACGCCGCTGCACGTCAGGAGCCAGCCGAGGCCGTCCGCGTCCAGCCCCAGGGACTCCTTCGCGAAGACCGGCATGAAGGCCTGATACACCGGCCACAACAGGATGTTGGCGGCGAGGGTGACGCCCAGGACGCCGGCGGCGAGGCGGTTGCCGAGGATCGTTCGGATGCCGCCGACCAGCAGCGCGCCCACCGGTTCCGGCGCGGCCCGCCGGGCGCCCTCCGTGTCCGCGTGGCGCAGCGGCCACAGCGCGAGCAGCGACAGGGCGAACCAGCCCGTGGAGATCCACAGGGCGACGGAGGAGCCGAACGCGCTGATCATCGCGCCGCCCAGGGCCGGTCCGACGACCTGCGTCATGTTCATCGCCATGGCGTTCAGCGCGTTGGCGTTGCTGAGGTTGCGCCGCCCCACCAGTTCGAGGACCAGTGAGGACCGGGCGGGCTGCGAGGGGGACTGGGCGAGGCCGGTGGCCAGGCCCGCGAGCACGAGCACCCAGTACGGGGCGTCGGTGACCGACTCGAGGGCGGACACGGCGACGGCGGCGGTCAGCGCCCAGCCGCAGGCGATGTTCAGCAGCCGTACGCGGTCGTGGCGGTCGGAGAGGACCCCGGCGAAGGGGCCGAGCAGCATCGGGGCGAGCCGCGCCGAGGTGAAGACGGCGAGCAGGAACTCCGAGCCGGTGGTGTCGAAGACGATCCAGCCCAGGACCATCGTCTGGGTCCAGGCGCCGCCGAAGAAGAAGACGTTGGAGACCCACAGGGCGCGGAAGGCCCGGCTGTCGCGCAGCGAGGCGAGCGGACCCGAGCGGGCGCGGGGAGGAGACGGGGGTGCTTCCATCGGCGTCTCCCGCGGCACGCTCGAACTCCTCTTCCGTTGTACGGATCCGGCCCGCTGGGCCGCCTCGCCACCGCCGCGTTGCGACGACGGTGGCGAGGGGTTGCCCGAATGGTATACCGAAACGGTGCGGGCGTCAGACGAAGACGATGTCGCCCTCGACGTCGGAGCGGATCTCGGTGCCGACCTTGCGCTCCAGCAGGTCGTCGAGACGGTCCAGCGGGCCGATGAGCGTACGGCCGCCGGCCTCGGCGACGCGCACCGCGGCGGCCACCTTCGGCGCCATGGAGCCCTCGGCGAACTTCATCGTGGCCAGGCCCTCGGGGGAGGCGGTGAGGATGTCGCGCTGCTCCGGGGTGCCCCAGTTCTCGCTGACGAAGTCGCCGTCGGTGAGCATGATGAGCATGTCGGCGCCCAGGTCCGCGGTGAGCGCGGCGCTCGCGGCGTCCTTGTCGACGACGGCCTGCATGCCGATCTGCCGGCCCTTGGAGTCGGTGCGCACCGGCACGCCGCCGCCGCCCACGCAGACCACCAGGGTGCCGTTGTCGAGCAGGGTGGAGACCAGCGGGGCCTGCATGATGCGCAGCGGGTGCGGCGACGGGACGACGCGGCGGAAGGCACCGCCGTCCTTGGCGATCGTCCAGCGGTACTCGGCCGCCGCCTCGGCCGCGTCCTGGGCGGAGTAGGTCGGGCCGATCAGCTTCGTCGGACGCTCGAAGGCCGGGTCGTTCTCGTCGACCTCGGTGGTGGTGACGATCGCCGCGACCTCGCGCTCACCGACCAGGGCGTTGGACAGCTCCTGCTGGATGACGTAGCCGATCATGCCCTGGGTCTCCGCGCCGAGGATGTCGAGCGGGTACGCCGCGACGTCCTGGTATGCCAGGTTCTGCAGGGCGAGGAGGCCGACCTGCGGGCCGTTGCCGTGGGTGATGACGACCTCGTGCTCGCGGGCCAGGCCGGCCAGGGCCTGGCAGGCGCCCCGGACGTTGGCGCGCAGGCGGTCGGCCGTCATCGGCTCCCCGCGCTTGGCCAGTGCGTTCCCTCCGAGGGCGACGACGATGCGCATGTGAAGTCCCTTGTTCTGAATGTTCGCTTACCGGACGCAGAATGGTATACCAATATGGGTAGGTCAGAACGAGCCGGACGACAAGACCGGAAGCGGCAGTGAGGAGGGCACGACGATGTGCCAGGGCGAGCCCCTCGGGCTGCGCGCGCACTCCGGTGACGCGCGCCTTCTCGCGCGCCTGCACGCGCCCGCTCCCGGACCCGCAGGCACCGGCCCGTACGGCTTCCGGGGCACCGGTGCCGTCCACTCCGCCTTCACCCACGTGGTCAACCTGCTCACCCCCGACGGCCTGCTCATCGCCCTCGCCTCCCGCGACGCGGGTGACGCCCCGCGCACCCTCGTCGTCGACGTCCCCGACTGGACCGGCACCGGACTCGACGCCGGCCACAGCGTGATGTTCGACACCGGCCGTCTCATTCTCGACGCCCCGGGCCGCCCCCTCCATCTGACCGCCGAAGGCGCCCGCCCCTGGGACCCGGCCGGCCCCTCCCTCGCGCACCTCGCCCCCGGCGCCCTCGCGCGCGCCGCCGACGCCCTCGACGCGTACAACCGTGCCCACGGCGCCCCCGGCGGCATGCTCGGCGCCGCCCCCGGCGCCGGCCTCATGGAGAGCGCCGTCGCCCGCGCCCTCGACGCCGGACGCGTCCGGCTGCTCGACGCGCTGCGCGCCGGCGACGCCGTCGAGACGGTGCACGGCATCCTCGCCCTGCACGGCCTCGGCCCCGGCCTCACCCCCGCCGGCGACGACTTCCTCGCCGGCCTGACTCTGGTCGCCGCCCTCCCCGGCAGCGCCCTGGCGCCGCTCCCGCCCGCCGTCCGCACCGTCCTCGACGGCCACCGCGGACGCACCACCGACCTCGCCGCGGCCACCCTGACCGAGGCCGCCGAGGGTCGGGCGCGCGCCGAACTCATCGACGTACTACGGCAGTTGGCGGACAGTCCGCCGCCGTGGGACCTGAACGATCCTGCCCGTCGCGTGCTGGCCTTCGGCCACACCTCGGGCAGCGACACCCTGTCCGGCCTCGTGGCCGGACTCCACCTGGAAGAAGAACTGCGAGGTTCGCTGTGAGTACCACCACAGCCGTCGTACGTAAGAACACGTACTTCGACTCCGTGTCCCTGATGTCCGTCTCGACCAAGGCCAACGCCCTGGACGGGGTGGAGCAGGCGTTCACCGCCATGGGCACCGAGATGAACAAGGGCGTCCTGGACAACCTGGGCCTGCTCACCGACGAGCTGAAGGCCGCCGAGAGCGGCGACCTGATGGTCGTCCTCGTCGCCGAGGACGGCGCCGACACCGACGCGCTCCTCGCCGAGATCGAGGGCCTGCTCACCCGCAAGGCGCCCGCCTCGGCCGACGGCGGCCAGGTCACCTACCGCACCATCACCTCCGCCGCCGAGGGCATCGCCGGCGCCAACCTCGCCGTCATCGCCGTCAACGGCGCCTACGCCGCCCGCGAGGCCCGCAAGGCCCTCGAGTCCGGCCTGCACGTGATGATGTTCAGCGACAACGTCGCCGTCGAGGACGAGATCGCCCTCAAGAACCTGGCCCACGACAAGGGCCTGTTCATGATGGGCCCGGACTGCGGCACCGCGATCATCAACAACATCGCGCTCTGCTTCGGCAACAAGGTGCGCCCCGGCAACGTCGGCATCGTCGCCGCGTCCGGCACCGGCTCGCAGGAGGTCTCCGTCCGCGTGCACGCGCTCGGCGGCGGCGTCTCCCAGCTCATCGGCACCGGCGGCCGCGACCTGTCCGAGCAGGTCGGCGGCATCATGATGGTCGACGGCATCCGCGCGCTCGCCGCGGACCCGGCCACCGACGTCATCGTCCTCGTCTCCAAGCCCCCGGCCCCCTCCGTCGAGAAGAAGGTCCTCGCCGAGGTCGCCGCCGCGGGCAAGCCCGTCGTCGTCTGGTTCATCGACGGCTCCGAGGAAGCGGTCACCGCCGCCGGCGGTCACTTCGCCGCGGGCAGCCTCCAGGCCGCCCAGAAGGCCGTCGAGCTCGCCGGCATCGCCCCGGCCGCCGTCGAGGCCTTCGACGCCGAGGCCGCGGCCGGAGCCGTCGTCGCCCGCCTCGCCGAGGGCCAGAAGTACGTCCGCGGCCTGTTCTGCGGCGGCACCCTGTGCGACGAGACCATGTACGCCGTGCGCGACGCCGGTCTCGACGTCTGGTCCAACATCCAGAAGAACGCCGACTTCCGCCTCCCGGCCGGCTCCGCCTCGCGCGGCCACACCTTCCTCGACTTCGGCGACGACGACTTCACCAACGGCCGTCCGCACCCGATGATCGACCCGGCCCTGCGCATCGAGCGCATCGTCGAGGAGGCCAAGGACCCCGAGGTCGCCGCCCTCGTCATGGACTTCGTCCTCGGCTTCGGCTCCCACGAGGACCCGGTCGGCACCACGCTCCCCGCCATCGAGGAGGCCCAGCGCATCGCCGCGGAGGCCGGCCGCCACCTGGAGGTCGTCGCCTACGTGCTCGGCACCGACCTGGACACCCCCTCGGTCGCCGCCCAGACCGCCGCCCTGCGCGCGGCCGGCGTGACCGTCACCCTCAGCTCCACCGAGACGGGCCAGTTCGCCCGTGAGATCGCGAAGAAGGCACAGGCATGAGCACCGAGAACACCGAACTGACGCCCGCCGCCGCGCTGTTCGCCGGCGACCTCAGCGTCGTCAACGTCGGCCTCGCGATGTTCGACGAGGACATCAAGGCCCAGAACGCCCAGGTCTCCACCCTCGACTGGACCCCGCCCGGCGGCGGCAACCCCGACGCCGCCCGCGCGCTGAACGCCCTCGAGGCGAGCCCCGAGCTCACCGCGAAGATCGACGCCGCCAACGCCGAGGCCGTCGAGCGCATCATGTCCGCCCGCCCGATGCTCATCGGCTTCGGCCGCGCGCTCGACGTGGTCCCCGGCATGACGCCCACCACGATCCTGCACTCCGGCCCGCCCATCACCTGGGACCGGATGAACGGCCCGATGAAGGGTGCCGTCACCGGCGCCATCGTGTTCGAGGGCCTGGCCAAGGACCTCGACGAGGCCGCCGAGGTCGCCGCCTCCGGCCAGATCACCTTCCGCCCCTGTCACGAGGCGAACTCCGTCGGCTCGATGGCCGGTGTCACCTCCGCGTCGATGTACGTGCACATCGTCAAGAACGAGACGCACGGCAACATCGCGTACACCAACCTGTCCGAGCAGATGGCGAAGATCCTGCGGATGGGCGCCAACGACCAGAGCGTCATCGACCGCCTGGTGTGGATGCGCGACGTCTTCGGCCCCATGCTCAAGGAGGCCGTCGAGTTCACCGGCCCCGTCGACCTGCGTCTGCTGCTCTCGCAGGCCCTCCACATGGGCGACGAGTGCCACAACCGCAACGGCGCGGGCACCCTGCTCCTCTTCCAGGCCCTCGCCCCGGGTCTGCTCCAGTCATCCTTCACGACCGAGCAGAAGAAGGAGGTCTTCGACTTCGTCGCGTCCTCCGACTACTTCTCCGGCCCCACCTGGATGGCCATGGCCAAGGCCGCCCTCGACGCCGCCAACGGCGTGGAGAACTCGACCGTCCTCACCACCATGGCCCGCAACGGCGTCGACTTCGGCATCCGCGTCGCCGGTCTGCCCGGCCAGTGGTTCACCGGCCCCGCGCAGAAGGTCGTCGGCCCGATGTTCGCCGGCTACAAGCCGGAGGACTCCGGTCTCGACATCGGCGACAGCGCCATCACCGAGACGTACGGCTTCGGCGGCTTCGCCATGTCGGCCGCGCCCGCGATCGTCGCCCTCGTCGGCGGCACCGTGGCCGAGGCCATGGGCTACACCCGCGACATGGGTGAGATCACCACCGCGCAGAACCCGAACGTGACGATCCCGGCCCTCGACTTCCAGGGCCTGCCCACCGGCATCGACGTCCGCAAGGTCCTCGACACCGGCATCCTCCCGATCATCAACACCGCCATCGCCCACAAGGACGCGGGCATCGGCATGATCGGCGCCGGCATCACCCACCCGCCGGCCGAGGCGTTCACCAAGGCCGCCACCGCCCTCGCCGAGGCGTTCGGCGGCACCTCCTCCTGACGCGCGAGAGCGCCCACCCGGAAGCCCACTCACGATGAAAACAAACCGCTCCGCCGCGGAGACGGCCACGTCCACGGACCGGGAACTCGACGACGAGTTCGAGCACAGCCCGGTACCGGCCGACCGCCGCAAGTCGCTCCTGACGGTCTCGGCCGTCTGGTTCGGATTCCCGATGATCCTGACCAACGCCATCCCCGGCGGCGTGGTCGTCGCCATGCTGGGCTTCTGGCGCGGGCTCGCGGCCATCCTCGTGGCCAACCTCGTCATGCTCCTGTACGTGGGGATCCTCAGCCACCGGGCCGGATCCACCGGCGAGAGCTTCTCGCTGCAGGCCACGCGCACCTTCGGCCGCGGCGGCTACATCGTCGCCTCCGCGTTCCTGGCCACGATCGTGGTCGGCTGGTTCGCGTTCAACACCGGTGCCACCGGCGCGACGCTGCACGCGTCGTTCGGCTGGCACGAGCAGCTCGTCACCGTGCTCGCGGGCCTGGGCTTCATAGGCCTGACCTACCTGGGCATCAAGGCGCTGTCCTGGCTCGGCGCGGTCGCCGCGCCGCTGTTCGTCATCGCCGGTGTCATCGCTCTGGTGATCGTGGCCCGGGACCACGATCTGGGTTCGGTGTTCTCGTACCAGGGCGTCGGCGGCGCGTCCGCGCTCACCTTCGGTGCGGCCGTCTCCACGATCATGGCGACGTTCGCCGACTCGGGCACGATGACCGCGGACTTCACCCGCTGGTCGAAGAACGGCCGGCAGGCCGTCCTCGCGACCATCAGCGCGTTCCCGATCGCGAGCCTCGTCGCCCAGGTCACCGGCGGCCTGGTCGTCGCGGCGGGCGCCATCGCCTCGGCCGGCACCGCGGGCGGTGACTTCCTGCCGATCCTGACCGGCGAGCACTCCGGGATCCTGAACGTGATCGCGGCCGTTTTCGTCTTCGTCAACCTCGGCTCCGTGTGCAGCCACTGCCTGTACAACGGCGCCCTGGGCTGGTCGCACCTGACCGGCACGACGATGCGCCTGATGACGATCGTCCTCGGTCTCATCGGCACGGCCGCCGCGCTCGCGGGCGTCTGGAACCACTTCCTGAGCTGGCTGGTCATCCTGAGTGTGTTCGTGCCGCCGCTCGGCGGTGTGCTCATCGCCGACATGTTCTTCGCCCGCGGCGGCCGCGGCGCGATGGACCGGCGTCCCACCGTGACGGTCCGTCCGACGGCCTTCGTGGCCTGGGCGGTCGGCGCGGCGGCCGGCGGTGTCGCCCACTGGTGGGCGCCGCAGCTGTCCGACGCGGTCACCGGACTCGTCGTCGCGGTCGTCGCCTACGCGGTGTTCGAGCGGACGCTCGCCCGCGAACCCGTGGCCGAGGCCGACCCGGAGCCCGCTCCGGCCGCCTAGCCGCGGCGAAGTACGCAGCAGAACGAGGGCGCGCCCCCGACCGGCACAGGGTCGGGGGCGCGCCCTCGTTCTGCTGTGCTTCTACTGCTCGGCGCGCTGCGCGAACCGGTGGTGCAACTCCTTGATCGCGGGCACCAGTTCGTCGACCGGGCCCTCCACCGTGACGCCCGGCGCGATCTCCTGGGCGGGCAGCGGATTGACCGGGCCCAGCGGCCGGCCCCAGCGCGTCAGCCACTCGGACAGCTGGGCCGAGGAGGCGACGTACACGATCCGGCCGAGCCCGACCCAGGCGTGCGCGGCCGAGCACATCGGGCAGTGCTCACCTGAGGTGTAGACCGTGGACCCGGCGCGCTCCTCGGGGGACAGGTGCTCGGCCGCCCAGCGGGCCAGCTCGAACTCGGGGTGCCGGGTGGAGTCACCGCCCGCGATCCGGTTGCGGTCCTCGGACCGGACCTTCCCCGACCCGTCCACCAGCACCGAGCCGAACGGCTCGTCCCCGGCATCGAGCGCTTCCTCCGCCAGCTCCACACACCGGCGCAGATGCGCCAGCTCCCGCTCGTCCATCACGGCCCCTTCCAGTCCGTAGGTCCCCAGGGAACCCGGTTTTGGTATGCCATTTACGTCCCCTCATGATCGTACGGCGATGACGACCGCGACGAGTACGGAGAAGGCGGCGAGGACGGACCACACGGTGCGGGTCAGCGCGCGTGCGCGGCGCTCGGTCGATTCGCGGACGGACCAGGGCTGGGGGACGGTGCGGGCCGACTCGTCGTCGAGGAGCGCGGCGAGGTCCGGGGAACCGAGCGCGTCGAGCACCGCCCGGGCGTTGCGCAGGCGGCCGTGGGTGGCGGCCGTCCCCGCCTCGGTCTCGGCGGCGGTCTCGGAGGGACTCAGACCCAGTCCGTCGCAGAGCAGCACGGCGCGGCGCTGGGCCGGCGGCAGCGTCAGCAGGGCACGGGGTCCGGGATCCCGCGGCGGTGCGGGCAGCGGGCGGCCGGGGACCCGGCGCAACTGGTGCCAGGGGGACAGGGCGTAGGTGTGGGACTCGGCCCGGACCCAGCCGACCGGGTCGGTGTCCCGGGCGACCTCCGGCCAGCGCTCCCACGCCCTGCGGAACGCGTACTCGACGGACTCGAAGGCGAGGCGGCGGCTGCCCGTGAGGAGGTGGGTCTGACGGATCAGGCCCGGGGCCGCGTAGACGTACAGGGCGTCGAAGGCGGCCTCCGGCGTGGGCGGATGGATGGTGCGGGGGGTTGCTTCGACGGAGGTGCGGGTGGTGTCGGTGCCGGTGTCCGGGCGGGTGCAGGTGTCGGTGCCCGTGTCCGTGCCGGGGCCGGCGGCGCTGCCGGTGCGTTGGGTGGGGATGACCGTGTCGAGGGTGAGGGCGCGGAGGAGTATCGCCCGGGTGTCGCCGGCGGGGGTGCGCCGTCGGGGACGTGTCTCGTCGTCGGCCGTGGGCCGTGGGCCCGTCCCGCGCTGCTTCTCGCGGACCTGGTGGGGCGGCGGGGTGAGGGTGGGCCGGGGAGAGCGCATCGGTGGGGACGTCCTAGGAGTGCTGGGAGGCGGTGTCGGCCGGGAGGGGGCCGTGGGACGGGCGGGGGTGGGGGACGAAGAGGGGGTCGGGGGCGGGGCGCGCGGACGTGCCCGATTCGAGCTCGGCGATCAGGTGCAGGAGCGCCGTGTGGCCCGGGCCCGTGGGGTGGCCGGGTGGTGCGGCGCCCGCGTCGAGAGCGCGGCGGGCCCGGTGCCAGGCGCGCCCCGGGCGGCCGTGGGCCGCGTCGACGCGGGCCCGGGCGTAGTTCGCGACGAGGTTCGCCCAGGCGTCGTCGCGCACTCCGGGCCAGGACACGGCGCGGCGCGCGGCGCGCAGGGCCGCCCGTGGACTGTGCTCGGCCTGGACCAGGGCCAGGGCGGACAGGCTGACGGCCGGGGACGGACCGCCGGGCACGAACGCGGGGATCAGCTCGGCCGCGTCCGCGAAGTGCGCCGCGGCCGCGCGGGCGTCGCCCTGACGCAGCGCCAGCATCCCCTCGACATGGGCGACGCGGCCGAGGGTGACGTCGTCGCCGGACAGCACCGCGCCCGGCCAGGCCGCGGCGAGGAAGGCGCGGGCGGCCGCCGGGTCGGTGTCGACGGCGAGCCACGCGGCGAGCCAGGTGCCGCGCACCGCCGAGGGGCGCGTGGGCTCGCACAGCGGCAGGAGCCGGGCGAGCAGGTCGAGGCCGGTCGCGGCGTGCCCGTGGGCGAGCCACCAGAACCAGACGGAGACGATGGTGTCGAGCGCGGCGTCGGTGTGCTCGGGGTCCGGATGCTCCAGGGCGTGGTGCGCGGTGGCCAGCAGATCGTCCTGCTCGTCGCGCACGAGACGCACCGCGCCGAGCTGGTCGCCGGAGTCCCAGCAGCGCCCGGCGTGCGCGGCCACCTGCTGGAAGTGCTGGGTGCGCCGGGACGCGGCCACCGGGTACTCGCCCGCCTCGGTCAGCCGGGAGGCACCGAACTCGCGCGCGGCGCGCGTCATCCGGTAGCGGGGCCGGCGCACCCCGCCCGGGTCGCCGGTCGCCCGGAGCACGCCGAGCGCGGTCAGCTGGGTGAGGCAGGAGGGGATCACCTGGGCGTCGATGCCGCCGCCCGAGGCCACCGCGACGGCACTGGCCTCGGTGAAGGAGCCGGTGAAGACGCTGGAGCGGGCCCACACGACGCGCAGGGCCCGCTCGCACAGCTGGTAACTGGCGCCGACCGCGTCGCGCACCGACTGGTGGCGGCGCAGCGCGGGGTAGGAGCTGGTGAGCCAGCCCTGACCCTGGCGCAGCCGCGCGGCGAGGTCGTCGAGGCTGTAGCGGTCGAGCTGGTCGGCGGCGAGTTCGATGGCGAGCGGGACGCCCTCGACGAGCCGGCACACCTCCTCGACGCGCGCCGACTCCGGGTCCCGGGCGAGGAGTTCCTCCGCGCTGTCGCGGGCCCGCTCGACGAAGAGGCGGACCGCGGGGGCCGGACCGGTGGCCCCCGCGGGCACGTCGACGGGCAGCGCGGAGAGCCGCAGCACCTGTTCCTCGCCGAGGCCTAGGGGCCGCCGCGCGGTCACCAGGACCCGGAGCCCGGGCACGGCCATGAGCAGTTGCTGCACGAGGCGGGTGCACTCGGCCTGGACGGGGTCGACGTCGTCGAGGAGCAGCAGGCTCCGTTCGGTGCCGCACAGGGCGGCCAGGTCCGCGGGTCGCGGGTCCGTGCCCGGGGCGGCGCCGAGCGCCGCGGCGGCGGCCTCGGCGAGCGAGGCGGGACCGGTCACGTCGGCGTCCCAGCGGACCCGGACGATCCGGCGCCAGGGCGAGGTGTCCCAGGAGCCGAGGGTGCAGTCCGCGAGCCGGCTCTTGCCGATCCCGGCGAACCCGGTGACGGTGACCAGCCGGTGGGCGCCCAGCAGATGCCGCAGCGCCGCGCTCTCGTGGGACCGGCCGATGAGCCCTCCGGACTCCCGCGGGTCCGGCGCTGGCCGCGACGTCGCGCCGCCGGCACGTAGCCTCACGTTGAACTCCCCGTTCTTCTGTTGCCGTCCGGGCGACCCCGGTCTCCGCACTGGTGCGGCACGCTGTGCAGAACCGTCACTGCAAGCGGTGCCACGGCAACCCCAACGCGATCCATGCGCTGTCGGTAGCGCCGGAGCCGCCCGGTTCACACGCTGAGACGAATCCTCGAACCCGCGTCCTGCTCACGCGGCGTCGCGCGTGCCGTCCGTCACCGGCACCTCGGCGATGAGAAGGGCGACGTCGTCCGCGACCCCGGGACCGCTCAGCCCCTCCAGAAGGCGGGTGCAGACCTCGTCGAGGGAGCCCTGCGGCTCGCTCAGCAGCCGCAGCAACTGCTCCAGCCGGTCGTCGATCGGATCGCCCCGCGTCTCCACCAGCCCGTCGGTGTACAGGACGAGCCGGTCGCCGGGCCCGAGCGCGATCTCGGTCGTGCTGTAGTGCACGCCCCCGACCCCGAGCGGAGCACCGGACGGCAGCGGCACCAGCCGCGGCGGCCCGCCCCGAGGGATCAGCACCGGCGGCATGTGCCCCGCGTTGGCGATCCGGCACACGTGCCGGTACGGGTCGTACACCGCGTACACGCACGTCGCGATGTGCGTCTCCAGGTCGAACGCCGTGCGGTCGAGCCGGTGCAGGATCTCCGCCGGATGCAGCGCGAGATCCGCGTAGGCCTGTGTCGCGGTGCGCAGCCGGCCCATCGCCGCCGCCGCGTCGATCCCGTGCCCCATCACGTCGCCCACCACCAGCGCGGTACGGCCGCCGTCCAGCGGGAGCACGTCGTACCAGTCGCCGCCGACCTGCGAGGAGGACTGCGCCGGCTGGTAGCGGCACGCCACGTCGAGACCGTGCAGCGGCGGCAGCGGTCCCGGCAGCAGACTGCGCTGCAGCGTCTCGGCGGCCGTGCGCACGCTCTGGTGCCAGCGCGCGTTGTCGACGGCGATCGCCGTCCGCGCCGCCAGCTCACCGGCGAGCAGCAGATCGTCCTCGTCGAACGCGACCGGATTGCGGGCCCGTACGAGGTCGACGACCCCGAGCACCTGGTTGTGCGCGATCAGCGGCACCGCGAGGTACGAGTGCACGCCCGCCTCGGCGAGCAGCTGCGCCGCCTCCGGGTTGCGCGCGATGTGCGCCAGGTCCGCCGGGCCCGTGTGCGTCACCATGATCGGCCGGCCGGTCGTCGCGCACCGCGTGATCAGCCGCTCGGCCCGGTACGCGGCGAGGCTGCCGATGCGGTCCGCCGCCGCGGCCACCTGGTTCGGGTACGCGGACGCGAAGCCCAGCGCGCGGAACCGGCGCGGCCCCTCGCCCTCCTCCCCGCGCCGCAGCTCCAGCGCCGCGTCGAGGATGTCCACCGCGGCGATGTCGGCGAGCCCCGGCACCAGCACGTCGGCCAGCTCCTGCGCCGTCTTCTCGACCTCCAGCGTCGTGCCGATCCGGGTGGACGCCTCGGCCAGCAGCGCGAGGCGGCGCCGGCCGCGCTCGGCCTCGGCCGCCGCGCGATGCCGCTCGGTGATGTCGACGACCGAGTTCGCCACGCCCAGGATCTGCCCGTTCGCCCCTTCGAGCCGGTAGTACGAGACCGACCAGGCGTGGTCCTCGTCCGGAGCCGCCGCCGTGCGGCCCACCACGTGCCGGTCCATCACCGGGACGCCGGTCTCCAGGACCCGGCGCAGCGTGCTCTCGATCTCGTCGACGTCGAGGGAGGTGAGCAGATCACGCGGATGGCGCCCGATGTGGTCCGAGGCCGGTCGGCCGTTGATGCGTTCGAGCGCCGGGTTGACCAGGACGTAGCGCAGATCGTGGTCGAGGAGCGCGAGCCCGACGGGGGACTGGGAGACGAGCTGGTCCGAGAGCGCGAGCGCGGCCTCCAGCTCCTTGAGCTGCGACTGGTCGGCGGCCATCCCCAGCGCGTAGACGGCCCCCTCGTCGTCCTCCAGACGCATGTTGCGGAACTCCACGAGGCGGCGGGTGCCGTCGCGGCGCACCACGGGGAAGGCGCCCGCCCAGGGCGTGCCCGTGGCCATCACCTGCGCGAACAGCCCGTTGACCAGGTCGTGGTCCTTGTCGCTCACGAGCAGCGACGCCGCGTACTGGCCGAGCGCCTCCTCCGCCGAGTAGCCGAACACGTCCTCGGCCTGCGGGCTCCACAGCACGATGCGGCCCCGGTCGTCGAGCACGACGGCGCACACGCCCAGCAGGTCGAGCAGGACGCCCGCGGGCATGATCACGGAGGGATCCGCGCCCCGGGCGGGGCGTGCGGGATCCGTAACGCCGTCGCCCATGTGTGCGGCCTCCCTCCGTGCGGCATCTCCCATGCTCCCCCCGCCCGGCGCCGCGCACGACCCGGCCGACGCATCTCGTGCGGGGCCGCCGGGGCGCGGTTATGGTGGCCGGGCGGTGCAACGGAGAGTCACATGAGACCTGCGGAGAAGCCGGAGATCAGCCTCGAGGAACGCCTGCGCCTCAACGACGTGGGCAGCTTCGACTGGGACCTGGAGGACGGGGCGCTCAGCCTCGACGACAACTGCCTCGCCGTCGTGGACCTGACCCGCGCCGAGTTCGGCGGCACGGTCGCGTCCCTGGGCAGCCGGATCGTCCCGGCCGAGGCCGTGCGCATCACCTCGGCCGTGAACGCGGCGGTCGAGTCGGGCTCCGACGCCTACGGGATCTACTTCCACACGCGGATGCGCGACGGCACGATGCGGCTCAGTCACGCCTCCGGCCGCGTGCTGCGCAACGGCGACGGCCGCGCCGTACGCGTCGTCGGACTGCTGCGGGCCGCCGTCCACGAGCCGACCGAACTGGCCGGGCTGGACCACGAGGGCGACCGGCGCAGCCGCGTGGCCCTCATGGTCCAGGGCACGACCGAGGCGCTGTCCCGGGCCGTCACCGTCGACGACGTCGTGGCCGTGCTCTCCGGCGCGGGCGGCCTCGACCGGTTCGCCGCGGACGGGCTCGTCCTCGGCCTCGTCGAGGGCGAGGACCTCAAACTCATCGCGCTCGTCGGCCAGTCGATGCAGGCCCTCGACGAGCTCAAGCTGCAGAACATCGACGACTCCGTCCCGCTCGCCGACGCGGTCGTGCACCGCCGGCCGCTGTTCGTCGAGCGGCTCCCCGAGATCGCGCACCGCTTCACCCGGCTGCGCCCCTACATCGACGAACACCGGCTCGACTCCGCCGCGTTCCTGCCGCTCGTCGCCCAGGACCGCGCCATCGGCGGCCTCGCCCTCTTCTACCGGGGCCGCAAGGAGTTCACCGACTCCGACCGCAACCTCTGCGTCGGCCTGTCCGGCATCGTCGCCCAGTCCCTGCAGCGGGCCATCCTCTTCGACGAGGAACGCGACCTGGCCAAGAGCCTGCAGTCCACCATGCTGCCCAAGGACATCCCGCAGGTCCCCGACACCGAGGTGGCCGTGCGCTACCACGCGGCCTGGGGCGGGCGCGCCGTCGGCGGCGACTTCTACGACGTGGTCGTGCTGCCCCGGGGCCGCATCGGCCTCGTCGTCGGCGACGTCCAGGGCCACGACACCCACGCCGCCGCCATCATGGGCCAGCTGCGCATCGCGCTGCGCGCCTTCGCCGGCGAGGGGCACCCGCCCTCCACCGTGCTCTCCCGCGCCTCCCGCTTCCTCGCCGAACTGGACACGGAACGCTTCGCGACCTGCACCTACGCCCAGTTCGACCCGGCCACCGGCATCGTCCGCGCGGTCCGCGCCGGACACCTGCCGCCGCTCGTGCGCCATGTCGACGGACGGGTCGGCATCCCCCGGCTGCCCGGCGGACTCCCGCTGGGCCTCGCCACCGAGTTCGCCCTCGAGGACTTCCCCGAGACCCGCCTCGACCTCGTGCCCGGCGAGACCCTGGTCCTGTGCACCGACGGGCTCGTCGAGGAACCGGGGCTCGACCTCGACGCCGGCATGGGCGCGCTGTCCACCGCCCTGAGCTCGGGCCCCGAGCACGCCGAGGACATCGCCGACCACCTCTCGCGCAGCCTGTGGGAGACCTGGGGGAGCGGTGACGACATCGCCCTGCTCGTGCTGCGCCGCGTCCCCGACCCCGGCACACCCAAGGCACCCCGCATCCACCGCTACGTCCACCAGGCGGACCCGGAGGGCCTGGCCGACGCCCGGCAGGCGCTGCGCGAGCACCTCACGGCCTGGGGTCTGGGCGAGGTCGCCGACGACGTCGAGGTCGCCGCCGGTGAACTGCTCGTCAACGCGCTCGTGCACACCGAGGGCGGCGCCATCCTCACCCTCGAAGTGCTCCCGGAGACGCCCCGGCACGTACGGCTGTGGGTGAAGGACCGCTCCAGCGCCCGCCCGCACCGCCGCTCGCCGGGGGAGACGGCCACCTCCGGGCGGGGCCTGATGCTCGTCGAGGCGCTCGCCTCGCGCTGGGGCGTGGAGCCGCGTGGCGAGGGCAAGGCGGTGTGGTGCGACTTCGAGGCACCGGACGGCTGAGCGGCGCTCGCACGGGGCGGGTTCGGGAGAGCGGCCGCCGCGCCCCGCTTCCCCCGTTCCCGGGCGCGGGCGACCGCTCCGTGTACCCGCCGGACCAACGCGTCCCCGCCGCCGGGATTGCGCCGGGGCGGGGACCTGCCATGCGTACGGGGGACCCGGGTCGGCCGAGGGCCGGGGCCGCCGGCTAACCGGTGCACTGCGAGGTCCGGCGCCGCGCGACCTGGACGCCGGTGCGCTCGGTCGCGTACTCCACCGACAGCGTGATCCGGGCGCCGAGGCCGCTCGCGTACCGGGACACCGTGTCGAGGTCGAGGATCTCGCCGCTCTCGATCTGTGCCGCCCACAGCCGGGACAGGCCCGCCGCCGCCGCGGCGTGCGCCAGCGGCACGCCCTGTTCCTGGCGCATCTCGCGCAGCCGCAGACCGAGGAGGTGGGCCTGCTGGGTGCGGCTGTTCAGCGGCACGACCACGTCCTCGGTGCGCGGTCCGGGCACGGGGGCCTCGGGCGTGCTCGCTCGGGCGCTCGCGCCGACGGTGCGGGTCCGGGCGACGAAGCGGCGCAGCACCTCGGTGTCGAAGCGGAGCGCGGCGAGCCCGTCCGGCGAGGCGAACTCGATGACGGTGTGGTCCCGGCCGTGCGGCAGCACCCGGACGTTGCCGTGCCGGGCGGGCGACTCGAGCCCGTCCGCCAGCAGGGCCCGGGCGACCGTCCAGACCGCCGCCCGGCCGTCGAGGGTGACATGCGGCGGGAAGGCCAGCCGGACGACCTCCGGGTCGGCCGAGGTGTGGCGCAGCGTGACCGGGGTCGCGTATTCCTGGCCGTCCGAGGTGAACAGACGGGCTCCGATGGGCGTTTCCAGGGAGACGTGCATGAGGGGGCTCCGATGTGGGTGCGGCGTCGGCCGGGTGTGACCGTCGGGGTGTGAGAGCACTCCTGTGGCCTGGCATTACGCCGGTTTCCTCATCGGATTATGTGACCTGCATCACATCGACTGATGCGTGGCGCCGGACCGGGCCCGGCGAAAGAGGGGAAGAATGGTCGGGTGCTCACTGTCCTCGTCCTGGCCTCGATCGCGCGGGCGCCGCGCCTGATCGCGCAGGCCGAGAGCGTGTCCGAGGTGCATGTGCTGTCCCACACCCACGACAGCACCCTCGCGCTCGCGCGGGCCAGGATCCTGCTGCCCGACGTGTTCGTGATCGACCTGAGCGCCGTGTTCGCACCCGACTCGGCGACCGTCGTCCACCAGGCCCGGCAGGTGCGGCCCCCGTGCACGGTCGTCGTGCACGCCGACGACCACGTGATCGGGGTCATCGCCCCCGACGCGGCCGTCGCCCCCGCCTCCACGGACGTCCAGGGCGGTCTCGACGACACCCTGCGCAGACTGAACGGCGCCCGGTCGTGAGGACCGGGCGCCGTGCGGTGGATCCGGGGCTCAGCCCTGGGCGAGCAGCGTGAGCGAGTCGACCACGCGGTTCGAGAAGCCCCACTCGTTGTCGTACCAGGCGACGACCTTGACGTGCTTGCCGTCCACGCGGGTCAGCTCGGAGTCGAAGATCGAGGACGCCGGGTTGCCCACGATGTCGGCGGAGACCAGCGGGTCCTCGGAGTACTCCAGGACCCCGGCCAGCGAACCCTGCGCGGCCTCGCGGTAGGCGGCCAGCACCTCGTCGCGGGTCACCTCGCGCGACACCGTCGCGTTCAGCTCGACGATCGAGCCCACCGGCACCGGCACGCGGATCGAGTCGCCGGACAGCTTGCCGTCGAGCTGCGGCAGCACCAGACCGATCGCCTTCGCGGCGCCCGTGCTCGTCGGCACGATGTTCACACCGGCCGCGCGGGCCCGGCGCGGGTCGCGGTGCGGCCCGTCCTGCAGGTTCTGCTCCTGCGTGTAGGCGTGCACCGTCGTCATGAAGCCGTGCTCGATGCCGGCCAGCTCGTCGAGGACCGACGCGAGCGGGGCCAGGGCGTTCGTGGTGCAGGACGCGTTCGAGACGATCGTGTGCGCCGCCGCGTCGTACGCGTCGGTGTTGACGCCGTACGCGAGGGTCACGTCCGCACCCGCGGACGGGGCGCCGACCAGCACCTTGCGGGCACCCGCGGTCAGGTGGTCCCGCGCGGCCTCGGCCGAGGTGAAGCGGCCGGTCGCCTCCAGGACCAGGTCGACGTCGAGCTCGCGCCAGGGCAGCTTGACCGGCTCGCGCTCGGCGAGCACCTTGATGCGGTGCCCGTCGACGACCAGGGTGTCGCCGTCGACGCTCACCGGGCGGCCGAGCCGGCCGGCCGTGGTGTCGAACGCGAGGAGCTGCGCGAGCGCCTTGGGCTCCGTCAGGTCGTTGACGGCGACGACCTCGAGGTCGGTGTCGCGCTCCAGGAGGGCACGCAGCACGTTGCGTCCGATGCGGCCGAATCCGTTGATGGCGATGCGGGTCATGTGAGGAAGTCCTTTCGTCCGCCCCAAGACTCGCGCCCGGCGCCCGCGGCGAACAGGGCGATGATCGCCACGAACCGCAAGGATCGCGACACACGCGCGAAACGCCCCCGCGACGTGCCCGCTACTCGCCGCGGGCGAACGTCCGCCGGTACTCGCTCGGCGTCGTCCCGAGGATCCGCTGGAAGTGCAGCCGCAGATTCGCGCCGGTCCCGAGCCCGACATCGGCGGCGATCTGTTCGACGCCCCGCTCCGAGCGCTCCAGCAGCTCGCGCGCCAGGTCGACCCGGGCCCGCATCACCCACTGCATCGGCGTGTACCCGGTCTCCGCGACGAACCGCCGCGAGAAGGTGCGCGGCGACACCGCCGCGTGCTGCGCCAGCACTTCGAGGGTGAGCGGATCGCCCAGCCGGTGCAGCGCCCACTCGCGGGTCTCCGCGAACCGCTCGCCGAGCGGCTCCGGCACGCTCCGCGGCACGTACTGCGCCTGACCGCCGCTGCGGTACGGCGCCGCGACCAGACGCCGCGCCGCGTGGTTCGACGCCGCCACGCCCAGCTCGCCGCGCAGGATGTGCAGACACAGGTCGATGCCGGACGCGGCGCCCGCCGACGTCAGCACACTGCCCTCGTCGACGAACAGCACGTTCTCGTCGACCCGGATCTGCGGATGCCGCGCGGCGAGCGCCCGCGTGTAGTGCCAGTGCGTCGTCGCCCGCCGGCCGTCCAGCAGGCCCGTGGCCGCCAGCGCGAACGCGCCCGTGGAGATCGCCGCGAGCCGCGCGCCCCGCTCGTGCGCGGCGGTCAGCGCGTCGAGCACGGCCTGCGGCGGATCCTCCCGGTCCGGGAAGCGGTAGCCCGGGATGAACACCAGATCCGCCCAGCCCAGCGCCTCCAGACCGTGCGCCACCGAGTACGCGAGCCCGTCGCCGCCGGTCACCAGGCCGGGCGCCGCCCCGCACACCCGGACCTCGTACGGCATGCTCGCGCGGGTCGTGAACACCTGGGCGGGGATGCCGACGTCGAGCGGCTTGGCTCCTTCGAGCACGAGGACGGCGACACGGCGCAGGGCGGGGAACGGGGCGGGCACGGGACGAGCCTACGTGGCCCGCCCCGGCCCGCGCGCCACCGTACGGGCAGGTCAGCCCGCCGAGGCCACCAGCGGGTAGTGGTCGGACAGGTCGGTGTACGTGTAGCTCGTGCCCCAGCTCGACACGGTCCACGGCGCGCTCGGCGCCTGCACCACCGTGTTGGTCCACCCGGCGGGCCGCGCGTGCCCCTCGCGGAAGAGCACGTGGTCGAGGTCCTCGCGCGGATCGTCCGGGTACCGGTAGCGCGCGATCGAGTTCTCCCGGGTGTCGAAGGAGTACGGATGCCCGGCGCGCGCGTCCGCCGGCACCAGGTTCGCGTTGTCGAGCATCGACGCGTACTCGGCGCTGCGGCTGTCCACGTTCAGGTCACCGGCCACCAGCACCTGCTCCGTCGCCGGGATGTTCTTCGCCGCGAGGAAGGAGTCGATCGCCCGGAACTGCGCGGCCCGGTCCGCCTGCGCCTCCCCGGCGCCGCAGCCGGAGTCCGTCGACTGGGTGTGCGTGCCGACGACGTGCACCCTGGCACCGTTCACGTTCAGGACCGCGTACACGAACCCCTTGTTCGACCACCAGTCGGAGCCGCACGCGTCCTTGTATATGTACTGCTCCTTGCGCAGGATCGGCCACTTGCTGAGCAGCGTCACCCCGCCGTCCTCCGGCGTCGTCGACGAGTACGAGCCGCCGGTCGCGTCCCAGCCGCTCGTGCTGCGCCCGACCACCGGCGTCTGGTACGGGTACTGCGCCGACGCCGCCTGCTTGAGCGCGTCCGACGTGCTGTTGTCGAAGGCCTCCTGGAGCACGACGACGTCCTGGCCGCGGAAGAAGTCGGCCTTCGGGATCTCGGCGGCCCGGTGCTCCTGGCCCCAGTTCGGGTACAGGTTCCGGCTCATCAGGAACGTGTTGTACGTCAGGACCCGCAGACTCGGGGTCGCCGACTCCGCGTGCGCCGCGGGCACGGTGGTCGCGAGACCGGCCAGCGCGAGGGCGGCCGTGACGGCGACGCGGGTGAAGCGGGGGAGCGCGGCAGGCGCCATGGGAACTCCTGGGGGGTGGGAGGAGACGGTGGGATGAACGCGCGCAGACGAAAAAGTTGAGCACATGTCAACTCTGCCGGGGCGAGTATGGCGCCCGCGCGGCGCGCGCGACACCGGGTTGAGGAGATCCGCAGGTGCGGCATCATCGTGCCCATGAGCGACTTCGATCACCGTGAGCCCGGGCGGGGCAGACTCGCGCACAGCCGGGTGCCGATGACCGGCCGGGACCCGGGGGAGCGCGAGCGCGTCTCCACCCCACTTGAGCTGCTGTTCGACCTGACCTTCGTGGTGGCGGTCGGCACCGCGGCCTCCCGCTTCGCCGAGATGGTCGCCGAGGGGCACGCCGGGCAGGCCGTCACCGCGTTCGTCCTCGCCATGTTCGCGATCAGCGTCGCCTGGATCAGCTACAGCTGGTTCGCCTCCGCGTTCGGCACCGATGACTGGCTCTACCGCGTCCTCACCATGATCACGATGATCGGCGTCGTGGTGTTCTCGCTCGGCATCCCCGCGATGTTCCACTCCGTCGAGGAGGGCGACCACCTCGAACTGCGGGTCATCGTGCTCGGCTATGTCGTCATGCGCGTCGGCATGGTGCTCCAGTGGTGGCGCGCCGCCAAGGAGTCGCCCGAGTACCGCAGGGTCGGCATGGCCAACATCCGCTGGATCGTCGTCATCCAGCTCGGATGGGTCGCGCTCGCCTTCTCGCATCTGTCGCTGGCCGTCGTGTTCCCGTGCTTCGTCCTGCTCGGCGCCATGGAACTCGTGCTTCCCGTTCTCGCACAGGGCCGGGCCGGCGGCACGCCCTGGCATCCGCACCATGTGGCCGAGCGGTACAGCCTGTTCGCCATCATCACTCTCGGCGAGGGCGTCGTCGGCACCGTCGCCTCCTCGGGCGACCTGCTCGGCGGCGCGGACGGCACGGAGTGGACGTGGAACGCGGTCGCCGTCGTCGTCGCGGGCGTCGGCCTCACCTTCGGCATGTGGTGGGTGTACTTCTCCACCCCGTTCGGCGACATCCTGGTGCACCGGCGACAGCGCGGCTACCTCTTCGGGTACGGGCACATCCCGCTGTTCGCCGGCATCGCGGGCGCCGGGGCCGGACTCCACGTCGCGGGCCTCTCCCTGGAGCACCACGCGAAGATCGGCCACGTCGCCGTCGTCCTCGCGCTCGCCCTGCCCGTCGGTCTCTACCTCCTGACGGTCTATCTGCTGCACACTCTGCTGCTGTCCGCCGCCGACCGCTTCCACCTCCTGCTGATCGCCTGCACGCTGGCGATGCTGGCCCTCGCCGTCCTGCTCGCGGCCGCCGAGGTCCCGGTGGCGGTGTGCCTGCTCGTCGTGATGCTGGCGCCGTTCGTCACGGTGGTGGGGTACGAGACGATCGGGCACCGGCACCAGCGGCGGATGCTGGACGCGCTGCGCGGGGCCCGCGACTGAGGGCGTGCGGTGGTCAGGCGCGGGTGTACTTCCAGGCGTTGTTGTCGGCCGTGAAGTCCTTGTTCTCGAAGTAGTCGAGTCCGGACGGCTCGTCGGCGTCGAGATACGAGGCGGCCAGGCTCGTACACCCCATGCTGGAGCGGGACTCGTCCAGATCCCCTGTGTCGAGGTTGAGGCGGGCGCCGCCGTTCTGCACGGAGATGAGCCGGGCCACGTAGACGCATGGGGTGCCCGCGCCGGTGGTGGAGCGGAACGTCACGGCCGGATCGCCCGGTGACGCGCGCTGCACGGTGATCCGGCTCGGGCGGCCGAAGGTGGCGTCGTTCTTCCACGTGCCGACGAAGTACGACGGCACACCGTTGCTCTCCGCCTCCCCGCCGCCGGAGGAGCTCGAACCGGAGCCGTCGCCCCCGTCCCCGGCGCCGCCCGCCGGAGCGTCCGCCCCGTCGCCGTCGGCGGCCTCCGCCGGACGCGCCGTGGGACCGGCCCCGCCGTCCTCGGGGGCGTCGCTCCGCGCCCCCTTCGGCTCGTCCTTCTCCTTCTTTCCGGCGTCCTTCGTGCCGCTCGCCGACGGTGACGCGGTGCCCGCCGACGCCGTGACCGACGGCGTGGCCGTGCCGGTCGGCCCTTCGGCCAGGTCCGAGCTGTCGGGGCGCTGGCTGACGAAGTAGTACACCGTGCCGCTGGTCATCAGGACGGCGAGGACCGCGGCGAGCACGATCCAGGCGGTCTTGTTGTGGCCCGAGGCCGTCGTGGTCGCGGGTGCGGGCGAAGGCGCGCGGGGCGCGGACGCGTCGCCGGAGGCGGGTTCATCCGCGTCCGGCGCGGGCGGCACGTCCTCCGGCGCCTCGATCTCGAGCAGCAGCGCCGTCTGCCGCGCCAGCCGCACCACCACCGCCGGCGGCAGCCACTCGCTGTCGCGGGCGCCGTCCTCCGGCCACGGCAGGCCGGCCAGCAGTGTCTCGACGTCGGGCCGTTCGCCGGCGTCCTTGACGAGACAGCGTCCGACGAACGCCCGCAGGTCCTCGTCCTCGATCAGCGACAGCTTCGGCGCGTCGTGGACGATCGTGTACATCAGGGAGTGGTTGTTGCTCGCCGGCTCTCCGTGCGGCAGACGGCCCGTGAGCGCCCAGGTGAGGACACAGCCCAGCGCGAAGACATCCGCCTTCGGCCCGACCTTGTCCCCGCGCACCTGCTCCGGCGCCATGAAACCGGGCGTGCCCACCACCATGCCGGTGCCGGTCAGCCGCGGTTCGGCGGAGGTCTCCAGCGCGCGGGCGATCCCGAAGTCGATGACGCGGGGGCCCTCGACGGTCACCATCACGTTCGACGGCTTGAGGTCGCGGTGCACGACATCGGCCTCGTGGACCGTGCGCAGCGCCCGCAGGAGGCCGTGCGCGAGCACCTTGACGGTGCCGGCGGGCAACGGCCCGTTCTCCCTGACCAGTTGTTCGAGGGGTACGCCGGGCACGTAGCCGGTGGCGATCCAGGGGCGTGCCGCCTCGGGGTCGGCGTCCAGGACCCGCGCGGTGTACGCGTCCCCGACCCGGCGCGCGGACTCGACCTCACGGCGGAACCGGTCCCGGAAGGTGCGGTCCGAGGTGTGTTCCTCGTGCACGACCTTCACGGCCGCCGTACGACCGCTCTCGGACCGCGCGAGATACACCCGCCCCATGGCGCCCGCGCCCAGCCGGCCGAGCAGCTGGAACGGGCCCACGCGCTGCGGATCCGTCGCTTCCAGCGGTTCTACGAGGGCCGCACCGCGCTTCGCGCCGTCGTGACTCCTGGGCATGCCGGACGTGTCCCCCGTTCCGTGCTGACGTTCAACTCGCGCAACAATAGAGGGCGTTGACCCGGCGGCGGGCCCGAGGGTGCGATCAGGACAACCGGTGACGGTGGAGACGGCGTGTGTCTCGTGTGCGTGCGTGTGTGGGCCGCGCAAGGGGACGCGGCCCTGACCCGGCCCTTCTCGCCCCGCCCGCACCACATTTCGAACACGTTGCGCGTACTACTCCCGGTAAGGGTGACGGCCGGACCCGGCGTGGGCCCTGACGCGGCGTCCGGTTCCCCCGGGGTGCACCGGGCCGGCGATTGACGGGTGACGCGCCGGTCCCGCAGTGTCCCGTGGGTCAACGCTGGAGTTGCGCCGGTCATGCACGGCCGGCGCCGGGTTCAGGGGGAACCATCACTCGGCACAGACCACTTCGCAGCGCGCGCACGACCCTGCGCAGCGCACTGCTCGCCTGCGCCGCCACCGCGGCGCTCACCGCCGGGACGCTCGGCACCGCGACGGCCGCCCAGGCGGCCGCACCGGCCGACGGCGTGCCGGCAACCGACCAAGTCACCTACCAGGGACGTACGTTCACCGTTCCGGAGTCCTGGGACGTCATCGATCTCGACCGGCACCCGGACACCTGCGTCCGCTTCGACCGGCACGCCGTGTACCTCGGCACGCCGGGCGCGCGGCAGGACTGTCCGGCGAAGGCGCTGGGCCGCACCGAGGCCATGCTCGTACAGCCCGCCGGCCGGACGCGCGAGGGGGCCGCGTCCACCACCCGCGTCACCCGCGACACCACCGACCACTCCTACCGGGCCACGGCGCCCGGCCTCGAGATCACCGCCACCTACAGCGGCGACCGCAAGGACGTCGAGCGCGTCCTGGGCAGCGCCGGCCTGCCGGTGTCGGAGGCGAGGACGGTCCGGTCCACAGGGACGGCCGGGAAGACCGCGGCCGCCGCCGCGCTGCCCGAAGACTCCACGTCCTTCCAGGGCAAGGGCTTCGACCGCTGCGCGGCGCCGTCCGCCGCCCAGATGCAGGCCTGGAAGGGCGCCTCGCCGTACGGCGCCGTCGGCGTTTACATCGGCGGTGTGAACGCGGGGTGCGGCGTCACCGTCGACGAGGGCTGGATGCGGGCCCAGTACGACGCGGGCTGGAAGTACTTCCCGATCTACGTCGGCCCGCAGGCCTCGGCGGACGCGGGCAGCTGCAACGGCACCTGCGACGTCATCGACGATCCCGTCGCGGACGGCGCGGCCTCGGCCCGCGACGCCGTCCAGGCGGCCGGCGCCCTCGGGCTGCCCGCCGGCTCGGTGCTCTACTACAACATGGAGCACTACGACGGGGAACACGGCGCCGTCGTCACCGCGTTCCTGGAGTCCTGGACCCGGACCGTCCACGAGCTCGGCTACCGCTCCGGCGCGTACGGCAGCCTGTCCTCGCTGATCACCGACCTCGTCGACGCGGCGCAGGGCGGCGGCTACCTCGCCCCCGACGTCATCGACTTCGCCAAGTGGGACGACAACGCCACCACCGACGAGCCGCGGATCCCCGCCGCGCTGTGGGCCGACCACCAGCGCATCAAGCAGTACTCCGGTGATCTGACGCAGTCGTACGGCGGGGTGTCGCTGAACATCGACGCCAACCTGCTGGACGTCGGCGCGGGCGCCCCGCAGCCGCCCGTCCAGAAGGACACACAGCTCGCGTACACGGGGGCGAAGACGGTCTCGAACGGGTCCCCGGCCGAACTGGCCGCGACCCTCACCGAGAAGGACGGCGGCGCCCCGGTGACCGGGCGCGAGGTCGCGCTGACCCTCGGCGCGGGCGACGCGGCGCAGAAGTGCGCGGCGAAGACCGACGACCAGGGCCGGGCCGCCTGCACGATCGCCTCCGTCCAGCAGCCGCTGAACGCGGACGCGACCGTTCCCGTCACCGCCGAGTTCGCGGGCGACGACGCGTACAAGGCGTCGAAGGCCGAGGCCGCGGTGAGCCTCCAGTACGTCACCGGCCGGGCCTTCGGCCTGTCGGCGAACGTCCCGCTGCCCCTGCTCTCCGTCAAGGTCGACCCGACCCCGGACACGGGCGAGGTCCGCACCGCGGCCGCCGTCACCAAGGCCCCGCCCTGCACCGCGTCCGTCTCCACGCTCGTCCTGAGCGCGGAGGCGCTCTGCGCGAAGGTCGACGCCAAGACGGGCCCGAGCACGGCGACGGCCACCGCCTCGGTGAGCAAGGCGCGCGTCGGCATCGCCGGACTGCCCGTCGTCGAGGTGTCCGGCCTGACCGCCACCGCGACGAGCAGCTGCACGCGGCAGACCGGCAGCACCTCGCTCACCCTGAAGATCGCCGGCGCCGTCGTCGACGTGCCGGACACGCCCGACCACACGATCGACCTGGGCCTGGCCCGGCTCGTCGTGAACGAGCAGAAGAAGACGGCCGACGGCATCGAGGTGACCGCCGTCCACCTCACCAGCGCGACCGGCATCGACGTGACGATCGGCGCGGCCCGCTCCGCGGCGCACAACTGCGCGGACTGACCCGGAACTCCTGAGTTCCGACCCGGCGCGGCCACGACCTCGCGGTCGTGGCCGCGCTCCGCGTGCCGGCCTCGACGGGCGTGCTGGGGGCCGACTCCGGAGTGCGGCATCCGGGCGGGCCGCATCCGGAGTCGCGGCCGAGCGCCGGAACCGGTCACAACGCGTCGTGCCGTCCGGCACAGGTGCGGAGTCCGATGCGGGTCCGTCGTGCACTCCGTGCGTGTCCGGCACGCGCCCGGCAGGGCCGACAAGACGCTCCCGTCAGCCCAAGTCCCCCTTGCGCAGCAGCAGATGGCCGCGCCGGAAGCGCTCGCCCTCGCGCGGCTCGCGGAGCATGCGGCCGGTCTCCGTGAAGCCGCGCTCCGCCGCCACGCGCGCGACCTCGTCGACCGGCCACCGGTACGCCGTCGTCACCTTGTGGTCGAACGGCTTGACAGGGCCGCCCTCCGACTCGAAGAACCCGACCAGGAGATGGCCGCCGGGCCTGAGCACCCGCGCGAACTCGCCGAAGTAGCCCGGCACGTCCTCGGGCAGCGCGTGGATGACCGAGTACCAGGAAACGGCCCCGGCCAGCGAGGCGTCGGGCAGGTCGAGCGCGTGCATCGAGCCGACCTCGAAGCGCAGGTCCGGATAGGTGCGCCGGGCGATGTCGATCATCACGGGCGACAGGTCGATCCCCGAGGCGTCGAGCCCCAGGTCCCGCAGGTGTGCGGTGAGCCGGCCGGGTCCGCAGCCCAGTTCGACGACGGGTCCGACGGGCTCCGCCCGCACGGTGTCGGCGAACGCGGCGAACATCGCCCGGTCCAGGGGGAGCCGGTCGAACTCGGTGCGGACCAGCTCGGTGTACGGCTCGGCCCAGTGGTCGTAGGCCCGGGCGGTGGTGGTGAGCTGGGCGTCGGTGGCCGCGGTCGCGGAGATGTCTGTCACGGGGGAGGACTTTAGGGGCCGCCACTGACAACGGGCGGTCAGCGCAGGGTGATCCGCGCCGTGATCGGCAGGTGGTCGCTGCCGGTGGCGGGCAGGGTGCGGATCCGTCCGACGGTCCCGCCGCGCGCCATGATCTGGTCGATCCGCGCCACCGGGAAGGCCTCGGGGAAGCTGAAGGCGAGGCCGCGCCCGGACGCGTTCAGGCGTGAGGTCAGCGGGCGCAGACCGCGGTCGTCGACGGTGCCGTTGAGGTCGCCGAGCAGGATCACCGCGCGGGTCCGCTCCGCCTCCAGCGCGTCACCGAGCAGCCGCGCGCTCTCGTCGCGCCGGCCCGAACCGAAACCACCCGCGCCGAGCCGCACGGACGGCAGATGGGCCACGTACGCCGCGACCTCCCCGTGCGGCGTGCGCACCACGGCGCGCAGCCCGCGCCGCCAGTCGTCGGGGAGGTCGCGCGGCCTGATGTCGACGGCCCGCACCCCGGTGAGCGGGTAGCGCGACCACAGCCCGACCGTGCCGCGCACCGCGTGGTACGGATACGCGCGGCCCAGCGCCTTCTCGTAGGCGGGCACGGCCGAGGGCAACAGCTCTTCCAGGGCGATGAGTCGGGGCCGCCCGGCAGCGAGCGCGCGGGCCGTCGCCGCCGGGTCGGTGTTCTCGTCGCTCGCGTTGTGCTGCACCACGTCGAGCCCGGCCCGCGTCGGCGCGTCCCCGGGCAGGAGCAGCCCGCCGAACTGGTACGCCCAGGCCGCCACCGGCAGCAGCAGGGCGAGCAGCGCGGTCGCCGACCGGCGCTGGAGGGCGGCGCCGAGGAGCACCGGCACGACGACGCCCAGCCACGGAAGGAACGCCTCCAGCAGACTGCCCAGCCGCCCCGGCGTGTTCGGCACCAGGCGGTGGCCGAGCAGCAGCGCGGCCGTGAACGCGGCGAGCCCGGCGAGCACCCGGCCGCGCGTCCACCGCGAACCGCGCCGCCGTACGGCCGGGTTCGGGTCCGGCGGGGGTTCCGTACGGCTCTCCACCCGCGTCATCGGGGTCGCGCCCGTGTTCGTCTCGTCCACGCCCGACAGGACGACCGGTCGGCGGTGATCAGTTGCAGGCCTCGGCGCGCAGGGTCCCGGCGCCGAGACCGAGCAGGCGTTCGGCGGTGGCGAGCGCCATGCCGGCGAGGACCGGATGGTCGAGCTCCGGGTCCGCGTTGGCGTAGGAGCCGAGGCCGTCGACGGTCACCAGGATCTGCACGGTGACGCCCAGCGGGTCCTCGGCCGTGAACGCGCCGGTCCGCACCCCCTCCTCGATCAGCTCGGTCAGCGCGGCCCGGGTCGCGGCCTCCTGCGCGCTCACCGCCGCCCGCAGGCCCGGCTTGAACCGGCTGAGGTGGCGTGCGTTGAGCCAGAGCCGGCCGAGGTCCAGGCAGTCGTCGCCCGTGAGGCGGACGAGGAAGCGGGCCAGGCGCCGCAGGGGCGGCAGCGTGCGCTCGGCGGGCGGCAGCAGGGACACGCGCTCGTGGCCGGCCGCGTGGGCGAACGCCTCGCTGACGAGGTCGTCGGCCGGGAAGTAGTGCCCGATCAGTCCGGGCCGGACGCCGAGCTCGTCCGCGACGCGGCGCAGCGTGATGCGCTCCAGCGACTCCTCCAGGCCGATCCGGGCGGCGGTCCGCAGGATTTCCGCGCGCCGCTCGCCGGGGGGCTTCCTGGCGTGCCCCGGAGTCGCGCCGGTGGCCTGGGCCGGAGCCGTGGAGCCCGCCTGTGCCGCGTTTGTCGAGCCAACCCTTGACGTCATGGGATCCACGTTATTGGATGTGCGACCAATAGCGTGTTGGTCAGATGGCCAATAACGGCGATGGTGCCGTAGGCCCTGAGAGGACCCGATGACGACGAACGACACCGCCGCCGCGCCGCCCGCCGAAGAGGCCGGGCCCGAGCGCGCGGCGCGGGAGAACGGCCGGGTGGAGACCCGGGGCATCGAGCTGGTGCCCGGCGACGAGCGCACCGGCCGGCCGCGCCAGCTCTTCGCCGTCTGGGCGGCGCCCAATGTGAGCTATCTGAGCTTCGTCGTCGGCGCGACGATGATCCTCATGGGCCTGAGCCTCCCGCAGGCCGTCGGCGTGATCCTCGCCGGGAACCTGCTCTGGATCTGCACCGGCATCGTCGCCGCGAGCGGCCCCGCCGCCGGCACCAGCGGCTCGGTGATCTCCCGCGCGATGTACGGCGTGGTGGGCAACAAGTTCGTCCTCGTGCTCACCGGCTGGCTGATCGCCGCCGCCTACCTCGCCCTGAACTGGTCCGCGGCCTCCGTCGCCGCCATCGGCCTCGCCGACCGCCTCGGACTGCCGCGCAACAGCGCCGTGGACGCCGCCGTCATCATCGCCATCGCGGCCTGCACCGTCCTGATCGCGATCTTCGGCTACGCGCTGATCGTCCGCCTCTACACCGCGCTCAGCGTCCTGCTCACCGTCGTCTTCGTCGTCGTCACCGGCTACGTGCTCGCCGAGGCCGACTTCTCCTACGCGCCGGCCGAGCCCCTCGAGGGAGCCGCGCTCGCCGCGACGATCGGCGCCGCCTTCACGATCATCGCCTCCACGCCGCTGTCGTACAGCAACAGCCCCGACCTCGCCCGCTACCTGCCGCGCGACTCCCGTCCCGTCGCGATCGCCGGCTGGACCGCCTTCGGCGCGTACCTGCCCAGCGTCGTCTTCACCACCGTGGGCGCGCTCGCCGCCACCAGCCTCGACATGACGGACCCCGAGGGCGCGCTGGAGAGCATCCTGCCCGGCTGGTTCGTCCCCGTCTTCGTCATCGCCGTCGTCGTCAACACCATGACCAACAACGGCATGACCGCCTACAGCGCGAGCCTCGCCATCCAGTCCGTCGGCGTCCGCCTCGCCCGCATCCCCGCCGTGCTCATCATCGGCGTTCTCGGCACCGCCATGACCCTCTACGCGATCCTCGTCTTCGACTTCCTGACCAGCGTCAACACGATGCTGCAGCTCGTCGTCGCGGTCACCGGACCCGCCATGGCCGTCGCCGTCACCGACCTGATCCTGCGCCGCAACCGCTACCGGGGCGCCGACCTGCTCGAACAACGGCGCGGCGGCCCCTTCTGGTACCGGGGCGGCGTCCACTGGGCCGGGATCCTCGCCCTCGTCGTCGGCGGCCTCACCTCCGCGTCGTGGGTCAGCACCACCTTCTGGACCGGCCCGGTCGCGACCGTGCTCGGCGGAGTCGACCTCGCGATCCCCTCCGGGATGCTCGTCGCCGCCGCCGTCTACTGGGCCGCGACGCGCGTCCTGCGCTCCATCCCGCGCGCCTGAGCGCACCCCCGCCGAGAACCCGTACGACGAGCCGAAGGAACACCGTGCACGCCGATGTCATCGTGCAAGCCCAGCACGTCCAGCCCCTGACCGACGAACCCACCGCCCCGGCCGACAGCGTCGCCGTCACGGGCGGCCGGATCGTCGCCGTCGGCCGGGCCGCGGACCTCGCACCGCTGCGCGGGCCGGACACCGCCGTGCACGTGTTCCCCGGCGCCACCATCCTGCCGGGCCTCGTCGACGTGCACGCCCACCCCGTCTGGGGCTCCATCTCCATCGGCAGCGGCGTCGATCTGCGCGGCGCCGACAGCCTCGACGAGATCTGCGCCCGTCTCGGCAAGGCTGCCGCCGGCCAGGAGACCGACGACTGGATCCTCGGCTACGACCTGAACGTCAACGCCTTCGACGGCGACCCGAGCGGCGACTTCCTCGCCGACCGCTTCCCCGGCACCCCCGTGTCCCTCATGACCGCCGACGCCCACGCCCTCGTCATCAGCCCGCGCGCCGTCGAGGTCTGCGGCCTCACCGGCGCGGAGACCTTCACCGACGCCTCCAGCGTCGAGGTGGGCCCCGACGGCCGCCCGACCGGGTACGTCGTCGAACTCCAGGCCATGGACCTCGTCTTCGCGCACCACCCCGAGATCCCCGTCCCCACCGCCGCCGGCTACGTCCGCGCCGAACTGGAGCGGCTCGCGGCCGCCGGACTCACCGGCCTGCACGCCCTCGACTTCACCGACCCCTCCGAGGACGTCTACCGCCACCTCGAAGAGCACGGCGAACTGCCGCTGCGCATCCGCTGCTCCCCCCTCGTCCCCGCCGACTCGGCGCCCGAGGTCTGGGAGGAGATCGCTCGCCTCCAGGGCCGCCGAGGCCGCCGCTGGCACGTCGAGGGCGCCAAGTTCATGCTCGACGGCACCGCCGACAACGGCACCGCCTGGTTCGACCACCCCGACATCCACGGGGAGAACCGCGAACCGCTGTGGCGCGACGTCGAGGCCTACCGGGCCGCCGTGCACTTCTTCACCGAGCGCGGCATCCCCACCGCCACCCACGCCATCGGCGACCAGGCCGTGCGCTTCGCCCTCGACGTCATCGAGGAGGCCGGGCCCGCCGGCCGCGCCCCGCACCGCATCGAGCACATCGAGTCCCTGCCCGACGACCTCCTCGACCGGTTCGCCGAACTCGGTGTCGTCGCCGGCCTCCAGCCCGTGCACGGCACCCGGCACACCCGCGCCGACGCCACCGACAACTGGTCGCGGCGCCTCGGCCCCGACCGCGCCGCGCGCGGCTGGCGCACCCGCGACCTCCTCGACCACGGCGCCGTCGTCGCGCTCGGCTCCGACTGGCCCATCGGCCCCGGCGACCCGCGCGTCGCCCTCGCCGACTGCCAGCTGCGCCGGCCCGTGGAGGAACCCGGCAAGGCGCCGGTCCAGCCCGAACAGGCCGTCACCGCCCGCGAGGCCTACCTCGGCATGACCGTCGCCGCCGCGTACACCGCGGGCACCGCCCACGAGAGCGGCCGCGTCGCGCCCGGCTTCCGCGCCGACCTCACGGTCTTCGCCGCCGACCCGCTCGACCTAGCGCCCCAGGACCAGCCCGGCAACGCGGTCCTCGCGACCGTCGTCGACGGCGTCGTCCAGTGCCGTCCCTGACGGCCTCCGGCCGCCCCGACCTCTCACCCGCACCACCCCCGAAAGCGAAAGGCCCCTCGTGACCGCGACGCCGATTCCCCGTCCCGCACACCGCCGCCACATCGTCGCCGCCGCGGCCGACCCGTACGAGCGCGGTGTCGCCCGCGGCGAGCGGCTGCGCGACGCGGTGCCCGCCGCGATCGAGGTCTACGACCGGCTGTTCGCGCTCGGCGAGGTCCCCCTGGAGCAGGTCCGTGCCGACGCCGAGCGCGCCCTCGACGTCATCGGCGGCTTCCGGCCGGGCGCCCGCGCCCAGATCGAGGGCATCGCCGCCGGCAGCGGAGCCGACCTGTGGCGGATCGCCGCGCTCAACGCCCGCACCGAGATCCTGGCCCGCAGCGTCGGCGTCACCCCCGGCGAGTGCACCACGCTGGTCCGCAGGCCCACGGCCGGCACCCCGCACCCCTTCGGCGTCCAGACCTGGGACTGGCACGTCGAGCTGAGCGCCATGTGGCACACCGTCGAGTCGCGCGGCGGCCGGCACGACTTCGCGGGCCTCACCGAGGACGGCATCCTCGGCAAGATCGGCGTCAACAGCGCGGGCCTCGCCCTGCACTTCAACATCCTCGGCCACGTCCGCGACGGCGTCGGCGGCATCCCCATGCACGTCCTCGCCGCGATCGTCCTGGAGGAGGCGGGCAGCGTCGCCGAGGCCGTCGACCTCGTACGCTCCGCCCCCGTCACCTCGTCCGGCTCGTTCACGCTCTTCGACGAGCACGACGCGACGCTCCTCGACCTCAGCCCGGCCGGCGTGTTCACGGTCGGCCCCGACGAGGACACCTTCATCCGCACCAACCACTTCCTCACGGCGCGGCTCACCGCCGACGAGAAGTCGTGGCTGTACCAGCCGGACTCGGGCGAGCGCCGCGACTTCGTCAAGGCCCGCCTCGCCGACGGCCGGACCGTGCGCACGAGCGACGACCTCGCGGCCGTCCTCGTCACCGGCCCGGACGAGCCGGGCGTGACCTGCCTGCCCGACCTCGACAAGCCGCTCGGCCAGCGTTGGGGCAGCCTCGCCACGGTCGCGCTCGACCCGGTGACCCGCACCGCCCGCGTCCTGGACGGCACCCCCGCCGACCTCGGCAGGCGCGAGTGGCGGGTGCTGGACGCGACCGCCGCCTGACGGACGGACCGGCCGCGTCCCGAGCCCGGGGGCCCCTCGCTCAGATCCTGGTGGCGAGGGGCACCGTCACCTGCTTCAGCCAGGCGCCGGCCGCGAAGTCACGCGCCTTGATGACGACACGGTCCCGGTGCACCTCCACCTGGAGGCCCTGGTTGAAGGTGCCGGGCACCGTGTTCTCGCCGCCCGTGCCGTTGTCGGTGAAACCGGTCTGCACCGCGCCCGTGTTGACCACCGAGAAGCCCTCCAGGTTCGCGGTGCCGGGCACCACGCGGCGCACGTACCAGTCGGACAGGCCCAGGTCCCAGTGCGTGTGACCGCTGAACAGGAACACGTCCCGATAGCGGCCGAGGAGGCCGAGCAGACGGTCGGCCTGGAGGTAGTCGCTCAGGTAGAGCTTGTTGCGGGTGCCCGAGACCGTGTTCGGCAGCGGGTGGTGGGTGATCACCATGACGGGCTTGCGCCGCCCCGCCCAGTACCGCAGCCGCTCCTCCAGCCACTGGAACTGCGCCTCGCTCAGCCACACCTCGTCCCACAGCTTCGGGTCGTGGTAGTGCATGTACCGCTCCGTGCCGATGGTCAGCACGGGTATCCCGCCGAAGGTCGTCTCCGCGTAGACCCGGCCGCGCTCCGCGAAGCCGTAGAAGGAGCGGAACAGGGAGTCCTCCGTCGTCCCGTTCGGCCAGGTGGCCTGCGCGAGCGTCTGCGGGTCCGCCCACTTCGGCACGTAGAACTCGTGGTTGCCGATCGCCCAGGCGATCTCGCGCGGCCGCGGCTCCCGCGCGATGACCTTCCGGACCTCGGCGTACTCGGCGTCGTACCCGCGGGGCGTGATGTCCCCGGCCACCGCGAGCCCCGAACCGTGCGGGTTCGTCGCCCGGATGTCCCGCAGCGCGACCGCCAGGTCGCCGAGGTCGCCCTGGATGTCGCTGATGACGTCGAACGTGGTCACCGGCCTGCCTCCGTTCTGCGCCGCAGCCGGAGCCGCCGCCTCGGCGGGCAGCGAGGTGAGGCCGCCGAGCGTGACGGCTCCGGCCGTCGCGGTGATGAGGGATCTGCGTCGCACGATCGAGGGTTCCTTCCCCATACGGTGCCGGACACCCCCACGGCGCACGGCACTTCGGACCAGACCCGTTATCTTTACGCGACCGAAGGGGCGGGGGAATGAACAGCGCGGGACGATCCGTGGGACCGCCCCGCGCTTTTCGGCCACCGCTCAGCGCAGCTTGTTCACCGCGGTCACCGTCGTCTTCTTGAACGCGGCCACGGGCGCGTCCCGGAACCCGCCCATCTGGCCCCAGCGCACCACCGTGACGACGCGCCCGTCGCGGCCGACCGAGAACAGGTTGATGTCCGTCGCGCCCCACGTGGTCCGGGTGTTCACCCCGTAGACGACGGCACCTTCCTCCACCGGCAGCTTCCCGTAGTACTTCTGGCGTGCCGTCACGTCCGGGTACTCGGCCATGACGTCCTTCGCGCAGCTGTCCAGGTGCTTGCGGAGCAGCGCCGCGAAGGCCTTCGCGTGCTGGGCGTCCCGCTCGACGACCGTCACCTGGAGCGCGTTGGTGTCCAGGTCTGTGTAGTACGCGCGGTGCACGGAGGTCGACGGCAGCGCGTCGCCCACGCACATCGGCAGAGGGTCGGGCTGCCCGGCCGTCACCGGGCCCGCGTACCAGGCCGACGACGGGTGCGGCGGCAGCTGGGACGGGGACAGGAAGCGCGGGGTGCCGGCCGCGCCCGCCGGCGCGGCCAGCGCCCCGATCGCGGCGACGGCCACCGCCGCCACGATCGCCGCCGTGCCCCGGTGTACTCGTACGTTCATCTTCGTTCCCCCATGTCGGTCGGTCGGCCTGCCGGGTGATCCGGGCCGTACGACGTGAGCGGCCCGGGGGAGGGAAGACGCCCCGGGCACGCGCACGCGCCCGCCCGTCTCCCGCCCTCGCCCCTTACGACCCGCGGGCCCGCGCGGCAGTTGCCCCCTTTTGTGTCACGGCTTCGTCACCGCGCGGGCGCGTCCCTCAGCGCAGATCGAGCCGCATCACGATCCGGGGCAGCCCGACGAGCTTCGACTTCGTCCCGGCCGCGAACGTGAACCCCGCCCGCTCGAAGTTCCGCCGCATCCCCACGTACGCCATCGTCGTGTCGACCCGCGCCTCCCCGTTGTCCAGGGGATACGCCTCGATCGCCGGCGCGCCCCGCTCCCGCGCGTAGGCGACCGCGCCCTCGATCAGCGCGTGCGAGACCCCCTTCTTCCGGTGCCCGGGCCGCACCCGCACGCACCACAGCGACCACACCGGCAGATCGTCCACGTGCGGGATCACCCGGCTGCGCGCGTACGAGGTCTGCGCGCGCGGGGCCACCGCCGCCCAGCCCACCGGCACGTCCCCGTCGTACGCGAGCACCCCCGGAGCCACCTCCGCGCGGCACAACTCCGCCACGTACGCCCCGCGTTCCTGGCCCTTCAGCGTGTGGTCGACCTTCGAGGGCACGCGGTGGCTCAGACACCAGCACACCGTCGCATCGGGGGACTTGGGCCCGATCACGGCACGGACGTCGTCGAAAACAGTGGCGGGGCGCACATCCAGAGTCATGATCGCCACCCTGCCACGCCGCTCGCCACGAGGCGGCCGCAACGGCATTGTCAGTGGTGGGAGGCAGGATGGAGGGCATGACGACGACTTCTGCCGTTCCTTTCGTGCTGCCCGACGCCGCCGCCTACGCCCAGGCCGTGGCGGACGCCCGGCGTGCCTCCGCCGCGTACTACGAGGGCGGCACCTCCACGCTGGACGACGACGCCTACGACCGGCTCGTTCGGGCGATCACCGTGTACGAGACCGAGCACCCCGACGAGGTCCTCGCCGACTCGCCCTCGGGCAAGGTCGCGGGCGGCGCGGTCGAGGGCGACGTCCCGCACACGGTCCCGATGCTGAGCCTGGACAACGTGTTCTCGGACGAGGAGTTCACCACCTGGTCGGCCTCCCTGGAGCGCAGGATCGGGCGCGAGGTCGCGAGCTGGAACGTTCAGCCCAAGCTGGACGGCCTCGCCATCGCCGCCCGCTACGAGGGCGGCCGCCTCGCCCGCCTCGTCACGCGCGGCGACGGAACCGCCGGCGAGGACGTCTCGCACGCCGCCGGCACGATCGAGGGCCTGCCCGCCGAGCTCACCGAGCCGGTCACCCTCGAAGTGCGCGGCGAAGTCCTCATGACCACCGCCCAGTTCGAGTACGCCAACGAGGTCCGCACCGAGCACGGCGGCGACCCCTTCGCGAACCCGCGCAACGCGGCGGCGGGCACCCTGCGCGCCAAGGACCGCGCCTACACGGTCCCCATGACCTTCTTCGGCTACGGACTGCTCGCGCTGCCCGGAACCGACGAGGCACTCGCCGCGCGGCTCGCCGAGGAGGCGCACGGCGCGCTCATGGACCGCACCGCCGCCCTCGGGATCAACACCCCGGCGAGCACGGACGTGCCGGGCGTCGTCCTCACCTCCGTCGAGCAGGTCCTGGAGCGGGTCGAGGCGATCGCCGCGCTCCGCGCCGACCTGCCCTTCGGCATCGACGGCATCGTCGTGAAGGCCGACCTCGCCGCCGACCAGGCCACGGCCGGCTCCGGCACCCGCGCCCCGCGCTGGGCCGTCGCCTTCAAGCTCCCGGCCGTGGAGAAGATCACCCGGCTCCTCGCCGTGGAGTGGAACGTGGGGCGCACCGGCATCATCGCCCCGCGCGCCGTCCTGGAGCCCGTCGAGCTCGACGGCTCCACCGTCACGTACGCCACGCTGCACAACCCGGCGGACATCACCCGCCGCGGACTGCGCCTCGGCGACCAGGTCATGGTCTACAAGGCGGGCGACATCATCCCGAGGATCGAGGCGCCCGTCGCCCATCTGCGGACCGGCGAAGAGCAGGAGATCGTCTTCCCCGCCGAGTGCCCGCAGTGCGGCTCCGGCATCGACACGAGCGAGCAGCGCTGGCGCTGCGAGCGCGGCCGCAACTGCCATGTGGTGGCCTCGATCAGCTACGCGGCGGGCCGCGACCAGCTCGACATCGAGGGCCTCGGCCAGACCCGCGTCGTCCAGCTCGTGGAGGCCGGACTCGTCGAGAGCCTGCCCGACCTGTTCGACCGGCTGACCCGCGAGCAGCTCCTCGGCCTGGAGCGCATGGGCGAGACCAGCACCGACAACCTGATGGCGGCGCTGGAGCGCGCCAAGACCCAGCCGCTGTCACGCGTCCTGTGCGCGCTCGGCGTGCGCGGCACCGGCCGCTCCATGTCCCGCCGCATCGCCCGCCACTTCGCCACGATGGACAACATCCGGGCCGCCGACGCGGAGGCCATGCAGCGGGTCGACGGCATCGGCGCCGAGAAGGCCCCGGTCATCGTCGCCGAACTGGCCGAGCTGGCCGCGCAGATCGACCGGCTCGCCGCGGCCGGCCTGAGCATGACCGAGCCCGGCGCCACCCCGCCGCCCGCCGAGGGCACCGAGGAGACGGACGCCGCCGCGGACGCGGGGCCCCTGGCCGGCATGAAGGTCGTCGTCACCGGAGCCATGACCGGCCCCCTGGAGAAGCTGTCCCGCAACCAGATGAACGAGCTGATCGAGCGCGCCGGAGGCAAGTCCTCGGGCAGCGTCTCGAAGAACACGAGCCTCGTCGTCGCGGGCGAGGGCGCCGGGTCCAAGCGCGCCAAGGCCGAGGACCTCGGCATCCGCCTGGCCACCCCGGACGAGTTCGCCGAGATGGTCGCCGGCCTGCTGGACTGACGCCACCGCGGGCGGCGGGTCGGGGCCGGGTCCACACGATCAGGAATCAAGAAGCGCTCCCGCCCCGCCCCGCCTACCGTTACGGCCATGGACATCACCATTCACACCACGGCCCTTCCGCACGAGGACCCGGACGCCTCCGTCGCGTTCTACCGGGACTCCCTCGGCTTCGAGGTCCGCAGCGACGTCGGCGAGGGGAAGATGCGCTGGATCACGGTCGGCCCCGTCGACCAGCCCGGCACCTCCATCCTCCTCGCCCCGCCCGCCGCCGACCCCGGCATCACCGACGACGAGCGCCGCACCATCCAGGAGATGATGGCCAAGGGCACCTACGGTTGGATCCTCCTCGCCACCCGCAACCTCGACGAGACCTTCGAGAAGGTGCAGGCCACCGACGCCGAGGTCGTCCAGGAACCCGTGGACCAGCCCTACGGCATCCGCGACTGCGCGTTCCGCGACCCCGCCGGCAACCTCGTCCGCATCCAAGAGCTGCGCTGACGCATCGGCACAGGAGGGGGCTTCGCATGTGCCGTCCAGGATGGGCCCGCGCCCGCACCGCGGCGTGGCGGCTCGAACGCTTCGCCCGGATGCGCCGGGTCCGTGACCGCATCGACCGGGAGTACGCACGACCGCTCGACGTGGAGGCGCTGGCCCGCGCGGCGGACCTTCCGCCGCGCGAACTCACCCGGCAGTTCCGGCTCGCCTACGGGACGTCCCCGTACGCGTATCTGGGCGCCCGGCGCGCGGAGCGCGCGACGGTGCTGCTGCACCGCACCGACGTGCCCGCGGCCGAACTGCACCGACTGGTCGGAGCGCCGACCCGAGGAGTCCACGACCGCTGGGTCCGCGCCCGGTCCGCCGTCTGACCAGCACGACTTCCGTCATATCCGCACCCGCATCCGCACCACGGCTCACAAGGGGACGACGTCATGGCCACCACGAAGAAGACCGGTACGACGGACACGGAGCAGGGCTTCACCGACGACGAGCGTGCCGCGATGAAGGAGCGCGCCCAGGAGGTCAGGGCCGGCCGGAAGCGCGGCGCCAAGGCGGACCCCGAGGCCGACGTCCTGGCGAAGATCGCCGAGATGGACGACGCCGACCGGGTGCTCGCCGAGCGGATCCACGCCCTGGTCAAGGAGAACGCCCCGGACCTCGCGCCGAAGACCTGGTACGGGATGCCCGCGTACGCCCGCGCAGGCAAGGTCGTCTGCTTCTTCCAGTCGGCGCAGAAGTTCAAGTCCCGTTACGCCACGCTCGGTTTCAGCGACGAGGCCCGGCTCGACGAGGGCGCCATGTGGGCCTCCGCGTTCGCCCTGGCGGAGCTCACGCCGGAGGTCGAGGCCCGCATCGCGGACCTCGTGAAGCGCGCCGCGGGCTGAGCCAGGGGCGGGTGCGGGTCAGCACAGGCGGACGACGGTGAAGCCGCCGTCGCGCGGGGCGGCGAGCGCGATCTCGGCGAACAGGCCGCCCGCCGTGGTCGTGTAGCGCTCGCCCCCGGCTGTCCGGGCCCGCCGGCCGGGGCCCGCGTCCTGGACGTGCCGGGCCAGTGCCGTGGCGGCCGGAGCGGTCAGCGCCTGCGACAGGGCGCGCGATCCGTCGGGCAGACGCACGGCCGCGCGGTGCGGCCGGGACGGCGGCCCCACGTATCCGACGACCTCCACCTCGACCGAGCCCCGGGCACCGCCGCGCACGGTCACCCAGATCCGCTCCGCCCGGTACGGATCGCCGCCCCGCTTCGCGACGACCCCGTCGACGCCCTGCGCGGCGAGGCCCTCCAGCCACACCCGCGCAACCTCGGGATCGTCCGTCGCCGGGACGGGCTGCAGGGGCGGCGGCACGTCGTGGAGGAGGTCGAGCAGTACGGCCCGCCGCTCGGCGTACGGGCGCCCGCGCAGATCCTCGCCGCCCAGGGCGAGGCAGTCCGACACCGCGTAGGAGGCCGGGCGTTCGGCGGCGAGCGTTCCGGCCCCGCGCGGCGGAGCGGCCGCCCGGGCCCGTGCCGCCGCGAGGTCGAGCCGGCCGCCTGTCCACACCACGGCCTCGCCGTCCAGGACGGTGCCCGCCGGCAGGGCGGCCCGCCCGGCCGCCGCGAGGTCGGGCCACGCCGTGGTCACGGTCCGGCCGGAGCGCGACTGGCAGCGCACGGCCCGCGCGGTCCGGTGCAGCACGAGCCGTTCGCCCTCGAACGCGGGCTCGTACCACCAGCCGGGCCCCACGGGCAGCTCGTCGGCGGTCTCGCTGAGGGCGACGGCCACGGGATACTCCACGCCTCCAGCCTCGGCCCACCGCGCCGCGGCCGCGCGACGGCGTACTCCGCCCGGACCCGCGGCGGCCGCGTTGTCAGTGCCGGATGCGAGGCTCGACCCCATGGACGAGCAGGAATTCATGCGGGGCCGGGTGTACGGGGCCGACCACGAGGACGCGAGCCCCCAGCCGGGCCGGGTCTACGCGGAGCTGGTGGGCGGCCCGCTGGACGGACTGCTGCTCGACGTGACGCTGCCACCGGGCCAGGAGCTGCCCGGAGAGGTGGCCCTGCCGACCGAACTGGGCGCGTACGGCGCGGGCGGCCGGGCCCTGTACGCGGTGGCCGGCCAGGGGCGCCTGCGGTGGAAGGGGGACGCGCCGTGAGGCGGCCCGGAGTCAGCGCAGCCAGGCCCGTTCGTCGACCAGGACGGTGGGCGCGGAGAGGAAGACGTCCTCGGTGACGGGACCGTACGCGACGTTGAAGGTGTCGAGCCAGTAGGTCCAGCCGCGGATGCCGAGGGCGGTGCTGAAGCGGTGGTTGAGGTGCCAGCGGACCCACTGGCCGGGTGCGAGCCGGACGGCGGGCGGCCGGCGGCGCCGGGTGTACAGACCGATCCCGGGCAGCTTCGGATGGACGCGCAACCGCCCGCCCTCGGCGTCGATCCGGAGGTCGACGGTGCGCGCCTCCTGGACGGTGTCGTACGGCGTGAAGCCGTCGTCCTCGTGCATCCGGACCACGTGGACGCCGGACCGGGGCCCGGCCGGCAGGGGGAAGCCCACCGGGGCCGCGTTCCTGCGGGCGGCCGCCGCGCCGCCGCGGGATTCCTTCGTCCAGACGGTGTGCACCCACTGGACGGTGATCTGGTCGTGCATGGCGGCATCATGCCCGCAGCGGCGCCCTCACGGCGAACGCTCCAGGGGCGGCGCGGCCGTACGGAAGCGGGCGGCCAGGCCGCCCGCCCGGAGCAGCTTGTGGATCGCCGGCTGGTGGAAGAGCAGCCGCAGTTCGCCGGAGCGCTCGCGGACGCGGCGTTCGGCCCGCACGAGCAGGCGCAGGCCGGAGCAGTCCATGAAGTCGACGTCGGTCAGGTCGATCAGGACGCGCGGGACGGTGGGCCGGGTCGCCTCGTCGAGCCGGGCCTGGATCTCGGGAGCGGTGGCGATGTCCACCTCGCCGCGGATCCGCACGACGGTGAGGCCGTCGCGGACGTCCCGGGAGACATGGGTGTGGGGGCAGGCCGTGCAGAGGTGGAACAGGGAGGTCATCGGCATCCCTCGGAGGACGGGGCCCCGTCTGCCCGAGGCCGTCGCTGAGCAGCACCCAGGAGGGCGCTGCTGGTCGGCGGGGGCAGGGGCGACCGTCGTCCACGGTAGAAGGAGCCGCGTCAAGCGAAACGTGCCTGCACCACGCGGATCTCCTGAGTGGGTGACGAGGCGGCCATCAGTTCGGGTCCGCCGAGGCTCAGGGCCGGGGGATCAGGGAGCGCGCCGCGGCCTTCGCCTCGGACAGGGCCGTCGCGGCGTCGGCGCCCCGCAGTCCGAGCACCACACGGGTGCTCAACCCGTCGAGCAGCGCGAGGAGTCGACCCGCCGCCGCGGCCTGGTCGTGCTCGGCGAAGCGGCCCTGGCGCACGCCCCGGGCGAGCAGTGTCGTCAGGTCGTCGTGCCACCCCGCGTCCAGGTCGTCCTGAGCCTCGCGCAACGACGCGTCGCCCGGCGTGCGGGCCCACAGCTCGATCCACAGCATCCACCGCGGGTCACGCGGACCGCGCGGCAGGTACAGCTCCAGGAACTGCTCCAGCTTGCGCTCGGCCGGGGTCCGCCGGGCCAGCAGCGCGCGGCGCTCGTCCGCGAGGAGGCCCTCGCTGTGGCGCAGCGCCTCCAGGAAGATCCGGTCCTTGCTGCCGAAGTAGTACAGGATGTGCCCGCCGCTCATCCCGAGCCGGCGGCCCAGCGACGCCATGGTCAGCTCCGCGAGCCCGTGCTCGGCGACCGCGGCCATGACCTCCTCCAGGATCCGCTCCGCAGAGGGCCGCCCGCCGCGCTCCCGCACCGCCACCGCCACCACACGCCCCTCCGCTCGTCCTGCCCCGACCCTATCCGCCGCGGTCGGCGCCTGGGCGCGCCGTCGGCGGGCCGGGCGTGCGGCTCGAAGGAGCGGCTGAGCTGTGCGGCTTGGCCGTGCGGGCTCAGACCTGCCGACTCGGACCTGCCGACGCAGACCTGCCGGCCGAGGAACGACAAGAGACGGACGTGCGCGGGGGAGTCCGTCGGGGCGGGGACCGCGGGGCCGAACATGCCGGGCCACCTGTGCGAGGGCCTGCTGGCACGGATGCGGCGGACGGGCATGGATGCCTTCCGCGGTCGACGCCGTGGACGCGGACCTCGGTGAGATGGATCAGTGTCGCTGTCGGACCCGGGACGGAGCCGAGACCGAGACGGGCCGGCACCCGGGCGAGGTCGTCCTCGGCGGCCTTCGGCGTCGGAGGTCTTGACGCGGCGCCTCCTCGCCCCGCATCTTGAATGCCGTTCAAAAAATTGAACGGCATTCTAAAAGGAGTCGCCCCATGACCCGGACCGGCATCAACGGCCAGGCGGACCTGCTGTTGCGCGGCGCGCGCATCCACACCGTCGACGCGGAGCTGCCCGAGGCGCAGGCCATGGCCGTGCGGGACGGGCGGATCGTGTGGCTCGGCGACGACCGCGACGCCGCCGCCTGGGCGGGGCCGAACACGCGGGTGATCGACGCCGGGGGGCGGCTCGTGCTGCCCGGGTTCATCGACGCCCACAACCACGTCCGCCTCGGCTCCGACGCCGCCTGCGTCCAGCTCGCCGGCGCCGACACCCTCACCGAGGTCCACGCGCGCATCCGCGCCTGGCACACCGCCCACCCGGACGCCGAGTGGATCGAGGCCGAGGCCTTCGACTACTCGGCGCTCGGCGGCGGCCGCATGCCCACCGCCGCCGACCTCGACCCCGTCACCGGCGGCACCCCCGCCTTCGTCCTCAGCTACGACGTGCACACGGCCTGGCTCAACACCGCCGCCCTGCGCCGTCTCGGCATCACCCGCGATCGCACGCACCTCCCGTTCGGCGAGGCGCAGACCGACCCGGAGAGCGGCGAACCCACCGGGTTCGTCAAGAACTTCGCCATCCAGGGACTCTCCCGCGAGGGCCACCGCGCGCTGCGCGAGCTCGGCGTCCCGTGGGCCTCCGCCGAGCGCCAGTACGGCCGCCTCGCCAGGTCCCTCGACGACGCGATCGGCCACGGCATCACGACCGTCGTCGAACCGCAGAACTCCCTCGACGACCTCGCCCTGTTCGAGCGCGCCCGCGCCGAGGGCCGGCTCCGCTCCCGGCTGGTCGCCGCCCTGTTCCACCCGCGCGGCACCACCGACGCCGATCTGGAGGGGTTCGCCGACGCGGCCCGCCGGTACGCCGACGACCGGCTGCGCGTCGGCCCCCTCAAGCTCTACATCGACGACGTCGTCGAGCCCCGTACCGCCGCACTCCTCGAGCCGTACGCGGGCTGCCGCCACCACCGCGGCGACACCTTCTACCCGCCCGAGGAGTTCGCCGGGCTCCTCGCGAAGCTCGACGCGCGCGGCTTCCAGTGCTTCGTGCACGCCACCGGCGACCGCGGTATCCGCGTCGTCCTCGACGCCTTCGAACACGCCCGGCAGGCCAACGGCGTCCGCGACTCCCGGCACCAGGTCGTCCACGTCGAATGCCTCGACCCCGCCGACACCGCCCGCTTCGCCGAACTCGGCGTCGTCGCCTGCATGCAGCCCCGCCACTGCGCCCCCGAGGTCGCGGGCCCCGGCAAGGACTGGGCCGACAACGTGGGCGCCGACCGCTGGCACAAGGCGTGGCCGATGCGCAGCCTCCACGAGGCCGGGGCCGTGCTCGCCTTCTCCAGCGACTGGAACGTCGCCGAGATGGACCCCATGGTCGGCATCTACACCGCCGTCACCCGTCGCCCGCTCGGCGGGGGAGAGGCCTGGCGCCCCGAGGAGACCGTCGACGTCGCCACGGCGATCCACGGCTACACCATGGGCTCCGCCTACGCCAACTTCCTGGAGGACGACCGGGGTTCGCTCACCGTCGGCAAGGCCGCCGACTTCGTGATCCTCTCGCGCGACATCCTGGACGCGGCCCCCGAGGACATCCCGGGCACCGTCCCCGAGCTCGTCTTCGTGGGCGGCGAGGAGGTCCACCGCCACGCGGACACCGGCGACACCGACCTCGGCTGAACGCGCGCCGAGCCCGTCACCCGTCCGACGCGGACCTACCGGAACCCGCCGCCTACGCCCGGGAGAACCGCCGGCACAACGGCCTGGAGCAGCGCAGCGATGAGCTCCGATGAGTTTCGCCGGCGGGCGGGGTCGGTACCCATGTCACGCCACCACGCCTGACGCGCGCCAGGGAAGGAACACCGTGCGACACGAGCAGCTCCTGAAGGTCCAGAACTTCAACGTCTCCAGCGACGGCTACGGCGCCGGGGAGAACCAGACCCTCGAGCGGCCCTTCGGGCACGCCGACCCGGGGAAGATGTTCGCCTGGGCCGGCGCCACCGCGAGCTGGCCCAACCGGACGGAACCCGGCGGCAGCCGCGGCCTCGACGACTATCTGACCAGGGACTTCCACCACAACATCGGCGCCGAGATCATGGGGCGCAACAAGTTCGGGCCGCAGCGGGGACCGTGGGAGAACCTGGACTGGGAGGGCTGGTGGGGCGAGGAGCCGCCGTTCCACACCCCCGTGTTCGTCCTGACCCACCACGTCCGGCCGTCGATCACGCTGTCGGACACGACGTTCCACTTCGTCGACGCGGACCCGGCCACGGTGCTCGCGCAGGCCAAGGAGGCGGCGCAGGGCAAGGACGTGCGGCTCGGCGGCGGAGCGCAGACGATCCGCGAGTTCCTGGACGCCGATCTGATCGACACCCTGCACGTGACGGTCTCCCCGCTGAAGCTCGGCGCCGGCTCCCGCCTGTGGGAGTCGCCCGACGAACTCCTCGACCGCTACCACTGCGACGTCGTGCCCAGTCCGAGCGGTGTCACGCACCACCTGTTCTGGCGCAAGTGAGCTGAGCGGCACCACAGAACCCGGCGGGCCGGCGCGTGGTGATCGGGCTCCGACGTCACCGGGGGCCGCCGGGGCCGCCATTGATCACTCCATGGGTTCACCCTATTGATCACTCCGGTGATCACTTCGAACCCCCGCACGTACGTCCTACGGGCGATGGTGGCGAGCGTCACAGCCCGGCAGGATCGACACATGCACGTACTCCTTCTCGGAGGAACCTGGTTCCTCGGCAGAGCAGTTGCCCGCCACGCCCTCGCCAACGACTGCGAGGTCACGACCTTCAACCGGGGACAGAGCACCCCGTATCTGCCCGGAACCCTCGCGGTCCACGGCGACCGCGCCAGCGCCGACGACTTCGAGCGGCTGGCCCGGTACGGCCCGTGGGACGTCGTCATCGACACGTCCGCCTCCGACACGGCGCCCCGCCACGTCCTCGCCGGCGCCCGGGCGCTCGCCGAGGTCACCGACCGGTACGTCTACGTCTCCAGCGTCAGCGTCTACCGGAACTGGGGCGCGGGACCGCTGACCGAGTCCTCCGCGACGTACGACACTCCGGCCGATGCCGGGCCCGAGTACTACGAAGGGCTCGACCCCGCGGAGCAGGACGGGATGCGCAAGGCGGGCTGCGAGCGGGCGGTGACCGAGGCGTTCGGCGCGGACCGCACCACCATCCTGCGGCCCGGTTCGATTCTCGGCCCCGGCGAGTACATCGGGCGGCTGCCGTGGTGGCTGCGGCGGTGCGCGCGCGGCGGCGAGATCCTCGCACCCCGCGAACCGGACCGTCCGGTGCAGCCGATCGACGCGCGCGACGTCGCCGCGTTCGCGGTGTCCGCGCCGGCCGGGGTCTTCAACGTGACCGCGCCGCGCGGCCACGCCACGATGCGGGACCTGCTGACGGCCTGCCTCGACGCCACCGGGTATCAGGGGCGCCTCGTGTGGACCTCCGAGGAGGTGCTCGCGCGCCACGGGGTGCGGGGGCGGACCGAGTTGCCGCTGTGGCCCGGGACGGACGGTGTCGTCGACGTGAGTGCCGCGCTGGCGGCCGGGCTGACGTGCCGGCCGCTCGACCGGACCGTGGCCGACACGTGGGCGTGGCTCCGGGACGGGGCGGATTCCGTCGCCGGGCAGCAGTCCGGGTGGGAGCGGCACGGGATCGCGCCGGACAAGGAGGCGGCGATCCTCGCGGAGGTCGGCCTGAGCGGGTAGCTCCGCCCGGGGCGGGGTGCCTTCTCGTCTGCCGAGTGCCCCTGTCCGGGCGGCTGTCCCGCCGTCGTGGCCGGTCGCGCAGTGCCCCGCGCCCCTGAAATGCAGACGCTTCGCGTCGCATTTCCCCGGCGCGGGGCACTGCGCGACCAGTCCCACCGGGGGAGAGCTAGACGACTGCTCCCGTGCCCCGCACATCCCGTGCCGCGCGCCGTGGAACAGGCGCCGGGGCGCGGGACTCCAGGGTCACCGCAAGGGGCACCGCGGTGAACACGGTCGAGGCCATCCCGACCACGACCCCCGCGATGAGCGCGAGCGAGAAGTCCGCGAGGGAGTCACCCCCGAGCACCGCCAGCGCTGCCAGGACGAACAGCGCTCCCATCCCCGTGTTCACGGTCCGCGGCAGCGTCTGCACCACCGCCTTGTCGGCGGTCCGCTCCAGGCTCGTGCGCGGGTCACGCCGCCGCGCCTCCCGCACCCGGTCGAACACCACCACCGTGTCGTTGACCGAGTACCCGATGACCGTGAGCAGCGCCGCCAGGAAGACGCTGTCGACCGGCTTGCCCAGCCACGCGAAGAGGCCGACCACGATCAGCACGTCGTGCGTCATCGCCGCGACGGCGGCCGCCGCGAACGTCCACCGGAACCGGACGCTCAGATACGCCAGTTGCGCGAGCACCGCGATCCCCAGCGCGATCAGCGCCTTCGTGCGCAGCTCGTCGCCGAGGCTCGGGCCGATCATCTCGTCCCGTTCCACGGTGACCTCGCCCCCGTGCCGGGCGAGCGCCTCCTTCACGTCCTGCTGTTCGGCGTCGGACAGTTCCCCGGTACGTACGGTGATGCCGCCGTCGCCTGACTCCTGCACCACGGCACGCGGGAACCCGGCGTCCGCCACCGCCGTGCGCGCCGTGTCCACGTCGACCGTGCGCGCGGTGCTGTACTCGACCATCCGGCCGCCGGTGAACTCGACGCCGAAGTCCAGCCCCCGTACGAGGATCCCCGCGACCGCGACCACCACGAGCAGTGAGCTGACGCCCAGCCAGCGGCGCCGCCGGCGGACCAGTCGCGGGTCGCGGCGGGCCAGCCAGGCGCGGACCCGGCCGGTCGTCGTCACACCCGTCAGCGAGGGGCGCCGGCGGACGGCTGCGCGGCGCAGCGCGAAGTCGGCGAGCACCCGCGTGACGACGAGCGCCGACACCATCGACGCGACGACACCGATCGACAGGGTCACGCCGAAGCCCTTCACCGGGCCCGTCGCGAGGAAGAACAGCAGGCCCGCCGCGAGCAGCGTCGTGACGTTCGAGTCGACGACCGCGCTCCACGCCTTGCCGAAGCCGCGCGTCACCGACTTGTCCAGCACCGCCGACGACTTCGTGCGCGAGCCCAGATACTCCTCCCGGGCCCGCTCGAAGACGAGGACGTTGGCGTCGACCGCCATCCCGATCGCGAGCACGAACCCGGCGAGCCCCGGCAGCGTCAGCGTGGCGCCCAGAGCGACCAGGGCCGCGTAGGAGATCAGCCCGTACAGGGCGAGGGCGACGGTGGCGAGGGCGCCCAGGAGGCGGTAGACGACCACGATGAAAAGTGCCGTGAGGGCGAGGCCGATCAGGGCCGCGCGTGTCGAGGCCTCGATGGCGTCGGCGCCGAGCGTCGGGCCGACGGTCCGCTGCTCGACCACGTCGACGGGGACCGGGAGCGCACCGCCCTTCACCAGCGCGGCCAGATCCTGGGCCTGCTGCTGCGTGAAGCCGCCGGTGATCTGGGTGTCGCCGCCCGTGATGCCCGTGCGGCACGGGACGGACGGGTTCATGCCCGGCGCGGACACGATCCGGCCGTCGAGGACGATGGCCACGCGCCGCTCCGGAGAGCCCTGCGGGGCACAGGCGGCCTCGCCGGTCAGCCGCGCCCACGCGGCCGTCGCGTCCTTGCGGAAGTCCAGGGCGACGGTCCAGCCCGACATGGTCTGCTGGTCGAGGACGGCCTGGGCGTCGCGCACGCCGTCGCCGCTCAGGGCCGGCTCGCCGAGGCGGAGGTAGCCACCGCCGTCGGGGTCGCGCAGAGTGCGCTTGTCGTCCTTCGCGGCCTTCTCGGCGGTGCCGGTCACGGCGTGGACGGTGAGCTGGGCGGTGCGGCCGATCACCTCGGCGGCCTCGCGGGGGTCCTGGACCCCGGGCAGTTCGACGATGATCCGACGCTCCCCGGACCGGGACAGGGTCGGCTCGGCGACACCGAGCGCGTCGACCCGGCGCCGCAGCACCTCGAGCGCGCGGTCGGTGGCCTCCGCGTCGGCCTTGAGTTTCGTGTCGGGCGCGTCCTTCGTCTCCAGGACGATCTGGGTGCCGCCGCGCAGGTCGAGGCCGAGGCGGGCGGACTGGGTGAGGGCGATGGCGAGGGACGCCGCGATCACCGCGAGGGCGATCAGCGCACGCCACAAGGGCATGCGGGAATGCTTACGGGACATGACTGCTCCACGGCAGGAAGAAGTGAGGCGCGGCGGACCGTGAGGTCAGGCGCGGCCTGGGGTGACGTCACTGCGTGGAGGAGCGGGCGGGGCGCGGGGCCCGGCCGTGTCGTGCGTGTGCCGCGCCGCGTGCGGGACCCGTGCGATCCCGGCCTCGGGGCGCCCCGGCAGCCGGTGCGCCGGGGGTGCGCCGGCCGCGGCCGTGAGCAGCCCCGGCTTGTGGTGCCAGGGCACCTCGGGCGGCATCCCCCGCGCGACGTGCCCCGACAGCACGGCATGGAACCCGGACCCGTCCGGCCCGTGCCCCTCCCAGGTGAACGCGGCGGCGCTCGCCGCCGACGGCCCCGGGCTCGTGTCGGCGGCCGGTACCGCGGTACCCGGCACGAGCAGCGCGAAGAGCGACAGCAGCGTGGCGGAGGCGAGCGCGAGGACGACACGGGCCCGCGAGGGGCAGCCATGGGCCGCACGAGCCCCGGGCACCGCCCCGCCCGCACGCGATCGCCGGACCGGGCCCAAGCGGGGGACGGGTGCGTTCGCCGTGCGGCCGGTGCCTGACATGTGCGGGCCGCTCACCGGCCGGCCCGAGTGCGCATCAGGCAGGGCCGCCGGACGCCCGGCGTGCGGCACGGGGACGGGGAGGGGGCGGGCGTCGTCGTGCACCGTCGCCTCCCCGTTCGTCGTCTCGGCCGGTCGTCCGCGGATGTTCCGCTCCGGACAGGCTAGGCGACGGGGAGCGGCGCCGGGAGCCGCGGTCAAGGAGGGCGCGTCGGGGGCCCTTTGGGAACCGGCCCCGGGGGCGGGTGATAGGGATAGCGGTGTTCAGCACCACGCGTGACCGGAAGGAACGACCGCCTTGACCGCCGAAGCCGACGCCCCCGTACTCCTCAGCAACCAGGGGCGGGCCGCCCACATCACGCTCAACCGGCCGCGCGCGCTGAACTCCCTCACGCCCCCGATGATCGACACCGTCGCCGCCGCGCTCGACGCCTGGGAGCACGACCCCGCCGTCGAGACCGTCGTGATCACCGGCGCGGGCGAGCGGGGCCTGTGCGCGGGCGCCGACATCCGCCTCTTCCACGACGACGCGCGCAGCGGCGACGGCACCCGCTCCGAGGCGTTCTGGCGCGCCGAGTACCACCTCAACGCCAGGATCGCGCACTACCCGAAGCCGTACGTCGCCGTGATGGACGGGATCGTCATGGGCGGCGGCGTCGGACTCTCCGCCCACGGCAGCGTCCGGATCGTCACCGAGCGGTCGCGGGTCGCCATGCCGGAGGTCGGCATCGGGTTCGTCCCCGACGTCGGCGGGACCCATCTCCTCGCGCACGCCCCCGGCGAACTCGGCACCCACCTGGCGCTGACCGGCGGCTCCGTCGGCGCCGCCGACGCGCTGCTCTGCGGTCTCGCCGACCACTTCGTACCGGCCGCCGCCCTGCCCGGTCTCCTCGGCGAACTCGCGACGGCGCCCGCCGCCGAGGTCGTGGCCCGCCACGCGCGCCCCGCGCCCGAGGGCGTCCTCGCCGGGCAGCGGCCCTGGATCGACGCCTGCTACGCCGCCGACACCGTCGAGGAGATCGTCGACCGGCTGCACGGGTACGGCGACCCGGTGCCCAAGGAGGCCGCCGAGACGCTGCTCGCCCAGTCGCCCACGTCCCTCAAGGTGACCCTCGCGGCCCTGCGCCGCGCCCGCGCCTTCACCACGCTGGAGCAGGCCCTGGACCAGGAGTACCGGGTGGCCTGCGCGGCCCTCGCCACGCCCGACCTGCCCGAGGGCGTGCGGGCCCGCATCATCGACAAGGACCGGAACCCGCGCTGGTCCCCGGCCCACCTCGCCGAGGTCACCCCCGCCGAGGTGGAGCGTCACTTCGCCCCGCTCGGCGCGCGCGAACTCGGCCTCGGTTAGCCCCGCTCGGCCGCGCTGCGCAGCACACAGAACTCGTTGCCCTCGGGATCGGCGAGGACCGCCCACCCCGAGCCGTCGGGGTCGCGGCGGTCCGCGAGGAGCGTGGCGCCGAGGCCGAGGAGGCGGTCCACCTCGCGGTCGCGCGTGGTGTCGGGGCGCAGGCACAGATGGACCCGGTTCTTGACGGTCTTGGGCTCCGGCACCTGGTTGAAGTACAGGGCCGGACCCTCCGGCAGCTCGACCCGCGTCTCGTGGGAACCGGGTCCGTCCTCCGGGTCCAGGGCGCCGCCGGTCACCTCGCTCCAGAACCGCGCCAGTTCGTACGCGTCCGCACAGTCGATCGCCACGTTCTGCACCACCGAGATCATGCGCACGATCCTGTCACGGCGCGCGCGGCCGGAAACCGACGGCCCCGCGCGGCCGACACGCGCACCGGTGGACCCGCCCGCCCCGGGGCCGGGATCATGGGGGCGCCGTCGCCCGTACCGGCCCCAGGAGAGGACCCCCGTGCCCCGCGACCACTGGCTCCAGCAGATCCGCCGCCTCGACCCGGAGAAGGACTTCGAGGAGATCTACCGCATCAGCACCGCGCACGAGTTCCCCTGGGACACGATGCAGGCCCTCGGCTTCGCCCTCTACCGCACGTACGCGGTGCCGAGCATCGGCCGACTCCTGCGCGACACCGGCGAGTTCACGGCCCGCCCGCAGAAGCGCTACGACGACACCGTGCTGATCCTGGACGCGCCGGGCGAGCACGGCCTCGACTCGCCGCAGGGCCGCGAGGCGATCCGCCGCATGAACCAGATGCACCGCGCCTACGACATCTCGAACGACGACTTCCGGTACGTGCTCGCCACGTTCGTCGTCGTGCCGAAGCGCTGGATGGACGACTACGGCTGGCGGCCCTACTCGCGCCACGAGGTCCGCGCGGCGACCAACTACTACCGGGCTCTCGGCGCCCGCATGAGCATCCGCGACATCCCGGAGACCTTCGAGGAGTTCGAGGAGCTCATGGAGGACTACGAGCGCCGGCACTTCACGTTCGACGACGGCGGGCACGCCATCTCCGAGGCGACCCTGGACCTGATGGCCTCCTGGTACCCGGGCCCGCTGGCCCCGCTGATGCGCAAGGCCTCGCTGTGCCTGATGGACGCCCCGCTGCGCGCCGCGTTCGGCTACGCCGACCCGCCGCCCGCGCTGGAGCGCACCGTGCGCGGCGGGATGCGGCTGCGGGGCCGGATCGTGCGGCTGCTGCCGCCGCGCCGCACCCCGCAGTTCGCCCGCCAGAGCTCCAACGTCCGCGGCTACCCGAACGGTTACCGGGTCGCGGAGCTCGGCACCTTCCCCAAGGGGTGCCCCGTGCACGAGCGTGAGGAGCAGGTCTAGGGAGGACACGACCTAGGGGGTCTGGGTGACGAGCCGGCTCGTCGTGACGGCACGGACACCGTCCGGCGCGTTGTCCGCCGTGAGCGTCAGCGGGCCGGACACGGCCGTGCCGGCCGGCGCGTACCCGGCGGGGGCCGCCGTCTCCCGCCAGTAGTACGTGCCGAGGCCCACGGCGCTGGAGCAGATCCCGGTGCCGTCGGTCGTGCAGGTGCCGCCGACCTTCGTGTCGGGCCCGGCGCCCGACGTCTGGAGGCCGGACACCCCGTTCGTCTCCCGCCACAGTTCGAACTCGGCTCCGGGGAGCGCGAATCCGGTCGCGGCGTCCTTCTTGAGCACGCTCACCCGGCCCACCCGATGGGACGTGCCGGAGCAGTCCGGCAGCTCGCCGAGGAACGGCCGGCTGTGGAACCGAGGCCCGCCGTCGCCGCTCTCGTCTCCGGTGTGCGTGAGCGAACCGGCCGTGAGGAAACGACCGTCGACATCGGCGGCCGACACCCTGGCCATGGAGTTCTGCTCGCCGATCAGCACGCTGCCCTCGATCCGGCCGCTGCCCGTCAGCGTCACGTCGGCGGCGTCCGGGAAGTTCCACAGGAGTCGGTCGCGGTGGGCGTCGAGTCCGGCGGCGGCGCCGTCCATGTGGAGCGTGCGGTGCGCGCCGCGGACGTTGACGAGGATCGTCGCGCCGTCGGGGATCCCGGTGAAGGACAGATCCGCCGGGCCGTCCTCCTCCCGGGCCAGGTCGAAGTCGACGTCGAACACCTGGAGGCGGGAGCTGCCGTCGCCGGTGAGGGCGATCCGCCCGCCGGGGCCCCGCGCGGCCTTGCCGGTCGCCTCGCGCGGGGTGCCGCCGGGGCGGGCGTAGCAGCGGCTCGCCGCGGTGAACTCGTCGCGCAGCCGCGCGTACGGAGCGACGGCGGCGGCGTCCCGTACGACACTTCGGGCCTCGACCTGGCCGGTGACGGCCCCGGCGTGCCGCACGGCGCCCGTCCCGGCCAGCAGCCGCTGCCCGCCGGCCACGGTCACGTCGCCGCCGGCCGTCAGGAGGCCGGGGCCGGTGCCCGGCGCCCCGAGGACGTAGGAACGGCCCGCGGCGGACCGGTTCATGTCGAAGTCGCCGAGGACGACGGCGGGCCCCTCGGCCCCGGCAGCGCCGCCCCGGACCAGGAAGTCGCCACCGGCGAAGACGGCGACGCCGCTGTCGCGGCCGCCGGGCAGGGGGGCCGCCGCGGCGGCCGGACCGAGAGCGAGGACCGGGAGCGCGCCGGCGAGCACCGCGCAGGACAGACCCGTCGCGCTCACCCGGGAGCGCCAGGCCGCCCCGCGCGCGGCGAGAACGGTGGAGAGGACAGTCATACGGTCGAGAATCGGCCGCTCCGCGCCGCCGCGGCGGCTGCCACTCCGTGAGGACACGGGAACGGATCAGTGGCCGGCTGACAGGAGCTCAGGGCGCCTTGGGCAGGACGTCGCAGAGCGTGTCCAGGGCGGCCGCGAAGCCGTGGTCCGGGGGAGTGCCGTAGCTGATGACCAATCCGTCGCGCGGCGCCATCGCGCTGTCCGGGTGGCGGTAGGCGTGCAGCCCGTCCAGGGCCAGGCCCGCCCGCCGGGCCGCGCGCAGCGCCGACTCCTCCGTGCCCGGCGGGAGTTCGAGGACGGCGTGCAGTCCGGCGGCGATGCCGCTCACCCGGATGTGCGGGGCGCGCTCGGCGAGCGTCCGCACGACGAGGTCGCGGCGGCGCCGGTAGTGCTGCCGCATCCGCCGCAGATGCCGGTCGTAGGCGCCGCACGCCAGGAAGTCGGCGAGGGTCAGCTGGTCGACGACCCCCGACCACATCTCGCGCGGCCCCTTCGCCGCCAGCACCTCCTCGGTCAGTGGGCCCGGCAGCACCATCCAGCCGAGCCGCAGCGCGGGCGACAGGCTCTTGCTGGTCGAGCCGAGGTAGGCGACCCGGTCCGGATCGAGGCCCTGGACGGCGCCGACCGGCTGGCGGTCGTAGCGGAACTCCCCGTCGTAGTCGTCCTCGACGAGCAGTCCGCCGTGCGAGCGCGCCCAGGCGACGACCGCCGCCCGGCGCTCGGGATGCAGCGGACCGCCCGTCGGGAACTGGTGCGCGGGGGTGAGCAGGACGGCCGCGGCACCGCTCGCCGGCAGCTCGTCGACGCGGGCGCCGTGCGCGTCCACCGTCAGCGGGACGGTGCGCGGGCCGGCCCGCTCGGCGAGGCCCCGGTGGAAGGAGAGACCGTAGGACTCCACCGCGAGCGGGCCGCGCAGGACGCCGCTCAGCAGCGACAGCGCGTGCGCGAAACCGGAGCAGACCACGATCCGGTCGGGTTCGGTGCGCACCCCGCGCGCCCGGCCCAGGTACTCGGCGAGCGCCTCCCGCAGCTCGGGCCGCCCGCGCGGATCGCCCACCCCGAACGCGTCGTTGGGCACCGTCGCCAGGGCGCGGCGTGCCGAGGCGGCCCAGGCGGAGCGGGGGAACGAGGAGGCGTCGGGGGAGCTGGGCATCAGGTCGTGCAGGACCCGGGGGCGCTCGGCCCGGCGCGGCCGGTGTGACGGGGCGGTGCGCGGCGGGGTGCCGCGCGGCGCCACCTGGGTGCCCGAGCCCTGCCGGGCCGACAGCCAGCCCTCCTCGACGAGTTCGGCGTAGGCGGTGGCGACCGTGTTGCGGGCGATGCCCAGGTCGCGGGCGAGCGTGCGGTACGGGGGCAGGCGGGTGCCGGGGGCGAGCCGCCCGGAGCGGACGGCCTCGCGCAGCGCGTGCATGAGCCGGACGCGCAGACTGCCCTCCCCGGACAGTTCCAGATGGAGGTCCGTCCCGGGGACCTCGGGCGCCGCGGGGCGGTCCGCCGCCTCCCTGGTCTCTGTCATGATCACGGACCCTACCGGTCGGTCAGGACTCCAGTTCGCCGAGGAAGCGACGGATGGCCTCGTACAGGATCCCGGGGTGTTCGAGGTGGACGTCGTGACCGGCGCCGGGGACGCTCAGCGCCCGCACCTGGGGCCGCGCCGTGAGCAGGGTGTCCGCCTCGCCGGGCGCGATGATGCCGTGCTGCCCGAGCACCACGAGCGTCGGACAGGTGACGGCCGACCACTCGGTCCAGAACGACCGCTCGGCGATCTCCGCGAGGGACGCGACCATCACGTCGGCGTCGAACCGCGGCCACCAGCCGCCGTCCCGCTCCTCGAGCCCCCGGGCCCAGCCCTCCCCGACCGGCCCGCCGCCGAGGAACTCCGCGGCCGCCGCGCGGGACGGGAAGGGGATCGGCCAGGACTCCAGCCAGCCGCCGATCTCGGCCTGCACCCCCGTGCCCGGACCGCCCGCGCCCGCCTCGACGAGCACGAGCGCGTACGGCAGGTCCGGGTGCGCGGCGGCGGTGAGCAGCGCCGTGTGGCCGCCGAGCGACTGACCCAGCAGGACCGGCCGCTCCAGGCCCAGGTGCTCCACGACGGCGACGACGTCCGCGACGTACGCGGCCCGGGCGGTGTCCGCCGGACGGCGCTCGCTGGCCCCGTGCCCGCGCTGGTCGACGGCGACCACCCGGTGCCGGGGGCCGAGGGCGTCGGCCAGCACGTCCCACTCGCCGGAATGTCCCGCCAGGCCGTGCAGCAGGACGACCGGACGGCCTTCGCCGCCCCGGTCCCGGCACACCAGACGCACCCCGTCGCGCACGACGACGCGCTCCGTCCACGATCCGACGCCCCCCATACGGGCTCCCCCTCGGCTCAGGCCTTCTTGACCACGCTCGACTTGAGCTGCATGGCCCCGAAGCCGTCGATCTTGCAGTCGATGTCGTGGCCGTCCACGGCGTCCGCGACCAGGCGGATGTTACGCACCTTGGTGCCGGCCTTGATCCCCGAGGGGCTGCCCTTGACCTTGAGGGCCTTGACGACGGTCACGGTGTCGCCGTCGGAGAGCACGTTGCCCACCGCGTCCTTGACGACGTGCTCGGCGTCGGCGCCGCCGGACGCGGCGTCGCCGGAGGCGGGGGACCACTCGTGGGCGCACTCGGGGCACACGAGCAGGGCGCCCATCTCGTAGGTGTAGGCACTGGAGCACTGGGGGCAGGGCGGAAGCGATTCAGTCACCGGGGGAGTGTAGGTAGACAGTCGCGGAATTGCGAAATTATGCAATTCGTTAGATGGTGAAGCGGTCGTCCCGGCGGGTCCGGGAACGACGGGAAGTCCGGGAGCTCGCGAAGTTCGGGAAGTTCGGGGAGGGGAGCCACGTGTCGGTTCCGCTGTATCAGGCCAAGGCCGAGTTCTTCCGGATGCTCGGTCACCCCGTGCGGATACGGGTCCTCGAGCTCCTCCAGGACGGTCCGACACCGGTACGCGACCTGCTCGCCGCCATCGAGGTCGAGCCCGCCGCGCTGTCGCAGCAGCTCGCCGTGCTCCGCCGCTCCGGCATCGTCAGCTCCCGGCGCGAGGGCGCCACCGTCGTGTACGCGCTCGCCGGCGGCGACGTCGCCGACCTGATGCGGGCCGCCCGCCGGATCCTCACCGAGATGCTCGCGGGTCAGGGCGAACTCCTGGCCGAGCTGCAGGAGTCCGAGGTCGGTACCCGATGACACCGACCCGTCGCGCCCGGTCCCTCGCGGACCGGGTCACCGCCCTGCTGCCGAACCGCGCCGACCTGGCCGACGTGCGCCGTGACCCGCGCCGCGACCTGCTCGCCGGGCTCACCGTCGCCGTCGTCGCGCTGCCCCTCGCGCTCGGCTTCGGCGTCTCCTCCGGCCTCGGCGCGGAGGCGGGCCTCGCCACCGCCGTCGTCGCGGGCGCCCTCGCCGCCGTCTTCGGCGGATCGAATCTGCAGGTGTCCGGGCCGACCGGCGCCATGACCGTCGTCCTCGTGCCGATCGCCGCCCGCTACGGGCCCGGCGGGGTGCTCACCGTCGGCCTCGTCGCCGGACTGATCCTCGTCGCGCTCGCCGTGGCCCGCGCCGGCAAGTACATGAGCTACGTGCCCGCGCCGGTCGTCGAGGGCTTCACCCTCGGCATCGCGGGCGTCATCGCGCTCCAGCAGGTGCCGAACGCCCTGGGTGTCGCCAAGCCCGAGGGCGACCGCGTCCTCGTCGTGGCCCGGCGCGCCGTCGAGGAGTTCCTGCGCGCGCCGAACTGGACGGCCGTCGCCCTCGCGGCCGGCGTCGCCGTGCTGATGCTCGTCGGCACCCGGCTGCGGCCCACCGTCCCCTTCTCCCTCGTCGCCGTCCTCGCCGCCACGCTCGTGGCCCAGCTCGCGCACCTCGACGCGGCCACCCCCATCGGCGAGCTGCCCTCCGGGCTGCCCGCCCCCTCGCTCGGCTTCCTCGACCTCGGCGCGCTCGGCACCCTGCTGCCCTCGGCGCTCGCCGTCGCCGCGCTCGCCGCCCTCGAATCCCTGCTGTCCGCGTCCGTCGCCGACGGCATGACGGTCGGACGGCGGCACGACCCCGACCGGGAACTGTTCGGGCAGGGCCTCGCGAACATCGCGGCGCCCCTGTTCGGCGGCGTCCCCGCGACCGGCGCCATCGCCCGCACCGCCGTCAACGTCCGCACCGGCGCCGGATCACGGCTCGCCGCGCTCACCCACGCCGCCGTCCTCGCCGTGATCGTCTTCGCGGCGGCGCCGCTCGTCTCGAAGATCCCGCTCGCGGCGCTCGCCGGAGTGCTGCTCGCCACCGCGATCCGCATGGTCGAGGTCGGCTCCCTGCGCGCCATGGCCCGGGCCACCCGCTCCGACGCCCTGATCCTCGTCCTGACCGCCGTCGCCACCCTCGCCCTCGACCTCGTCCACGCGGTCCTCATCGGGCTCGCCGTCGCCGGACTGCTCGCCCTGCGCGCCATCGCGGGCCAGGCCAGGCTCGACGAGGTACCGCTCGACCGGGGCGACCACAGCGCCGAGGAACACGCGCTGCTGGCCGAGCACATCGTGGCGTACCGGATCGACGGGCCGCTGTTCTTCGCCGCCGCCCACCGTTTCCTGCTGGAACTCGCCGAGGTCGCCGACGTGCGCGTCGTCGTCCTGCGCATGAGCCGGGTGACCACCATGGACGCGACCGGCGCGCTCGTCCTCAAGGACGCCGTCGAGAAGCTCGGCAGACGCGGCATCACCGTCCTCGCCTCCGGCATCAGACCCGCACACCGCCGCGTCCTGGAGTCCGTCGGCGCGCTGCCCCTGCTCCTGGGCGACGGCCACGAGTACGCGACGACGCCCGAGGCGATCGCCGCCGCCCGCGCCCACCTGGAGCACACCGGCGTCCTGCCCGGCCCGCGCGCGGCCGCCGTCGGCGAGGGGACGGCCCGATGAGCACCGGACCGGGCGCGACACCGCGCATGGTCGAGGTCTCCGGCGCGGAGGCCCTGTGGCTCCTCGAAGGCAGCAGCCGGGGACGCCTCGTCTACGTCCGCCGGGACCAGGCCGTCGTCCGGCCCGCCCGGCACCTGTGGGGCACCGGTCGGCTGCTCGTGCGCGCGCCCGCCGCCGTCGGCGTCCTGCCCGGCGCCGTCTCGTACCACGTCGACGAGGTCGACGAGCGGACCGGAGAGGGCTGGACCGTCACCGTGACCGGCCCCGTCGACACCGTCACCGAGCCCCACGAGGCCGCCCACTACCGGCGCGTCCTGCCCGGCTGGGCGCACGGACCGCACGACGCGGTGCTCCGCGTCCGCCCGCAGACCGTCACCGGATTCCGGCTCACGGCCCCCGGAGCCGCCCGGTGAACACGCCGAACCGGTCCATGCCGCTGCGCCATGCCCTCACCGTGCCCGCCGAGGGCTCCGCCGTACGCCTCGCCCGCGAGACCGCGCAGATGGTCCTCGCCGAATGGGGCGTCAACCCGGGCCACCCCGCCGTCGACCCCGCCCTGCTGATACTCAGCGAGCTCGTCACCAACAGCGTCCGGCACGCCGCGGCCCTCGCGCCGACCGTCACGGTCGTCTTCGCGGGCGGCGCCGACTGCCTCGCGTTCGGCGTCCACGACCGGCACCCCGACCGGCCCTCGCTGCACGAGGCCGCCGCCGGTTCACCCGGCGGCGGACTGGGCACCGTCATGGAGCTGACCCATGGACTGGGCGGCAGCGCCGTCGTCCGCGGCGACGCGGACGGCCAGGGCAAGAGCATCTGGATCACCCTGCCCCTGTGACGCGACGCGCGCACCGGGGCCCGCCGTCGCGGCGGCGTACGAAAGGCAGTGGACGAGGACCATGACCATCGAATGGCGTTACCGCATCGAGCAGGACCTGGGCATCCTCTCCGTGTCCGGACACCTCGGCCCGGAGGCCGCCCACCGGTTCACCGGCGCCGTCGGCTGGGTCGTGGCACGCGGCTCCGGGCCCGTCGTCGTCGACCTGACGGAGCTGCGCGGCTGGTCCACCGAGGGGCAGCTGGCCATCGTCGCGGCCGCCCGCCGGCTCGCCGACTGCGGCCGGGCCATGGAGCTCGCGGCGATCCCGGCGGACGGCTCCCTCGTCCCGAGCGGAGACTGCCCCGCCATTCCCGTGCACTGCGACCTGCACGCCGCGCTCGCCGCGCACGCGCCCCGCGACGGCGGCGCCGACGAGCCGCACGAGTGGCGCACCGAGGGCTGGGCCGGCTGACGCGCCCCGAGGCACCGGGGGGCCGGTCCACGCGGCCGCCGCGACGCGCGAAGATAGGCCCATGGTGACGATTTCTGGGCGCGGGGACCGCGGCAGCCGGGGGCGCCGGCGATGAGCACACCCCTGTACCAACTCAAGGCCGAGTTCTTCAAGACGCTCGGCCACCCGGCACGCATCCGGGTCCTCGAGCTGCTGAGCGAGCGCGAGCACGCGGTCGCCGAGATGCTCCCCGAGGTGGGCATCGAGCCCGCCCACCTCTCCCAGCAGCTCGCGGTGCTGCGCCGGGCGAACCTCGTGGTGACCCGCAAGGAGGGCTCGAACGTCTACTACTCCCTGACCAGCCCTCACGTGGCCGAACTGCTCCGGGTCGCCCGCACCATCCTCTCCGGCGTCCTCAGCAACCAGGCCGAGCTGCTCGCCGACCTGCGCTCGTCACCGGGCGAGCGGGGACGGTCCGCCTAGCCGGACGCGTCCCCGGCGCCGGCGGCTCAGGAGGGGGCGCCGAGCCCCGCCGCCACGGCGGTCAGCCGGCCCGTCGCGTGCGCCACCCCGAGCCCGTCCATGTAGTCACGCACGTGGACGATCAGGCCGTCGCGGACCCGGATCACGAGCAGACCGGGGAAGTCGAAGGACCGGCCGGTCGTGGCGAAGGTCCCCGAGACGATCTGCTCGACGACGAGCACCTCCCCGTCGGCACCCTCGTGCACGGCGACCTCACGGATCTCCCGCGGCCGGGCCGGGCTCGCACCCCAGGCCGCCCGGTAGCCCGCGCGAACTTCCTCGCGTCCCTCGTAGCGCTCGGGCATACCGGGGAAGAGGAACGGGAACTCGTGGACGGCGTCGACCGCGTACAGGTCGGCGAGGTCGTCCGCGGACAGGTCGAGCATGGCCTGCCGGTAGCGGGCCAGGACCTCACGAGGGCCGAGAGCGGACGGGCTGGTGTCGGGCATGACGCGGAACTCCCTTTCAAGGGCGGGGAACGACGGTCGGGAACTCAAGGGGCGCTGACGCGAGGGACGGGGGCCTCGTCCGTGAACGCGCCGTCGACCAGGACCGGTACGACCGGCGCCGTGTCGGCCTCCGTCGCGATCTCCACGTCCTCGCGGAACCCGTAGCCGTACAGCTCGTGCGCGGACGGGCAGTCGGCGACCGCCGCGCGGACGTCGGGGGTGCGGAGGAAGGCGTCCCGGGCCCGGACCGCGGACGGGGCCGGGCGGACGGCCTCGAGCGCGGCGACGGTGGCGCCCGCGCCGAGCAGATCCTCCTCGGCGAGCCGGAGCGTGCCGTCGGCCGCGCGCTCGCCGGCCGCGATCACCGCGACCGGCCGCTCCGGAGTGCCGAGGCCCTCGGCGGTCAGCCGGCGGCCGACCGCCGACGCGTTGCGCAGGCACGAGGCGACCACGAGGGTCCCGGCAGCGGCGGCGGCCGCGACGGTCGAGCCGTTGGGGGACGGGAGCACGAGCCGCGGGGTGAAGGGTGCGCGGCGCAGTGACGCGGGGGACAGCGACCACGGGGTGCCGGGGCCGAGCGCGCTCCGCCCGACGGCCAGGCGGGCCCCGACCCGCTCCGCGAACTCCGCCGCGCCCGCGTCCCGCCACCGGTAGGGGTACGCGCGGGTCCCCGCCGCCACGGCGACGGTCACCGCCGTCGTGAACGACAGCACGTCGACGACGACCAGGCAGACGACGCGCGGGGCGAGGCGGGCCGCGCCGGCCGGGCCCCACGCGACGTACACGCCGTGCCCGGCCGGTTCGGACTCAGCGGGCATGGCGGGGGTGACTGCGGGCCGTGCGCTCGTTGCCCCTGCGGTAGTTGCCGGTCCAGCGGGCCATCACGAGCTGCGGATCCCCGCTCTCGGCCTCGCGCACGAATCGCGCGGCCCGGTCCCCGCGCAGCACGGTCGCCGTGCGGTGGTGGTGCGTGATGCGTACGGTGCCGTCGGCCCGTTCCTCGTACGCGAAACCCTGCGGTGCGGCCATGCCTCGGGACCCCCCTTGTCGCGGAGTTCCATGGTGCCGGGCCCGTGCGCGGGGCGCGAGCCGTTATCCGGTGCGCGGGGAGGAGGGGACGATCAGGGCGTCGACGGCCAGGGCGCCCGTCGCCGCCACGCGGACCGGGTTGAGCTCGATCTCGGCGAGTTCGGGGCGGGCCGCGAGCAGCCGGGAGACCGTGACGATCACCTCGGCGAGCGCCGTGACGTCGAGAGGCGGCGCGCCGCGCCACCCGTCGAGCAGCGGAGCGACGCGCAGCCGCCGCAGCATGGCCCGCGCCGTCGCCGCCGTGCACGGGGCCAGTTCGAGCGCCAGATCCGGGTCGAGCTCGGCCCGGACCCCACCCGCACCCACGACCACGACGGGTCCGAACGACGGATCCCGCCGCGCGGCCACGAGCAGCTCCACCACTCCGGGGCGCGGGTCCATCTCCTCCACGACGAACCGGTGCTGGCCCAGCCGTTCCACCATGTCGGCGTGGGCGGCGGCGAGTTCGTCCGCGGTGCGCAGCCCGAGGACGACACCCTGCTGCTCCGTCTTGTGCTCCAGCCAGTCCGCCTTGAGGACGAACGGCGCGGTGAGGCCGGCGACGAGCGGGCGCGGGTCCGTGACTCCCGGGGCCAGTACGACGGCCCGGGGAAAGGCCACACCGGCGGCGCGCAGCAGTTCACGCGCCGCCCCGTACCCGCGGCCGCCGGCGCCGGCCGTCACGTCCACGCCCGCCGGTTCCGTACGCGGCGCCCGGCGCAGTGGCGCTTCTGCCAGGCGCCCTGCCGTCGCCACCGCCCGGAGCGCCCCCTCGACGTCCCGGTACGTGGGCACGCCCGCGTCCCGCAACTCCCCGATGGTGTCCGTGTCTTCGGCCATCGAGTGCACCACGACCGGCACCCGGTGCTCGGCGGCCACGGCGCCGAGTTCGCGTGCGGCGGCGGACTCCGCCGGCTGCTGCGCGGGGATGTCCCGGCCGTAACTGCCGAAGTAGCCGCTGAGGACGACGGCGTCCGCGACGCCGGCCGCGGCGGCCGCCGTCACCGTGGAGGCGTACGTGGTGAGGTCCTGCTCGCCGGCGCCCGCGAGGTCCACCGGGTTGGTGACGGCGGACTGGGACGGCAGGCGCCGGGCCAGGTGGTGCCTCAGCGCCGGAGGGAAGGGGGTCACGTCGAGGCCGAGCCGGGCCGCCGTGTCCGCCGCGACCGCGGCCTGACCGCCGCTGTCCGCCACGATCGCGACGCGCGGCCCGCGCACCGGCCGGGAGCGCATCAACAGCTGTGCGGTGTCCGCGAGTTGGGCCGGGGTGTCGACGCGGACCGCGCCCACCGCGCGGCACGCGGCGTCCACGACGTCGACGCCGGAGGTCATCGAGCCGGTGTGGGACAGGGCCGTGCGTCGCGCGGCGCCGCTGGCGCCCACGGTGAGGACCAGGACGTGCTTGCCCGCGCGCCGCAGCCGGTCGAGCGTGCCGAGCAGCCGCTCGCCGTCCCCGAAGCTCTCCAGGTAGAGGGCGACGACCCGGGTGGCCGCGTGGTCGGCGAGGTCGTCGAGGACCTCCGCCGCCGTCACGTCGAGCTGACTGCCGACGGACACGAACCGGGACACCCCGATTCGCGCCGACGCCGCCGCCCCGGCGATCTCCAGGCCCAGTTGCCCGCTCTGCGACACCACCGCGAGGCCGCCCGGCGTGAACGAGCCCCACGCCAGGCACAGTTCGGCCGCCGCGTCGTACACACCCAGGCAGTTGGGTCCGAGCAGCCGGGTCGACGGCCCGGCCGCGACCGTCGCCGCCAGGCCCGCCTCGTCCGGGACGCCCGCGGTGATCGCGAGCAGGCCCGGCACCCCGAGGCCGGTGGCCCGCGCGACGCCGTCGGCCAGCGCCGCCGCCGGGACCGCGAAGGCGACCAGCTCGGGCACCTCGGGCAGCGCGTCCAGGTCGCGGTGACAGGGGCGGCTGAGCACCTCGCCGCCCCGCGCGTTCACGAGGTGCACCCGCCGCCGGTGCCGGCCCGTGAGCGCCCCGCGGGCCAGCCAGTGCCCCCACTTCTCGGGCCGGTCGCTCGCGCCCACGACCGCCACGGAGCGCGGGTCGCGGAACACGCCGAGGCCGCTCACGGCTTCGCGAGGGCGCGGGAGACGATGAGCCGCTGGATGTCCGAGGTGCCCTCCTCGATCTCCTCCAGCTTGGCGTCCCGCATCCACTTCTCGGCCAGGTACTCCTGCGCGTACCCCCAGCCGCCCAGCGTCTGCACCGCCGCCCACGTGGCGAACATCGCGCTCTCGGAGCCGACCAGCTTCGCCGTCGCCGCCTCGGCGGTCACCCGCAGCCCCGCGTCGAACAGCCGCGCCGCCCGCATCGTCGCCAGGTGGGCGCCGTCCGTGCGGACCGCCATGTCGGCGAGCCGGAACGCGACCGCCTGGTGCTCGATGATCGGCACCCCGAACTGCTCCCGCTCCCGCGCGTACCCCACGGCCAGGTCGAGCGCGGCCCGGCACAGGCCCGTGCAGGACGCGCCGATCAGGACGCGGGAGGCGTCGAAGGTGCGCATCAGGCCCGAGAAGCCCTCGCCCTCCGCGCCGAGCCGGTCCGCGACCGGTACGACGACCTCGTCGAGGAACACCTCGGCGTTGACGATCGCCCGCTGCCCCATCTTGCGCATCGGCCTGCCCACGGTGACCCCGGGCGCGTCCCGCTCCACGACGAACGCCGTCACCCCCCGCGACCGCAGCGCCGGGTCCACCGTCGCGAACACCACGAACCGCTCCGCGTAAGGGGCGTTGGAGATCCACGTCTTCTGCCCGCTGAGCACGTAGTGGTCGTCCTTGCGGACGGCGCGGGTGCGGATGCCCGCCGCGTCCGAGCCGCGGTCGGGCTCGGTGACGGCGAGCGCGGTGAGCGGCGGCGCGTCCGTCGTCAGCGGGCGCAGCCAGCGCTCCTTCTGCTCCTCGGTGCCCAGTTCGAGGACCGGGGCGGCGAAGAAGCCGCTGGAGGTCAGCAGGTTGCCGATGCCGATGTCGCCGTGGCACAGCTCCTGCTGGACGAGCGCCTGCGTCACCAGGTCGGTCACGCCGCCGCCCCCGTACGCGGCGGGGATCATGAAGGAACTCAGTCCGGTCTCCGCGGCCTTCGCCCACAGGTCGAGCGGGGAGACGGTCTGCGCGTCGTCCACCTCGCGGGCCCGGGGCCGGATCTCAGCGGCGGCGAAGTCGCGGGCGAGCCGCACCAGATCGCGCTGTTCGGGGGAGAGGTCGGGTGCGTCACGGACGGTGTACGGCATGGAGCGGCTCCCTGGTCGAGAGAAGGCGGAAGAGGGGTTCGGGCGGCGTCAGTTGGGGACGGCCGGCTGCGCGGGCTCCCGCTCCTGTTCGGGGACCGGTGCCCCGGCCTTGAGGGCGAAGAACGCGGGGGAGACGCGCGCGTAGGCCCACATCAGGAGCAGACCGAGCAGGAGCGTGCCCGCGCCGATCACGAAGACGCCGCCGATGTGCCAGTGCGGGGGCACGGGCAGGGTCCACGACGTGTAGCTGTTCACCGGGTCCCAGTCGTTCTTCAGGCTCCACACGCCGGCGGCGACGAGCATCAGGCCGCCGAGCCCGGGCAGCACGAGCCGCAGCCACAGGTCACCGGCGCCGGACCGCCACCGGTCCCGGTGCGCCCAGGCGGAGGTGATGCCGGTGAGCCCGTAGTAGAAGGCGATCATGAGGCCGCAGGAGGAGACGGCGTCGCCGATGACCAGGCCGTCGCTCAGGAAGTTCATGACGACGTAGGCGAGCGCGCCCGCCACGCCGGTGGCGATCGTCGCGAACTGCGGGATCCTGTACCGCGGGTGGACCCGGGCGAAGACCCGCGGGGCGGCGCCGCGGTCACCCATGGCGAGCATCGTGCGGCCGAGCGCGAGGACGGTCGTCTCGGTGGAGGCGGCGGCGGACGACAGCACCATCAGGACGAGCAGGTGCCACAGGAACGAGCCGAGTCCGCTGTCGCCGAAGACGGAGTGGCCGATCGCGGAGAACACGTCGCCGAAGTTGTCCGGGTTGCCGAGCCCGACACCGCTCGTGCCGATGCCCGCGAACGCCAGCGTCGCGACGGTCGCCACGAGATACAGCCCGAGCAGCATCACCGTGGAGGCGATCGCGGCACGGCCGGGTGTGCGGTGCCGGTCCGCGGTCTCCTCGTTGACGGTGACGGCGGTCTCCCAGCCCCAGTAGATGAACAGCATCAGGACGAGGCCGCTCACGAAGGCGCTGGGGGAGGCGATCTCGAACGGGTTGAGCCAGGACAGGCTGGGCCGGTGCGCTCCGGGCCCCGCGTTCCCGCTGTATACGCGGACGAGCGCGACGACGGAGAAGACGGCGAGCATGCCGAACTCGAGGAAGAGCAGGACCCGTTGGACGGCCGCCGCGACCTCGATGCCGCGGTAGCACACGGCCGTCATCAGGCCGATCCAGCCGAGGCCCACGAGCAGCACCCAGGGGCTCGACGCGTCGGCGCCGATGCCGCGGGCGCCGACGAGGATGAACACGTACTGGCCGGCGACCTGCGCGAGGCTCGCCATCACCAGGACGAACGAGCTGATGATCGCCCAGCCGCCGAAGAAGCCGGCGCGCGGGCCGAGCACACGGGTGGCCCAGGTGAAGATGGTCCCGCAGTCGGGCTCCTGGCGGTTGAGCGCCGCGTAGCCGAAGGAGACGAACAGGATCGGCACGAAGGCCAGGAGCACGATCGAGGGGGCCTGGAAGCCGACGAACGCCACGATGAAGGCGAGGGTGGCGGCGAGGCTGTACGCGGGGGCGGCCGAGGCCACCGAGAGGATGAGGCTCGCGGTCAGGCCGAGCGCGCCGGCCCGCAGGCCGCGGCCCGACGACGAGCTCGTCGTGGGCGGAGTGGTTGCCATGGTCGAACCCCCTGTCCGGGGTAGATGTCCGGGTGGCTTGCGCGGTGTTTCTCCGGAGGACGCATCGCAAGACTGATGCGTGGGTCAATGATGCTGAAGCGGTCGGGCGTGTCAAGGCTTCCGGACAAGCTCCATCGCAACGATTGACGGATCGTTCAGTCTTGCTCCATGCTCGGTCGGCATGTGGGAACAGAGCGAATGGGACCTCGTCGAGACCGAGGTCGTCGTCGTGGGCGGTGGCTATGCGGGACTCGCCGCCGCCCTCCAACTACACGACCAGGGCGTGGACTTCGTCCTCGTCGAGGCCTCCGACCGGGTCGGCGGGCGCGTCCTCACCGAGACCCTGGACAGTGGCACCGGCGGCGCGGCGGTCACCGTCGACCACGGCGGCCAGTGGGTCGGCCCGACCCAGACCCGGCTGCGCGCCCTCGCCGACCGCTTCGGCTGCGCCACCTTCCCCACCTGGGAGACCGGCAAGCACATCGAGGTGTGGCACGACGGCACCGGCGTGCCCTACCTGGGCGCGGCCCCCGCCGACGGCCCCGGCATCGCCGACTACCACCGCGTCACCGAGCTCCTCGACGCGCTCGCCCTGACCGTCGACACCGCCGAACCCTGGCGCACGCCGCGCTGCGCCGAATGGGACGCGCAGACCGCCGAGTCGTTCTTCCGCGCGCAGACCTCCGACCCCGACGCCCTGCGCCGGCTCGCCCTCGCCGTCCAGGGCGTGTGGTGCGCGGAACCGTACGAGATCTCCCTGTTCCACGTGCTCTTCTACATCGCCGCCGCGGGCGGCTACGAGCAGCTGATGGAGACCCGCGACTGCGCCCAGGACAGCCGCTTCGTCACCGGCGCCGCAGGACCCGCCCGCGCCGTCGCCGAACTGCTCGGCGACCGCGTCCGGCTCGGCACCCGCGCCCTGTCCGTCGAGCACGACGCGGACGGCGTGCGCGTCCACACCGCCGGCACGGTCTACGAGGCCCGCCGCGCCGTCATCGCCCTGCCGCCCCCGGCCGTCCGCACCCTGCGCTTCACCCCCGAACTCCCCGCGGCCCGCGACGGCTGGCTCGCCCACAGCCCCATGGGCCGCGTCGCCAAGATCCACGCCGTGTACGAGACACCCTTCTGGCGCGACGCGGGGCTGTCCGGCATCGCCACGCTCTACGACGACGGGCCCCTAGGCGTCGTGTTCGACAACTCCCCGCACGACGCCGCGCACGGCGTCCTCGTCGGCTTCGTCTACGGCGACCGCCTGTCCGCCTGGAGCGACCTCGACGCCGCCGGCCGCCGGGACGCGGCCCTCGCGAGCCTCGGCTCCGTCGTCGGCGATCGTGCCGCACGGCCGCTCGCCTACACGGAGAAGATCTGGTCCGAGGACCCGTACGCCCGCGGCGGGTACGAGGCGTACGTGACCCCCGGCGGCTGGACCGGGTACGGGCGCTCCGGCTGGCGCACCTCCACCGGAACGCTGCACTGGGCCGGAACGGAGACGGCTAGTGTGTGGAACGGCTACATCGACGGCGCCCTGTCGTCGGGCCGGCGCGCCGCCGACGAGGTGGTGGCCGCGCTCCAGGCATCTGTGGCGGAAGGCTGAACGGACCCAGCGCGATGACGTCGATCCAGGACCGGGCCCGTGAGGTGGTCCTCGCCGCCCCCATGAGCCAGCGGGAGTTCGCCGACCGGGTCGGCATGGACCCGACCGCGCTCTCCAAGGCGCTGCGTGGCACCCGCCGGCTGCGTGACGCCGAGATCGCCGCCATCGCGCAGGTCGGCAAGGTCTCCCAGCGCTATCTGCGCACCGGCGAGGGACGCCCGCCCGCCCCGCCGCGCGGGGAGGCGGGCGCGCCCGCCGCGCGCCGCAGGGCCGACGCCGTCGAGCCCGACGTGCGCCGGGCGCAGATCCTGGAGGCGACCGCGAGGCTCATCGCCCGGCGCGGCTTCCACAAGGTCCGGGTCGCCGACATCGCCCGCGCCTGCGGCACCAGCACCGGCACCGTGCACTACCACTTCCCGACCAAGGACGCGGCGCTGCGGGCCGCCCTCGTCTTCTACGCGGACCGCTTCCACACCCGCCTGGAGGCCGAGTTCGAGGCGGCCGGCAGCACCGTCGAGAAGCTGCGGCGCCTCATCGACGTACAGCTGACGACGACCGACGAGGACATCGACGAGTGGTCGGTGTGGGTCCAGTCCTGGAACGAGGCGATCCTGGACCCTACCCTGCGGGCCGGTCAGCGGGACGTGTACGCGCGCTGGCGCCGGATCGTCGTCGACCTCGTCCGCACCTGTCAGGCGGAGGGCATGGCGGCGGGCGCGGACGCCGACGCCCTCGCCGCCCGCTTCACCGGCCTGGTCGACGGTCTCGCCATCCAAGTCCTCGCCGGTACGGGCGACATGGACGCGGCCCGCATGCGCGAACTCCTCCTCGACGCCTTCGAACCGCACATCACCCTGCGCTGAACCGGCCCGCCCGTCAGCCCTTCTCCGGGCGGCCGCCCAGGTGTTCCGTCTCGCCGCCGAACGGCAGCACGAGCACCCGGTGCGCGAGCAGCCACTCCCCGTCGACCCGGCGGAAGCGGTCCTCGTAGTGGCCCACGTTCGACGGCAGCCGGGTCGACACCATCGTGCCCTGCGTGTACCCGTCGACGCGGTACGTCGCGAAGTACGTGGTCGCCGACGCGGTGTCGGGGGAGTCGACGGTCACCAGGACGTTCGTGCACAGCCGGCGCGAGAGCCGGTCGGCGGGACGCCCGCCGAAGTACGCCCGCAGCGCCTCCCGGCCCTCCACGCGCCGCCCGTCGTAGGGCCACTCCCACACACCGTCCTCGGTGAACAGCTCGGCGACCGTGGAGGGTTCACCGAGATCGAGACGGCGTACGAGGTCGAGCACGAGGCGCTCGCAGGCGCGCTCGGCGAGCAGCCGGGCCAGGGGGTCGAGTGCGTCGGTGCCGGACGCTGCTGAGTTGGACATGATCCTTTTCTATCAGCCTTCCGCGCAAGGGAGTTGAGGGCATCTGGGCCCCGCGAACCCCTGACGCGCACGCCTACCGGGCGGTAATGTGCGGGCCCGGCCCGGTCGCGACCAGGGGAGTGGTATGGACACGGTCACGCGTTTCGATCCCGTCGTCGAGCACGAGCGGACCCGCGCTGCGCTCACCGGTGTGCTCGCCCGCGTCGTCGCCGCCGTGCGGGACGCCCCCGACCGGGACGCCGCCTCGGGCCTGCCCGGCTGGACCGTCGGCGACGTCGGCGCGCACCTCGCGGCCGTGTACCTGGCCTGCGGCGCCGCCTTCACCGGTGAGGAGATCCCCTGGGACGCCGTGCTGCCCGGCGACGAGGCCGGCGACGCCCCGCTCGTCGACCGCATCAGCGCGTTGAACGCCCGCGCCGTCGCGCTGCTCGACCCCGCCGAGCGGGCCGGCCTCGCCGATCTGCTGGCGCGGCGCGGCGCCGAGTTCCTGAGCGCCACCGAGGGGCTCGCCCCGGACACGCCGGTCGCCGCGCCCTGGTACGGGGAGAGCGTCACGTTCCCGCTCTCGGCCGTCACCGGACTGATGCTCAGCGAGAGCCTCGTGCACGGGCTCGACCTCACGCGCGGCACCGGCGCCCGGTGGCCCGTCGCCCCGCACGAAGCCGCCCTCGTACTGGGGCAGTTCATGCCGACGGTGATGCCGATGGCGGTGGACGCGGCGAAGGCGCGCGGCGTGCGCATCGCCTTCGACCTCGCGCTCAAGGGCGGTCCCCGGCTCGCCGTCGTCGTCGAGGACGGCAGCGCGACCGTCGTCCGGGACGCGCCGCCGCGCCGCTACGACTGCCGCATCACGGCCGACCCCGTCACGTTCCTCCTCGTCTCGTTCCGGCGCGTCCCGATCTGGAAGGCGGTGGCCACGGGCCGCATGCGAGCAGGCGGCCGCCGCCCCTGGCTCGCCACCCGCCTCGGCGACCTCATCGGCACGCCGTAGCGCGTGCCGCGCGGTTGGGCCGGGTACATGACGGGCGGCGCCGCCCCTCACGCGGCCGATCGCGACCGGGCGTGCCGACGCTGCTCGGCCCGGGGCGGAGGGGGTGCCGCCGAGCGGCTTCGGTGTGCCGGGCGGGCCGGTCTCCACGGGTGGACCGGTCGGCGTCGTCGCAGCGTGGTACCCCGTAGGCGGACTGCGGAGGCGTGATGCTGGGCGGCTTCGGCATGGTGTCGTGCCCCGCGTCGGCGGGCGGCGGTGGGGTGGCATCGGGCGGCTTCGGTGTGCCGGGAGCACCGGGCCGCTGGGCGGACTTGGAGGTCGCACCTGACCGCCCGGGTCCGTCACGGGGGGATCTGGCGCGGTGCGGTGTGGTGCACCGTGCCGCCGGGCGGGGGGACGGGTGGCGTCGGCCCCCGGAGCTCCCGTGTGCGGCCCCGCCCGGTGACGGATCCAGGGGGAGTCGTCGGTGCTGCCGCATCCGCCGGATCGCCGCGGCGCGTCCCGGCTCGGGGAGCGAGGAGCGTCGCGGGCCCGGCGGCTTCAGGGCGTCGAAGATCGTCGCGATCGGCCTGCGCAGCGGTCGCCCGGGCGCGTGCCGGAGCGAGGCGGGTCAGGCGTCGAGGATCGCGTTCGCCGCCGCGTCGGCCGCCGTCGGGTCCGCCGCCGCGATCGCGTCGAGGAGTGCGCGGTGGGCCTCGCTCGTCGAGTGGCGCATGTCGTCCGCCAGGACCGTGTCGCGCAGGGCCGTGCTCAGATGCCCGTAGAGGTCCACCAGGAGGGGGTTGTGGCCGGCTCGTGCGACGCACAGGTGGAAATCGATGTCGGCGTCGACGAACTCCTTCAACTCCCCGGCGTCAAAGTGCTGTTGGCGTCGCTCGGTGATCTCGCGCAGCTCCTTCACGTCCTCCTCGGTGCGGCGCCGCGCCGCGAGCCGCGCCGCCACCAGATCGAGGCCCCGGCGCACCTCCTCCACGTCCCGGTCGGCGGCGTCCGCGAGCATGCGGCCGAGCGCCACCGCGGACTCGTCCGCCGCCGTGACGTAGGTGCCGTCGCCCTGCCGGGTCGCGAGGAGCCCGGTGTGCACGAGCGCGCGCACCGCCTCGCGGACCGAGAGCCGGCTCACCCCGAGCGTCTGGGCCAGTGAGCTCTCCGAGGGGATCTTCTCGCCGACCTGCCAGCGGCCGCTGGTGATCTCCTGCCGCAGCTCGGTGATCACCGCGTCCACCAAGGACTTGCGTCCGACGCTCTTCATGTCTCCCCGCCTGTCGTGATCTCCGGCGCCCGGGCGCCTCAGCTGATTATGCGTCCTGCCCCCGCCCGTGCTCCGGGCGGTTCCCGCGTCCACGTTCCGAACCGTGCCTGCGCAACCCCTTCACCAAACATCAGACATCTGATAACTCTATCCGTCACCTCGGCAACCCCGCGAAGACACACGGGAGATGACTGGATGGAGCGGTACCACCACCTGCGGATCGAAGGCGTGCGTCCCCTCGGGGAAACCGCCCGTGACCTGGTGATACACAACGGACGCTTCGTCCGGGACACCACCGCAGACGTGATCGAAGAGGTGCTCGACGGTGGCGGGATGCTTGCGCTCCCCGCCCCGGTCGACGCCCACATACACCCCGACAAGACCACCTGGGGCGGCCCCTGGCTCAGCCGCGAACCCACCGAGTCGCTCGCCGGGCTCATCGCCTACGACGCCTCCGTCCGCGCGGACATGGCCCCGGTCGCCGAACGCGCGGGCGCCCTGCTCGACCACGCGATCGCCCACGGCACCCGCGCCATGCGCGCCCACGCCGACGTCGCCCCGCAGTACGGGCTCGACAACGTGCGCGGACTGCGCGCCGCCGCCGACGCCCGCGCCCACCTCCTCGACGTGCAGATCGTCGCGTTCCCGCAGCTCGGAGTCCTGACGGCCCCCGGCACCGACGTCCTCCTGGAGAAGGCCCTCGACGAGGGCGCCGACCTCGTCGGCGGACTGGACCCCGTCGGCGTCGACGGCGACCGCGACGGCCAGCTCGACCTCCTCTTCGGCCTCGCCGAGCGCCGCGGCGTCGAACTGGACATCCACCTCCACGACGGCGGCGCCTCGGGCCTCGACCAGATCACCGAGATCGCCCGCCGCACCACCGCCCTCGGCCTCGCCGGACGCGTCACGGTCAGCCACGCCTTCGCGCTCGCCGAGCTCGAAGGCCCGGAACTCACCGCCATGGCCGACCTGCTCGCCGGCGCCGGGGTGGCCGTCACCACCTGCGCGCTCGGCGCCGACCCCGTCGTCCCGCACGCGGCCCTCACCCGCGCCGGAGCCCGGGTCGCCGTCGGCTCCGACGGGGTGTGCGACCCGTGGAGCCCGTTCGGCAACGCCGAGATGCTCGACCGGGCCCACCTGCTCGCCTACCGCACCGACGCCCGTACCGACGACGAACTCGCCGCCTGCTACCGGCTCGTCGCCGACCAGGGCGCCGACCTCCTCGGACTCGACCGGGTCGGCTTCCGGCCCGGCGAGCCCGCCGACCTCGTCCTCGTCGACGCACCCTCCGTCGCCGAGGCCATCGTCCGCCGGACGGCGCCCAGCGTCGTCGTCCGCGCCGGACGCGTCATCGCCCGTAACGGCACACTCCTCCCAGGAGGCCCCGCATGACCGGACGCCGTCCGATCCTCACCGGCGCCCTCGCGCTCCTGCTCACCGCCGCCCTCACCGCCTGCGGCGGCGGCCCCGGCGATCTGCGCCCCGCCGTCGCCCTCGACCTGAAGACCACCACGCCCAAGGCCACCAAACCGCTGGACTCCATCACCTGGAACCTGCCGTACGAGCCCCAGGGCCTGGACCCCATCAAGTCCTTCAACTACGCCGAGAACACGGTCCTCGCCAACCTCTGCGACAGCCTGCTGCGCCTCACCCCCGACTTCGAGATCAAGCCGGGCCTCGCCACCAAGGCGGAGAACCCCAGCCCGAAGAAGTGGGTCTACACGATCCGCGAGAACGTGAAGTTCTGGGACGGCACCCCGCTCACCGCCGAGGACGTCGCCGCCAGCCTCAGCCGGCACCTCGACCCGAAGCTCGGCACCTGGTGGGGCGACTACTACCAGAACGTGTCCGCCATCAAGGCCACCGGACCGCTCCAGGTCACCGTCACGCTCAAGCAGCCCGACGCCCTGTTCAACCAGGCCATGGCCACCGGCGCCGGCGCCGTCGAACAGAAGGCCCAGATGAAGCGCGCCGGCGAGGACTTCGGCACGCCGAAGCAGGGCGTCATGTGCACCGGCCCCTTCAAGTTCACCCGCTGGCGCTCCGGCGACTCCCTCACCATCACCCGCAACGACGACTACTGGGACCGCGCGCACCGCGCCCTGTCCAAGAAGCTGACGTTCCGGTTCATCGCCGACGAGACCACCGCCGTGAACGCGCTGCGCTCCGGCGAGGTCGACGGCCAGTACTTCTACCTCCCGCCCGCCGCCCTCGGCCAGCTCCAGAACTCGCCCACCGGCACCGTCACCCTCGGCCGCTCACTGGCCTACTGGGCCCTGCTCGGCGCCACCAAGTCCGGACCGTACGGCAACGTCAAGGTGCGCCAGGCGCTCTCCGCCGCCCTCGACCGCGGCGCCCTCGGCTCTGCCGTCTTCCAGGGCACCGCCCCCGCCGAGCACGCCCTCGCGGGACCGCCGTCCTGGGGCTACGAGAAGGAGACCTTCCGCAAGACGTACGAGTCGCTGCCGCACGGCAAGGCCGACCTCGACAAGGCCAAGGCCCTCGTGAAGGAGGCCGGACCCGCCGCCAAGGGCAAGATCACCATCGGCGTCCAGGGCAGCTCCGCCGTCCACGAACAGACCGGCAACCTCATCAAGGCCACCGGCAAGCAGCTCGGCCTGGACATCGAGATCCGCGTCATCCCCGTCGAGCAGTACGGCAACCTCTACAGCGACGCCAAGTCCCGCCGCGGCATCGACGCCTTCCTCTCCACCTGGTACGGCAACGTGCCCGACCCGCTCGACGCCTACACCGTCTTCCTCGCCGGCGGCCGCACGAACTTCAGCGGCTTCGACAAGGTCGACAAGGACGTCCAGAAGGCCCGCGCCGCCTCCGACCCGGCCGAGCGCGCCCAGATCATCACCCGCATCGAGCGCGCCGTCGCCGAGGACGTGACCTGGATGCCCATGAACAACCTGCCGGTCATCCTCTACATGAGCGACCGCGTGACGGGCGCCGTCGCGTCCTTCCCCTACCTGTACTACCCCTGGGCCACCGGACTGGGAGGGCGCTGACCCTTATGAACGCCACTGTGAAATTCGTGCTCCTGAGACTGGTCGGCCTCGCCGCCGTGCTCCTCGTGGCCTCGTTCCTCGTGTACGGGCTGCTGTACCTGGTCCCCGGCGGACCGATGTCCTTCCTGCTCGGCAACCGCACCGGAACCGCCGAACAGATCGCCGCCATCCGCGCCCAGTACCACCTCGCCGACCCGTTCGTCGTGCGGTACTTCAACTGGCTCGGTGACGCGCTCGGCGGCGACTTCGGCCGCTCCCTCGTCTACCGCCAGGACGTCACCGCGCTGCTCGCCGGCCGGGTCGCCACCACCCTCTGGCTCGTCGCCTACGCGTCCGTGCTCATCGTCGTCGGCGGCCTCGCGGCCGGCAGCCTCGCCGCCCTGCGCGGCGGCCGCACCGACACCCTGGTCAGCGGCGTCTCCTCCCTGTTCCTCGCCACGCCCGTCTTCGTGATCGGCGTCGTCCTCGTCATCGTCTTCGCCCGCGGACTCGGCTGGTTCCCCGTCTTCGGCGCCGGAGAGGGCTTCTTCGACCGGGTGCACCACCTGACCCTGCCCGCCCTCACCCTCGCCCTCGGCTCGGCCGCCTACCTCGCCCGCATCACCCGCGCCTCCGTGCGCGAGGAGATGGGCCGCGAACACGTCGAGACCGCCCGCAGCCGCGGCCTCGCCGAGTCCCTCATCGTGCGCAAGCACGTCCTGCGCAACGCGGCGGTGCCTGTCACCACCGTCATCGGCCTCACCGTGGCCGGTCTCCTCGCGGGCGCCGTCGTCGTCGAGAACGTCTTCGCCCTCGACGGCATCGGCTCCCTGTTCGTCCGCGCGATCATGCAGCGCGACTTCGCCGTCGTCCAGGCCGTCGTCCTCGTCCTCGTCGGCGCCTTCGTCGTCGTGAACCTCGTCGTCGACCTCCTCTACTCCGTCCTCGACCCCCGGATGGCCCGATGACCACCGTGCTGACCTCGAAGCTCGCCGCGACCCGCAGAGCGGTGCCGCGCGACCCACTGGCCCGGGCGGCCGCCCTCGTGCTCGCCCTCGTCGTGGCCCTCACCCTCGCGGCCCCGATCGTGGCGCCCTACGACCCCGACCTGCCCGACCTCTTCAACACCCTCGCCTTCGCCACCCCCGAGCACTGGCTCGGCGGCGACGCGCTCGGCCGCGACGTGCTGTCCCGGCTCGTCTGGGGCGCCCGCCCCACCCTGCTCGGACCCGTCCTGATCATCGCGATCTCGGCCGTCGCCGGTACCGCCCTCGCCATCACCGCCGCCTGGTGCGGCGGCTGGGTCGACACCGTCGTCTCGCGCATCCTCGACGTCCTGTTCGCGGTGCCCGGCATCGTGTTCGCCCTCGTCGCCGTCGCCGTCATGGGCCCCGGCCTCACCCCGGTCGTCATCGGCCTCACCGTTGCCTACACGCCGTACGTCGCCCGCGTCGTGCGCGGCGCCGCCCTGCGCGAACGCGCCCTGCCCTACATCGCCGCCGCCTGGGTGCAGGGCCGGCCCGCCCTCACCATCTGCCTGCGGCACCTGCTGCCCAACCTGCGGCCCATCGTCATCGCCCAGTCCGTGTCCGCGCTCGGCTACGCCGTCATCGACCTGGCCGCGATCTCCTTCCTCGGCCTCGGCGTCCAGCCGCCCACCGCCGACTGGGGACTCATGGTCAAGTCCGGCCTGGACAGCGCGATGCGCGGCAACGCGATCGAGGCCGTCGCGGCCGGCGCCGCCATCGCCCTCGTGGTCTGCGCCGTCAACCTCCTCGGCGACCGGCTGGAGAAGAACCGATGACCGACACCACCACTGCCACGCAGCAGCCGCGCCCCGCCGAGGGCACGCCCCTGCTCGCCCTGCGCGGCTTCCGCCTCGACGTCCCGTACCGGGCCGAAGGACAGCGCGCCAAGGACGCCGAACGCCGCGTCATCGTCGACGGCGTCGACCTCACCATCTGCCCCGGCGAAGCCGTCGGCCTCGTCGGCGAGTCCGGCTCCGGCAAGTCCATGACGGCCCGCGCCGTCATCGGACTCACCCCGCCCGGCGCCCGCGTCCACGGCGACATCGTCTTCGACGGGCAGAACGTCTCCGGACTCGGCCGGCGCGAACTGCGCGCCCTGCGGGCCCGCCGCGTCGCCATGATCTTCCAGGACCCCCGGGCCCACATCAATCCCGTCCACACCATCGGCGACTTCCTCACCGAGGCCCTCGTCACCGAACGCGGGATCAACCGCCGCGAGGCCGAACGCAAGGTCATCGCCCTTCTCGCCGACGTGGGCATCCCCGACGGGGCGCGGCGGCTGCGCCAGCACCCGCACGAACTGTCCGGCGGACTGCTCCAGCGCGTCATGATCGCCTCCGTCCTCGCCGCCGAGCCCGACCTCGTGCTCGCCGACGAACCGACCACCGCCCTCGACGTCACCGCCCAGTCCGAGGTCATGGCGATCCTCGACGAGGCCCGCAGGGAACGCGGCCTGGCCCTGCTTCTCATCACCCACGACCTCGAACTGGCCGCCGCCACCTGCGACCGGCTCGCCGTCATGTACGCCGGGCGCACCGTCGAGACCCAGCCGGCCCAGGCCCTCACCGAGCGCCCCCGGCACCCCTACTCGGCCGGTCTGCTGCAGTCCCGGCCGAGCCTGGAGGAGCGGGTCCGCCGGCTCCCCGTCATCCCCGGCCGGCCCGTGGCCGCGTTCGAGGCGCGGGAGGCGGGCCCCGGGTGCTCGTTCGCCCCGCGTTGTCCCCACGTCCAGCCCGACTGCGAGCGACAGCAGCCGGAGGAGCGGGAGTTGTCCGACGGTACGCGCGTCGCGTGCCTGCGCGCCGAGGAGGTCTCCGCATGGTGAACCAGCCCCTTGAGAAGGAGCATGTGACGGAGCCCGTGAAGGAGAACGTGCTGGAGGCCGTGGGCCTGCGCAAGACCTACGGCGAGGCGGTCGCCGTCGACGACGTCTCCTTCACGCTCGCGGCGGGGGAGTCCCTCGCCGTCGTGGGCGAGTCCGGCTCCGGCAAGACGACCGTCGCCCGGATGCTGCTCGGGCTCGAGAAGCCGGACGCGGGCACGCTCACCGTGTGCGGGCGGGAGCGGCCCGCCGCGCGGCGCGTCGCCTCCCGCGAGCGGCGGCGCCGGGCCCGCGAGATCCAGATCGTCTTCCAGGACCCGTACGCCTCGCTCGACCGGCTGCAGAAGGTCGGCGACGTCATCGAGACGGCGCTGGCCCTGCACTTTCCGCTCCCCGCGGAGGAACGGCGCTCGCGGGCGGCCGAGTTGCTGGAGTCGGTGGGTCTGGCCGAGCGGCACCTGACCATGCGTCCCGCGCAACTGTCCGGCGGACAGCGTCAGCGCGTCGCCATCGCCCGCGCGCTCGCGGTCGAGCCCCGGGTGCTCGTCCTCGACGAGGCGGTGGCCGCCCTGGACGTCTCCATCCAGGCCCAGATCCTCAACCTGCTGGCCGACATCCGTGAACAGCGGGACATCGCCTACGTGTTCATCTCGCACGACCTCGCCGTCGTGCACCAGATCAGCGACCGGGCTCTGGTGATGTGCGGCGGCAAGGTCGTCGAGGAGGGCCCGACGGACCGGATCCTGGCCGCCCCCCAGGAGCCGTACACCCGCCAGCTCCGCGCAGCGGTGCCGGGTCCTGGCTGGACCCCGTCCCGCCGGCCCCAGCCGGCCTGACCCGCTCCGACTCCGGTCGGCAGACCGCCCGCTCCGCCGGGAGGTCTGCCGACCGGGGCGGGCGCTCGGCACCCGAGCCGGGCATAGTCTCCGGGCTCGCCCCCCGCCGTGGCCGATCGCGCAGTTCCCCGCGCCCCTGACGTGGCACATCTGCCCCGGCGCCTCATGGCACCGGCCAAGGCCCCCGTTCCTCAGCCTTGGCCCGACCCGCGCCGGGTTCGCGTTGCGGTCGGCCCGGGCTACAGCGCCCCGCCGTCGGGGCCGAGCACCATCGCCGACGATCGCGTCGCCGTGGCCGATCGCGCAGTTCCCCGCGCCCCTGACGGGGCGCGTACAGACGGCGCCCGAGTGGCGCCGTCTCGTGGCGGGGCTAGCCCACCGTGACCGGTGCGCCGGAGCGGAGTACGAACGGGCGGGAGCCCACCGTCACCGCCACCGAGATCGCCGCCATCGTCGTCATCGCCACCCCGGGTGACACCACCTGTGCCAATCCGCCGGCCAGCGCCGCGCCCACGCCCTGCCAGCTCAGCCGGCCCGCGGACTCGACGCCCTGCACCTGGCCCCGTACCGCGTCGTCCGTCAGTGCCAGCAACTGCTCCTGCAAGGGCAACGTGGCGGCGAAACCGGCGCCCGCCACGAAGACGCCCACCGCGGCCAGCCACACCGGCGGTCCCGCCGCGAACATCAGGAACGGCACCGCGAGCACGAGTCGCAGGGGGAACGCCCAGCGGCGGCGCCCCGCCGCGCTCAGCACCCGTCCGACCAGGAGGTCTCCGAGCAGCATTCCGGCCGAACCCGCGGCGAGGTACACCCCCGCGTGCCCGGAGTCGTAGGAGATGAACAGGGCCTCGCACCCGACGACGAGCCCGTTCGGCACCCACAGGTTCAGCAGGAGAGCCCGCCGCCCCGGGTGCGAGAACAGCTCGATGTTCGTCGTCCAGGTCGTCCGCAGGCCGGGCCGCCGGGTCAGCCGGATCGAGCGTTCCCGCACGGTCGCCGCGAGGACCACGAGCCCGAGACCGGTGAGCACGGCCGCGATCCCGAACACCTGCTGCGGGCTGAGGAAGTGGAGGAGCGCGGCGCCGACCGCGTACCCGATGATCGCCATGCCGCCCGAGGTGATGTTCATCAGGGAGCGGGCCAGCGCGTACGAGCTGTGCGGCACGACCTCGGCGAGGAGCCCCATGCGGGTGCCGCCGCCGAGCGACTGGAAGAACCCGAGGCACACCAGGACGCCGAAGCGGGCGGCCAGCGGCAGCCCGGGCACGGCCTGCGCGGCGACCCCCGCCAGGGACAGGCACTCCAGCGCGACGAGCGTGCGCCGCGGCCGCTCCCCGTCGGCGACCGACATCAGGGTCAGTGCCCCGAGCACGGTGGCGAGCGTGGCCCCGTACATGCTGACGGCGGTGAGGAACGGCGACTGGGTCTGCCGGTCGACGAGCGTGCCGAGCGCGAACCCGGAGAACGTGCTCGAGGCGACGGTGAACAGGAAACTGACGTAGAGACCGGCGAACTCGCGATTGCGCAGCAGCGCGCGATAGCCGGGGCGGGGGTGAGGTCGGGGTGACTCGGAAACAGACATGAAAAAAGCCTCCGAGCGCACCGTCTGGTGCGCCGAAGGCGACGTGTGAGTTATAGCAGGTGCGCGCTCACGCGCGCCACCGCGGCCCGTCCCGGACGGGGGAGCGGCCCGCGGCGGCGGAACTCAGGCCGTGACCCAGTCGCTCGTCGCGATGACGGGCGCGACGCCGTCACGGTGGACGGTCCCCTCGATCAGGCCGTACATGCGGTCCGCCGCGAAGTACACCTCGTTGTCGTTCTTGAGCCCGAACGGCTCGAGGTCCACGAGGAAGTGATGCTTGTTCGGGAGGTTGAGCCGGACCTCGTTGACCGCGGGCACGTGGTCGAGGACCCGGTCGGCCATCGCGTGCAGGGTCTGCTGCAGCGAGTAGCTGTACGTGTCCGCGAACGCCTCCAGCATCCGCCGCCGGACGTCCTTGTACATCTGGTCCCAGTCGGTGTCCGCCTCGCTCGCCGCGGACGCCGCGTAGGCCCACCGGGCGGTCACCTTCGTGGCGAGGATCCGGTCGTAGGCCTCTTGCAGGGTCGTGTACTTGTCCTTGATGAAGCCGTGGAACTCGGAGTCCGTCGAGTTCATGACGGTGAGGTCCTTGAGCCCGGAGACGATCTGCAGCTGGCCGGTGTCACCGCTGTACGTGATCTGCGTGGTCCGCACCTCCTGCCCCGAGCGGACGAAGGAGTGCTGCTCGCGCCGGGTGGGCGCCGGCAGCCGCTCCCACGGGTACTCCTCGATGCGGATCTGCGTCTCGTGGATCACCGGCTGGGAGTGGACGAAGTGCCGGGCGAGCGCGATGCCGAAAGCCTCGGGGGACTCGACGCCGTGTTCCTTGGCGAAGGCGTAGACGGTGTTCTTGGTGGTGTCCGTCGGCAGGACGTTGGCGTTGTCGCCGGTCAGGTGGACGTCGCGGAACTCGCCGCGCAGCGCGACCGACACGTTCAGGTCGCGGATGTCGTGCCAGGTGCCTTCGTTGCCCTTGCGGGTGATCTTGACGATGCGGTTCTCGGCCTTGCCGTACTGATTCTGCGCGAGCACGTGCTTGCTCATGGAGCAGGTCCTCCGGGTACGTGGATGTCTTCATCCCGTACGCCCGGCGTCCGGTGCCGTCGTCCGACGACACCCCCCGCCGTTCGGCCCGTGCGGAGGCCGCCCCGGGACTGACGAGCATCCCGGTCCGTAGGTCGGCGACATTTGAGCACGCGCGCGGCGCCGCTGACAAGGGATGTCACAGCGTGAGGTGCCGCCGGGATGCGGGCGGGGCCGCCCTGTCCCGACAATGCGGGAGGACCACGGATCGCCAGGCACCACGGGGCCACGGAAACGGAGGACGGCATGGCGGAGCAGTTCGCGGTCGGCGACCACGTGCGGTGGAACTCCGAGGCGGGGCACGTCGAGGGCACGATCATCGAGAAGCACACACGTGACGTGGAGTGGAAGGGCTACACCCACCACTGCTCGGAGAGCGACCCGCAGTACGAGATCAGGAGCGACCGCACCGATCACATCGCCCTGCACAAGGGCGGCGCCCTCACCAAGGTCCCGGGGCCCTGACGTGAGCGCGGCGGCGGGCGGCACGGCCGGGCACCCGGTCGTGTACACCGTCGGCCACTCGACGCGCGACTTCGACGAACTGGTGGGGATGCTGCGCGAACACGGCATCACCTGTCTGGTCGACATCCGCTCGTTCCCCTCGTCGCGCGCGTACCCGCAGTGGAACCGGGCGGCGATCGCCGCGAACCTGCCGCCGGACATCACCTACCGCTGGATGCCCGCGCTCGGCGGCCGCCGCCACACCCCCGCGGGGACGCCGACCGTGAACGACGCCTGGCGCGTCAAGGCGTTCCGCGACTACGCCGACCACATGGCGACCGACACCTTCGCCGAGGGACTGCGCGAACTCCTGGACCAGGCACGACGCGAACCCACGGTCATCATGTGCAGCGAGGCCGTCCCCTGGCGCTGCCACCGCCGTCTCGTCACCGACGCGCTGATCGACGCCGGGGCCGAGGTCGTGGACATCATGGGACCGGGCAAGACGCGGCGGGCGACCCTGAACGAGCACGCCCGTGTCCGGGACGGCCATCTGATCTACCCGGCACCGGCCTCCGGAACCAGCTGATGTCATGCACTGACGTCACGTAGGATCTCCGCATGGGTAGATGGGAGCCGAACGCTCGAGGCCGACTGGCGGACGCCGCGCTCAAGCTGTACGCCGAGCAGGGCTTCGACCGGACGACGGTCGCGGAGATCGCCGCGTCGGTCGGCGTCACCGAGCGCACCTTCTTCCGGCACTTCACCGACAAGCGCGAAGTCCTGTTCTACGGGGCCGAGGCGGCGCTCGAACTCGTCACGCGGGCCGTCGCGGAGGCGCCCGAATCGGCCTCGCCCATGGTCGCGGTGAGCGGCGCGCTCCAAGCCTTCGGTGCCTTCTTCCAGGAGGATCCGCGGCGCGCCCGGGACCGGGACGCCGTGGTCTCGGCCAGCGCCGAGCTGCGCGAGCGCGAGCTGGTCAAGCTGGACGCGTTCTCGCTGGCGATGGCCGGCGCCCTGCGCGAGCGCGGCGTCGAGCCCCGGACGGCGACGCTGGCCGCCGAGGCGGGCGCGGCCGCGTTCAAGATCGCCTACGCGGAGTGGATGGCGATCGGCCGGTCCGGCGAGAAGGACCGCGAGCTGCCCGGCCTGTTCCTGGAGGTTCTCGCCGAGCTGACCTCGGTGCTGGACGCGACCCGCGATTAATTATCTGCGCGACGCAGAGGTCTTGGGTAGTCTTCTGCGTGGCGCAGCTGATGAGCGCGCCGTCGCCTTCCCGTGCGCCCGCATCCGGGCCTGCCGGGAACTCGCCCGAGAACCTGGAGTACACCTTCATGCTCACCGTTGCCGTCACCGGCGCCACCGGCGCCCAGGGCGGAGCCACCGCCCGCGCCCTGCTCGCCGCCGGAGTCCGGGTCCGCGCCCTGACCCGCGCCCCCGACGCCCCCGCCGCCCGGGCCCTGCGCGCCCTCGGCGCCGACGTGCGCCGAGCCGACTTCGACGACCGCGCCTCCCTGGACGCCGCGCTCGCCGGCGCGGACTCCCTCTTCGCCGTCACCACCCCGTTCGGCACCGACGTCACCGTCGAGACGAGGCAGGGCAGGGACCTCGTCGACGCCGCGGCCGCCGCCAGCGTCGGCCACATCGTGTTCACGTCCGCCGCCCACGCCGACCGCGCCACCGGCATCCCCCACTACGACAGCAAGCACCTCGTCGAACAGCACCTCCGGTCCAGCGGAGTGCCCTGGACCGTCATCGGCCCCGCCGCGTTCATGGACAACTTCGCCACCGGCTGGACCCGCGAGGGCCTGCGCGAGGGCACGTTCGCCTGGCCGATGCCCGGCGACCTGCCCCTCACCCTCATCCCCGCCGCCGACATCGGCGCGTTCGCCGCGCTGACCCTGCGCCGCCGCGCCGAGTTCACCGGCCGCCGCATCGACCTCGCCTCCGACGCCTGCACGCCCGCGCGCATGGCCGAGATCATCGCGGCCGCGGCCGGACGCCCGATCGCCCACCAGCAGGTCCCGCTCGACCAAGTCAGGCGCCGGTCCGAGGACTTGGCGGCCATGTTCGCCTACTTCGCGAGCGACGGCCTCGACGTCGACGTCACCGGCCTGCGCCGGGCCCACCCCGAGGTCCGCTGGCACACCTTCGCCGAGTGGGCGACGCAACAGGACTGGGCCGACCACGCGTGACCTGCGTCACGTCCGCAATGCGAGGTGCGCAGTATGCTGAACCCATGATCCCGCTCGTTCGCCGCCGCCACGTGGACTACGTCCGCGTCACGAGCACGGGCTGTCGACGCTCCTTCTGAGCGGTCCGGCCCTCCTCGGCCTCCTTCTTCACGGTGCCGTCCCGGCCGCTTTCCCCAGCCGTACGTCTCTCTTCCATCAGGCACCTGTGCCCCGCCACACCCCGGCGGCGTACGGGCACCCCGTACACCCTGCGGACGCACCATGACGAACGTATCGACGACGACGAACGCGTCGAACCAGCAACTTCCGATCATCGACCTCTCCGCCGCCGACCGCGGACCCGAGGCGCGGGCCCTGCTCCACGCACAGCTGCACAGCGCCGCGCACGACGTGGGGTTCTTCCAGCTGATCGGGCACGGGGTCACCGACGAGGAGACCCGCCTCCTGCTCACCGCCATGCGGCGCTTCTTCGCACTGCCCGAGGAGCGGCGGCTGGCGCTCGACAACGTGAACTCGCCGCACTTCCGCGGCTACACCCGCACCGGCGACGAGCGCACCGGCGGTCGCCAGGACTGGCGGGACCAGCTCGACATCGGCGCCGAACGCCCCGCCCACGTCCCGGGAGCCGGTGAGCCCCCGTACTGGTGGCTCCAGGGGCCCAACCAGTGGCCGGACGACCTGCCGGAGCTGCGCACGGCCGCCCTGCGGTGGGTCGAGCGGCTCAGCGGTGTCGCCGAGAAGCTGCTGCACGAACTGCTCACCGCGATCGGCGCCGACCCCGCCTTCTACGACGGCATCTTCGGCCGGCACGCCCACCCGCACCTCAAGCTCGTCCGCTACCCGGGCGGCTCCGGCGACGGCGCGGCCCAGGGGGTCGGCGCCCACAAGGACTACGGCTTCCTGACGCTGCTGCTCCAGGACCAGGTCGGCGGCCTCCAGGTCGAGCGCGAGGACGGACTGTTCCACGACGTGCCGCCCATCCCCGGCGCCTTCGTCGTCAATCTCGGCGAGCTCCTCGAAGTCGCCACCAACGGCTATCTGAGGGCCACCAACCACCGGGTCGTGTCACCGCCCGGCGCCACCGAGCGGTTCTCCGTCCCGTTCTTCTACAACCCCCGCCTGGACGCCCACGTCCAGCCGCTCGCCTTCCCCTACGCGTCAACCGCCCCCGGCGTCACCGACACCCCGGACAACCCGCTGTTCGCCGAGTACGGCTACAACGAGCTCAAGGGCAAGCTCCGCGCCCACCCCCTGGTCGCCGAGCGGCACCACGCGGAGCTCCTGACACCGGCGTGACGCGGCTCAGGCGCCGGCGCGGCCCGTCACCAGCAGCCCGCCGTCGGCGCCGCGCCGCACGAGTACTCCCGTACGGAACCGGCCGTCGGAGGTGAAGGCCTCGGCGTCGGCGTCCGGCGCCCGGTAGTAGCCGCGTGTCACCGACGGCCCCCGGACGAGGAGTTCACCGAGGTCACCGTCCCGGTCCACCGTGAACTCGTCGTCGGACGTGAGGGGGTGGAAGGTGCTCTCCCCGGATCCGGAGAGCGCGGCCACGCCCTCCGGCAGGGTGAGGAACTGCCGTGTCTCACAATCGAGTTCGCGCCCGGTCTGGTCACTGCCGGTTGAAGGGGTCAGGATCAGCCGGAGGCTCTTGAGGGGGCCCGGGTCGGAGGCTTGCCAGGCTTCCAGGCCGGCCGGTGCGAGCGTGGCCACGGTGACCTGCTCGTCCGCGACGAGCGGGAGGCAGGCGGCGGGCCCGGGATCGTCGGCGAGGACGACCGTGCCGCCGCACAGGAGCGTGCCCAGGATCCCCGGGCAGCCGGACGCGAGCAGCGACTCGGCCGGGAGCGCCGCCAGATGGACGTCCTGCGCGCTCAACCCCACCGCCGCACCGGAGGCCCGCACCTGGTACGCGTACGCGTCGTGCGTGCGCGGCACGAGCCGGGGAGTGCCGTCGGGGCCCGGCACGACGAGCAAGAAGGCCACCTCGCCCGCGCCGTGCACCGGGGCCGGCTCCGGCGCCGCGTCCACCGACCCCAGCGGGAAGAAGTGACAGCCCGAGGAGTCGATCGACATACCGCCGTAGGGGGACTCCGTGCCGGGCGGCTCGTAGGTGAACGCCCGCCGCAGGAACGGGCCTTCGGCCGCGATCTCCGCCACCTCGGACCGATGCGAGGCAGTGCCGACAAGACCGGCCGCCTCACTGACCCGCACCACGTGCGCCAGCTCGCGCCCGCCGAGCGCCACCGGACACACCACCGGCACCGCGCCCACCCGCAGCAGTGCGAACAGGGCGATCACGGCCTCCGGCACGTTCGGCAGCCGCACCACGACCCGCTGCCCGCGCCGCAGCCCGCGCAGCCGGAACCCGGCGGCCGTGCGCTCCACCCGCCGGTTCAGCAGCCCGTACGTGAGCCGCGTCGCCCCGTGCACCAGCGCCGTGCGCGGCGCCTGCCGCCGTGCCGTGTCGGACAGCAGGTTGTCGAGCGTGACGCCGCGCCAGTGCCCGATCGACCGGTACCGGTCGACGAACTCCTCGGGCCACGGCGTCCAACCGTCGAGCATGGGTGTCATGCGCTTCCTCCCTCGTGACCCCGGCAGTCCAAGCCGTGGCCGTCGGGGCGCACAAGACGCGGTCCCCACGAGGCCCGGCGGCCCCGGTCGGCGGAACGTCCAACCGGGCCCCCGGCCGGGTGTCAGGAGCGGCCCTCCCCGTACGCCTCCGCGATCTCCTGCGAACTCGCCCAGCGGCTGTACGTCGGCTGCTGCGGCCAGCCCTCGGGGGAGTCCTGCCAGACCTCCTGGCGTCCGTAGGGGAGCACGTCGGCGAGGGCGAAGAGATGGCTGAGCTGCTCGACGCCGCGGCCGCCCGTGTGCCACGTGCGGTAGACCTTGTCGCCGTCGCGCAGGAAGACGTTGACGGCGAAGCCCCCGTCCGGCGGTGCGCCGACATCGCTGCCGAACGGGCTGTTCGCGGTCGAGTACCACGGCATCTTGTTGCCCACCTTGCGCCGGTAGGCGAGCGCCTCGTCGATCGGGCCCTGGGTGACGACGACGAACCGCGCGTCGAACTTCTCCAGGCCGAGCTGGCGCGTGAACTGGGAGGTGAAGCCGGTGCAGCCGCTGCACTGCCACTCCGCGCCCTCGTGCCACATGTGGGAGTACACGATGAGCTGGGAGTGGTCGCCGAAGATCTCGGCGAGCCGCACCGGACCGTCCTCGCCCTCCAGAACGTAGTCCGGCATCTCGACCATCGGCAGCCGGCGGCGCTGCGCGGCGATGGCGTCGAGTTCGCGGGTGGCGGCCTTCTCCCGCACCCGCAGCGCCGCCAGTTCCTTCTCCCAGGTGGCTGTGTCGACTACGGGCGGCAGGGCGTTCGAGCTGGTGGACATGGTGCCTCCGTACGGGTCGTGCGACCGAAAGGTGTGGCCTGTCTGGGAGTACGGACCGTCCGGCGGCCCGGAACTCATCGGTCCGCCACCCACCGGATCCGTGCGGGCGCGCCACGTGTCAGGCTGTGCCGTCGACGACCCGTTTCGTACGGCACCGCGCCCCGCACCGCAGGAGAGACCCCGATGCCCACGCCCCACCCGCTCCTCGCCCACTTCACCGACGCCGCCGACGGGCGCTTCCCGCCCTGCGACGGCTCCGTGACGGTGCTGCCGCCGCTGGCCGGGGGCCTGGAGTGCTCCGTGGCGTTCACCGGACACGCGGTCGTCGCGACGGCGCTGCCCGAGGCCGAGGTGCTCGCCGAGGGCCCGGACGCCTTCGGCGGATCCATGGCGGCGCACTTCCTGCACCGGCTCGCCGGTCCCGGCGGCTGGACCGGCTGCGTGGACGCGATCCTCGTGGCCCGGGGGACGGGCGGACCGGCACGCCTGCCCGAGGTCACCTCGCAGGAGGCGATGGACCACCCGCGCGTCCGGTACGCGCGCGAGATCCGCTCCGGTGTCACCGTCCACGGCGACGAGCGCGGCCTGGTCATCCTGGCCGACGGGCTCGCCGGACGCCGCGAGCTGAGCATCGAACTGCACGCGTCGGAGCAGACCGGCAAGGGCGTCGGGCGGGCACTCATCGAGGACGCGCTGAGCCTCGTCGAGGCCGGCGAGCCGCTGTTCGTCGCCGTGTCCCCGGGCAACGCCCGCTCCCTGCGCGCCTTCCTGTCGTGCGGGTTCGTCCCCATCGGCAGCGAGGTGGTCGTGCGGCCGAACCGAGGCTGACCGGCGGCGCGTTCAGGGCCGGGGCGCGTCGAGCCGGATGAGCGTCTGCTGCCCGTTCGCGACGAGCGCCCGGCGCCCGTCGTCGTGCACGCCGAACACCTCCAGGCGGCACACGGTCAGCGTGCGGCCGGAGCGCAGCACCGTGCCCACGGCTTCGAGCCGGTCGCCGACGGCCGGCGCCAGAAGATTGATCTTGTACTCGACGGTGAGCACCTCGGAGCCCTCGGGGAACAGCGTGAACGCGGCGTAGCCGCCCGCGCTGTCGGCGATGGAGCTGGTGGCGCCCGCGTGGACGTAGCCGTGCTGCTGGCCGACCTCGGGCCGGGCGGGCAGCTCGATGTGGACGCGGCCGGGGGCGATCACGGTCAGCCGGGCGCCGAGGAGCCGCATCAGGCCCTGCCGGTCGAAACTGTCCTGGACGCGCTCGCGCACCTCGGGGCTCGCCTGCTCCTGCGCGGTCTCTTCCACGGGTCCTCCTCGATCGTCCACGGGTCCTCCTCGTTCCTCGCGTGCGGGCCGGCTCGGGACGCCACCCGCCGCGTCGTACGCGTGCCCGGCCGGCACGTCACGGATCACTGCGGCTCGGGCTGCGTGCGGCCGAACCGGCGGGTTCCGTCCCGCAGTTCGGTCGCCGTCACGGCCACCGCCGCGACCGCGCCCACGCAGAGCAGGCCGCCGCTGACCAGCGCCGCCGAACCAGAGAACGCGTGGGCGACGAGGCCGCCGCGCAGATTGCCGAGGTCCGGCCCGGCCTGCCCGACGATCTGCTCGGCGGCCCCGACCCGGCCCAGGAGTTCGCGTGGGGTGTGCGTCTGCAGGACGGTCCCGCGCGAGACGACGGTCAGGGTGTCGGCGGCCCCCGCCACGGCCAGACACACGAGCCCGGCCCACGGTGCCGACACGAGGCCGAACACGGTCAACGAGGCGCCCCAGCCCGCGGATCCGGCAAGCATCACCAGGCCGGGGCGGGGCAGCCGGGTGAACGTCCCCGAGAAGACGGACGCGGTGACCCCGCCGACGGCGATCGCCGTCAGGAACAGGCCGAGCGTGCCCGGATCGCCCCCGAAACGCTCGGAGTTGACGAGAGGGAAGAGGCTCACGGGCATCGACAGGACCGTCGTCGCCAGATCCGTGAGCAGCGCCCCGCGCACCGCGGGCGTCCGCGTCATGAACGCGAGCCCGTCCGCGACACCCCGTAGTCCAGGACGCGCGACCACGTCCCCCGGGCTCATCCGCGGCAGTCCGCGCGCGCCGAGCCACGCCGCGACGAACGTCGCGGCGTCGATCGCGTAACACGCCCCGACGCCCCACGCGCCGACGATCAGTCCGCCCAGCGCGGGGCCGAGCAGCATCGCGCCCTGGAACGCGATCCGGCGCAGGGCCAGCCCCGCGGCCACCTGGTGCGCGGGCAGCAGATGCGGGACGAAGGCCCGCGAGGCCGGACCGCCGCCGGCCGCGCAGCAGGACTGCAGCGCGACGAGGACCAGCACCCCGGCGACGGGGGCCGGACCGAGGAAGCCCTGCGCGGCGAGCAGGACGGCGAACACCGTCTGCCCCGCGGTCGTGACCAGGTAGACGACGCGCCGGTCCACCCGGTCGACCAGCGATCCGGCGAACAGGCCGAGCGCGATGAGGGGGACCGCCTGGGCCAGCCCCACGGCCCCCGTCCACACCGTGCTCCCGGTCGAGCTCCACACCTGGAACATGACCGCGACCAGCGTCATCTGGCCGCCCAGCCCCGACAGGCTCTGACCGATCCACAGGCGCCGGAACGGCGCCGAAGTGCGCAGCGGCGACACGTCGATCAGCGAGCGGCCCAGTCCCCGGCGGCCTCGTCCCGTGCCGGTCAGTCCCATGCCGGGTCCTCCGCGAGCTTCGCGGCGATCCGGTCGTGGAAGCTGGTGCGGGCGAGCGCCGCCTCGATGTCCGTGACGACCCGCGACAGCGGATAGGGCAGCTCCGCCTCCAGCTCCGCGAGCGCGGCCTCGGTCGCCCGCCACTCCGCGGCGAGCCGCGCCACGACCTCGTGCGCCCGCTCGGTGAGCTCGACTTTCCGGGTGCGGGCGTCGTCGCCGACGACGGTGCGCACCCATCCGGCCTTGCGCATCGCCGCGACCTTCTGGCTCAGCGCCGAATGGGTGCGCTCCACCGAGTCGGCCAGCTCGGCGATGGTCATGGGGCCGCGCGCGTGCAGCCGCAGCAGCTCCATGACCCAGGTCGGCTTGAGCCCCTCGATGCGCCGGTCGGCGTAGACGCGACCGATGTCGGCGTCCATGGAGGCCTGCAGCTGCCACAGGGGCCGCCACAGGCTCCGCTCGGTCGGGTCGTCGGGAAGGTCCGGCTGGGGTGTCCGTGCGTGCGAGTCGGCCATGCCCGGCATCATAACAGCACTTATATAAGTGCTGTTATATATGCGACGAACGAGTTCTCCAGGGGGCTTCGTGCCGGCTCAGCCCAGCAGCTTGAGGAGTTCGATGGCGACCGGCTCGGCGGAGGCCGGGTTCTGGCCCGTGACGAGGCGGCCGTCGACGACCACCTTCGCCGCCCACGGCTCGCCCTCCTGCACGTTCACTCCGGCCTCGGTGAGGCGGTCCTGGAGCAGCCACTCGGCCTGGGCCGCGAGACCCGCCTGCTCCTCCTCCGTGTTCGTGAACGCGGTCACCATGTGCCCCGCGAAGGCGTTCGTGCCGTCCTCCCGGGTCGCCGCGAGCAGGGCCGCCGGTCCGTGGCAGACCACGCCGAGCGGCTTGCCGGAGTCCAGCGCGCGGATGAGCAGCCGCCCGGAGTCCGCGTCGACGGCCAGATCCTCCATCGGCCCGTGGCCGCCGGGGTAGAACACGGCGCCGTAGTCGGCGAGGTCCACGTCCGTCAGGGCGATCGGGTGCCGGAGTTCGGTCATCGAGTCGAGGGTGGCGGCCACGCGGTCGGCGTTCTCCTGCCCGTCGTTGAACTCGGGCGCCAGGCTGCCGCGGTCGACCGGCGGCACGACCCCGCCCGGCGTGGCGACGACGATCTCGTGCCCGGCCGCCTTGAACGCCTCGTACGGCGCGACGGCCTCCTCCGCCCAGAATCCCGTGGGGTGCCGCGTGCCGTCGGCCAGGGTCCAGTGGTCGGCGCCGGTCATCACGAAAAGGATCTTCGACATGGGTGCTCTCCTCCGAGGCGGCGATGTGCCTTCGACGGTAGGCCCGCAGGCCTCCGCCCACCAATGGCGGCGCGGGCCGGTGGGCTGTCCGGGGCCCGTGAGGGAGAGGGGGAGTAGGGGGGTGAGCAATAGGGGACTAGAGGAGTAATCAATTAGTTGAGTAAGGTGTGGGTTCATGACCACGTACCTGCGCTACGTCGCGATCGGCGACTCCCAGACGGAAGGGCTCGGGGACGGTGACGAGGCCTCCGGGTACCGGGGCTGGGCCGACCGGCTCGCCGAACAACTGGCGGACGCCGAGCCGGAGTTCACCTACGCCAACCTCGCCGTGCGCGGCCTGCAGGCGGCCCGGATCCGGGCCGGGCAGCTCGGCCCGGCCCTCGCGCTGCGGCCCGACCTCGTGTCGGTGATGGCCGGCATGAACGACGTGGTCCGGCCGGGCTTCCGGCCCGAACCCGTCGCGGCGGAGGTCGAGGCCATGTTCGCGGAGCTCACGGACGCGGGCGCGCACGTCCTCACGTTCACGTTCCCGGACCTCACCCGTCTGACGCCGGCGCTCTCGGCGCTGCGCCCGCGCCTGACCGACTTCAACGGGCGCCTTCGCGAGGCGGCCGCGCGGCACGGCGTCACCGTCGTCGACGCCTCCGGGTCTCCCGTGGCCGTCGACCCGCGGATGTGGAGCGCCGACCGGCTGCACGCCTCCCCGGCCGGTCACGCGCGGATCGCCCGCGCCGCGGCGGAGGCGCTCGGGCTGCCGAGCAGCGACGCGTCCTGGCGGGACCCGCTGCCACCGATGCCGCCGTTGCCCGCCTGGCGCCGCACCGCACTGGATCTCGCCTGGGCGGGATCCTTCCTCGGGCCCTGGGCCTGGCGCCGCGTCACCGGACGCTCCTCCGGCGACGGCCGCCACGCCAAGCGGCCCGAGCCCGCACCGGTCCGCGCGTTGCCCGCGGGGCGGTGACGGGCCCGGGGGCACCTTCAGCGGGGCGGACTCAGGGGACCAGGACGAGACGGCCCGGCAGGCCGCCCTCCGCCAGACGCGTGTGCGCCTCGGCGACCTCGTCGAGCGGGTAGGTGCGGGCGACGCGCGGCAGCAGCACGCCCTCGTCGGTGAGCCGGGCCAGCTCGGCCAGGAGCGGGCCGTCGGCCTCGACGCTGAGCGCCTGGACGACGACGCCGCGCTCGGCCGCGGGCTCCTGCCCCGGCCACAGGCCCATGTACGCCCCACCGTCGCGGACCGCCTTCAGCGCATCGGCGCCCAGCCCGGCCGCGTCGAGCACGCCGTCGAAGGCGCCGGCGCCGGGCTCCGTGCCGCGCGGCAGGAAGTGCGCGGCACCGCGCGAGCGCAGGAAGTCCTCCGCGTGGTCCGGGCCGAGCGCCGTGACCTCCAGGCCGCGGTGCGCGGCCAGCTCCACGGCGTGCGCGCCGACGCCGCCGCCCGCGCCCGTGATCAGCAGCCGCTGCCCGGGCCGCAGACCGAGCCGGTCCAGGGACTGGGCGGCGGTCAGGGTGTTCAGCGGCAGCGTCGCCGCGTGTGTGGCGTCCACGCTCTTCGGCGCACGGGCCACCGCCCCGGCGTCCAGCACGACCTGCTCGGCGTGCGTGCCCAGTTCCTTGTGGTGCCCCGTGAACAGGGCGAACACCGGGTCGCCGACCGCGAAGGGCGCGCCCTCGCCGACGGCGCCGACCGTCCCCGCGACGTCCCAGCCCAGGCCGGTCAGGTCGCCCCGGGCGCCGAAGACACCCGCGCGGGTGGCGGCGTCCACCGGGTTCAGCGCGGCGGCGGCCACCTGGATCCGTACCTGGCCGGGGCCCGGCGCGGGCACCGCGGTCTCGACGATCTCGATGGCTTCCGGTCCGCCGAAACGGGACACGACTGCGGCACGCATGGTCACGGGGTCTCCTCCTGTGGCTGGGGTCGCTCAGCGGAGTGTGCGCAGGTCCGGTTCCGCCCGGTGAAGCGCCTCTGATCTGGATTCATACCGCTGGTGCGTAACCCCATGGTGCGTCAGTATGGAGAGGCGTACAAAAGGCACACGCGTGTGCGGAACGATGACCAGGAAGGACGGGCGCGACATGGAAAACCGGCACCCCGCGCGGCCCGCCGCGCCGACGGGACCGTGCGCCGCGTGGCCCGCCGAGAAGGGCGAGACGATCCGGCAGATCGTCGAGCGCGCCGGCGACAAGTGGACCGTACTCGTGGTGAGCGCCCTCCACGCGGGCCCGCTGCGCTACACGGATCTGCAGCGCTCCGTCCCCGGCATCTCCCAGCGCATGCTGACGCACACCCTGCGCCAGCTCCGCCGCGACGGCCTGGTCACCAGGACCGCCTACGCGGAGGTGCCGCCCCGCGTCGAGTACGAACTGACCCCGCTCGGCGCCTCCCTCATCGCCGCCGTCACGGCGCTCATCGACTGGGCGGGCACCCACCACGACGAGATCCACGCGCACTGCGCCCGCTTCGACGACGCGGAGCCCGCTTCCTGACGCACCGTCAAGAAGCCTGGGTCCGGGGGCGGAAGGCCGGGCACGCGCACACCGGAGGCTTCGACCACGTCCACGGGCCGCTGCCGTAACTGTCGTTGCCCTCGCGAGGGTCACCGTCCTCGTGGACGCAGCGACCGGAAGCCTTCCAGTGCTCGGAGCGCCCGTGCAGGCAGCCGCCGCACAGGGGATCCGGCGGACGGGGCGGCGGCAGGATCGAGCCGCTCCGCAGAATCAGCGCACAGGCCGTCAGACCCGCGAGGACGACCACGAGCCCGGCCAGACCGACGATGTGTTCCCCGCTCATGGACCCAACGTAGGAGCCGCGCGGGACCGGGGCGAGCGAATTGCGGGAGGGGCGCCGTCGAACGGCACTGACCTGCTGCGATAACGTCCACCCTCCCGTGAGTTCCCCCACGAGCCGTACCGCGGGCCCCCACGAGCGAGAGGCAGGACATGAAGGATCAGCGGCGCGGGCGCGGCGCGGGTTGGTGGATCACCTTCGGGGCGATCGCGTTCGGAGCGCTCTTCCTCGTCATCGGACTCGTCATGGGCGGTGTCTCGCTCTCGTACGTGACCTCGGCCGAGCAGGCCCGGGGCACCGTGGTCTCCCTGGAGTGGAGCGCCGGGAGCGGCGGCTACTCGGGCAGGAGCCGCTCCCGCAGCGGTCCCACGGCGCACCCGGTGGTCGAGTTCACCACGCGGGAAGGCCGGGCGACCACGTTCCGCAGCTCCATGGGTTCGAACCCGCCCGCCTACGACCTGGGGGAGCGGGTCGACGTGCTGTACCGCGCCGACTCGCCGCAGGACGCGAAGATCGACGGGTTCGTCTCGCTGTGGCTGCTGCCCCTCATCTTCACCGGCGTCGGTCTGCTCATCGGCGGGATCGCGACGACGGTGGCGGTGCTGGTCCGCCGCAACCGGCGCGCCGCAGCCTGACAAGGCGTCACCACTCTTCCCCGCGGCGCGGGTTGCGTGCCTTCAGCTCGTCCTGAGCGCGGTGTTCAGCCGGGCGGCCTGGCGGGTCAGATAGTCGCGCTCCGCGAGGTTCGACGCGGCGTGCGCCGCCTCCGCGTACAAGCGCGCCGCCGTGCCCGGATCGCCGTCCTTCTCGTGCAGGTACGCCGCGACGGCGGTGCGCCGGGGCAGGGCGGGATCGAGTTCGGCGAGCGCGGCCAGGCCCGCGCGGGGCCCGTCCGCCTCGCCCACCGCGACCGCGCGGTTGAGGCGGGCCACCGGGCTGCCGGTCAGCCGCACCAGCTCGTCGTACCACTCGACGATCTGCACCCAGTCCGTCTCCTCCGCCGTCTGCGCGTCCGCGTGCAGCGCCGCGACGGCCGCCTGGGCCTGGAACTCGCCGAGCCGGTCCCGGGCCAGCGCCGACTGCAGGATCGTGATGCCCTCGGCGATCGCCGTCGTGTCCCAGCGCGTGCGGTCCTGCTCGGCGAGCGGGATCAGGGCGCCGTCCGCAGCGGTGCGGGCGGCGCGCCGCGCGTGGTGCAGCAGCATCAGTGCCAGCAGCCCCGACACCTCGGGGTGGTCGACCACCGCCGCGAGCTGACGGGTGAGCCGGATCGCCTCGGCCGCGAGGTCGACATCGCCCGAGTACCCCTCGTTGAAAACGAGATACAGGACCCGCAGCACGGTCGCCACGTCCCCGGGCCGGTCCAGGCGTTCCTTCGACACCGTCCGCTTGGCACGGCTGATGCGCTGCGCCATGGTCGCCTCGGGGACCAGGTAGGCCTCGCTGATCTGCCGGGTCGTGAGCCCGCCGACGGCCCGCAGGGTGAGTGCCACCGCCGACGCCGGCGTCAGCGAGGGGTGCGCGCACAGGAAGTACAGCTGAAGCGTGTCGTCCGTGCTCGGGGCCGGTCCCGGCGGCGGCTCCTCCTCCACCCGGTCCTCGCGCCGCCGCCGTGCCGCCTCGGACCGTGTCGCGTCGAGGAACTTCCGCCAGGCCGCCGTGACCAGCCAGCCCTTCGGATCGCGCGGCGGGTCCGCGGGCCAGACCCGCAACGCCTCGACCAGCGCGTCCTGCACGGCGTCCTCGGCCGCCGCGAAGTCTGCTCCGCGGCGGACGAGGACCCCGAGGACCTCGGGGGTGAGGCTGCGCAGCAGGCGCTCGTCCATCGAGGACGTCACCCGTGGCACGCGTCGGCGTCGGGCGCGGAGGTCAGGAACGGACGCACCTCCAGCCACTCGTGGATCGGCTTGCCGCCGGCGCCCGGCGCGGCGGACAGCTCCCCGGCCAGCTCGACGGCGCGCTCGTAGCTGTCCACGTCGATGACCATCCAGCCGGCGATGAGGTCCTTCGTCTCCGCGAAGGGACCGTCGGTGACCGGCGGCCGGCCCTCTCCGTCGTACCGGACCCAGGCGCCCTCCGGCGCGAGCGCCTGCCCGTCGACGAACTCCCCGGTCTTCTCCAGCCGGTCCGCGAAGTCCCGCATGAACTGGATGTGCGCCGAGATCTCCTCAGGCGTCCACTGGTCCATGCAGACGTCGTTGAGCGGGGCCGGGGCGCCGCGGTAGTGCTTCAGAAGCAGGTATTTGGCCATGGTCTTCTCCTCGGTTCCGGTGCGGCCATTGTGGCCGCCTGCACCCCTGGGACGGAGCAGCCCACGGCGTCTCGACATCACCGGCGGACTTTTTCGAAGATTTTTTCCGGGGCGTTCCCAGAGGCGTTCTCGGGGGCCGTTCTCGCGGGGCTAAGGCTTCGGCTCGGTCGCGATCTGGACCAGGTTGCCGCAGGTGTCGTCGAGGACGGCCATGGTGATCGGACCCATCTCCAGGGGTTCCTGCGTGAAGTGCACGCCGAGGGCCCGCAGCCGCTCGTACTCCGCGTGGACGTCGTCGACGGCGAACTGGACGAGCGGGATGCCGTCCTTCACCAGGGCGTCGCGGTACGGCTTCACGGCCGGGTGCCCGGCGGGCTCCAGCAGCAGCTCCGTGCCGCCCGGCTCCTCGGCGGAGACGACCGTCAGCCAGCGGTCCGTCTCGCCGACGGGCACGTCGTGCTTCTTCACGAAGCCGAGGACCTCGGTGTAGAAGTGCTCGGCCTTGGCCTGGTCGTCGACGAACACGCTGGTCAGGTGGATCTTCATGAGCTGCTCTCCTCCGGGGTGGGTCCCGTCCGGGACGAGGTGGTCGGCACGGGCCACCGCTGGGTGATCTGCCGCAGCGGCGCCGTGTCCAGGTCGTGGTACTTGTAGCGGCCCTCGCGCCGCGTCCTGACGAGTCCGGCCGACTCCAGCACCGCCAGGTGCTGGGAGACCGCCTGCCGCGACAGGCCGAGCCCGTGCTTCATGCTCAGCCGCGCGCATATCTCGAACAGGGTCTGCCCCGACCGCTCGGTGAGCTCGTCGAGGATCGTGCGCCGCGTGGAGTCGGCGAGGGCTTTGAACAGGTCGTCGGCCACGCGACCCAGCATAGGCAAGTGTCCACTTGCCTATCAACCGGGGAGGCTCCGCCGCCCGGGTTATGGTGCCGCCGGAAAGGGGAGCGGATGCTGCGGGAACTGGGACTGAGCCGGGACGAGGAAGCGGTGTACACCGCGCTGCTGACACGGCCGGTGGCCTCGGTCGCCGAGCTCGTCAGACGAACCGTGCTGACGGAGTCCGAGGTGATCCGCGTCCTGGACGATCTGGCGCTGCGCGGACTGGTGGCGGTCGACGCGGCGGCCGCGACGGCGTGGGACGGGCCCGAGGGGGAGCGCTCGCCGGCCGGGTACCGGCTGGCTCCGCCGTCCGTGGCGCTCGCCCCCTTCCTCGTCGAGCAGCGCAACGCGCTCCAGCGCGCCGAGACCGCCTTCTCGATGGTGACCGAGCAGTACCGCAGCGCGGTCGCGCACCCGGCGGGCGGCGTCGTCGAGGTCGTCGTCGGCGTGGAGCAGGTGGCGCACCGATTCCACCAGTTGCAGCGCGGCGCCCAGCAGGAGCTGCTCACCTTCCTGGTCGGCGAGCCCAGGGCGGTGCGTCGGGCCGACGCCGACGTGTCCGAGTCGTTCGCGCTGGAGCGCGGTGTCGCCTTCCGGGCCGTGGCCGCGCAGGACTACCTCGACGGGGACGGCGTCCTGGGGGACGTGCACGCCGGCCTCGCGGCCGGTCTCGAACTGCGGCTGGCCGACACCCTGCCCCTGAAGATGCTCGTGTCCGACCGGGAACGGGCCATGGTGCCGTTGGACATGGCTGATTCCGACGGTGAGCCGAGCGCCATCGTCGTCCACCGCAGCGGCCTGCTGGGCGCGCTCGTCCACCTCTTCGAGCGGGAGTGGGAGAAGGCGCGTCCCCTGCGCGTCGCCGCCGGCGGCGTGCGGGTGGAGGACGAGTCGCCGGACGATCCGACCGAAGGCGAACTCGCCGTGCTGGCTCTGCTGTTGGCGGGCGTCTCCGACCGCCGGGCGGCCGCGCAGCTCGGTGTGTCGGTACGCACCGTGGAACGGCGCACGCGGCGCCTGATGGACCTCGCCGGAGCCGACTCGCGCCTCCAGCTGGGCTGGCACGCCGCCCGCGCCGGCTGGCTCTGACCCGGGCGGCGGACATGCCCGGAGCCCGGCGCTCCGGTACGGCCTCGTGTCGGGATTCCGACATGAGGCGGACCCGCCACCTCCGCCACCCCTGAACCCCCTCGGATCTCTGCCACGCTGCGACCGCACGATGGTGTGCTCACGGTTTCGAACAGGGAGATCCATGCGTCCCCACAGACATACAGTTCTGGGCGCCGCGTCCGTCGTCGCCCTCGCCCTCACCGGCGTGGCGGCCTCCACCGCGGCGGCCGGCCCGCCGGGCGACACTCCGGAGACGCGCCACGTCCTCGGGGACGCGGGCACCGCGGCCAAGGGCGGGAAGCGTTCGACGGTCACGCTCGTCACCGGCGACCGGGTACTCGTCGTCACCGACTCCGCCGGCCGCAGCAGCGCGAGCGTCCTGCCCCGCGAGGACGGCACCCGGCCCACGATCCAGACCTACCAGCGGGGCAAGGACCTCTACGTCCACCCCGAGAGCGCCGCCGGGGCGATAGCCGACGGCACGGTCGACGAGCAGTTGTTCAACGTCACCGGACTCATCCGCCAGGGGTACGACGACGCGCACACCAAGACGCTGCCGCTGATCGCCACCTTCCGTTCCGGGGCGACGGTCGGGACGCAGGCCGCCGTCCCCGAGGGCGCCGAGCACGTCGTCGACCTGCCCGCCGTGGACGGTGTCGCGCTCGCGGCGGACAAGAAGGACGCCACCGCCTTCTGGAAGGACGTCAGCTCGCCCCGGACCCGTACCGGTGCCGCGCTCGAGAAGCTCTGGCTGGACGGCAAGGTCAAGGGCACCCTCGACCGCTCCACCGCCCAGGTGCGCGCTCCCGAGGCCTGGGCCGAGGCCTACGACGGCAAGGGCACCAAGGTCGCCGTCCTCGACACCGGCGCCGACGCGGAGCACCCGGACCTGTCCGACCGCATCGCCTCCTCCCAGAACTTCACCGACTCCTCCTCCACCGACGACAAGGTCGGCCACGGCACCCACACCGCGTCCACCGTCGGCGGGTCGGGCGCCGCGAGCGACGGAAAGAAGAAGGGTGTCGCCCCCGGCACCTCGCTGCTCATCGGCAAGGTGCTGAACGACGGCGGCTCGGGCCAGGAGTCCTGGGTCATCGCCGGCATGCAGTGGGCCGTCGACCAGAAGGCCGACGTCGTCTCCATGAGCCTCGGCAACCCCGCCGTCGGCGACTGCACCGACCCCGTCTCCGAAGCCGCGAAGTCCCTCTCGCGCAACACCCACAGCCTCTTCGTCGTGGCCGCGGGGAACGCGGGCCCCGGCGCGGAGACCGTGTCCTCACCCGGCTGCGTCCCCGGCGTGCTGACCGTGGGCGCCGTCGACCGCGACGACTCGACCGCCCAGTTCTCCAGCCGCGGCCCCGTCGCCGTCACCCACACGCTCAAGCCCGAGATCGCCGCCCCCGGCGTCGGCATCTCCGCGGCGAGCGCGGGCGGCCGCGGCGTCTACGCGTACCGCACGATGTCCGGCACCTCCATGGCCACCCCGCACGTCGCGGGCGCGGCCGCCGTCGTCCGGCAGGCCCACCCCGACTGGACGGCGCAGCAGATCAAGGCGGCGCTCGTCTCCTCGGCCCGGACCGGCGACACCGTCCCGGGCGCCGACGAGACGGGCAGCGGCGTGCTGGACGTCGCCGCCGCCGTCCACCAGAAGGTCGTCGCGGCCCCGGCCGTGCAGGGCGGCAGCTTCGACTGGCCGCAGAGCCCGTCGGACCGCACGACCGTGAAGGTGCCCTTCACGAACACCACCGGCAAGGCCGTCACCCTGGACCTGAAGGTCGACGGGGTGCACGGCAACGACGGCAGCGCCGTGCGTTCGGGCGTCTTCGAGATCGCCGGCGGCAAGGTCACCGTCCCGGCCGGCGACACCGTCGACGTACCGGTCCGCGTCGACCCCACCGCCCACCTGGAGGACCACCAGTACGGCGCCGTCACCGGCCGAATTCACGCCACGGGCGACGGCGTGCACGTCTCCGTCCCGGTCACGGCGTACATCCAGCCGAAGACCGTCACGCTCCGGGTCAAGGTCGTCGACCGCGACGGCGAACCCGCCTCGGGCGGCTCCTCCCTCGACGTCGTCAGCCTCGACACCGACAAGGGCGAGCGCCGCACGAACGGCGGCGCGCAGGACCAGACCTTCCAGGTCCGCCCCGGCGACTACGCGATCAGCACCTTCGTGCCCACCTACGCCGACGACAAGAAGACGGTGACGTCCGTCAGTTACCTCGGCCGGCCCCAGCTGCACATCGGCGGTGACACGACCGTCGTCCTCGATGCCCGCACCGCGCACCGGCTGAGCCTGCGCACCGAGCGCCCCGCGAAGATCGGCAACACGTCGCTCAGCTACGCCCGTTCGTGGGACGACACCTGGCAGGTCTCGGCGTCGCTCCTGACGGACGCCTCCGTGCAGGACTTCTTCGCGGACGTCGAGGGCCGTGCCGATGACGGCGCTTTCGAGTTCCGTCCCACCTTCCGCGCCGAGGGCTCCGAGGACGGCGAGCCGTACGTCTACAACCTGTCGTTCCCGATGTCCGGCCCGCTGCGCTCCGACCGTGAACTGCGGCCCCGTGACGCCGAACTGGCCCGCGTCACCGAGAAGTGGCACGCGCTGGGCAAGGAAGCCGACTACCTCGACGCGCTGTGGGTGCGGCGCCCCGACAGCGCCGGCCTCATCGCGATCAGCCCCTACGGCAAGGTCCACGTGCCCGTCACCCGCACCGCGTACTACACGACGGGCGACGAGCGCTGGTTCCACGGCGCCATGACGAGCTTCCCCTTCGCCGCGTTCATGAGCGACCAGGAGCGAACCTACAGCGCCGGGCAGCGGCGCACCGAGGAATGGTACGGCGGCCCGCTGCGCCCCACCGCGCCCCGGGACGCGGACGGCAAGCTCATGCTCACCGGTGAGCGCCAGGGCGACATGATCGGCTTCCAGACGGCCCAGTGGAACGACAGCTCGGACGACCACTGGACCTACGGTGGCTCCTTCGGCGACCTCGGCAAGCTGGAGCTCAAGCGCGACGGCGAGGTCATCGGGACGCGCATCGACCCGTTCGGCGCCTTCGAGGTGCCGGACGACGCCGCCGACTACGAGCTCACCCAGACGCTCGGGAAGATCCTCTCCGGCGACCGGAACTGGCTGCGCTCCACCGCCGCCACGACCACCTGGGGCTTCCGCTCCCACCGCGAGGACGACGTCTACTCGCGCGGCCTGCCCATGCTCTTCCCGGCGTACGACGTCCCGGTGGACGGCATGAACACGCTGCCCGCCGAGAGCGGTATCAAGGTCGGCCTCTCCGTCGAGGGACACGCCGGATACAGCCCGGCCGAGATCACCGAGGCCACCCTCGCGTACTCGTACGACGACGGCGCCACCTGGACCGAGGCGCCGGTCGAGCGGCACGACGGCCGCTGGACGGCCGTGCTCGACCACACCGGTGCCACGGGCAAGCAGGTCATGCTCAAGGCGCACTTCTCCGACGCCGACGGCGCGAAGGTCACCCAGACCGTCACCCGTGCCTATGACGTGAGGTGACGGACCGCCAGAAACCCACGGCACCCGCCCTCTAGGCTGGGGCGATGCCCGGACTTCCCGAAGCACACACGGCTCTGACGGCCTCGGCGACCGCATGCGAGATCGCCGAGGCCGTCAGGCGTCGTGACGTGTCGGCCCGGTCCGTCGCCGAGTCGGCCCTGCAACGCATCGCCCTGCGCGACGGACTGCGGGCTTTCACCGGCCTGCTGCCGGCCGCCGCGCGGGAGCGGGCCGCCGAGGTGGATCGGCGCATCGCCGCGGGCGAGCGGCTGCCGCTGGCCGGGGTGCCGCTCGCCGTCAAGGGCACCGAGGGCCTGGCCTCGGACCAGACCCGGCTGCTCGTGGCGGCGGGCTGCGTCCCCGTTGGCACGACCTCCACGCCGGGGCCGGGGACCGCATGGCAGACCTGGGGGGACACCCCGCGCGGCCCCACGCTCAACCCCTTCGACCCGGACCGCAGCCCGGGCGGATCCTCGGCCGGCTCGGCCGCGGCGGTGGCGGCGGGCCTCGTGCCGGTCGCCACCGGCAGCGACGGCGCCGGGTCCGTGCGGATCCCCGCCGCCTGGTGCGGAGTCATCGGCCTCAAGCCCACCAACGGCCGGGTGCCCGCCCGGGACCGCGCCGGACTCAACATCGCGGGCCCGCTCGCCCGCACGGCCGCCGACGCCGCCGCGTACCTCGACGCCCTCGCCGGCACCACGACCCTTCCGGGCCTGGCCCCGCCCCACCGTCCCCTGCGCACGATCTGGTCCCCGAACCTGGGCTTCGCCGCCACGGACGAGGCGATCGCCGCTACGGCCCGGACCCTGCTGCACGCGCTGACCGCGTCCGGGGCGCTGGAATCCGTCGACGCCCCGGTCCGGCTCACCGACCCCGCCGACTGCTGGCGCGGCCTGCGCGGCCGGGACCCGGAGCGCGTCACCCGCGCCCGCCGGGAGGCGGCCGGACTCACCGATCAGGTCGACGCCCTCTTCACGCACACCCCGGCCGACCTGATCGCCACCCCCGTCACCCCGAACCCGCCGCACGGCCACGAGGGCCCCGGGCCCACCCTGAGCGTGGCCCTGACCTGGACGTTCAACATCACCGGCCATCCGGCGATCAGCCTCCCGGCGGGCCGCACCCCGCAGGGAGCACCCGTCGGCCTGCAACTCGCCGCCCGGCGCGGCCGGGAGGAGGACCTCCTGGCCGTGGCCCGGGCCCGCGAACTCCTGCGCAGCCCGGGCGATCCGGACTAGTGGCGCTACGGGGCCAGGGTGCGCAGCACGCAGAACTCGTTGCCCTCGGGGTCCGTCATGACCACCCAGCTGCGGTCCGGGCCCTGTCCGACGTCCGCCTTGGCGGCGCCGAGCGCGAGCAGCCGGGCCACCTCGTCCTCGGTGCTGCCGTCGATCGGGCTGACGTCGAGATGCAGCCGGTTCTTCTTCGACTCCTTGCCCTCGGGCACCCGGATGAACACCAGGGTCGGCGGCATCTGGCGCGCCCGGACCTCCTCCACGGTCGGCGCCCAGGAACCGATCTCGACGAGGTCCTCGCGCTGTTCGAGCACCTTGAAGTCCAGGACCGCGCACCAGAAGACCGCGAGCGCCTCCGGGTCGTGACAGTCGACGACCAACTCGGTGAACCTGCTTGTCATGACGCTCCCCGGTAGACGGACAGACTCAGAGTATGGACCACGCCGTCGAGTCCCGGAGGGGCGACCGTGGTCCTGCTCCCCGATCCAGCCTGATCGGAAAGAAGGGCCCTAGCCGTCAGCGGCCGCCGTCTTCCGCACGCCCTCCAAAAAGCCCCGGATCGCGTCCAGTTGGTGTTCGTCGTACGTCGTGAGCAACTCCGTCGTCCGCTGGATCAGGGGGCCGAAGTGGGCCTGGCCGAGCGCGACCGCCCGCTCGTCGACGACGACCGTCACCTTGCGGCGGTCCCGCTCCCCGCGCTCGCGGCGCACGTGCCCCGCCCGCTCCAGCCGGTCGACCAGCGCCGTCGTCCCGGCCGAGTTGAGGCCGAGCGCCGCGCCCAGGGAACCGGCCGTGGTCTCCTCGCCCGCGCGCGCCGCGTCCATCAGGGCGATCAGGGCCCGCACATCGGTGGGGTGCATGCCGTTCTCCCGGGCGAACCGGGCGCTGTGCAGCCCCAGTTCGACGACCACCGCGCGCAGCAGGTGCACGATCTCCCGCTCGGACCCCGCGGGCCTCGACTCGGACACGGGCGCCACCTCCGACTATCATCTCGCTCAGCAATCATCTCGCTCGACGAGATATTAGTCGAGCGAGGCAGTGGCCCGAGAAGGCATCGGCTCGACCGCAGATCAGGGGGTTGTACCGCCATGAGTCCACGCGCCGCCGTCCACGACCCGCCCCACCCGCACGCCTACGACCCGGACGTCTTCAGCACCGCGTACGAACGGGTCCTCAGCAAGTGGCCCGCACCGCACAGCTCCGTCACCGTCCCCACCCCGTTCGGCGCCACCCACGTGAACGTGTGCGGCCCCGCCGACGGTCCGCCCGTCCTCCTGCTCCCGGGCGGCGGAGGCGCGACATCCGCCCCCTGGTACGCGCAAGCCGCCGCACTGTCCCGTACGCACCGGGTGCACGCCGTCGACCTGCTCGGCGCCCCGGGCCGCAGCGTGCCCGATCCCGGCCGCGGCCCCCGCACGCTCGACGACCTCATGGACTGGCTGGGATCGGTCCTCGACGGACTGGGGCTCGGGGGCGCGGAAGTGGACGTGGTCGGCCATTCCTACGGTGCCTGGATCGCCCTGCACCACGCCCTGCGTACCCCCGCCCGTACCCGGCGCCTCGTCCTGCTCGACCCGACGCAGTGCTTCGCCGGCTTCCGGCCCGCCTACCTCCTGCGCGCCCTGCCGATGCTTCTGCGGCCGACGCCCCGCCGCGTCCGTGCGTTCCTGGAGTGGGAGAGCGGTGGCGCCGACACCCTGGACCCCCACTGCCTGGCGCTCCAGGAGGCAGCCGCCCGTTTCCCCGCCCTGCGTCCCGCGACCGGCCCGCGCCCCGCCCCCGACGCCCTGCGCGCCTTCACGTCCCCGGCCCTGATCCTGTTCGCCGGAGCCGCCAAGGCGCACGATGCCCGTGAACTGGCGGCGACAGCGCGGGAGTCGATGCCCGAGGCGACCGTGACGGTACTCCCGGGGATCGCCCACCACGCCCTGCCGCCCGCGCTGCCGGAGGCGACGAACCACCTGATCGCCCGGTTTCTCGACTGACCTGATCCGCCGCGCGGTGAAAAGGTGGGCCTTCAGGCGATGAGTTTTCCGGCGGGCCCGGGTCGTAGGAGTGACACAGCGAGACAGCGGGGCCGCCGGGCACCGCGAGGCCAGAGAAGATCGAGGACACACAGATGCGCACGCTCATCAGCACCGCTTTCGTCTCCCTGGACGGCGTCGTGGAGGCGCCCGGCGGCGAGGCGGGCTACCGCAACGCCGGATGGACCTTCAAGGACATCGAGTTCGTCCCGGAGGCCTACGAGATCAAGGGGCGGGAGCAGAAGGAGGCCTCGGCCATGCTGTTCGGCCGGACCAGCTACGAGGCGTTCAGCCCGGTGTGGCCGGCCATGGAGGAGTTCGCCGACTACAAGCCGTTGCCGAAGTACGTCGTCTCCACCACGCTCACCGACGCCGCCCTCGTGTCCGACTGGGGCGACACGACCATCCTGCGCTCCCTCGACGAGGTCGCCGCCCTGAAGGAGACCGACGGCGGGCCGATCATCATGCACGGCAGCGCCACCCTGAACCGCGCGCTGTCCGACGCCGGGCTGATCGACCGCTACCACCTGCTCGTGTTCCCGGTGCTGCTCGGCGCCGGCAAGCGCCTCTTCAGCGACACCGACAAGGACGCCCAGAAGCTGAAGCTCGTCGAGCACGAGGCGTACTCCAACGGGATCCAGATGAACGTTTTCGACGTGGTGCGCTGACCCCCGCGCCCCGCTCGGCCCCGGCCCGCCCCGGCCCGCTCAGGAGAAGTCCAGGCTGCCCGTCCGCTCGCGCTTCAGCTCGTAGAAGTGCGGCTGCCGGGCCAGGACGCGTACCGCGTCGAAGACCTCGGCGGCCTCCGCGCCGCGCGGGATCGCGCCGAGCACGGGCCCGAAGAACGGGGTGCCGTCCAGGTGCAGCGTCGGCGTGCCGACGTAGGCGCCCGTCGCGGGGTCGGTCCCGGCGTCGTGGCTGCGCCGCAGCGCCGCGTCGTACGTGTCCGAGTGCGCGGCCGAGGCCAGCTCGGCGGGCAGCCCCAGCTCGGCCAGGACCTCCACCGTCACCTGGTCGAAGTCCTCGGCGCGGTCCTGGTGGATGCGGGTGCCGTACGCCGTGTACAGGTCGCGCAGGATCTTGTCGTCGTGGAGCTCGGCCGCCGCGACGGCGACCCGCACCGGGCCGAGCGAGCGGTTCACCAGGTCCCGGTACCAGTCGGGCAGTTCGTTGCCCTCGTTGTGCAGGTACAGGCTCATCACGTGGAAGCGGACGTCGAGGTCGCGCAGCGGCTCCACCTCGAGGATCCAGCGCGAGGTGATCCAGGCGAACGGGCAGGCGGGGTCGAACCAGAAGTCCACTCGGGTGCGGTCGGCGTGCGGGGCGTGGTCTGTCGTCATGCCCTCAGTCTGCCGGTGATGTGGCCCTGAACCATGGGCCACATCAGGGCGGGTGCACTGGGCCATTCCGTGGCGTGCCCGGCCGGTCAGCCGCCGTACGACAGGGCGAGCGCGGCCAGAGAGAGGGCCAGCATGCCCAGGCAGTTGACCCAGAACTCCGAGCGCAGGAACCGGGCACGGACGTGCGCGTAGGACGCCGCCAGGAAGTAGCAGACGACGCCCGCGTTCGCCGCCGCGCCGACCCCGTCGGAGGAGAGGCCGACGATCAGGCCCGTGGCGGCGAGCAGCTTGATCGCGACGAGGGACCACCACCAGTCCTCCGGGAACCCCACCCCGCTCAGGCAGGCGCGGATGAACGCGGGCGGACGCACGGACATCAGGGCGTCCGCGGCGAGCACGCCCGCGAGCACCGCCTGCGGCCACCACGGGTCCGGGCTCAGGTTCATGACGGGTTCCCCTCTCGGTTCTCGATGATGAACTCCACGGCCGCGACCAGGTCCTCGACCGGCCCCCCGAGGTCGTCGGTGCCGCTCCCCGCGCCCATGAACAGCGTGCCGAGATAGGCGAGATGGACCGCCGTCGCGGCGCGCTCCGCCGCCGGGCGCGTGAACCCGTGCCGGGTCAGGACGTCGGCGATCTCGCGCCGCAGCACCCCGGCCAGCTCGTCGAAGACGCCCGCGCGGTGCCGGCCGGAGACGAGCGCGGCCGCGTAGTGGCGGGCCAGGTCCTGGTCGGCGGTGAAGACCTCGACGAACGGCGCGAACAGGGTCAGCACGTCGTCGACGGGTCGGCCCGGGGCCGCGGGCGCCCCCTGTGTGTCCCTGGCCGAGTGGAGTGCGGCGATCCGGCGGTCGAACAGCTCGACCAGGATCGCGGCCTTGTCGCCGACCGCCATCACGGTCCCGACGCTGACCCCGGCGTCCGCGGCGATGTCGCGGACGGTCGTCGACGCGTAGCCGCGCGCCCCGAAAAGCCGCTCGGCCGCGCCCAGGACCCGGGCCCGGGTCGCTTCCTTCTGCTCGGAACGCGATGGCGCCGTCATGACGCCTCTCGGTGAACGTGTTCAGTGAACATGTTCAGCAATCTAGCGAGGGGGAGGGTCGGAGTCAATCGCCGCGGGAAGCAGGAGGAAAGCGCGAACGGCCGGTGGCGGAACCTGTCCGCCACCGGCCGTTCGCGTCCGTCAGACCGTCGTCAACTCCGCCCGCAGGGACCGGCGTCGGGCCGCCTGCCCGGGATCGAGCGCCGGGACCGCCGCCAGCAGCTGCCGGGTGTAAGGATCCTGAGGACGTGCGTACACCTCGTCCACGGGTCCCTCCTCCACGACCCGGCCCGCCCGCATGACGGCCACCCGGTCGCTGACCTGACGTACGACCGCCAGATCGTGCGCGATGAACACCAGGGCGAGCCCCAGCTCCCGCTGGAGCCGGCCGAGCAGCTCCGTGACCTGGGCCTGCGTCGTCACGTCGAGCGCCGACACGGCCTCGTCGCACACGATCAGGTCCGGGTCCGCGGCGAGCGCCCGCGCGATCCCGACCCGCTGCCGCTGCCCGCCGCTGAACTCGTGCGGATAGCGGTCGTACTGATCCGCCTCCAGCCCGACCTGCGCGAGCAGTTCACCGACCCGGGCCCGGATCGCCCCCTCGTCGAGCCTCCCGGCGGCCCGCAGCGGGTCCGCGACGGACTCGCCGATCGAGCGGCGCGGGTTCAGCGACGAGTGCGGGTCCTGGAACACCATCTGCACCCGGCCCCGCCGCACGACCCGGCCCGCGCTCGGTTCGAGCAGCCCGACCAGCATCCGGCCGAGCGTCGTCTTGCCGCTGCCGCTCTCCCCGACGATGCCCAGGGTCTCGCCCCGGCGCACGCCGAGCGTGACCCCGTCGACGGCCTTCGTCGCGGCCGACCGGCGGCCGAACACCTGGTGGACGTCGACCGCCTCGACCAGCGGCTCGCCCGCGTCGGCCGGCCCCGGGCGGGCGGGCGCGGCCGCGCCGTCGATCCGGGGGACCGCCGCGAGCAGCGCCCGCGTGTACGACTCCGCGGGCGCGGCCAGCACCGCGCCGACCGGACCGCGCTCGACGGCCCGGCCCGCCCGCATGACGAGAACGTCGTCGACGGACTCGGCGGCCACCCCCACGTCGTGCGTGACCAGGACGAGCCCCATGCCCGTCTCCTGCCGCAACTGGTGCAGCAGATCCAGGATCTGGGCCTGCACGGTGACGTCCAGGGCCGTCGTCGGCTCGTCCGCGATCAGCAGCTGCGGCTCGCAGGCCAGAGCCATCGCGATGAGCGCCCGCTGCCGCATCCCGCCCGAGAACTCGTGCGGCCGCGACCGCGCCCGGCGCGCCGCGTCGGGGATGCGCACCCGGTCCAGGACCTCGACGGCGCGGGCCCGCGCCGCACGCCGCGAGACCCGGCGGTGGACCCGGTACACCTGCGCGATCTGGTCGCCCACCGCGTAGTACGGGTCGAGCGAGGACAGCGGGTCTTGGAAGACCATCGCCGCCTTCGCGCCGCGCAGCGAGCGCAGCTCCGCGTCGTCGGCCTCGCGCACGTCCACCCCGGCCACCCGCACCGAGCCGGACACCTCGGCGCCCGTGCCGCGGTGCAGCCCGAGCAGCGCGTACGCGGAGGCGCTCTTGCCCGAGCCGGACTCGCCGACGATGCCGAGCGCCCGGCCGGGCTCCAGCGAGAACGACAGGTTCCGTACGGCCCGCACGGCGCCGAACGATATGGACAGGTCCTTGACCTCGATCAGGCTCATGCGAGCACCACCCTTCGGTCGGCCAGTGCGTGGAACACGTCCGCGAGGGCGCCCGCGAGGACGACGAAGAACCCGGTGACCAGCACCAGACCCACGACGACCGGAAGGTCCACGGTGCGGACCGCGTCGACCAGTTCGCGCCCCACACCCGGGATGCCGAACAGCGACTCCGTCAGCAGCGCGCCGCCGAACATCGAGCCGATGTCCAGCGCGCCGAGCGCGATCACCGGAGCGAGCGCGCCGCGCAGGGCGTGCCGCCCGACCAGCGTCCGCTCGGGCACCCCGTACGCCCGGAACGTGCGCACGTGGTCCTCGGCGAGCGTCTCCAGCATGGAGGCGCGGGTCATCCGCGCGTACGGCGCGGCCGACACCAGCGCCAGCGAGACCCACGGCAGCAGCAGGTTCCACGCCCACTGCTCGGGATCGTCGGTGAACGGCACGTAGTCCGGGAACGGCAGCACCTGAAGCGCCGTCACCAGCACGATGATCAGCAGCAGTCCGATGACGAACACCGGCGTGGCCATGCCCGCGAGCGTGATCCAGGTGAGGATCCGCTCGGTCGGCCGGCCGCGCCGCCACACCGACAGCAGACCCGTGCCCACGCCGAGCACGACCCACAGCAGGGACGCGCCGACGACGAGCGAGGCCGTCGCGGGCAGCTTCGCCAGGATCAGCCCCGTGACCTGCTGGTCGCTCTGGTACGAGAGCCCGAGGCAGGGCGCCGGGCAGTGCAGCACACCGGTGCCGGTCGAGAAGTCCTGCCCGGTGAACAGGGCCTGGAGGAAGTGCGCGTAGCGCACGTACAAGGGATCGTCCAGCTTCAGCTGCGCGCTGACCTGCGCCACCTGCGCGGGGGAGCAGCGCGGCCCGCACGCGATCTGCGCGACGTCGCCCGGGACCACGTAGAAGGCCGCGTACACGACGACGCTCAGGGCGAACAGGACGAAGACGGCGCCGCCCGCGCGGCGGATCAGAAAGCCCGTCATGCGCCGGCCTCCTTCTCGGCATCGTGCCGGGTCTCCTGCTTGCGGCCGGTGCCGACCCGCAGCCGGGACTCGGCCCGCGGGTCGAGCGCCGTGCGTACGCCCTCGCCGAGGACGGTCAGCGCCAGCACGGTGACGAACAGCAGGAGCGCGGGGATCAGCAGATACGTGGGGGCCGCCTGGTACCAGGTGTCGGCGTCGCTGAGCATCTGCCCCCACGACGGGGTCGGCGGCTTGATGCCGACACCGAGGAAGGACAGCGCCGCCTCGACCACGATGTTCCCCGGGAACAGCAGGACCGCGTACGTGATGACGGGCGCGGCCAGCGCGGGCAGCAGCTCCCGCCGGGCCACCTGCCACCGGCCCCAGCCGCTGAGCCGGGCCGCCGCCACGTGGTCCAGCGACTTGAGGGCCAGGGTCTGCGCCCGCACGATCTTGGACGTGCCGGCCCAGCCGACCAGTCCGATGATGACGGCGATCAGCACGGGACGCGGGAAGCCGGCCGGGACGACGGCGAGCGCGCCGAGCGCCACCACCATCACCGGCAGCGCGACGACCACGTCCGTGACCCGGCTGAGCGCCTGGTCGACGAACCGGTTGCCGAGCCCCGCGGCCAGGCCGATCGCCACGCCGAGCAGCACCTGGAGGACCGTCGCGGCGAGCGCGACGCCCAGCGACACCCGCGCGCCGTACACGACCCGGGCGAACAGGTCGCGTCCGGTGAGGGGTTCGACGCCGAGCCAGTGGTCGGCGCTCGCCCCGCCGAACGAACCGAGCGGCACACCGCCGGTCGCCGAGTCGACGAGGTCCGGGTGGTACGTGGTGGGGTCCTGCCCCTCGACAGCGGTGAGCAGCGGCGCCGCCAGCGCGATGAGGACCAGGAACGCGACGACGCCGCCGGCGACGAGCGCGGAACGCCTGGCCCGCAGCCGCCGCCAGAAGGGGCGGCCCCCGGGGGCGGGGGCCGCCGCGACGGCCCCCGCCCCCTCGGCCGCGTCACCGGACGCGGTGACTTCGGTGAACAGTGCTTCCGCCATGGCTACTTGACCGCGACCTGTGACACGTCGAGCACACCGGTCCAGTCACTGATCACGATGTTCTTGACGGACTCGCCGTACAGCCGCTTGTAGACCGGGTGGAACAGCGGCACGGTGAGCGCCTGCTCGCCGACCTTCTTGTCGAGCGCGCCCCAGCGCTGCGCGGCGGCGCCCAGGTCGGTCAGCTTGTTGATCGCGTCGATCTCCTTGTTGACCGAAGAGTCGTCCAGCTGCGCCGAGTTGAAGTTGTAGCCGGACTTCACGATCTGCCGGCCGTCGAAGATCGGGGCGAAGAACGGGCCGCCGGACGGCCAGTCGGCACCCCAGCCGCTCAGGAAGAACCCGGGCTCGGACTTCACGCTGTGCACGGTCTCGGAGTAGTCGTTGTCCTCCAGGCCCTGGAGCCTGACCGTGATGCCGGCCTTCTTGAGCGCCTCCTGGAGCGCGGTCGCGATCTCGGGGCTCGTCGCGAAGTCCTTCGCGTTGGAGTGCGTGAGCGTGACGGTCAGGCCCTTGGCGTAACCGGCCTCCTTCAGCAGCTCCTTGGCCTTCGCCGCGTTGCCGTTCTTCCCGGCCGGGAAGTGGTCGTAGGGCGTGTAGCCGAACGACTTCTGGTTCGGCAGGAAGGTCGTCGCGGCCTCGGCGAGGGAGGAGCCGCCCGCCGCGTTCACGACGGAGGAGCGGTCCACGGCGTACGAGATCGCCTGGCGCACCTTCGGGTTGTCGAACGGCTTCACCTTCGGGTTGAAGGCGATGTAGTTCGTGTAGCCGAAGTGGCCCGTGCCGACGCGCGCGGCGAGGTCCTTGTCGCCGGACACCTTGGCGAGCTCGGCCGGGCCGAGGTTGGTGTCGGTCGTGACGGCGGCGGCGTCGGCGCCGCGCGAGGCGGACAGCCGCTGGTTGATGACGGCGGAGTCGAGACCGGAGCGGACGTCGATCCGGTCGGGGTACGCCTTGCGCTCCTCGTCGGTCGCCGCCGACCAGTGCGTGTTGCGCGCCAGGACGAGCCGCTCGCCGTCGCCCTCGTTCTTCACGACCTTGTACGGGCCCGAGGAGAGGGGGTGCTGTTCGTACTTGGTGCCCTTGTCCTTCTTCTGCGGCACCGGCGTCGTCTGGGTCTGCGTGGCCAGGAAGGGGAACTCGCCCTCGGGCTTGTTCAGGTGGAAGACGATGGTCCGCTCGTCGGGCGTCTCGATCGAGTCGAGGCCCTTCTTGTCCTTGTACGGGCCCTCGTAGTCGGCGCCGCCGATCAGCCAGTCCCGCAGGTACGGCGCGCCGCCGGACAGTTCGGCGGCGAAGGAGCGCTCGATGCCGTACTTGATGTCGGCGCTCGTGATCGGGCTGCCGTCCTCGTACTTGAGGCCCTTCTTGAGGGTGTACGTCCAGACCGTGGCGTTCTTGCTGGGCGTGCCGAGGTCGGTCGCGAGGTCCGGGACGACCTTCGCGCCGGCCGCGCCGTCCTCGCGGTTGCGGGTGGTGAGCGTGCGGAAGACGAGCGAGGGGATGTTGCCGCCGCCCGAGGTGTAGAGGCGCGCGGGGTCGAAGTCCTCCTGCGGGCTACTGTTCAGGACGGTGAGCGTGCCGCCCTTGTGGGGCGTGCCCGCGGCGCCGGCGGAACCGCCCTTGCTCTCCTGGGGGCCGCAGGCCGCGGCACCCGCACCCACGACGAGCACGGCTGCGGCCGCGGCCAGGCGGCGGGACTTGACGGACGGTTGACGCATCGGAGGACGGCCTCTCTGAGGACTACTGCGGAACGGATCGAGGGGAACCGCGCAGGCAGCGAGAGGGGCGCACGAACACGACCGTGTCGACTCGTCGACACGGCGGAAGGCCGGAAGGTCGACGAGCGAGGGTACGGAGGGGAGCGCCGGGAACTGTCACGCCTGCGGGCGGAGTACGCACGGGTGCGCGCCGGAAACGGGAACCGTCCGGGCCGGACGGCCCGCGCGCACGTCTGCAGACGTCAGCAACAGTGAATGTCGGAGACGCTGTGCCGGGTCACGCCGATGAGCGCCAGCTCGATGGCGGCGCTCTCCAGGGTGACGGGGCTGCGTGACATGGACAGGAATATGAAGCAGATGATCAGGAGATGTCAACGCGAGACGAGACGATCGTCTCGCCATGCGAAATGCCCCGGTATGTGCAAAGGCGCCCAGGGGTCATGAACTCCCGGGCGCCTCAGCTCAGTTGAGTGCGTGACGTCAGCTGCCGGTCTTGCCGTCGAGCATCTCACGCAGGATGTCGAGGTGCCCGTTGTGCCGGGCCGTCTCCTCGGTGAGGTGATGCAGGATCCAGCGCAGATCGATCTCCTGGCCCGGCCGCGTCGTGCGCTGCGCCTTCGTGTCCAGAGGATGCTTCGCCACGATCTCCCGGTAGCGGGCGCTCTGCTCGGCGTACGCGTCGAGCAGCTCAGGGAGCGGGATGTCGACGGCGATGCGCATCTCGCGGTCGGGATCCTCGTCGGTCCACGGCCCCTCGTCCTCCTCTCCGAGGAAGACGACCTGGAACCAGAAGTACTCGACCCAGCGCAGGTGGTTGATCAGTCCGCTCAGGGTCATCAGCGGGGATCCGGGCAGGAGCGCCGTACGGGCGTGCTCCGCGGAGACGCCCTCGCACTTCGCGCGGGCCGTGTCGCGCGCGTAGTCGAGGAACGTGGTCAGCTGGGTGCGGTCGTCCCAGGCGGCAGGTGTGTCGTCGATACGAGTCATCGCGCCCAGCATCGCGGAGCACGGCACGGGATGTCGACGGCTTTTGCCGGCGCCGGGCTCAGCGCCCGCCGGGACCGGCCGCGAAGTGGGGCAGCACCATGGCGACCAGCGCGTCCACGTCCCGCTCGACCATCGGCTCGCCCGTCATCCCCATCCGGTGCAGCAGGACGCCCACCACGACGTCGATGAGGAACAGCACCCGGTGCTCCGGCTCGCCGAGCGCCTCCTGGAGCGCGGTCAGATACGGCTGTTGCAGCCGCGTCGCCAGGATCTCGCGCAGCGCCGGGTCGCTGACGGCGTCGCTGAACACTCCGGCGAACGCGTCCCCGACTCCCGGCTCGCCGATCCGCGCGGCGACGCGCCGCACGCTCGACTCCAGGATCTCGGCGTGGGTGCCACCCTCCAGCGGGGCCGGCCCCAGGGCGTCGAGAAGGCAGTCGACGATCAGCGCGCCCTTGGTCGGCCAGCGCCGGTAGACCGTCGACTTCGCCACACCGGCCGCGGCCGCGATGCGCTCGACGGTGGCGCGGGCGTACCCCAGCTCGACGACCGTGCTCAACGTCGCAGCGAACACAGCGGAGTTGACGCCCGCGCGGGGGCGGCCGGGCGGGCGGCCGTGCGGTCGGGCGGGTGCGGCGTCCGACGGGGGCGCGGGTGAGGTGCGGGACGGAGCGTCGGAGGGGCGCGAAGGCATGGCGCCACGGTACCTCTTTTCGCTACCTTGGGTTTCGATACCTCAGGTTTCGATACCTTGGGGTTCGATATCTGGGGTTCGCTGTCTGGGTCGGCATCCGGTGCGACACCTCGGGTTTCGATCCCTCGGGTCCGGTTCCTCGAGTTCCGTTCCTCGAGTTCGGCAGGACACCTGAGGGTGCGCAGACAGTGCGAGAAGACCGTTCGGGTGAAGGGGAAGTCATGAGTGAGCACAGCGAGTCGGGCGGAATCGGCGGCACGGGCGCGGCGGCGCTCGCCGCCCCGGAACGTCCGGCGGAGCCGGACTGGGAACATGTCACGGCAGGTGAACTGGCCGCCTTCAGCGAGGCGGAGAACCGCTTCCGCGCCTCGGCCGCCGCGCGCGTCGCCACCGGAGAGCCCGACCCCGGCGCGGCCGTCGAGTGGCGGACCGTACGGCTGCCGGGGCACGAACTGCCGGTCCGCTTGTACCGGCCCCGGCCCACCGGCGGACCGTCGGACGGCGCGGCTCTGCCCCTCGTCGTCCACGTCCACGGGGGCGGGTTCGTCGGCACGGCGACGCAGAGCGACTGGGTCAACAGCCACCTGGCGGTCCGGCTGCCCGCAGTCGTCGCCTCGGTCGACCACCGGCTCCTGTCCTTCGACAGCCCACTGCCGCGCGCCGCCGACGACGTCTGGGACGTCCTGCGGCACCTGGCCGGCGACGCCGCGGCATGGGGCATCGACCCGGAGCGGATCGCCCTGTTCGGGGAGAGCTGCGGGGCACTGCTCGGCGCGTTGACGGCGATCCGGGCCCGCGCGGCGGCGGGCCCCGCCCTCCGGGCCCAGGTGCTGGTGAACCCGGCGGTCGACACGACGGACGCCCTGTCGACCACGCCTCCATGACCGAGCACGCGCGGACGCCGTCCCTGAGCCTGCCCCAACTCCGCCTGTTCCGGCGGCTGGCCGTGCCGCCCGGTACCGACCCGCGCCAGCTCTCCCCGCTGCACGCGGACGACCTCAGCGGTCTGCCGCCCGCCCTCGTCGTCGTACCGACCCACGACCCGCTCGCCGACCACGGCCGCCGCTACGCCGAGCGGCTCGACGCGGCCGGCACGCCCACCCGCCTCACGGAACACCAGGGCGCGATCCACGCCTTCCTGTCCATGCCCGGGATCGTCCCGCAGGCGGAACCGGCCCGGGCGGAGATCCTCGACTTCCTCCGCACCGCCCTGAGCGAGTGACGCCCAGGGCAACAGCCCCTGGCTCTCAGTGAGTCGAAGCCGCCGATCGTGGCGAGCACATACGAACGCCGGCAGGCCGTACGCGTACGGCCTGCCGGCGGGGCACGGCTCCGGCGCCTGACACGAGGGGGGAGGACGAGGGGCCCGAGCCGCTGCCCTCAGCTTTCACGCCGGGCGGCGGCCGCGCACCCCGGAATGGCGCGAACGCGTGACGGACCCGCGCAGCCGGGTGAGCGGCCGCACGGAGAGCGGCCCGCCGTCACTTCCCGGTCGAACGGAACAGGCCCGGCTCGACCTCCTCGACCCGGCCCTGGCCGGACAGCCGGGCCAGGTGCCGCACCAGCGTGCGACGCTCGACCAGCGGGACGTTCACGCCCTCGACGTGCGGCCGGTAGACCAGCCGATGGGTGGCGAGTTCCCCGACGCCCAGGGGCTCGTCGAGCAGGGACAGCAGCGTGGCATCACGCCGCTCGACGACACCGGTGAACGCGTCCAGCCGGGACCGGAACTCGGCGGCCCCCTCGATCACACCCTTCTGGTGCGCCGTCCCGTACCAGCGGGCGTCGATCTCCCGGCAGCGCCGCAGCGACGCCTCGAAGTCGACGAGGCTGCTCCCCGCGTCCCCGTAGAACGGGCCGAAGGAGGTCAGGTCGATGTCGGCGACGAACAGGAACCCGTCCGGCTCGACGAGGAAGCCGCAGTGCCCCGCCGTGTGCCCCGGCAGATGCACCACGGTCACCGTGCGCCCGCCGAGATCGAACACCGTGCCCTCGGCGAACCCCTGGGCGTCCGGCCGGTCCGCCACCCGGAACTCGTCCCGCAGCTGCCGGTCGAGCGCGTCCCGGTGCTCCTCGGCCGGCCCGAAGCTCGCCACCATCGCGGCCCGCGAGCGCACCGCCGCCAGATCCTTCTCGTGGACGTGCACGGGCATGTCGTAGCCGCCCAGCCCGGCCACGTGGTCCTCGTGCCCATGGCTCACCAGCACCATGTCCGCCGCCGGCACGTGATCCACCAGGGACAGCGAGGGATCCACGACGACGGTCGCGTCCCTCCCGCGCACCAGCAGCGAGTTCCCGTACGGAAACGCGCCACGCCGGTCCCCGACCAGCACCGAGACCGCCCCGTACGGCACTTCGGCCGGGGGAGCGGAGGACGGATCGGTCACGGGCGCACCTCGTCTTTCCGCCGCTGCGCGGCCTTCGGGTCGAGACGGGAACCCAGTGTGGCGGCGAACTCCTCGGCACGGGAGAGCTGGACCCGCAGCTTCTCCACCTGCTCCAGCGCCGCCTCCCGGTAGGCGCGCACCCGCTCCAGGAGTGCGGCGCGCTCGTCGGCGTCCGGGGCGGGGTCGTGATCGAGGCGGTCGGTGGCGTCGAGCAGGTCACGCATCTGGTCCAGGGTGAAGCCGAGCGGCTTCATGCGGCGGATCACCATCAGCCGGGCCACGTCGGCCTCGGTGTACAGACGGAAGCCGCCCTGCGAGCGGGCGGACGGGATGACCAGACCCGTGTCCTCGTAGTGCCGGATGGTGCGCAGCGACAGTTCGGTGCGCGCGGCGACCTCGCCGATCTGCATGTGCCTGCCGTCCACGCCCGCCGCCTCAGCTCTTCTCCGTGGCGGCCGCATCCCTTACGCCGCGCCGATCCCTACCCTAACGTCAGGGTAGAGTTGCGGGGCGAGGGCGGCCGTGTGCCGCCCCGCAGGTGTCGTACCGGGGCCGACGGTGTTCCCGGTGAAGTGCGGAATGCTGCGGAGACCAGCGTGCGCGAGCCCAGGACCCCCCGCGCCGCCGCCTGTCCGCCGTGACGCCCGGGGACGTGAACGCGACGGCGTAGCCGGGCGCGCGCCCTTCGCCCCTCTCATCGACTTCCGGCTCCGTCCGCCACGGAGCCGACCGCGGGGACGCCGGTCCGGTGTCGCCGTGTCCTTCCGCGCGCCCGGGCCCGACGGCCCGGGTGCGCCCGAGCACGACAGGTTCCAATCCGTGCCCTCTTCCGACGCCCCCGTGTCGCCGGCCGCCCGCCTGCGCGCGCTGAAGCCCGACTGGCTGTCCGATCCGCAGGTCTGGCGCACCGAGGTGCTGGCCGGTCTCGTGGTCGGACTCGCGCTGATCCCGGAGGCGATCTCCTTCTCGGTCATCGCCGGGGTCGAACCGGCCGTCGGCCTGTTCTCCGCCTTCACCATGGCCGTCGTCATCTCGGTCGTCGGCGGGCGCCGCGCGATGATCTCCGCCGCGACCGGCGCCGTCGCGCTGGTCGTCGCACCGCTGAACCGCGAGCACGGCCTCGGGTACCTGGTCGCGGCCGTCGTCCTCGCCGGTGTCTTCCAGGTGGTCCTCGGCGCACTCGGCGTCGCCCGGCTCATGCGGTTCGTGCCGCGCTCCGTGATGGTCGGCTTCGTCAACGCGCTCGCCGTCCTCGTCTTCATGGCCCAGATCCCGGAGATGACCGACGTCCCCTGGGCCGTCTACCCGCTGATCGCCGGCGGCCTCGCGATGACGGTCCTCTTCCCGAGGATCACGAAGGCCGTGCCCGCCCCGCTCGTCTCGATCGCCGTCCTCACCGTGATCACCGTCGCGGCCGGCATCGCCGTGCCGACCGTCGGCGACAAGGGCGCCCTGCCGTCCGCGCTGCCCGTGCCGGGCCTGCCCGACGTGCCGTTCACCCTCGGCACCCTGACGACCGTCGCCCCGTACGCGCTCGCGATGGCGCTGGTCGGCCTGATGGAGTCGCTCATGACGGCCAAGCTGGTCGACGACCTCACCGACACGCACTCCGACAAGACGCGCGAGTCGATCGGGCAGGGCATCGCCAACATCGTCACCGGACTCTTCGGCGGCATGGGCGGCTGCGCCATGATCGGCCAGACGATGATCAACGTGAAGGTCTCCGGCGCCCGCACCCGCCTGTCGACCTTCCTCGCCGGAGCCTTCCTCATGGTGCTCTGCATCGTGTTCGGCCCGGTCGTCTCCGACATCCCGATGGCGGCGCTGGTCGCCGTCATGGTCATGGTGTCGTTCGCGACGTTCGACTGGCACTCCGTCGCCCCGAAGACCCTCAGGCGCATGCCCGGCGGCGAGATCCTCGTCATGCTGGTCACCGTCGTGTGCGTCGTCGCCACCCACAACCTGGCGATCGGCGTCGTCGTCGGCTCCGTCACCGCCATGGTGATCTTCGCCAAGCGTGTCGCCCGGCTCGCCGACGTCACCTCCGTCACCGACCCGGACCACGCCACCGTGGTGTACCGGGTCACCGGCGAGCTCTTCTTCGCCTCCTCCAACGACCTCGTCGGCCGGTTCGACTACGCCGGCGACCCGCGGCACGTCGTCATCGACCTGAGCGCCGCGCACATCTGGGACGCGTCCTCGGTCGCCGCCCTGGACGCCGTCGAGACGAAGTACGCGCAGCGGGGCAAGACCGTGGAGATCACTGGGCTCAACACCCCGAGCGCCGACCTCCACGACCGGCTCAGCGGGGAGTTCGCGAGCGGCCACTGACGGGCCGGGCGGTGCGGGACGGCACCGGGCGCTCGCCGATCCAGCGGGCCGCGAGCAGACCGGAGGCGGCGGTGAGGGCGGCGGCCGCGACGACGGTGGCGTTCAGGCCGAGGGCGTCGGCGAGGACCCCGGCCACCAGGGCGCCGACGGCATAGCCCATGTCGCGCCAGAACCGGTAGGTGCCCAGGGCGTTCGCCCGCCAGGCGGGGTGGGCGTGGTCCGAGACCGAGGCGATCAGCGCCGGGTAGACCATGGCCGTGCCGAGGCCCAGCGCGACGGAGGACAGGACGCCCGCGAGCAGCGGGGTGTCGAGCAGGGCCAGGGCGATCACGAAGCCGGCGGACTGGACGAGAATGCCGGTGACGATCAGGGGTTTGCGGCCCACGCGGTCGGCGAGATGCCCGGTCGGGATCTGGCCCATGCCCCACAGGATCGGGTACAGGCCCTTGATCAGGCCCACCGCGGCGAGGCCGAGACCGTGGTCGGTGAACAGGAGCGGGAAGACACCCCAGGTGAGACCGTCGTTGAGGTTGTTGACGAGTCCCGCCTGACTGGCGCCGCGCAGCGAGCGGTGCCGCCAGGACGTCCGGGCGAAGACGGCGGCCAGGCCGGTGCTCTCGCCGGTGGGCAGCGGCTCGGCGTGCCGGGCGAGTTCGAGGGCGACGTGTCCCGCGGTGTCGCGTACGGCCAAGGCGAGAGCCAGTCCGGCGACGACGAAGACGACACCGATGAGCTCGGGCGCCGGACGCAGCCCGTGGACGGTGGCGAGCCAGCCGGTGAGCAGGGCGGTGACACCGACGGCGGTGTACCCGGCCGCCTCGTTGAGTCCCGTGGCCAGGCCCCGGCGGGCGGGCCCGACGAGGTCGATCTTCATGTTGACCGTCATCGACCAGGCCAGTCCCTGGTTGAGGCCGAGCAGGACGTTCGCGGCGACGATCCAGCCCCAGGACGGCGCCCAGGCGAGCACGAACGGCACGGGGACGCCGATCAGCCAGCCCGTGACCAGGAGCTGCTTGCGCCGGAAGCGCGCGGTGAGAGCACCGGCGGCGAGGTTGGTCAGGGCCTTGGTGAGCCCGAACGCGATGATGAACGAGAACACGGCCAGGTCGCTCGTCAGCCCGAAGACCTCGGTCCCGATGAGCGGCACCGTGGTCCGCTCCAGGCCGACCAGACCGCCGACGCAGACGTTGACGACGACCAGCAGCGTGAACTGCGGCCAGTTCTCCCGCAGCCCCAGCCGTACGGGCGCGGCCGGACCCCGTCCCCGGAGGCCGCTCACGGAGCCTCGCCCTCGGTCAGGCGCAGGCCGTGCGCGGCCGCGTAGTCGCGCGGACGCCCGTTCAGGACGCGGACGCCCGGGTGCCCGGCGTGTTCGAGGACGCTGGCCGCGGTCATGGCGCGCTCACCGTGCCCGCAGGCGACGAGCGCGCCCTCGGGGGTGTCGCCCACGTGTCCGGCCAGCGTGCCGAGTTCGAGGTGCAGGGCGCCGGGGACGTGCCCTGCGGCGTACTCGGACCGCTGACGCACGTCGACGTAAGCGGTGTCGGGTGCCTGGTCCGGCGTGAGGTACGGAGTCCGCGCCACGGGGAGACCGGCCGCGCGCCAGGCGGCCATGCCTCCGGCGAGGTGCCCGGCGATCCGCTCGTAGCCGATCTTGTACGCCTGCCGGACGATCTCGCCCGGGTCCTGGTCCGCGTCGGCGACGAACGCGAGCGGGGCGTCGTCGGGCAGCAGCCAGCCGAGCCAGGTCGCGAACTGGTCCCGCAGCGCGATCGACACCGACCCGGGGACATGACCTCCGGCGAAGCGTGCGGCCGGGCGCACGTCCACGACGTACCCGCCCTCGGAGCGCAGCGCGTGGACCCGCTCCGCGGCGAGGGCGGGCAGGACCGGTTCGTACGTCAGGACGGCGGGGCCGAGCCGGTTGCGCTCGGCGAGGCGGTCGAAGTAGGCGGGGTAGCTGCCCAGGCCGTCGAGCAGCCGCCGTACGAAGATGTCCTCGTCCGGCGCCGCGAGCAGCGGGTTGGCTTCCTTCTGGGCGCCGATGGTGCTGGTGCGCTCGCTGCCGGGCGGGGCCGAACAGAACGAGCCGGCGCCGTGCGTGGGCCAGACCGCGGTGTCCTCGGGCAGCCGGGCGAGCCGCTGGAGCGAGCGGTACTGGGCGCGGGCGAGTTCCTCGGCCCGCTCGGCGCCGAGGAGGTCGGTGCGGGCGGCGGAGTTCACGATCAGCGAGCCGCCGGTGAACACGCCCACGGCACGCTCCCCGTCCAGGAGCAGGAACGAGAGGTGCTCGTCGGTGTGTCCGGGGGTGGCCAGCGCGCGCAGCGTCAGGCCGCCCAGGCCGACCTCGTCGCCGTCGGCCAGGCCCCGGTGGGCGAAGCCCCGCCGGCCCGCGGCCGAGGCCAGCACCACGGCGCGCTCGTCATGGGCGAGCTGGACGGCGCCGGAGAGGAAGTCGGCGTGCAGGTGGGTGTCGGCCGCGAAGGCGACCCGCAGCCCGCGCCGGCCTGCGGCCTCGCGCAGGGTGCGCAGATCGCGGCCGGCGTCCACGGCCAGCGCGCGGCCGTCGCCCAGATCGACGAGGTAGGCGTTGTTGCCGAGTCCCGCGTCGAGGAGGGGGACGAGGTGGTCGTCGGCGAAGCCCACGGGTCCTCCAAGATCAGGTGAAGCGAGCGGGACACCGGTTGCCGCGTCCCGCTGGTCGCTGCCGCGGCCCTCTACTACAATATTCCATGGATTTATGGAGGATGGCATGCCGAAGACGGCGAAGGCGGATGCGAAGGCGGCGCTCTACGACGCGTTCGCGGTCGGCGGCAAGGCGCTGGCCAGCGGAAAGCGGCTGGAACTGCTGGATCTGCTGGCCCAGGGTGAGCGCACGGTCGACGCGCTCGCCAAGGCGGCCGGGCTGAATCTGACGACCGCGTCCGCGCATCTGCAGACCCTCAAGCAGGCCGGCTTCGTCGCCACCCGCCGCGAGGGCGTGCGCGTCCACTACCGACTGGCCGGCGACGACGTCGCCCGGCTGTTCGCGCTGCTGCGCAAGGTCACCGAGACCCACCAGGCGACCGTACCGGCCGCCCGCGACGCCTACCTCGGCGAGGACGGCGCCGCTCAGGTCGGCCGGGACGAGCTGCGGGCCCGCGTCGAGGCCGGGGACGTGGTGCTCCTCGACGTGCGCCCCGTGGAGGAGTACCGGGCCGGACACATTCCGGGCGCGCTCTCCGTCCCGGTCGCCGAACTCGCGGACCGAATCCAGGAGTTGCCCCCGGACCTGGAGGTCGTCGTGTACTGCCGCGGCGAGTACTGCGTCCTCGCGCACGACGCGGTGCGGCTGCTCGCCGAACACGGCCGCCGGGCGATGCGGCTCGACGACGGCATGCTCGAATGGCGGCTCGCCGAACTCCCCGTCCACACCGGCGACCCGGCGTGACCAACGGCCCCTCGGGGCTGCGCGCGCGTCAGGCGGGGCGCTCGGTCAGCCGGTGTGCGTGGGCCGGGTACACGCCCAGGACGCGGACCTCGGAGGAGAAGAAGCGCAGCTCGTGCAGGGCCAGCGCCACGCGGGGCTCGTCGACGTGGCCCTCGATCTCGACGTAGAAGCAGCTCGGGCTGAGGCCCGCGCCCATCTGGTAGCTCTCGATCTTCGTCAGGTTCACCGCGTTGCTGGAGAAGCCGCCGAGGGCCTTGTACAGCGCGCTCGGGATGTTCCGCACGGCGAAGAAGAGGCTCGTCATCGTCGGGGCGCCGGTCAGCGGGGCGAAGTCCGCGTCGCGCGACAGGACGACGAAGCGCGTCGTGTTGTCCGGGTCGTCCTCGACGCCCGCCCGCAGCACCTCGAGACCGTGGTGCCGGGCCGCGGCCGGCGGGGCGAGCGCCGCGTGCCGCGGGTCCCCGAGCTCGGCCACCTCGCGGGCCGCGCCCGCCGTGTCGTCGCTGACCAGCGTGCGCCAGCCGCCCTCCCGCAGCACCTTGCGGCACTGCCCGAGCGCGTGCACATGGCTGCGCACCTGCTCCACCTGGTCGAGCGTCGCCCCCGCCACGCCCACCAGGTCGAAGTGGATCGCGAGGAAGTACTCCCCGATCACGAACAGGCCCGACTCCGGCAGCAGGTGGTGCACGTCGGCGACGCGTCCGGCGGCGGAGTTGTCGACGGGGATCACCGCGAGGTCGGCGCTGCCGAGCGTCACCGCGTCCAGGGCCTGCTCGAAGCTCGTGCAGGGCAGCTCGGTGCAGCCGGGGAACAGTTTCTGGGCGGCGGCCGCGGAATTGGAGCCGTATTCACCCTGATATGCGACGCTCGTCACGGTGGGTCACTTTCGAAGAGAGCTGGCGCCGTCGGTCAGCACGGCATCACCGTAGACCGAACCGGCCCGCACCCCGCGCGGTGTCCACAACGAGAGACCACGAACGAGGGAGGCCGATGAGGGCAGGGCCGATGACAGAAGGGCCGGCGAGGGCGGCGTCGGCGAACAAGGGGCCGACGAAAGGGGGGCCGATGAAAAAAGGAGAGGGCGCGCGGAAGAGGCTCTGTTACGGTGGATCTTCCATTCTTCGTGTGATCAGGAGCAGACCGTGGCGGGTGACGACGACATCTCCGGGTGAGACCCGGACCTGACGGCCACCGGTGACGCTGAGGAAGCGTCCGCCGAAGTGGCTGCCTCGTCGTCCCCTTTCGCCATGACTCCCTTCGCGGTGGAGCGCGCTCGAGCGTTCCCGCGTCACCTTCTGAGGTACATACGATGTCCGACATCTCCGTCGTCTGCTCGAACCTGACCTTCGCCTGGCCCGACGACACCCCCGTCTTCGCGGGCCTGTCCAGCACGATCGGCCCCGGCCGCACCGGGCTCGTCGCGCCCAACGGAGCCGGCAAGAGCACCCTGCTCAAGCTGATCGCGGGAGAGCTCCGGCCCACCGCCGGATCCGTGACCGTCACCGGCACCCTCGGCTACCTCCCGCAGAGCCTCCCGCTCACGACCGACCTGACCGTCGCCCAGGTCCTCGGCGTCGACGGGATCATCCGCGCGATCGACGCCGTCGAGTCCGGCGACGTCGCCGAGGAGCACTTCACCACCATCGGAGACGACTGGGACATCGAGGAGCGCACCCGCGCCCAGCTCGACCGCCTCGGTCTCGACGACGTCGCCCTCGACCGCGTCCTCGGCACCCTCAGCGGCGGCCAGGTCGTCTCCCTCGGCCTCGCCGCCCAGCTCCTCAAGCGCCCCGACGTGCTGCTCCTCGACGAGCCCACCAACAACCTCGACGGCGACGCCCGGCAGCGCCTCTACGACGTCCTGACCGACTGGAACGGCGCCCTGCTGATCGTCAGCCACGACCGCACCCTCCTCGACCGCATGGACCGCATCGTCGAACTGGACCGCGGCGAACTGCGCCAGTTCGGCGGCAACTTCACGGCGTACGAGGAAGCCGTCAAGGCCGAGCAGGAGGTCGCCGAGAAGAACGTGCGCAACGCGGAACAGGCCCTCAAGCGCGAGAAGCGAGAGGCGCAGCAGGCCCGCGAGCGCGCCGAGCGCCGTATGAGCAACGCCGCCCGCAACCTCAAGGACGCGGGCCTGCCGAAGATCTTCGCCGGGAACATGAAGCGCGGCGCCCAGGAGGCCGCCGGACGCTCCGGACAGGTCCACGCGGGGCGGGTCAGCGAGGCCAAGAACCGACTCGACGAGGCCGGACGCGCCCTGCGCGACGAGCAGCGCCTCACCCTCGACCTGCCCGACACCCGGGTCCCCGCCGGACGCACCGTCTTCCACGGCGAACACCTCCAGGTCCGCCACGGCGACCGGCCGCTGTTCGCGGGAGACGGCCTCGACCTCTCGATCCGGGGCCCCGAGCGCATCGCCCTCACCGGCCCGAACGGCAGCGGGAAGTCCACCCTGCTGCGGCTCGTCCTCGGCGAACTCGCCCCCGAGAGCGGCGAGATCAGGCGGGCCGACGGCCGCGTCGCCTATCTGTCGCAGCGGCTCGACCTGCTGGACCTCGACCGGACCGTCGCCGAGAACTTCGCCGCGTACGCCCCGCACCGCACCGAGGCCGAGCGGATGAACCTCCTCGCCCGCTTCCTCTTCCGCGGCGCCGGCGCCCACCTGCCCACCGGCGTGCTGTCCGGCGGCGAACGGCTGCGTGCCACCCTCGCCTGCGTCCTGTGTGCCGAACCGGCTCCGCAGCTCCTGCTCCTGGACGAGCCGACGAACAACCTCGACCTGGTCAGCGCCGGACAGCTGGAGAGCGCCCTCGCCTCCTACCAGGGCGCGTTCGTCGTCGTCAGCCACGACGAGCGGTTCCTCGCCGAGATCGGCGTCGAGCGCCGGCTGCGCCTCGCGGACGGGGTGCTGACGGAGGTCGCCGCGCCGGGGGAGTGACACCTGCCCGGCTCCGGCCCCTCCGCCCGCCCCCGACCACACAGGTGAGCCCTTCCGTGACCGAACCCACCCCAGCCCCCGCCGCGCTGATCGCCCACGACCTCGTCCGCAGCCTCGGCGACCGGCGCGTGCTCGACGGCGTCTCCCTCACCGCCGCGCCCGGTCGCCGCATCGGGCTCATCGGCGAGAACGGAGTCGGCAAGTCGACTCTGATCCGGCTGCTCGCCGGCACCGACCGTCCCGACTCCGGCCGCGTCGAGAGGCCGGCCGAACTCGGCTGCCTGCAACAGGAGTTGCCCTACCCGGCCGAGGCCGCCGTCGCCGACGTGCTCGACGACGCCCTGCGCGAGGCGCGCCACACCCTTGCGGAGCTCGACCGGCTCGCCGCCCGCGTGGCCGACGCCCCCGAGGACGCCGAGCTCCTCGACGCGTACGGCCGGCTCCTCCAGGAGGCCGAGGAGAAGGAGGTGTGGGACGCCGACCGGCGCGCCGGGATCGTGCTGGCCGGACTCGGCCTCGGCGCGATCCCGTACACCCGTACCGTCGGCTCGCTCTCCGGCGGGCAGCGCTCGCGCCTCGCGCTCGCGGCGCTGCTCGTCCGGCGTCCGACCGCCCTGCTCCTCGACGAACCCACCAACCACCTCGACGACGCCGCCGCGGCCTTCCTGGAGGAGCAACTGCGAGGCCTGCCCGGCGCCGTCGTCGTCGCCAGCCACGACCGCGCCTTCCTCGACGCCGTCTGCACCGACCTCCTCGACCTCGACCCGGCGCTCGACGGACCCGTCCGCTTCGGCGGCACCTACAGCGCCTACCTGGCGGAGAAGCGGGCCGAACGCGCCCGCTGGGAACGCCGGTACGCCGAGGAACAGGAGGCGCTGACCGCCCTGCGCGCATCGGTGGACACGACCGCCCGCAGAGTCGCCCCCGACCGGGGACCCCGCGACACCGAGAAGATGGGCTACGGCCTGCGCGCGGGCCGCGTCCAGAGCCAGATCGCCCGCCGCGTGCGCAACGCGGCCCGGCGCCTCGACGACCTGGAGCGCGCCCAGATCCCCGCCCCGCCGCGCCCCCTCGTCCTCGCCGCCCCCGCCGTCGTACAGGAGACCGGGACCGGCGACCTCGTCGAACTCAGCGGCGTCCACGTCCCCGGGCGGCTGGCCGTCGGCGACCTCACGCTGTCGCCCGGCGACCGGCTCCTCGTCACGGGCGGCAACGGCGCGGGCAAGTCCACCCTCCTCGCGGTGCTGGCCGGGCGGCTCACGGCCGCAGGCGCGGTGCGACGCAGGCCCGGACTCACCGTGGGACTGCTCGCCCAGGACACGGAGTTCGAGCGGCCGGAGCGCTCCGCGCAGCAGGTGTACACCGCCGTCCTCGGCCCGGCGCGCGCCGAGGCGACCCCGCTGTCCGCGCTCGGACTGCTCGCCGCCCCGGAGCGCGCCAAGTCCGTCGCGCACCTGTCGGTGGGGCAGCGCCGCCGCCTCGCGCTCGCCCTCCTGGTCGCCCGGCCGCCCGAACTGCTCCTGCTCGACGAGCCCACGAACCACCTCTCGCCGAGTCTGTGCGACGAACTGGAGGAGGCGCTGCGCGCCGAGGGGCCCGGCGCCGTCGTCGTCGCCAGCCACGACCGGTGGCTGCGGTCCCGCTGGACCGGCCGGGTGCTCGGCCTCGCCGCGGTTCACCGGGACGTACCTCCGCCACCAGGGTGATTCGTGTTCCGGCGCCTGCCGGACCGGTCACACATCGAAGGTCATGACGGCGGCCGGAGTTCACGCCGCCGAGGGGTCGAAACGCTGGAAGGTCATATGAGTGAATCTCAGGTGCGTCGGCATGCGGACACGGCGGGGCGGCGCATGCCGTCCCCGCGTCCGCAGTGGCAGAACCTCTTCGTCGCTCCGGTGTACAGCCCGGACCTGACGGAGCCGGACTGCCCGGACACGGCGTACGAGGAGCCGGACACCGTCGTACCGGTGCGCCGCCGCGCCGCACGGCGGACCGAACGGCTCCACTGACGGACGCGTGCCGCCCGGTCCCGGCGGGCGGCACCACCGGGCGGGGTCTGTCAACGGGAGAAGCACCGTCGAGGTCGTTGTGGGCGGCGACAGAAGACCCTGTACGCGTCGACATGGCCCCCGGCGAGCCAGGTTGGTGAGGATCGTCACGTCGAACCGAACCCCGCCCGTAGGAAAGCGAACTGACGTGAGCAATCTCGCCACAGCCCTGGTGGAAGCGGCCCGCAGGCACCCGCAGCGACCGGCGATGCGAGTCGGGGACAGTGTGCTGCCCCTCGTCGAACTGGATGAACTGAGCGCCCGGGTGGCGGGCGGACTGCTCGCGCACGGGCTGCGCCCCGGCGACCGGGTGGGGCTCCCGGAGCCCGACGAACCCGTGTTCCCCGTCCTGTACTTCGGCGCCCTGCGGGCCGGCGCCGTGGCCGTCGTCGCGCCCCGCCGCGGCGTGCCGCGCATGGTGCGCCCGCGTGGCGCGGCGCGGGGCGCGCGGCTCGTGTTCCGGACGACCGTCCCCGAGACGCCGCTGCACGCCGTGACGGGAGCGGAGCACACGGAGGCCGACGACACGACCGTGGTGGGGGTCGGACCGGGCTTCCTCGACCAGCTGGTGTTCTGGCCGCAGCGCCCGAGCATCGTGCACCGCGCCGGGCACGACCTGGCCGTGGTGCTCCGCTCCCGCGCGGGCGGCCCGGACACCGCACTGACCCACGACGCGCTGCGCGCCCGCACCCGCTCGGCGGCGCGCCCCCTGCACGAGGTGCCGGTGGTGTCGGCGGCCGCCGACGTCCTCCACGCGACCGTCCGCACCGGCGCTTGCCTGTTCGGGGAACCCGTCGGCGCCGCCGACGTCCCGGAGGCGGGGAGCGCGGGGTGACCTCCTGGCTGCCGCACGTCGATGAGGACCGCGAACTCCTCCAGAGCCACCCTGGCGAGGGCGGCACTGGCGGCCCCGTGAGCCGGGACGCCCCGGGCGGCCTCAGTCGCCGTAGCCGTCCGACGGGCCGGACGGCTCCTTGATGCCGGCCACGAGCTGTTCGATGAACGCCTCCCGGTCCGCCTCCGAGGAGGGGCGGCCCGGGACGCCCGGCCGGGTCTGCCACGGGCGCGGTCCCGTCGCCGCGCGGTACTCGACCCCGACCGCGTCGAGCCGGGCGAGATGGTGCTCCAGGCGCGGCCGGAACTCCTCGTACCGGCGCTCGCCCGTGGACCACAGCGCCTCGGCGACCGCGCACAGGCGCGGGAACGCGAAGTAGTCGACGGTGCGCGGCGAATCCATGTGCTCCGTCCAGATGTTGGCCTGACCGCCCAGCACGTGCGCGGCCTCGTCGGGCGTCAGCACGGCCGGCACCGGGTCGAACGCGTACGCCTTCTCCACCGTGATCGGCACCGCCACCGGGATCGGCTCGTCCGGGTCCTCGGACTGGCGGTAGTCCAGGTACACCTGGTCGTCCGGGCAGGAGACGACGTGCAGGCCCCGGCGGGCGGCCGTCACCGCGCCCGTCATGCCGCGCCACGACGCCACGACCGTGCCGGGCGGCACCTCGTCCTCCAGGAGCTCGTCCCAGCCGAACAGCCGCCGTCCGCGCGCGCTCACGTGCTCGCCGAGCCGCCGTACGAACCACGAGCGCAGTTCGTGCGCGTGGCGCAGCCCCCGCTCGCGCATCAGCTCCTGCGTGCGCGGGTCCTTCTCCCACTCGGTGGTCGGGCACTCGTCGCCGCCCACACCGATCACCGCGCCGGGGAACAGGTCCATGACCTCGTCGAGGACGTCACGGTAGAAGTCGACGGTGGACTCCTCCATGTTGAGGACGCGCGGGTTGACGCCCCAGCGGGTCCACACCTCCGCGGGGCCGCCCCCGACGCCGAGTTCGGGGTACGCGGCGATCGCGGCCTGCGAATGCCCCGGCACGTCGATCTCGGGGACGACCGTGATGTGCCGCCGGGCCGCGTACGCCACGATCTCCCGGATGTCGTCCTGCGTGTAGAAGCCGCCGTGCGGCCGGCCGTCGCCCCGCGCCTCGGGACCGGCGCCGCGCTGCGACTCGCGCCGCCCCGCGCCGACCTCGGTGAGGCGCGGCCGCCGCCGGATCTCCACCCGCCAGCCCTGGTCGTCGGTGAGGTGCAGATGCAGGGTGTTGAGCCGGTGCATCGCCATCAGGTCGACGAACCGCAGCACATCGTGCTTGGGCATGAAGTGCCGCGCCACGTCGAGCATCGCGCCGCGCCACGCGAACCGCGGCGCGTCGGCGACGGCCACCGCCGGCACCGCCCAGCGCACCCCGGACGCCTCGCCGCGCCGGTACACCTCGGCGGGCAGCAGCTGGAGCAGGGTCTGGCAGCCGTGGAAGACACCGGCGCGGTCCCCGCCCGTGACGACGACCCCGGCCGGGGTGACGTCGAGCCGGTACGCCTCGGTGCCGAGCGTGCCGTCGAGCCGCAGCTCCACGGCGCGCTCCGCGCGGTCGGCGAGCGGGAGGTCGAGGCCGGTCGCGGGACGCAGCGCCGACTGGAGCCAGCGCGCCTCGGGGCGCGCCTCGGCCGCCGCGACCAGTGCGGTCGTGTCGTCGAGCAGGAAGAAGCCGTCGTCGTGCCGGACCGAGGTGGGACGGGGCAGGAGCATGGGGTGGATCATCCTTTCACCGCTCCGGCCGACATGCCGGAGACGAGTTTGCGCTGGATGAGCAGGAAGAACACGACCACGGGCAGCGAGAAGACGACCGAACCGGCCATCTGCGCGCTGTAGTCGGTGCCCTGGGCCGGGTTCGTGAAGGACGCGAGCCACACCGGCAGCGTGTACTGGCTCTGCTCCTTCATGAACGTGTACGCGATGAGGTAGTCGTTCCAGGCGGCGATGAACGCGAACACGCTCGACGCGATCACCCCGGGCAGCACCAGCGGGAACAGGATCCGCCACAGCACCTGCCAGGTCGACGCGCCGTCGATCCGCGCGGCCTCCTCCACCTCGACCGGCACGGTCAGGAAGAACCCGCGCATCACCCAGATCGAGAACGGCAGGGTGAGCGCGAGATACGCGAGCACGAGACCCGTGTACGTGCCGAGCAGCCCCGCCTCGTTGAAGACGAGGAACGTCGGGACGAGGAGCGCCGTGCCCGGCAGCATCTGGGCGACGAGGATCGCCACCATGACGGTGCGCCGCCCGCCGAACCGGAACCGGGACAGGGCCGCCGCGGCGAACATGCCGAGCACGATGGAGATCACGACGGTGACACCGACGACGAGCAGACTGTTCGTCAGGTTCGTCCAGAACTCCGTGCCGTTGAGCGCCACGTCGAAGTTGTGCAGCGTCGGCGCGCCCGGCCAGAAGCGCGGCGTCGCCGTCATCGCCTCGGAGCGTGGCTTGAACGCCGTGTTGACCATCCAGTACACCGGGAAGAGCCACACGAGGCAGAACACCACCGCCACGGTGTTGCCGACGACGCGGCCCCGGCGGAACCTTCGCGCCGTCACAGATCCTCCCCGGAACGCAGCAGCCGTCGGATGTACAGCGCGGTGACCGCGAGGAGCAGCACCGTCGTGACCACGGACAGGGCCGCGCCCTGGCCGACCTTGAACGCCACGAAGGCCGTCCGGTACGCGAAGACGCCCAGTGTGGTCGTCGCCGAGTCGGGGCCGCCCGCCGACACCAGCCAGATCTGGTTGAAGACGTTGAAGTCCCAGATCACCGACATCAGCGTGATCAGGGTCAGCGTCGGCCGCAGGAACGGCAGCGTCACCGACCACCACACCCGCCACTCGCCCGCCCCGTCGAGCCGCGCCGCCTCCTGCAGCTCGGCCGGCATCTGGATCAGCGCCGCGTACAGGGTGAGCGCGATGAACGGCACCGCCTGCCACACGATCAGCAGCCAGATCGACACGTACGCGAGCGGCGCGCTGTTCGACCAGTCCGTGTCCGTCATGTCGCCGAACAGCCCGGTCCGCGTGAGCATCCAGTTGACGACGCCGTAGCCGGGCTGGAACAGCCACTTCCACACCAGGGACGACGCGACCGTCGGCATCGCCCACGCGAGGATCAGCACGACCGTGACCGTCATCCGCATCGCCGGCCCGAGCCGTGTCAGGAGCTGCGCCACGCCCGCGCCGATCGCGACACTGCCCGCCACCATCGCCGCCGTGAACACGACCGTGCGCGCCAGCGAGCGCCAGAACTCGGCGTCGGCCAGCAGATCCGTGTACTGGCGCGCCCCGACGACGTCGAACGCGCCCGTGAACAGGGACCGTTGGTCGTAGTCGGTGAACGACGCGTAGACCAGGAAGGCGATCGGCGCGACGGTGACGGCGAGCATCACCAGGCCCGCCGGTGTCAGCAGCGCCCACGCGACGAGGGAACCGCGGCCGCGGACGGACCCTGTGCGCGGCGGGGCGCTCGCCCTCGCGCGTGACGGCGGCGGGGGAGCGGCGGGCGCCTCGCGACGCCCGCCGACCGCCTGGTCAGTCCCCGGCATTGAGCACCTTGCCGGCCGTCGTGTCGAAGGTCCCCGCGGCCTGCCGCGGCGACCGCGACCCGGAGGCGACGGACGAGAAGACCTTGTCGATGTCCTTGTTGCCTTCCAGTTGCGCCCAGTCCGCCGACGCCGGAGTCGCCTTCGAGCGCAGCGCCGCGTCGAAGAACGGGCGCAGCAGCGGATCGGCCTTCCCCCCGGCCGCCTTGACCGCGCCCTCGCTGTTCGGGATCCAGCCGTCGCGGCCCGCGACCCACTCCGTCTGCACCGCGGGATCCGTGGCGATCTTCACCCACCGCAGCGCCAGATCCTGGTGCGCGCTCTTGGCCGCGACGCCCCAGTCGGAGCCGCCCAGCATGACCGGCTGGGAGCGGCCCGAGGCGCCCGGGAGCGGGAAGGTCCCGAGATCCTCGTCCTCGATCTTCGGGTTCGCCTTCTTGATGAGGTCGATCGTCACGTTCGTCGCGCTGATCGCCGACGCCTTGCCGTCCGCGAACACCCGCGTCTGGTCCGGGTTCAGTGTGTCGATGGTGCGCGTCGACGGCGCCGAGAACTCGTTCTGGAACGCCTTGTACTCGGCGAGCCCCTTCTGCGCCGCGCCGGAGCCCAGCGTTCCCTTCCACGCCTCGCCGTCCCGCGCGGCCACATCACCGCCCGCGTCCCACACCCACTGCACGCCCGTGTGCCAGTACTTGCCCGGTAGGTAGAAGGGGGAGAAGTCCCGGGCGGGGTGCGCCGCGCGGACCTTGCGCAGCGCCTTCTTCAGTTCGTCGTACGTGGTCGGGGCGGCCTTCACCCCGGCCGCGTCCCAGATCTTCTTGTTGTAGATCACGGCGCGGGCGCCCGCGAAGGACGGCGCCGCGTACAGCCGCCCGTCCACCGTCGCGGGCTCCTCCAGACCGTCCAGCCACTGCTGGCCCTGGCGCAGGTCCTTCGCGTACGGGGTGAGGTCCATCAGGCCGCCGCTCGCGGCGAAGCTCGCCACCTGCGTGTTGCCGATGTCGATGACGTCCGGCGGCGTCGACGTGGCGAGCGCGGTGGTGATCTTGGTGGTGATTCCGTCCCAGTTCTGCACCTCGATCTTCACGTCGGCGCCGGTCTGCCGCGTGAAGCGGTCCTTCATCGCCTTGCGGGTGGCCTCGGAGTAGTCGCCGTCCATCACCCACACGGTGAGCGTCTTGCCCTTCGCCTTCACGACGGGCACCGCGCGCTGCTTGCCGTCGCCGCTCCCGGCGTGACCCGCCGAGCCGGAGCAGCCGGCCGCCGCGAGCGAGGCGGCCACGACCACCGCCACCACGCCGCCGAGCGGGAGGTGCCCCGCGCGTCCGCGGATCGCGCGGGTCGTCCTTCGGGTCGTGCGGGCCGTACGGGTCATGGGAACTCCTGGAAGGTGTCAGTACGGGAAGTCGCCGTGCCGCGGTGCGTTCACCACACGCCGAGCTCGCCCGCGAGGACGAGGCCGGCGGCGCCGAGCAGGATCAGATCGGAGTCGCCGGCCAGCGACCGCATCGTCAGCGCGGCCCCTATCGGCGCGTACGTACGGGCCCGCACCGTCGCGGCGGCGGACTCCAGGAAGGGGCCCTCCACGAGGTCGGGCGGGCCGAGCAGGGCGATCTCGTTGAGGTTGAGCACGCTGCTGATCGGGGCGAGCGCGATGCCGAGGGCGCGGCCGGCGGCGGTGAGGACCTCGGTGCGCCCGGCCGCGTCCCGGCCCGCGAGCCGTGCGCGCAGCTGTGCCGCGTCGATGAGGGGCTCCAGGCAGCCTCGGTGCCCGCAGACGCACGGCTCGCCGTCCTCGACGACCGTCACGTGCCCGATCTCACCGGCCGCGAACTGCTCGCCCTCGACCAGTTCCCCGCCGACGATCAGGCCCGCGCCGACGCCGTGCTCGATGGTGATCGCCATCAGGTTCTGGGTCTTGGCCTCGCGGAAGCGCAGCACGGCGAGCGCCGCGACGTTGATGTCGTTGCCGACGTGTGCCGGGACGCCGAAGAGCTCGGAGAGCCGGGCGGCGAGCGGGAGTTCGCGCCACTCGAAGTGCCCTGCGAAGTGGACCACGCCGTCGGTGCCGATGATGCCCGGGGAGCCGACGCCGATGCCGAGCACCCGGCCCGGCGCCAGCTCCTTCAGCTCCGCGACCAGCCGCGTCACGCGCTCGGCCGCTGCCTCCCCGACGGCGTCGGCGTAGGGTGTGCGGGCCCGGGCGACGGCCTTGCCGCGCAGATCGAGGACGGCGCCCTCGAACCGGCCGTCGGCGGACAGGTCGAGGGCCAGGACGTGCGCCGCCGCGTCGTCGATCGCCATCAGGTTCGCGGGCTTCCCCAGTCGGTTGCCCTTGCGCGGGCCGATGTCGGTGAGCAGCCCGTCGCCCTCCAGGTCGGCGACCAGGGCCGACACGGTGGGCGCGGTGAGCCCCACCGCGCGGGCGATCTCCGACCTGCTCATGGCGCCCCGGTGGTAGAGCGTCGACAGCACGAGCGCGCGGTTGTGGACCCGGCTGTCCGCGGCGCTCGCCTTGGTGCGCTCGGCCGGACGGCGGCGCGGGACGGTCACGTGTGCTCGCCTCCGATTAAGTAAATGCCCTTTAGTTAAAGGAGTTTGGATATCGTCGGGGCGCTCCGGCGGGATCGTCAAGAGCCGTGCACGAACGGATCCCCGCAACTTCCGGACGCCGTCGTGCCGCGCATGTCACGAAGAGAACATCCCTACGCAATCCGCCGGTTGAGTGTTTGACCACGCGCGGATGTGTTCAATGACCCCCCGTCAGCCGTCAGTTGTTTCTTCGGTTCTGTTGGTTCTGTTGGTTCCTTGTGATTTCGGAGGTGTGCTGTGTCTCGTGAACCTCGTGCGTCCCGGGTCTGGAGCAGATGCGCGGTGCTCGCCGCGGTGGCGCTCACGGCGGTCGGGGTCGCCCCGTCGGCCGGTGCCGCGCCCGTACCCGGCCGTGACGTCACGGTCCTGACGTTCAACATCCACCACGGCGCCGACCCCGCCGACGACCTGGACCTCGCCCGCACGGCGAAGGTCATCGCCGACTCCGGCGCCGACGTGATCGGACTGCAGGAGGTGGACCGGCACTGGTCCGCACGCAGCGACTTCGCCGACCAGGCGCAGTGGCTCGCCGACCGCCTGGACCTGCACGTCACCTACGGCGCCAACCTGGACGAGGACCCGGCCGAGCCCGGCGACCCGCGGCGCCAGTACGGCACGGCGATCCTGTCCCGCTTCCCGATCCTGGACGCCCACAACACGCTGCTGCCGCGCTCCGCGACCGGCGAGCAGCGCGGGCTCCTGGAGGCCGACGTCATGGTGCGGGGCACGACCCTGCGCTTCCTCAACACCCACCTGGAGCACACCTCCCAGGCCGAGCGCCTCTCCCAGGTCAAGGCCATCGACGCCATCGTGAAGACGTCCAGCCGGCCCACCGTCCTGGTCGGTGACCTCAACGCCACCCCCGACACCCCGGAGGTCGTCGCCCTCACCGAACGCCTCAAGGACACCTGGCCGGTGGCCGGCCAGGGCGACGGCCTCACATACGACGCCCTGAACCCGACGGAGCGCATCGACTACGTCCTGGCCTCACCGGGAATCCGGCCCCGCACGGCCGAGGTCCTCCCCGAGGCGGCATCGGACCACCGCCCGGTCCGCGTGGAGCTGCGCCTGCCGTGACGGAACGGCGCGTCGTCGCCCGGCGGCTCGGCGGTGTGGTCCGTCCGCCGGGTCGTCGGGTGGTGCCGGAACGGGCAGGAGGGTGGCGCCGGCGGGTACGTCGTAGCCCTCGGGATGTCATTCGCGTAAGGGGCATGGACCGGCCGCGATCGAAAGGGGTCGATTGCGGTCAGTACCGGGAAGTCGGGTGTCTCGTGGCCGGGATTGTTCGTTCATGGATGCCATGAAGGACGTGAGAAGAATCGTTTCCGCCGAATCGGTCGCGCCGCCCCCTCCGGCCGCCGCCGGTGGATCGGAGGGGGCGCCGGGCGGCGCCTGCTCCGACACACCGATCTACGACGCGCTCCTCGCCGAGTGGAAGCAGGAACGCAAGCACGCGCCGGGCGGCGCAGCGCCCGGAGGGCTGGGGCGCCCGCAGCGGACCGCTTCCGCCGCGAGCCTGTCCCCGGCCCCTGCGCCGTACGTGCCGCAGCGGCGCGCCGCCTCCTGAACCCCGGGGCGACGGGACCGGTGCCGGACGTGCGTCGTTGCCTGCGTGATCACTCGGACGGGTGGTTACGGAGCCCGCGCGGCCCGTTACGCCCCTCCGCGCGGCCGGCGCGGACGATCATGCTCCGGTGAACCTGAACCCTCGAAGTTCCGTACGCCTCTGGGCCGTTCCGGCGGCCGCCGCCACGCTGGCGGTCCTCTCGCCGCTGGCCGCGGGCCCCGCCGACGCGCGGCCCGCCGACGCGAAGCCGGCCCGGTCCGCACCGCGGCCCCCGACCGCCGCCGAGGCGCGCACGGACGCCCACCTGACCTCGCTCCGCGACAGCCCCGACCGGCTCCGCTCCTTCTTCCGGGCCATGCCCAAGGGCGGTGACCTGCACAACCACCTGTCGGGCGCGGTCTCCACCGAGTACCTCATCGAGCTCGCCGCGCAGGACGGGCTCTGCATCGACTCCACCATGACCGCCGTGCCCCCGCCCTGCGGCCCCGGCACCCGGCCCGCCGCCGACGCCCGCACCGACCGCGCCTTCCACGACGACCTCGTGCGCGCCTGGTCCATGCAGGACTTCCCGGCGGACCAGAACGGCCACGACCACTTCTTCGACACCTTCGGGAAGTTCGGCGAGGTCACCTGGCGCAACCGCGGCAAGCTGCTCTCCCAGGTCGCCGACGAATCCGTACGGCAGAACCAGTTCTACCTGGAGACCATGGTCAGCCCGGCGTCCGACGGCGCCAAGAAGCTCGCCAACGACGTGGGCTGGGACGCCGACCTCGCCGCGCTGCACCGCAAGCTCCTGGCCGGCGGCCGCCTCGACGCGCTCGTCGCCGAGTCCCGCAAGGAGGCGGACGACGGCGACGCCGAGTTCCGTACCGCCTCGCACTGCGGCACGCCGCAGGCCCGCCCCGGCTGCGAGCTCACCGTCCGCTGGATCTCCCAGGTGTCGCGCGGCAGTTCGCCCGAGCGGGTCTTCACTCAGATGGCGCTCGGCATGCGGCTCGCCGAGCGCGACGGCCGCTTCGTCGCCGTGAACCTGGTCCAGCCCGAGGACTGGGACAGCTCCCTGGAGAACTACAGCCTCCAGATGCGCATGCTGAAGTACCTGCGCGAGGTCTACCCCAAGGCCCATGTCACCCTGCACGCGGGCGAGTTGTGGCCCGGGCTTGTCAAGCCCGAGGACCTGAAGTTCCACATCCGGGAAGCCGTCGACGTGGCCCGCACCGAGCGCGTCGGCCACGGAGTCGACCTGGTCCACGAGGACAACTGGCAGCGCACCGCCCGCCGGATGGCCGACCGCGAGACCGCCGTCGAGGTCCCCTTCACCAGCAACGCCCAGATCCTCGGCGTCAAGGGCGCCGAGCACCCCTTCGAGACGTACCGCGCGTACGGGGTGCCGATCGTCCTGTCCACCGACGACCAGGGCATCTCGCGCATCGACATCACGCACGAGTACCAGTACGCCGCGAAGACCTACGGCCTGTCGTACCCGGAGCTGAAGGACCTGGCCCGCGCCTCTCTGGAGTACGCGTTCCTGCCCGGCGCCAGCGTGTGGCGCGGGAACCCGACGGCCGACGGGTACCGCGCGGTCCCGGCCTGCCAGGGTGAGCGCCCCGGCCTGCCGGTGCGGACGCGGTCCTGCCGCGCCCTGCTCGCCGACAGCCCGAAGGCGCGCACCGAGTGGCGTCAGGAAGCCGCGTTCGCGACGTTCGAGCGGAACGCCGGCCGCTGATCAGTCGCCGGCGCGGACCCGGACCCGTCCGGGTCCGTGCCGGGGGAGGGGAAGTGCGGCAGGACCGTCTCGGCGAGCTCGTGGAGGACCTCCTCGACGGGCCGGTCGCCCGGGCGGAGGTTGAACGAGACGTGGGCGACGCCCAGTTCACCCATCGCCGCCAGATGCTCGACGAGAGCATGGGCGCCGGCCCGCACGCCGAGCCGGATCGGCGTCGCGGCGGCGTCCGGGTCCCGGGCGAGATCCAGCTGCATGGGCGTGAGGTACGGCTTGGACGCGTCGTCCCCCGTCAGCTCCCGCCACTCCCGTGTCTTGAGACGCAATGCGCCGAGCGGTCGCGGGTAATTGAGCGAGGCGTCCGCGTTCCGCGCGATCCATTCGGCGGACTGCTGGGCGTGCCCCGCCACGGCGATCGGTACGGTCGCGCCGGTCGGCTTCGGCAGCACGTCGAGCCGGCGGTCCGCGCCGAGGCCGAGCTCGGGCAGCTCCATCCCGGCCCCGTCGGCGTGCCGGGCCCACGCGGCGCGCAGCGTCTCGACGCCCTGGCGGAACGCGGCACCGCGGGCGTGGAAGTCCGCGCCGAACAAGGGGTACTCGACGGGGCGGTCCCCGCTCGCTAGACCCAGGACGAAACGGCCGCCCGACAGCACGTCCACGGTGGCCGCGGCCTTGGCGACGAGGATCGGGCGGCGCAGCGGCAGCACGACGGCCGCGGTGCCGAGCACGGCGCGCCGGGTCACGGCCGCCAGGTGCCCGAGGTGGGTGAACGTCTCGAAGACGGAGCCGGCGTCACCGAAGTGCTCCGGGTCGTACAGCGGAACGTCCCGCACCCACAGCCCCGCGAAGCCCGACTCGTCGGCGAGCGCGGCCAGTTCGGCGTGGCGGGTGAGGTCGGGGACGCCGAACGGGGCGCCCGTGTTCTGGGCGGCGCGCAGCCGGGTGGGGCCCCAGTCGTTGTCGAGGGGCAGTTCGAGACCCAGGGTCGGCAGGCCCTCGGGGTTCACGAGCCGGTTCAGGGCGGTGGGGGCGGCAGACATCACACGTACGGCTTTCGGGAGTGAGGAGTGGCCCGGTCGGGGCGGCACGCTCGTCGGGTGCCGCCCCGCCGGGGCCGGACGGGTCAGTTCAGCTCGTCGGGGTGCGGGCCCGTGCGCAGGTCGCGGTCGAGGGCGGCGATCGCGGTCATCTCGTCGTCGGTGAGGGTGAAGTCGAAGACGTCGAGGTTCTCGCGGATGCGGGCGGGCGTGACCGACTTGGGGATCACGACGTTGCCGAGCTGGAGGTGCCAGCGCAGGACGACCTGGGCCGGGGACTTGCCGTGGCGGGCCGCGATCGTGGTGATCGCCTCGTCCTTGAGGACGGCGCCCTGGGCGAGCGGGCTCCAGGCCTCGGTGGCGATGCCGAGCGCGGCGTGCTTGGCGCGCAGCTCGCTCTGCTGGAGGCCGGGGTGCAGCTCGATCTGGTTGACGGCCGGGACCAGCTCGGAGCCCTCGACCAGGCGGTCGAGGTGCGCGGGCTGGAAGTTGGAGACACCGGCGGCGCGGACGCGGCCGTCGGCGACCAGCTTCTCGATGGCCTTCCACGTCTCGCGGTACAGGTCGCGGGCCGGGGTCGGCCAGTGGATCAGGTACAGGTCGACGTGGTCGAGACCGAGCTTGGCGAGGCTGGCGTCGAAGGCGTCGAGCGTGGCCTGGTAGCCCTGGTCCGCGTTCCACAGCTTGGTGGTGATGAACAGGTCCTCGCGGGCGATGCCGGACTCGGCGAGGGCCTTGCCGACGCCCGCCTCGTTGCCGTAGATCGCGGCGGTGTCGATGGAGCGGTAGCCGGCCTCCAGGGCGGAGGCGACGGCGGCGGTCGTCTCGGCGTCGGGGACCTGGAAGACGCCGAAGCCGAGCTGCGGGATCTCGACGCCGTTGTTCAGGGTGACGGTGGGGATGCTGACGGGTGCCATGGTGGTGCGGGCCTTTCAGATGGTGCGGGTGGTGAGGGTGTAGCGGACGGTCTGGGCGCTGATGAGTCCGTCGCGGAAGACGAACGTGTCGACGCCGTCGGTGACCTCGTGGGTGCCGGTGGCGGCGGTCCACTGGAGGAACAGCACGTCTCCGGCGAAGGCCGGGGTCAACTGCCAGTCGGCGTCCGGGAGATCGGCCAGGAGGCGGCCGATGCCCCGAGCGACGCCGTCGCGTCCGGTGAGGACTCCGTCGGGGGTGACGAAGACGGCGTCCTCGGTGTAGTTCCGGCTGATGAGGTCGAGGTCGCCGGTGCCCAGGCGGGCGCCGTGGTCGGCGAAGACCTCCTGCGGGGTGCGGGGGGTGCCGGTCGTCGTCATCGGGAGAGCTCCTGCGCGGCGGTGCCGGCGAAGCCGTGGTCCTGCTCGGGGCTGCCGCCGCCGACACCGATCGCGCCGATCAGACGGCCGTCGCGGTGCAGGGGGAGTCCGCCGGCGATGAACAGGAGGGGCTTGTCGAGGGCGGTGGGCAGGGAGTGGAAGGGGCCCTCGGGCTTGACCAGGTCCACCAGGTCGGCCGTGGGGGCGTCGAGCTGGAGGGCGGTGTAGGCCTTGCGGGTGCTGGTCTCGCCGGAGATCAGGACGGCCCGGTCGTCGCGGCGGAAGGCGAGGAGGTGGCCGCCGGCGTCGAGGACGGTGACGCTGACGGTGACCCCGGCGTCCTTTGCGGCACGGCGAGCCGCCGTGATCAGGGTCTCGGCCTCGGTGGTGGTGAGCGGGGTGACGGTGGGGGTGGCGGTGCTCATGGGTGCGGGTCTTTCCGGGTTGCTGCGGGATGGTGTGGTTCGGAGGGTGGGGCCGGTGGCCCCTGCGGGGGCGCGGGACTTCCGGCTCCGTCGCGTGTTTTGCGCGACCAGCTGTGACGGGCGGATGCCGGCGACGGTGTCCGGCCCCTGCGGCGGTGTCAGTGAGATGCTGGGACCTGGACGGGGGCCGGCTGGGCGGCGCCCGTGACGACCCGGCCGGACGCGCGGCGGTCCAGGGCGGCGGCGATGAAGGCCAGGACCAGGGCCGTGGCGGAGAGGATCGCGCCGACCCAGTTCGGGGAGGTGTAGCCGAGGCCCGCGGCGATGACGATGCCGCCGAGCCAGGCCGCCAGCGCGTTGCCGAGGTTGAAGGCGCCGATGTTGGCGGCGGAGGCCAGGGTCGGGGCGGCCGAGGCCTGGTCGAGCACCCACTTCTGCAGCGGCGGCACGGTCGCGAAACCGAGGGCGCCGATCAGGGAGAGGGTGATCGCGGCGAGGACCTTGTCGTGGGCGGTCGCCGTGAAGAGCAGCAGGGCGGCGCTCAGCCCGGCGAGTGCGGTGAACAGCATCGGCATCAGACGCCGGTCGGCGAACCTGCCGCCCAGGAGGTTGCCCAGGAACATGCCGATCCCGAACAGGACGAGCAGCCAGGTGACGGCACCTTCGGTGAAGCCGGCGACCTCGGTCATCATCGGGGTGATGTAGGTGATCGCGGCGAACACACCGCCGTAGCCGAGGACGGTCATCGCCATGGCGAGCCAGACCTGGACGTTCTTGAAGGCGGCGAACTCGCGGCGGACGCTGACCGATTCGGGCCGGCCGGTCTCGGGAACCAGCTTGGCGACGCCGAGGAAGCCGATGATGCCGAGCGCTGCGACGATGAGGAACGTGACGCGCCAGCCCGCGGCCTGCCCGATGTACGTGCCGCCGGGGACGCCGACGATGTTGGCCACGGTCAGGCCCATGAACATCAGGGAGATCGCGGAGGCCTTCTTCTGCGGGGCGACGAGGTCGGCGGCGACGACGGAGCCGATGCCGAAGAACGCGCCGTGCGCGAGGGAGGCGACGACCCGGCCGGCGAGCATCAGGCCGAAGGTCGGGGCGAGGGCGGAGAGCGTGTTCCCGACGACGAAGAGCGCCATGAGGGCCATGAGCATCTTCTTGCGGGACACCTTGGTGCCGAGGACGGTCAGCAGCGGGGCGCCGATGACGACGCCGAGCGCGTAGCCGGAGACGAGCCAGCCGGCGGTGGGGATGGTGACGCCGAAATCTCCCGCGACCTGGGGCAGCACGCCCATGATCACGAACTCGGTGGTGCCGATCCCGAAGGCCCCGATGGCCAGGGCCAGGAGAGCGAGAGGCATGGGGAGATACCTTCCAGGTCGTTGCGTGGAGCGCTTACGTTGGAAGACAATAATTGCATGCGCGGGATAAATGCAAGTGCACGAAGCTCTGGATGCATGTAGTCCGCGTGTGCAACTATTGGAGCGGAAGGAGGTCATCATGACCGCAACCGCCCCCGCACTCACCGCCCTCGCCCAGGGCTGGTGCGCCCTCTCCCTGCTCCACGGGAGGATCGAGGCCCACATCGAGCGTGCCCTGCAGTCCCGCCACGACCTGAGCGTGCGCGAGTACTCCCTGCTGGACGTCCTCAGCCGCCAGCACGACGGAGAGGGCGGCCACCTCCAGATGAAGCAGGTCGCCGACGCCGTCGTCCTCAGCCAGAGCGCCACCACCCGCCTCGTCACCCGCCTCGAGGACCGCGGCCTGCTCATGCGCTACCTGTGCCCCACCGACCGGCGCGGCATCTACACCAACGTCTCCGACCAGGGACTCCAGCTCCTCGCCGAAGCCCGCCCCACCAACGAGACCGCCCTGCGCGAAGCCCTCGACGAGGCGGCGCGGGACGAGCGGCTCGCGCCGCTGGTGCGTGCCGTCGAGGGCGCACCCGTTCTCGCCGCCTGAGAGGCGGACGCCGCCGGCGCCGCGCCCCCTGAACCCGAAACGCCGCCCGAACCGGCCGCTCAGGCCGGCGTGAGCCACGTCCGGCACAGCCACCACGCCGTCATCGCGCCGAACGGGTCCCCCGGGTCGATCCCGGTGAGGTCGGCGAAGCGCTGGACGCGGTTGCGGACCGTGTTGGGGTGGACGAAGAGCCGCTCGGCCGCCGCCGTGACGTCGCGGCCGCACTCCAGCCAGGCCCGCACCGCCGAGGCGACCGGCTCCGCGTGCGCGCCCAGCGCCGTCCACGCCGCACGGTGCCGGTCCGTGAGCATCGCCGCGAGGTCGGCCCGGTCGGCCACCGCCGCGAGCACGGCGACGTCCGCCACGTGCACGACGCCCGCCCGCCCCGTCGACTCGGCCGCGGTGAGCGCGGCCAGCGCCAGACGCCGTACCGTGCCCAGCTCCTCCGCCTCCGCCGGACCGGCGAGCCCGGCCCGGCCGTCGCCGCGCACCGCCCGCGCCCCCGGACGGCGCACGAAGACGCCGACCAGGAGCCCGTCCACGTGCGCGAGCAGCGCCGGACCCTGATCCCGCACCGCCTGCTCGACCGCGCTGTCGTCCGGCCGCGCCACCAGCACCCACAGGCCGCAGCCCGCCGGGAGGCCCGCCTCGGCCGCCGCCAGCGTCGCCGCCGAACCCCCTTCGAGGAGCCGGCGCAGCACCGCCAGATCCCGGCCGCCCGCCGACCGCCGCCCGGTGTCGGCGGCCCGGTGCGCCGCGATCAGCCGGGCCCGCACCGCCTGCGCCCAGTCGTCGTACAGCTCCCGCGCGTCCAGCAGCACCGTGGCCTCGATCCCGCACGCGGCCGCCGACTCGCGGGCCCGGGACCAGATGGCCCGCTCCGCGACATGGATCGCCCCGAGCACTGCCTCGATCGGCACCCCCTGCCGGGCCCGCGTCGAGCCCAGCTCCTCCACGAACGACAGTTCCGCCTCCGTCGGCCCGCGCCGCGCCGCCAGCGCGCGCGTCGCCGCCACGAGCAGCGCCCGGGTGTGCCCCGCGATGTCCGCCGCCGGCAGCACCGCCACCTCCCGCACCGAGCTGCGCACCCCCGTCACCACGGAGGGCAACAGGTCGTCCTCGCCGACGACCCGCTCGATGAGGTCGACCACACCGCTCCAGCTGTCCTGTGCCATACCCGGCATCCTCGCCCCTGTTGTGGCCGGGCACAACGGGGGGCCCGAATCACGTACCCGACGACATGTCCATCAGCGGAAACGACTCCTACGGTTGGCGGCAGCCACAGCGACCCCGCCCGCCCCGTCCTTGCCGCAGAGGAGCCGCACCATGCCCCCACCGAGTCGTGTCGCCGTCGTCGGCGCGGGAGCGGCCGGCCTCGCCACCGTCAAGGCACTGCTCGACGCGGGCGCCGAACCCGTCGGATACGAGCGGGGGGACGGGCCCGGCGGACTGTGGGTGCGCGACAACACCAGCGGCCTGTCCCCGGCGTACGCCTCGCTGCACCTGAACACCAGCAAGGGCCGCACCCAGTTCGCCGACCTCCCGATGCCGGCCGACTGGCCCGACTACCCGTCCGCCGACCTCGTCGCCGGGTACCTCGCCGACTACTGCGAGACCTTCGCACTGGCCGGGCACATCCGCTTCGGCACCACCGTCACCGCCGTAGAACGCGCCGAGGACGGCCCCGGCTGGCTCGTCACCCATGAGACGGGCGACGGCGGCACCGGCACCGAACGCTACGACGCCGTCGTCGTCGCCAACGGCCACAACTGGGACCCCCGCCGCCCCGAGCCCGCCCACCCGGGCACCTTCGACGGCACCCAGATGCACGCCCACGACTACCGCACCCCGGACGCCTTCCACGACCGCCGCGTCCTCGTCGTCGGCATGGGCAACTCCGCCATGGACATTGCCGTCGACGCCTCCTACGTGTCCCGCGGCCCCGTCCTGCTCTCCGCCCGGCGCGGCGTCCACGTCGTCCCCAAGTACCTCTTCGGCCGGCCCTCCGACGCGACCGGCGGCGCCCTCGCCGTCCTGCCCTGGCGGCTGCGCCAGCGGGTCGCCGAGACCATGCTGCGGCTCGCCGTCGGCACCCCGCAGAGCTACGGTCTGCCCGAGCCCGCCGGCGGCCTCTTCCAGAACCACCCCACGATCAGCGACACGATCCTGCACCGTCTCACCCACGGCGAGGTCACCGCCCGCCCCGGCGTCGCACGCCTCGACGGCGACCACGTCGTCTTCACCGACGGCCGCCGCGAACCCGTCGACGTCATCGTGTGGGCCACCGGCTACCGCGTCACCATCCCGTTCCTGTCCGAGCGCTGGCTCGGCCCCGACCCCGAGCGTCTGCGCCTCTACCAGCGGGTCTTCCACCTCGACGACCCCAGCCTGTGCTTCGTCGGGCTCATGCAGTCCACCGGCGCCGCCCTGCCCGTCGTCGAGGCGCAGGCCCGGCTCGCCGCCGCCCACCTCGGCGGCACGTACGCCCTGCCCTCGCCCGAGGAGCGGCGCCGCGCCGCCGCCCGCGCCCTGCGCGCCGCCGTCGAACGCTGGGGCGAGCGCCGCCCCGCGATGCGCATCGACTTCGACCAGTACGTGGCCGAGGTGCCCCGCGAGCTCGCGGCCGGCGCCGCCCGGCTGCGGCGTGGGGCCCGCCCCTTCACCCCGGACCGGCGGGCCTTCATCCCGGCCCAGAAGGACAGGAGATCCGCCGTATGACGACCCCCACCCGACCGTGCGGGCTGGGTGACGCCCAGGGGATGCGCGTCCTGGTCACCGGGGCCTCCGGCACCTTCGGCCGCGCCGTGTGCGCCCGGCTCACCGCACTGGGCGCCCAGGTCGTCGGCCTCGATCTGGCCCCGGGACCGGACGACCCCGTCGAGGTGCTGGCGTGCGACCTCACCGACGACGCCGCCGTGCCCGTCGCCGTGGCCGCCGCGCTCGACCGGCTCGGCGGCCTGGACCTGCTGATCAACAACGCGGGCATCGGCGGACCGGCCCCGGCCGAGCTCCCGCCCGGCGACGCGGTCCGCCGCCAGCTCGACCTCAACCTCCTCGGCACCTGGCGCACCACGGCCGCCTGCGCAGACGCCCTGGTCGCCGCCCGCGGCCGCGTCGTCATGGTGTCCTCCCGCATGGCCGTCATGCAGCTGCCGCTCGCCGCCGCCTACGGAGCCTCCAAGCGCGCCCTCGTCGCCTACGCCGACGCCCTGCGCCTCGAACTCGGCACCCACGTCGGCGTCACCTGCGTCTATCCGTCCGCCGTACGCAGCCCCATCCACGACTCGACCGCCGCCGCCGGACTCTCCCTGGAGGGCATGAGCAGCTACGAGCCCCTCGACGGCGTCGTCGGCACCGTGCTCCGCGCCGGGCTCGGCCGCCGCGTGCGCCGCGACCTGCCGACGACCCGGCGCGGCGCCGTCGAGTTCTTCCTCGCCCGTCACTTCCCCGCGCTCACCGACCGGATCGTCGCCCGCACCCTCGCCGGGCGCGTCCGCGCCGACGCGTTCGAGGGCGCCGAACTCGCCGCGGGTGTCGTGCGCCGCCACCGGTCCGCGCCGTGACCGCGCCCGCCCGGGCCCGCCCGGGGGACCTCACTCTCTACGCCGCCGGATCCGTCGGCATGGGCCTGTGGGTGACGGTCCCCGGACTGCTGCTCCTGTACTTCCTCACCCAGACCCTCGGCGTGCCCGCCTTCCTCGCCGGGGCCACGCTGCTGCTGCCCAAGCTCGTCGACATCGTGGTCCACCCGCTGCTCGGCTCGCGCTCCGACCGGCAGGCCCGGCGCACCGGACACCGCCGCGGCATGCTCCGCTGGGGCCTGCTCCTGGCCGTGGCGTGGACCGCCATGTTCAGCGTCCCGGGCGGGCTCACCGGGACGAGCGCCGCGCTGTGGGTCGGCGGCTGCTACATCGCCGGGAACCTGCTGTTCGCCTGCTTCCAGGTCCCGTACCTCACCACCCCCTCCGACCTGCGCATCGGCTACCACGAACGCACCCGCGTCTTCCTCTTCCGCATGGTGTTCCTGACCCTCGGCCTGCTCGCCGCCGGGGTCAGCGCGCCGAGCCTGGTCGCCTCGGGGGAGCGCGGCGCCTATGCGCGCATGGCGCTGCTGCTCGCCGGAGGGCTCGTCCTGTCGGGCCTGCTCGCCGTGCGCGGGGTCCGCCGGCTCACCGACCACTGCGGGTTCAAGGCCCCGGGCGAGCGGGCCCACTCGGTGCGGGAGGACGTCCGGGCGGCCTGGCGCGACCGCGACTTCCGGGCGCTGCTGCTCTCGTACCTGTTCACCGGCACGACCACGCACCTCTTCCTCGCCGCGCTGCCCTTCTACACCCAGTACGTGCTCCGGGACCGCTCCCTGACGGCCGTCCTCATGGGCGCTTTCCTGGTGCCCGCCACCGTCGTCGGCCCGCTGTGGCTGCGGGTCTCGCGGCGGACCGGCAAGCAGCGCGGTCTGCTGATCGCGCAGGGCATGTTCCTCGCAGGCTCGCTCGCGCTGCTGCCCGGCCGGGCGCTCGGCACGGCCGCGACGCTCGGCGTGGTCGTCGTCATGGGCGCGGCCTTCGCCGGGCTCCAGCTCTTCGCGTTCTCGATGCTGCCGGACGTCGTCGCTGCCGCCGAGGCGCGCGGCGCGGCCGACGCGGGCGCCTACACCGGGGTCTGGACGGCGACCGAGGCGACCGGCACCGCCGTCGGCCCCTATGTGTACGCGGCGGTCCTCGCGGCGGCGGGCTTCGTCTCCACGACGGAGGGCACGACCGTCGCGCAGACGGACCCCGCGCTGCGGGCGCTCCTGTGGGGGTTCACGGCGCTGCCCGCCGTCCTGATGGGCATCGCGCTGTTCTTCCAGCGGCGGTACGGCCTCGACCGCGCCGCCGGCCGGATCAGCGCGCCGTCCCGAACACCTGCGTCCACCACGGGCCTCCCGAGCCCTGATGGACACCGACCCCTATCTCCTTGAACGCGCAGTTGAGGATGTTCGCCCGGTGCCCCGGGCTGTTCATCCACCCCTCCATGACCTGCGCGGGCGTCTGCTGCCCGCGCGCGATGTTCTCGCCGTACGTGGACCAGGTGTAGCCCGCGGCCGTGATCCGGTCGCCCGGGTCGTTGCCGTCCGGGTCGGTGTGGTCGAAGTAGTTCCGGGCGGCCATGTCCTCGGAGTGGCCGAGGGCGGCCTTGTCGAGCGTGCTGTTCTGCCGCACGGGCGCGCAGCCGTTCTTGGCCCGCTCGGTGTTGACCAGCTGGGTGACCTGCTGGCCGAAGGTGCCGGACGGCGCCTTGGTGGGGGCGGGGGGCGCGGGGCGCTGCGTCGTCGGGGTGGGCTTGGGACGCGGCGGCGCAGACGTCTTCTTCTTGGTCCGCGTCGGCCGGGCCGAACTGCGCGTCGGGGAGGCCTTGGGCGAGGCGGAGCGGGACGCGGACGGGGAGGGGGAGGCGCTGCTCGGCTCCGGGGTCTCGGACGGCGCGGGCGCGGCCTGCGTCCGCACGGTGTCGGCCCCTTCGTCGGGGCCCAGCTGGGTGAGGACGCCGACCGCGCCCCCGCCCGCGACGAGCACCGCGACACCGAGCAGCGCGGTGCGGCGCCGCCGGGCCCGGCGCTCGTGCCGCGTGCGGCTGCGGGGCGTCGTGCGTATCTCCCCGGTGCCGCCGCCGGCCGGTGTCTCGCTGTACGCGGTGGTGCCGAAGGGATCGGTCTCGGGGCTGTACGCGGCCGGGTCGGGTGACGATCCGTAGGCAGCGAAACCCGCCTCGTCTGGTGCGTTTCCGTACGGTGCGAAGCCCGCCGCGCCGGACGGATCGCCGTGCACGGGCAGGCCGAGCGTGTCCGGGGACGAGCCGTGGGCCGCGAGACCCGTCGCCGGGTCCGGGACGGCTCCGTAGGCGAGGACGGAGGCGACCGGGACCAGGCCCAGGCCGGCGAGAAGCCCCTCGGCCGGGACCAGGCCCGCGCCGTAGCGGGAGCAGACCGTGCAGGACCGGGCGTGCCGGACCAGCCGCTTGCGCCACAGCGGCGACGGCGTCCCGTCCCACGCGCCGAGCGTCTCGTCCAGCAGGGCGCAGCGCGGATCGCGGGACATCGCCCGCACGATCACCCGCGCGTTCTCCAGGTGCTCCTTCATGCGCTGGACGCGTACGGCGGTGTGCGCCTGCGACAGCTCCAGCGCCGCGGCGACCTCCGCGCGGGTCAGCTCGCCCGCCGCCTCCAGCCACCACAGCGACAGGAGCTCCCGGTCCGAGGGCTCCAGCCAGCGGGTCGCCTCCGCCACCTCGCGGCGCTGCCCCGACAGGCCCATGCGGACGATCGTGAGGTTCACGAAGTCCGACGCCGGGTCCGCGAGCTCGTGGGCCTCGCCCAGCTCCCCGTACGAGGGGGCCGCCTGCCGGGCCTGCCGGCGGGTGCGCACCTGGTTCATGGCGATCGCCACGAGCCAGGACCGGAACTGCTCGGGCGCGCGCAGCGACGGCAGCCCGGACAGGGCGCGGATCATCGTGTCCTGCACGACGTCGTCCACGTCGGCGTGCCCGTGCAGCGCCCGGCCCACCACGTTGTAGACGAGCGGCAGGTACGCGGCGACCACCTCGTCCTGCGCCCGCTGGTCCCCGCCCTGCGCCGCCCGGATCATCGCGGTGTGCCGTTCGCTGTCCATGCCCTGTCCACTCTCCGCCCCGCAGGCCCGCTCGGCCTGAGTTTCGTCCGACATCATGGAGACCTTGCGGCGATGACGTAATAACGAAAATCTCAGTCGGCGCTGCGAAGTGGTCACGGAGGGGCGCTCAGTGGTCAGGGAACGACCGGAACCGTCCACTTCTGGTTTGAAGTGCCCTGACAGTCCCAGATGATGACCTGCGTTCCGTTCGTGGTGTTACTTCCCGGAATGTCCAGGCAGCGGCCGGAGGCGGGGTTGCGCAGGGAGCCGTTCTCGGCGCGCCACTGCTGGTTGGTGCCGCCCGTGCAGGACCACACGATCGCCGGGGTCCCGTTCGCCTGTGCCCCGCCCTGCACGTCGAGGCACAGGCCCTGGCCCATGAGATGCAGGGCGCCGTCCTTGCCGAGCACCCACGCCTGCTCGGCCGCGCCGGTCGGTCCGGTGACGATCGCGGGCGAGCCCGAGGTGTTCTGCGCCCCGGCGAGAACCTTGCCGCCGAGTCCGGTGACCGGGCCGCGCACCGAGTTGCCGATCCCGTTCGTCTGCACCGAGCCGCCGGAGACCGTGTCGACCCGCGAGTACGCGGCGCAGGACGAGCTGACCTGGGTGGAGGAGACGCTCGCGGTCACCGCGCCGCCGTTCGCGACGGGCACGCCGAAGCGGGCCTGCGAGTACGGCTGGTCGTCGCACGAGGCCTTCGGGTTGTTCCACTCGAAGTACTCCGCCCAGTCGACCATCCCGCTCGGCGAGATCTGGGTGGAGCCGGCACGGATGCTGCCGAGCTTGAAGGAGGCGCCGGTCGTCTCGTTCGTCACCGTCACGCCGAACCAGCGGTCGCCCTCGTGCGCGACCCGGGTGCGGAAGGTGTCGCCCTCCTTCCAGTCGGTCTTCAGGCGGCAGCTCTTGCCGACGCCCTCACCGCCGAAGTCCAGGCAGTAGCTCCCGGTGGAGCCGGTCTTCGCCTCGGTGGCGTCCCATACGGAGAAGAGGAACGTGCGGGTCTGGCCGGGGCCATTGGACTGCATGCCGGTGTACGCGCCGTTGCCCGCGGTGAAGCCGAACTGGTGGCTCCAGAAGATGTTCGAGGCGGGCCCCGCGTCCTTGGTGACGGTCGTCCGGAACGTCACGTCGCTCAGTCCGGCCGTCCCGGACGGGAAGCCGTAGTGGGTGTACGAGCCCGGTGTGTCCGAGGCCGCGGCCGGGGTGGCCGTGGCCAGGCCGGCCGCGGCGGCGAGCGCCAGTACCCCGGCGGCCGCGAGCACACCGCGGCCCTGTCTTCCGGACCGGCGGGGGGACGTGCGGGGTGTGGGGGAGCGCATGTCGGGTCCTCTCGTGTCCGTGCACGCTGAGTGTCCGGCGAACGGAAGTGCCGCGCGCCGGCAGTGCCTTGCGGAGGAGGAGCGGCCGCAATCGTGCACCCGACCGGCTTCGGTGACAAGACCTGCGCGGAGTACGCGTGATTCCGTCAACTCCGCGCACGCCGCGGCTCGTTGTGATCGAACGGGCGACGCTGGCAGGTCAAGTGATCGAAATTTGATCGAACGCTAGAAGTGTATTGACTCGATCAGGGGCCAGCCCTAGTTTCTGGCGCACTTCCAGCAGAGAGGTGCACCCATGAGGGTCATGCGTTCCCCGGGCCGGGCACTCCTGGCGGTCGCGCTCGCCGGTGCCGGCCTGGTCGCGCTCCAGGACACCCCGGCCGCCGCGGCCGGGGTCACGACGTACGTCGACTGCTCGGCCGCCACCCCCGGCACCGGCACGTCGAGCAGCCCGTACAACAGCCTCGCCCAGGCCAACGCGAAGACGTACGCGCCGGGCGACACCCTCGCCCTCGCCGCCGGGACCACCTGCACCGGCACCCTGGCGCCACGCGGCAGCGGCACCGCCGCCGCACCGATCACCGTCACCGCCTACGGCACCGGCACCCCGCCCGTCGTCGACGGCGCCGGCGCGGCGGACGCCATGCGGCTCACCGACCAGGACCACTGGACGGTCCGTGACATCAAGCTCACCAACCCCGCCGGGACTCTCGCCCGCCGCACCGGACTGCGCGTGTCCGCCACCGACGGAAAGGCCCACACCGGATTCGACCTCGGCAACCTCGTGATCGACCGCGTCGCGGGACAGACCAATAAGAATTCCCCGACGACCGACGACTACGTCCAGTCCGCCGGCATCGTCACCGGCGCGAGCGGCACCGGCTCCACGCTCAACGACGTCCACGTCCACGACAACAAGATCAGCAACACCGGGGGCGGCGGCCTCAAGATCCGCGTCGGGGCCATGGCCACGAAGGGCAACGGCGTCCTCGTCGAACGCAACACCGTGACCGACGTCGGCGGCGACGCCATCATCGCCAGCTACGCCGAGTCCCCGATGATCCAGTACAACGTGGCCTCCGGCACCGGCAACGGCGTCTACCCCTTCTCCGGCGGCAACTTCGCCGGCATCTGGGTCCTCGGCGACCACAACCCGACCATCCAGAAGAACGTCGTCCACAGCACCACCCGGATGTCCGTGGCCGACAGCCAGGCCTTCGACTGCGACTGGGGCAACACCGGCTACTGCACCGTCCAGTACAACTACAGCCGCGACAACATCGGCGGCTTCTTCCTCGACTGCGACGGCTGCGGCACCAGCGGCGCCGCCAAGGAGATCGTCCGCTACAACATCTCCGAGAACGACTGCCGCATGAGCAGCGGCGGCAGCGGCCGCTCCGCCCTGCACCTCTACAACAACGTCATCTACTGCACGGACAAGAAGCTCTCGATCACCCTGCCGAGCACCAGCGTCGTCGAGAACAACATCTGGGTCGGCACCACCGACTCCCGGCTGCCCACCGGCTCCGGCATCTCCTATCTGTGGAACGTCTACCAGGGCGTCCCCCGGCCCACCGCCAACGGCATCACCGGCGACCCCGGCTTCGTGAACCCCGGCACCGGCGGCACCACCCTCGACTCCGTCGACGGGTACAAGCTGAAGGCCACCTCGCCGGCCCTGAACAACGGCTCGATCGTCACCGACAACGGCGGCCGCGACTACTGGGGCAACCCCGTCTCCACGACCGTCAAACCGCACCGCGGCGCCTACAACGGCCCGGGCCTGTAAGCACCGTCGCCCACCACTCCGTACCTCCCGCCGTACCCGATCACATGACCGGAAGTGATCGGGTACGGTGCGTCGGAAGGCCGCCGGAGGACCGGCGGCCAGGAGCCGGGGAGGGGCCCATGACCGTGTCCGCGCAAGCGCGCCGCACCCGCATCCTGGAGGCACTGCGCGGGACGGGCGCCGTCCGCGTCGTCGACCTCGCCGCCCGCCTCGGCGTCCCCGCGGTCACCCTGCGCCGCGACGTCGCCGCCCTCGCCGACGAGGGACGGCTCAGCCGCACCCACGGCTCCGTCGAACTCCTCACCGACGACCGCGCCGAGCCGGGCCGCGACCGGGTCATCGGCATGCTCGTGCCGACCGTCGGCCAGTACTTCGACGAGGTCGTCGCCGGCGCCCGCGCCGCCGCGGCCGCCGCCGGGGCCCGCCTCGTCCTCGGCATCGCCCCCTACGGCGCCGACAGCGACCGCGTCCAGGTGCAACGCCTGCTCGAGTCCGAGGTCGACGGACTGCTCCTCGCCCCCGACTGGCACCCCGGCCGCGGCGGCCGCGACACCGACTGGCTCGGCGAACTCCCCGTGCCCGCCGTCCTGGTGGAGCGCCGTGCCGAGTTCGGCAGCCCCGCCGCCGAACTCGACGCCGTCTGCTCCCACCACCGCCACGGTGTGCTCCTCGCCCTGCGCCACCTCGCCGGGCTCGGCCACCGCGCCGTGCTGCTCGCCGCCCGCGACGACACCTACACCGCCCGCGACGTGCGCCGCGGCTACCAGGAGGCCGTCGCCCTGCTCGGCCTCGACGCCCTGCCGGTCACCGACGTGCCCGGGCCCGCCGATCCGGCCGCCCTGGCCGCGCGCCTCGCCGAGGCCGCCGCCTCCGGCATCCGCGCCGCCCTCGTCCACAACGACCAGGACGCCCTCCAGCTCCCCGCGCTCCTGCGCACGCACGGCCTCACCGTCCCCGCCGACCTCGCCCTCGTCGCGTACGACGACGTGTACGCCGCGCTCGCCGACCCGCCGCTCACCGCCGTCGCCCCGCCCAAGCGCGCGGTGGGCGCCGAGGCCCTGAACCTGCTGCTGCGCCGGCTGACGGAGGGCGACACCCTGCCGACCCAACAGAGCGAACTGCTCCCGACGTTGAAGATCCGTCAGTCCTGCGGACAGCGGACGACCGGCTGAGCGCCGGACCGGCACGCCGAAGGGGCCGGCTCCGGGGAAGCCGGCCCCTTCGCACCCGCCGGTCCGCTCAGCGGCGCAGGGCCGCCGCCCCGGCGCGGGCGAACTTCTCGTCCAGGTCGCCCGACGGGGCGCCGGCCACGCCGATGCCTGCGATCGGGGAGCCCTTGGCCGTCACCGGGACACCGCCCGCGAGGAACAGCGTGCCCGGAATGTCCTTGAGCGTCGGCTGCTGCTGCAGACGCCCGACCAGCACGGACGTCGGGGCGTTGAACGACACCGCCGTGTACGCCTTGCGGATGGCGGACTCGTAGGACTGCGGACCCGCGCCGTCGCCGCGCAGGGTCACCAGCGTGTTGCCGTTGCGGTCCACGACGGCGACCGAGACGCGCTGGCCCTCCGCGACGGCCGCGTCCATGGCGGCCTCGGCGGCCTTGGCGGCGGCACGGATCGTCAGATGCGTCGACTCGGTGAGGTACTTGTGCGCCACGTCGCCCGGCGTGGCCGTGGCGTGCGCCGCCGGCGCCGCGACGGCGGCCGAGGCCGCGCCCGCGCCGCCGAGCGTGACGACCGCGGCGGCGAGGAGACCGCCCGTGACGGCCCGGGCGGTACGGGCGAAGGGGCTGGCGGTGAGCTTCATGGTCCGGTGACTCCTGGGAGTGAGGGAACGTGCCACTGACGTGTCACCGATATGTGTCCCGAACCGGACGCCGCACAGCCTGTGCCCACGCGACGTCACCCGGCCGCCGTACGCAACCGGCACGCACCGCGGCGCGTCCCTCGTCGTACAAGATCGACACCACCGCGGCGGGGAACACCGCCGCGGACAGGGAACAGGGAGGCACACGTGACGCGAGGTACGGCCACGCGATACCTGTACGTGGTCCGGCACGGCCAGGCCGAGGGCGAGGGCGACGCGCCGCTGACCGAGGCGGGGCGGCGCCAGGCCACCCTGCTCGGCGAACGGCTGCGCGACGTCCCCTTCACCGCCGTCCACCACGGACCGCTCCCGCGCGCCGCGCAGACCGCCCGCCTGATCGGTGAACAGCTCGCCGCACCCGTGCCGCTCGACGCCTGCGCCGCCGCCGACGACTACGTGCCCCATCTGCCCGAGCGCGACGAACTCCCCGAGGACTGCGCCGACTTCTTCCTCGGTCACCTCTCCGGCGTCGGCAAGGAGGAGGCCGAGGAGGGCGCCCGGCTCGCCCAGGAGGCGCTCGACCGTTTCACCGGACCCGTGACCGAAGGCACCGAGGACCGGCACGAGCTGCTCGTGACGCACAGCTTCCTCGTCGCCTGGCTCGTACGGGACGCGCTCGACGCCCCCGCCTGGCGCTGGCTCGGACTGAATCCCGGCAACGCGGCACTGACCGTCATCCGCTACGCCCCCGGGCGCCCCGCCGGGGTCCTCGTCCTGAACGACGTCGGCCATCTCCCCGAAGAGCTGCGCTGGACGGACTTCCCCGACGTCCTGCGCGTCTGACGGTCAGCTCAGTGGGCGACGGGTTCCTCCCGCTCGCCCACGGAGTCGAGGAAGAGCAGGGCCGTGAGCAGGGCGCCGCTGGAGGCGGGGCAGATCCCGTAGCGGGTCATCTCCTCGTCCAGCGTGTCCAGGAGCCGGGCCCCCTCCGCCGAACCGGCCCCGCCCGCGGCCAGGGCCGCCGTGGCGTCCTGCTGGATCATGCGCAGCGCCAGCGGCCCCTTCTCGCGCACCACGCGCCCGTCGTCGACGGCGGCGATCAGCGCCAGCAGCGCGTCCAGCTGCGCGGTCTCCTCCGGGACGCCCCGGGCGCGGGCCGCGCGGATCGAGGTCAGAGCGTCCTCGACGACGCCGACGGCCACCTGTTTGTCCGTGCCGGACATCGCGCGGTAGCTGTCGTGGAAGTGGCCGGACGGCTCGATCAGCTCGTCGAGCCCGAGGGCGATGCGGCAGGCCTGGCCGGGGCTCGTGGCGCCCTGCGCGTACGCCGCCGAGAGCAGGCACAGCAGCCGGGCGGCGACGTCCAGGCCGTTGAGGGACGCCACGTACGGCACCCGCTCCTGCGCGAGGCGGCACGCGGCGGCCAGCCGGTCCAGGTCGGGACCGGCGCCCGCGGCCGCGTGGAAGGCGCCGTGCAGTCCGACGCCCGCGTCGATGAGCGAAGAGAACACCGAGTTCGCGGGCAGCCGGGCCGTGCGGCAGTCCGGGAGGCCCGGCTTCGGCGTCAGGAACACCTCGCGGGTGAACGCCGCCACGGCGAGATCCGCGACGTCGTCCGCGCGAGCGCCGAAGGGCAGACCGGTCGTACGGGGGGAAGGGGTGTCGAGCATGAGCGAGCACTTCCTGACGAGCGGCACCTTGAAGAAGCGGTCGTGCTCCCGGCGCGCTCAGGCACCGTCACGCGGCACCGGGACCCCCAGGTTCTGCCCGCCCCACCGGCGCGCGGAATCGGGACCAAGGTCCCGGGGTGCGGGTCCGAGTGGCCCGGACCCGCACCCCGGGGACCGGCTGCCCCTCCCGCGCACCGGCTCACCTGGCAGGCAATACCCCCTCCAGGGCTTCCAGCGTGGGCTCCCGGCGGATGTCGATGTGCGCGTACGAGAGCGCCTCGGCCAGTTGCGCCTTGCCCGCGTACACCGCCGTGCAGATCCGCTTGTGCTCCTCGCAGTGCAGGCGGGGGCCCACATCCGTCGAGGTGAGGCGGAACAGCCAGTGCATCAGGCCGAGCGAGGGCTGCAGCGAGGCCTGCAGGAGGCGGTTGCCGGTCATGGTGATGATCTCGGCGTGGAACGCGGTGTTCGCGGCGGCGATGTCCGCCGGTGAGTTGCGCCGCGTCGCGTCCTCGGCCTCGTCCATGATCCGTTGCAGCGCGGGGTGCTCGTAGCCCTGCGCGCTGCGCTCCGCCGCCCGGCCCGCCGCGAACACCTCGAGGCTGAGCCGCAGGTCGAACAGCTCGTTCACGTCGCGCAGCGTCAGCCGGCGCACCGTGGCCCCGCGCCGCGGCGACGTCACCACGAGCCCCTCCTGCGCGAGCCGCAGCAACGCCTCGCGGACCGGGATCCGGGAGATGCCCAGCGTCTCGGAAAGTTCCCGCTCGCGCAGCCGGCCGCCCTGCGGATAGGCGCCCGAGTGGATCCCGGCCCGGATGAAGGCCTCGGCCCGGTCCACGTGGGACGCCGCGCCCGGCCCGCCCCGGCGGGGGGCGGGAGCGGCGTCCGGGGCCTCGGCGAGGGCCCCGGCGACGGCGGTCACGACCGGTCCCGGAACGGCGGGAACGTCGGCGGGAACAGCGTGTCGGGGTCACGGCCGAGCAGGTCGCGCTCGGCGTACGCCGCCCGCATCGTGTCGAACAGGCGCTGAGCCTCCTTCTGGAGGCCGGCGAGGTCGACACCGGGCAGCTCGCGGTCGACCAGCACCGGCCGCCCCGCGACGACGGACTGGGTCGCCTGCCGCGCCGTGCCGTTGAGGAGGAACGTGCGGACCGGGTCGTCCAGGACGCCGTCGCGGATGTCGCCGAGGTCGAACGCGACGAGGTCGGCCTGGGCGCCGGGCTCGAGGCGGCCCAGGTCGGAGCGGCCGAGAGCGCGGGCGCCGCCGAGCGTGGCCGCCTCCACGTACTGCTCCACCGGCGCCGCGTCCAGCCGCCCGTCGACGATCTTGGCGAGGTGCACGCCGGCGTCCATGCCGCGGATCAGGTCCGGGGGGAAGGAGTCGGTGCCGAGGCAGAGGTTGACGCCGGCCTCGCGATAGGCGCGGAAGGAGTGCAGGGCCTCCCCGTAGCGCATGGACGTCTGCGGGCAGTGGATGACGGAGGCGCCGGAGCGGACGAGCGTGTCCAGGTCGCCGCGGTCCTCGCCGAACAGGGTGGGGTGGCGGTCGATGACCACGGAGTGCGGGATGAGCAGCCGGGTCTCGAACAGGCCGCTCTCCTCGATGAGTTGAAGCGGCGTCATACCGTGCCGGCGCTGGGTGATCTCGCGCTCCGTGGTGCCCTGCAGGGCGTGCAGGCGGACCAGGACGTCACGGCTGCGGGCGGTCTCCGCGGTCGCGCGCAGCAGTTCCGTGGAGAGCGTCTCGATGCGGCAGGGGAGCAGCACGCCGGTCAGCAGCGGGTCGTCCAGCTTCGCGAGGTGGTCGAGGAAGCGGACGGCGTGGGCGAGGCCGGCCCGGCCCAGTTCCTCGCGGAAGGCCACGTCGCGGCCGCCGTCGGCCGTCGCGACGTTGACCCCCGAGCGGTAGGCGGGGCCGAGGTAGCCGCGCAGCCCGATCCGGCGCGAGGTCTCGGCCATGGCGACGAGTTCGTCGTAGGGCTCGGCCCAGGAGCTGTGCACCTCGGAGGCGATCGGCATGTAGGTGGTGATGCCGTGCAGGGCGAGCTGCGCGAGGGCGTACTCGCGGACCGTGGCCCGCTCCTCGGGCGTGAAGACGTCACGGCGCCGGTGGTCGAAGTAGTCCTGGGACCACTGGAGTCCGCGTCCGTGGTCGGGGCTGTGCCATGAGTCGATGACGAGGTGGTCGATGTCGGTGAGGGCGTCCAGGTCGATGAGACCCGGCATGACGAGGGTGTCGCCGAGGTCGCGGTCGACGTCGACCGGGCCGTCGAAGCGCGGGCCGACGTAGACGATGACGTCGTCCTCCCACACCACCTCGCCGTCCCGCAGAAGAGCGTGCCCACCGTCCTGGTGGGCGAGTACGTGACGGGCGCGCCAGCGCGTGCGCATGGGACCTCCTGAGGAACGTCGGAGGTCGACAGCCTAGAAACTGGCATACCAAAAGGGAAGTTGTTCGGGGACTTCTCTTCCGGAGGGGTCTTCGAGGGGGTCCCCGGTCTCAAATGGTGAGGCGCCGAAAAAGAATTTCCGGCGATCGATCAAGTGTCTCGATGGCATTTACAGGTACCTGTAAATGCGCGTCCACCTGGACTTATGCGAGTCCTACAGTCGCAGGTCGGAACGGCTGTGTGGTCCGGGTAAGGGCTCCGGCGGCACTTCGGATGTTTCGGCGTCCGACGGGGCTCTGGTGGGCGGACCGGTTCTTGGTATACCGTCCGGCCATTCCTGCCCCCGAGCACGGAGGAACCGACGTGTCGGATCCGCAAGTGTCGCCTCGTCGGACGCCCCGCGCCAGCACGCCGGAGCCCGCCGACGGACAGGTGGCCACCCTGCCCCCACCCCTTGAGAAGGCCGCCGCGGCCCCGTCCGCGGAGCCGGCCGCCGCCCGGTCCCTCCTGGCCACCGCCTGGCTGCGCATCCGGCGCAGCCGCATCGCCGTCGGCGCGCTGATCGTCGTGGCCCTGATCCTGCTCTTCGCGATCCTGGCCCCGCTGCTCACGCACCTCGAGGGCCAGGACCCGTACACCTCGCTGACCGGGCCCGACTACCTCGACGAGTTCGACACCCCGGGCCTGCCGCTCGAGTACTACCGGTACCCGTCCACCGAGCACTGGCTCGGCCTCGAACCGGGCCTGGGCCGCGACATCTTCGCGCGCATGGCCTACGGAGCCCGGATCTCGCTGATCATCGCCCTGCTGTCGACCGCCGTCTCGGTCGTCCTCGGCACCGTGATCGGCGCGGCGGCCGGCTACTTCGGCGGCAAGGTCGACATGGTCATCAGCCGGATCATGGACCTCTTCCTCGCCTTCCCGCACCTGCTGCTCGTCCTGTCGCTCACCCCGATCATGCAGTCCCGCCTCGGCGGCACCGCACTGGACCAGGGCAGTCTGCTGCCGGTCGCCTCACTGGTGATCATCCTCGGCTTCTTCGGCTGGGCCTACCTCGCCCGCGTCGTGCGCGGCCAGGTGCTGTCCATCCGCGAGCAGGAGTTCGTCGAGGCCGCCCGCGCCTACGGCGCTTCGCGCCGCAGCATCATCTTCCGGCAGATCATCCCCAACGTGATGGGCGTCGTCCTCGTCTACGCGACCATGCTCATCCCCACCAACATCACCGCGGAAGCCGCCCTTTCCTTCCTCGGTGTCGGCGTCAAGGACCCCACGCCCTCGTGGGGCCAGATGCTCAACGCCGCCCAGTCCGGCAACTGGTACCTGTCCGACCCGTGGTTCCTCGCGGTCCCCGCCGGCGCCCTCGTCATCACGGTCCTGGCCTTCAACCTCCTCGGCGACGCGGTCCGCGACGCCCTGGACCCCAAGTCCTCCCGCAACTGAACCCCCGCTGGAACACACCGCTCCTCACCCTCTTCAAGGAGACGCAGTGACTCGACGTACAGCAGCCGCGATCGCGATCGTCCTCAGCAGCGCGATGGCCCTCACCGCGTGCAGCGGCAGCAAGCCGGCCCCCGGCTCGGGCTCCCGCGCGAACGCCGACGCCTTCGACCCCGTCCAGGTCGGCAAGGGCTTCGACACCAAGGGCGGCAACGTCAACGTCCTGATGTCCGCGGACTTCCAGACCCTGGACCCGGGCAACAGCAACTACGTGCAGACCGCCAACGTCGGCCAGCTCTACTACCGCACCCTCGTCATGGCCAAGGAGACCGCCGGGCAGCCGCCCACCATGGTCCCCGACCTCGCCACCGACCTGGGCAAGGCCTCCAAGGACGGCCTCACCTGGACGTACACCCTGAAGAAGGGCCTGAAGTTCGAGGACGGCAAGCCGATCACGTCCAAGGACATCAAGTACGGCGTCGAGCGCACCTACGCCCGTGACGTCTACACCCAGGCGCCGCAGGAGCTGAACGCCGCGCTGACCGACGACACGTACAAGGGCCCCTACAAGGGCGGCGACTTCAAGGGCATCGACACCCCGGACGACCGCACCATCGTCTTCCACCTGAAGCAGCCCTTCGCCGAGTTCCCCGCCCTGGTCTCCCGCTCCAACACGGCGCCGGTGCCCAAGTCGAAGGACACCAAGCTCGACTACACCAACCACCCGGTCTCCTCGGGCCCGTACAAGATCAAGTCGTACGAGCGCGGGCGCACCATGAAGCTGGTCCGCAACGACCAGTGGGACGCGGCGACCGACCCCAACCGGCCCGCCCTGCCCGACACGTTCACCTTCAGCCTCTCCACGGCGCAGGCGACCATCAGCCAGCAGCTGCTCGCCGACTCCGACCCGACGGCGATCACCCTCGACAGCCAGGGCGGCCTCCAGGCCTCCGACGCCTCGAAGCTGAACCAGCCCGACGTGAAGAAGCGCACCGCCGCCGGCCTCCTCGGCTGCACCGACGTGCTGAACCTCAACACCGAGACCATCAAGGACCCGCAGGTCCGCAAGGCCATCGCGATAGCCATCGACCGCAAGGCGATCCAGGTCCAGTACGGCGGCAACCGCTTCGGCCAGCTGACCCAGTCGTACATCAACGACGCGCAGCGCGGCTACGTCGAGCAGCACACCGCCCTCGACCCGGCCGGCAAGCCGAACCCCGAGGAGGCCAAGAAGCTCCTCAAGGGCAAGGACTTCCCGAAGAAGCTCGTGTACGGCTACGCCGACGCCACCCCGCGCTACAAGAGCATGGGCAACACGCTCCAGCAGAACCTGAAGGCCATCGGCATCGACCTCCAGCTGCGGCCCATCCCGGCGGCGAACTACTACACGATCCTCGCCGGTGAGCAGATGCCCGACATCGCGCGCAGCGGCTGGTGCGGTGGCGCCGACAGCGGTTCGGTCCGCACCACGATCGACCCCAACATCGGCCCGAGCATCGACGGCAAGACCTACGGGTTCTCCAACATCCCGCGCTACTACGACAAGAAGCTCTCCAAGGAGCTGTACGAGCTGCGCGGCGCCAACGGCACCAGCGAGGAGCTCGGCAAGAAGTGGGCCGGCCTCTTCGACAAGATCATGCAGGACTACCCGCTGGTCCCGCTGACCCGCTCCTTCACCAACAGCGTCGTCGGTTCCAAGATCCGCGGTGCGCAGGTCGGCTACTTCTTCGGCTCGATCGACCTGTCGACCGTCGGCGTCGAGAAGTGACGAACTGACGAACCGACGAGCGAACTGACGAGACCATGACCAGATTCCTGCTGCGGCGCTTCGCCGCGATGATCGCCCTGCTGATCGTCATCAGTTTCGTGACCTTCAGCCTGTTCCAGCTCGGTCCGGCGGACCCGGCCGCGGCGGCCTGCGGCCAGGAGTGCACCCCTGAGCGTGTCGCCCAGGCCCGTGTCGCCCTCGGGATGGACCAGCCGTTCCTGTCCCAGTACGTCGACTACATGACGGGCCTGCTGCACGGCCGGTGGGTCGGTGCCCCCGGCAGCCAGACCCTGTGCGAATGGCCCTGCCTCGGCAAGTCGTTCCAGACCAACGAGAACGTCACCGCGATCATCGCGCGAGCCCTGCCGTACACCCTGTCCGTGGCCGTCGGCGCGATCGTCCTGTGGACCGTCGTCGGCGTCGGCCTCGGCATGCTCGCCGCGCTGCGCAAGGGGAAGTTCACCGACAAGGTCGTCGTCGGTGCCGCCTCCGTCGGCGTGTCCCTGCCCATCCCGGTGACCGGCCTGCTGCTCCTGCTGTTCTTCGTCAGCACGCTGCACGTCCTGCCGTTCACCACCAACGAGATCACCTCGCCGTTCGGGCCCGCCGGGCCCGGCGGCTGGGTCCTCAACTACCTGCTGCCGTGGGTGGCGCTCGCCGTCCTGTTCAGCGCCCAGTACATCCGCGTCACCCGCAGCAACATGCTGGAGACCTTCGGCGAGGACTTCATGCGCACCGCCCGCGCCAAGGGCCTGTCCCGGCCCAAGATCGTCTTCCGGCACGGCGCCCGGGCCGGCATCACGCCCGTCGTCACCATGCTCGGCCTCGACATCGGGCTGCTGCTCGGCGGCGCCGTCCTGACCGAGCAGATCTTCTCCGTCCCCGGCATCGGCTTCACCGCGGTGCACGCCGCCCAGTCCGGCGACCTGCCCGTGACCATGGCCATCACCATGATGGCCGCCTTCTTCATCATCGTCGCCAACGTCGTGGTCGACGCCGCCTACGCGGTCATCGACCCGCGAGTGAGGGTCAACTGATGACCACGACACCCACCCCCATGCTGGAGATCCGCGACCTGCGGGTCACCTTCCCGACCGACGACGGCCTCGTGCACGCCGTCAACGGGATGGACCTCACCCTGGCCCGCGGCGAGACCGTCGGCATCGTCGGCGAGTCCGGCTCCGGCAAGACCGTCACGAGCCAGGCCCTGATGGGCCTGCTGAAGGACACCTCCGCCCGGGTGAGCGGGCAGATCCTGCTCGACGGCACGGACCTCAACCCGCTGACCGAGGCGCAGATGCGCGCCTACCGCGGCAAGAAGATCGCCATGATCTTCCAGGACCCGCTCTCCGCGATGCACCCCTTCTACCCGGTCGGGACGCAGATCGCCGAGGCCTACCGGGTGCACAACCAGGTGTCCAAGAAGGCCGCGGCCGCCGTCGCCGTCGACATGCTCGGCCGCGTCGGCATCCCCGACCCCAGGAAGCGCTACTCGGCCTACCCGCACGAGTTCTCCGGCGGCATGCGCCAGCGCGCCATGATCGCCATGGCCCTGGTCTGCGAGCCGGAACTCCTCATCGCCGACGAGCCCACCACCGCCCTCGACGTCACCGTGCAGGCGCAGATCCTGGACCTGCTCGCCGAACTCCAGAGGGAGACCGGCACCTCGGTGATCATGGTGACCCACGACCTCGGCGTCGTCGCCGAGGTCTGCCACCAGGTCGTGGTCATGTACGGCGGCGAGTGCGTGGAGCGCGCCACCGTCTCCGACCTCTTCAAGGACCCGCAACACCCCTACACCCAGGGCCTGCTGGCGTCGATGCCGTCCCTCACCGGGCAGTCCGAGCGGCTGCGGCCCATCCCGGGCTTCCCGCCCTCGCTGCTCGCCCTGCCCGAGGGCTGCCTCTTCGCCGACCGCTGCCCCGAGGCGCACCGCGTGCCCGACGCGGCCTGCGCCACCAGCCGCCCGGCGCTCACCGGGCCCGACATCCACCCGTCGCGCTGCCACCTGACCGTCGCGGCACCGGCCCGAGAGGTGGCCCGATGACCACGACCCCGCTGCTCCAGGTCACCGACCTGACCAAGCACTTCCCGACCCGTACGAGCGCCTTCCGCTCGGGCGGCGTCGTCAAGGCCGTCGACAACGTCAGCTTCTCCGTCGGCGCCGGCCAGACCCTCGGCCTGGTGGGGGAGTCCGGCTGCGGCAAGTCCACCACCGGACGCCTCCTGATGCGGCTGCTCGAACCCACCTCCGGCAGCATCAAGCTCGACGGCCGCGAGATATCCGAGCTGCGCCGCGGCGACCTCCAGGACTACCGCCGGCGCGTCCAGATGGTGTTCCAGAACCCGTCGTCCTCGCTCAACCCGCGCCAGTCCGTCGGCAGCGCCATCGCCGCGCCGCTGCTCGCCCAGCGCATCAACCCGCCGACCGGCATCAAGGCCACCGTCCGCGACCTGATGGACCGCGTCGGACTGCGCCCCGACCACTACAACCGCTTCCCGCACGAGTTCTCCGGCGGCCAGAAGCAGCGCGTGGGCATCGCCCGAGCCCTCGCCCTGGACCCGAAGCTGATCATCTGCGACGAGCCGGTCTCCGCGCTCGACGTGTCCGTGCAGGCCCAGGTCATCAACCTGCTCGAGGACATCCAGCGCGACACCGGCGTCGCGTACCTGTTCATCGCCCACGACCTGTCCGTCGTCAAGCACTTCGCGCACCGCGTCGCCGTCATGTACCTCGGCAGGATCATGGAGCACGGCGACACCCGCGAGGTCTTCGACAACCCCCGCCACCCGTACACGCAGGCCCTGCTGTCCGCCGTGCCGCAGGCCGACCCGGACGCCGACCGCAGCGGACGCGTCCGCCTCGCCGGCGACCTGCCGAGCCCCGCGAACCCGCCGTCCGGCTGCGTCTTCCGCTCGCGCTGCCCGCTGCGCCTCACCCTCGACGAGAAGAGCGCGAGCCGCTGCGCCGACGAGGTGCCGGCCGGCAGCCCCGCCTGCCACCACATCGACATCGACATCGAAGAAAGGTGACATCCGTGCTGATCCGTGACGTCCGCCCCTGGGGCGGCGAGCGCAGCGACGTCGAACTGTCCGGCACCCGCATCGCCGCGATCCGCCCCCACGACCCGGCGGCCGCCTCGGCCGGCGAGGTCGTCGAGGGCCGCGGCCGGCTCCTGCTGCCCTCCTTCAGCGATGTTCACGTCCACCTGGACTCCACCCGCATCGGCCTGCCGTTCCGCCCGCACACCGGCGGCCCCGGCGTGTGGACGATGACGATGAACGACCGCGAGAACTGGCGCACGGCGGAGGTCCCGCTGGACGAGCGCGTCGCCGGCACCCTGGAGCGCATGATCGCCCGCGGCACCACCCGGGTGCGCTCGTACGCGCAGGTCGACGTGGACTGCAAGCTGGAGAAGTTCGACGCCGTCGTGGCCGCGAAGGAGAAGTTCGCGGGCCGCGCCGACGTCCAGATCATGACCTTCCCGCAGGCCGGCATCCTGCGGGAGAAGGGCACCGTCGACTACCTGGAGGCCTCGCTGAAGGCGGGCGCCGACGTCATGGGCGGCATCGACCCCTGCTCCCTGGACAAGGACCCCAAGCAGCACCTCGACATCGTCTTCGGCCTCGCCGAGAAGTACCAGGTCGAGGTCGACATCCACCTCCACGAGCCCGGCCACCTAGGCGTGTTCTCCACCGACCTCATCCTGGAGCGCACCCGCGCCCTCGGCATGCAGGGCCAGGTGACCCTCTCCCATGCCTACGAACTCGGCTCGATCAGCGAGTCCGTGAGCCGCCGCCTCATCGACGAGTTCGCCGAACTCGACGTCGCCATGGCCACCGTGGCGCCCTCGGTCAGCAACCAGCTGTCCCTCGCCGACCTCACCGAGGCGGGCGTCCGCGTCGGCCTCGGCGAGGACGGCCAGCGCGACTACTGGAGCCCGTACGGCAACTGCGACATGCTCGACCGCACCTGGCAGCTCGCCTTCACCAACAACTACCGGCGCGACGACCTCATCGAGATGTCGCTGGCCGTCGCCACCCTCGGCGGCGCCTCGATCATGGACCACGACGTGCCCCGCCTGAAGGGGATCGCCGACCGGCCCGGACTCGCGGCGGGCGACCGCGCCGACCTCCTCCTGGTCGACGGCGAGACCCCGAGCAGCGCCGTCATGGACCGCGGCACCGACCGCACCGTCCTGCACGACGGCGTCGTCGTCGCCGACCAGTTGGTGGTCACCGGGGTCTGAGAAGGGTCCGACATCTGGTTCCGCTTCCGTGCGGGGCGGCTCCGTGACGACGGCGCCGTCCCGCCGGACGCGTGTGCCGGGCCGCCCCGCACGGGAGCCGAACCGGGCGTCGGAAGGCTCGATTCCGGCGCTGGGGCTTGTTCCCGCACGGCTCTTGACGCCCCGGAACCCGAGGCCCCACAGTCGGGAGTTGCCCCGCCCGGTCGCAGCGACGCCAGGATCTCCGGCGTCCCGGTCGGGGCCAGTGACGCCCTCGCCGAAGCGTCCGGCCGGCCCACCCTCGCCCGCCGGGACCCTTCGGCCTGCCGGCCCACCATCCTCTCGCGCGGCCGCCGGCCCGCCCCCGCGTCCCCGGACGCCCGGCGCCGGCCCGCGCGCACTTCTTCCTTCCGCTTCCCCGGAGCGATCCGCGGAGTACTCCGCGGAGAAAAGGTGGTAGCAGGGCATGGCCGAGCACACACCGAACTCCCGCACCGCACCCCTGGACCCGCGGCACCGCGACCGCGTCTTCCGGCGGGTCGTCCTGCGGACCGTCCCCTTCATCACGATCGTCTACGTCATCGCCTGGATGGACCGCGTCAACGTCGGCTTCGCGAAGCTGACCATGCTGGACGACCTGTCCTGGAGCGAGGCCGTCTACGGCGCCGGCGCCGGCATCTTCTTTCTCAGCTGCCGGGATTGATTCGCAGTGCTCCGGACTTCAGGCCGGGGGTGAAGCGAGTTTGGTGGTGACGACGCGGAGCGTCGCGGTGGCTTTCCGGCGGAGCCGGACTTGCTGCGTGAGGGTGACATGTCGCTCGCGTGTTCCCGGCGACGGCACGGTTTCGCGTTGCTTAGTGTGATCGTCATGCAACTCCGGTACACCTTCAGGCTGTACCCGAACACCGCCCAGCAGGCCGCGTTAGCCAGGGCGTTCGGGTGCGCCCGTGTCGTGTTCAACGACGCGGTGCGCGCCCGCGAGGAAGCCCGAGAGGCCGGGCGGGCGTTTCCGACGGCCGGTGACCTGTCGAAGAAGCTGATCACGCAGGCGAAGCGGACGGCGGAGCGGGCGTGGTTGAGTGAGGTGTCCGCGGTGGTGCTCCAGCAGTCCCTGCGCGACGCCGAGACCGCCTACCGCAACTTCTTCGCCTCCCTCAAAGGCACCCGCAGGGGTCCGAGACAGGGTGCGCCGCGTTTCAAGTCCCGCAAGGATCACCGGCAGTCGATCCGGTTCACCGCCAACGCACGCTGGAGCATCGATCACGCGGGCCGGCTGAACCTGCCGAAGATCGGCGCGGTGACGGTGAAGTGGTCCCGCACCCTGCCCGCCACCCCGTCCTCGGTCACCGTGGTCAAGGATGCGGCGGGAAGGTTCTTGGCCTCGTTCGTCATCGACACCGACCCCGCTGCCGACCAGGCCCGGATGCCCGAGACCGAGGCCACCATCGGTATCGACCTCGGCCTCACCCACTTCGCGGTCCTGTCCACCGGCGAGAAGATCGACTCCCCGCGGTTCCTTCGCCGCGCGGAGAAGAAACTGAAGAAGACCCAGCGGGAACTGTCCCGCAAACAGAAGGGATCGAAGAACCGGGCCAAGGCCCGCCGGAAGGTCGCCCGCGCCCACGCAGTCGTCACCGACGCACGCCGTGAGTTCCACCACCAGCTCTCCACCCGCCTGATCCGCGAGAACCAAGCGATCGCCGTGGAGGACCTGTCGGTAGTGGGGTTGGCACGCACCAGGCTGGCCAAATCCGTCCACGACGCCGGATGGGCATCGTTCCTCGGCATGCTGAAATACAAGGCCGAGCGGTACGGCCGCACCCTGATCAAGGTCGGCCGCTTCGAACCCACCAGCCAGACCTGCTCCACCTGCGGCACCAAAGATGGACCCAAACCCCTCAAGGTGCGGGAATGGACCTGCAGTGCCTGCGGCACCCGCCACGACCGGGACATCAACGCCGCACTCAACATCAGACAGGCCGCCGGACTGGCGGCATCGGCCTGCGGAGCGCAGGTAAGACCAGAACCCGTTCTGGCGCAGCGCGAAGAAACAGGAAGCCACGGATTCCCGACCGGAAACCGTGCCGCATAGCGTGCACGGCAACCAGTCACGGAAGGCCAGAATCCCCGCCCTTCAGGGCGAGGAGCATGTCAACTCATCTCCAAGGCCCGTATTGCCGACGCCAACCGCGCGCTGAGCGTCCTCGCCTCCGGAAGGATGAACCCGCGCGCCGTCTAGACCGCCCTGCACTACGGCGCCGGCGCCAAGTTCGTCCACTTCGGCGCGCACTGCACCCACTTCATGGCCCCGGACCGCCTGCTCGACCTCGGCGAGTAACCCGGGCGCCGCACGGGGAGGCCGGGCCCGCCCGGCCTCCCCGCCGACCCCGCCGTCATCATGGGACGCTCACGTCACCCCACGCCCGAGCCCGCTCGGGCGCCCAACGAAAGGGCCCCTCCGTTGCCCCCGCACGCGCCGCACACCGGAACCCGGACCGTCCTGCTCGTCAACCCCAACACCAACCGGGGCACGACCTCGATGATGGCCGAGCTGGCCCGGAACCACCTGGCCCCCGCGGGAATCACGGTGGAGAGCCGCACCGCCGGGCAGGGCCCCTCGATGATCACCGACCCGATCACCCTCAAGGAGTCCGCCCAGCACGTCGTCGACACCGTCCGCGACCGGCTGGCCGACACCGGCGCCCCGCCCGTCGCCGCCGTGATCGTCGCCGCCATCGGCGACCCCGCCCGCGACCGCCTCGCCGACGAGATCGACGTCCCCGTCATCGGCATCGGCCAGGCCTCCGTCCACGCGGCCGCCGCCGGGGGCCGCGCCTTCGGCATGGCGACCAGCACCCCGCTGCTCGTCGACTCGCTCACCGAACTCGTCGCCCGGCACGGCCACGCCGCCGCCTTCACCGGCGTCCGCCTCACCCCCTCCGACCCGCTCCTGCTCGCCGCCTCCGCCGACCAGCAGTACGAGGAGCTCGCCGGCGCCGTCCGCGCCTGCGTCGACCGGGACGGCGCCGAGGCCGTGATCATCGCGGGCGGCCCGCTCAGCGACGCCGCCCGCCGGCTCGCCGCGCTCGGCCTCGTGGACATCGTCGAGCCCGTCCCCAGCGCCGCCGCCCTCGTCCTCGACACCCTGAATGCGCCCGCAGGCGGCTGAACCGAGCCCGCACCGCGCCCCCCGGCCTGGCGAAGACAGGCCCGTCAGGCCCAGACTGGCACCCCCGGTCCGTCGAACGAGTGTGAGCAGAGACCCGTGACGACTTCGTCCTCATCGTCCTCGAAGCTGTACCGCAACAAGAAGCCGCTGCGCGACATCGTCCGCGAACACCTGCGCAACAGCATCTACGACGGCACGCTGCCGCCCGGCACCCGCCTCGTCGAGCAGGAACTCGCCCAGCAGTTCAAGGTGTCCCGGCTGCCGGTCCGCGAGGCGCTGCGCATCCTGCACCACGAGGGCCTCGTCGAGCACCTGCCCACCCGCGGCGTGGTCGTGCGCACCCTCGACCGCCGCCAGGTCTCCGAGCTGTACGACCTGCGCGAGGCCCTCGAGGTCCTCGCCGCGCGGCAGGCCGCCGAGCGCGTCGCCGAGGGCGCGCCGACCCGGCTCTCGGCCGCCACCGAACGGGCCGGGGACGCGGCGGGCGCCGGGGACGCCTCCGCCGTGCACGACGCGAACTCCAGCCTCCACGAGGAGATCACCGCCCTCGCGGGCAACAAGCTGCTGGCCGAGACCCTGGAGCCGATCGTCGGCCGCGTCGACTGGCTGCGCCGCAAGGTCGAGGACTTCGGCATGATCCAGGCCGAGCACGAGGCCCTGGCCGCCGCCATCGTCGCCGGCGACCCCGAGGCCGCCGCCACCGCGGCCCGCGACCATGTACGCGCCTCGCGCGAGCGCACCCTCAAGGGCCTCTTCGACAGCTGACGGGAGCGGCCGGCGGCGTCGGCGGTCCCGGCCGCCGGGACACGACGATGGAAAAGTGCGGCGCGGCGTGCTGTCATGCCGTGCCGCACTTCGGCTCCGTCCAACTCGCCTGACGCGTCAGGAGGTTGACCCGCATGCCCGACCCGAGCCCCCGCCCGGTGCCCGACCCGCTCGCGCCCGCCCGCCTGGGCCCCCTCACCCTGCGCAACCGCGTCGTCAAGGCCGCCACCTTCGAAGGCATGACCCCCGACGCGCTCGTCACCGACGACCTCGTCGAGTTCCACCGCCGCCACGCCGCGGGCGGCATCGCGATGACGACCGTCGCCTACTGCGCCGTCGCCCCGGAGGGCCGCACCGAACGCCGCCAGATCTGGATGCGCCCGGAAGCCGTCCCCGGACTGCGGCGCCTCACCGACGCCGTGCACGCCGAGGGCGCCGCAGCCTGCGCCCAGCTCGGCCACGCAGGACCCGTCGCCGACGCCTCCTCCACCGGGCTGCCCGCCCTCGCGCCGCAGAGCCGGTTCAGCCCCGTCAGCCTGCGCCGCACCCGGGCGGCGACCGCCGAGGACATCGTCCGGGTCACCCGGGCCCACGCGGACGCCGCCCGGCTCGCCGTCGAGTCCGGATTCGACGCCGTCGAACTCCACTTCGGCCACAACTACCTGGCCAGCGCCTTCCTCAGCCCCAAGCTGAACCGCCGCACCGACCGCTACGGCGGCAGCCTCGCCCACCGCGCCGAGGTCACCCGCGGCATCGCCCGCGCCGTCCGCGACGCCGTCGGCGACCGCATCGCCATCACCGCCAAACTCAACATGAAGGACGGAGTGCCCGGCGGCCTCGGCGTCGACGAGTCCCTCCAGGTCGCCCGCTGGCTCCAGGACGACGGCGGCCTCGACGCCCTCCAGCTCACCGCCGGCAGCTCCCTGCTCAACCCGATGTACCTCTTCCGCGGCGACGCCCCGCTGAAGGAGTTCGCCGCCCAGTTCCCGGCGCCGCAGCGGCTCGGCATCCGCCTCTTCGGGGACCGCTTTCTGCGCACGTACCCGTACGAGGACGCGTACCTCCTGGAACACGCGCGCCGCTTCCGGGCGGCGCTCGACCTCCCGCTCACCCTGCTCGGCGGCATCACGAGCCTCGACACCATGGAACGGGCCATGAAGGAGGGCTTCCAGTTCGTGGCCATGGCCCGCGCCCTGCTGCGCGAACCCGACCTCGTCGAACGCATCGCCCGCGACCGCACGACCCCCTCCCTGTGCATCCACTGCAACCGCTGCATGCCCACGATCTACAGCGGAACCCACTGCCCGGAGAAGCCGGAGAAGCCGGAGAAGCCGGAGAAGCCGGAGAAGTCGGAGAAGACGGAGAAGCAGGGGCGGTGACACTGGGGGAGTCCCGGCGCCACCGCCCCCGCGGCTCGGCCCGGCGGATCAGCCGTCGTGCTCCGCCGAGGGGAGGAACGCGCCCGGCACGTCCTTCGGCGCGTACAGCTTGCTCTCACCCGGGTACGGCTTCTTCCACCCGTGCGTCTCGTACCACGTGAAGTGGTTCATCTGCGCGGGGTTCGCGAAGTCCGGAGTGGCGTTCGGGCCGGTCAGCCGCTGCTTCGCCTTCCAGCGGTCCCAGGTCGCCGCCAGCTCACGACGCTCCGCGGGCACCTTCAGCGTGGGCACGGCGGCCGCCGACGGGTTCTGCGCGGCCGGGGTGTCCGGACCGCAGGACGGCGGCGTCTTCAGGCCGTCGGTCAGCGGCGTCCGGTTCGGCAGCGCGGTGAACGGCGTGAGGTCGGGGTGCTGGGTGAACGCCCCGCGCATCGGCGTGGCCGCGCTGTCCTTCTGGTTCATCGGGTGGATCCCGAGGATCTGCTCGATCGTGCGGATCATCGTGATCTGCGTGTAGTAGCGGCTGTCGACGACGCCGCGGCGCGCGTACGGGCTGATGATCTGCACCGGCGCCCGGTGCCCGTCCACGTGGTCCAGGCCCGCCTGGGAGTCGTCCTCGACCACGAAGATCGCGGAGTCCTTCCAGTACTTGCTGTGCGAGATCGCGTCGACGATCCGGCCGGTCGCCAGGTCGTTGTCCGCGACCTGCGCCGCCGCGCCCGCGGGCCCGCCGGTGTGGTCGCTGGACAGCCAGAACATGTTGAGGTTCTTCGGCCCGTTCTTCTCGAAGTCACGCTTCCAGATCTCGGCCCGGTAGATGTCCGGCACGGCGGTGTCGAACTTCGCGAAGCCGTGCTCCGACACCTCGTCGAGTGACGGGATCGGCGAGGACGACACCAGGTCGTAGGCGGTGTCGGCGCCCGTGGCCCGCATGTTCTTCGCGTCGCAGTACAGGTTCTGCCAGCTCGCGCCGGCCGGCTTCGTCAGGAACTGCTGGAACTCGCCGTAGTTGCGCACCGACTTCCCGGCCGCCTGCGCCCCGGTCCAGATGAACCCGGTGCGCTGGTGCCCGAGCGCGTCGTCCTCGGTGTCGTAACTGCGCTTGTACGCACCCGCCGAGGACTCCGTGTACTCCGGATTGTCGGCCTGCATGAGCCAGTTGTGGCCCTCGGCCGAGTTCGTGCCGATGTCGTACGTGTTGTCGTACAGGCCGAACTGCTCGGCCATGGCGTGCTGGTTCGGCGTCACGTTCTCGCCGAACTGGGCGAGCGCGGGATCGCCCTCGCCCTTCTCGACGTCGCCGAAGACCTGGTCGTAGGTGCGGTTCTCCTTCACGATCAGGAACACGTGCTTGATCGTCGACGGATCGCCGAGCCGCGCCGGGACCGGCACCGGCTTCGGGGTGCGGCCCGCGGTCGCCTTGCTGACGGCGCCGCGCGTCCAGCCGTTCTGCCGGAACACCTTGCCCGTCAGCGACTTGACCGTCTTGTCGCTCGGCAGCGCGAACCGGGTGAGGCTCGACGTCGTGTCGTGCGTGCCGTGACCGGCCGCCGTGGTCGGACGCCGGGCGTCGACACCGCGGGTGTTGGAGACGACCACCTGGTCGCCGACGGTCGTGATCTCGGACGGGAAGTAGTCCGTCGGGATCAGCCCCACGTAATCGACCGGCTCCTGCGCGCTCGTGTACCGGTAGACGGCGACCGCGTTGGCCCGGCCCAGCGTCACGAGGAGGTGCCCGTCGTCGGTGAGCGTCACCGCGTCCGGCTCGTAGCCGACCTGGGCCTCCGGCCACGGCTGGGTGGCGATCGTCTGCACGACCTTGTCCTTCGCCGTGTCGATGACCGACACGTCGTTGGTGGCCGTGTTCGTGACGAACAGCGCGCCCTTCTTCGCGTACAGCGCCGTCGGGTGCAGCCCCACGTCGATGCTCGCGGTGTCCGCGGACGGGTGGGCCAGGTCGATCACGCTGACCGTGCCGGTCGTCGTCGCGGCGGTCCGCTGGTCGGCGGGAACCTGGGTGCCGTACGAGTTGATGGTGCTGTCGCCGGGCCGGGCCGGACGCCCGCCCTCGTTGCTCACGTACAGCTTGTCGCCGACGCGCACCATGTCGCGCGGTGCGTTGCCCACGGCCCAGGACTGCTTCACCGCGCCGGTGGCCGCGTCGAGCGCGACCACCTTGTTCTGCCCGTTGACCGCCGCGTACACGGTGGACGCGTCGGCCGAGAAGACGGGCTCGGCGACGAGCGCGTGCTTGGTCCCGTCGACCGGGAGCCTGATCGTGGTCGGATCGGTGACCGAACCGTCGTCGGCCACGGTGAACCGCGTGTAGCCGTCGGTCTGGCCGAGCCACAGCTGCTTCCCGTCCGGCGAGTACGTGGGCCCTTCCTGGCCCACCTCGTTCGACGCGATCCGGGGCTTGGACGCGGCGCCGCTGCCGACGAGCTGGCGCACCTTCCAGTCGTCGAGGTCGACGATGCCGAGCGCGGAGCCGCCGTCGGCGAGGGACGCGGCGAGGTGCTTCCCGTCCGGGCTCACGGTCGACGACATGATCTTGCCGTTGTCGATGACGAGCCGCTCGCCGTACGGGTCGATGTACTGGTCGGCGGAGACGACCTGGCCGCGGTCGGTGACCTGGCCGACCCGGTCCTCGCCGAACGGCGTGGTCGAGGCCAGCGCGGTGCCGGTCGCGGCGAGGGCGAGGGCGCAGATGCCCGCGAGGACCAAGGGGGTGCGACGGCCGGCGGGTCTGCGTGGGAGACCGGACCGGCCTCTCTCCACAGCCCGACGACGACGTGTCACCTGCATGGTTGTCCCTTCAGGGGTCGAGGGATTCAAGGGTTTCGAGGGGTGTGGGAGGTGGCTGGTTCGGGGTCGGCGCGGGAGTCCGGGTCAGGGGCCGGCGGAGAGCAGTTCGACGTTGCCGTCGAACTGCCACAGGGGGTTGGCGGCGTCGCCCTCGGGGGTGCGCACCAGGAAGTAGCCGTTCACTTCCTTCGGCCCGTCGCCGTCCGCCACGTACCGTCCGTCGGGTGTGACGTCGAGCTGGTAGATCGCCGAGCCGGTGGCCCGCAGCCCGGGCAGATGCCAGGAGACGACGCAGCGCCAGTCGTTGCCCGCGCCCTCGGCGCCGTCCCGTACGCCGCCCTTCGAGCAGGCGGCGGAGGCCTTCAGCTGCGCCTCGGTGACCGCGGGACGGTGCAGCTGCTCGGTCTGCGTCCGGTACAGATGGCCGAACGCCACGGCCACGGACCGCTCGACCTTCGCCTGTGTGATCCCCGAGCCCGAGGCGGGACTCGCCGCGGCGACGGCGGCCACCGAGACGGCGAGCAGCCCGGCCAGCGGCAGCGCGCCCAGGGTGATCGCGCGGCGGCCCGCACCGTCGTAGCTCAGGTCCGTGAAGTCCCGCCGCACGAACAGGACGTACGCGAGCACGGTCGCCGCCAGCGCCCAGATCAGCGCGACGAGGACGCCGGTGAGGAGCGGGGCGAGCTGCACGGGGGCCGCGAACAGGCCGCTCCAGGAGATGAAGGCGTAGCCGGGCAGCGCCGCGCGCACGGCGACCGGCACCGGAAGCATCTGCGCGAGCTGCGTCACGAGCGCGACGAGCGCGGGCAGCAGCAGGCCCATGGGAGAGCGGCCGAGGGCCACGGAGCCGAGGAGGCCGACGCCGGCGAGGGCGAGCGTCGGGGCGAGCGCGCAGAGCCAGGCGAGCAGTACCCGCAGCGCGGCGTCGCCGGGGGCGAGCTGGTGCCCGTCGAGGCCGACCAGCGGCTGGTTCCCGACCGCGAGGAGGCCGCCGAGCACGCTGGAACAGGCCAGTCCCGCCACGAGCAGCAGGAGCACGCCGAGGCTGGCGAGCGTCTTCGCCGCGAAGATCCGCCGGGGCGAGCGCACCGCGACGAGCAGGTGCCGCCAGGTGCCGAGCCGGTCCTCGGCGGCGAACACGTCACCGGCCACGAGAGAGGTCAGCAGCGGCAGCGCCCACGAGCCGGCGAATCCGAGGATCACCAGTGGGCCCGCCCAGCCCGAGGCGTGCATCCAGCGGCCGAACAGGGTGTCGGTGGGCAGTGTGCCCTGCGCGGAGACCGCCGCGACGAACAGCGCCGGTGCGATCCAGCAGGCCAGGAGCAGCAGCCGGATGCGCCACTGCGAGAGCAGCTTGACCCATTCGAAGCGCAGGCCCCGCAGGAACAGGGCGGGCTGGGGTGCGGCAACGTTGTCGGGGGCGAGCGCGACGGCACTCATCGGCCGGCCTCCTCGGTCGGGGCGTCCACCGGTCCGCTGTCCGGGTCGGTCGTGGTGAGGGCGAGGAAGGCCGCCTCCAGCGGGGAGACGACGGGCGCGAGCTCCCGTACGGCGACGCCGTCGCGGACGCAGCGGGCGACGAGCGCGTCGAGGGCCTCCGTCCGGGCGCCGACGAACAGCACCTCGGGGTCCTGGCCGATGTGTCGATCGGTGCGCAGCCGGACGCCGGGCACCTCGGCGGCGTGCGCGCGGGCCCGGTCCGGGTCCGGGGTGCGCAGCCGGTAGTCGAGTTCGCGGTTCTCGGCGGCCAGTTTGGCGAGGGGGCCGGAGAACACGACGCGTCCGGCGGCGAGGATCGTCACCTCGGAGCAGAGCGCCTCCAGGTCGTCCATGCGGTGGCTCGACAGCACGATGGCGACCCCCTCGCGGGCCAGCCGTTTCAGCACACCGTGCACCTGGCGCTTGCCGGCCGGGTCGAGGCCGTTCGCGGGCTCGTCGAGGACGAGCAGCCGGGGACGGGTCAGCAACGCGGCGGCCAGACCGAGCCGTTGCCGCATCCCGAGCGAGAAGCCGCGCGTGCGGTCGTCGGCGACGTCCGTCAGACCGACCTCCGCGAGCACGTCGTCCACGTCGGCGGGCCGGGCGGGGCCGCCGCGCAGGGCGGCCAGGGCGCGGAGGTTCTGGCGCGCGGTCAGCGACGGGTACAGACCGGGTCCGTCCACGAACCCTGCGACGCCGTCGCCCACGGCGAGCGTCCGGCCGACCGGCGTGCCGAGGATGTCGAGGTGTCCCTCGTCGGCGAGCGCGAGCCCGAGCAACAGGCCGAGCAGCGTGGTCTTGCCCGCGCCGTTGGGTCCCACGAGCCCGTGGATCTGCCCTCGGGCCACGTCCAGGTCGACGCCGTCGAGGGCGACCACGTCGCCGAACGTCTTGGTGATGCCCCGGGCCCGTATCGCCGCGGACGCCTCTGGTGTCTCCATGAGTCCCTTCCTCACAAACCCTCAAGGGACCCTAGGGACGGCGCCCGACGGCGTCAGGGACGGCGCGGAGAACACTCATGGAACAGGAAATGGATGGCCCTTCAAGCCATCGTCAAGTCACCCGGGCGCGCCGCCACTTGGGTGGCGTCGTTACGCTGCGCCCCAGCACGCGCGACGGCGCGCGGCACACGGCACGACAGTCAAGGGGCGGCAACCGGCACATGAACACGGACACACTTGTACTCGGCTCCGGGGACCTGACCCTGCGCCCCTGGGAGTCGGCCGACGCCGCCGTGCTGCCCGCCCTGATGGACGACGACGCGCTGCGCCGCTGGACGACGCACCGCGTCACCGACACGGCGGGCGCGCGGCGGTGGATCGCCGAGCAGAACGCGTCACGGGGGACGGGGGAGCGGTTCTGCTTCGCCGTCGTCGCGGACGGGGAGGTGGCCGGTCACGCGGTCGTCAAACGCCCCGGCGGGACCGGCCCGGTGGCCGAGGTCGGCTACTGGATCGGCGCACCGGCACGAGGGCGCGGCCTGGCCGGCCGCGCCGTCGCCCTGCTCACCGACTGGGCGTTCACCACTCCCGCCCTGACCCGCGTCCAGCTGATCCACAACGAGGGCAACCCCGCCTCCTGCCGCGTCGCGGAGAAGGCGGGCTTCGCCCTGACGGAGATCCTCCCCCCGCTCCCGGGGAAGCCGGGGGAGGGCCATCTCCACGTACGCGAGCGTGTGGAGCCTCAGGGCACCAGCGCCCACGCCTCCACCTCGAGCAGCAGCTCGGGCCGGAACAGCGCCGCCACCTGAACCGCCGTGCTGGCGGGCGGGCGTTCCACGTCCACGTACGCGTCGCGCGCCACCCGCACCGCGGGGAGGTGGGCCACGTCCGTCACGTAGAAGGTGAGCTTGACGACGTCGTCGAAGGTCGCGCCGGCCGCCGCGAGGCAGCGGTTCAGGTTCTCGAAGACCTGGCGGGCCTGCGCGCCGGCGTCCCCCTCGCCGACCAGCTCCCCCTTCTCGTCCACGGCGATCTGCCCCGAGACCGCGATCAACTTCCCCGTGCCGCTGACGACTTGGGTGTACCCGGTCCCCGGCGCGACGCCCTCAGGCGCGGCGATGTGCGTGAGCCGGGACTGCTTCTGCTTCTCGTTCTGCGTGCTCTTCTCGTCCACGCCCCGATCCTCACCCGACGACACCGCATCGCACCAGCGCGTATTCCGCAGGCCTGCCATGCGCTTTCGGCATCGCCTCCGGCTGGCCTGACGCCCGCGTGAGGCGACGAGCGGGTGAGTGGGCGCGAGGAGGGGCCGGTAGCTCGCCGCCCGCGTGCCGACCGGCTCGGGCGCTGCTCCCGGCCTGTCACGGTGCCGGGTTCGGCCGTACCGGATGCTTGCTCAGGATCGAGACGCGGTTGAAGGCGTTGATGGTGATGGCGACCCAGACCACGGCGGAGAGTTCGTCGTCCGTGAAGACCGCGCGGGCCTGTGCGTAGGCGGCGTCCTGCGCGGCGCCGTCGGCCGGGGCCGTCGTGGCCTCGGCGAGGGCCAGTGCCGCCCGCTCGCGCTCCGTGAACACCTCGGTGTCGCGCCACGCGGCCAGCACCCCGAGGCGCTGCGTGGTCTCGCCGGCCCGCAGCGCGGCGCGTGTGTGGACGTGGAGGCAGTACGCGCAGCCGTTGATCTGCGACACGCGGAGGTTCACCAGCTCGACCAGAATGCGGTCGAGGCCCGCGTCCGCCGCCGTCGTGCGCACGGCGTCCGACGTCTGGACCAGCGCGTGATAGGCCTTGGGGCTCTGCTTGTCGACGAAGACGCGCGGCTCGGGTCCGGTTGCCGTGTCGCTCAATTCGCTCTCCTGTGGTGTGAGTCGGGCACCTGTCCGGCGCTGCTGGCGTGGGCGGGTCCCGCGTCGTATGATCAAGCATAATTGTTGAATGTGAAACTAGCTAGGGTGGGAGGGTGAGGATGAGCGTCGCAGACGGCACGGACACGGATCCTGCCGCGCCGCGGGCCGAGGTCATCACCGCACGGGAGGTGCCCCTGGGCGGTCCGCGCGCCATGAACGTGCGCCGGACACTGCCGCAGCGGGCCCGGACACTGATCGGGGCCTGGTGCTTCATCGACCACTACGGACCCGACGACGTCGGCGACACCGGCGGCATGGTCGTCGCCCCGCATCCGCACACCGGACTGCAGACGGTGAGCTGGCTGTTCAGCGGCGAGATCGAGCACCGCGACAGCCTCGGCTCGCACGCCATGGTCCGGCCCGGCGAACTGAACCTGATGACCAGCGGCCACGGAATCAGCCACTCCGAGGTCTCCACCGCCGCCACCACCGTGCTGCACGGCGTCCAGCTGTGGGTCGCCCTGCCGGACCGGCATCGGCACACCGCCCGCGACTTCCAGCACCACGTCCCCGAGCGCGTGCGGATCGACGGCGCCGACGTCAGCGTCTTCCTCGGCACCCTCGCGGGCTCCACCTCGCCCGTGCGGACGTACAGCCCGCTGCTCGGCGCGGAGCTGCTGCTCGCCTCGGGCGCGAGTGTCACGCTCGACGTGGACCCGTCCTTCGAGCACGGACTGCTCGTCGACGAGGGCGCGGTCACCTTCGCCGGTACGCCCCTGAAGCGCGCCGAGCTGGGCTACCTGGAGCCCGGCGCCGCCACCGTGACCCTCACCAACGACACGGAGGGCACCGCCCGGCTGATCCTGCTCGGCGGCCCGCCGTTCGGCGAGGAGATCGTCATGTGGTGGAACTTCATCGGCCGCAGCCACGAGGACATCGCCGAGGCGCGCGAGGAATGGGAGAAGGCCTCCGACCGCTTCGGCGAGGTCGTCGGCTACCCCGGCGACCGCCTCCCGGCGCCCGTCCTTCCCAACGCCACCCTCACGCCCCGCAGGAACCCGACACCGAGAGGACCCCGGTCATGACCGAGCCCGCCGCCACCCCCGTAGTCCAGCGCGTCGACGCCCGCCACCGCTACACCATCGAGGTCGACGGCAAGCCCGCCGGCTTCACCGCCTACCGGGACCGCGACGACCGCCGCGTCTTCTTCCACACCGAGATCGACGACGCGTTCGCCGGCCAGGGCCTCGCCGCGATCCTCGTCCGCGAAGCCCTCGACGACGTCCGCGCGGCCGGCAAGCGCATCGTGCCCGTCTGCCCGTACGTGGCGAAGTTCCTGAAGAAGCACGAGGAGTACGCCGACATCACGGACGCGGTGACCCCGGACACCCTGACGTGGCTGGACGCCCAGCTCAAGCACTGAGCGTCCTGGATCCCCGGCCCGCGCGCCGACCGACTACGGCCGCGGGGCCGGGGCCTTGGCGTCGTCCTCGTCCTCACCCGCCACCGCGCTCGCGGCCGGCTCCGGGGCCGAGGGCGAAGGCGATCCCGCCGTGCTCGGCCCGGGCTTGGGCCGGGCGCCCGGCGTCGTGTCCTGCGGGAAGGTGAGCTGCTTGCCCATCCACTCCATCGCGGGCTCGATCTCCCGCAGCCACGTCGTGAAGTGGTGGCTGCCGCGCGGCAGGATGATCCGCGCCGAGGTCATCGGCGGCCGCACGGCGTCGAGGAACCGCATCGTGTCCGGGTAGTCCTTCTCGCCCTCACGGCTGCTCGCCACGAGCACCGAGACGCGGGGGACCGGCAGGTGCCCGAGCCGCCAGATCAGATCGTGGCTCTGCCGCCGCTGCCGGGCGCGCGGCCCGCTGCCGAACAGCGAACCCGTCGTGAGGTCGTCCTTGATCGCGTAGTCGGCGGACAGCGCGGCCGCCGACGTGTACGTCCGGGGATTGCGCAGCGTCAGCTGCAGCGCGCAGGACCCGCCCGACGAGTAGCCGAGGGCGCCCCACGCGCTGGGGTCGTGCCCGACCCGGTACGCCGACTTCAGCGCGTCCGGCAGGTCCTTGGTGAAGAACGTCTCCGCCTTCGGGCCGCCCGGCACGTCCACGCACTCGGTGTCGCGGGGCGGTGCGATCGTCGGCCGCACCATCACCACGATCGTCGGCTGCATCCGGCCCGCGCCCTGCAACCGGGCGGCCGTCTGCGGCACCTGGAGGAACTGGGCCAGGTTCATGATGCCGCCCGGGTAGCCGCTGATGGCGACGATCACCGGGAACCGCTGGCGGTGGAACTGCCGCTGGAAGTACTGCGGCGGCAGATACACGAACGCCGGGTTGAGGGCGTGCGAGCGCCGCCCCACGATCCGTACCGACTCGACCTTGCCCGCCCGCTCCGGCGGACCGGCCGGCAGCCCCTTCACCCGGTCAAGACCCTGCGGCCCGGCCGGCTGCACCAGCGCGCCCTGCGCCACCGCGACCCCGGAACCGGCCGCGCCCGCGATCTGCGCGGGTGCCGTCGGCACGTCCCCGAGCAGCTCGTCCCAGCTGCCGTAGAACTCGAAGTCCGCGTTCACCATGACCGCGCACGCGGTCAGGATCGCCGTCTGCGTCACGCCGATGGCGGCCAGTCTGCCGAGCACGGACCGGGTGCCCCGCCGCGCGAGCCGTGGCCACCCCCACACCGTCAGCCCCACGCACACGACCGCGATCAGCACCGTCATGCACTCCAGCGCCCGACTCGTCAGGCCCATCTCCGCTCCACCTCTCGCCGGGGACGGGGCGACTCCCGCCCGGGGCAGCTTCCGTCGGAAAAGAGGCCAGGAGCGGGAGGCGGGTTGGGGCAAACGGGTGTTTTTGCTCTTCCCTTTCCCTGTTCTTACGTGCCCGCGGGGTCGCGCCCTACGGGGAGGGGGTGCCCGGCGCGGGCGCCGCACCGCCCACCCGGCGGGTCAGCTCGCGGGCCGTGTGCGCCACGTGCCCGGCGATCCGCCGCCGCTCCGTCTCGTCGACCGCCTCGTCCGGGAAGGTCACCGAGACCCCGGCGATCGGATGCGCGTGATGGTCCAGGACGGGCGCCGCGACCGAGGACAGGCCCGGCGTCACCTCGCCCTCCTCCGTCGCGTAGCCGCGCCGCCGCGCCTGCGCCAGCAGCGTGCGCAGGGCGGTCAGCGTCGCCGGACCCGCGCCGTGCCGCTGCACGAACGCCGAACGGTCGGGGAACAGGGCCCGCACCTGCGCGGGCGGCAGCAGGGCGAGCACGGCCCGGCCGCTCGCGGTCAGCGTGGCCGGCAGCCGCACACCGACCTCGGACACCAGCGGCGGGCGGCCCGGGGCGCGCTCCTCGATGACGTAGATGACCTCGCGGCCGTGCAGCACCGCCAGGTTCGCGTTGTGCCCCGTGCGGTCCACGAGCGAGGCGAGCGGCGCCCGCGCGAGGCGCTGGAACGGGGCCTGGCGCTCGTACCCGGAGGCGAGCTCGAAGGCGCTCACCCCGAGCCCGTAGCGCCGTTCCTCCGGCAGGTGCACCACGAAGCCGTCCGCCGCGAGGGTGTCCAGGAGGTGGTAGGTCGTCGAACGCGGCAGTCCCACGTCGCGGCTGATGGCGGCCGCGGGGACGGGCGCGGCCTGGCGGGCCAGATAGCGCAGCACGGCCAGGACCTGCGCCGCGGCAGGGACGATGCTCATGCGCCGAGACTAGACCAGACACCGCTCAAACCATCTGTCTGGGATCCCAGACCGAGAGTCTTGGATCCCAGACACAACACGTCCGTCAGGACTCGCGGGCGGCGTCTGCCTGCGGCTTCATAGGTACATGACCGTTGTTGTTGGTGTCGGTGCCCTCTCCGCCGACGAAGTTGTGTCCGTTGCCCGTCACGGTGCCCAGGTGTCGCTCTCGCCCGAGGCCCTCAAGGAGATCGCTCGCAGTCGCGAGGTCATCAAGGCCCTCGCCACCGACGTCAAGCCCCACTACGGCGTCTCGACCGGCTTCGGCGCCCTGGCCACCCGCCACATCCCCAACGAGCTGCGCACGCAGCTCCAGCGCAGCCTCGTGCGCTCGCACGCCGCCGGCTCCGGCCCCGAGGTCGAGCGTGAGGTCGTCCGCGCCCTCATGCTGCTGCGTCTGTCCACGCTGGCCACCGGCCGCACCGGCGTCCGCACCGAGACGGCCGAGGCCTACGCCGCGCTTCTGAACGCCGGCATCACCCCGGTCGTCCACGAGTACGGCTCGCTCGGCTGCTCCGGCGACCTGGCCCCCCTCGCGCACTGCGCGCTCGCTGTCATGGGCGAGGGCGTCGTCCGCACCGCCGACGGTGAGAAGAAGCCCGCCGCCGAAGCCCTCGCCGCCGCCGGCATCACGCCGGTCGTCCTCGAGGAGAAGGAGGGCCTCGCCCTCATCAACGGCACCGACGGCATGCTCGGCATGCTCGTCCTCGCCGCCCACGACCTGCGCAAGCTGCTGCGCACCGCCGACATCGCCGCCGCCATGAGCGTCGAGGGCCAGCTCGGCACCGACGCCGTCTTCGCCGCCGACCTGCAGGCCATGCGCCCGCACCCCGGCCAGGGCGACAGCGCGGGCAACCTGCGCTCGCTGCTCGCCGACTCGGCGATCATCGCCAGCCACGCCGGCCCGGACTGCACCTACGTCCAGGACGCCTACTCGCTGCGCTGCACCCCGCAGGTCCACGGCACCGCCCGTGACACCCTCACGCACGCCGAACTCGTCGCCTCCCGCGAGCTGGCCAGCGCCGTCGACAACCCGGTCGTCACCCTCGACGGCCGCGTCGAGTCCAACGGCAACTTCCACGGCGCCCCCGTCGCCGCGGTGCTCGACTTCCTCGCCATCACCGTCGCGGACGTCGCCTCGATCTCCGAGCGCCGCACCGACCGCTTCCTCGACCCGGCCCGCAACCGCGGTCTGAACGCCTTCCTGGCCGACGACCCGGGCGTGGACTCCGGCCACATGATCGCCCAGTACACGCAGGCCGCGATCGTCTCCGAGCTCAAGCGCCTGGCCGCCCCGGCCTCCGTGGACTCGATCCCCTCCAGCGCCATGCAGGAGGACCACGTCTCCATGGGCTGGTCGGCCGCCCGCAAGCTGCGCCGCGCCATCGACGGCCTCGGCCGCGTCCTGGCCGTCGAGCTGTACACCGCCGCCCGCGCCCTGGACCTGCGCGCCCCGCTGACCCCCGCCCCGGCCACCGCGGCCGTGCGCGACGGCCTGCGCGCCACCGTCGAGGGCCCCGGCACCGACCGCTGGCTCGCCCCGGAGATCGAGGAGGCCGTCCAGTACGTCGCCTCCGGCCGCGCCCTGGCCGCCGCCGAGTCCGTCACCGGCTCGCTCGTCTGATCCAGGCGCACACCGTGCCCCACACCTTCCGGGTCCGGCCGGACCCGGAAGGTGTGCCAGGCCCTGACCGTCCCTTCCCTCCGAGCGGCCCTCAACGCGACGGGGGAAGGGCCGGTCAGGCCCTGGTCCGCTGCCACCCACGCCTCACCCCTCTTCGTGCCCTCCCCGTCCGCGGCGGGCCGGGCAGCCCTCAGAAGGAGCCCTTTCCCGGTGAATGACCTGCCGACCGCCACGGTGCACAACAGCGTCGGGCAACTGCGCGCCGACGCCTGGAGCTCCCTGACGGACCTCACCCACCGCCTCGCCACGCAGGGCGCGGACGGCCACCCGCACACCGTCGCGGGCATCGAGGAACTCATCGACCTCCTCACCCCCATCGAGCACTGCTGGGCCTTCCCGGGCCTGCCCGCCCTCAGGGAACTCTCCGCCCTGCTCGCCGAGGGGGACCACCGCCATCTCGCCCAGCGCGCCGACGAACTGGACCGCGCCCTGGCTGGCCACCGGCACCGCGGCACCGCCCCGCACACCGCCGCCACACCCAGCGGCTGCGCCGACGAGAGCGCCGAGGCCCCCCACTCCACGCCCGCGCCCTCCACCCCGTACTTCGAGGTCCTCGTCGTCGGCGACCTGGACGCCGCCGAGGAACAGGCGCTCCGTGCCGAACTGCGCCGACTGCGCCGCCCCGACGACGAGTTCGCCTACGAGATCGTCGTCGCCCCGAGCTTCGAGGACGCGGTCATCACGTCCCTCGTCAACTCCAGCCTCCAGGCCGTCGTCATCCGCGACCGGTTCACCGACCGCTCCCGCCACGACCTCAGCGTCGTGCGCCGCTTCTTCGACGAGTCGGCCCAGGCGCCCGCCGCCCTGCCCGGCGACAGCGACGAGCAGGTCCGCGCCCTCGGCGACCGCCTCCTCGCGCTGCGCCCCGAACTCGACCTGTACCTCGTCTCCGAGCGGGCCGTCGAGTCCACCGCGGGCCGCCTCAGCCGCCGCTTCCGGCGCGTCTTCCACGCCCGCGAAGGCCTCCTCGAACTGCACCTGTCGATCCTGCACGGCATCACCGAGCGCCACCGCGCCCCGTTCTTCACCGCGCTGCGCGCCCACAGCCGCAAGCCCACCGGCGTCTTCCACGCCCTGCCGGTCTCCCGCGGCGCCTCGGTGCTCAACTCGCCCTGGATACCGGAGATCGCCGACTTCTACGGCACCAACATCTTCCTCGCCGAGACCTCCGCCACCTCCGGCGGCCTGGACTCCCTGCTGGCCCCCACCGGCCCGCTCCGCGAGGCCCAGGACCTGGCCGCCGAGGCCTTCGGCGCCCGCCGGACCTACTTCGTCACCAACGGCACCTCGACCGCCAACAAGATCGTCGTGCAGGCGATGGTGCGCCCCGGCGACATCGTGCTCGTGGACCGCAACTGCCACAAGTCCCACCACTACGGACTCGTGCTCGCCGGCGCCCACGTCGTCTACCTCGACGCCTATCCCCTCGACGAGTACGGCATGTACGGCGCCGTCCCCGTCGAGGAGATCAAGCGCAAGCTGCTGATGCTCAAGCGCGAGGGCGTGCTGCACCGCGTCAAGCTGCTGATGCTCACCAACTGCACCTTCGACGGCATCGTCTACAACCCGACGCGCGTGATGGAGGAGTGCCTGGCCCTCAAGCCGGACCTGGCGTTCCTGTGGGACGAGGCCTGGTTCGCCTTCGCCCGCTTCCACCCCGTCTACCGCCGGCGCACCGCGATGGCCTCCGCCCGCACCCTCACCGACCGCTACCGCGACCCCGCGTACGCCGACACGTACGCCGCCCACCGCGAGAGCCTCGGCGAGGACCCGGACGACGAGACCCTCGCCACCACCCGGCTCCTGCCCGACCCCGAGCAGGTCCGCGTCCGCGTCTACGCCACGCAGTCCACGCACAAGACGCTCACCTCGATGCGTCAGGGCTCCATGGTCCACGTCTTCGACCAGGACTTCCGGCACAAGGTCGCCGAGGTGTTCCACGAGGCGTACATGACGCACACCTCGACCTCGCCCAACTACCAGATCCTCGCCTCCATGGACCTGGGCCGCCGCCAGGCCGTCCTGGAGGGGTACGCCCTCGTCCAGAAGCAGCTCGAACAGGCCGGGGTGCTCCGCGACGCCGTCGACCAGCACCCGCTGCTCAGCCGTTACCTGCACGTGCTCACCACACCCGAGCTGATCCCGCCGCGCTTCCGCTCCTCCGGCATCGAGCAGCCGCTGCGCACGGGCCTGGCCCGGATGGAACGGGCCTGGGAGGAGGACGAGTTCGTCCTCGACCCCACCCGCGCCACCATGCACATCGGCCGCACCGGCATCGACGGCGACACCTTCAAGCACGACCTCCTGATGGACCGTCACGGTGTGCAGGTCAACAAGACGACCCGCAACACGCTGCTGTTCATGACGAACATCGGCACGACCCGCAGCTCCGTCGCCTACCTCATCGAGGTTCTCGTGCGCATCGCCGAGGACCTGGAGGAGAGCGTCGGCGAGATGAGCCCGCACGACCTCGCCGTGCACCGCGGCCTCGTCACCGGCCTCGGCACGGGCTCCGCGGCCCTGCCGGACTTCAGCGCCTTCCACCCGGCGTTCCGGCCGAGCCCGCGCACCCCCGAGGGCGACATGCGCGCCGCGTTCTTCCTCGCCTACGACGACACCGAGTGCGAGCACCTGTCCACGCGGGAGATCGGCGACGCCATGGCCCAGGGCCGTACCGTCGTCTCCGCCACCTTCGTCACCCCCTACCCGCCCGGCTTCCCCGTCCTCGTCCCCGGACAGGTCGTCAGCAAGGACGTCCTGACCTACATGGCCGCCCTCGACACCCGCGAGATCCACGGCTACGACCCGGAGGCCGGCTACCGGGTCTTCACCGAGGCCGCCCTGGAGGCACGGCACACCGCCGAGCGCTAGAACCGGCTCCCGAACACCATCGCGCACCCTCCTCTCCCGCAGCCCAGGCCGCGGGGGAGGAGCACGCGTTTTCCCCACCGCACCTGATCACGACCGGACCGGAAGGAACCCCTCCCTCTCATGGCACCTCAGATCCTGCGCGCGCACGAGCGGACCCCCGCACCGTGGAAGAACGGCGGCGGCATCACCACCGAGGTCCTGGCCCACCCCCAGGGCGCCGGCACCGACGACTTCGTGTGGCGCATCAGCGTCGCCGACGTCGCCGGCAGCGGCCCCTTCTCCGCGTTCGAGGGCATCGACCGCATCATCACCGTCGTCGAGGGACCCGGCATGGCCCTCACCGTCGACGGCACGGAACACGTCGTCGACACCCGCTACACCCCTCTCGCCTTCTCCGGCGACGCCACCACCGACTGCCGGCTGCTCGACGGCCCCATCGTCGACTTCAACGTGATGGTCCGCCGCACCGACGCCAAGGCCGAGGTCTCCATCGAGCGCCGCTACACCGTGCTGCACCCCGCGCCCGGGACCCGCGTGTTCGCGATCGTCCTGGAGGGCTCCGCGACCCTGTACCGGGACTCGGTCACGCTCGGCCGGCTCGACGCGGTCCTGCTCCAGGACGACGAGGACCCCGCCGACATCGCGGTCGACGGGGTCCTCGCGGTGGTCGCCCTCACGGACGTCCGCTGAGCCGCACAGGAAGCAGAGCGGGAAAGCCGCGGCCGCCAGGCCGCGGCTCTCGCATGCCGGGCGACCTGGCGGCCTGTTCAGGGGTGGGCATTACGCCCAGGTGGTGGCCGTGCGGTGCACGAGCCGGGCAGCCGCCCGCGCCGTGCGCCCGTCCACGTCGAACTCGGGGTTGAGCTCGGCGACGTCGACGACCACGAGCTTGCCGCTGCGCGCGACCCGCGCGCACACCCGCTCGACGACCTCCATCGGCACGCCGTACGCGGCGGGCGCGCTGACCCCGGGGGCCACGGCCGCCGGGAGAACGTCGAGGTCGATCGTCAGATGCACGAGCTCGCAGCTCGCGAGGAACGCGTCGACGAACGCGTCCACCCGTGTCGCGTCCAGCACACCGCACTCGGTGTCCGGCAGATACCGCACGCCGAGCGACTGGGCGGTGCGGAACAGCGCCTGCGTGTTGCCGGCCTGACTGATGCCGAGCACCCAGTAGTTCAGGTCCCGGCCGTGCCGCGCCTCGCTCTGCGCCATCTGCAGGAACGGGGTGCCCGAACTGGGCCGCACGTCGTCGCGCAGATCGAAGTGCGCGTCGAGGTTCAGCACTCCGAGCCGCCCGCCGGCCCGCACGGCCCGTGTCTGCTCCAGACCGCTGTACGTGCCGAACGCGACCTCGTGACCGCCGCCGAGGACGACGACCCGGTGGCCGCGGTCGACCAGGTGCGCGACCGCGCTGCCGAGGCGCTGCTGCCCCGTCTCCAGGGCGTCGTCCGCCGTGCCGTCGACGCTCACGTCACCGGCGTCGAACGCCCGCAGCGGCTTGGGCAGCGCCATCGAGGCGAGGGCCTGCCGCAGGGCCGCCGGGCCCTGCGCGGCACCCTGGCGCCCCTTGTTGCGGCGCACGCCCTCGTCACAGGCGAACCCGACGAACGCGAGGTCCCCGGGCTCGGTCAGCTCGGCGTCGAGCTCGACCGCGTGGTGCCACCGGAGGTGCTCGGCGCCGGGCCCGTCGTCCCGGCCCGACCAGGGCCGGGCCGGGACGACGGCGACCGCCGGAGCGGCCTCCGGGTACGTGCTCACGCCGAGTGGTCCCCGGACTCCGTCATCGGGACGCGGACACCGCGCTCCTTGGCGACCGAGGAGGCGTACTCGTAGCCGGCGTCGACGTGGCGGATGACACCCATGCCGGGGTCGTTCGTCAGGACGCGCTCGAGCTTCTTCGCCGCCAGCTCGGTGCCGTCGGCGATGCACACCTGGCCGGCGTGGATGGAGCGGCCCATGCCGACGCCGCCGCCGTGGTGGATCGAGACCCAGGAGGCACCCGAGGAGGTGTTCACGAGGGCGTTGAGCAGCGGCCAGTCGGCGATCGCGTCGGAGCCGTCGAGCATCGACTCGGTCTCGCGGTACGGGGAGGCCACCGAACCGGAGTCCAGGTGGTCGCGGCCGATGGCGACGGGGGCGGACAGCTCGCCGGAGGCGACCATCTCGTTGAACTTGAGGCCGGCCAGGTGGCGCTCGCCGTAGCCGAGCCAGCAGATGCGCGCGGGCAGACCCTCGAACGCGACGCGCTCGCCCGCCATGTCCAGCCAGCGGTGCAGGTGCTTGTTCTCCGGGAACAGCTCCTTGATCGCCTTGTCCGTCTTGGCGATGTCCTCCGGGTCACCCGAGAGGGCGGCCCAGCGGAACGGGCCGAGGCCCTCCTCGAACAGCGGCCGGATGTGGGCCGGGACGAAGCCGGGGAAGTCGAAGGCGCGGTCGTAGCCGGCCTTGCGGGCCTCGTCGCGGATCGAGTTGCCGTAGTCGAAGACCTCGGCGCCCTTGTCCAGGAAGCCGACCATGGCCTCGACGTGCAGGGCCATCGACTTGCGCGAACGCTCGGTGAAGCCCGCCGGGTCCGCCTCGCGCTCCTGGTGCCAGTCGGCGACCGAGACACCCACGGGCAGGTACGCCAACGGGTCGTGCGCCGACGTCTGGTCGGTCACGATGTCGATCGGGGCGTCGCGGCGCAGCAGCTCCGGGAAGATCTCGGCGGCGTTGCCGACGACACCGATGGACAGGCCGCGGCGCTCGTCACGGGCCTGGACGGCCAGCTCCAGCGCGTGGTCCAGGTTGTCGGCCTTCACGTCCAGGTAACGCGTGCCGATGCGGCGGTCGATGCGCGTCTCGTCGACGTCCACACAGATCGCGACACCGTCGTTCATCGTCACGGCCAGCGGCTGCGCGCCACCCATGCCGCCCATGCCGGCGGTCAGCGTGATCGTGCCGGCGAGCGTCCCGTCGAACTTCTTGCGGGCGACGGCGCCGAAGGTCTCGTAGGTGCCCTGAAGGATGCCCTGCGAACCGATGTAGATCCACGAACCGGCCGTCATCTGGCCGTACATCGTGAGGCCCTCGGCCTCCAGCTTGCGGAACTCCTCCCAGTTGGCCCAGTCGCCCACCAGGTTGGAGTTGGCGAGGAGCACCCGCGGCGCCCACTCGTTCGTGCGCATGACACCGACGGGCTTGCCGGACTGGACGAGGAGCGTCTCGTCGTCCTTCAGCGTCTTCAGGGTGCGGACGATCGCGTCGTACGCCTCGTGGTTACGGGCGGCTTTGCCCGTGCCGCCGTAGACGACGAGGTCCTCGGGGTGCTCGGCGACCTCGGGATCGAGGTTGTTCATGAGCATCCGCAGGGCGCCCTCCTGCTGCCACCCCAGGGTGTTCAGTTCGGTGCCGCGGGGGGCCCGGACGACGCCCGGCGCTGCGTGGGAAGGGGTGGTCATGTGTGCTCCTCAAGGGGATCGAGCGGTTGTGCACCCTCATGACACGCGAGCGCCGGACGCGGAACCAGCGGCGGCGCCCGCATTTCTCGGATCCGAGACGCTTCCCCGGCGAAGGACCTGACGAGGGACCAACGGCCCGTCCGCGCGGAGAACCGCTCCCATAGGATTCGAGGCAGGCAGGAGCAGGCTGGCGCGCAGGGGGAGCGGATGGCGAGGACGGTGGGCGGCGTGGTCGTGGACCCGGCGGAACTGGCCCGGTGGTACGAGGAGGGCGCGGGCGGATCCGTGCCCGCGTACCAGCGCGTCAAGGAGCTCGTCGAGCGCCAGATCCGGGACGGGCACTGGCGCGAGGACGACGCGCTGCCCTCCGAGAGCCAGTTCGTCGACGCCCTCGGCCTGTCCCGCATGACGGTCAACCGGGCGCTGCGCGAGCTCGCCGCCGACGGCGTCATCCGGCGCGTCATGGGCGTGGGCAGCTTCGTCGCCGAGCGCAAGGCCAGCTCGGCGCTCCTGGAGGTCCACAACATCTCGGACGAGGTCCGGGGCCGCGGCCACCGCTACGGGGCGCGGGTGCTGTCCCTGGGCGCGGAGCGGGCCGACGAGCGCACCGCCGCGCACCTCGGGCTCGGCAAGGGCGACCCCGTCTTCCGCTCCCGGGTCGTGCACCTGGAGGACGGCGTGCCGCTCCAGCTGGAGGACCGCTACGTGAACCCGGCCTTCGCCCCCGGCTACCTGGACCAGGACTTCACGCGGCAGACCCCGTACACGTTCCTGTCGAAGGTCGCGCCGCTGGGCCGGGGCGAGCACATCGTGGAGGCGGTCCTGGCCTCGCCGGAGGAGTGCGCGATCCTCGACGTCGCCCCCGCCGAGCCCTGCCTGCTGATCCAGCGCCGCACCTGGTCGCGCGACGCGCTCGTGAGCATCGCCCGGCTGCTGCACCCGGGCTCCCGGTACCGCCTCGAAGGCGCGTTCGCGACGCACTGAGCACCCACCAGGTGCCGGCCGGCGCTCACTGCGTCGGTTCGGTCCTCGTCACCGGGCCCGCGGCCGTCGTCGGCGTGTGCCCCGAGACCGCGGCCGTCAGCCGCGCCGCGCCCTGCGCGAGTGCCTCCCGCACTTCCTCCGTGTCGTGCCGGCCGTGATGGCGGCGCCAGGTCGTGCTGATCGCGGCGACCGGCCGCTCGTTGTGGTCGAAGGCCGCCACCCCCATCGAGCAGAAGCCCTGCGACACCAGCTCGACCTCCTGGGACCAGCCGCGCTCCCGCTCCCGGGCCAGCTCACCGGTCAGCTCCGGCAGGGAACGCGGGCCCCGGCCGGTCCGGGTGGTCAGGTCGCCGGGGCGGGAGAAGAGCGCCCGCAGCTGTGCCTCCGAGGTGTGGGCGAGGATGGCCCGCCCGTTGGCCGTCAGATGGGCCGGCAGGCGCACGCCCACATCCGTCACAAGTGCGATGTCGATGTCCCCGGCGCGGGCCGGCGGACGCTCCTTGAGCAGGTAGACCGTCTCCGCTCCGTGCAGGATCCCGAGGTGCACGGTCTGGCCGAGCCGGCTCGCGACCGTGCGCAGGATCGGCCGGGCGAGACGCTCCAGCGGTTCGTGACGCAGATAGGCCGAGCCGACCTCGAAGGACGCGACCCCGAGCCCGTAGGCCTGCTCCGACGGCACGTAGGTGACGAAGCCGCGGTCCGCGAGGACGGTCAGGATGTGGTACGCCGACGAGCGCGGAACATCCAGGTCACGAGCGAGGGTCGCCGCCTGCACCAGGCCGGGGCGACCGGCAAGGTATACCAGAATGTCGAGGGCCCGTCCCACGGCGGGGGAGGCACTGGAGGATGTGCGGGGCGGTGACTTGCGCTCATTCCGCTCATTCATCGGACCACCTCTTGACGCGCCTGTATAGACAGGAATATACAAGCTGACGTTCGCTGTCGGGAGCTCGGAAAAACAGGTCGATGCCGCAGGCATCTCACCCCCCACATGTTCCTCCGGCACGTCCTCCGGCCCCCACCCCCAGAGGGAGACATTCGTTTGCGTACCGAAAAAGCCGGCCTGAGCCGCGGGCTCAACTCACGGCACATCCGCTTCATCGCCCTCGGCTCGGCGATCGGCACCGGCCTGTTCTACGGATCCTCGGCGTCGATCGAGACCGGTGGGCCCGCAGTCCTGCTCGCCTACCTGATCGGCGGCGCGGCCGTCTTCCTCGTGCTCAGGTCGCTCGGCGAGATGGCGGTGGCCAACCCCAGCGCCGGTTCCTTCGGTGAGTACGCGAGCCGTCACCTCGGCCCGCTCGCCGGCTTCCTCACCGGCTGGACGTACGCCTTCGAGATGGTCATCGTGGCGGTGGCCGACGTGACCGCCATCGGTGTGTACATGGGCTTCTGGTTCCCCGACGTGCCCCGCTGGATCTGGGTGCTGGCCGCCGTCCTCATCGTCGGCGCGCTGAACCTCGTCAGCGTCAAGGTCTTCGGCGAGCTGGAGTTCTGGCTCTCCCTCGTGAAGATCGTGGCCATCGTCTCCATGATCATCGTCGGCATCGTGGTCATCGCCTTCAGCCTCGGCACCGGCCACGTCCACGTCGGCATCGACAACCTCTGGAACAACGGCGGATTCTTCGCCGGCGGCATCGACGGCTGGGTCCTCTCCTTCGCCATCGTCATGTTCGCGTTCGGCGGCACGGAGATCATCGGTGTCACGGCCGGCGAGGCCGAGTCCCCGGAGAAGACCATCCCGAGCGCGGTGAACTCCATCCCGCTGCGCATCATCCTGTTCTACGTCCTGACCCTCGCCGTGATCATGTCGATCACCCCGTGGCAGCAGATCAGCGACTCCGGCAGCCCGTTCGTGCAGATCTTCGCCGGTGTGGGCCTCAAGTCCGCGGCCGCGGTCCTGAACGTCGTGGTGCTCACCGCCGCGCTCTCCGCCATCAACAGCGACATCTTCGCCGCGGGCCGCACCATGTTCGGCCTCGCCGAGCGCGGCCAGGGTCCCGCCGTCATGCGCCGCACGACCCCCAACGGCGTGCCGTGGGTGACCACCCTCGTCATGATCGGCGCCCTGCTCTTCGGCGTCGTGATGAACGCGGTCGTCCCCGGCGAGATCTTCCTGATCATCGCCTCCATCGCGACGTTCGCGACGGTCTTCGTCTGGGTCATGATCATGCTCACCCACGTCAAGGCCCGCCGCGCGATGTCTCCGGAGGAGACCGCCGCGCTGAAGTTCCCGGCCCCGTTCTGGCCCTACGGCCAGATCATCACCCTGGTCTTCATGACCGCGGTGCTGGTGCTCCTCGGATTCGAGGAGGACACCCGCGTGGCGCTCGAGGTCGGCGTGGTCTGGCTGGCCCTGCTCACCGTGGTCTTCTTCCTGGCCGTCCGCCGCAAGGCCGGTACCGACCCGCAGTCGGTGCCGTCCACGGACGAGGACGCCGGCGCCGTGAACACGGTGAAGGAGGAGCGGGCCGAGGTCTCCGGCTGAGCCGTTCCGCACCCTGAAGCGGGCACCCTCCACCGAGGAGGGTGCCCGCTTCGTGCGTTCGGGCTCGCGTGCACCCGCGTGCGCGTCCGCGCTCAGGAGCCCTGGCGCGACCCGGGCGTGTGCCCGAACGTCCGGCGGAACACGGCGATGAACGTGCTCGCCGACGACCATCCGCACCGGTGCGCGACCGCCGTGACGGACAGGCCGTCCGCGAGCAGCACCAGCGCGTGGTGCAGCCGGATCTGGGTGCGCCACTGAGGGAAGGTCAGCCCGAGATCGGCACGGAGCAGCCGCGAGAGCGTCCGCGCGCTCGCCCCGACCTGCCGTCCCAGCTCCTCCAGGGACCGCGCGTCACCGGGGTCCGCGCGCAGGACGGCGTACACCGCGCACAGCAGGGGAGCGGCCGGTGCGGGCAGATGCAGCGGCCGTTCGGGCGCGACCCTCAACTCGTCGAGCAGGACGGCCCGCAGGCGCGCCCGCCGCGCGCTGTCGTCCTCGGGATCACGCGTGTACGCCACGATCAGCTCCCGCAGCAGCGGACTGACGTCGAGCACCGTCGGCTCCGTCAGCGCGAGCGGGTTCTGCGCGGCGGGCAGCCCCACGAGGTGCAGTTCGAGTTCGCCGTGCGCCTGGTGCCGGTGCACCGTCCCGGCCGGGATCCAGATGGCGCGGGTCGCGGGTGTCACCCATGAACCGGCGTCCGTCGTCACCGCGATGGTGCCGTGCCCCGCGTAGACGATCTGGTGGTCGTCGTGGCGATGGGCGTCGATCTCCCCGCCGGACGCCAGCCACCGTGTGCTGGTGGGCGCGACGCTCGTGTGCCGGACGGCGGCCGGCGCCCGCGCGGCGCCTTCGTGGCGGATGTTCTGCATCGCCTGTCACTTTATCGAAAGCGCGACACCGTGCCTTCTTCGCAGGATGAGGACGTGCGAAGGAACACCTCGATCCTGCTGCTCTCCGTGGGCCACGCCTGCGTCGACATCTACCAGGGCGCCGTGGCGTCCCTCATCCCGTTCTTCGTGGCCGAACGCGCCTACACGTACGCCGTCGCCTCCGGTCTCGTCCTCGCCGCGTCGCTCCTGTCGTCCGTGGCCCAGCCCGTGTTCGGCATGCTCACCGACCGGTGGGCGATGCCCTGGCTGCTGCCGGCCGGCACGCTCCTCGGCGGCGCCGGGATCGCGCTCAGCGGCGTGACCGGCTCGTACGCGCTCACGCTCGTCTTCGTCGCGGTCTCCGGGATCGGCGTCGCCGCCTACCACCCCGAATCCGCCCGACTGGCCCGGCTGGCGAGCCGGGGCAGCCACCGCGCCATGAGCTGGTTCTCCCTGGGCGGCAACATCGGCTTCGCCCTGGCCCCCGTCATGGTGTCCGTCGTCATCGGTCACGGCTCACTGCGCTGGACCCCGTTCCTGGCCCTGCCCGCGCTCGCCGGCGCGGCCCTCGCCGCCCCCGTGCTGCGTCTGACGGCCCGGCGTCAGGCCGGCGCGCCCCCGTCCGCTCCGGCACCGGACCGCCCGGACGACGTGCGGTCCTTCCTGAAACTCTCGCTGGCCGTCGTCTCCCGCTCGGTCGTCTTCATCGGCCTGAGCACCTTCGTCGCCCTGTACACACGGCAGCGCATGCACGGCAGTTCGGGCGCGGGCACCGCCGCGCTGTTCCTCCTGTTCGCGGGCGGCGCCGTCGGCTCGCTCCTGGGCGGCTCCCTGGCCCACCGCCACGACCGTGTCCGCGTCTGCCGCTGGTCCTACCTGCTCACCGTGGCCGCCGTGGCCGGACTGCTCTACGTGCCGGGCCCCGCCCTGTACGTCTTCGTGGCCCTGACCTCGGCCGGGCTCTACGTCCCCTTCTCGCTCCAGGTCACCCTGGGCCAGGACTACCTGCCCTCCCGCGTCGGCACGGCCGGCGGCGTCACGCTCGGACTCACCGTCAGCATCGGCGGCCTGATCAGTCCGCTGCTCGGCCGCCTCGCCGACACCCTCACCTTGCAGACCGCCCTGACCCCGCTCATCGCCATGCCCGCCCTGAGCTGGCTCTTCTTCCGCACCCTGCCCGAGCCCGCGCCCCCGGGAGCGCCCGCTCCTGACGGTCCGTCGCCCCGCGGCCCCGCACGCGGTCTCGGTGCGAGGAAAACGGAAGATCTCCCTCCTGTTGTGGCGTCCGAGAGGGGTGTGGTGCAGTGGACGGACGGCGGGGGAGTGCGGGGCACGGAGGGGATTCCGCACTCCGCCCCCACCGGCACGCGCGCGGGACACGAGTGACCGTGCGTCAGCGCGGACGGGAGCGGGAGGCGCACACCGAGTCCGGCCGTGAGCGGGGCGGGCCCGGACGTCAGGGCAGGATCGAGTCCACGTAGCCGCCGTCCACCCGCAGCGCGCCGCCCGTCGTCGCCGAGGCCTGGTCCGAGGCGAGATAGACCACCATGTTCGCGATCTCCTCGGGCTCGATCAGGCGCTGGATCAGAGACTGCGGACGGTACTCGCGCATGAAGACCCGCTGCGCCTCGTCCCACGCCAGGTCCCGGTCCACGAGCCCGTACACGAAGTCCTCGACCCCGCCCGTGTGCGTCGGACCGGCGATGACCGAGTTGACGGTCACTCCGGTGCCCGCGGCCTGCTTGGCGAAGCCCCGGGTCACCGCGAGCAGCGCCGTCTTGGACATGCCGTAGTGGATCATCTCGGCGGGGATCACCACGGCGGAGTCGCTCGCGATGTTCTGGATCCGGCCCCAGCCGCGCCCGCTCATCCCCGGCAGGTACTGGCGGACGAGCCGTACGGCGGCCAGCACGTTCACCTCGAAGTAGCGGCGCCACTCGTCGTCGGTGATCTCCAGCGGGTCCGCCGAGTCGAAGATGCCCAGGTTGTTGACCAGGATGTCCACGCGCGGCAGCGCCTCGGCGGCCCGCCGGGCGCCCTCCTCCGTGGTGACGTCGGCGGTGACCGGCACGAACTCCGCTCCCGGCGCGTCCCCGCGGAGCCGCCCGATCGCCTCCTCGACCCGGTCCCCGGACCGCCCGTTGATCCCTACGGTGGCACCGGCCCGGGCCAGCCCGGTGGCGATCGCGGCACCGATGCCCTGGGTCGAACCGGTGACCAGCGCGGTACGTCCCGACAGGTCGATCTGCATGGGGTCGGCTCCTTGCGGTGTGGGGCACGTTCTCACCCAGCCTGCCCGGACCGGCCCGGGGCGCAACTCCGCCCGCTCAGCCGGTCGCGTCGAGCACCGCGCGGAAGCGGGCCCGGCCCGCCGGCATGTGCGTGTACTCCTTCGGCGCCTCGGACAGCGGGAACCCCTCGATCCGCGGCCTGACCCCGGCCGCCACGCTGAATGCCAGGTCGTCCTCGTTCTCGACCGGCGCCCCCGTCAGGTGTCCCCGCACGGCGCGGGTGCCGAACAGCACTCGCCCGGCGTCCACCCGCACCGGGTCCGGCGCGGCGCCGAGCGGCAAGAGCCGCCCGTGCGGCGTCGGCACAGTGCCCGCCGATGCCCTGCACCGCGACGAGCTGAGTCAGCGGCGACCGCCGCACTCCCACGGATGCACCTCGACCTGCGCCCAGGGACCCGCGCCCAGTACACCCCGCGCCGCCTCCGCGTCCGGGGCCCGCACCAGTGCGGCCGTCCCCAACCACGTCTCCCCGTCGTCGGACAGGAGCGGGCCGAACGCCAGCAGTTCCTCCCGTTCGGCCGGCACCGCGTACCGGGCGCCCGCCTCCGGGCCGAGGCCGAGGACCAGATACCGGTCCTCGCCGGTGAGCCCGCCCGCGAAGTCCCACATCGTGCGCCCCAGCTCGTTGCGCCACCGGCGCACCATCACGTCCCGGTACGCCCCGGCCTGATAGCCGGGCTCCTCGCAGGCGAAGGCCCAGGCCGCGGCCGGGTCCGGCAGCTCGGCGATGTGCACGCTGCCCCTGAGCGACTCGCCGTCCGCCTCGAAGACCGGGCCGCGCGCGATCAGTTCGGCCGCGAACCCGTCCATGTACGACCAGTGGTCCTCCAGCAGCGCCTGACGCAGCGCGAGCGAGCCGACCCGGTCCCGGTGATAAACGAAGAACTCCATGTCCGCAGACCCTTCCGTACGGGGCCACGGTCCTCAACCGGCTTTAGCCCGGCGGGGACCCGCTACGCCCCGCCGGCCGCCGACGGCACCCCGAGCCGCTCGCCGAGGAAGGCGATGATCTCGTCCCGGGCCCGCCGCGTGGGATGCCCCTCCTCGTCGACGAGGTGAGCGGTGACGACGCTGTGCGCGCAGCCGACGACGTCCCGGAAGAACGGCGGAGGGGCGGGATTCGCGTCCGCGTCGTCGAGCACCCGCCCGTCGAACGCGTCACCGAGGAGCGCGCGGTACGCGGCGAACCGCTGACCGGTGCACCAGGAGTCGTTCTCGAAGCGGTAGGCGAGCACCTTCAGGCGGTCCCGCCCGACCCGTTCGGCCACCGCCGTGGCGTCCTCGGCGCTCAGCTCCAGGCCGTCCGGGTCGTCGAGCGGCAGCGAGGGATGGTTGACGACCGGCGCGACCACCACGGGTTCCAGCGCCATGGTCAGCGCGAAGTTCCCGGTGAAGCACAGGCCGATCGCGCCGACCCCGGGCCCGCCCCGCTCGGCGTGCGCCTGCCGCGCCAGTCCCCGCAGCCAGCCGGTCACCGGGCTGGTCCCGCCCCCGGCGAACGCCCGGAACTCGGCACTGACGCACGCCCGCCGCACGACCGTCTCCCTGGCCTCCGCCAGCGGATACGCGCCGTCGACCCCGAACAGTGACGGCAGATACACCGAGAAGCCGGCCTCCCTCAGCCATCGGGCGAAGCGCGCCACGTCGGGACTGATGCCCGGCATCTCCGGCATCAGCACGACGGCCGGGCCCGCCCCGGTCACGTACACGGTCTTCTCCACGCCGTCCACGCCGACGACCCGCTGCTCGAAGTCGTCCAGGGGGTCGCGCAGTTCTCGTCTGTCGGTGGTGTCAGTCATGCGGCTGATCGTGCGCGGCCGCGGCGGCTCCCGGGAAGCGGCGACATCGCCATCCGACCGGCTAATATCGCCACCCGTTCCACTCGGTCCGGCACCCTGTCCGAACGATCCGGAGACGCCCGTGAACCCCAGCCCGCTCCGCGTCGGTGTGCTCGCCTACCCGGGCTGTTTCGCGTCCGAGGTGTACGGCGTCCCCGACCTGCTGACCATGGCGGGCCATGTCGCGGCGAAAGCCCGCGAGACGGCGCCGGCCGCCTACGAGATGACGGTGCTCTCGCCCAGGCGCCGCGTCCGCGCCTCAGGCGGCTGGTCCCTCGACGTCGCGGCAATGCGTCCGGTGGACGTCCTCGTCGTCCCCGGCTTCGAACTGTCGCCCGCCCTCGACCTCGACGCGACGCTCGCCGGACTGGCCCCGGAGCTGGACGCCCTGCGCGCACACGCCGCCGAGGGCACGGCGCTCGTGTCCGTGTGCGTCGGCGCCTTCCTCCTCGCCGAGGCCGGACTGCTCGCCGGCCGGGAGGCCACCACCTCGTGGCTGTTCGCGGACCGCTTCGCGCGCCGCCACCCCGACACCCACCTGTCTCCCGACCGCCTTGTCGTGACCGACCGGGGCATCACGACGACGGCCGCCTTCAGCGCCATGTACGACTTCGCGCTGCAGTTCATCCGCGAACACGACGGCCCCGCCGTCGCGCGCAGCACCGCCCGCATCGCACTGGTCGACGACGCCCGCTCCACCCAGGCCCCGTACGTCGACACCTCCCTCGTCCCCACCACCGGCCGCACGTTCTCCCTGGACGTCAAACGCTGGCTCGACCAGCATCTCGACGCCCGCTACGACCTGCCCGCGCTCGCCCGCACCTTCCACGTCAGCACGCGGACCCTGCTCCGCCGCTTCGGCGACGAGACGGGGCAGACACCGCTCGCCCATCTGCAGGCGGCCCGTGTGCGCCGGGCCGGACACCTGCTGGAGACGACCGACAGGACGGTGGCGAGGATCGCCGCCGACGTCGGCTACCGGGACGTCGGCGCCTTCAGCGGCCTGTTCGTCCGGCACACGGGGCAGCGGCCGGGGGAGTACCGCGCCAAGTTCCGCCGCGGGTCCGGAGCCGGCGCCGGAGCCGGGTCCGGGGCCGACCGCCCTGTGCCACCCGCCCGTTCCTGAACCGGCCGGTGTGCCCGGCCCGTCAGGCGGCGCCCTGCTCGACCAGCGTGTACATCACCGAACGCTGCTGCTTGTGGCGTTGGATACGGCCCTTGGCCACGAGCGCCTCCAACGTGTTCCGCACGACCTGCGGCGTCGGGGTCCGATCGGGGTGCTTCTCCAGCAACTCCTCCCGGAGCTCCTTCGCGAGCCGCGGCTCCTCGTACCGCCCGAGCAACTCCGCGAGGAGGTCACCGAGCAGGGGCCGGGCCGGCTGCTTCGCCCCGGAGTCCGCCGTGCCGCCGGACTTCGTTCCCGAAGCGGCGGAGGGCTTGGCGGTCTTGGCGGACTTCGCACTCTTGGAGGCCTTGGCTGCCTTGGCCGTCTTGGTGGCCTTACGTGGAGCGGGCTTCGCGGCGGACTTCCTGGCCGGCCTGGCGGCAGGTTTCGCGGCCGACTTCGCGGCGGTGCGCGCCGGAGCGGGGACCTCGACGGGAGGGGTGTCCACGACTTCCTGCAGTGCCCGAGGTTTCTGCTGTGCCTCCTGCGCCGGCCGGGACGACGCCGTCGCCGGGTCCTCGAACCGCTCGGTGAGGCTCAGGATGTCGGTGAGGAGAGCCTCCTCCTGCTTCAACATCTTGATCTTCTCGGTGAGTTCCTGCTGCTGGCGCCGGTTCTCCGCCAGATCCGACGCGGCTTGCTCGACGTACCGGGACCGGAGCGTCTCGGCTGGTGTACTGGCCATTTCCGGCTCACTCTCCGTTGTGCTGACGGATGGCACGCATCGTACAACCGGGATGTATGTCGCAACCCCCGAACGGACACTTGCGTACGGCCCGACGCGCGGGGCCGCCCGAGGCATTGCACACGTGTCACGTCACCCGCCAAGATGGTGATGTGAACCATGCCTTTCCCTGCGGGTCGCTCCCGCTCGACTTCGTCGGCACGCTCCGGGCGCGACGCGACGCCGCGCCCCTGGAGAAGCTGGCCACGCCCGGGCTGCTGGACGACTGGTTCGTCGAGTCCGCGATGTTCGACGTGCCGCCGGGCGCGGACGCGCTCGACCTGGACACGGCGATCGGCCTCCGGGAGGCGATCCACTCCCTCGTCGTGGCCCGGCTGGACGGCGAGTCGATGCCCCCCGCGGACATCGCCGAGGTGAACCGCCACGCCGCCGGACTCCCCGTGCGCGTGCACCTGGGCCCGGACGGCGTGCGCCGCACGGGCACCGTCTCGCAGGGCCTGTCCGCGCTCGCCCGCGAGGCCGTCGAGCTCCTCGGAGGCGACGACGCCGCCCTGTTGCGCGAGTGCGCCCGCCCCGAATGCACCCAGGTCTACCTCGACCGCTCGCGCGGCCGCCGCCGCGAATGGTGCGCGATGCGCACCTGCGGCAACCGCGTCAAGGCGGCCGCCTACCGCGCCCGCAGGAGCGGCAGCCCGGCCTGACCCGGGCCCCGCCGCCCCGGGCGGTCACGGGCTCAGCTCTTGAGCGCGTAGAAGCGCATCGGCGAGTTCGGCTCGAAGCCGATGCGGGGGTACATCGGGGCTCCCGCCACGGTCGCGTGCAGCGTCGCCCGCGTCAGGCCCGTGCGCCGCGCGCCCTCGTGCAGCGCCTTGCGGGTGACGGCCTCGCCGTAACCGCGGCGCTCCCAGGCCGGTTCCGTGGCGACGAGGACGACGAACAGCCGGCCCGCCGTCTCGACGGACGCGGCACACGTCACCGGCTCACCGTCCCGGAGCCCCAGATACGCGTACACGTCCTCGTGCCACAGCCGGGACCCCGCGAGCCCGTCCCGGCCGTCCTCCAACGGGAAGCCGTACGCCCGCGAGTTGATGTCCGCGAACGCCCGCAACTGCTCCTCGGACGACACCCGTACGAAGGTCAGGTCCGGGTGGACCGGATCGGGCACCGGAAGGAAGCTGCCGGCCATGCCCGTGCCCGGGAAGGCGTGCTCCAGGCCCGTCTGCGCGGCCGCCGAGTCGAGTTCGGCCCGGGCGTCGTCCTGGAGGAGGTCGTCGAAGACCCACAGGAAGCCCGGGTGCCGCTTCGACCGCATGATGCCGGCCGCCTCCGCGAGCCGCCGCCGCATCAGGCCGGTGCCGAGGCCCGCCTCGGTCAACGTCAGACAGTTCCAGAACGCGAACCGGCAGTCGGCCCAGCGCACGGCGATCCCCGGCAGATCGCGCACGTCCGCCTCCGGGTCCCGGTCGAGGACCAGGGCGCGCCAGCCCACCGTCAACTGCTCCACCGATTCGATCGCGTCCGCGAGCTCGTGCATCAGAACCCCTCAGGTCGTAGGGCGGGAAGGTCGTCGCCCGCCTCGATGAACGACGCCGACAGTGACAAGGTGCCCCGTTCGATTCCGCTCGACGGGCGGGAGGGGAGATTCCCGTCCCGCACACCTGGGCTGTCCGCACGATCGAGCGTCACCGTCTTGACCGGTTATGCAGGTGTGAGGAGACTGACATGTGTCCGGCTACAGCAGGGCGCATCCACGAGGTGGAGGACGGTCATGAGTCACGAAGGCATCGCGGACCCCGCCGCGGCGGCCCGCAGCGCACGGTTCGGCAAGCTGCCCGAGCGGGTCCGTTTCGAGGACATGAGCGAAGGCGCGGACACGGAGGCGGCGGCGAGGGCGAACGCCACGTACGACCCCGAGGGCCAGTGGAAGTTCTACTCATGCCTCGCGCTCGACCTGGGACTCTGATCCCCGCGAGCCCAGCCTGATCCGAAAGAAGGGCCCTAGTCCCGCGTCAGCGCCCAGCGTTCGTGGTCGCGCCACTCACCGTTGATCCGCTGGAAAGCGGGCGAGAACCCCTCGCGGCGGAACCCCAGCCGCCGCACCAGATTGAGGGAAGCCTCGTTGTCCGGCTGGATGTTGGCCTCCAGGCGGTGCAGATCCAGGTGCTCGAACGCGTACCGGACGACGAGCCGCAGCCCCTCCGTCATGTAGCCGCGGCCCGTGGTCGACGCGTACGCGGTGTAGCCGAGCGTCCCGCACTGCAGGCCGCCCCGGACGATGTTGTTGATGTTGACGGTGCCGACGATCGCGCCGGTGTCGCTCCGGCAGATCGCGTACCCCTCACGGGAGGGCTGCGCGATCTGCTCGATGTACGCGGCGAACTCGGCCTCCGTGCGCTCGCCCACGCCCAGCCAGCGGCGCATCGTCACGGCGCTCTCCCGGGCCAGCGCCGCCAACTCGGTGTGGTCCGCGAGGTGAAGAGTGCGTATGGCCACCCGAGGGCCGTGGACGAGGTAGGGGACGGCGTGGAGATCAGACATCCGGCGATCCTAGGGGGCCCGGGCGGGACCGGGCCCCGTACCGTTACGGCACGTTCCACCCGGCGATGCACGGCTGGCCGTCCTCCGAGGACAGGAAGCTGAGGGTGCCCGGGTGCGGGTGGCCGAGGAGTCGGCTCGCGGACGGGTCGAGGCCGAGCCAGCGCACAGTGAGCACGCGCGCGAGATGGCCGTGCGCGACGACCGCGACATCGCCCTCGCTCAGCAGCGGGCGGATTCGGTCGAGCACCGCGTCCGTCCGCGCGGCGACCTCGTCGAGCCGCTCGCCGGGATGTCCGGCGTCACCGGGGACGACTCCGTCCCGCCACAGGTCCCAGTCCGGCCGCGACGCCCTGATCTGCTCGGCGGTCAGGCCCTCGTAACCGCCGTAGTCCCACTCCAGCAGGTCCGGGTCGGGCTTCGCGTCCGTCAGGCCGGCCAGTTCGGCCGTGCGCAGAGCGCGGCTCAACGGGCTGCTGAACACGGCCGTGAGACGCCGGCCCGCCAGCCTCGGCGCCAGCGACCTGGCCGCCGCCTCGCCCGCCTCCGTCAGGGGTACGTCGGTCCGGCCGGCGTGCTGACCCGACAGGCTCCACTCGGTCTGGCCGTGCCGGATCACTATGAGTTCACCCATGGCGGCGCACGCTAGCCGATCTCGCCGCGCCCGTTCCACGGCATTAGTTTTTGCCGTCCTTTTTCCCTTTCGAGCACAACCTATTTCCGGTTGATAAGCGGCGGTAAGCGATATCGCGGCGCATCGAGAAAAATCCGAAACAAGAGGGGTGTTACTGGAACTGGCCCCCTCTATTGGACATCTTTGCCTGTGACCGAAAGCCCGGGAGGAACGCATCGTCCCGGGCGGCACATGTACGTCGTACGGGGAAGGCACTTCCGATGCACAAGAACCTCCGCACCCGTCTGCTCGTCGCGGGCTCCCTCGCCGCGGCCCTCGGACTGGCCGCCGTCACACCCGCGCTCGCCGGCCCGGCCCCCGCGCCCGCCACCCGGCACGCGTCGACGGCAGCGCCGACACCCGTGCAGGGCGACCCGAGGAACGTGACCGACCGCGTGGCCGACTTCTACGGCGCCTACATCGACGCCGTGTGGAGCACCGGCGACCCCGCCGCGGGCGCCCAGGCCAAGGCGCTGCGCAGGTTCTACCTCTCGACCGCCGAGCAGAAGAAGGTGGCCGCCTACGAGGCGCGCGAGCACGCCGACGGCATCCTCTTCGCGCAGAACGTGCCGGTGAAGTGGTCGGTCGCGTACACGGGCTCGGGCGCCGGGCACGCCACCGCGCTCGTCACCCTCACCTGGAGCGACGGCGGACACCCCGAGATCACCAAGATCAAGGTGCAGACGGATCTGCGGACCCGGAAGATCACCGACCTGAAGCCCGCCTAGCGACATGGCGTGACGGACGTCCGGCGACCCCGCGGCGGGCCCCGGCAGGGCCCGCACTATCTTGGGCCGGATGTACCCACAGCAGCCGCAAGGCGCCCCCGCCCAGGCACCCCACCCCGCAGCACCCCCGGCCCCGCGCGGCCGTACGACCGCCGTGGTCGTCGCGCTGCTGGCGGGGCTCGTGCTCGGCGGCGGGGGAGTCGCCGCGGCGTGGGCGCTCACCGGGGACAGCGGCACCACCGCCGAGGGCACCGCCCCGGCCGACGACGCCCGCGCCGCCTGCCGGGCTCTCGACGGCTTCGACGAGAAGAAGTACGGCACGAAGGGCGCGCAGGGCGACATCGCCCTGAACCGCTACAGCGCGGCGGGCACCCTGTCCGCGGCCGCCGCCGCGGGCGACGCCGAGTACCGCCCGCTCGCCGAGGCCATGCGTCGCGCGCAGAACCGCCAGGCCCGCGTCTTCGAGTTCGACGCGACGGTCGAGAAGGACCTGGAGAAGGCGCGCGGCATCTGCGCGGACCTGTAGCCGAGGGCCCCGCACGCCGTCGCCCGAATGGAGCCGACGGCGTGCGGTCCGCCAGGCCGCCGGGCAGGCTTCCAGGAATCCGGGCGCCGGAGGACACCGGGCCGGGAACGCCAGCAGCCCGAGAAGGAATGGACGGCCGATGACACTCGAATCGACCTCTGCACCGTCGTCGCCCGCGATTCGTTTCTGGCCCGTCGAGGACCTGGACCGGCTCACCCCCGACCCCTTCCTTGACGAGGTCCTGCGCGACGAGCCCGTCACCCGGATCCGACTGCCCTACGGCTCCGGGCACGCCTGGCTCGTCACCCGCTACGAGGACGTCCGCTTCGTCACCTCCGACCCGCGCTTCTCCCGGGAACAGGTCGTCGGCCGGCCCGTCACCACGATGGCCCCGACGCCCGTCGCGTCGCACACCGCCGGACTCCAGTACATCGACCCGCCCCGGCACACCCGCCTGCGCCGCGTCGTGGCCCGCGCCTTCACCGCCCGCAGCATGGAACGACTGCGCCCCATGACGGAACGCATCGCGAACCAGCTGCTGGACGCCATGGAGGAAGCGGGCTCGCCCGCCGACCTGATGGAGTGCCTGCACACCCCGCTCCCCATCGCCGTCGTCTGCTGGTTCCTGGGCGTCGACGAGGGCGACTGGCGCGCCTGGGCCGGGAACTCCGAGGCCCTGCTGTCCAAGGCGGACGCCAAGGAACGCAACCAGGCGGCCCGCACGGCCACCCGTGACCGTGTCGTGGACCTGCTGTGCCGACGCCGCGACGAACCCCGCGACGACCTCGCCGGTGTCCTCGCCGAGGCGACCGCCTCGGGCGAGATCACCGACGACGAGGCGATCTCCCTGGCCATGGCCGTCTACGTCAGCGGCGGTCACGCCGTGCGCAACAACAGCGGCTCGATGATGTACGCCTTGCTCACCCACCCCGAGCAGCTCGAACGCCTGCGCAGGGAACCGGCGTTGGTGCCGAAGGCGGTGGAGGAGCTCTACCGCTACGTCCCGCACCGCAACGGCGTCGGCATCCCGCGCATCGCCCTGGAGGACGTCGAACTCGGCGGTCACCTCATCAAGGAGGGCGACGTCGTCTACAACGCCTACGTCGCCGCCAACCGCGACCCCGAGGTCTTCCCGTCCCCCGACGAGCTGGACTTCGACCGCCCGGGCCCGGGGCACCTGGCCTTCGGCAACGGCCCGCACTTCTGTCTCGCCGCGCTGATGGCCCGGATGGAGGCCGACGTCATGATCACGACGGTGCTGCGCCGGTTCCCGGACCTGCGTCTGGCCGTCGCGCCCGACGAGGTGGAGTTCCAGCGCGAGGGCCTCATCCGCGGCCCGCGGACCCTCCCGGTCCGCTGGTGACCGTCTGACACCGGCACCGGGGCCTGGCCGGAGGCCGGTCGACGGTGGGAGCATCCAGGTGTTCCCGATGCGAGCGAAGCGATGCTCCCGACCCGGCCAGGAGGCACCGATGGACGTGACGCTGCGCGTCGTGCTCGACTCCGATCTGCCCGTCTTCTTCGTGCAGATGAACGACCCCGAGAGCATCCGGTGGGCCGCCTTCACGGCCAAGGACCCGACGGACAGCCCCGCCTTCCACTCCCACTGGAACCGCAACCGGCAGGACCCGTCGGTCCTCCTGCGCACCGTCGAGGGCGAAGGCGGCGAGATCCTCGGCCACGTCGCCGTGTTCGGCCCGCCCGAGGACCGCGAGGTCACCTACTGGATCGGCCGGCAGTACTGGGGGAGGGGCGTCGCGACGGCCGCCCTGCGCGCCTTGATCGCCCTCGCCCCCGAACGCCCGCTGCACGCCCGCGCGGCCGCCGACAACACCGGCTCCGTCCGGGTCCTGGAGAAGTGCGGCTTCCAACGCACCGGCACCGACCGGGGTTTCGCACACGGCCGCGGCGAGGACGTCGACGAGGTCCTCTTCACCCTGTTCGCGTGACACGGCGGAAGGCCGTCACCGCCGCGGGTCGATCAGGACCTTCCCGGGAGGCCGGCCCGCCGCGCCCGCGTCGCGCTCCGCCTCGAAGTACGCGGTCAGTTCACCGAGCGCGATCCGCGGCCCGATCGCCGTACGCAGGCGTCCGCGGCGCAGATGCTCGAAGACCGGGGCCATCAGAGCGGGCAGCCGCCGGGCCTCCGACCGGTGCACGACGTCGCGCAGACGGAACAACTCCACGCGCGCGCCGTCGCCGGAGAAACACGCGGCCGGGAGCGGCGCCCGCGACAGCAGCCCGTAATGCACGAAGGCCCCGTCCCGCGCGGTCAGCGCGTGCACGTCGCCGCCCACATCGCCCCCGACGCAGTCGTACGCGACCCCGGCGCCCCGCGGCCCGAGCGCCTCCCGGAGCCGGGCGCGCCACCCCGGATCGCTCGTGGGGATCACGTCCCGCCACAGCGAGGGGTCTGCCACGGCCCGCCCCGGCGTTCCCCGCACGATCCCGACCGGAGCGACGCCGCGCTCCGCGAGCAGCTCGGCGAGATGCCCGCCGATCGCCGACGTGGCGGCGGTGACGACCGCGCCGCGCGTGCCCGGCGGACAGAAGCGCTCGACCATGAGTGACGCCGTCAGCGGGTTGATGTACGCGAAGCAGGCGACCTCGTCGGGCACATCGTCCGGCACCGGGACGCACCACGCGTGCTCGACCCGCTTGAACTCCTGCCAGCCCCCGGCCGACCCGAGCGGCAGCACCCGCCGCCCCACGGCCGAGCCCGGCACGCCCGGACCCACGGCGTCGACCACCCCGACCCCCTCGAACCCGGGCACCATCGGGAACGTCGTACGCGACCCGTACGCCCCCGAGATCGTCACCAGGTCCGACGGATTGACGGTCGCCGCCAGCATCCGCACGACGACCTCGCCCGCGCCGGGAAGTCCGGGCCCGGCGACCTCCCGGACCGCCACGACCTCGGCCGGCGCACCGGCAGAACCGGCCACGGCAGCGCGCACCCTCGCCCTCCCTCACCGACCTACGCACACGGATCCGCGGACCCACGCATCCGCGGACCCACGGACACCAGGACGGCTCATCCTACGAGCGCGCCCACGGGCCCGGACGCGAGCATCCAGGTCAGCGGCCCGCGCCGACCGGTCCGATGGCCGGCCCCGGGCTGCGGAGACGCGGGAGTCCTCGTTCGCCGGACACGGCGGCCGGCGGTCGGCTACGATCCCGGGGTGCTCATCGTGATGTTCATCTGACGGCCCTGAGTTCCTCCCGCTCAGGTTCCGGTCCGCCCAGGGTGCGCTGCGCGCTTCCCTCCCGGGCCCCGCGTCCGTCAGATCCGCCGACCGGCCACGGCACCTCCGAGGCCCACCCCGGTCGCACATCCCTGGAGCCCCTCCCGTGCTCACCGTGCTTCTGCTCCCCGGCGCCCTGCGCGCCTTCCTGCCCGCGCTCCTCGCCCGCTCCGCCCTGGCGATGGGCGGCCTCGCCCTCCTCCTCACGGTGCAGGACCGGACGGGCTCGTACGCCCAGGCCGGCCTCGCCACCGCCGTGTTCGGAACGGCCAACGTCGTCGCCGCCCCCTGGCGCGCCCGGTCCGTCGACCGGTTCGGCCAGCGCGTCGCCCTCACCGCCCTGTCCGCCGGGCACGCCGCGGGCTTCGCCGGACTCGCGCTCCTCACCCGCGCCGAAGGCGTCGCGGGCACCTGGTATCTCGCCCTCAGCCTGGTGATCGGACTGACCGCGCCCCCGCTGGGAGCGGCGATGCGCAGGATCTGGGCCTCGCTGACCGAGGCCGGGGACCAGCGCACCAAGGCGTTCAGCATCGACGCGGTGTGTGAGGAGCTCCTCTTCGTTGCGGGCCCCGTCGTCATCACCGCCGTCATCACGGCCGCCTCGCCGGCCGCCGGACTGTGGGTGACCGCCGCCGCTGTCCTGCTCGGCACCGCCGCGATGACCACCAGCGCCTCCTCCAAGGCGCTGCGCGGTTCACGGGCCACCCAGCGGCGCGGAGAGCGCCCGCTGCGGCAGCCCGGATTCGCGCGGATCCTGCTCGCGCTCCTCGGGGTGGGCGCCGTGCTCGGGGTCGCCGAGATCGCCGCACCGGCCGTCGCCGCCCGGCACGGCGCGGTCGAGGCCTCGGGCTGGCTCCTCGCGGCGTTCGCGGGCGGCAGCGCGATCGGCGGCCTGGTCTACGGGCAGCTGAGGCTCAAGGCGGGCATCGGAACCCGCCTGTTCGCGCTGTGCGTGAGCATGGGCGTCGCCGCCGTGATCGTGTCCCGGCTCGACACCCTGGTGCTCTTCGCGGCGGGCCTGGCGCTCGTCGGCCTCTGCCTCGCCCCGTCCCTGATCACCGGGTACCTCGTCGCGGACACGGTCGTCGCGGAATCCAGCCAGACCGAGGCGTCCACCTGGATCAACACGGCCGTGAACCTGGGCGCTTCCCTGGCGTCCGCGGCCGCCGGTGTCGTCATCGACCACTCCGGGGCCGCGCTCGCCCTGCTCCTCGTGGGCCTGCTGGCCGTGGCCCTCGCCACGGCGGTGCCCCGCACGCGCGCCCGCGCCGAGGCACACCCGACGGAACCGGCCCCGTCCGCCCCGGCCGACTCAGCCGAACTCAGGCCCTGAGGGGGACGGCAGGACGCCGAACCACTGCTCGGCCCCGTACTCCTCGAACCGCTCGGCCTCGGAGAAGCCCAGCTTCCGCGCGAGCCGGGTGGCGGGCCCGTTGGCGCTCTGCGCGCAGAGCACCACGGGCTCGCCCGGGAGCTCCTGCGCGCACCAGGCGAGCACGGCCGCGCAGGCCTCGGCGGCGTACCCGCGGCCCCAGGCCCCGGGCAGGAACAGGTAGCCGAGCTCCGCCTCGCCGGCCTCGGGACGGACGTGTCCCGGGCGCTCGGCGTCGCGCCGGCCGAGCGTGACCATGCCGATCATCGCGCCGTCGAGCTCGACGACGAAGGTGCCGGGCCGCCGCCCGGGCACCTCGGGCACCGCCCGCTCCAGCTCGTCCCGCGGGCGCGCGCCACCGACGTACCGGCCCACCTCGGGCGAGGCGAACAGCTCGATGAACGCCGCACGGTCGCAGGCCGCGGACTCGCGGAGCACGAGCCTCCCGGTCCTGATCGGGGCGGGCGGCCAGGCAACAGGTCCGAGTCCGGTCATGACGGGAAACGTAGCGCAGTCAGGAAGGGCACATGACGACCGCATGAACTGATGGGTCATCAGTTCGGGTGTGTCGTGCGGCAGTCGGGCCGGACGAGAGGGAGAACACATGCGGAGCCCCATGAACCTCAGGAGGCACATGCCTATCGTTGCTCCCCATGAGCCAAGGAGCGCAGTACCCCGGCGGCGGGCACAACCCGCAGGAGCCGAACCCGTACACCCCTACGGTGCCGAGCTTCCCCCAGCAGCACGACGCCCCCACCCAGGGAGCGATGCCGCCCGTCCCCGCCTCGCCGGGCGGGCCGCCGAAGAAGGGCGGGGGCCGGACCGTCGGCGCGGTGATCGCCGTCCTGGTCGCCCTGGCCGCCGTCATAACGACCGGCATCGTGTTCCTCACGAACGACGACGACAAGAGCGACGCCGGCCCCACCACCCCGTCCGCCTCGGCGTCCGACGACAGCAGCACCCGGCCCAGCGGCAACCCCCGTCAGTCCCAGGGCCCGCAGCCGACCGTCGACGGCTGGAAGGTCGTCGCCAACCCCACCACGCACATCGCCTTCGACGTCCCGCCCGAGTGGGGCCTCAAGTCGCCCGGCTGGGTCGCCTACACCGCGGACGACGACGACCCCTCCGACACTCCTCTGGTCGCCTTCCAGGGTCCGGCCTACCTCCAGGAGAAGTGGTGCACGGACGACGTCGACCAGGACGGCACCAAGGAGGACACCGCACTCGCGGGCGCGGGCAGCCGCCGCAACCAGGACGCCGCGAGCGTCGACCAGGTGGCCCGCCACGACTCCTCCGCCTGGGTCTACGGCCTCTACGCCCAGCCGGACAAGAAGAAGGTGCGGACCGGCCCGGTCGAGTCGTACACCACCGCGTCGGGCATCAGCGGCCGCCTGGCGTCGAGTTGGTCCGCCGGAGCCGACAAGCGCCACAAGTGCGCCACCGACGGCAAGTCCACGACCTTCGCCTTCAAGAACCCCCAGGGCAAGGTCGTGTCCTGGTCCTTCATCGGCGCCCAGAACGTGAAGGACGAGGTCGACGACGCCACGGTGAAGAAGATCCTCCGCACCGTCCGCCTCTACCGGGACGCGCCCGAGTCCTGAGCCGCTCCGGCCGCGGGCTACGGTGCTGGGGTGACGGCTGAACGGGGAGAGGGCATGAGGTTCGCGGAGTACGTGAGGCAGAACGCGGAGGAGATCGTCGGGACGTTCCCCGCGGACCGCGGCATCTACGCGGTGACGTTCCGCCTCGACAGCATCGACCAGGACCCCCGCCACCCGTACCTGGCCATCGGCTACACCACCGAGGCGGACGCGGCGGAGGCCGCCGGGCAGACACCGGACGCCTGGGAGGCCCGCTGGAGCTACGCCTACTTCCCGCCGACCGGCCTCGAGGGTGTCCGGGCCATAGGCCAGGACGGGCAGGGCGCGCAGGCGTTCCGCCGCGAGGCGCTGGCCCAGGGCCTCTGGTACGAGGACGGCGACGAGCCCGGCGAACGCGACGAGGAACTGTGCGAGTGGTTCTACGAGGTGTGCGTGAAGGCGGCCCGGCACCTGCACGACAGCGGCCGGATCGTCGCGGCCCTCGGGCGGCCGCTGCCCGTGCTCCTCTACGACATGTTCGAACCGGACGCGATGTTCGCCCTGACCTCCGCGGCCAACCCGGCCGAGCTCGTGGCGGAGTTCATGACCGAGGACACGGAGCGCGAGGACGACGGCGAACACGGCACGGGCGAGCCGCTCCCGTAGCCGGCGGTTCTGTTCGGGCGCCCTGTCCGGATCAGCCCGGGCGGTGTGCCGTGTAGACCGTCGCCGTCATCGCGGCCGTCACGGGGCCGGAGCCGAGCTGCTCCGTCATGTCCCGCGTGACGGAGGCCCGGACGGCCTCCGCGTCCGCGCGGCCCGAGATCGCCACGCCGACCGGCGTACCGGTGAGGAACCCCGCGGCCACGGAGGCGGCCGACTCCGCGACACCGTCCAGCGTCACCTCCACCGCGGAGTCGAGGGCCAGCCCCGCGGCCGCGAGATCCTCCGTCACGACGTGCGGATCGCTGTAGCCGTGCGGAATCTCCGGCAGGAACCTCGGCGCCCCGTCCGGGACCGCCCGCTCCAGCGCCGCCTGGAACGCCGCCCCGAAACCGTGCGACGCCACCGGCCCCCAACTGCTGAACAGGAACCGTCCCTGCGGCACGAGCACCCTGCGCACCTCCGCGTACGCGGCGGGCCGGTCCGGGAAGAACATGACCCCGAACTGGCACAGGACGAGATCGAAGGCGCCGTCATCGAACGGCAGCTCCTGCGCGTCCGCCTGCCGCCACTCGGCCCCGGGAGCCCGCTGCGCACCGCACGCGACCATCGCCTCGTTGAGATCGCTCGCCACGACCGTCGCGTCCGGGGCCACGGCGAGGACGGCGGAGGTCAGCGCGCCGGTGCCCGCGGCGATCTCCAGGACCCGGCGCGGACGCAGGGTCGCCGCCCTGGCCGCCAGGTCCGCGGCGAAGGGCCGGAAGAACACGGGGGCCAGATGACGCTCGTAGGCGTCGGGCATGCCCCGCGTCCACTGTCGGTCCGCATCGATTCCACTCACCCCTCCGACGCTACGCCCGACCGCCGCCGTCGGCAGTACGAGCGCGGGACGCGCGGGTCGAACAGACCGACACGACCATGAGGGACGCGGTGATGCCGCCGAGCACCATCACCGTCGACGGAGAGCTGCGGTCCAGGACGAAGCCGCCGACCAGCGCTCCCGTCGAGATCGTCGCCTGGAAGGACGCCGTGAACAGGACCGACGCGACCTCCGGGGCGTCCGGATCCGCCCGGGCGAACCACGTCTGGGAGCAGACGGGGACGGCGCCGTAGCCGGCGCCCCACAGGATCAGCAGCGCCACGGCACCCACCGAACCGTGCCCCAGGACCGGCAGGAGCAGCGTCCCGGCGGCGATCGAACCGGCGGCCAGACCGAAGGCCGCCCGCGGGTGACGGCCGACGACGGCGCCGCCCGCGAAGTTCCCGGCGATCCCCGCGGCACCGTAGACCAGCAGGAACACCGTGATCCGGGCCGGGCCGGCCCCCGTCACCCGCTCGAGGAACGGGGTCACGTACGTGTACGTGCCGAAGTGCGCCAGCACGACGAGGAAGGTCAGCAGCAGCGCGCGGCGGGTACCGGCGCCGCGCAGCGCCCCGCGCAGCACGCTCAGCCGCGTCACCCGGCGCGCGGGCAGGGGCGGCAGGAACAGCAGCAGCAGAAGGAGAACGGCGAGGGTCAGGGCGCCCATCACGACGAACGCCGTGCGCCAGCCCGCCAGTTCACCGATGAACGTACCCGCGGGCACGCCCAGGACCGAGCCCAGGGGCACCGCCGAGAAGATCACCGCGGTGGCCCGGCCGGCCGCGGCCGGGGCGACCAGCCGCTCGGCGAGGCCGGCCCCGATGGACCAGAAGCCGCCGATGACGATGCCGACCAGCACCCGGGAGACCAGGACGAGACCGTAGACGGGCGCCGCCGCGGCCAGGAAGTTCGCGACGGCGAGCAGGCCCGTCAGCGCGCACAGCATCAGACGCCGGTCGACGCGCGCCGTCGCCACCGTCACCGCGGGCGCGGCGACGGCCGCGAGGAAGCCCGGCATCGTCATCGTCAGCCCCGCCACCCCGTCGGAGACGGTGAACCCGGCCCCGATCTCGGTGAGCAGCCCGATCGGCAGGATCTCGGTCGTCACGATCGAGAAGATGCCGAGCGTCACCGCGACCACGGCCGGCCATCCGGCCGGGGGAGCCCCGGCCGGAGGCGAACCGGTTCCGCCGTGCGTGTGCGTGCCGACGCTGGTTGTCGAGCCCATGTTTCTCCACCCGTGAAGGACCGCCGTTGCACGATCAGTCCAGCAGTCCGGGGGTGGTGGAGGCTGGCAGGTATACGACGTCAGCGTCCCGGCCGGGCACCGTTCTGCGGGTGGTCCGGCGCCTCGTCGGCGGCCGGACGCAGGTGCACGGGCAGGGTCCGGTAGTCGTTGCCGATGAACGAGGGCTGCCGGAGGGCGTCGGGGTCGGCGGCCAGGCGCAGGTGCGGGAAGCGGGCGAACAGCGCGGGCAGGGCGACCCGCGCCTCCAGCCGGGCGAGCGGGGCGCCGAGGCAGTGATGGATCCCGTGGCCGAACGCGAGATGCTCGCGGTCCTCGCGGTCGATGCTGAACCGGTCGGGGTCGTGGTTGACGCCGGGATCGCGGCCGTGCGCGCCGAAGCCGATCAGGACGAGGTCCCCGGCCGCGATGGTCACCCCGTCGCCGAGCGCGATGTCGGCCGTGGCGTAGCGCAGCGGCAGATGCATGATCGGCGGGTGCTTGCGGAGCGTCTCCTCGGTGACGTCGTCCCAGCGGCCCGGATCGGCGACGGCGACGGCGAGTTGGTCCGGATGGGCGAGCAGTTCGACGACGGCGTGGCCGATGAGTGAGACGGCGGTCTCGGATCCGGCGCCGATCATGAGGATGAGCGTGCTGACGAGTTCGTCCTCACCGAGCCGGTCGCCGTCCTCCTCCTGCGCCGCGAGCAGCACGCTGGTCATGTCGGACCCGGGGGCGGAGCGTTTTGCAGCGATCAGGGCGTGCATCGCCGCGAACATGGCGTCCCGGTTCTTCGCCGCCTCCGCATCGGAGACGCTGTGGTCGAGCACGGAGTCGATGACCCGCAGCATCTCCGGCCGCTGCTCCGCCGGGACGCCGAACAGATCGCAGATCACCCGGGTGGGAACCGGATAGGCGAACCGGGCGCGCAGGTCCACGACCGAACCCGGCGCCGCGGCCTCCATGCCGTCCAGCAGATCGTCGACGATCCGCTCGACCGCCGGACGCATCGCCGCGATGCGCCGTGCCGTGAACGCCCGCCCGACCAGCGCCTTCAGCCGCTGGTGGTCGGCGCCGTCACTGGTGAACATCGAGACGACGTCCACCCACGCGGCCAGCCACGGCACGGCCCAGGGCCGGTACCCGGGCCAGCTCCTGCGGGCGTCCTTCGACACCTGAGGGTGCGTCAGCAGCCGTTTGGCGACCGCCCCACGGGTGACGGACCAGGCGACGAGCCCGGACGGCATCTCCACGCGCACGGCCGGGCCCGCGTCGCGTAACGAGTCGGCCTGCGCGTACAGATGGCGGCCGGTGGTGTCGAGGATGACGGGAGTACGTGTCACGTGATGCGCCTCCAGGCTGAGGGTGTGCTGGAAAGGGGCGTGCACGAAGAGAACGCGGACTGCGAACGGGACGGCGAACGGGAACTGTCTACCCTCCGCCCCGTCCTCCTCACCCTGGCAGCATGTGCGGGAAGTCCGGAGTCCGAAGGCCGCAGACGGGAGGCGTCGCACGATGAAGAGCCCTGGGCCGGAGCGGGACGTCCGTCTGGCCGCCCACGGCGGCGTCGCCACGGCACTCGCACTGCTCAGCGACGACCAGGTCCGTGAACGCCTGGACGCGGCCGCCCCGTTGGGCGCCGGCATCGGCGGGACCTCGACCCTGCTGGACGTGGACGGCACGCCCGTCTTGCTCCCCGACGAACTGGCCGACGTGGAGCGGGCGGTCGCGTACTGGGGAGGTGGAGCGGAAGTGCGGCACCGGATCGAGGAGCTCGCGCGTGCCTCGGCGACCGTCGCCCTGTTCCTGGAGTACATCCCGCGGAACCTGCACGACTGGCTCGGTGCCGAGGTCGCCGCGGGTGGCGCGCGGGCCGGGCGGGCGTGCGCCATGGTGGAGGCGGAGCTGGCAGCCGGCACCGCGTTCATGAACGCCCGCGGACTGCTGCACTTCGACGCCCACTTCGAGAACATCCTGACCGACGGCCGGCGGCTCTTCTTCACGGACTACGGCCTCGCGCTCTCCTCCCGCTTCGCACTCACCCCGGACGAGGCCGGCTTCTTCGACCGGCACGACACGTACGACCGCTGCTACACGGTCAACCACCTCGTGAACTGGCTGGCCTTCGCCCTCTACCGGCACGGTCCCGACGCCCGTAGAGCGTTCGTCCGCGCGTGCGCGAAGGGAGACGTCCCGGCGGACGTGCCGCCGGGGATCGCGGCGGCGCTCCTCCGCCACGCGGCGGTCGCCGAAGTGATGGGGGACTTCCTCCGGGAACTCCGGCAGGACAGCCGGAGCACGCGCTGTCCGGCGGAGGCACTGCGCGGGCTTCAGCGGACGGGGAAGCCGAACGTGTAGCCCTGCTCCTTGAGGTGGGGGAGCAGACGGCGCAGGGCCTCGACGGTCTGGGAGCGGTCGCCGCCCGCGTCGTGGAACAGGATCGTCGGACCGCTGGGCAGTTCGCGCTCGACCGTGGCGATGATCGCCTCCGTGCCCGGACGTTCGAAGTCCTTGGAGTCCACGTTCCAGCCGAGCGGACGCATACCCCGCGACGCGGCGAGCTTGCGGCTGTACGGGGTGAACGCCCCGCCGGGAGCCCGGTAGTACATGGGGCGGACGCCGCCGGAGGCCTCGGTGATCATGCGCTCGGCGTCGAGGATCTGCTTGGACTGGTACTCCTGGGACGCCTTGTCCATCGCGGTGTTGTGCGACACCGAGTGGTCGCACAGCCGGTGCCCGGCCGCGACGACCTTCTTCACCAGCTCCGGATGGGCCTGCGCCTGCGTGCCCACCATGCAGAACGTGGCCTTCACTCTGTACTCGCGCAGCAGGTCCAGGACTTGAGGGGTCCACACGGGGTCGGGACCGTCGTCGATCGTGAGGTTGATGCCGCGTTCCCCGGCCTCCGAGGCGTGCGCGATGGTCGCGGAGACCGCCTTCGGGGCCGCCGGCGCGGCCTTCTCCGGCTCGGTACTGCCCAGCGCACCCGCCTGCGCCGTCCATATCGACGCACCCGTGGTCAGCAGGGTCACCCCGAGCGCCGCCCCGACGACCTTGCCGTACCAGCCCCGCCCACCGCTGTGCCGTGCCATGTCCGCCCCATTTCCGCGCAGTTGCGCCGCTCCTCGGTCACCTCGCGACCGATAAGCAGGACGAGAGTTCGGGCCCGGAGGATCCGCCCGTTACGGATCACGGACAATTCCGGGAATGATCGCGGACAACCGGCCCTTGTCCCAGTGGGTGGGCACCAGGTCCCGGCGCGCGTGGCCGACGCCGGATACTGCTCCCCGAGGCGCCCCGCGCAGCCCGCGCACCGCGTCTCCTGGCTCCCTCGCTCTCTGAACGGAACTGGTACCGACCATGCCGATCCACCGCCTGAACCACGCCGTCCTGTTCGTGTCCGACCTGGCCCGCAGTACGGATTTCTACTGCGGCGTCCTGGGCTTCCGGGCCCTGCCCCAGGCGTTCCCCGGGGCCGCGTTCCTGCAGGCGGCGGACTCGGCCAACGACCACGACCTCGGGCTGTTCCAGTCCCGCGACGCCGCGCCCGGCGCCCGGCGCACCGGCTCGGTCGGCCTCTACCACCTGGCCTGGGAGGTCGACACCCTCGCCGAACTGGGCCGGGTGCGGGACCGTCTCGCCGAGGCCGGCGCGCTGACCGGCGCCAGCAACCACGCCTCCACCAAGGCGCTCTACGCCCGCGACCCCGACGGCCTGGAGTTCGAGGTGTGCTGGCTGGTGCCCGACGCGGCGGTCGTCGAGGAACTCTCGGCGATGACGTCCCCGACCCGCCCGCTCGACCTCGACGCCGAGATCGCCAAGTACGGCGCGGACACCCGGGGCGGCCCCCGCACCGACCCCACGGTCTGGCAGCACCTGACCGGCCCGGCCTGAGGGATCGGCCCGCGCGGCCGGTCCGCCGGTGCGGGCACCGGCGGCGCGTCCGACGCGCCGTCCCGCACCGCCGCGGCCGCGTCCCCCACCGACACCCCCGCGACCACGAGCAGATCCCGCACGACCAGTCGCACCGCTTCCCCCGCCGCCCCCGCGTCCGGAGGGCCCCGGGCGGCCACCGCCGGCGCCGCACCCGGCGGCACCGACGACGCAGAAAATCTCCGGGCCCGCATCCCCGGCGGGCCGTGCGGCCGCCGAAAGGCCCCGCACCTTCACTCGTTCCACGGACAGCTGCGGCGAGTCGGTGAGAGCGGCCCGGGCCCCGGCTACGGATCGCAGCATGGCCAACGAGCTGAGCGGGACGCAGTACGGCCTCGGGGCGGGCGACTACCGCGCGACCGTGACCGAGACAGGCGCCGGCCTGCGTGAACTCACGTACCGGGGCGAACCGCTGATCCTCTCCTACGGCCCCGACGAACCCGCGCCGGCCGCCTTCGGCCAGCTGCTCGTCCCCTGGCCCAACCGGGTCGACCACGGCCGCTACGCCTTCGACGGCGCCGAGCACCAGCTCGACCTCTCCGAACCGGAACTCGACTGCGCCATCCACGGCCTCGTCCGCTGGACCACCTGGCACCCCGTCGAGGAGTACCCGGACCGGCTCACTCTCGCCTACCGGCTCCACGGCTCGGCCGGCTACCCCTTCCGCCTCAGCCTCACCGTGCGCTACAGCCTGGACGCCGCGACCGGCCTCTCCGTGCGGATCACCGCCCGCAACACGGGCACCCGGCCCGCCCCGTACGCGCACGGCACCCACCCGTACCTGACCGTCGGCGAACCCATCGACGACTGCGTCCTGCACCTGCCCGGACGGCGCTACCAGCCGGTCGACGCCAGGATGGTGCCGAGCGGGCCCACCGTCGCCGTCGCCGGCACGGAGTACGACTTCACCGCCGGGCGCCGCATCGGCGCGCAGAGCGTCGACCTCGCCTTCACCGAGCTCGACCGGGACGCCGAAGGGCTGGCCCGGGTCCGCCTCGAGGGCACACGGCGCAGCGTCCTGTTCTGGCTCGACGACGCGCAGCCCTGGCTGGAGGTCTACACCGCCGACCGCGTGCCGGAAGCCGACCGCCGCCGCGGAGTCGGCGTCGAACCCATGACGGGCCCGCCCAACGCGCTGGCCAGCGGCACCGACCTGATCCGCCTCGAACCCGGCGAGTCGTACACCGGCTCCTGGGGCTTCACGGCGGGCCCGACCCCTGACGGAACGTGAGGGCACGACATGGTTCAGGGGCTCTCCCGCGAGCCCGGCACACACGGCCCGCCGACCGCGGTCACCCCCTCCGGACTCCGCAGGGGGTGTCCGACTTCATCGTCAGCCCGGCCTTCCTGCCGCACGTCGGCACGGCCCCTTGCGGCACCCCCACGACCTGGAACGGAACCGACCCCGCATGACCGAGACCTCGCTCCCCGCGTCCCGACTCGAACCCTCCGACGCGCTGGTCCTTTACGGCATCACCGGTGACCTGGCCCGCAAGATGCTGCTGCCCGCGCTCTACCAGCTCACCGCGGCCGGACGGCTCGGCGTGCCCGTGATCGGGGTGGCGGTGGGGGACTGGGACGACGCGCGCCTGCGCGACCATGCGCGCGAGGCCGTCACCGCGACGGGCACGACCATCGACGAGGACGTGTTCGACCGGTTCGCGTCCGGGCTGTCCATCGTCACCGGCGACTTCGCCGACGAGGCGACCTTCGAACGGCTCAAGGGGGCGGTGTCGGGCTTCGGCTTCGTCACCCACTACCTGGCCATCCCGCCGAGCCTGTTCACCACCGTCGCCTCCGCGCTCGGCCGCACCGGACTCAACCGGAACGCCCGGCTCGTCGTGGAGAAGCCCTTCGGCCAGGACGGTGCCTCCGCCCGCACCCTCCAGGCCGAACTCGGCAAGTACTTCGACGACAACCACCTGCTGCGCGTCGACCACTTCCTCGGCAACGCCGCCGTCGAGTCGCTCATGGTGGCCCGCTTCGCCAACACCCTCCTCGCACCCATCTGGCACCGCTCCTACGTCGACAACGTGCAGATCAGCCTCGCCGAGGACTTCGACGTCGCCGACCGGGGCTCGTTCTACGACTCCGTCGGCTGTCTGCGCGACGTCGTGCAGAACCACCTGCTCCAGGTCCTCGCCCTCCTCGCGATGGACCCGCCGAGCGCGGCGAACCCCGTCGCGCAGGGACTCGAGAAGTGGCGGGTGCTGCACTCCGTGCGCCCGATGGACCCCGCGGAGACCGTGCGCGGCCAGTACCGCGGCTACCGCGACGTCCCCGGCGTGAAGCCGGACTCCACCACGGACACCTACTTCGCCACGACCCTGCACGTCGACAACTGGCGCTGGTCCGGCGTCCCCTTCCATCTGCGCAGCGGCAAGGCGCTCGCCGTCACGGCGACCGAGGTCGTGGTCGAACTACGCCGCCCGCCCCTGGAGTTGTTCGCCTCGGGCACCGGGGACGGCCCGCCGAACGTCGTCCGCTTCCGCATCGACGGCGACACCGGCATCCGCGCCGACCTCGTCGTGCGCAAGGCCCAGGGCGACGACGAGCCCGCCCAAGTACCCGTCGGCGTCGAGTACGCGAAGCTTTTCGGCCGCCTGGAACAGCCCTACGAGACCATCCTCGGCGGCGCCGTCAGCGGCGACCCGGAACCCTTCGCGTTCTACCCCGCCATCCTCGAATGCTGGCGCATCGTCGACCCCGTACTGAACCCGACCACCGCACCTGTCGTCTACGAGCCCGGCAGTTGGGGCCCGCCCGAGGCGGCGCGGATCCCGGGACCGGAGGGCTGGCACCCGCTCGGCCCCACCCTCTTCGGCTGATCCACTCCCGGCCGGAGGGTGGCCGGATTCAGGTACAACCAACCCTATGTGCCCCGTGTCACACCAATCAGGAACAGCCCACCCTGACAGTGACATGGGGGAAATATGCGTGTGAACCGACCTGCCCTCACCGCCGCGGCCCTGGCCGCGCTGGCGATGGGCGCCACGACCGCCCTGGCGTCGCCCGCCTCCGCGGCGGCCAACGTCACCCCGCAGCAGGTCTGCGGCAGCAGCTACAAGACGGTCAACTCGGCGCCCGTGGGCACCCGGGGCACCATCTACCTGACGTACAACTCGACCAACGGCAAGAACTGCGTCGTGACCATCCGCAGCAACCCGGGTACCAGGACGGACATGTCGGCCTGGATCTACGTGCCGGACACCGACCAGGGGGACTCGGACTACGGCTCGTACACCTCGTACGCCGGCCCGACCTACGTCTACGGCAAGGCGCACTGCGTCGACTGGGGCGGCAGCATCGGCAACGTGTACGTCCAGGTCACCGGCTCCAACTGTGCGTCCCTGAAGGAGAACAGGGTCACCACCGTCCGCTGACCACCGTCCCCCCAAGGCCCGCCCCGGCACACCGCACGCCGTGTGCCGGGGCGGGCGCCCGCTCCGCCCCGCACGCGCAATGATCAGCCGTCCCCGCGCAACGAATACGGGGTCACACCGCGCTGCCGCGCTCGTAGCCTCGGTGCATCCGGCGCCCACCCGGACGGGCCGGCGATCGATCCCAGGAGCAGGTATGTCCATCTCCCGACGCACCGTCGTCACCGGCATCGCGGGCGGCACCGTGCTGACCGCCGCCGGCGGCGCATCCGCGGCCACGGCGGACGACGCCGCGCAGAACATCCTGAGCGCGGCGGGCGCCTGGAGGCAGACCGCGGCCGAGCGCGACATGCTGTACCGCCAGGCCTTCAACATCGCCCGCGACCGCGTCGACGCCGCACTGCGCGGAGGAGGCCGGCCGGGGAGCGCGGGCCGCAGACCGCTCGCGGTCGTCTCGGACGTCGACGACACCGTCCTGTCCTCCGACACCTACTGGGCGCGCCTGCTCACCGCCGGAAAGCAGGCCTTCGACGACACCCTGTGGGACACGTGGATCCGCGAGAACGGCCCCACGCCCACCCCCGGCGCCGTCGACTTCACCCACTACGCCGCAAGCAGGGGAGTGGAGGTCTTCTACGTCTCCTCCCGCGACCAGGGCCCCGACACCCAGGAGTTGGGCGTCGCCAACCTGCGTCATGCCGGGCTCGCCTTCGCCGACGACGCACACGTGACCATGCTCCGCGAGTCCTCGGACAAGGAGCCCGCCCAGCGCGAGATCGCGGCCCGGTACGAGGTCGTCGCCTACCTCGGCGACAACCTCAACGACTTCCGCCGCCGCTACTACGTGGACTCCGTCCCGCAGCGCAAGGCCCTGGCCGCGCAGGACGCCGAGCACTTCGGCCGCGACTTCGTCCTGTTCCCCAACAACACGGACGGGCACTGGATGCGGGCCGTCTTCGGGGAGAGCGAGCCGGCCGACACACCCGCGTACCGGGCGCGCATGCTGCGGGCCGCGCGGGGCGAACTGAACTGACGCCGGGGCCGGTTCAGCTCCTGGCGTCCAGCTCCACGTCCATCCGCTCCGCCTCGTCCCAGAACTCGGGATCGGCCTCCTGCAGACGGGCGGCCGCGTGCTCCATGTGGCGGCGCGCGGCCGAGCGGGCGGCCTCCGGGTCGCCCGCCTCGATCGCGGTCAGGATGGCGTGGTGCTCCTCGCGGACGGCGTCGAAGAAGTCGCCGCGGCGGGCCTCGTTGGCCCGTGTGACACGGATGCCGCCCCGGGAGACCTCGCCCAGATAGCGGACCGTGGAGACCAGGACCGGGTTGCCCGTCGACTCGGCGACGGAGCGGTGGAACGCGAGGTCCTCCTCCACACCGTCGCCGCCGGCCTCGACCGCGGTGTCGATCGCGGTCAGCGCGGCCCGCATGCGCGCGACGTCGGCGCGGGTCGCGCGCGACGCCGCGAGATGGGCGGCCTCGGCCTCCATCGCGCGGCGCACCTCGACGACCTGCAGCACCTTCGCCTTGGTGTCGGTGGCCCCGGTGTCGGCCTCCAGGTCCAGGGGACGGGTGCGGCGCGGCAGCACGAAGACGCCGCGGCCCTGCCGGGGCTCGACCAGGCCCGCGTTGCGCAGCCGGGACACCGCCTCGCGGATCACCGTACGGCTGACACCGAGCTGCTTGACGAGCTCGACCTCGGTCGGCAGCTTGTCGCCCGCGGTCAGCCGCCCCGACTCGATCTCCTCGGTGAGCATGGCCGCGACACGATCGGCCAGCCGCACGGGCCCGTCCACCTTGTTGAACATGACTTCAGTCTATCGGCGCGAGTGCGGCCGCCCCCGCCGAGGCCAGGGCCCCGGCCGTCACCGCGTCCGCGTGGTCGGCGACGTACTGCCGCACCACCGACGCGAAGTCGGGATCGGGCGTCAGGCCGAGCCCGGCGGCGCGCGCGTTGTCGAACGCGGCCGGCCAGGACCCGACGATCGCCTCCACGGCCGGGTCCGGAGCGACCGTCACGAGATCGGCGACCGCGTCCCCGGCCACCTCACGCAGGGTGTCCAGCATCTCGGCGACCGTGACGGTGAGGGCCGGCAGATTGACCGGGAGCCCGCCGGACAGCCGCCCGGGGCCTTCGCCCCGCTCGGCCTGGGCCACCCGCAGGATGCCCGCCACGGTGCGGCGCGGGGAGGCGAGCGCGACCCGCAGGCCGGGGCCGACCGGGCAGACCGAGGGGAGCCCGGCGAGCGGCTCGCGCACGATCCCCGACAGGAAGCCCGAAGCGGCGGCGTTCGGCCTGCCCGGGCGCACCGACACCGTCATCAGGCGGGTGACCCGCCCGTCGAGGAAGCCGCGCCGGGTGTACTCGGCGACGAGCTGCTCGCAGATCCGCTTCTGCACGCCGTAGCTGGACTGCGGCGTCGGCAGCGTCGTCTCGTCGACGACCGCCGGCAGGGGCAGCGCGGCGTCCGAGCCGTACACGGCGACGCTACTGGCGAGGACGAGACGCACCAGCGGGCCGCCGGCCGCGGACTGGGCGCGGGCGGCTTCGAGCAGGGCGCGGGTCGTGTCCAGATTGGCGCCCATGCCGAGGTCGAAGTCCGCCTCGCACTCGGCCGACACCGCGGCCGCGAGATGCAGGACCACGTCCACCGCCTCGGCGAACAGGTCGCCGAGGCGCTCGGTGAGATCGCCCTGGACGACCTCGGTCAGCGGGTCGGCGGTCAGCGGCGAGGTGTCCGGGACGAACCGGTCGGCGAGGACGATCCGTTCGACGGGCCGGCCGTCGAACGTGCGCTGCTCCAGCAGGGCCTCGGCGACCTGGCGGCCCAGGAAGCCGAAGCCGCCCGTGATGACGATCCTCATGCGTGGTCCTTCGGTGACGTGTGCGGAAACTCGGTGCGCAGAGCGCGGAGCCAGTCGAGGCCCTCGCTCGTGCCGGCCGCGGGGAAGTACTCGCAGCCGATCCAGCCGTCGTACTCCAGGTCGTCGATGACGGCACAGAGGTGACGGAGGTTCAGCTCGCCGCGGTCCGGCTCGTGGCGGTCGGGCACACCGGCGATCTGCAGATGGCCGACCCGGCCGGACGGCAGGTCGCGGCGGAGCGTCGTGGTGAGGTCGCCCTCGACGATCTGGCAGTGGTACAGGTCGAGCTGCACCTTCAGATTGGGGGCGCCCACCTCCTGGACCACGGCGTGCGCGTCCGCCTGGCGGTTCAGGAAGTAGCCGGGAATGTCCCGGGTGTTGATGGGCTCGATCAGGATGTCCACCCCGGCGCTCGCCGCCTGCCGCGCGGCGTACGCCAGGTTCGCGACATACGTGTCACGGTGCCGGGCCCGGTCGGCGTCCGGGGCGACGAGGCCCGCCATCAGGTGCACGCGCGGGCTGCCGAGCGCGGCCGCGTACTCCAGCGCCCGGTCGACGCCCTCGCGCAGCTCCGCCTCCCGGCCGGGCAGCGCCGCGAGACCGCGCTCGCCGTGCTCCCAGTCGCCGGGCGGCGCGTTGAACAGGACCTGGCGCAGGCCGTGTCCGTCGAGGCGGGCGCGGAGCTCGCCGGCCGCGTAGGCGTACGGGAAGAGGTACTCGACGGCGTCGAAGCCGTCCGCCGAGGCCGCGGCGAAGCGGTCGGGGAAGTCCTGCTCCGGGTACAGCGTCGACAGGTTCGCTGCGAACCTCGGCATGGGTGGCTCCTGGGGGGTGTCGGACGGTGCGGCGTCAGCGGTTGACGACGCTCTTCTTCGTGGTGAGGACGGCCGCGGCGCCGATGACGAGGGCGAGGGCCAGTACGTACATCGGTATCGCCGTCGAGCCGGTCGAGTCCTTCAGCGCTCCGATCATGTACGGGCTGACGAAACCGGCGAGATTGCCGACCGAGTTGATCGCGGCGAGGCCCGCGGCCGCCGCCGTGCCGCCGAGGAAGGCGGTGGGCAGCGACCAGAACAGCGGGGCGCACGTGAGCACGCCGGCCGCGGCGATCGACAGGGCGACCAGGGACAGCGCCGTCGATCCGGTCCAGCTCGCCGCCATCGAGAAGCCGGCGGCGCCCATGAGCGAGGGGACGACCAGGTGCCAGCGGCGCTCGCGGCGCTTGTCGGCCGAGAGACCGAACAGGTTCATGGCGACGAGCGCGGCCACGTACGGGACGGCGCTGAGCACGCCGATCGCGAGGGCGCCCTCGATGCCGGTGGACTCGACGAACGTGGGCATCCAGAACGTCAGCGCGTACTGGCCCATCACGAAGCAGAAGTAGATGAGGCACATCAGCCACACCTTGCCGTCGCGGAAGGCGTCGAGGGCACGGCCGTGGACGCTGTGCCGCTCGGCGTCGGCGGCGACGGCGCGCTCGACGACGTCCTTCTCCTCGTCGGTGAGCCACTTGGCGTCCCGTACGCCGTTGTCGAGCCAGTACAGGGTGACGACACCGATGAGCACGGCGGGGACGGCCTCCACGAGGAACAGCCACTGCCAGCCGTCCCAGCCGCCCAGACCGTGGAACACGTCCATGATCCAGCCGGAGAGCGGGTTGCCGAAGATGCCGGCCACGGGGATCGCGGACATGAACAGTGCGATCACGCGGGCCCGGCGCTGGGAGGGGAACCAGTACGTGCAGTACAGGATGACGCCGGGGTAGAAGCCGGCCTCGGCGGCGCCGAGCAGGAAGCGGAGCACGTAGAACGTCGCCTCGTTGGAGACGAACACGAACGCCGCGGACACCACGCCCCAGCTGATCATGATGCGGGCGATCCAGGTGCGGGCGCCCACGCGCTGCAGCAGCAGGTTCGAGGGCACCTCGAAGAGGAAGTAGCCGATGAAGAACAGGCCGGCGCCGAGGCCGTACGCCGCCTCGCTGAAGCCGAGGTCCGCGGACATCTGCAGCTTGGCGAAGCCGACGTTGACGCGGTCCAGGTAGGAGACGACATAACACAGCATCAGGAAGGGGACGATGCGGCGGACCACTTTGCGGAACACGGCGTTCTCACGCGCCAGTTCGGGGGTGGTCTCCGTGGGCACGGTCGTGGGCATGAGGAGCACTTCCTTGTGCGGCTCGGTGGGAACGAGCGGACGGGGACGGCCGGCCGGGGGACGGGCCGGGCGGGAAGGTCACCAGGCGGCGCCGAAGGCCTCTCTCAGTTCGGCGACGGCGTGGTCGGGGAGCGGCTCGGGCGTGCGGGGGGTGGTGAGCCAGAGCCGGGCCGTCTCCTCGAGTTCTTCGAGGACGGCGAGCGCGGAAGCGGCGTCCGGGCCCCAGACGACGGGGCCGAGACGGTCGAGCAGCACGGCCCTGATGGGGGTGCCCTCGGCGGCGCGGGCGGCGATCCGCTCGGTCACCAGGTCGGCGACGCGCGGATCTCCGGGCCGGTGGTAGGGGACGAGCGGGACGTGCCCCACCTTCATGACGTAGTACGGGGTGATCGGCGGAAGGACGTCGTCCGGCCGCCACACACCGGCCAGGGTGAGCGCGACCAGGTGCGTGGAGTGGGTGTGCAGGACGAAGCGGGCCGTGGGGTCGGCGGCGTAGATCCGGCGGTGGAGGGTGAGCGTCTTGCTGGCCCGGTCGCCCGCGAGCTGCCGTCCGTCGGCGTCGACGAGGGCGAGCCGGTCGGCGTCGAGGAAGCCGAGCGCCGCGTCGGTCGGTGTGATCAGGTGGCCGCGCCCGTCGTCGAGCCGGGCGCTGATGTTGCCCGCGCTGGCGTGCACGTATCCGCGGGCGAACAGGCTGCCGCCGACGCGGACGATCTCGGCGCGCGCGGCCTCGGTCGCGGGCTCCTGCTCCGGCGGGAGCGTCATGCGGCCACCTCGTCGAGCAGGGTGAACGCCGAGGTGAAGAAGTCCGGCCCGCCGAAGTTCCCCGACTTGAGGGCGATGTGCAGGGTGCCGGCGCCGTACGGGAGCGGCGCCGCGCACCAGGGCACGCCCGGGTCGATCTGCGGCCCGATGCGCAGCCCGGTCAGGCCGAGGGCCTGCACGACCGCGCCCGAGGTCTCGCCGCCGGCGACGACGAGCCGGCGCACGCCGCGCTCCACCAGCCCCTGGGCGACGCGCGCGAGCGTGCCCTCGACCAGCGCTCCCGCGTCGGCCGCGCCGAGCTCGGCCTGCACGGCCCGTACGGCGTCGGGCGACCCGGTCGAGTACACGAGGACGGGCCCTTCGGGCAGCTGCCGCTCGGCGAAGGCGAGGGCCTCGGCGGCGACGTCCTCGCCCGCCGCGATCCGCAGCGGATCCACGCTGAACGCGGGCCGGCCCGTGGCCAGGAACGCCCGCACCTGCCCGTTCGTGGCGGCGGACACCGAACCGGCGACGACCGCCGCGTGCCCGGACGCCACCGGCAGCCGCGCCGCGTCCGGCGAGGGCGCGACACCCCAGTTCGCCGGCAGGCCGATCGCCAGCCCCGAACCCGCCGTCACCAAGGGCAGGTTCGCGACGGCGGCGCCCAGACGCAGCAGGTCCTCGTTCGAGACCGCGTCGACGATCGCGGCCCCGACTCCGGCCTTGCGCAGCTCGTCGATCCGGGCGGCGATCGCGTCGGGTCCGGCGGCGACGACCGTGTGGTCGACGAGCCCGACGGGGCGCCGCATCTGCGCCCCCAGCACGGACACCAGGTTGGAGTCGGTCATCGGGGTGAGCGGATGGTGGCGCATGCCGCTGTCGCCGAGCAGGACGTCACCGACGAAAAGATGGCCCTTGAAGACGGTGCGGCCGTTGTCGGGGAACGCGGGCGTCGCCACGGTGAAGTCCGTCCCGAGCGCGTCCATCAGGGCTTCGGTGACCGGGCCGATGTTCCCGGCCGGCGTCGAGTCGAAGGTCGAGCAGTACTTGAAGTAGATCTGCCCGGCGCCCGCCGAGCGCAGCCACTCCAGGGCGCGCAGCGAGGCGTCGACGGCCTCGGCCGCCGGGACCGTCCGCGACTTGAGCGCGATGACGACCGCGTCCGCGTCCCGCGGCACGTTCGTTCCGTCCTGCGGTACGTCGATCAGCTGGACCACGCGCAGGCCCGCGCGCACCAGGTTGTTGGCGAGGTCGGTCGCGCCGGTGAAGTCGTCGGCGATGCATCCGAGGCGCAGGGCCATGTCAGTTCTCCTCCTGCGGTGCGGTCTTCGCAGCGGGCAGTTCGACGCCGGGGAAGATCTTGATGACGGCACTGTCGTCCTCGCCGCCCAGACCGGACGCGGACGCCTGCAGGAACATCTGGTGGGCGGTGGCCGACAGCGGCAGCGGGAACGTCTCGGGCCGCGCCGCGTCCAGGACGAGCCCGAGGTCCTTGACGAAGATGTCGACGGCGGACAGCGGCGTGTAGTCCCCGGCCAGCACATGGGCCATCCGGTTCTCGAACATCCACGAGTTGCCCGCGCTGTGCGTGATCACCTCGTACAGCGCCTCGGCCGGCACCCCGGACCGGATGCCGAACGCCATGGCCTCCGCCGCGGCGGCGATGTGCACGCCCGCGAGCAGCTGGTTCACGATCTTCACCTTGGAGCCGAGCCCGGCCGAGTCGCCGAGCCGGTAGACCGCGGCGCTCATCGCGTCGAGCACCGGACCGGCGAGCGCGTACGCCTCCGGGCCGCCGGACGTCATCATCGTCAGCTCACCGGACGCGGCCCGAGCGGCGCCGCCCGAGATGGGGGCGTCCAGGTAGCGGATCCCGGACGCGGCCAGCCGCTTCTCGAGCGCGGCGGAGAAGGCCGGGTCGACGGTGGAGCACATGACGTACACGGAGCCGGGCCGCAGCCGCTCCGCGGCGCCGCCCGTGCCCTCGCCGTCACCGAACAGCACCGCCTCGACCTGCGCCGCGTTGACGACGACACCGACCAGGACGTCCACCTCGGCCGCCAGATCGCCGCCGGAGGCGTACGCGGTGCCGCCGTCGCGGGCGAACTCCGCGGCCACCTCGGCGCGCAGGTCGTGGACCCCGACGGAGAATCCGGCCGCGCGCAGGCTGCGGGCCATGCCGAGGCCCATGGCGCCGAGGCCGATGACGCCGACGCGGGTCGACGACGCCGTCGGCGCGGTCGGTGCCGGGTGTTCCTGGTCGTTCATGCGGGGTACCTGCCTCTGTTCCTGCCGCTGCGCAGCCACTGTCCGTCCATCAGCAGGTCATATGATGACCTGCGCGCGACAACGAGTACAGAGTGATGCCGGTCACATTTAACGGAAGAGGTGGCGCCTCGCGTTCCCGGGGGAGCGGTCAGCCCGCCGTCGGCGTACGGCCGAGCTGGGCGGCCTCCTGCGGCGTCATGTCCGTGCCGCGCTCGAACGCCGCACGGAACGCCTTCTCGCCCAGCGTGGACAGGACCCGAGCGGTGATCCGGTCGACGTCGCGGCGCTCCGCCTCCGGCAGCGGGGCACCCACACTGCGCCGCGCCGCGTCGGCGGCACCCAGTAGCAGTGCGGCACGGGCCTGACCCTCCGGGCCGGCCGCCAGGGACTCCGCCCCTGCCAGGCCCTCCAGCGACAGGGCGAAGGCGCGCGGCTCGGCCAGGCCGAAGGCCTGCTCCAGGCCCCTCAGGTGGCGGGTGAGGGCGAGGTCGCGGTCGCCGCGCAACTCGGCGACGAAGCCGAGCTCGGCGTGGCGCAGGTGGTCGCCGGCCGGCGACGCGAAACGCTCCAGCATGCTGAACAGCCGTGCCTCGGCCTCGTCGAGGGCACCGGAGCGGCGTGCGCCCAGTGCGAGACCGGTCTCGGCCGCCGCCTGACCGAACCGGTAGCCCTGGGAGACGGTCAACTCCCGAGCTCGCTCGTGGAGTTCGGCGGCGCGCGGCCAGTCGCCGGCGAGCAGGGCCAGGCGGCCCAGGCCCGACAGCCGTGCGGCCACCTCGGCGTGCAGCCCGAGCTCCTCGGCGAGCTTCAGGCCCTGGCGCTGGCGGCGCTCGGCCGCGGCGTAGTCACCCATGATCTGCGCGTGCGCCGCCAGGGGGGCGACGGTCTGCACTTCGCCCCAGCGGTCGCCCAGTTCACGGAACGCGGCGGCGGCGAGCGCGCCGTCCCGGTCGAGCGCGGCCAGGTCGCCGGTGAACAGGCCGTGCATCGCGCGCAGAGCCAGTCCCGCGGCGACACCCCACGGGTCGCCGTGTGCCTCGAACAGCGCCACCGCCGCGTCGTTCGACTCCGCGCTCGCGGCCATGTCGTTCGCGCTGAACTCCCCGTACGCGCACAGCCACAGCGCCCGGCCGCGGCGCACCGGGTCCGGCACGCCCTCGGCGGCGCCCTCGACCGACGGGGCAGGCGTGCCGGTCATACGGGCGAACGCGTAGTGCAGAAGCGCGAGTTCACCGTCTTCCGGGTCTGCCTTGCGGGCGGCTTCGAGGCGGCGCACGGCCTCGGTGAGGCGACCGCGCAGCAGCCACCACCAGCACAGGGAGGCGGTGAGCCGGGTCGCGACGGCTGCCTCGGGCCGGGCGAGCGCCTCGTCCAGGGCGGCGCGCAGGTTGGCCGACTCGGCGTCCAGCACGGCCAGCCACCGCCGCTGGTCCGCGCCGCGCAACCGCCCGTCCGCGTCCTCGGCGAGAGCCAGGTGGTACCGCAGATGCCGGTCCCGGGTCCCGGCCGCGTCGGCCATCTCCTCCAGCCGGTCGGCGGCGTACGCGGCCACCGTCTCCAGGAGCCGGTAGCGCACACCCGTCGGTCCCGCGACGACGGCGACCAGAGACCGCTCGACCAGCCGCGTCAACAGGTCCAGGACGTCGGACGCTTCCACCCCGCCGCCCGCGCACACCGCCTCGGCCGCGTCGAGGGTGCAGCCGTCGCGGTGCACGGCCAGCCGGCGCAGCACGATGCGCTCCGGAGCGCCGAGCAGTTCCCAGCTCCAGTCGATCACGGCACGCAGGGTGCGCTGGCGGGCGGGCGCGTCCCGGCGGCCGGACGTCAGCAGTCCGAACCGGTCGCCGAGCCGGTCCGCGAGGCCGCGCACACCGAGCGCGCGCACCCGCGGCGCCGCCAGTTCGAGGGCGAGGGGCATCCCGTCCAGCCGCGCGCACACCTCCGCCACCGCCGCCAGGTCGTCGTCGCCCCCCAAGGGCCCGAACCCGGGGGCGGCGGCCGACGCCCGTGCCATGAACAGCGCCCGCGCGTCGGCCGGTTCGAGCGGCTCGACCAACACGACGGCCTCGCCGTCCACCGCGAGCGGCTCCTGACTCGTCGCCAGAACGCGCAGGTGCGGTACCGAGCGCAGCAGCAGCGCGGTCAACTCCGCCGCGGCGTCCACGACATGCTCGCAGTTGTCCAGGACGAGGAGGACGTGGCGCTCGCGCAGGGCCTGGACGAGGCGTTCGGCGGGGGCGGGCGGGGCGCCGAGGCGCGGGGCGCCGGTGGGGGAGTCGTCGCGGATCCCGAGGACGGCGGCGACCTCGGCCGCCAGCTCCGTGGCATCGCCGTGCCGACCGGCGAGTTCGACGATCCACGCGCCGTCGGGCCGGTGCGCTGACGCGGTGTCCGTCCAGCGCCGTGCGGCGGCGATCGCGAGCCGGGTCTTGCCGACACCGCCCGGTCCGGTCAGCGTCACCAGGCGGGCCTCGCCCATCAGTTGGGCGACATGGGCGAGCGCGGTGTCGCGTCCGATCAGAGGGGTGAGGTCCTGGGGGAGGTTGCCGGGGACGGCGGGGTGGGAGGGCGGCCGGTCGCTCCGGGGCGCGTGAGCGTCCTGCCGAGGTGTGGAGCCGGCATCCGATGTCAGGGCGCCTTCCGGCGATCGCCCGGTGCCCTCCAGCGACCGGTCCTGCCGAAGGATCGCCTCGTGCAGCGCGGCGAGGGCAGGGCTCGGGTCGAGCCCGAGTTCCTCCGCGAGCCGGTCGCTCAGCTCGGCGTACGAGGCGAGCGCCTCGCTCTGCCGCCCCGCCCGGTACAGCGCCCGCATCTGCACGGCCCGGAGCCGTTCCCGCAGGGGGTGCCGGGCCACGAGCGAGGCCAACTCGCCCGCGAGCAGCGGGTCGTCGCCCGACTCCAGACGTGCCTCGGCGTGCTCCTCCAGCACGGCGACGCGCTGCTCGTCGAGCCGCTGGGCCGCGGCCCGGGCGAACTCCTCGTCGGCGAAGTCCGCGTACGCGGGCCCGCGCCACAGCTCCAGCGCGGCCTCCAGCCGGGCGGCCCGCTCCCCGGGATCGGTGACGGCGCGCGCCTCGGCGACCAGGGCCAGGAAGCGCGTGGCGTCCACCTCGGCGGTCTCCGCCCCGCCGTCGACCGCGACGAGTTCCAGCCGGTAGCCCGCGCCCTGACGCACCACGCGGTCCCGGCCGATGGCCCGGCGCAGCTGAGACACCTTCGCCTGAAGGGCGTTGGCGGGACGGCCGGGCGGCTCGTCGCCCCACAGGTCGTCGATCAGCCGGTCCGTCGAGGCCACCCGCCCCTCCCGGACGAGGAGCGCGGCCAGCAGCGCACGGACCTTCGCCTCCGGAACCTTCACCGGTTCGCCCGCGGCGTCCCGCACCACCAGTGGACCCAACACCCCGTAACGCATACCGGCACGCTACACAGCGTGCCGCGCGGCACCGTCAGCGGATCATCAGCCGACCCGAAGCGCCTTCGGCCAGAGTCGTTCCTGCCGGAAAGGACGGCACCACGGAGCAGGGCGAGGGGAGCGGACCACCATGCCGAAGCACACAGGCCGGAAGGCGATCGTCGTCGGCGGCACCACGAGGGTCGGGCTCGCGATCGCCAAGCGCCTCGTCGAGGGTGGCGCCCACGTGCTCCTGATCCAGGGGTGGCGGCACGAAGTCCCGGACGCCGCAGAGCAGTTGGGGCGCGCCGCGACCCTCACCCTCTGCGCGATGTCGGCCGGGGCGCTCACGCAGGCCGCCGCAGCGCACTCCTTCGGCGCGATCGACATGCTGTTCGTCGACGCCGAACCGGACCCCGGCACCACCGGCCCGCGCCCCTACGCCGTCGCCGTCCGTGCCCTGGCCCCACTCGTCACCGACGACGGCTCCGTCGTCCTCACCACGACTTCGGTGGACCGCTGCCTGCCCGGGATGCCGGACGCGGGAGCGCACGCCACCACCGCCGCGGCGACCCGCGCCTTCGCCCGGGCGCTCGCCGTCGAACTCGCCCCGCGCGGCGTCCGCGTCAACACCGTCTCGCCCGGCGCCATCGACACGGCCGCACACGACGACACCCCGGCACCCCGGCCGGCCACGGCGCCGCCGCCCCTCGGCCGGCGCGGGTCCGTCGACGACGTGGCCCGGGCCGCGCTCTTCCTGGCCGCCGACGCCACCTTCACCACCGGGAGCGTGCTCAGCGTCGACGGCGGACTCGGCTGCGCCGACAGCCGGCGGCGCGGGTGTACGGAGCCCGAGCACTGAGCTCGGGCCCACCCCCGCCCCGCCTTCTCCGCATCCGCCGGACCCTCACTCATGAGAACTGGACGCCTCGCCATGCCTTCCACCGAATCCATCGAATCCACTGAATCCACCGCATCCGCAAGATCCCCTGAGACCGCCGCATCCGCCGGAGCTCCCGAAGCACCCCACCGTTCCGCCCCGCCGTCCCCCGGCACCGGACGACTGCCGCTGCCCGCACTGCTCGCCCTCGCCCTCGCCGTCTTCGTCACCAGCCTCACCGAGACGCTCCCCGCCGGACTCCTGCCCGCGATGAGCACCGACCTGGGCGTCGGCGAATCGGCGGCGGGCCAGACCGTGACCGTCTACGCCGTCGGCACCGCGCTCACCGCCATCCCGCTCGCCGCCGCCACCGCCCGCTGGTCGCGCAAACGCCTGCTGCTCGCCTCGATGGCCGGGTTCGCCGCGGCCAACACGGTCACCGCCCTGTCGTCCGCGTACGCGCTGACGATGTCGGCCCGGTTCGTCGCCGGCGTCGCCGCCGGACTCGCCTGGGCGCTGCTCGCCGGATACGCCCGGCATCTGGCGCCGCCGCACCTGGAGGGACGGGCCGTCGCCGTGGCCATGGCCGGCATCCCCGTCGCGCTGTCGCTCGGCGTCCCCGCCGGGACCTTCCTCGGGCAGGTCGTGAACTGGCAGACCGCGTTCCTCGTCATGACCGGACTGACCCTGCTGCTGCTCGGCTGGATCGCCGCCCTCGTCCCGGACCAGCCGGGCCGGGAGCGCTCCGCGGGCACACCCATGAGGGCCGCGCTGCGCGTGCCCGGGGTGCTGCCGGTGCTGACCGTCACCCTCGTGTTCGTCCTGGCGCACACGATCCTCTACACGTACGTCGCCACCCTCCTCGGCGCACTCGGCCTCGCCGACGCCACCGACACCGTGCTGCTCGTCTTCGGCGCCGCCTCGCTCCTCTCCATCTGGCTCGTGGGAGCGCTCATCCACCGCGGGCTGCGGACCCTCACCGTTCTCAGCACGCTCCTCGTCGCGGCCGCGGCCACAGCCCTCGCACTCGGCACCGACAGCACCCCGGTCGTCTACGCCGCCGCCGCGCTGTGGGGACTCGGCTGGGGCGGCGTGCCGACCCTGCTCCAGACCGCAGCGGGCGACGCGGCGGGGGACGCCGCCGATGCCGCGCAAGCCGCGCTGGTCACGCTCTGGAACGCGGCGATGGCCGCCGGCGGGCTGCTCGGCGGCCTGCTCCTCGACCTCTTCGGCGCGCGGTCCTTCGCCTGGAGCGCGCTCGCCCTGCTCGTCCCCGTCCTCGCGATCGTCCTGGCCGCGAGGGCCCACGGATTCCCGTCGACCGAGAACCGCACCGCCTGAACTCCCGCCCCCACCCGGTCACTTCCACCTGGTACACGTCACCCGAAGGGCACCACCATGACCACGCGCACCCTCTTCGAAGCCACCCGTCTCGGCACCCTCGACCTGCCCAACCGCCTCGTGATGGCCCCCATGACCCGCAACCGGGCCGCCGCCGACGGCACACCCACCCCGATCATGAGCGAGTACTACGCCCAGCGGGCCGGCGCCGGACTGATCATCGCCGAGGCCACCACCCCGAACGCGGTCGGCGCCACCTACCCCGACATCCCGGCCCTCTACGACGACCGGCACGTCCAGGGCTGGCGGGCGGTCACCGGCGCGGTGCGCGAGGCCGGGGGAAGGATGTTCCTGCAGTTGCAGCACGGCGGCCGGATCGGACACCCGGAGACCAGCGGCCACCACCCTGTGGCACCCTCCCCGGTCCCGTTCCCCGACCCGATGCACACCCCGTCCGGCTCGCGTCCCCCGGTCGTGCCGCGCGAGATGACGGTCGACGAGATCCACGCCACCGTCGCGGACTTCGCGAACGCCGCGCGCCGCGCGGTCGACGCCGGATTCGCCGGAGTGGAGGTGCACGCCGCGAACGGCTACCTGCTCCACCAGTTCCTCGGCCAGGACACCAACCGGCGCACCGACGCGTACGGCGGCCCCGTCGCCCACCGCGTCCGGTTCACGGTGGAGGTCGTCCGCGCCGTCGCCGATGCGATCGGCGCCGAGCGGGTCGGGGTCCGCATCGCGCCCGGCGTCACCGCGAACGCCATGGCCGAGGGTGACACCGAGGCCATCTACCCGGAACTCGTGGCCGCCCTCGCCGAGATCGCCCCGGCCTACCTGCACATCGTCTTCGCGGACCCGGACCAGCCCCTGTTCCACGAGCTCCGCGCCGCCTGGCCCGGCACCCTCGTCGCCAACCCGGTCCTCGGCTGGGGCGGCCCCCTCCCCGAGGACGGCGGAAAGGCCGCCGGTGAACGGCTCCTCGCCGCGGGCGCCGACCTGATCGCCCTCGGCCGCCCCTTCCTCGCCAACCCGGACCTCGTCCACCGCCTGCGCACCGGCGCCCCCGTCAACCAGGTCCGCGACCACGGCCTGATGTACACGGGCGGCCCCGACGGCTACACCGACTACCCGACCCTGGACGACGCCCGGGACACGACGTCGCGCACCGCCCTCGCCACCACCGGCGCGTGATCTGCGATCCACGCCCCGCGAACCGGCCCGGACCCCGCCCAGGGGTCTGGGCCGCACGCACATCCCGTGATCAGCCGTCGAGAGCGCAGCCGGTGGTGGCGCGGGCGTAGGCGTACAGCGCCTGGACGACCTCCGCGTGGGTGCGGCGGCCCGAGAGGACGTCCATCTGATAGCCGTCCTCCATGGCCAGCAGGTTCGCGGCGACCAGGCGCGGCGGGTCGGTGAGCGTGAAGTGACCCTGGGCGGCGCCGAGGACGAGCACCGCCTGGTACACGGCCACCTGACGTTCGCTCAGCGCGCTGTCGAGCGCGGCCGCCTTGGGGTCCCGCAGCGTGCGCGGCCAGTACTCGAACAGCAGCCGGGGGAGCCGGTCGTCCGGCCCGTCCGCGACCCCGGAGGCGATGCACGTGCGCAGCCGTTCACGGGCGTCCTCGTGCCGCTCGGCCGCCTCCTCGCGGTCGCGGCAGAACCGCTCGATGGCCTGCTGGAACGTCTCGTACATCAGCGCGTCGAGGTCGTCGTAGTAGTACAGGACCGCGGCCGGCGTGACACCCGCCGCCTCCGCCACGTCCCGCAGCCGCACGCCTTCGAGGCCACGGCTGAGCAGAGCGTGCGCGGCGGCCTCGCCCAGCTGGGCCCGCCGTCCGTCCTGGTCCTTGCGTCGTGCCACCGGCTCCCGGCTCCCTCGCTCGTCCCTCACTTCAGCACCGCTTTCGCTGAAGCATGCGCAAAAGATACCTGCCTTGGTGTTGACGGCCACATCAGCGTTTCATTAAATCTGCGTTTAGCGAATGCGGGCTCTGATCCGAGAGACCCCGCCCGCTTCCCCCGCCCTGCCCGAAACGCCCTGCCGGAGGCCGTCATGACTGTGCAATCCCCACCCTCGAAGGGGCTGCGTGACGGCTCGGTCGGCCTGCTCGCCACCGTCGCGCTCGGCCTCGCCTCGGTCGCGCCCGCGTACAGCATCGCGGTGACGCTCGGCCTGGTGACCCTCGTGATCGGCGACCTGGCACCGGCCGCCCTGCTCCTCGGCTTCGTCCCGATCCTCCTGACTGCCTTCGCCTTCCGTGAGCTCAACCGGGAGATGCCGGACTGCGGGACGACGTTCGTGTGGAACACCCGGGTGTTCGGCCCGGCCGTCGGCTGGATCGCGGGCGGCTGGACCGTCCTGTTCGCGACCGTCGTCGCGATGACCGCGCTCGCCGAGGTCGGCGCATCGGCCCTCCTCGGCCTCGTCGGAGCCTCCGACAGCACCACCGCCGTCACCGCCGTGGCCGTCGTCCTGATCGCCCTGAGCACCGCGGTCGCCCACCGTGGGGTGCAGCTCGCCGCCCACGTCCAGTACGTGATGCTCGGCCTGCAACTGCTCGCCCTGTTCGCCTTCGGCGCCGCGGCCCTGACCCACGAAGGCGCGGCCGGCGTCTCGCTCGCCTGGCTGAACCCCTTCGCCGTCGGCGGATTCGGCCCGTTCGCCGAGGCCGTACTGCTCTGCCTGTTCATCTACTGGGGCTGGGACGCGCTGATCACGTTCAACGAGGAGTCCGTCGACAGCGCGCGCACCCCGGGCCGGGCCGCCCTCGTGTCCACGCTCGTCCTGCTGGTCACCTACCTGTTCACGGCCTTCGCCACCGTCTCCTTCGCCGGCACGGCCAGTGCCGGCCACCGCCTCGCCGACCCGGACACGGCGGCCGACGTGCTCACCGGCCTGGCGCCCGCCGTCCTCGGCGACGCGTTCGCCAAGCTGGTGACCCTCGCGATCGCCGTCTCCGCCATCGGCGCACTGCTGACCTGCTCCACCTCCACCCCGCGCACGACGCTGTCGATGAGCGCGCACGGCGCCCTCCCCGCCGCGTTCGCCCGCATCCACCCGCGCCACCGCACGCCCGCCTTCGGCACGGTCTTCTTCGGCGTCGTGGCGGCCGGATTCCTCGTCCTGCTCACCCTGCTGTCCGCCGACTTCCTCGCCGACGCCGTCCTCTCGATCGGCCTGCTCATCGCCTTCTACTACGGCGTCACCGGCCTCGCCTGCGCCTGGCACTTCCGCCGCGACCTCACCCGCTCGGTACGCGACGCGCTCCTCAAGGGCGTCTTCCCGGCGCTCGGCGGCCTGATGATGCTCGCGGCCTTCGCCCGCAGCGCCTACGACATGGCCGACCCCGCCTACGGATCCACCCGACTCGGCGGCATCGGCGGCGTGTTCCTCCTGGGCGTCGGCTCGATCGTCCTGGGCGCCGTCGTGATGGTCTGCGTCGTCCGCCCCCGCCACGCCGGCTTCTTCCGCGGCGGCCGCACCGCCGTGACCCGCGTCTCCGTCACGGACAACTGACCCGGCCGGTCCCGAACCGCGGGCACGGCAACCGAAAGAAGAGAACCCTGAGCACCATGCGCACCCTCACGATCGCAGCAGTCCAGACCACACCCGTCCCGTACGACCTGGAGGCCACCTGGGAGCGATTCAGCGACCGCGTGCGGGCCGTGCGCGACACGTTCCCGCACGTCCAACTCGTGGTTGTGCCGGAACTGTTCCTCGCCGCAGAGGCGCCCCTGCTGCAGGCCCGCCCCGACTGGGCGCGGCGGAACGCCGTCACCGTCCCGGGCCCGCTCACCGACCGGATCTGCGCCCTGGCCCGCGAGACCGGCCTGTGGCTGGTCCCCGGCACCGTGTACGAGCAGAACCCGGGCGGCGACCCGTACAACACGGCCCTCGCGATCTCACCGGAGGGCGAGATCGCCGCCCGCTACCGCAAGGTCTTCCCCTGGCAGCCCTATGAACAGACCACCCCGGGTGACGAGTTCGTCGTCTTCGACCTGCCCGGCATCGGCCGCGCCGGGCTCGCCATCTGCTACGACGGATCCTTCCCCGAGACCGCACGGCAACTGGCCTGGCTCGGCGCCGAGGTCATCATCCAGCCCACCCTGACCACCACCCGCGACCGCGAGATGGAACTCGTCTGCGCCCGCGCCAACGCCTGGACCAACCAGGTCTACGTCGTGAACCTGAACGCCGCCGACCCCGCCGGCGTCGGCGCGAGCACGATCGTCGACCCCGAAGGCATCGTCCGCCAGCAGGCCGGCCCCGGCGAGGAGGTCCTCGTCGACGTCCTCGACCTGGATGCCGTGACCCGGGTCCGCGCCCACGGCTCGGCGGGCCTCAACCGCCCCTGGGCCCAACTCGCCCGCCACGGTGAGGACATCCACCTGCCGATGTACGGCTCCACCTTCCAGCCGGTCCCCGCGCCGCTCCCGCCGGGGCGGTAGCCGTGGACGGGGGTGGTCGGCGCGCGACCCGGCGCCGACCACCTCCTGCCCGGTCTGCCCGCGCCCGTCAGCCGAACTTGGCCTGGAGGGCCGCCAGTCCGGTGCCGTACGTGCCGTCACCGAAGACGGCCTCCACCTGAGCGGCCGCCTCCTCGGTGGACTCGTAGCGCGCCGACCACACCACCTCGGAGCCCTCCGCGTGGGGCCGGACCGCGAGCGTGGCGACGTAGTCCGCGATCGGCAGCATCGGGTCGAGGACCGTGTACGTGTACGCCGCGTGGTCCTCGACGCCGAGGACCGGCGCGAGGAGTTTCTCCCGGGCCACGACCTTGCCCTCGACCGTGAAGACCCGGATGCCGTCGTCCTCGGCGTCGGTCGTGGACGGGGGCACGTACGGGTGCCAGTCGCCGAGCCCGTGGAAGTCGCCGATCGCCGACCAGACGTCGGCGGGCGCGGCCGGGAGCACGACGGAACGCGTCAGGGTGTGCCGGGAAGAGGTCACCAGGCACCGTCCCCGCGCAGCACCGCGTCGGCCCCGCCATCGATGAAGACGACCTGGCCCGTCACATGGGTGTTGGCCGGAGAGGTCAGCCACTCCAGGAGCGGCGCGACCTGCTCGGGCGTGGCGTGTCCGTGCAGCGGCATCGGCACGCTCGCGTCGACGACCTTGCGCATCTCGGGGTCGTCCAGCATCGGCTGGGTCATGGGCGTCACGATGGTGCCGGGCGCGATGGCGTTGAGCGGGATGCCCGCGCCCGCCCACTCCTCGCCGACCGCCGTGCGGCGCAGCCAGCGGGCGACGGCCTGCTTGCTGGAACCGTAGATGACGTGGCCCTCGCCGCGGTCGGCGGCGGCCTGGGCGGCGGCGACCGCGGCGTCCTCGTCACCGGAGAGCACCGCGTCGACGATCGCCTGGTCGGCGGGGTGCACGGAGGCGACCGAGGAGATCACGACCGCGCGCGGGTCGGTGCCGGCCGCGAGCAGCGGGCGCAGCCCGGTCAGCGTCGCGAACGCGCCGAAGCAGTTCACGCGCACGGTGAGCGGGGAGAACTGGGACAGGCCGGCGCACGCGATCACGGCGTCGAGCCGACCGCCCGTCAACTCGGCAACCCGCTCGACCAGTTCGGCGCGACCCTCCGCTGTCGCGAGGTCGGCGCAGATGTCGGCGCCCTTGAGGTCGGCCCCGATGACCCGGTGCCCGGCGGCGCGCAGCCGCTCCACCGTGGCCTTGCCTATACCGGAGGCGGCTCCGGTCACCAGATGCGTACGAGACATGTCGACGATCGCTCCTTCACGGCGTGGTGCGGCCGCCGGAGGCTTCTCGCCCATGACGACCCCTGCGTGTCAACATATGCCTGAGTGGCACAACGTGCCAAGACGCGGGGGTCGGGTCCTCGACTCAGGCCACGGAGAACCGGAACGGCTCGCAGGGCTCGTAGCGGGCGGTGACGTCGCCGGCGAGACCCTCAGCGCTCAGGTCGAGGCGGGCGGCGCGGGTGAAGTCGACGGCGTCGAGACGGGTCCAGACGATGTCGGGACTGAAGGAGGACTCGAAGGCGTACACGCCGTGGGTGAGGTCGGCGAGGGTGCGCCAGATGGTCATGGAGATGTTGGGGCGGGCCGGGTCGGGCGTGCCGAAGGGCTGGGCGGCGTTGCGCATGACGCTGAGCAGGGCGGCGTAGGCGTGGGCCGGGGTCTCGGCGGCGGGGAGCCGCCGCAGGTAGTAGGCGGCGCGCACGAAGCGGTCGGCCGCCTCGGTCGTGCCGGGCAGGGGCCGGGCGCCGCCGAAGCCCTCGTACTGGTTGAGGTGTTCGAGCTGCTCGTCGAAGGGCGGGGAGTTGGTCATCACGGTGTACGTGCGGCCGTGGTGGATCCGCGGCTCACCGTCCAGGATCTCGATGATCGCCGAGTCGCCCGTCGCGTCGTCGAGAGCCAGGTGCACCGTGCTCCAGGTCCCGGACCGGGTGTCGCCCTGCGGCCGGACCTGGAACGGCTCGGCGGCCAGGGAGGACACCGCCTCGGAGACGGTGGCGAAGCGGTCCAGGAAGTACTGCGTCCACAGCGAGACACTCAGCGCCGGGCGCGCGGGATCGCGGTCGCCGTAGTCGGACTCGGCCAGCCACAGCAGGTGTGCGGCGAGCCCGGCCTCGTTGACGCCGTCGGTGGTGGCCGCGTCGTACGCCGTCGCCACGACGCTGCCGTGGCGGGCGGTCCAGTGCAGCGGCCGCGGATCGTCCGGGCCCGTGCCGGTCCGCTCCGCGCCGCGCGGCAGCACCCACAGGTTGGTGTCCAGGCGCTGTTTCCAGTCCATGTTCCGGCCGACCACGACCGGCTGACCGTCCGCCTGCCACAGGACACGTGTACACATGCGGCCACGCTAGGCCGGGCCGGCACCACCCGCACGCGGAGCCGTGGCGCGCAGGGCTCGCGGGGTGAGACCGAGGTGCCGGCGCATGGTCCGGGTCAGATGGCTCTGGTCGGCGAAGCCGCAGACCTCGGCGATGACGGCGATGGGGGTGTCCGTGTCGATCAGCGCGGCGCGGGCCCGGTCGAGCCGCTTGCGCATCAGGTACTGGTGCGGGGAGTGCCCGGTCGAGGCCCGGAAGACGCGGCCGAAGTGGGACGGGCTGACGCCCGCGAGGCGGGCGAGCGTGTCCAGCGTGATCGGCTCACCGAGATGGGTGTGGACGTAGTCCAGGACGTGTGCGAGGCGGCGCGGCGGCAGGGCGGCGGACGGCCCCGGGTCAGGACCGCCCCGGGCGGCGGACACCTTGATGACGTGCGCGGCGACCGCCTGCACCAGCGACTGCGCGTAGAGGAGATCCGCCGGCCCCGGCTGCTCGTACTCCAGGACGAGCCGTTCCACCATCATGGCCAGGAACGGGTCGCTCAGCCGGAAGCTGGGGGTGATCTCCAGGGAACCCGGCAACCCGGCCTCGGCGGCGAGCTTCTCCAGCCAGACCGGGTCGAGCGCGACGAGCATCAGCTCGACGTCCTCCTGCCAGCGCGGCCGGCACGCCCAGCCCGCCGGATTGATCAGCGACTGGCCCCGGTGGAAGCGCTCACGCCGCGCGAATCCGTCCGCCGACCAGGCGAGATTCGTCGACGTCCCGGAGTGCACCGCCAGAATGTGCGCACTGGGACCGACCGGAGGCTGGGCCACCGGATGCCGGCCCGCCCCGAGCTCCCTGTCGCGCTCGACCACCGCGTGCCCGAGCCCCTCGCCGCTGCCGGACAGACGCACCAGATGCGGTTTGATCAGTGACGTGCTCACCCCACCATTCTGAGCCCGCGCGGACCGTGCCCGCAGCCGAGCCGCACGGACCGCCCGCCCGGGGCGCCGGTTCGTGAGCCGTTTGTTCCAGGACCGCCGGATCGTTCAAGAATCCGGGCCGTCCCACCGGCGATGTTGGTGTCACAGGAACCAGCCGGGCATCCAGACACCCATGCCCCCGGCATCGCTTCGGAAGGAACCACCGCGATGACCTCGAACCACACGCTGTCCGGGAAGACCGTCCTCGTCGGCGCGGGCGCCAAGAACCTCGGCGGACTGCTCAGCACCACGGTCGCCGCCGAGGGGGCGAACGTCGTCGTCCACTACCACTCGGACGCCACCGAGCCCGACGCCAGGAACACCCTGCGAGCCGTGGAGGAAGCGGGCGGCAAGGGGCTCCTCGTCCAGGGCGACCTCACGAAGGTCGACGAGGTGGAGCGGCTCTTCACCGTCGCCAAGGACCACTTCGGCGGCATCGACGTGGCCGTCAACACCGCGGGCATGGTGCTGCGCAAGCCCATCGTCGACACCACGGAGGACGAGTACGACCGCATGTTCGCGGTCAACTCCAAGGCCGCCTACTTCTTCATCCGCGAGGCCGGCCGCCACCTCGACGACAACGGCAAGGTCATCACCATCGTGACCTCGCTGCTCGCGGCCTTCACCGACGGCTACTCCACGTACGCCGGCGCCAAGGCCCCCGTCGAACACTTCACCCGCGCCGCCGCCAAGGAGTTCGCCGAGCGCGGCATCTCCGTCAACAACGTCGCGCCCGGCCCCATGGACACCCCGTTCTTCTACGGCCAGGAGACCCCCGAGCGGGTCGCCTTCCACAAGTCGCAGGCGCTCGGCGGCGACCTCACGAAGATCGAGGACATCGTGCCGCTGGTGACCTTCCTGGCGACCGACGGCTGGTGGGTCACCGGCCAGACCATCTTCGCCAACGGCGGCTACACGACGCGCTGACGCGGCCCGGAAGCGGGGATCGCCCCCCGCCGGAGCTCCGTGCCGTAGGCCGGGGCTCCGGGTCAGTCGGTGATGAACCAGTTGTCCTCGAGGTACTCGAGGGTGCTGCTGCCGAGCTGCTCCTCGGTGAAGGTGACGGAGGCCTTGACCGCGGAGGTCGGGATCTCGACGTTGTCCGCCGAGCGCACCATCACGCCCTGCGGGTCGACCGTCGCGGTCCGAAGGGCCTTCTTCTGCTCCGGCGAGAACATCTGGAACGTGATGCGGAACGTCGAGGTGCAGGGCCCGAACCCCTCGTCCTCCGCCTGCTTCGCGGCCGGCCCGGAGATCTCGCAGACGGTGTCGATGTCCTCCCGGCCCACCGCGTGGAGGAACTCCTCGTACCGCTTGATCGCGGCCTCCTTCGTCCTGGGCGCGGCCCGGTCGCCGGTCGGTTCGGCCGACGGCTTCGCGGAGGACGGCTGCTCGGCCGGAGCGGACGGCGACGGCGTGGCAGCAGGCGCCTCGGTCCGCGCGGACGACGAGGCCCGCGAGGGCTTCGACGCGGCATCGTCCTTCGAGTCGCCCGGCCCGCACGCCACGGCGCCCAGGACCACGCAGGTCGTCACGGCCAGCTTCACCAGCGTCGGAGCCAGTGTTCGAGCGTTCATCCCGTCCCCCAGGGTCGGTCGGCAACACAGGGGGTCACGCAGGAACGGACCCGACGGTTCCCGCGTCTGTTCCCCCGGTGGTGTGAACCGCGGGCGGGGCTCCGGCCTCGCACACGATCCGGAGGGGGACGGCCGTGCGGGGGAGCGCGAACGGCGAGGCGCGGGGCGAGGCGGTCCGGCGCCTGCGCGAGGCGGCGGAGGCCGGGGACGCCGTGGCGGCGTTCCGCTACGGCCTGCATCTCGGCACGCACGACGACCGGACGGGCGGCGAGCGGTGGCTGAGGCGTGCGGCCGAACTGGAACACCCCGACGCCGCCGTCACCCTCGGCGTGCTGCTCCACGAGTGGGGGCGGAGCGCCGAGGCCGAGCCGCTGCTGCGGGCGGCGGCCGGAGCGGGCCATGTGCGGGCGATGGAGATGGTCGGGTACCTGATGCGGGCGCGCGGGGAGGAGGCCGAGGGCCTTCTCTGGTACCGGCGTTCGGCCGACGAGGGCAACCCTCAGGCCATGGCCGTTCTCGGGGCCGCGTGCCAGGAGCGGGACGACGAGGAAGAGGCCGAGACATGGTTCCGCAGGGCCGCGGAGGCGGGACTCGCCGACGCCGCGTACGCCCTGGGGCAACTGCTGTACCGGCGGGGCGATTCGGCCGACGCCGAGACATGGGCCCGGCGGGCGGCGGCCGGGGGCTCCACCGCCGCGATGAACACCCTCGGGGCCCTCGCCATGGAGCAGGGGGACAGGGAGGCGGCCAAGTCCTGGTACCGCAGGTCGGCCTTCGCGGGCGACGACGAGGGCGGCCGGCACTTCACCGCGCTGCTCGACGGTTCCGAGTTGCTGGCCGAGCTCGAGAGCTGGCTGACCCGGCGCGCCCGGAAGGGGGACGTCAACGCGTACTTGGCGCTGGGCCGTTCCGAGGAACTGCGGGGCGACCTGTACGCGGCGCAGGGCTGGTACGAGAAAGCCGCCGAGGCGGGGCACGTGGGGGCGATGAGGCGACTGGCGGAGCTCTCGGAGCGCCAGGGGTACGACCGGCAGGCGCGGGCGTGGCGCCGCAGAGCCGCCGACGCCGCACCGCCCGCGGAGGAAGAGCGAGAAGGGTAGAAGTGGGCGCCTTCCGACGGGAGTTCACCAGGGGCGGATCGGGCGGACTCCCGTGCGGCGGCCGTCGTCGGTCAGCAGATGCCCCATGCGCTTCACGGTGTGCAGACCCACGATGCGGTCCGTGACCGTCAGCGAGGGGAGACGGGCGCACAGCGCGGTCTCGCGGCGCTGGATGTCGCCCAGGTCGTGCACCCAGAGCGTGGTGAAGATGTTCGAGGAGCCGGTGACGGCGGCGACCAGCCGGCACTCGGGCAGCGCCGCGAGCGTACGGTGCACGGCGGCGGTGTCCCGGGCGGGCGCGCGGCCCAGGAGCGAGACGGGCACAGGCCGTCCCGCGAGCGCGTCGGCGACGTCGCAGCGGAAGGTCAGCACGCCCGAGTCGGTCAGCCGCCGCAGCCGTCGCCGTACCGTCGCGGGGCTGCTGTCCGCGTGCTCGGCGAGCGCGGAGAGCCCCATCCGCCCGTCGCGCACGAGGGCGTGGAGCAGCGCACGGTCCACCGTGTCCAGCTCGGTGGTGGGGGCCGCTTCCGGGCCGCCCGGTCCGCCCGTGCCGAGGGCGGTGAGCTGGGCCGGGTCCAAGGAGCGAAGACGCCAGCGGCTGCCCTCGACGTAGAGGGACGTGGCGAAGAGGCAGTCGACGGAGAGGAGGTCGGGCAGCGGCTCGAGCTCCTCGGTGAGGAAACGGCCGAGGGCCGGCAGGTCGGGGGCGAGCACGTCGAGCAGCAGGTCGGCGCTGCCCGGTGCGGTCAGCTCGATCGTGGCCGCCTCCTCGAAGGCGCACAGCCGCTCGGCCAGCCGCCGCCGGGTCCCGGGCCGGCAGCGCAGCAGCACGAACGCGGTGCAGCGGGTCCGTGAGAACTCGCGGCCGGGCGACGCCGACACCCAGGCGAGCCCTTCGGCGGACAGCCGGTCCCAGCGCCGGGCCAGTGTGCCCGCGGTGACACCGAGGGGCGCGGCGAGCTCGGCCCAGGCGGCCCGCGGCCGCAGCTGCAGCGCGTTCACCAGAGCGAGATCGAGCTCGCTGATGACCGTTTCTCGCATCCGCCGTCCTCCTCGTGCACGATTCCATCGAGTTTCCGGGCCGCTGCGGCCGTGGCGAGCACAGTAGCCAGCACTTTCGGTTCCGGCCACCAGAAAGGGTGCGCACTGTGAACTCAGTCCCGGTGATCCCAAGAACGAGCGCGGGCAGCCGCGTCGGCACAGGTCGCGGCATGCTCGCCGCGATGGCGGTCGTCGTCGTGTTCAGCGGCGTCGTACAGGGCTACCTGACCCCGCTGCTGCCCGAGCTCGGGGCCCGCCTCGGCATCGACGGCGTCGGCCAGAACAACCTGTACCTGCTGGCGCAGGCGGCGTTCGCCGTGCTCACCCCGCTGCTGTCCCGCCTCGGCGACCTGCACGGTCACCGCCGGCTGCTGCGGATCGCCCTCGCCATGGTCGCGCTCGGCTCCCTGCTCATGGCGCTGCGGCCCACGCCCCTGACGCTGGCCGTGGGCATGGTGCTCCAGGGCGCCGTCGTCGGCTTCTTCCCGCTGCTCGCCGGGATCCTGCGCTCACGCGCCCCCGAACGAGGCCGCACCGGCATGTCGCTCCTTGTCGGCGCCCTGCTCATCGCCATCGGTGTCGGCGGCCTCGTCGCCGGAGCGCTCAGCGAACAGCACGCCGTCGCCGGGCTCTGGACCGCCGTCCCCGTCGCCGTGCTCGCCGTCGCCGCGGGCATCGCACTGCCCGACAGCGAAGGACCCCGCGGCGGGCGCTTCCACTACGGCGCGGCCTGCCTCCTCACCGTCGGCCTGACCGCCCTCGTCCTCGTCCTCGCCCAGGGCGGCACCTGGGGCTGGACCGCTCCCCGCACGCTCGTCCTCGGCGCCGCGGCCGTCCTGGTCCTCGCGGCCTGGACGACCGTCGAACGGCGCGCGGAGCACCCGCTGGTCAACGTCCGCATGCTGAGCGAGCGCCGTCTCGCCGTGGTCAGCGCCCACACCTTCTGCGCCGCCTTCGGCACGATCGGCTTCCTCGGCGCGAACGCCCTGTTCCTCGGCGCCGACCCGGACGAGACCGGCTACGGCATGGGCCTCGGCCCGCAGGCCATCGCCACGGTCTCCCTCGCCATGGTCGTCGCGGGTTTCGCCGGGTCGGCCGCGACGCCGCGCCTGGCCCGCCGGATCGGCGACCGCGCCGTGCTCGGCACCGGCGGCGCGCTCATCGCCCTCGGCTTCCTCGGCATGCTCCTCTTCCACGCCACGCTGCCCCAGTACGTGGCCTGCGCCCTCCTCGTCGGTCTGGCCACCGGACTGTTCGAGTCCATCACCCGCACCTTGTCGGCCGAGATCGTGCCCGCCCACCAGACCGCCCTCGCCGTCGGCCTCAACGAACTCGCCCTCTCCCTGGGCGCCGCGATCGGCGCGGCCGCCATCGGCGCCTTGTTCGCCGCGCACCGGCTCGGCGCCCACATCGCCCTCGACGGGTTCCTGTGGAGCTGGGGCGCCTGCGCCGCCGTCGCCCTGCTCGGCTCGGCCGTGGCCCTCGCCTACGGCGCCGGCCACGCCCCGGCCCTCGCCGCACTGGAACCCCTCACCGTCGACGGAGACCCCGCATGACCGCCCCCGCCCCCGCCCCCGACACCCTCCGCGAAGCCGTCCTGCACGCTGTCCGCACGTATGCCGGACAGCTGACGGAGCTCAGCCACGGCCTGCACGACGACGCCGAGCCGGCCCTCCAGGAACACCGGTCGGCGGCCCGTGTCGCCGCCCTCCTCGACACGGCCGGCTTCACCGTCGTCCGCCCCCTGGCCGGACTGCCCACGGCGCTCCAGGCGACGTACGGCACCGGCGACCTCGTCGTCGCCTTCTGCGCCGAGTACGACGCCCTGCCGGGCCTGGGCCACGCCTGCGGGCACAACGTGAACGGCGCCGCGTCCGTCGGCGCCGCCCTCGGCCTGGCCGCCGTCGCCGACCGGCTCGGGATCACGGTCCGTCTGATCGGCACCCCGGCCGAGGAGGACATCGGCGGCAAGGTCCTGCTCCTGGAGTCCGGCGTCTTCGACGACGTCGCCGTCGCGATGATGGCGCACGCCGCCCCCGAGGACAGTGTCGGTGCCTCGTCCCTGGCCATCGGCGCCTGGGACGTCGCCTTCCACGGCCGCCCCGCGCACGCCGCCCTCGCCCCCTGGGAAGGCGTGAACGCCCTCGACGCCCTCACCGTCGCCCAGACCGCGATCGGCCTGCTGCGCCAGCAGCTCCCGCCCGGCTCCCTGGTCCACGGCGTCATCACGGCCGGCGGCGACGCCGTGAACGTCATCCCCGAACTCACCCGCGCCCGCTACGAGATCCGCGCCCCCGACCTCGAACAGCTCGCCCTCGTACGCGACCGGGTCCACGCCTGCTTCGAAGCCGGCGCCCTCGCGACCGGCGCCCGGCTCGAACTGGAGCCCCACGGCAAGGACTTCGCGGAACTCCGCCAGGACGGCCGTCTCACGGAGGCCTACACGGCGGCGGCCCGCTCCCTCGGCCGCGACCCGCGCTCCCGCCACGGCGAGACGATGGCCTCCACCGACATGGGCAACGTGTCCCGCCTCGTCCCGTCCATCCACCCGACGATCGGCTACGACACCGGGGGAGCGAAGCAGCACACCGCCGAGTTCGCGGCCTACGGGAAGAGCCCGGGCGCCGACCGGGCCGTCCTCGACGCCGCCGCGGCGATGGCGCTCACCGCCGTGACGGCGGCCGGCGACCCGGACCAGCGGCGCCGCCTGCTCGACGGGGTGGCGGCCCGGCGGCCGGGCCTCGTCGACGCCCGGCCGCGGTGACGCGGAGCGGCCGCTCGTCAGCGGGCGGCCGCCAGGGTGGGCTCGAAGTCCTTGTTGGTGCGGCAGCCCAGGTTCTCGTACGTGTTGATCTTGGTGTCCGGGTCGGTCTTCACGAGGTGGTACTTGCAGGCACCCTTGATGTGGCTGCCGGAGATGCCGCCGGGGAAGTCGATCTCCTTGTTCCAGAGGTAGGGAGACTCGTACCCGTTGAGGTGCGCGGTGGCGTTGACGTCGATGCCGCCCGGCGCCTCGATCTCGTACACCCAGCCGGTCTTCGCGGCGCCGTATGTGGCGAACTTCTCCGCGACCCACTTCTCACAACTCGTGCTGAGGTGCGCGGTGTTCTGGCCGCCGCCCTTGACGATGTACTCGGCGAGCGGCGTCATGGCCTCGCCGCGCGGCGCGAAGCCGTCCTCGAAGAGCTGCTCGACGTTCTCCCGGGTGTCGCCGCGCCAGAGGGTGTTGGTGTCGTCGCGCCACTGCCAGTTCTCCTCGACGGCGGCGCGGTGCACGGCCGGAGCGATCGCGGGGGAGGTGGTGGTGCGCCACCAGTCGAACGGGTGGAACCCGGTGACGGGCCCGCACGGACCGGTGTCCGGTGCCTGCGCGACGGCGGTGGTCGTGCGGTCGGCGGCGTCCGCCGGGGCGGCGAGGGCGAGCGGGCCCGTGGCGAGCGAGGCGGCGGCGAGAACGCGCAGGACTGCGGTGAACATGGTGATGGCCCATCAGTTGATCAACAGGATGGACCTTGTATATCCGCGTGTGCCGGTGCCGGAGGGGAGTGCCGCTCCGATCGGGCGGGAGGTCACTCCCGGGACGGCAACAGTCATATGTTCACGGCGTCCGCCCTGGTCCCGGGCCTGGACCGGGGCGGACGCTCGGCCTCAGACGGACCGGCGGTCGCCCTGCTCGTCGCAGGGGAGCGCGGAGGCCGGGTGGTGGGCGAGGAAGTCGCGGGTCGCCTGGCGCTCGGCCTCGGTGATCGAGGTCGGCTTGACGTCGATGATGCCGCCGAAGGGACGGTCGACGTCCCGGATGACGCACAGGGCCGTCGTCAGGAGCGCGGTGATGACGACGAGCGCGATCAGCTGGCCGCGGTTGTTCTTGCGGGGCAGGCAGATGCCGAGGGCCACGACGGTGATGACCAGGGTGATGAGCAGGAACCAGAGGATGGCACTGGGAATGCTGGCGGTCGCCTGCGTGAGGCGCTCCTCGCGCTCGTCGGAGCGCTTGTTGTCGGCGGCGACCAGCATTCCGAACACGGGCTGGCCCGCGAGCTCCTCGAACGTCTGCCGGAAGTCCGTGGACCACACGCTCGGGGCCGGGGACCCCTCACCGTCGGCCATCGCGGGCCACTCGCGGACGCGGACGGCGCGGGCGTAGCAGACGGCCGCGGCCTGGATCCGGGCGCGCTCGGAGTCCGGCGCGTACTCGGCCGTCTCCACGATCTGGTCCAGGGCCCGGGCCTCGCCGCGGGAGGCCACCTCGGCCTTCCCGTACGAGCCGTTGGCCGTGACGAGGACGAAGCTCAGCAGCAGGACGGTCATCGTCAGGAGCGGGCCGACGAGGTCCTTCACGGCCATGCCCGTGCCGTCGTCCTCGTTCAGCAGCCATGGTCGCAGCCAGCGGTTGGCGGCGAGCCCGGCGAGCAGGGCCAGTACGGCGACGACGATGACGAGGACCACGAGCGGCCACCTCCGAGGGGGCGGTGAGGGGGTTCCCGGAGCGGGAGGGCTTCAAGATCATGTACATCTGAATGCGCCCGTGAACTGCGGAAACGTTCACCTGCCGCCACATGGACGAATCCCTTGACCCGGCGGGACCACGCACCACGCGGCCTTCCGCGCAGGCCGCTACGCGCCGGGCGAAAGCCGGGACGACGCCCCGGCCCGCACCCCACCGTGGTGCCCATGCTGAACCGAGTAGCCGTCCTGTCCGACATCCACGGAGTCCTGCCCGCCCTGGAGGCGGTGCTCGCCGAGCCGGACGTCCGCTCCGCGGACCGCATCGTGCTGACCGGCGACATCACCGCCGGCCCGCAACCGACCCAGGTCCTGGACCTGTTGACCGGTCTCGGCGACCGCGTGAGCTGGATCAGCGGCAACGCGGACCGCGAACTCCTCGAATACCGCCGGGGCCTACGGGACACCATCCCCGACCCGATCGCCCCCTGGGCGGCCGGCCAACTCCGCGACACCGACCTTGCCCTCCTCGCCGCGCTCCCACGATCCCTCACCCTCTCCGTGAAGGGACTCGGAAAGACCCTGTTCTGCCACGCCACCCCGCGCGACGACGAGGAGGTCGTCCTGGTCGACTCCCGCCTCGACCGCTGGGCGGAAGTCCTGGACGGACTCGAAACCGACATCAGCACCGTGGTCTGCGGCCACACCCACATGCCGTACGTCCGCCTGGCCCACGGCCGGCTGATCGTCAACCCCGGCAGCATCGGCATGCCCTACGGCCGCACCGGAGCCCACTGGGCCCTCCTCGGCCCCGGAACATCCCTCCGCGTCACCCCCTACGACCTCGAAGCCGCAACCACCCGACTGACCCGCGACTCCACCTACCCCGACATCACCGCCTGGTCCGCCTACTACCTGCACGCCCGAGCCACGGACACGGACGCCTTGACGGCTTTCGCGCCGCGCGACGGACGCGACGGCGCCCCGTGACCCTTCGTCGGGGGATCACGGGTGCCGTCCCGTTCGGTATACCGTTTGATGATGTTGGACAGACGCACTCATGATCTGACCGACGGCGCCCCGGGTGTCCCGTCGGTCTGGCGCGCTCGGGGGATGCCCGCGCTGCTCGGGTCGACCGGGCTCGGGTTCGCCGGTGTCTCGCTGCTGATGCCGGTCGCCCCGCTCTGGGTGCTCGAGGGTGGGGCCGACGAGTTGGGGGCCGGTGTCGTCAACGCCGTGATGATGCTCTGCACCGTGGTCGCCCAACTCCTCGTCGGGCGAGCCCTGCGGCGTAACGGCTGGCGTCGGACACTCGTGCTCGGGGCCGTGCTGCTCGGAGCGCCCGCGCCGGCCCACCTCCTCACCGACGACGTGCGCGCGGTGACGGCGCTCGCGGCGATACGCGGCCTCGGCTTCGGGATCATCACCGTGTGCGGTGCCATGGGCGTCGCCGCGCTCGTCGAGCCGGCGCGCCGCGGCCGCGCGGTCGGAGCCTATGGACTCGCCATCGCGGCACCTCAGTTCCTGCTCATCCCCGTCGCGCCCTGGCTCGCCGAAAGCGTCGGGTACGGGCTGGTGTTCATCGCCGCCGCCATTCCCCTGCTCGCCATCGTGCTCGCTCCCTCGGTGGCCCGCGCCCTGCACACCCATGACCGCCCCGTCGCGGATGGCGGTCCGTCCGGTCCGCCACCCGACCACGCCCATCTGCGCCGCGCTCTGACCGGGCCGATCGCCGCACTGCTCGCGATCACCTCGGCCGGCGGCGCCGTCATCACCTTCACCCCGAACCTCGCCCCCGGCCCGGCGGTCGTGGTCGTGGCGCTCCTGGCGTTCACCGGGGCCTCGGCGTTCTGCCGCTGGGCCTTCGGTGGGTTCGCGGACCGGCGCGGCGCGGCCCCGGCCATCGCACCCCTCCTCCTGCTCGGCGCCGCCGGACTCACCGCGATCGGCGCCGGAACGGCCAGTGACTCGGAGGCCTTCGCCGGCGCACTGCTGATCGGCGGCATGCTCACGCTGGGCGTCGCCTACGGAGGCCTGCAGAACCTCACCCTCGTACACGCCTTCACTGCCGCGGGGGAGGACGCGCGGTCCACGGTCGGCACGGCCTGGAACGTCGGCTTCGACGCCGGCACCGGACTCGGCGCGCTCGCGGCCGGCGCGGTCGCCGCCTCGACCTCCTACACCCTCGCCTACGCCGCCCTCGCCACCGTCACCGCTCTCGTGGGACTGGCCTGGATCGCGGCCGGCCGGAGGGGCTGAGGGGAGGGTTCGCAGCCCGCGCGATTAGTGTCGGGGGTGCGAGGCCGACACGAAGACGAGGAGTGCCCGGTGCCGGAGCTGATCGATCACCTGGAGAGCCGGCTCGGACGCATGGCCGGCGCCTGGTCGACACGTGACGGCGCGCCGGCCGGCACTCCGCAGGTGGCGGCGTTCCGGGACGGCCGGCTCGAGCGGGTGCAGGCGTTCACCACGATCGGGCTGTCGCGGACGCCGTTGCGGTCACCGGACTCCGATCGCCACTACCACCTGGAACTCCTTGCCTGCGACTACGTGCAGGACAGCGAGGACTACGGCCCGCTGCCCGCCGTCGTGGAGTTCGTGGCCGAGCGCATGGTGGAGTCGGGGCACGCGGTCCTGCGCGGGGACGTGATCCCGCTGCCGGTTCCGCTCCCGGGGGGAAGCAAGACGGCTCTCTATGCCGCGCTGCCGGTCTGCTTCGACGACGCGTTCGCCTCCGTGACGATCGAGAACGGCAGCGAGGTCGCGATCGTCTGGCTCGTTCCCCTCACGTCCGCCGAGGCCGACTTCGTCCGGGCCAGGGGCTGGCAGGAATTCGAGCAGGCGCTCGTGGCCCAGGACCCGGACCTTCTCGACATCGGCCGCGCGGGCCTGGACCTGTGACGACTCCGCCCTGTTCGGCTCGCACGGGTTCCGTCACTTCGATTCGCCGCCGAAACTGATCTCGTTGCCGTCCGCGTCCCGGTAGACGACCTTGGTCACGCCACCGGCGTAGGTCTCGCGGCTCACCGGCTCGATGCCCCGCTGAGCGGCCCCGGCCACTCGTTCGCCGAGGTCGTCGACGAACGACAGCACCAGGGCGTTCCCCGCCCGTTGCGTGTCCTCCACGATGTAGACGTGCCGGTGCTCCGCCACTTCCCACACCGCCTCGATGTCGTTCGGCTGCATCGACGGCGGGGCGCCGAAGAGCCGCTCGTACCAGGGCAGGGCCACGGCGTAATCGGTGACAGGGATCCCTGCGAAGAGGTCCAGTGCCATGTCGTCGTCCTCCAGGGGAAGTCGATCGGGTGTCTCTGTCCGCGTCTGTGTACGTGGGTTGGCTACGGTGACCAGTGATCAGCTGTCGACCCGTCAGAGAGTGAGAGCACCCCCGATGATGCCGCCCTTCTGTCCTATATGTCGTGTCCCGTACCAGCTTTCGGACTTCGCGTACGAGGACTTCACCCTTGTGTACTTCAAGGCCACGACGACGTATCCGGACGACTGGGCCGGTCACCCGGAGAACTGCGAGTGGTTCTGCCCCACGCACCTTCCGCTCACGGAGGGGCTGACGGACCTGCCGGCGAGGGAAGCGATGAAGCTCATCCAGGCGAGGCTCCGTGACGCGACGGAGCGGGGCGCGTAGGAGTGGCGCGCGGGACGACCTGAGCGCCTGCGGGTGTCAGGTCCGGCGGTGGCTGCCGGGGCGTGGGCGTTCGTCCCGCCCGGGCGCGGAGGGCCGGAACGCGGAGAACCGGTCGTCGGCGTACGCGTTCCCGTTGTGGCGGGCCTGCCCCGGCATGCCGGCGGGCTGCGTGGAACGCTCGCGCCGCGCCAGGGACGGCACGTCCACACTGAGGCGTTCCGAGGGCGAAGCCGCCCGGTCCGGGTGGGGCCCATCACCATCAGCGGGTCGAACATCACGATGGCGCCCGCGATGACGAGGAAGGCCAGGGGGCCGATGAGCATCGGGACGAGCATGTCGAAGGACGAGCTGGTGATGAAAGCGGAGGTGCCGCCCGAGTGCAGGTGGACCTTCAGGGCGGCCATGCCGGTGTAGTGCATGCCGGTCACCGCGACGCCCATGATCAGGCTCGCGCCCAGGCTCCAGGCGAGGCCCTTGTCCTGAACCGCCGCCCACAGTGCCGCGGTCGCGGCCACGACGGCGATGACCAGCGACAGCGCGACGGTGGAGGTCTCGTAGTCGAGCGAGGCCCCGCGTACGGTCATGGCGGCCATGCCCATGTAGTGCATGCCGCCGACTCCCAGGCCGGTGATGACGCCGCCGGCCAGGAGCGCCGGCACGGTCGGACCCTGGAAACCGACGATGAACACGCCCACGCTGACCACGGCGATGGCCACGACCAGACTGGCGTAGGTCATCGTCCACTCGAACTCGACGGGCGCGCCGACGACGCTGAAGCCCATCATCGCGATGAAGTGCATCGTCCAGATGCCCGAGCCGATGGCCCCGGCGCCGAGCGCCAGCCAGGCAGGGCGGCGCCGTGAGCGGTCGAACCTGAGGGAACGGGTCGTGCAGCGCAGCCCCAGGGCGCTGCCGAAGTACGCCATGGCGTACCCGACGGCGGGTGTCACTGCCCCGTAAGTGAACCCGTCGATGGTGCCTTCCATGAGAAGCGCAGCCTTCCTGGCCGATATGGAGGGACGAGGAAGGTCAGCCCCCGTCCGCGTTGTGGCAACTGCCGTGAGAGCCCGTGCAGTTGGTGGTGCGGCGAGGAGTATGGCAGCGGGTCGGCTCGTCCGGGGTCACGAAGTCGCCACGGGTGGGCCACACTTCCCGCACGCGCGGGAGGGCCCGCGCCCTCACACGCGCCGTCGACGCGCCTCGTGCAGTGGGATCGACACGTCGCCGGCCGTCGTCCGCCCGGGCCGGGTGCCGTTCCCCGCAGGGCGGCCCGGACGCGGGCATGATGGAGGGCATGACCCCGATCGCCCGCCGCATGTACGAGCTCCTGGAACCCCTCTGTCTGGTCACGTTCTTCGCCGAGGAGTGCAACCAGGAGCTCGCCGCGCTCGGCCACCGCACCTACTGGGACGGCTACTTCGCCAGTCGCGCCGCTCCCCTGGGACGGGTCCCGGCGCAGGTCGTGCACGCGGCGTTCTACAACTTCGCCGACGGGGAGGTCGCACGGCACATCCCCCGCGCCTGGGAGACGATCCCGCCCGAGGAGTCACTCGCCGCGCGCGAACGGGGCAGCGCGGCCTCGCTGCGACGCATCCTCGGCGCCGAACTGGCCGGCTCCCCGGGCCTGGTGCGCGCCGCCGACCTGACCGCCGAAGCCGCCAGGAGCGCGCCCACGGAAGGCCGCGTCATGTACGCCGCCATGCGCACCGTCCCCGTGCCCGAGGACCCGGTCGCCCGGCTGTGGCACTGTGCGACCGTGCTGCGCGAACACCGCGGCGACGGGCACATCGCAGCTCTGCTGAGCGAGCGCATCGGCGGTACGGAGGCGCATGTGCTGTCCGCGCTGGAGCAGGGCATCCATCCGCCGGAGTCCTTCGGCCGCATCCACCACCTCCCGAAGGAGCGGCTGGCCGCGGTCATGGACGGGCTGCGCGAGCGCGGGATCGTCGACGCGGACGGGTATTTCACCGACGCGGGCCGCGCCACCAAGCAGCGCATCGAAGCACTCACCGACGACCTCGCCGCCGCACCGTACGAGGCGCTCGCGCCCGCCGATCTCGCCGAGTTGATCGCAGTGCTGGAGCCCATCTCGGCGAAAGTGGTCGCTGCCGGGTCGCGGTGAGCAGCGGTGCGGCGTGGCCCGGCAGGAGGCGTCTCATGAGTGCCGACGGCAGAAATCTCGTACGGCTCGGTTGAAGTCCTCGGGCCGTTCGAGGTTGCTGAGGTGTCCTGCGCCGGGGACGACGACGAGTTCGGCTTCCGGGATCGCGGCCTGGAACTGCCGGGCGACGGTGAGCGGGGAGCGTACGTCCTGTTCGCCCCACAGCAGGAGGGCCGGCACCGAGACGGTGGGCAGGAGGTCCCGCTGGTCGGCCTCGGCCATGAGGGCCAGTTGTGCCCGCAGGGTGTCCGGCCGTGCGGCCGCGGCCATCGCGTCGAGCAGCGGAACGTACGGGGCGGGCGGCGCACCCGCGAACAGTCCCGGTACGGCGATCGCCGGGGACCCGGTCGGTGGCGCGTCGAGCATGCGGCGCACGCCTGCCACGCGGGCCGCTACCTCTTCGGTGGGCAGGGAGCCCTTCCAGCCGGCGTAGGTGTCGGCGAGGACCAGGGTGCGGACGAGGTCCGGATGGTGGCGGTAGAACTCCAGGGCGACGGTGCCGCCCCAGGAGAGCCCCGCGACGTGGGCGGGACCGAGGCGCAATGACCTCACGAGCGCGGCCAGGCAGTGCGCGTAGTCCGCGAGAGTGAAGGCGGCGGGCAGGTCGCCGGAGCGTCCCGTGCCGGGTTCGTCCCACGCCACGACCGTGAACACGTCGGCCAGCGCGTCGAGTTGAGGCGTCCACGCGCGGGCGTCGTCGCCCGCGCCGTGCAGCAGGACCAGGAGCGGCCCGGCCCCCGCACGGTCGTACGCGAGGGGCAGCCCGTCGGCCCGCACGGTCGCCATGTCACCAGGCTAGGCCCGCCCGCCGGCACTGTCGAGGCACGGTCCACGCCGCAGGTGCCGGCCGCCGGCTCCTGGAGCGGGCCCAGGAGGCCGGAGAGGTACGAGGCGACATCACGGCCACCCGGGCTGTACGCCACGATCGCGGCGGCGGCCTGGGCCCACGAACACACCCCGCAGGAGACGGACCAGGTCCTGACCGTCCTCATCGACGGCCTCCGGACCCGCTAGGCCTCCATCTCGCCCTCCTCCTCGACGGTGATCAGCCGGACGGCGGGTGCCGAGACCAGTTGGACACGCGGGACACCCGGCACACGGATGGTGACGAAACCGCCCTCGATCGCGAAGTCGACCCCCGTGACACGGCTGACCCGCCGTCCGTCGGCGCTGAAGACCGCGTAGCCGGTGACCAGATCGATCGTGCCCTTGCGCCACTGACGGCTCATGCCGACACCTCCGGGAAGTCGAGCTCGGGCCGGGCCAGGTGATTGAAGTGATTGGACAGGGTGTTCAGCGCGACATGGGCGACGATCTCGCCGAGCTCGGCATCGCTCACCCCGTGCTCCCGGGCGCCGTCCAGCACGGCGTCCTCGACCCGGCCGCCCGTGCGCACCACCTCACGGGCGATCCGCAGCACGGCATCGGCGTGCGCGTCCCCGTCGTCGGCGCCCTCGCGCGTACGGAGCAGCTCCTCGTCGCTCAGCCCCAGCTTGCGGCCCCGCAGCGTGTGGGCGCTCACGCAGTACGTGCAGTGATTCTCCTGGGCGACCAGGAGGGCGAGCTGCTCGCGGAGCCGGGCGGACAGTACTCCGCGACCGAGGTGATCACGCAGCGCCAGGTAACCGGCGAGCGCGGCCGGGGAGTTGGCGAGGGTTGCGTACAGGTTGGGCACCCGGCCGAGCTGTCGGCGGGTCTGGTCGAGAAGTCCTGACGGGTCGTCGGTGAGCTGTGGCATGCGCGGCACGAGTCCTCCAGATGGTACCGATCGGTTCCAATCCCTTGTGCCGAGACGGTACTGATCGGTTCCATCTCCGTCAAGATCCGGCTACCCTGGCCCCCATGGCCACCCACGCACGCGAACGCCTCCTCGACACCGCCGAGGAACTCTTCTACGCCGAAGGCATCCGCGCCGTCGGCATCGAGCGCATCGTGGCCGAGTCCGGCGTCGGCCGCGCCTCCCTCTACCGCCACTTCGCCGGCAAGGACGAGCTCGTCGTGGCCGTCCTCCAGCGCCGCGACCAGGCCTGGCGCACCTGGCTCGCCGAACGCGTGGGCGCCCTCGGCGGCCACCCCCTGGACATCTTCGAAGCCCTCACCGAACGCTTCGCCAATCCCGACTTCCGCGGCTGCGCCTTCATCAACACCATGGCGGAGACCGCAGACACCGACAGTGCGGCCTACCGCGCCGCCGCCGCACACAAAGAACGTGTCACCGCCTACGTCGCCGACCTGCTCGCGCAGAACGGATGCGCGGAGCCCGAGACCCTCGCACGGCGCTTCGTCCTCCTCATGGACGGCGCGATCGTCACAGCGCTGCGCGAACGCACCACGGCCCCCGCGACAGAGGCCCGCGCGGTCGCGGCGGCCATGCTGGCCGCCGCGAGCTGAACCCGTCCGCCCGTCGCGCCCGGGCTGCCCCAGAACACCGGTGGAGGACCGCATGATCCCGCCCGAACTGCTCGCCCAGCTCCCCGCCCCGCACCCCGACACCGCCGCGCTGCCACCGTTCGCGCAGCGGGCGGACGGGGTGCGGACGGTCCGGGGTGTTCCCTACGCACTCGTGGACGGTGGGCGCCCGCTGGAGCTCGATCTGTGGCTGCCCGGGCCGTCCACCGGCGAACAGCCCGTCCCTGTCGTCCTGTTCGTCCACGGTGGCGCCTGGCGGCGGGGGCGGCGCGACGACATGGGGCTCCACACCCGCTCCTGGGGCCCGGGCCCCTTCGAACGCATCGCACGGGCCGGTTTCGCCGTGGCCTGCGTGGACTACCGGCTCAGCGGCGAGGCGACGTTCCCCGCACCCCTGGACGACCTGGGCGCCGCCCTGCGCTGGCTGACCCTGCGCGACAAAGAACTCGGGATCGATACCGCACGAACCGTGGTCTGGGGCGAGTCCGCCGGCGGGCACCTCGCGTCCCTGCTCGCGCTCACCCACGACGGGCCGCGCCCGGCAGCGGCCGTCATCTGGTACGGACCGGCCGACGTCAGCGCCGCCCGCCCGCCGTTCGACCCCGCGGCGCCCGACACCATGGAGGCCCTGCTCCTCGGCGCGGCTCCCGCACGCGTACCCGACCTCGCGCGGGCGGCGAGCCCCGTGCACCGGGCCCGGGCCGGCGCGCCGCCCTTCCTCCTGCTGCACGGTGAGGACGACTCGATGGTGCCCGCCGACCACAGCCGGGACCTGGCCCGTGCGCTGCGGGAGGCCGGTTCACCCGTGGAGCTGCGGGTGGTGCCGCACGCCGACCACGGCTGGTACGGCCTGGACGGGCCGGCCGTCGAGGACCTCTTCCGCGCGTCCCTCGCCTTCGCAGGACGACACGCGGGGCTCTGAGCCGGTCCGACGAAGGTCGTGGTGAACGCGGCACCGCGGGCCTGACCTGCCGGCGCCACCCCTCAGCGCGGCGGGCGCGCGGTCCAGTCCCAGGAGCTGAGCGTCGTACGCATCAGGCGGGCCGCGGCGGTGAGCCGGGTGCCGGCGCCCCAGTGCAGGGTGAGCCGGCGGCGGCACTCGGGGCTGTCGACGGCGATCCAGGAGGCGGCGCCGGGCGGGGCGAGCTGCCGGGCGAGGTCGGGTACGAGGCCGACGCCGAGCCCCGCCTGGATCAGGGCCGCGATCGCACTCAGCTCGTCCCCTTCGCACACGATCCGCGGCACGAGGTCGTGCGCCGCGAACAGCCGGTCGAGCAGGCGGCGTTGCCAGTGCCCCGGGTGGGCGGCGATGAAGGACTGGCCGGCGAGTTCCGGCACGGACACCGAGGCGCGGCCGGCGAGCGGGTGCCCGGGCGGCGTCACCAACCACACCGGCTCGTCCAGCAGTTGGACCGATTCCAGGCCGTCCGCGGGGATCGGCTGCGAGGCCGCGCACAGATCGACCTCCTGGGTCAGCAGCCGTCGGGCCATGTCAGCGGCCGGTGCCTGGTGGAGCTCGACCTCGACGTCCGGGTGGGCCCGCTTGTACGCCGCGAGCGGGCCAGTGAAGGTCAGGAAGGTCTCGGACGCCAGCCGCACGCTGCCGAAACCCTCGTCGGCGAGTTCGGCCACCGCGCGCCGGCCCGCCTCCAGTTCGCCCAGCGACCGTTCGGCGTAGTCACGGAAGAGCCGGCCGGCATCGTTGAGCCGCAGTCGGCCCGCCCGGTCGAACAGTGGAGTGCCGAGTTCCTTCTCCAGTCGGGCGATGGTGCGGCTCAGTGAGGGCTGGGCGATGCGCAGTTCCTCGGCCGCGCGGCTGAGGTGCTCCAGTCGTGCGACCGCGAGGAATTGTCGTAGTGAGTTCAGATCCATCGGCATCACCGTTTCCGCGCGCCGGGCATGCCTTCCAGGGCATCACTCCATAGCAATATTGATCTTAGACGTGATAGCTCCACAGGCATACCGTCGTGGTGTTCGCCCCTGCCGGACAGCAACGCATCGCATCGCAGCGAAGGAGCACGCCATGTCCAGGAACCCGTGGAGAGCGCTTGAGGACAGGTCCTGCGGCGCACGGGCGCGGCGCAGGAGGATCGCGGCCGCCGTGGCCGCCGCCCTGGTGATCGGTGCCGGCACCGCCGCCCGCGCCGCGGCGGACACCTCGCACGACGGGGGCACGGAGGTGATCGAACTCAAGGTCCGCAACGACCAGTACGCCGCCGACGACAAGGCACCCGAAGGGCCGAGCCTGGGCGACACCTACGTGTACTCCGGCGCGGCGGTGCAGGACGGCCGTACCGTCGGGCACGGCGGCGGCACCTGCCAGGTCGTCCAGGTCGAGGGCGACACCCCCACGACCCAGTGCCTGATCACGATCGAACTCGACCGCGGCTCGCTCACCATGCAGTCGCTGTGGACGAGCGGACCGGGCTCCCTCGACATGGCCGTCACCGGCGGCACCGGCGACTTCGGCAGTGCCCGGGGGACCGCCCGCTACTGGGACATCGGGACGGCCGACGAGCGCGTGCGCGTCGAGATCCTGCACTGACAGTACGGAACGGCACACATCAACTGGTATCAACGGACGGGAAGATGGGACTCATGGAGACGCAACGCGCCACGGAAGAAGCCGAGATCCGTCGTCACATCGACAAGCTCGTCGAAGGGCTGGAGAAGAAGGACCTCGAAGCCCTGAGGCGACTCTACGCACCGGACATCGTGTCCTTCGACGTCCAGCCGCCCCTGCAACACGTGGGCGTCGACGCCAAACTCGCCAACTGGGCCCCCGTTTTCGCCGCCTTCGAGACCGTCACCTACGAGGTGCGCGACCTGGTGGTGACCGTGGGCGACGACGTGGCCTTCGCCCACGGCTTCGGCCGGCTCGGGGGCACGCTCAAGGACGGGACGGTGATCGGCGGCATGTGGGTCCGGGCCACCCACTGCCTGCGCAAGACCGGCGGGGCGTGGCTGATCGTGCACGACCAGGTGTCGGTGCCCCTCGACGTGGCGACCGGCGCAGGAGTGACCGATCTCCAGCCGTGACAGGGGGCTGATCACCCGTTGAGCGCTCGGGTGCATTGCTCGTCGACCCTGATGGCGCATGTCGCGATGGTGGTCGATCCGCGGAACACCGGCCGATGGATCCAGGTCACGGGCGCGGGAAGCGGGCGCGCACGGCGTCGATGCATGTGTCCCGGGACGTGGGCCCGCCGAACCGGAGACGGTCGTAGGCCGTGAACGCCGGTTCCAGCGTGTCGAGTTCGTCGACGAGAGCGTGCAGCCGCTCGAGCCGCGGCGCTGAACCGGCATCCGGTTCGTTCGGCGCGGCGCTGATCGCGGTCGTCAGGTCGTCCTTGCGCTGAATGGCGGCCGGGGTGACCGAGTGCAGGCACACGTACTGTCCACTGAGATACGCATTCCACTCCGCCTTCCCGGTGACCGGGTCGGCCCAGTGCGCGGTGAACCATGCTTCGAGCAGCTCTACGCCACCGGCTTCGTCGGCGAGAGCGAACAGGTCGGACGGCACCATCTCGGCATCGTCGGAGCGCAGATATCCCGGGAGCGGCAGACGACGCCCCAGCATCAGCCGGCGGACCGCATCGGCATCGCGGCCATGGACCGCGCACAGCTCCTCCAGGGCAACGAACTGCGCGCTGACATATGCGTCATCGGCATCGGTCATCGGATGGACCCCGTTGACCTCGCGGTATCGCTCGGCGAGCTGCTGCTTCAGATCTGTCTCCGACATCGGGTCCCCTCCGGCACCTTCCGGCGCGGGCATCTCCCACACCGGACGCGCCACGCTACCGACCGGACGGTTCGGCGCTCACCGAACCATCGAGGGAAGCACGACAGTACGAGGGCACCTCGAACCGAGCCGGGATCGGCGGGCCGTGTCAGACGGGCAGCAGTCCCGGGAACGGCCCGTGCCCCACGTCCGGCGCCGTGACCGCGAGCCAGCCGTGTCCGCGCACGACCGTGCTCGCGCCGACCAGCTCCGGATCGACCGACAGGTAGGCGCAGGCGGTGCGGGCGCCCGCCGTTCCGGCCTCGGGATCCGCCTCCTCGGACTCGGGGTCGAAGCCGGGTTCGTTCATAGCGAGGTCCTCCCACGGCAGCGGGTCGCCCTCCCACTCCGGGTCGCTGTAGGCCGCGTACCGCCGGATCACCAGGCCGTCCTCCGCCACGAACCAGAGATCCGAGCCCTCGGCCCCGTCGACGTAGAAGAGCTGGGCGTGTCCGCACGCCTCGCTGACGCGTTCCACCGTCTCGATCATGTCGTTCCAGTGGTCGTCGCCGACGAGCAGCTCGAACAGGCCGAACACCAGCCGCCAGCCGTCCAGTTCGGGCGTCACGAAGGCCCGGCCGACGCCGCGGCGGGGATCGTCCGGGGTGGGGATCAGGAGCTCGTCGCCGTACGCGGCCGCCACGCCCGCCGCGACCGTCACCGGGCGGCGGTCGTGCAGGTCCAGCGCGTCGAAGACGCCCTCGTACGTCGCCCCCGGCACGGCCAGCCACCAGCCGCTGAGCTGCGGCGACGGCAGCCCACCGACCCCGCCCGGGAGCTTCGCGTTCACCAGCCGCTCCAGCAGCGTGCGGTCGCGCTCGTCGAGGGCGTCGAGACCTCCGCCCTCGAGCAGCACGCCGAGCGCTCCCCGCCGAACTCGCAGGGAGGCGGCGGGATCCCGGCGCAGGGCGCGCAAGCGCGGCGCGTGCGACGCGTACAGGGCTCGCGCGTACGTGGAGACGTCACCCGCGAGATCACCGCCCCGGGCGACGACCTCCAGCAGGGCCCGCAGCCCGGCCTCGGAGTCCACCTTCAGGCGGATCAGGCCCTGGAATCCGTAGGACGCGAGATTCCGGTCGGCATCGACCGCCAAGGCCGCGTACTGCTCCGCACAGCGCGCGTCGAAGCAGGGGAGCAGCCGGCTGACCACGAAGCCGTGCAACTCCCCGCGGCGCGTGGCCGCGAGGACCTCGTCGAAGGCCCGCGGCCCGATGCGCTCCAGCACGGCCTGATACGCCGTCACGTGACGTGTCGCCGACGGGCCGGCCGCCCCGTGCATCAGGCCCGGCAGCGCGCGTTCGCCGTGCGCCGCCAACTCCTCGACGGCTGCCGCCACTTGTGCGGAGTCGGCACTCTCCAGATCCCCGACGAGCTGCCCGATCTCGGATTCGATCTTCATAGGAAGATCCTAGGGGTGCGTGGTGGGCGCTCGGAATGCGAGGCGGGGGTGGGCCAGGACCGTCAGAGCGGCCTCGTCATGAACACACTGCTGGGGTCGGGCCGGTAGTCGGCGAAGGGTGCGCAGTACTCGAACCCGAACTTCTCGTACAGCCTCCTGGCGGGCAGGAAGAACTCGGCCGAGCCGGTCTCCAGACTCAGCCGGGTGAAGCCGAGCCCCTTCGCCTCGGTGAGGATGTGCCCCAGCAACCGGGACGCGATCCCGCTGCGGGTGCGCCCCGGTGCGGTCCGCATCGACTTCAACTCGGCGTGACCGGCGTCCAGTCTGGTGATCGCGCCGCATCCCACCACGGCGTCGTCCTCGTGCGCCGACCAGAAGGTCACCTCGGGGCGGCGCAGCCCGTCGAGGTCGAGCGCGTGCTTGCTCTCCGGGGGCGTGAGGGACCGCATCTGCTCGACGTGGTCGGCGAGGAACCGGGCGATCCGCGGTCCGGACAGGTCGTCCACGACGATCCTCACCTTGCTCACTGATCCCTCCGGTGGGGCGGCTGTGCGTACGGCGTCACTCTAGAACCTCGGTTTCGCCGAGTCGCTCCGGCCCGGGCGTCGGAGCAGGCCGGCCCTGTCGGGAACCGCCTTGTCCCGCGGCAGGCCCGCGGGGGATCATCGCCGCGTGCCACGCCCGGAGAAGCTTCATGGACTGCTCGCCCGCGCCGGACTGACGGTCGTCGGGGAGGTGAGCCCCGGCGGTCTGTTCCCGCCCGAGGCCGGGTGGCGGATCGCGCGGGGGATCGCGGCACCCGACGGCGCGCGGCGGGGCGCGATCGACGACTCCTGGTGGCGCCGGCTCCAGGGCGTCGAGGGCGAGTTCCTGGTCGCCGTCCTCGGACACCGCATCGGCGGCAACGACGCCTGGTGGACCCGGGTCCGTCCCGACGACGGCACCGCCGTGCCGCAGCTCACCGGCGATCCCGGATTCGTGGCGCTCTCCCTCGACGGACAGGTGCTGCTCGCGCGGGTGCCCGGAGAGGGCGGTCCCCGGGCCACGGCTCTCGACCGGTTGCCGGAGCGGTTGGAGGAGGCCGCCGAGGCCGCCGGGCGTGAGACGGAGGCCCAGCGCGCCGAGACCTGGCAGGCCGTGCCCGGTCGGCCGGCGTGGCCACTCCACTGGGCGGACGGCATCGGGTCCAACCCCTCCGCACCGGACGCACTGCTGATCCGCCTGCTGGACGTGGAGGCGGGCTTCCTGCACGGCTGCGACCGGCCCGCCGTGCTCGACGCCGCCCTGGCGCACCCCGACCCGGAGGTGCGGGCGCGCCCCGCGGACACCTTCCGGCCCAGACTCACGCCCGCCCAATGGCTGCGCCTGATCCGCGCCGAACCCTCGCCGAACCGGCAGGTGCTGTGGGCCCGGCACGCCGGCGCCCGCGGCATCGAGATCCCCGAGGACCTGTACGACGCGCTCCTCGCCGGGTCTTCCCGCGCCCAGGCCGCCACCCTGCCCGGACTGCCCGCCCACCACCTGCCGGGCCTCGCCACCGACGACGACCCCCGCGTACGGGCGGCCGCCTGTGCCCGGTGGACCGACCTCGCCGCTCCGCTGCGGACGGGCCTGCTGACCGACGCCGACGACACGGTACGAACGGCCGCGCTGCTCGCCCACCACACCCACGACGCGCCCATGCCCCACGAGGTCTTCGCCGCACTCCCCGAACCCCGTCATGAGGCGCTCGAACACTGTCGCTTCTCGGCCGGGCTGGAGGCGGAGCTGGTCAGGGACGCGGACCCGGAGGTGCGCCGGGCGCTGGCCGCCAACCCGCGGCTCGGGGCGGCCGGAGTCGCCGCCCTGGCGCAGGACCCGCACGGCGACGTCCGCGCCGCCGTGGCGCGGCGTGCCGACCTCGACGAGGACCGACGCGCCGCCGTGCGCCACGACTTCGACCCGACGTCCATGTCGTACACCCTGGACTGGGTCGAGGACCTGCACGACGACGCCGACGCGATGCGCCGCCTCGCCGCGTCGTCCCATCCGCTCGTCCGCCGGAGCGTGGCCCGCGCCCGGCACCTGCCGCCGGATGTCGTGGAGCGTCTGGCCCGGGACGAGGACCGCACGGTCCGCCTGTTCCTCGCCGAATCGTGCGACGACGCGCCGGAGGACATGCTCCTCGAGGTGTGGCGCTGGTGGGACGGCAGCTTCAGTCACCCCGGCCGCCCCCGCAGCCACCCGAACTTCCCGCGCACGAACCTGCTGCGCCTCGCCGACGCCCCCGAGGGACGCATGCGCCGCCTGGCCCTGGACGACCCCGAGTCCACGCCCGCCGACGTGGCACGGCTCGCCCGCGACCCGGAGACCGAGGTGCGTCGCCGCGCGGCCGAGGACCCCCGGCTCGCACCGGCCGACGCGGTACGGCTGCTGAACGACCCGGCGGTCCACGTCCGCGAGACCGCGATGCGCAACCCACGGCTCCCGGCCCGGGTCCTCGCCGGACTCCTCCACGACCGCGACACGGCCCGTACGGCGGTCACCAATCCGGCGATCCCCGTCCCCGTCCTCCAACGCGTCCTGTCCGCCGCCGAGGAAGCCGTGGCGGCCCGCCGCTGAACACCCACCCGCACCTGGCTAAGGTGCGTTGCCGTGGACGTCGCTGATCTTGACCACCGGACCCGGACAGAGTCGGGCTGCATCCCACCGGGTCTGGTCTCCCGGCTGCTCGAACGCGGGCATGCCGAGGCCGTTGCGCGGTGGGCCGGCCGCGGCGAGTGGTTCTGCGCACGGGAGTGGGCACGTCTGCTGGGGGAGCAGGGCCGCCGGACGGAGGCCCTGGAGGTGGTGGCTCCCTATGCCGCCACGGGCTGGTGGCCGGCGATCACGAGTACGGCCGGACTGCTGGAGAGCTGGGGGCGGGCCGGCGAGGCGATCGCGTCGGCCCGAACGGCGATGGAGGAAGGCAGGGACCCCCTGGCGCTCGCGTTCTACGCCCGCCTGCTCCACCGGCACGGTCGCGGCGACGAGGCCTTCGAACTGCTGCGGCCGCACATCGACGAACACCGGACCTTCGCCGTGGCCCTGGTAGACGTCGCCGAAGGGGCCGGGCGCCACGAGGAGGCCGCCGAGCTGCTCGCCGCCCGTGTCCCGGAGGAGCACCGCTGCGACGGCCCGTGGTGCTGCCGCGGCCTCGATCCCGACACGGCGATCGGCCTGCTCGCCACGATCCGTGAGCGGCAAGGCCGCGTCGACGAGGCGATCGCGCTGCTGCGCACCCGGAACACCACGTCGCTCAACGGCCGGGACCAACTGGCCGATCTCCTGGCCCGCCACGACCGGACCGAGCAACTGCACGCGTATGCGGCGGCCGACGAGCTGGGCCACGTCGCACAGCGCCTCGCGGAACTGCTGGAGGAACGCGGCGACGTCGCGGCCGCCGTCGCCGTCTACCGGCAGGCCCGCGACACATCGGCCGGCCACGCCACCCTCACCGTGGAGCTCGCGCACCTGCTGGCCCGGCACCACCGTGCGGACGAGGCGATCGAGATGATGCGGGACCTGGCCGAGGCGTCGGGCGCGGACGACTGGATCCTGGACGTCCTGTGCACCCTGTACGCCGACCACGGCCGCCCCGAGGACGGCCTCGCCCACCTCGACGCGATCGAGCGGCGCAGCGGAGAGGCGGAGTGGGAGCTCTTCCGGCTGCGGCTCCCGCTGATGGCGGCCTGCGACCGCATCGACCAGGCGCTCGTACAGGCCCGCGCCCACCCCGAGGGCGACACCTCGTACGCGGCGTCGCACCTGGCCGCAGTCCTGGCCGCCGCCGGCCGCACGGAGGAGGCGGTCGTGCTCCTGCGTCCGCACGCGTCCGCGAACAGCCACGACCTCGCGGCGTACCTGATCGAACTCGGCCGCGTGGACGAGGCCGTGACCGTCCTGCACCAGGACCGGACCGGTCCGCCGCGACGATCGAGCGCGGTCCGGAGCCTGGAGCCCCCGTTCTGACGAGCTGATGGCCCGACCGGCGCGGCGACGTCCGTCGCGTCGACGATGCGTCACTGCCGGGTGAGGACCGAACGTCAGCCCCGCCAGACGTCGGCCACGGAAGACGCCATGGCGCGGGCCTGGGTGTGACCGGCCCGGGCGGCGGCGGGCCTGCGGGTGTCGTCCGTCATGTCGCGGCCCATGACGCGGCGCGCGGCGCGGTCCGGGGTCAGCAGGGTGACGCGTGTCCCGTCCTGGGACAGTTCCGCGGCCTGCTCGGCGGCGCTCAGATGCGGCCCGACCGCCCGGGGGATCGGGACGACCGCCAGGACGTGGCGATACCCGCGGGCGAGCTGGAGGTTGGCGGTCGAACGGCTGCCGCCGTCCATCCAGCGCCGGCCCGCCACGGTGACCGGAGGCCAGACGACGGGCACGGCGCAGCTCGCCGCGACCGCTTCGAGGAGGGGCACTCCCGACCGTGAGTGGAAGACCTCGACCTGTCCGGACCGCGCGTCGATCGCGGTGACCCTGAGCTCCTGCTCGGGCCAGGCGCGGACGTCGCCGAGAAGGGTGCCGACGGTGTCGAAGACGTCCGATTCCGGGCCGGTCGGGGCGCTGAGCGCGGTCCGGGCCAGGCGTTCGACGGACCGCTGCGGATCGCGGGAGCCGAGCGCCGCCCACAGGAACCGTGCCGTCTGCCGGAGCGTGACCGGCAGATCGACCGCGTCAGCACCGGAGAGCTGGCGCTCGTAGAGATCCGCCGCCGGGACGCCGGCCAGGAGCCGTGACCCGAACACGGCACCGGCGGAGGTGCCGATGACCACGTCGGCGCTCCGGAGATCGATCCCGGCCTCGGTGAGCCCGGCGAGCGCCCCCGCCAGCCAGGCACCACCCACGGGCCCGCCCCCTCCGAGCACGAGTGCGGTGTCGGACACGCTGCCTCTCCTCCTTGCGAGCGACGGGCATCCAGCCCGCGAACTGAAACGGGGAGCGCTCCCCATTTGAGTGTCCGACGATAGCACTCGTAGCGGGGATCGTTCCCCGCTACGAGTGCTACGTGTGCTGCGAGGGCCACGACACCGACGAGACCTACGAGACCCTACGAGTGGCCGGTCGAGGGCCGCGCCCCGTCACTCGCCCCCTGGTGCCACCAGCCCCGCCTCGTACGCCAGGACCACCGCCTGGGCCCGGCTGGTCAGGTCCAGTTTGTTCATCGTGCGGTTGAGGTGGGTCTTGACCGTGGCCTCGGAGATGAACAGGCGTTCCGCGATCTCCAGGTTGGACATGCCGCGGCCCGTCAGCCGCAGCACCTCCGTCTCCCGCGCCGTCAGCTGCTCCAGGGCGGACACCGCGGGGAGGGGAGGCGTCGTCGCCGCAGGCGCGGTGAACGTCTCGACCAGGCGGCGGGTGACGCTCGGCGCGAAGAGGGTGTCGCCGCCGGCCACCGCGGCCACCGCCGTCAACAGCCGCTCCGGCCCGGTGTCCTTCAGCAGGAAGCCGGACGCACCGGCGCGCAACGCGTGGAACACGTACTCGTCGAGGTCGAACGTGGTCAGGATCAGCACCCGGGGCAGCGGCTCGTGGTCGGCGGCAAGGATCCGTTCCATGGCGTCGATGCCGTTCATCCCCGGCATCCGGATGTCCATCAGGATCACCTCCGGCCGGCAGCGCAGCGCCTCCGACACCGCCTGCGCACCGTCCGCCGCCTCGCCCACCACCTCGAACCCGTCGGCGGCCTCCAGCAGCCCCACGATCCCCGCGCGCACAAGGAACTGGTCGTCCACCACAAGCACCCGCGTCATCGACCGCCGTCATCCCCTCAACCGCCGGCGTCCTCCCGAGCCGACGGAGCGGACGTCGGCAGGGTGAGCCGGACCTGGAAGCCCCCCTCTGGGCGCGGGCCGATCTCCACGCTACCGCCGTAGAGCCGCACGCGTTCCCGTATGCCGATCAGTCCGTGGCCCGTTCCGGCTTCCGGAGCGCCGCCGGTGCGCTTCAGGGCCTGTCCGGTGGCCGCGCCGTCGTCCGTGACGCTCACCCGCAGCGCGTGCGTCCCGTACGACACCCGCACCACGGCGCTCGCCGGCCTCGCGTGCTTCAGCACGTTGGTGAGCGCTTCCTGCACCACCCGGTACGCGCACAGCCCGACGCCCGGAGGCAGCGCCCGCTTTGGCCCCTCGACGACGAGTTCCACCGGCACGCCACCGGTGCGCACCCGCGCCACCAGTTCCCCGAGCCCGTCCAGCCCGGGCACGGGTTCGTACGACTCGGGTCCGCCGTTCGCCCGGCCGCGCAGCAGCGTCAGCATCCGGCGCATCTCCGTGAGCGCCTCGTGGGAGGTGCTCTCGATGGTCGCGAGGGCGGTTCGCGCGGTGTCGGGGGCGGTCGTGAAGACGTAGCGCGCGAGGCCCGACTGCACGGAGATCACCGACATGTGATGCGCGATCACGTCGTGCAGCTCGCGTGCGATGCGCGCCTGCTCCTCGGCCACGGCGCGCCGCGCCTTCTCGTCGCGTTCCGCGCGCAACTGACGTGTCAGTTCGGCGAGTTGCTCCCCGCGCTGTTCGGACTGCCGCGCGGACTGCCCGAAGCGGACCAGGATCGCGGGAAAGACGACGGCCATCGCGGCGGCGGCCGCCACGGAGCCGTCCGGCGCCGCGTAGCCCGCGTACACCCAGACCGCGCCGAGCGCGACGGCCGCGGCGACGGCGGTGCGGAGCGGGCGGGTCGCGGCGACGGTGTACAGGGCCAGCAGCGAGGCGAGGCTGTTGACCGCGGGCCAGTGCCCGAGGGCCACGTACAGGGCCCAGACGCCGTAGACGACGGCGGAGACCGCGACGGGGGCGCGCCGGCGGGCGACGAGGGCGAGGTTGATCACGCAGGTCAGCGCGAGGCCGAGGACGCCGAGACGCGGGTAGCCCTCGCGGCTGTCCTGTTGGCCCAGGAGCAGGGCGCATGCCAGATAGGCGAGCGCGATGCCGGTGTCCACCACCAGGGGGCGCCGGGGTCCGTTGATCCGCGGGTGCCGCACCGTCGCAGGGTAGCCGGGAGACCGGGCGAGCGGCGTCAACCTTCCGCGGTACCGCGGAAGTTGCAGGAACCGCGGGCGTACCGCGGCTCTCACGGCCGATCTCCAACCGCCAGGGGACGTGCCCGCGCCCGTCGGTCCGTAGCTTCTTCACCACGACGAGGGCGGCCCAGGCGGAACAGCCGGGGGACGGCGGGCCGCCCTCGCCGTGGTCGCGGGACTCACGGGGGTCCCGACGGGGGACACAGGCCCGCGGCCATGACCGAGGGGAACAGACATGTCTGTACGTACGAAGGCGGCCGCGGCCGCCGCGGTCCTCGCGCTGGCCGGCGGCGCCGCGCTCACCACGACGCCGGCGTCGGCCGACGCGTCGGCCGGCGCGGTGACCGGCGGCGGTGGCTGGTACGACGACTGGTACGACGAGGGCACGGTCTCGTCGTCGGCCTACAGCCACAGCAACCTGGCGGCCATGTGGCAGGGCATCCTGTGGGCGGACAGCGTCTACGAGCAGAACGGCACGCCCACCGACCTGTCGGACATCGACTGCCGGTTCGGAGCCAACACCACGTACTCGACCAAGCGTTGGCAGAGCCGCTACGGACTGACCGCGGACGGCAAGGTCGGCCCGAACACCTTCAAGAAGGCCGCGTCGCGGGTCTTCGTCAGCAGTTGGAACGGCTCCACCGGCACGTTCTGGTACGAGGGCCGGACCGCGTCCGGCGCGCGAACGGGCAAGAACGTCGGCTTCCGCCGGGTCACCGGAGGCTACTGGCAGATGTACAACCAGGGCGAGTGGAAGACGGTCTACTACCGCACCGCCAACTTCAACCACTGCAGCTGACGCCCGACGCTCCGCAGCGGCCGGCCCCCGCCCACGAGGGTGGGGGCCGGCCCGCCACGGCCGGGGATCAGCGCTGCGGTCGAGCGCGAGGAGCCGCTCATGAACGTCCACGGCATCGCGGAGACGCCGAGCGAGCACGTCCGCTTCGCCGCGTACCTCGACATGCTGCGGCACGTCCGCGAACCGGACGAAGTCGCTCTGGTCGCCCGCGTACTGGCTGATCAGGACCGGACGATGGCCCGGTCGGCAGTGCTGCGGCACCTCGACCTTCGAGCCGCCGACCTCTGCGACGGCCCCGCCTACCCGCACTGGGCACCGGCGATGGCCGAGGCCGTCAGCGGCCACCCCTTCCTCGTGCAGCGGCTGCGCGAGTGGACGCTCCTCCGCGCCGTCGCGCTCGACCAGCCCTGGCAGGAGGACGACTTGCTCGCCTCGTCCGACTGGCTTCAGCTCAAGGCCGCCGCCGGGTCCCACGCCCGGGCTATCGAACTGCTCGCCGAACGTGGGCGCACCCAGCGGATCCGGAACGCCGCCCGGGCCGGGCTCAGCGGCGGAAGACCGTCACGCCCTCGACGATCGTCTCGTCGACCGACGCGTCCTTGATCTCCTCCACCGGGACCGCGAACAGGTCCCGGTCGATCACCACGAGGTCCGCGTACTTGCCGACGGTCACCGAACCCCGGTCGCCGTCCACGAAGTTGGCGTACGCGCTTCCCATCGTGTACGCCTCGATCGCCGCCGCCAGACCGATCGTCTGGCCGGGCACCCACGCGTCGCCGCCGCCCGGGGCGCGGCGCGTGACAGCGGTGTAGAGGTGGGCGAGCGGGTTCATCTCGGCGACGTTCCAGTCGCTGGAGAAGGCGAGCCGCGCGCCCGCCTCGCGCAGGCTGCGGAACGCCCAGGCGTGCGACCAGCGCTGCTCGCCCACCCCCTCGGCCCAGTCCTTGCCCGGGCCGGCGACGTCCGGAGCACAGTGCCGCGGCTGCATGCAGGCCACGACGTCGAGCGCGGCGAACCGGCCGACGTCCTGCGGGTGGAGACACTCGACGTGCACGAGCTGGTGGCGGGCGTCGCGCGGCCCGTTGGCGGAGCGCGCGGCCGCGTGCGCGTCGAGGGCCGTACGGATGCCGCGGTCACCCGTGGCGTGCGTGAACGTCTGGAAGCCGCGCCGGTCGAGCTCGGTGAGCACCTCGGCGAACTCTCCGGGCTCGTAGAACGTACGGCCCCGGTTGCCGGGTTCATTGGCGTACGGCTCGAACAGCGCGGCCGTGTGGGGCTCGACCACGTCGTCGATGTACAGCTTGAGCGGGCCGACCCGGAAGCGGTCGTCGTCGAACCGCTTGGCGCACCGCTCGAACTCGTCGAGTTCCTCGGCCGTCGTCCCGCGCGGATGGAACAGGGCGGCGACGATCCGCGAACGCAGCCGGCCCTCGCCTCGGGCCCGTTCGAACAGGAACAGGTCGTCGGGGGAGTTCTGCGGTTCGACGACCGTGGTCAGACCGTTCTCGGCCGCCATGTCGAGCGAGGCGCACAGGCGCTTGTAGCGGCGCTCCTCGCTCGCCCACGGGAGGAACTCCGCCAGTGCTCGCTGGCCCCGCCGGGCCAGTCCCAGCACGGCGAACCCGGTGACGAACCCCGTCGGTTCGCCGGTCGCCGGATCCTTCTGGACGACGCCCCACGGCAGCCGGTCGGTGTCGCGGGTGATGCCCAGGCGCCGGAGGGCGGCCGTGTTGAGCCAGACACTGTGGACGTCGTACGTGAACACGAGCGCGGGACGGTCGCCGGTGACGGGGTCCAGGTCGGCGGCGGTGGGCATGCGCGCCCCGGGAATCGCGCCGTAGTCGAACGCCTCCGCCTCGATCCACTCCGCGTCGGGGTTCGCGTCCGCCCAGGCCCGGATGCGGGTGTGCACCTCCTCCAGGGAGCCGGCCCCCGCGAGTTGCACGCTGTCGGCGTCCGAGCCGAGCCGGACGTGGTTGTGGGCGTCGACGAAACCGGGCAGGAGCATGCGCCCGCCGAGATCGCGCACCTCGGTCTCCGGTCCGGCGAGCGCCGTGACCTCGGCATGGGTGCCCACGGCGGTGATCCGGCCGGCGGTCACCGCCACGGCTTCGGCGCTCGGGAGGCCGGGGTCGACGGTGTGGACGCGGGCCCGGGTCAGGACGAGGTCGGGTGCGGGGTGCACGGAACTCCTTGAGATGGATGGGGAGGGAGAGGGGAGGGGCTGTGCGGGTGGGCCGGGGAGTGGGGACTGCTCCCGGGCGAGCAGCCGGTCAGCCGGTCCGCGTCGTGTCGGCAGCCGCGGCTGCGTCCGTGGTGCCGCCCGCGCCACCGGGAAGCACGCCCGCATCAGCCGCTTCCGGCGCGTCGAGGGACTCGCCCGCGTTCGCCGCCGGGCGGCACGCCATCAGACACACGGCGCTGACGGCCGCCATGGCGGCGAAGGCGACCGCGACGGGCACCCAGGAGTTGCCGAAGGAGGAGTAGAGCCAGGTCGTCGCCGCGGGGGCGAGCGTGCCGAGAAGGCCCGCCGTCTGGAAGCTCATGGACAGGCCCGTGTAGCGGACGCGCGGCGCGAACCACCCCGAGGCGAGCGTGCCGAGCGAGGCGTACGCGATCGTGCTGGCCAGCATGGGCAGGCACATGGCGAGCCACAGACCCGCGACCGAACGGGTGTCGGCGAGCCAGAACATCGGGAAGGCCGCGACCAGGTGGAGCAGGACGCCGATGAGGGTGACGCGGCGCAGGCCGTAGCGGTCGGCGAACAGCGCGCTCAGCGGGGTGCACACGATGACGACGACGGAGGCCGCGGTGCCGGCGGCCGCGGCCTGGGCGTCGGTGAAGCCCAGCTCCGTGACGGCGTAGGTCGACATGAACGTGACGACGATGTAGTAGCCGCCGACGGTGATCAGGAACGCGCCCGTGGCCAGCAGCCACGTCTTCCAGGCGTGCCGCAGCACACCGATCACCGGGGCGGACTCCTTGTTCCCGGCCGCCGGCCCGGCGGCTTCCTCGGCGCGCCGGGCGGCCTCGAACTCGGGCGACTCGTCCATCGAGCGGCGGATGATCAGGCCGACGGCGACGAGCACCGCGGACAGCAGGAACGGGACGCGCCAGGCCCAGTCGGCCAGCGCGTCGTGCCCGAACAGTGCGACCAGGGCGAAGACGCCGGTCGAAAGGAAGTAGCCGACACCGTCGCCGAACTGCGGGAACGAGCCGAAGAACGCCTTGCGGCGGGGCGGCGCGTGCTCGACCGCGAACAGCACGGCCCCGCCCCACTCGCCGCCCACGGCCAGGGACTGGATCATGCGGATCAGGACGAGGAGCAGCGGCGCCAGGACGCCGATCTGGTGGTACGTGGGCAGCAGGCCGATGCAGACGGTGGCGGCGCCCATCAGGGTCATCGACCAGATGAGCGCCTTCTTGCGGCCGTGCCGGTCGCCGATGTGACCGAAGAGGATGGCGCCGAGCGGCCGGCCCAGCGCCCCGACGAACAGGGTCGCGAAGGACATCACGGTGCCGAGGGCCCGGCTCATCTCGGGGAAGAAGAGCTCGGGGAACACCAGCGCGGCGGCGGTCGCGTAGATGCCGAAGTCGTACCACTCGACGCTCGTGCCGATCATCGCGGCGGTGGCGATCTTCCATGGCCCGGAGCGGCGTGGCGCCCCTGCGGCGGGGGCTGGGGTGCCCGTGGACTGGCTCATGCGTGGCTCCTTGGGGGACATCGATTGGGTTCGGGGTGGACCCAAAATCGATGGGGCGACGCTAGGTCCGCCGTTGCGGCCTGTCAATAGGGTTCGACGCGATCCCAATAGACTGGTCGGACGGGCAGGACGTGATCCACGCGTGAGGGGCAGGCAGGGCATGGGCGACAGCAAGGGCGCGGGCAAGAGCAAGGGCGGCGAGCAGGCGGCGAACGGCACCGCCCCCCGGCAGGCGCCGTCGTACGCGGTCGTGGCCGAGGCCCTGCGCCAGCGGATCGCCCTCGGCGGATTCGGCCCGGGTGACAAACTGCCGACCGAGCGCGAGCTCGCCGAGGTCTTCGGGGTGGGGCGCAACACGGTCCGGCAGGCCGTACGGGAGCTGGCCGAGGAGGGGCTCGTCGTCACGACCCTGGGTCGCTCCGGGGGCACCCGGGTCGCACCGGCGCCGGCGGGCGGCCGCGACAACAGGGCCGCGATCGCCGCGGGCATCCGCGCTTCGCTGCGCGACTACATGGAGTACCGCCAGGCCATCGAGCCGTTCGCGGCGCGCCTCGCCGCCGAGCGGGGCGCGGCGGCGGGCCGGCGCGGGCTCGTAGAGATGCTGGACGCGAAGGTCGCCGACCTCGGCGAGTACCACCGCGTGGACACCCGCTTCCACCTCGGCGTCGCCGAGGCCGGCGGCAACGAGGTGCTCGCGGAAGCCGTGACGCGGGCGCGCACCGAGATGTTCGTGGCGGGCAACGCGCTCTGGCTGGGCTCCGACTGGACGCCGGTCTATCCGACGGGCCAGGACTTCGGGCGGGCGTTCCGCGAGGAGCACGAGGCGATCGCACTGGCCGTCCTGTCCGGTGACGGGGACACGGCCGAGCGCCGGATGCGGGAGCACCTCAAGGAGTCGCACCGCCAGTTCCTGGTGCTCCTGGATCAGTTCGCCACGTCTGCGGACTGAGCGAGCCCCCGGCTGAGCGAGTTCCTGCGGCTGGGTGGGCCCACCGGCTGAGCGGGCCCACTGACTGGGCCGGGCCCGCGCCCCTGGCGGCCGGGCCGTCGGCTTTCGTGGTTGACGAGCGCGTGGGCAGCCGCCTAAGGTCCGAATTGGATCTGATGCGGATCCAATTAGTCGCTCGTTCCGACAGGAGCCCTCGGTGCACGCTTACGACGAAGACCTCACCCAGCAGGTCATGGGCCATCTTCTCGACCGGCTCCGCCTCGACCCGCCGCCGCTGGGCCGGCTGGGCGAGCACGAGGAACTGGCCCTGGCGCTCAAGGACGCCATCGGCACGGAGCCCCGCCGCCCGGCCGACGTGCTGCGGACCTACACGGAGTCGCTGGAGCCGACGGTGGTCTCCTGCGACCACCCCGCCTTCCTCGCCTTCATCCCCGGCGCCCCGACGAAGGCCGCCGCGCTGTTCGACATGGTCCTCTCGGCGTCGTCGCTGCACGGTGTGTCCTGGCTGGAGGCGTCGGGTGCCGTCGCCGCGGAGAACCAGGTGCTCAGCCTCTTCGCCGACCTGGCGGGGATGCCGCAGGGCGCGGGCGGATGCTTCGTCAGCGGTGGTTCGGCCGGCAATCTCTCCGCACTGGTCGTGGCCCGCGACACCGGCAGGCGCCGGCTGGGGCTGGCCGCGGCGGACCCCGTCCGGATCGCCGTCAGTGACCAGGTCCATTCCTCCGTCGGCAACACGCTGCGGATCATCGGCGTCGAACCGCTCGTCGTCCCGACCTCGGACCACCGTCTCACCGGCGCGGCCCTCGCCGCCGCGCTCGACGCGGCGTCGTCCGACGGCGGGGCTCCCGTCGTGGCCGTCGTCGCCACCGCCGGCACCACCAACGCCGGCATCATCGACGACCTCGGCGGCGTCGCCGAGCAGACCCGGGCCCGCGACCTGTGGCTGCACATAGACGCCGCCTACGGCGGAGCCGCCCTGTTCGTACCGGAACTCCGCACGCGCCTGCGCGGCATCGAGCACGCCGACTCGCTCGTCGTCGACCCGCACAAGTGGATGTTCGCGCCCTTCGACTGCGGCGCCCTCCTGTACCGGGAGCCGCGCCTCGCCCGGGCCGTGCACACCCAGGACGCGTCCTACCTCGACGCGATCCACGGGGCGGACGGCGACGGCCACGAGGACTGGAACCCCAGCGACTACGCCTACCACCTGACCCGGCGCCCGCGCGGCCTGCCCCTGTGGTTCTCGCTCGCCGTCCACGGCACGGACGCCTACCGCGACGCCGTGGCGCGGGGCGCCGAGATCGCCCGGTACACCGCCCGGCTCGCCGAGGAGACCGAGGGCCTCGAACTCCTCCGCGAGCCCGAACTGACGGTCGTCCTGATCCGCCGCACCGGCTGGCGGCCCGAGGACTACTACGCGTGGTCCAAGCGTCTCCTCGCCTCCGGCCTCGCGTTCATCACTCCCAGCGTGTGGGAGGGCGAGACCGTCGCGCGGCTGGCGTTCCTCCACCCGGGAATCACCGAGGAGACCGTCCGGTCGATCATCGCGTCCCTGACCCAGGACGCCTGACAGCCGTCCCGCGACTGGAGCGTCGCGCCGCTGCCCCAGGGGAGGAGAACGTCGGCTCCGGCTGGTCCCACCTCCCGTACCGGCATCCGAGGGGCCCGCCCTCCAGGACGCGGCCGTGCCCGGCCGCCCCGCGCGGCGGCCGGAGCCATGACAGGACTCGGTTCGGTCCCGCACCCGCCGGAATGCTTGAATGGGCCGTCGTCCCGGCCGCTGTCGCAAGGAGAAGCGCTGTGCCCCTGGTGTCCGTCGTGATGCCCGTATACAACTCGGCGGCCACGCTCGGCGCGGCCGTCCGGTCGGTGCTCACCCAGACCCACACCGACCTGGAGCTGCTCGTCACCGACGACCAGTCGTCCGACGACTCCATGGAGCTGCTCAGGGAGTTCGCCCGGCAGGACGAGCGCGTCCTGCCCCGCTCGGCCCCCGAGCGCGGCGGTGCCGGCAAGGCGCGCAATCTCGCGATCGAGCGGGCCCGCGGGGACTACGTCGCGTTCCTCGACAGCGACGACATGTGGCTGCCCGAGAAGACCGAGCGGCAGCTCGCCTTCGCCGCGGAGGGCAGCGCGCCGCTGACCTTCACCTCGTACTTCAAGATGGACGCCGACCACGCCGGCGAGAGCACCGACTTCGAGCCGAACGGGCGCGTGATCCGGGCCCGGGCGCACGTCGACTACCGCGCCATGCTGGTCAAGGACTACATCGGTGCCCTGACCGCCATGTACGACCGCGCCGTGCTGGGCACCCGGCTGATGCCGGAGATGCGCAAGCGGCAGGACTACGCCCTGTGGCTGTCGATCATGCGCGACGGCGCGGACGCCCGGGGCCTGGCCGAACCGCTGGCCGTGTACCGGGCCCACCAGGCGGGCTCGCTCTCCTCCAACAAGCTGTCGCTGGTCCCGGTCAACTGGCAGCTGTACCGCGAGCACGAGCAGCTGTCGGTTCCGCGCGCGACGAAGGCGCTGGCCGGTGCGGTGTGGCAGTCGGTGCGCAACTCACGGATCTAGTGATACGTTCCTGCCGCCGTGCAGTGCCGCGAACCGGGAGGTGAGACCGATCAACGTTTCGACAGGTCGGGCCTCCCTCCCTCCGCATGGCTGAGGGATGCCCGCAGGGGCATCCCGAAAGGCATGAAACGCTTTGCACATCACTTCTGAGACGTCGTCCGGCGGCGTCCGTGAACAGCTCTTCACCCTCGGTGAGATTCCCGGTGTCCTGTGGACGCCGGAAGGCGCCGTCGGGACGCGTCCGCTCGTCCTGATGGGACACGGCGGCGGGCAGCACAAGAAGGCCCCCGACGTGCTGACGCGTGCGCGCCGCTTCGTGACCGAAGGCGGCTTCGCGGTCGTGGCGGTCGATGTCCCCGCTCACGGCGACCGGCCGAAGGTCGAGGAGTACGACCGGATCGCGACCGAGAACCAGGCGCGCGTGACAGCCGGTGAGGAGCTTGCTCCGCTGATCGCCGGCTTCCAGGCGCTCGTGGCCCGCAGGACCGTGCCGGAGTGGCGGGCGGTCCTGGACGCGGTCCAGCGACTCGAGCACGTCGGCGCCGGTCCGGTGGGCTACTGGGGAGTCTCGCTCGGGTGCGGGCTCGGTGTCCCCTTCGTCGCTGCCGAACCCCGGGTCCGCGCGGCGGTGTTGGGGCTCGGCGGGGCGCTCGCCTCGGCCGGGGACGCCGCGCGGATCACCGTCCCGGTGGAGTTCCTGGTGCAGTGGGACGACGAACGGGTGCCGCGGGCCCAGAGCCTGGCGCTGTTCGACGCCCTGGGCTCGGCCGAGAAGGCGCTGCACGCGAACCCCGGCCGGCACGGGGAGGTCCCGGCGTTCGAGCTGGACAGCACGCTGAGGTTCTTCGCCCGGCACCTCGGCTGACCCGCTCGCCCCGTACGCGGGAAGAGTTCACGGCCGATCCGTGCTGGTGGCGTCCCCCGGCAGCGCCTGCCGGTAGAGCGCCACCAGCACGCCGTGCACCGGCTGACCCTCCGCGTCCTCCTCGGCCTCGTCGACCAGTCTCGTGAGCGTCTCGCCGAGTTCCCGCGCCTGCGCGGGGCCGAGGCGCAGGTGGCGCAGCGTCAGGTGGGGCTCGACGGGGGAGCGGTCCAGCTCCTGGGCGACCGCGGTGAACATCGCGGCGGTGCCCGCCCCTTGAGGCTCGGCGACGACCATGCGGCGGGCCGTGCGCTGGTAGTACTGCTCGGTTCCGCCGCGGACCTGGCGGGTCTCGGCGATGTGGACCAGGCCGGCCTCGCGGAGCACCTTGAGGTGGTGGGCCACGTTGCCCTTCTTCGCGTCGAGCTGCACCGCGAGCCGGCTGATGGTGGCAGGCCGCCGGCCCAGGGCGAACAGCAACCGCTGGCGCAACGGGTGGGCGAGCGCCGCGAATTGCTCGGGCGCGCCGATCTCCAGGACGTCCTCGGGAGGCGGCAGATGGGGAGGCTGATCTCGCATACAGAAAGTGTCTGAACTCGTTGACGCTTTCGCAAGGGCAGTGCTCTACTCCTGTCCATGACGACCCCGACGAAGCTCGCGCCGGCCCCTGTCATCGACGAGACGATACGGCTGCTGACCGAGCACTACGTCTTCCCCGAGACAGCCGAACAGGTCACCGGCGTGCTGCGCCGACGCCTCGCCGAGGGCGCCTATGACGTTGACGATGCCGAGGAGCTGGCCCGCCTCGTCACGGCGGACCTGCAGTCCGTCAACAACGACCGGCACCTGCGGCTGAAGCACCACGCCGAGCCGATCCGGGCCGAGAAGGGCGCGGCCACCCTGGACGCCATGCGCCGGGAGTTCGACGCCTCGCTGGGCGGCGCGCCCCGGGTGCAGTTGCTCGACGGCGGTGTCGCCGTGGTGGAGCTGGCGCCGATGCTGTTCCCGCTGGACTGGGCCGCCGAACCGCTGAGCGCCGCGCTCACCCTGGCCTCCCGCGCGCAGGCCCTGATCGTGGACCTCCGCACCAACCGGGGCGGCGACCCCGACACCGTCGCCTTCGTCTGCAGCCACCTCCTCGACGAGCGCACCCATCTCAACACCATGTACTGGCGCGACGGCGACCGCCGCGAACAGTCCTGGAGCCAGCCGCACGTACCCGGCGCCCGCTTCGGCGGCACCAAGCCCCTCTACGTGCTGACGAGCGACACCACCTTCTCCGCCGCCGAGGAACTGGCCTACGACCTGCAACAGCTCGGCCGTGCCACCGTCGTCGGCGAGCCCACCCGCGGCGGCGCCCACCCCTGCAACGGCTGGACCCTGCACCCCCACCTCGAAGCGACGATCCCCGTCGGCCGCGCCATCAACCCCGTCTCCCTGACGAACTGGGAAGGCACGGGCGTCCGGCCCGACGTCCCCTGCCCCGCGACGGACGCCCTGAACCACGCCCACACCTTGGCCCTCACCAGCCTGAAGGAGTGACCGGGGTCCCATCTGCACGGCCGATGTCGCGTCGCCCAGGGGCTGACGAGCCATCAGACCCCCGCACCCTCTTCCACCTTGAGCGGCACCGAGGCAGACGATCCCGGCTTCCGGCGTCCGGGCATCCACCAGTTGGCCTTGCCGCACAGTTCCATCACCGCGGGGACGAAGACCATCCGGACGATCGTGGCGTCGATGAGGACGGCCACCGCCATGCCCAGGCCGCCCTGTTTCACGGCGACGTCGGGGCCCAGCAGTGACGTGGTGAAGACGGCGATCATGATGGCGGCCGCGGCCGTGATCACCTTGGCCGTGCGCGCCAGGCCGCGGGCGACGGCCTCGCGGGTGTCGCCCGTGCGCGCGTACTCCTCACGGACCCGCGAGATCAGGAAGACCTGGTAGTCCATCGACAGGCCGAACAGGATCGGGAACATCATCATCGGCGTCCACGTCGTGACCGGCATGGCGGCCGGGAAGCCGAGGGCCGTGCCGAGCCAGCCCCACTGCACGACCGCCACCAGCACTCCGTAGGCGGCACCGATCGACAGGAGGTTCATCACGGCCGCCTGGAGGGCGATCGTGACGGACCGGACCAGTGCGATCAGCAGCACCATCGACATCGCGACGACGACCACGATCATCAGCGGCAGGCGCGATCCGACCTCGTCGGCGACATCGATCGTGCCGGCGTTCGGACCGCCGACCAGGACCCGTTCACCACCGGGCGTCCCGGGCAGCACGTCGTCACGGAGCCTGTGCACCAGGTCGGCGGTCGCCTCGTCCTGGTACCCCGTCGTGGGGAAGGCGACGAAGGTGGCGGCCTTCCCGTCCGAGCTGACCCGGGGCGGCGTGGCGTGCGCGATGCCGTCGGTTCCGGCGACCGCCGCGGCGACGGGGCCGAGGTCGGTGTCCTCCGAGTCGATCTCGGCGGCGAAGACCAGAGGCGCGCCGTAGCCCGGTCCGAACCCCTCGGCGAGGATCTCGTAGGAGATGCAGCTGCTCCGGTCACGGGGCTGGACACTGGCGTCGGGCTGGCTCAGCCGCATCGACAGCGTGGGCACGGCCAGAATCAGCAGCGCCCCGCCGGCGAGGAGCGCGGCGATCAGCGGCCTGCGCTGCACGACCCGGGCCCAACGCTCCGCGAGCGTAAGGCGCTTCGGAGACCGTGCGGCGGCGGACCCGTCGCGGCGGGAGGAGCGGCGTGGCAGGCGCAGCGCGTTGATCCGGTGCCCGGTGAAGCCCAGGAACGCGGGCAGCAGCGTCAGCGCGGCGATCATCGTGACCAGCACGGTGAGCGACGTGGCGACGGCCAGCCCGGTCATCAGCCGCTGGCCCATGACGAACAGGCCCATGAGCGCGATCACGACGGTCGTTCCGGCGAACAGCACCGCGTGCCCCGCGGTGGCGATCGCCTCGGCCGCGGCACTCTCGGGGTCGGCGCCGTCCGCGAGACCGTCCTTGTAGCGGGTCACGATGAAGAGCGCGTAGTCGATGCCGACGCCGAGCCCGATCATCGCGCCGAACGTCAGGGCGAAGTTCGGCGCGGGGACGAGATGCCCCACCAGCTTCATCAGCGCGAGCCCGCCCACGATCGCCAGGAGCGCCGTCACCATCGGCAGGCCCATGGCCACGAGCGACCCGAAGGCGATGAACAGGATCACCGCCGCGGCCAGGATGCCGACGCTCTCGGCCGGCCCCTGCGGCGGCGTCTCGGCCTTCTCCGCCATGTAGCCGCCCAGCGCCAGCGTCACCCTCGCGTCGGAGGCCTCCTTGACCGCGTCCACCAAGGGCTTGACCTCGCTCTTCTCCACCTCCTTGGCACTCAGCGGGATGGACGTGCGGGCGATGCGACGGTCCCGCGTCACCAGGCTCCGGTCCTGGTACGGCGATGTCACCGGCCCCGTCACCGGTGAGCCGGCCAGCCGGGCGACGACCTTCTCGATCTTCCGCCTGACGGCCGGATCGTCGATCCCCCGGTCGGCCCTGATCGCCAGGGTCAGCGTGTCCCCCTGCTCCTCGGGGAAGTGCTTCACCATCAGCTGCTGCGCCTTGGCCGACGGGGAATCGCCACCGGAGAAGTCGTTGTCGGGGGCAGCCCCGTATCCGAAGCCGGCGAACGCCACGGCGAGTACGCCGACGACCCAGACCAGGAGCACCAGGCGGCGCCGCCGGAAGCAGAAGCGGCCCAGTCCGGCCAGGGTCCCGCCCGCGGGAGTGGTGTCGAGAACCATCATCGTCTCCTCGGGTCTCCGTCCGTGTCTCACTCGGACGCGCCCGCGTAGTCGCGGCCGCGGGACGGCCGGCCGGTGCGACGTCCGCGCACCAGGGCCAGTCGCCCGAGCACCACCGCGAGAACCCCCAGCACGACGGCGACGACGCCGCCGATCACCCCGTTCCCGGTGCCGGGACCGCCGTCGGCGACAGCCAGGTTCACCACGCCGACGACCACTCCGATCAGCCCCGCGACCAGGGCCACCACAGCGCCCTTCCCGCCGTTGCCGCTGCCGACCCGGCCGGCGGAACGGGCCAGCGCCAGCCCCCCGACGACCACGCCGGCCAGTGCCACCAGCGCGGCGCTCGTCCCCACGAGACGACCCGAGGTCAGGTCGTAGGCGTCGGCGGCGAGCGAGTGGACCGAGGCGTGCGGGGCCGCGGGTGCGGCAAGCACGTGACGGACGGACATGAGGTGCTCCTTCTCCTCGTAGGCATCCCGTTTCGGGATCTCGTCGGATCGTGTCTCCCGGACCCACCGCAGGTCGTCCCGCGGGCGGACGCACTTCTGGCTGCCGCTGACGCCGTACGCGGCTGCCGCGAACGGCGCAGACACCGCCCGGCTACCGCAGACGTGGTAGCGGGAGTTCGTCCGGCGGCGGGACTCGGCCGCGCAGGACGCCCGGCTAGGGTTCCCGCATGGTCATACGACGGTTCGGCGTCCCGACCGGTGTCCCGGCCGTCGTCGGGGACTGGGCGATCGCCGTGGCAGTGGCGGGGCTCATGCTGGGCACCGGGTGGACCGGGGAGCACCCCGGCCCGGGACCCGACGCGCTCGGCCGCGTGCTCCTGGCGGCCGGCGGACTTGCGCTGGCCGCGCGCCGCCGCGCACCGGTCGCGGTCCTGGCCGTCACCGGAGTGTGCGCCGTCGGCTACCAGGCCATGGGCTTCGGCGCACTCTCCGTCGCGTACCTCGTCGCGGTGTACAGCGCGGTGCGCGCCGGGCGCCGGACCGTCACCGTGATCGCCTCCGTGGCCCTGCTGGTGGCGCTCCAGCTCACGGCACTGGCCTTCCGCGCGGGGCCCGCGGGCGAGGTGCTGGTGCGGGCCCGCAGCACCCTGGAGATCGCCTGGCTCGTCGCCGCCTTCGCCGCCGGAGAGGCGGTGCGCCAGGCCGAACAGCGGGCGGACGAGGCAGAACGCACCCGGGAGGAGACCGCGCGCCGCCGCGCCGACGAGGAACGGCTGCACATCGCACGGGAGTTGCACGACTCCCTCACCCACCAGATCTCCGTCATCAAGGTGCAGTCGGAGGTCGCCGTCCACGTCGCCCGCAGACGGGGTGAGCAGGTGCCGGAGGCACTCCTGGCCATCCAGGAAGCCGGACGCGAGGCCACGCGGGAACTGCGCGCGACCCTGTCGGTGCTGCGCGACGACGACACGGCCCCGCCGCGCGGCGTCGGCGACATTCCGGAACTCGTGGAACGGGCCGGCAAGACGGGCCTCGAGACGACCCTGACGATCGAAGGACAGAGGCACGACGTGACCACCACCGTGGGCCGGACCGCCTACCGCATCGTCCAGGAGTCGCTCACCAACATCGTCCGGCACGCGGCCGCCACCACCGCGTCGGTCCGCATCGACTACCGGTCCGACACCCTCGCCCTCCGCATCGACGACGACGGCAAGGCCACACCCACCACCGCACCGGTGCCCGGAGTCGGCCTGCTCGGCATGCGCGAACGCGTCACCGCCCTCGGCGGCCTGCTGCGCGCCGAACCCCGCGACGAGGGCGGCTTCACCGTCCAGGCCGAACTCCCCGTGGAACGGACCCCGTGATCCGCATCCTGCTGGTCGACGACCAGCCCCTCATCCGCAGCGGGTTCCGCGCGCTCCTCGACCTGGAGGAGGACATGGAGGTCGTCGCCGAGGCCTCCGACGGCGAGGAAGGCGTCGCACTCGCCAGGAAACACCTGCCCGACATCGCGCTCATCGACATCCAGATGCCCGTCGTCGACGGCATCGAGGCCACCCGGCGCATCGCCGCGGACCCCGCCCTGGCCCAGGTCCACGTCGTCATCCTGACCAACTACGGCCTCGACGAGTACGTGTTCGAGGGGCTGCGCGCCGGAGCTGCCGGATTCCTCGTCAAGGACATCGTCCCCGACGACCTGCTGCACGCCGTCCGCGTGGCCGCACGCGGCGACGCCCTGCTGGCCCCCTCGATCACCCGCAAACTGATCGACAGATACGTGTCCGAACCGCTCACCACCGGTACCCCGAAGGAACTGGAGGAGCTCACCGGCCGCGAACGCGAGGCTGTCGCCCTGGCCGCCCGGGGACTGTCCAACGACGAGATCGCCGACCGCATGGTGATCAGCCCGATGACGGCGAAGACCCACATCAACCGCGCCATGACCAAACTCCACGCCCGGGACCGCGCCCAACTCGTCGTCCTCGCCTACGAGTCCGGCCTGGTCACCCCGCGCACCTGAGACGGCCGAACTGGGAGATCGGGGCGAGACGCCCTGGTCAGGGGTCTGGCGGGTGGCCGATAAGGTGAAGCGATCAAGTGATCATTCCGACTGAAAGGCCGCGACGGCACCGTGACCGAGCCCCGCCCCCACACCCTCTTCTCCTTCGGCACGCTGCTGGACCAGCGGGTCCAGACGTCACTCTTCGGCCGCACCGTACCGACGACCGCGGCCTCGCTCGCGGGCCACGCGACCAGGCCCCTCACGATCACCGACGCGTCCGTGATCGCCACCAGCGGCCAGGACGTGCACCTCACCCTGGAGCGCAGGATCGGCAGCACGGTCGAGGGCGCCGTCCTGCACCTGACCGACCGGGAACTGGCCGCCGCCGACGACTACGAGGTCGACGACTACGCGCGCCGCCGCGTGCTCCTCACCTCGGGCGAATCCGCCTGGGCCTACCTGGACGCGAAGCCGCTGCGCCCGGCGGCACGCATCGTCATCGTCGGCGACAGCATCGCCTACGGGCGCTGCGACCCCCAGGGCGGCTGGGCCGGCCACTTGGCGGCGGCGCACATCGCGTCCGACGAGAGCGCGCACCGCGTCTTCAACCTGGCCATCCCCGGCAGCACCCTGGCGGATGTCAGCGAGCAGACACCGCCGCTGCTGGCTCCCCGCCACCCCGACACGCTCGTCGTGGCCGCGGGGATCAACGACTCCGCCGTACCGCTCGCCGTATCAGCCCCCGACAGCGACGCACTGCCCCACATCACCGGCCACCTCGACACCCTGGCCGCCACGGCCCATCGCCACAACGCGCGCCTGGTCGTCGCCGGACCGGTCTGGCTCGACGAGACGCGAACAGGCGACTACGAAGGCCTCCGCTTCACCGTGGCGCGGGCGCGCACGCTGCGCGCCACCCTGATGACCTGGTGCCAGGACCACCACATCGACTACCTCGATCTGTGGGAGCCCCTCCGCGACCGCCCCGACCTGCTCGTCGACGGACTGCACCCCGACGCGGAGGGCCACAAGGAGCTCTACCGGCAGCTGAGCACCCACTCCTGCTGAGTCAGGCGCCGACGACCGGGGCGTCGAGGCCGGAGTCGGCTTCGGCCGGCTGGAAACCGGCCTCGGTCAGGATGTCGGCCGCCACGCCGCGACCGACTCCGGCCAGGCCGACCAGCAGGTCGTCGCAGCCGATCCGATCGGAGCCGTTGCGCTGGGACCGCGCTTCGGCGAGGGCGATGGCCTTGCGGGAGTAGGGCGTCCAGGCGATGCGCTCGGCGGCCTGGGAAGCGCCCATGCTCAGCCGGCTCCCGACGGAGCGGTGGACCGCGTCGGGAGAGACGCCCGCGTCCTGAAGGAGCCGGGTGGCGCCGTTGTCCTGCGCGGTCAGCCCCCACAGCAGATGCTCCGTGCCGATGTAGTTGTTGCGGTGCTGCACCGCCGCCAGCTTGACCTGGGTCATGGCCTGGCCGAGGTCGTCGGTCATCGTCTCGGGGCTGTAGCGCTTGTGCGGCGCGTGGAAGCGCTGCTGGACGGCCTGCCGGGTCACCCCCAGAGCCGATCCGATGTCCGCCCACGAGGTGCCGTGCATCCGGCAGTGCTCGACGTAGTCCTCGACCAGGTCGTCCGCCAACGCCTGCATCTGGCCCGCGAGTTGGGAGGCGACGGTCAGGAGTGCGAGCCAGTCGGGCTGTTCCTGGTCGCCGGGACGGAGCGCGTTGCCGCATCTCCGGTCGACTTCCGCGATGAGGTCGTCCAGGTCCGGAAGAGTCATAGAGGCAAGTAGGCCTTGACACTTCCGAAGTGTCAAGGCGAACTTGCCTGGACTGCCGGGCGGTTGGCAGAGCTCCTCGCCTTCGGACCTACGGACCCTCCCGGACTCAGACCCCGTCGGCCGCCAGCTCCCAGTCGAGCTGCCACAGCCGGAGCCCGTCGTCGCCCGCCGTCACCAAGTTCCGCAGATCGGGAGTGATCTCGAGATGGCGGACGTACTCCCGGTGCCCCTCCAGGACGTGCAGGCAGCGCCCGCTCGCGACGTCCCACATCCGTACGGTGCGATCGTGGCCCGCCGAGAACGCGAACCGCGCGTCGGGAGTGAACCGCACCGCGGAGACCCAGCCCACATGCCCCACGAACTCACGTACGCAGTGCTCGCTCGCGGCGTCCCAGAGCCGGATCGGCTCGTCGCCCGCGCCGGAGGACGTGACCATGTGCGTGGACAGGGCCAGCCGGCCGTCGGCGCTGAGGCACGCGGACAGGATCGGTTCCCGCGGGCCCTTCCAGGTGCGCAGGTTCCGTCCGGCGACGAGGTCCCACAGGCCGACCACGCCGGTGCAGTCGCCGATCGCCGCCAGGCGGCCGTCGGGAGACGGTGAGATGACGTTGACCGGGCCTGCGGGACCGATGGCCGACACGCAGCGGTCCTCCTCCAGGTCCCAGCGGCGGACCGTGCCCTCCCTGCCGCCGAGCAGGGCGTGCCGTCCGTCGCCCGTGAACAGGACGGTCCGCGTCAGGTCCCAGTGCGGGGACACCTGACGGCGCCCGTCTCCGTCCAGTTGCCGGCGGGTGATCGCGTGCGGTCGGGTGCCGTAGCACAGCAGGTACCGGCCGTCGTCGCTCAGCGCCACCTCGGCGGCGCGGCTCGGGTGGTCCTCGATGGCCCGGGTGCATTCCCCGCTGTCGAGGTCCCAGACGCGGAGGGTTCCGTCGCTCTGGCCGCTGACGGCTAGCCGGGCGTGGGCGGCCAGGCCGATCCCGGTGACGGATCCGTAGGGGAGCGGCCCGGCGTCGAGCGGTCGTGACCAGGCGGCGCGGAGCGAGACGTGACGGGTCGATCGGCCCAGTTCCCGCCAGGCGGCCAGGACTTGGGGCGCCCGCTCGTACCCGGGGATCGCCCGCGCCCGGGTCAGCAGGCCGAGGGCCGATCGGTGCCGCCCGCCCGTCATCTCCCGGCGGGCCTCGGCGAGCAGATCTTCCGCCTGCCCGCTCAGCCCGCTGATCTCGGCGTACTCGCGCGGCTTGACCACGTGGGGCTCGGCGGCACACCCGCCGTCGGGCAGCCGCCAGCGGCGCGTGTGCAGGTCGGGGTGGTTGCCGACGGAGAAGCCGAACCGGTCGTCGGCGTCCGGGAAGCCGAGGTGACGCATACCGTGCCGGCCCGCGGAGAAGGTCCGCAGGCACCGGCCGCTGTCGACGTCCCAGACCCGTACGGTGTGATCGGCGCTCGAACCCGACAGCAGCCGCCGCCCACCGGGGCCGAGGGCCAGGTGAAGGGCCGCGGTGGTGGAGCCGGTCAGGGTGCGGACCAGCCGGCCGTCCTCCACGTCCCACACCCGGACGGTCCCGTCGTCGGAGGCGACCGCGGCGAGGCGTCCGTCGGGACCGAAGCACAGCGCGGACGACGGAGAACCCGCGGGCAGCGCGCGGCACCGGCCGTCGGCCACGCTCCACAGCCGCGCCCCGTCCTCCTCGCCGGTGAGGACATGACGTCCGTCGGGGCTCACCTCGTACCGCGACCCGTCCAGCGACCCCTCGACGGCGACCCCCAGCGACCACCGGCAGGTGCCGGTCCGCGGTTCCCACACCTGGACATGCCCGTCCGCGCCGATCCACACGCCGATACGCGCGTCGGCGCTCAGTCGTACCGGGCACCCCCTCGGAGCGGCGGCCGCAGGGACGGCACGCTCGCACCTGCGGGCGTCCACGTCCCACCACCGCACCGTGCCGCCCTGCTCGACCGACAGGGCGTACGAGCCGTCGGGGGTCAGGTCGACGCCGATGAGCTCGGTGCCGCCGTTCATGAGCGCGGGCCGTGACGCGCCGGTGGCCGTGTCCCACAGGCGGAGCCCGCCGTCCCAGTGGCCGCTCAGCGCGAGCCGTCCGTCGGGGCTGAAGCGGATCGGCAGATGCCCGGCGACCACGTGCCGGGCCAGGAGATCCACGGGTGGCGTCAGCCGGAACGGCTCGCCCAGCGCGCGGGTCTCGATGCGGCGGGCATCGGTCGCGCTCCCGTCAGCCGCGGCCCGCGTCGCCGCCCGGATCTCGGCGTCGCCGGGCCGTTCGCGCCCGAGGACGTCGAGGAGCTCGCGGGCGGTGACGACGTCTCCGCGCTCGAGATGCACACGGGCGATGTGCAGACGGGTCTGCCACGAGGACTCCGTGTCCTGCGGCAGCGCCTCCAGCCTGCCGACGAGCTCGACATCGGTGATCGTGCCCGTACGCCAGCTCAGCAGGCCCGCGTTGTACACGGCCCCGACGTGGTGCGGGTCGACCGAGAGCGCCTCGGTGAAGGCCTGTCCGGCATCGGCGACCCGGTCGAGGTCGAGGAGCGAGAGACCACGGTTGTTGAGCTCGTCGGCGCGGAGATCGGCGGCCTTCGGGGTGGGCCGTGGATATGCCGAGCCGGTCTCCTGTTCGTAGATCCCGGTCAGCACGTCCGCGATGTCCGCCATCGAGGGCGGCCGGTGGCCGGCGGACTGCCGCAGACAGCGGCGCAGCAGATTGGCCAGCTCCGGCGGCGCGGCGACCGGATTCGCGGCCGCGCCCAAGTACTCCGCCAGGGCCAGACCGGCGACCGAACCCGCCGACCAGCAGGCGCGACCGGTGATCATCTCCAGCAACGACACCGCGAAGCTGTACACGTCGCTGCGCCTCCCGACGCTGCCGCCCGCGAGCTGCTCCGGAGACGCGTACGTGACCGTCATGCCGCCCCACGGCACCAACACGCTGACTCCCGGCGCCGATTCCGCCTCCCGCGGGACCACGGCGCCCTTCGACCGGGCGAGGCCGAAGTCGGTGATCTTCGCGGTGCCGTCGCCGTCGAGCAGGACGTTGGCCGGCTTCACGTCCTGATGTACGAGGCCCCGCCCATGGGAATGCTCGAGCCCGCGGGCCATCTGGACCGCCGTGTCGAGAACCCGGCCCAGGGCCTGCCGTGCGTCGCCGGCGTAGAGCCGCCCGTCGCGAATCCACTCGGCGAGGCTGCCACCCTCGACGAACTCGGCGAACACGCGCGGGGTGCCTTCCACCACGCGCACGTAGTGGCAGGCGCACACGTTCGGATGCAGCCCGAGCGACACCCAGGCCTCGGCCTCCCTGACGAACAGCTCCTGGTCCCCAGGTCCGCCGAACAAGTCGGGCCGCGGACTCTTCACCGCCATGTCGATGCCCCAGGCCAGATGCCGCACCCGGTGCACGACCCCCATGCCGCCCCGGCCCAGCTCCCCGACCACCCGGTACCGGCCGTCGACGATGTCGTCGGCCGCCCAGACGGCGGCCGAGGAAGGTGCGTTCACTGCGGTACCCCCGTACTGACGACCGGCCGACCGCGCCCTGCCGCGGCGGCCGAAGGTTCCGTTGCCGCGGGGGAGCGAGGAACAGTATCTGACGTCGTGCGGATGCGCGTCGATGCGGGGGCGCAGCCGTCCGGTGTGCTGTGAACTCCTGTGTACGGAGGGGTGGTTGTCGGGCGGCATAGGCGTTGCGGGCCCTCCCTCAGCGGGCGACCGCGGCCAGGTCCTCGGTGAGGAGGGACGGGTCGGCGAGCAGGGTGTGGTGGACCGTTTCCAGGAGGGGGAGTGCGGTGGTCGTCGTGGCCAGGGCCACGTCCTTGGCGGCGAGAGCCACGGGGAAGTGGGAGCCGGTGGCGAGGACCCGGCCGACCGCACCGCCGAGGGGGCCCGCGCCGAGGGTCCGCAGCGCCAGGTCGCGGGGCAGGCCGAGCGCTTCGGCGAGGGTGAGGCTCTCGGCGACGAGGGCGACGCCCGCGACCGCCGCGCTGATGAGGACCAGTTTGAGGGCGGCGCCGTCGCCGGGGCCGCCGCACGGGGTGACCGTGCCCAGCAGGGCGAGGACGTGCGCGACCGGTGCGGTGTCTCCGCCCGCGAGAATGAGCAGTTCGCCGGTGGCGGCCCGGTCGACGCTCCCCATGACGGGAGCGTCGATGAGGGTCACGCCCTCGGGGAGCCGCTCTGCGAGTTCCCGGCCGGCGTCCGGGCCGATGGTCGAGGTGTCGATCCAGTGCATGCCCGGACGCAGGGCGGGGACCATCTCGTCGGCGACCGCTCGGGCGGCGTCCGGGTCGGCCAGCATGGTGATCACGACGTCGGCGTCCCGGACGGCCTCGGCGGGGTTCCCGGCTAGGACGGCACCGGCCTCGACGAGCGGCGCGGCTTTGGAGGCGGTGCGATTCCAGACGGTGAGCGGGTGCCCGGCATCGAGGAGGCGGCGGGCCATGGGCAGGCCCATGGAGCCGAGGCCGAGAAAGGCGATCCTGCGCGGGGCGATGGTGGTGTCGGTGTCCATGGCGTCGACGCTAGATCCGGCTTACCCATGCGACAAGCGACTGTCTAGCATGGCCCTCATGCTGGTCACGCATGGTTTGTACGAGGCCTTCCTCGCCGTAGCCCGCACCGGGTCCTTCACCTCCGCCGCCCAGTCGCTCGGCTACACCCAGTCCGCGATCTCCCGCCAGGTGCGGTCGCTCGAGGAGGACTGGGGTGCCGAACTGTTCGAGCGGCTGCCGCGCGGGGTGCGGCTCACCGAAGCGGGCCGTGTGCTGCTGCCGCACGCCGAGGCGGTACGCGACCGGCTCGCCGCCGCACGCGCCGAACTGACCGCGCTGCGCACGCTGGACGGCGGACTGCTGCGGCTCGGGGCGTTCTCCAGTGCGGCCGCCGCGCTCGTCCCGCGAGCCCAGGCGGCGTTCCGGAAGCGGCATCCGGGGGTGACGGTGACCCGGGTGGAAGGCCCGTCGGTGAAACACCTGGGGCTGGTCGCCGCAGGGGAGGAGGACCTGGCGGTCGTCAGCCCGGCGACGGACACCGCCCCGCCGACCGGGGTGATGCTCCATCACCTCCTGGACGAGCCGATGCTGGTGGCCCTGGAACTCGGCCATCCGTACGCGGGACGACGGAACGTCCGCCTGGCCGACCTGGCCGGGGAGGAATGGATCGTCGGCAACGAGCGGCTGGAGGACACCCTCTTCCGCCCCGCGGTCGCGGCCGGCCTGCGCCCGCGCACCGGGCTGCTCGCGCACGACTGGATCGCCAAGCTGGGCGCGGTCGCGGCGGGTCTCGGCGTGACGCTCGTCCCGGCGCTCGCGGCGGCGTCCGTGCGACCGGACGTCGCACTCGTCACGATCCACCCGGACGACGTGCCCTACCGGCGGATCTGCGCGGCCGCACCCGGGGCGCCGACAGCGGCGGCCACGGCATTCCTGGCCCTGCTCCGGGAGACAGCCGACGAACTCCGGGCCGAGCTTCCCTGATTTCACCTGTGGTGTGCGCCGTCGACCCGGCTAGAGTGCGGGCAGGTGACGCGATCAGGGGGCACGGTGACCAAGGTCAATATCAGTCTCGACGCCGAACTCGTGGTGGAAGTCATGGTCCTGGCGGGGATCGGCTCACCTCAGGACGCGATCGAGGCGATCGTGCGGGACTACATCGCCCGTGGCCACCGCACGGAGGCCCGCACCGAACTCAAGGACCAGTCTCTGCGCGAGGTCGACGTCAAACCGCAAGAGCCCCAGGGCTGAACTCCCTGACGTGGTAGGCACCGAGGAAACACGCCTGGTCGTGCTCCGTGGCAACAGCGCCTCGGGGAAGTCGTCCGTCGCCGCCGGCCTGCGCGAGAGGTTCGGCCGCAACCTCGCGATCGTAGGACAGGACAACCTCCGCCGGACCGTTCTGCGCGAGCGCGACCGGCCCGGCGGAGCGAACATCGGCCTCATCGATCTCACGGCCCGCTATGCCCTGGACAGCGGCTTCCACGTCGTCGTCGAGGGCATCCTGTACGCCGACCGCTACGGGCAGATGCTGCAGGACCTGGTCCGGGCCCACCGTGGTGTCACTCGCTGCTACTACCTTCACGTCCCCTTCGAGGAGACGGTGGCGCGGCACGCGACGAAGGCCGACGCCGAGTACCTGAAGCACGTGACGGAAGCCCATCTGCGCGACTGGTACCGCGAGAAGGACCTCCTGCCCGACGCACTGGAGACCGTCATCGACGCCGCGAGTGGCCTGGACGACACGGTGCACCGGATCCTGTCCGACACCGGGTTGGACCAGGTGCCGCCGATCGACCGCTGACACGGCGACCGGGGTCTTCCCTGATCACCGTCGGCCTCGGTCCGTCGGTGTCGGCACGGCGCAGGCGTCGGCGATGGCCTTCGTGTCCCAGTAGAAAGGACGGACCTCCGTGATCCGCCCGTCCTCGACCGTGATCGCCTGCAGGACGGGAAAGCTGAGTTCGCGGTGCTCGGCGCAGTTCGACGTCCTGCGCGAAGGAGGGCGCGAGCAGATCGAACGAGGCCGTACCGCAGTCCTCCCATCCTGAGTCACCCCTTGGTGCCAGGCGACCAGTCGTGGTCACACCTGTGCCGGCGGCGATCCGGCTGTGCGGGCCGAGCGGGGGCGGGCGCGTAGTTCGGGCAGACGGGCGCACTCCTGCGCTCCGGCCAGGCTCTCGTCCAGAGTCAGCAGGGAGAGGAGCCGCACCGGCCGCCCGGCGGAGGCAGCCGCCTCCAGTTTGTGGTGGCCGTCGAGGAGGAAGTGGGTCAGGCCCCAGTGCGCGGAGTAGTCGTCGCCCAGGTCGACGGCGGGCCGGCACACGTCCAGGGTCGAGATCGCCACCGCCGTGGGAACCGTGCCCGCCTCCATGGATGTCGCGTACTCCTCGACGCGGTGCCTCTCGTTCCACGTCGGGGGAACCATCGGCACGACGAACTCGTACAGGTGGGCGACGGCGTCGACCGCGGTCTCGAAGGTCCGGTAGTAGGGCGTGTGCGGGTACTCGGGCAGACCCCAGAACTGATCGATTCCCCACGTCGCGACCTGCTCCCCGCTGAAGTAGTCACCGTCCTTGCCCGGGACGACCAGCCGGGGCTCCACGCTCAGGAGCAGCGGGAGGTACTCGCCCTCCGGCAGCAGCGCGCCGAACGCGTCGAGCACACCGCTGTCGCCCGGGTCGTCCAGTGCGCCGGTGAGCCGTTCCTGCATGCTCTCCAGAGACAACTTCTCGCGCGCGGCCTCCAGCCGGCGGAACAGCAGCGGGCACGTGCCGCAGTAGAAGCTGAGCTCGAAGGCGGGCTCGTCGTCGACCATGAGCAGACGTCGCCGCGGCCCACCGCCGAGCTCCTGCAGTTCCGTCCCGAAGTCCAGCCGCGCCTCGGAGGCGACCACACCGAGCCTGCGGGGCTCGCCCGCTCTGATCATCACGCAGCGACCGTACGGGAGGCCGTGGGTGAACCGCGACTCCTGCGAGGCCGACGTTCACGGGGAACCGGTGCGGCTGCTCGCTTGCCGCAGTGACCCGTTCTCGCCGAACGCCAGTGGGAGGAAGCGTTCGGCCATGCGGCGATAGCCGGCCGGGTTGGGGTGCAGACCGTCGGGGAGGTCGGGGGTGTCGGCCGGGCCGAACAGGGTTGTGCCGTGCAGGAGGTGGAGCGCGGTGTCGCCCGCCCGGCGCCGGAGGGCGACCCCCTGTTCCAGGAGGTGGCGGATGCGGCGCAGGGTGAGGGAGCCCGTGGCGAGGTGCTCAGGGCGTTCGGCGGCGTGGAAGAGGTGGTCGGGGCCGAACGGGGTGGGGCCGGGGCGGTCTTCGACGGCCGGGCAGATGAGCGGGGTGATCACGAGGATCGGGGTGTCGGGGTAGCCCTCGCGCAGGGTGTCGAGGAAGCCGTGGAAGGCGGAGAGGAACGCGCGTTCACGCATGCTGTCGAGGTTGACGACGTTGATGCCGAGTTCCAGGCTGATCGCCGCGGCGGGCAGGTCCCGTATGGCGCGCGCCATGAACTGATCGAGGTGGCAGTGCCCGCCAAGGCCCAGATTCGTGAGGGACAGACCGGCGGCGCGGGCCACGATCGCCGGCCAGGCGCCCGTCGGCCGGTCCGCTTCGGAGCACTGGCTGACGGAACTGCCGTGATGCACCCACAGCGGGCCCGCCGCCGGTGCGGGCCGCAGTGAGGCACCGGCGGGGACGCGTACGTCGAGCAGCCGCAGCGCCGAGGAGACGGGCAGCCACACCTCGACCCGGCGTTCGACTCCGGGCTCGCCCAGATCGAGCCGCAGGGTCACGGGGCCGGCCGGATGGGTCCGCGTGGCGCGGGTGCGCAGGTCGATCACCAGGACCGTCTCCCGCGTGGTGCGCACGGCCTCCCGCAGGGCCCCGTCGACGACGACGTCCACGGCGGTGCCGGGTGAGGACGTGCCCTGCACGACGAGATGAGTCAGGTCGACGTCGAGCTCCAGGACCGCCGCGTCGGTGAGCGCCTCGATGCGCACACCCGACGGCACCGTACTCATGAAGTCCAGTGTGGGATCCGCCAGTTGGGCGCGGGCGGCGGCCGGGACCCGGTGGAAGGCCACGCCCGTGCCGTCGGCCGCGGCCTCGACGGCGCCGGTCGCACACTCCAGTGCCAGGTTCAGAACCGAACGCATCCCGTACCCCGCCCCTTTCTGGCGCCTGCCCCGTCGACGCCCCCGCACCGCTGTCCGTTCAACGCTTCAGCCCCGAGAGGACCAGCTCGGCGAGCTCGGCGCCGATCTCCGCCGGTGACTTGCTTCCCCCGGGCCGGTACCACGTGTGCATCGAGTTGGTGAAGCCGAAGACCGACCAGGACACCACTTCCGGGGACGCGGGCGTGGCGAACGACCCGGCCTGCTGCCCCTCCCGCACGATGGCGCGAAATCGCTCCTGGTAGTGCCGCCACTGCTCCTCCAGTGCCTGCCAGTGCGGGGAGTCGGACCGCCCGCCCTTGGCGAAGACGGCCGACTCCTTGGCGCCGGCCGCCGTGAGGACCACCAGGTCCACGACGACCTCCCGCAGGGTCCGCTCCGGGTCGTGCCCTTGGGCCAGGATCCGTTCCAGGGACTCCAGTTCACGGCCGAAGACCCTGCCGTAGATCTCGAAGAGGATCTCGTCCTTCGACGCGAAGTAGTGGTACAGCGCGCCCTTGGTCACGCCCGCCTTGGACACGATCTCCTGGACGCCGGTCGCGTCGAATCCCTTGGCGGCGAACAGATCAAGGGCCACGTCGAGAATGCGTCTGCGCACCTCGGGGTCGGAAACCTTCGGCCTGCCCATCGCTCTCCTCCGGCTGGTGACTCAGGGGCGGTACGTGCGAAGCACAGCACATCCCGGCCACGGAATTTTGTCAATGCCGACCGGTTGGTATTGAAACGGATGCGTGCTAGAAATTCGGCCATGTTCACGACGCCGCTCGAGATCACGGGCCCGCTCCGGACCCCGCGCAACCTGCTGCTCGACCAGACCTACGGGGATCACGCGGGCATCCACGACCCCGCCACCGCACAGCGGTTGGGCGTCGCGGGAGCGGCGGTCGAGGGGCCCACACACTTCAGCCAGTACGACCCTCTGGCGGCCCGGATGTGGGGCGAGCGGTGGTTCTCCTCCGGTTGTCTCAGCGCCCACTTCGAGGCCATCTGCCTCGACGGCGAGCGGACTCGGGCGACCGCCGCCTTCACCGGAGACCGGGCCCTGATCCACACCACGAAGGAGGACGGGACGCGCGTCCTGTCCGGCACCGCGACCCTCGGCGACGAACCGACCGCCCTGGACGAGAGGCTGGCCGAGCTGCGCCCCCTGCACCGGCCCGTGATCTTCGAAGGGTGGAAGCCGGGCCGCAGGGGCGCGCGGCCCGAACACGTCCGGATGGGCCCCGACACCCACATGGGAGACCTCTATCCGTTCACGCTGAACCGCAAGCTGGAGACGATCACCGAGACCAGCTCCTGGTACAGCGGCCCGGACAACCCCTGGGGCCGGCCGATCGTGCCGCTGGAGATGATCAGCGTGCTAGCGATGTCCACCTGGGCCGAGTCCGGCCTGGTCAAGGCCGAGCCCACCGTCGGGCTCTTCCTCGACCTCCAGATCAAGCTCCTCGCCGGCCCCGTGTTCGTGGACGCGCCCTACGTGCTGGAGCGCGAGGTGGTGGCGCTGGGGGAGACCCGCAGAACCGAGACGGCGTGGGTGCGGACCACCGTCACCTGTGAGTCGACCGGGTCCACCGTCGCCGAAGTCCTCCTCCACCAGGGCGTGTTCAAGGAGTCCTACCCGGACTACCCGGACGACTCGGGCTCCCCGGGCTCGCCGGGTTCTGCGGACCACCCGGACGTCCCGGGTGACATACCGGACGGGGCCTTCTGATGCACCGAATGAGCGCCTTGCAGCAGGCCGCCGCGATCCGGGCCGGTGAGCTGAGCCCCGTGGAGCTGGTCGAGCACTACCTGGGCCGGATCGAACGCCTCGACCAGCGGGTCGGCGCGTTCTCGTACGTGGCGGCCGACCAGGCTCGGGCAGCGGCCCGAGTCGCGGAGAAGCGGCTGACCGGGCGGAGCGGCGCGGCGGAGCTGCCACCCCTGTTCGGCGTTCCCACCGCCGTCAAGGACCTCACCGCCACCAGCGACATGCCGACCACCTTCGGCTCGGCCGCCTTCAAGGGGTTCACACCGCCCGTCGAGGCGCACGTCGTCCGGCTGCTGCGCGAGGCGGGCACCATCAGCCTGGGCAAGCTGAACGCCGCCGAGTTCGGTTTGTCTCCCTACACCGACACCTACGCGGGATCCTCGCGCACCCCCTGGGACCTCACCCGCACCGCCGGCGGATCCAGCGGCGGGTCCGGCGCGGCCGTCGCCGCCGACCTGGTGCCCTTCGCCCACGGCAACGACGCGGGCGGATCCGTCCGCATCCCGGCGAGCGTGTGCGGGGTCTTCGGCTTCAAGCCGTCCCGGGGCCGGATCAGCAACGGCCCCCTCGCGCCGGACCCGGTCATCCAGCTGTGCCAGGGCCCGCTGACGCGCACGGTCGCCGACGCGGCGGCCCTGCTCGACGCGATGGCGGGACCTCAGCCCGGCGACCTGTTCTGGGCGCCGCCGCTGCCCGACGGCGACAGCTTCCTCGAGCGGTCCGCACGGGAGCCCGCACCGCTGCGCATCGGCCGGTTCCTCCACCCCGGCAGCGACGAGCTCCACGTCCACCCGGACGTCGTCGCCGCCTACGAGCAGGCCACCGAGCTCCTGGTCGCCCTCGGGCACGAGGTCGAGGACATCGATCCGCCGTTCGGGCCCGCGATGGTCGAGGAGTTCCAGGACGTGTGGTCCGTACGCTCCCTGCGCGTGCCGGTCACGGAAGAGGACCTGCTGCTACCGCTCACCCGGTACTGGCGGGAGCGGGGCCGGACCGTCAGCTCCGAGCGGTTCCTCGGCGCTCTGCAGGACATCCAGCTGCGCGCCACCCGGGCGATGGCCGACGCGCACCGGTTCGACGCGGTCCTGAGTCCGACCCTGGCGCTGCCTCCGCAACGCCCGGAGTGGTTCAAGGAACTCGGGCCGGCGACCGACCTGAAGCGGCAATTCATGGCTTCGCCGTACGCCGCAGCGCAGAACGTGACCGGTCAGCCGTCGGCGAGTCTGCCGTTGCACTGGTCCGCCCAGGGGCTACCGATCGGCGTCATGCTCACCGGCCGCCTGGGGGAGGACGCGGAACTCCTCGCCCTGTGCGCCCAGTTGGAGGCGGCCAAGCCCTGGGCCGGACGCAGACCCCCTCTCTGAACCACGCCTCGATCGATCCCGAAAGCACGGAAGCGCCGAAGCGCCCAAGCGCCGAAGAGCCCAGGCACCGCATGACCGCTTCACCCCATTACCACTTCACTGCATCACCGCATCACCGCCTTGTCGCAGCACCGCAATACCGACAGCACGTACCCGCACACCCCGTGGTCGCGCACCCGCGCAGGCGCACTATCCAGGAGGCACCCCATGGCACGTGTTCCACTCACCCTCGGCGTCTGCGCCCTCGCACTCGGCCTCGCCGCGACGGGCTGCACCACATCGGGCGACGAAACCGGCGGCAAGGACGGCGGCAAGAAGGTCAAGGTCTCCATCGCCACGTCCTCCGACCCGACCAGCCTGGACCCCCAACTGGGGACCGTCGCCGCCGACTTCGTCTTCGCCCGCATGCTCGACGACCAGCTGGTCCGCCGCGACGACAAGGGAAAGATCATTCCCGGCCTCGCCTCCCGGTGGAAGGCCGACGCGAAGTCGGCCGAGTTCACGCTCCGCCCGGACGCCAAGTACACCGACGGCACCAAGGTCACCGCGTCCGGCGTAGCGAAGGTCCTGACCCGGTTCGCCGACCCGGCGACCAAGTCGACCGCCGCGAGCCAGGTCTTCGGCCCCGGCGCCAAGGTCACCGCCACCGGCGACGACGCGACCGGCACCGTGTCCGTGAAACTCGACAAGCCCTGGTCCGACCTGCTCTACGGCCTGGCCCTGCCCCAGGCCGGCATCGTCTGCCCGGCCGCTCTCGACAAGCCGGAGCTGCTCAAGTCCGGCAAGAAGGGTGCGGGCACCGGCGCGTACTACATCGAGTCCGCCGAGCCCGGAGCCCGTTACACACTGAGTGCGGTCAAGGGATACACGGGCTGGGCGACGTACAAGAACATGCCCGAGGGCACGGTCCCGGACGTCGTGGAGATGCCCGTCATCCAGTCCGAGGCCACGATGGCGAACAACCTCGCCGCCGGCACCCTCGACTACGCGGCTTTCACCGGCCCGGATGTCGCGAGGTTCGTGAAGAACGACAAGTTCACGATCACGCCCGCGCCCATCGTCCGGATGATGGTCGTGTTCAACGAGCGCAAGGGCCACCCGGGTGCCGACGCGAAGGTCCGCGAGGCAGTGGCCCAGACCCTCGACCGCAAGGCCTTCAACCGGGCCGTCACGCGCGGCAGCGGAACTCTGATGAGCAGCATCACCGACGCGAGTGTGCCGTGCGCCAACAAGGACGAGTCCCTGCTCGCGAAGCCGGACCCGGCCGCCGCCAAGGATGTGCTCAAGGGCATGAAGATCAAGCTCGTCGGCACCAACGCCGTCGCGTCCGGCTCCGGCAACGAGTACGTCCAGGCCGTGCTCAAGGCCGCGGGCGCCGAGGTGTCCCTGCGCAACGCCGACAGCGCCACCTGGGGCAACGACGTCATCAGCAACAAGGGCGACTGGGACATCACCGTCCTGCCCAACCTCAACCTCACCAATCTGCTGACCACCCCGGCCAGCCTCTTCGCCGGCCCCGGCCCGGCCGACGGGGGCCGCAACTTCCCCGGCACCCACAACAAGGACTTCGAGCAGGGCTTCGGCGCGGCGATGGCCACCACCGACCAATCGGCCAAGTGCGCCGCCTGGGACAAGGCGCAGAAGGCGCTGCTCACCGGCTTCGACGTGGTGCCGATGGCGACCGTGAACCTCAACTACACCACCGCCGCCCGCATCTCCATCGCCGCCCCCGACGGCCTGCTCGCCCCGGAGACCGTGCGCGTCGTCGCCCCGTGACCCCCAAGCCGTAGCCCCCCAGGCCGCAGCACCCAGGCCGTAGCACCCGCCCCGGCCGGGGCCCCGCCGCCCCGGCCGGTTCTCCGCCCCAAGTGAGGAGAGTCGTGGAGACTCCCACCGCATCCCCGAAAGCGGCCACGCCGAAGCCCGCCGGCTCCCCGTGGCCGCGGTTCCTGCTCGGCCGTCTCGTCGGCCTCGCGGGTGTGCTCGTCACGCTGGTCGTCGGCACGTTCCTCATCGTCCAGCTCATCCCGGGCGACCCCGCCCAGGTCATGGCCGGACCCGACGCCGGCCCGGCCCGGATCGAACAGATCCGGCACGCGCAAGGGCTGGACCAGCCGCTGCTCACCCAGTTCCTGCACTACGCGAGCGGCCTGCTGCACGGCGATCTCGGCACGTCCTTCTCCAGCGGGCTGCCGGTCTCCGGCCTCATCACCGACCGGCTTCCCTTCACCGCCGAGATCGCCCTGCTCGCGGTCGTGATCGCCCTCGCCGTCAGCATCCCCCTGGGCATGGCCGTCGCCGTGGCCTGCCGGGGCGACCGCCGCAGGACCCTGGACACCGCGTTCACCTCGGTGACCTCGATCCTGGGCTCCGTCCCCGAGTTCGTGCTCGCCACCCTGCTCATCATGCTCTTCGCGATCAAGCTCAAGATGCTGCCGCCGTCCGGCGCCGCCACCCTCGACGCGATGATCCTGCCGGTCCTCGCCCTTACCATCGCGCCCATCTGCACCCTGGCGCGCGTCGTCCGCCGCGAGACCGCGACCGTCCTGGCCATGGAGTACATGCGCACCGCCCGCGGCCGCCGCCTCAGCGCGCTGCGGCTCTACGCACGCCATGCCCTGCCCAACCTGATGACCAGCACCCTCACGCTCGGCGGCCTGATCCTCACCGGGCTGCTCGGCGGCGCGGTCATCGTCGAGTTCGTCTTCGCCTGGCCCGGCCTCGGCACCGGCGTGCTCGACGCCCTCGTCAAACGCGACTACCCGGTGATCCAAGGGGTCGTCCTCGTGCTCGGTGTCCTGGCCACCCTCCTCAACCTCCTCGTGGACGTCGTCCTCGGCCTCCTCGACCCCCGCAGCCTCCGCGGAAAGGCGGGCGACGCATGATGAAGAAGCTGCGCAGGTCACCTGTGCTGACCCTAGGCCTCGCCGGACTCGCCCTCTTCGTGGTCCTCGCCGCCGTCGCCCCCGCGGTCTGGGGCGACCGCGCCGGCACCCTCACCGACCAGACCCATCTGCCGGCCTCCGCCGCGCACTGGTTCGGCACCGACGCGCTCGGCCGGGACATCTTCGCGCGCACCATGGTCGCCACCCGGCTCACCCTGCTCATGTGCCTGGCGACCACCGCCATCGCCGCGGTGGGCGGCATCGGCTTCGGCGCGGCCATCTGGGTGGCCGGCCCGCGCGTACGGACACTCGGGCAGCGCCTCATCGACGTACTGATCTCCTATCCCAGTGTCATCTTCGCCCTCGCCCTGGTCGCGATCCTCGGCCCCGGCGCCGGCACCTCCGTCGTCGCGATCGGCCTGGCCACCTGCCCCGCGTTCGCCCGCCTCACCACCAACCTCGCCGCGTCCATCGCGGGACGGGACTTCGTCTCCACCGCACGGCTGCTGGGCGTGTCCCCGGCCCGGCTGCTGCGCCGCCACATCCTGCCGAACATCGCCGAGCCGCTGCTCGTGCTCCTCGCCGTCGCCTTCACCGTCTCCCTGAAGGCACTGTCGGGGCTGTCGTTCCTCGGGGTCGGCGTGCAGGCGCCGGACTACGACTGGGGATCGGTGCTCAACAAGGGCCTCGAAGGCATCTACCTCAACCCGTGGCCCGCGCTCGGTCCCTCCCTCGTCATCATTCTCGCGGGACTCGCCGGCGGACTGACCGGCGACGGACTGGCCGCCGCGATCAACCCGTCGGCCGGCCGCAAGCGCGGCTACCGCGCCACGATCGAGGCGGTCACCAGCGCACCGCCACCCAGTGACGCACTCGCCGTGGCCGACCACCTCAGCGTCGTCCTGCCGGACGGCACCCGTCTCGTCGACGACATCTCGTTCACCGTCGAGCCGGGCGAAGTCCTCGGCCTGGTCGGCGAGTCGGGCTCCGGCAAGAGCCTGACCGCGATGGCCCTGGCCCGCCTCCTGCCCGACGACCTCACCGCGGTGGCCGGCACCCTCAGGGTCGGCGACCTCGACCTCACCGGCCGGCCACCGGCCGCACGCCTCGCCACCGAGATCGGCATCGTCCACCAGGACCCGTCGGCCTCGTTCAACCCCACGCTCAGACTCGGCGGACAACTCACCGAAGCCCTGCGCGTCCACGGCCGCACACCCCGAAGGGCCGCCGCCCGACAGGCAGCCGAACGACTCGCCGCGGCCCGCGTGACACTCCCCGAACAACGGCTCAAGCAGTACGCCCACGAACTGTCCGGCGGCATGCGCCAGCGCGCCATGATCGCCTCGGCGCTGCTCACCTCGCCGAAACTCCTCATCGCCGACGAGCCCACCACCGCGCTCGACGTCACCGTGCAGGCTGAGGTCCTCGGCCTGCTCCGCGAGGCCAACGAGAACGACGGCACGACCATCCTGCTGATCTCCCACGACGTCGGCGTCATCTCCGCCGTCTGCGACCGGGTCCTCGTCATGTATGCGGGCCGCATCGTCGAGGCCCTGCCCATCGAGCGGCTCCGCGCCGGCGACGCCGACCACCCCTACACCCAGGCACTGCTCGCCGCCACGCCCACCCTCCACTCCGCCGTAGACGAACCCCTCGCATCCCTGCCAGGCCGGCCCCCGCATCCCGCCGACCGCCCCACCGGCTGCGCCTTCGCCCCGCGCTGCCCCCGCGCCCGCCGGCAATGCAGCGACGAAGAGCCCCTTCTGACACCCACCGGCACCACCGGGGCGGCCGCCTGTCACGCACTCACCTGGGACAAGGAGCAGGTCGGATGACCGAGCCACTACTGCGGATCCAGGACCTGGACGTCACGTTCGGACGCCACCGCGTGCTCCGGCAGGTCGGCCTCACCGTGCCCGCGGGCCGGACCGTCGGCCTCGTCGGCGAGTCAGGCTCCGGGAAGTCGACCCTCGCGAAAGCCGTCGTCGGTCTCGTCAGGCCCGCCGCCGGCCGCATCCTGCTGGACGGCGTGGACCTCACCCACGCCCGGCGCACCGCCGCCGAACGCCGCCGCGTCCAGCTGATCCCGCAGGACCCGTACGCCTCCCTGAACCCGCGGATGACCGTCGGCGAGACCCTCGCCGAAGCCCTCGACCCGCGCCGCGCCGACAGGAAGAAGCACCGGGCGGAGATCGAGGCGCTCCTCAACCGCGTGGCCCTGGACGGCGAGGCCGCCGCACGCCACCCCCGGGCGTTCTCCGGCGGACAGCGTCAACGCATCGCCATAGCAAGGGCGTTGGCGGTCCGGCCGGCCCTGATCGTCGCGGACGAGATCACCTCCGCACTGGACACCTCCGTCCAGGCCGAAGTGCTCGGCGTCCTGCGCGAACTGCGCGCCGAACTCGACCTGACGATGCTGTTCATCTCCCACGACCTGGCCGTGGTCCGGCACGTCTGCGACGAAGTGGCCGTGCTGCGCCACGGAACCCTGGTCGAAGCGGCGCCCCGCGACACCCTGTTCACGAACCCGCGGCACGCGTACACGAGACGGCTGCTCGACAGCGTCCCGAGCACAGGGGAAAGGCGCCCGGCAGGCTGAATGCCTGCTCGGGCGCCGGTCCTGGACTCCTGGCCGCGGGTCAGACCCGGTCGGCGGCGATCAGGACGTACTGGAAGGAGCCGTCCTTGTAGGAGTTGATGAACGCGTCCTCGATCCCCGTGACGAGCGAGGACGTCGCGCGCAGCTCCCAGTAGGGGAGCGTGGCGGGAGTGAGGTCGATGACGGCCTGGGGCACCAGGCGGTTGTCGGCCATGGCCCGCAGGTACTCGCGGCGCGAGTGGATGTTGCACTCGAAGTGCGCGTTGATCTGGGAGACCCACTTCGAGGGCTGACCGTACCGCGGGTTCCAGCAGCCGGTGATGGTGACGTAGCGGCCGCCGACCTCGAGGACGCGGGAGTGCTCCGCGAAGAGGTCCTGCAGGTCGACGTACATGCTCGACTCGTTGTTCCACGAGGCCGCGGCCTGCCCGGTCTCGAAGGGCATGTCGAGCATGTTGCAGACCTGGGCGCGGACGTGGTCCTGGATGCTCAGCTCCTGGGCGCGCCGGTTGGCGAAGTCGGCCTGCTTGGCCGACAGGGTGACGCCCTCGACCTTGCAGCCGAAGCGCTGGTGCGCCATGACCATCGAACCGCCGCGCCCGCAGCCGGCGTCCACGAGGGTGTCGTCGCGCCCGATGCCGCCGAGGTTCTCCAGGAGGACGTCGGTCTGCGCGGACTCCAGCCGGTGCAGCTCGGCGATCAGCTTCTTCTCGCTCTCGCTGTCCTCGGGGTCGCCGAGCGCGGAGTGGTCGACGTCGCCGATGCCGTAGTGGTGGTGGTAGAGACCGTCGACGTCGCCGAGGCGCAGGTTCACGGGCCGGGCCTCCCCGTCCCAGTAGCGGGCGATGTCGCCCTGGTAGGGGGTCGCCGGGCCGGGGATGGACACGGAGGCGGGGGCGGTGAGCTCGGTGCTGGTCGTGCTGGTCACAGATGAGTCCATTCTTCCTACCAGAAGTCCGGCAGGCTGTAGCGATAGGTGTTGGTCTGGTGCCAGTGGTGGTTTCCGTCGACCCATGCGGCCACGCCCCGCAGGAAGCGGTGCACGGTCGGGATCGGGCAGTCGGCGGCCAGGGCCGCGGCGTTGCTCTCGAAGGCGTGCATGAGTTCGTTGTGGACCTCGACCGCCTTGAGATAGGCGTCCCGGTCGGACATGTCCTCACGCGCGGCGATCACGACGGGCAGGTTGAGGTGAGTCCCGGGAGCGTCGAGCTCCTTGGTGTACGAGTACAGGTCGTTCACGATCGTCGTGGCGTTCCCGGCGAGCGCGATGACCTTCTGCATGGCGGGCTGGGCGTGCAGGTCCGCCGGCAGCTCGTAGCCGCCGACGGTGTCGGTGATGGTCGGACAGGGGCGGAAGTTGTTGAACTGGCGCATCGCCAGGTACTCCCACACCTCGGGCACGTGCTCCATCTGGGCCCAGGCCGCTTCGGCGAGGTACCCCAGGTGGAGCCGGGCCATGTCGTGCCGGTACCGGTCGCTCTGGGAGGGGCTCGCCGCCTGGTCGAAGTAGCCCATCGCGGAGCGGTAGGCGCGCCGGGGCGCGTCCGAGCCGAGGGACTTCGCCCAGGGGGCCTGGTACTCCTCCGTCGTGTACACGGGGTCGAGCGCGGTGTGCGCGAGGAGGAGCCGCTCGCCGAGGCCGTCGGGCGAGCCGCCGTGGTCCTCGCAGTAGCAGTCGTCGACCGCGTTCTCGGCCACCATCAGGCGGGTGGCGATCATCAGGTGGTCGACGGTGGGCGCGTCCGGGTGGCAGCCGACCATGTAGCGGCCCACGGAGAAGCCGTCGAACTGCTCCTCCCACTCCTCGGGATACAGGGAGACCTCGTCCAGCGCCCAGGACTTGATCCGGCGGCTGACCTCCTCCACCCGTACCGGATCGGGCTCGGCCACCGGGTGGTGGTAGAGCCCCGGGATCGGGGTGCCTTCCGCCGGGGGCTCCGGCGGCGCGGGGTCCGTCGGCACCTGCACGCGTGGGGTCAGGCGCAGGCCCGCCGTGCCCAGGCCGCGGGGGCCGCCCAGGACCCGCCCCAGGTCGGGGACCGGTGCCGCCACGGCCGGCGTCACGGCCGCGGGGGCCTCGGCGGACCGCGGTGCCGGTGCCGGAACTGAGGCCGCGGGTGGTGCGGCTGGCGTCGGCGCGCCGGACGGTGCGCCGACGTGACTGGTGACGTGACCGATGACGGCCTGGATGTCGCGGGCACGGGCAGCGGCTTCGGCGAGGAAGTGCGCCGTGGAGCGGGCAGCGGCCGCCGGCAGGCTCGACTGTGGTGGTGTCGTCTCGGGGGCGGGCATCGGGTGGCTCCTTCGTGGGGTGGGCGGCTGTCCCGGGGCCCCTCGCGGCAGGGGCGGCCGGCCCGGACGGTCCGGGGTGGCCGCACCATGCCGTGCGGGCCGGGCCCGCTACCTGGGCCAGCGGCCGATCTGTACGTTCTCCAGCACGCCGACCGCGTCCGGCACGAGGATGGCGGCGGAGTAGTAGGTGCTGACGAGGTAGGACGTGATGGCCTGCTCGTTGATGTTCATGAAGCGGACCGACAGGCCCGGTTCGTACTCGTCCGGCAGCCCCGTCTGGTGCAGACCGATGACGCCCTGGTTGTCCTCGCCGGTACGCATGCAGAGGATGGAGCTGGTCCGCTCCTTCGTGATGGGGATCTTGTTGCACGGCAGGATCGGAACGCCGCGCCACGCCGGGACCTGCTGGCCGCCGAGGTCGACGTGGTCCGGGTAGAGCCCCCGGGCGTTGAACTCGCGCCCGATCGCCGCGATCGTCTTGGGGTGCGCGAGGAAGAACTTCGACCCGCGGCGGCGGCACAGCAGCTCGTCCAGGTCGTCCGGGGTGGGCGGGCCGGAGTGCGGCTGGAGGCGCTGCTTGAAGTCGGCGTTGTTGAGGAGGCCGAACTCCTTGTTGTTGATGAGCTCGTGCTCCTGGCGTTCCCGCAACGCCTCGATGGTGAGCCGGAGTTGCTCCTTGGTCTGGTTCATCGGCTCGTTGTAGAGGTCGGCGACCCTCGTGTGGATCCGCAGAATCGTCTGGGCGACCGAGAGCTCGTACTCGCGCGGGTTGAGCTCGTAGTCGACGAACGCGCCGGGCAGCTCGTGCTCCCCGACGTGGCCGGCCGACATCGCGATCTCCGCCTCACCGCGGTGGTTCTGCCGCTGGTGGGGGAGCGAGGTGAACCGGGCGATGTGGTCCCGCAGGGCCGGCGCGGTGGCGAGCACCGACTCGAAGTCGGCGCGCGACAGGGTGAGGAGGGTGCCCGCGGTCGCGGCGGTGGCGGTGTGCTGCCACGGGCCGCTGCCGTCCAGCAGGGCGTGGTCACCGAAGCGGTCGCCGTCGGCCAGGACGTCCAGGGCGACCTCGTCGCCGTACTCGCCGACGGACGTCTGGTTGATGCGGCCGTGGGCGATGAGGTGGAGCTTGTCGGCTCCCTGCCCGCGCTCCACCAGCGTCTCGCCGGCCTCGAAGTCGCGCTGGACACAGCGGTCGGCGAGGGCGGCCAGAACCTCCACGTCGTCGAAGCCGCGCAGCATGGCCAGTTCGCCGAGCTCGCGGGGGATGACCCGGACGTTGCCGCCGTCCTGGATGAAGTCCACGCGTCCGTCGCCGACGGTGTAGGTCAGGCGGCGGTTCACCCGGTAGACGCCGCCCTTGGTCTCCACCCAGGGGAGCATCCGCAGCAGCCACCGGGAGGTGATCTCCTGCATCTGCGGAGCGGATTTGGTGGTGGTGGCGAGGTTGCGGGCCGCCGCCGTGCCGAGGCTGGTTTGCTGGGCTGACTCCGGCTGTACTTCCGGGCTCGAGTCGACAGTCATCGGGGCGAACTCTCCTTGTTCAGAGCGGGGGTGGCACGTCTGCGGGCGTCGTCGGGCAAGGGAGCTGTGCGGATGGGCATCCGTCCAGGTCCGAGTCGACGCTAGGGGCCGCTCCGCGCCCCGGACCATGGGGAACCGGGGACGTTAACTCGATCCGTTGATCATCGCTGGAGCGATGTTTGCCGGGATACCGACAGGTTTCGGCCCGGCTTCGACGGGGTGGGCCGACTGCTCGCCGCCACGCTCATGCGGTGTCACGGCCCGTGCCTGGCCCCGAGGCATCGCAATCACGCCAGGATCCGGACGGGCCGGGGTCACGGTCGGCAGCGGGCTTCGGTATAGGGAACCGACTCGACGCGACGCGGAGTTGAAGTGCCCTACGTGGGCCGCGCAGCTCTGCGGACGAGCCCACTCCCACGAACCCCGCTCGCGCTCCGCATCGACCTAGCATTTGCTTGGTTCTGCCTCGTAGGGTCCTGAGCATGCGAACAGGCCTGAGCTCGTCCCTGTCCCTACGTGAACTGTCCGACCGGCAGCTGATCCACGAAGTGGTTCTGCGGTACTGCCGCGGCGTCGACCGCCTCGACCTCGACCTGGTCCGCTCCGCCTACCATCCCGACGGCGTGGACCACTACACCGGCTTCAGCGGTCCCGTGGACGCGTACCTCGCATGGGTCGAACCTCTGCTCCGGACGTTCGACGGGACCCAGCACATCATCGGCAACCACAGCGTCGAACTGCTCGGCGACCACGCGGTGTCGGAGACGTACGGCACGGCCGTGCACTGGGGCTCACCCGCCGACGACGCGCGGCGCAACTTCACGAGCGGCTTCCGCTACGTCGATCACCTGGCCCGACGGGACGGGCGATGGGCGATCGTCGAGCGGTTCGCGATCCGGGAATGGACCCGCAGCGACGCCGGAACGCGCATCGCTCCAGAGGCGGACGGCCCCCGGCCCCGGCGCGACGGATCCGACCCGCTCCATGTCCTCACCCGTAGCGTCCGCAGGACCGCCGGCTTCTAGGGGGAGCGAGTGGTCCAGTTCTGACATCCGATCTATTCGGGGCGTGGAGTGGAAGCCCAGTGATTCTCTCCCCGGTAGTACCCCCAAGTAGTAAGCGATACCTCTGGTTTCGCCGGGTGACGGCACAGTAAAGGCCCGACCTTTCTCTTGACGCGCTGCACAGGGGTGCAGCACAGTCGGCGCTAGCTCGGGGAGGCACCGTCGGGGCGTCCCTCCCGCACACCTGATGGGTTCAAGTCGCCTGCGCAGCCCGGTATTTGCTCGACGGCCCCGGTCGTCGTCCGCGCGCCGTAAAAGTCCGTAGACACACCAGAGAGGACGACCACCATGAACGAGCCCGGGAGTTCGGGGCCCGATCGTCGCACCTTCCTCAAGCTCGGAGGCCTCGTGGCTGCCGCGCCGGTGATCGCGACGTACGTGGGGGAAACCGAAGCGGCGGCCGCGCAGCCCGCCGACGCGGCGGCCGGGGGAGCGGCGCGGGAGGCCCTGCGGGTCGTCATGGCGGGCGCGGCCGACAGCGACCGGATCCTCATGGAGGGGCTCCCGGTCGGCAACGGCCGCCTCGCCGCCCTGGTCGGCGGCGGCGCCCGCGAACACCTCGCCCTCAACGAAGGCTCCCTGTGGAGCGGAGGCGAGAACCCCAGTGGCGACTACGGCTCGATGGGCAGCTATAAGGCGCTCGGAAACGTCTACATCGACCTCGGCCACGACCCCGCCCTGATCCGTGACCACCGGCGTGAACTCGACCTGGAGACGGGCGTCGTCACGGTCAGCTACACCTACAAGAAGCGTCAGTACGTCCGCGAGACCTTCGCCAGTTTCCCGGACCAGGTCGTCGTCACGACCGTCTCGGCCTCCGCGAGCCACGCCCTGTCGGGGTCCGTCAGGGTCGTCGACGGCGGTGGCCGCACGTCGGGCACCACCCTGGCCCGGCCGGGCCGGCTGTCCGTCTCGGGCGGGATCGGGGGCGCCGGCGTCCGCTACGGATGGCAGGTGCTCGTGGACGCGCCCGGATCCCGCCCGCTCACCGCCGATCAGCCCACCGCCTCGACGTCGTTCACGGGCGCCACCACCCTGACCGTGATCGTCGGGGCGCGCACCGACTACGTGCCCGACGCCGGGCGGTCCTTCCGGTCCGCCACGGATCCGCTCGCCGACGCGACCCGGGACACGACGGCGGCACTCGCCCGCGGAACGCGGTCCCTCCGGAGCCGGCACCTCGACGACTTCGACGCCCTGTTCTCGCGCCAGAGCATCACCCTCGCCGGGTCCGACGACACTCAGCTCGCCGCCCCCACCTTCCAGCGGGTGGAGAACAACCAGACGACACCGGACCCGCAACTCTATGCGCTCTACTACCAGTTCGCCCGCTACCTCGTGATCTCCACGTCGCGCCCCGGCGGGCTGCCCCTCAACCTCCAGGGGCTGTGGAACGTCTCCGACTCGCCGCCCTGGAGCTCGGACTACCACCACGACATCAACATCCAGATGTGCTACTGGCTCTGCGACCCGGGCAACCTGCCGGGCACCATCGACCCGCTGGTCGACTACCTGCACACCCAGATACCGTCCTGGCGCCGGGCCACCCAGGAGGCCGTCCACAAGCCGGGCACGACGCAACCGGTGCGCGGCTGGACCGTCCGCGTCTCGAGCAACGTCTCCGGGGGGCTCGGCTGGGACTGGCTGCCCGCGGGCTGCGCCTGGCTGGCCTGGCACCTGTGGGACCACTACACGTACACACTGGACGAGACCTTCCTGCGGGAACGCGCCTACCCGGTACTGAAGGAGGTCTGCGAGTACTTCGAGGACCTGCTCGTCGACGACGGCACCGGCAAGCTGGTCGTGCCCGAGACGTGGACGCCGGAACAGACCATCGCCGCACCGTGGCGGGTCACCCGCGCCGGCTTCGAGGCCGGAGCCGAGATGCGCCCGTACGAGGACGGCGTCAGCCTCGACCAGGAGCTGGTCTGGGACGCCTTCGGCAACTTCGCCGAGGCCTCCCGGATCCTCGGTCTCGACGCCGACTACCGCGCGACCGTGACCGACCTGCGCGGACGGCTGCACGTGCCCGCGATCGGCAGCTGGGGCCAGGTGCAGGAGTGGTACCCCGACCGGGACGACCCCGAAAACCACCACCGCCACGTCTCCCACCTGTGGGGCCTCTTCCCCGGCCGGCAGCTCACCCCGGACGTCTCCCCGGACCTGGCAGCGGCCGCGCGCGTCTCCCTGACCGCCCGGGGCATCGGCCCGACAGGCTGGTCGGCGGCCTGGAACGCCAACCTGTGGGCCACCCTCGGCGACCCCGACAAGACGATGCAGGCGCTACGGAACCTGACCCAGCCCGTCACCTCCGACCACGGCACGATCGACATGAACTACCACGGCGGCGTCTATCCCAACCTGTTCGACGCCCACCCGCCGTTCCAGATCGACGGCAACATCGGCGGCGCACGCGCCTTCGTCCAGGCGATCGCCGCGAGCTCCCTGGACCACATCGACCTGCTCAAGGCCCTCCCCGCTCAGTGGCCGACCGGCACCTTCACCGGCATCCGCGCCCGCGGCGGCTTCGAACTGGACGTCTCCTGGGCCGACCGGGCCCTGACCGAGGTCACCGTCCGCTCGCTCTCCGGCCGCGCCACCACGCTGCGGTACGGCGACAAGAGCACAGGGATCACGATGGGCAAGGGCGCCACGGCGCGGTACGACGGAGGTCTGCGGCTCATCGAGAGCTGAGGCCGGAGGCCGTGGCGGCCGGCGTGTGCTCAGTGGCCCAGCCGCCCGGTCTCGACGGAGATGGCCTCCCTCAGCAGTTCGCGGGCGTGCGTCAGGGGCAGCGCGCCGCTCAGCCAGCGCGTGCTGAGTCCTTCGAGGAGGCCGGTGAGTCTCTCCGCGGCAGCGGTGAGTGCCGGTGCCGGAGCCGTCGGACGGACCCGGCCGAGGAGCTCCGCGACGTCATGCACCCAGGCCAGCGTGGCCATGGCCAGATCTCCGCGCAGTTCGGGCTCGAAGACCGCGCTGGCGCGCAGCTCGCCCCAGGCCGTGCTGTTCTCCCGGACCTCGGGTGTGTCCTGGAACTCCAGGAGCAAGGACTGTTCCAGCTCCTGGAGGGCGTTTTGCGGGTCGGCGGGATCGTCCGCGTCGTTCGTGTACCGATCGGCGCGGTCGCTGATGAACTCCAGAGTGTGGCGCAGCGTGCCGGCCCGGTCCTTGAAGTGGTAGTAGATCAGCGCGGTGGACACTCCGGCCTCGGCCGCGAGCTCCTCCATGCGCAGCCCGCGGACTCCTCGCCGGGCTATGAGTCGGGCCGCACCTTCCAAGATCGCCGTTCGGCGGTCCGTCGCCACGTGATCCCCTCCTGGGTGGTCTGAACCACCAGTCTCGCATGTTGACTGAATGTTTAGTCAACTATGGTCGAGCGATGACGGTCGTGTCGGTCAGGGCCCGTGATCGTCGCGCGAGGGTGCCGGATAGGATTCGGGGCATGGCGTCTCGCAGCACTCAGATCCTCGAAGCCGCCGCCCGGCTGATCGCCCGGCGCGGGGTCCGTGGCCTGCGCGTGGAGGAACTGGCCGCCGAGGCGGGCGTGTCCACCGCGCTGATCTACTACCACTTCAAGGACCGCACCGGGATCCTGCGCAAGACGCTGGAGTTCATCAGCGACCGCGCCGAGCACTACACGACCCAGGTGGATCCGGATGCCGCGCCGCTGAGCCCGCGCGAGGAGCTGGAGCGGACGCTCCTGCTGGAACTCCAGGACACCCCGGAAGTCCGGGAGAACAGCACGGCCTGGGGTGAGTTGCGGGCCAGTGCCGTCTTCGAGCCCGACCTGCGCGAGGACCTCGCGAGGTCGACGCTGACCTGGGTCCACGAGGTGGCGGCGCTGCTGGGCGGGGTCCGTCCGACCGCCCCGGCCGTTGCCCTCGCCGGAGCCTCCGAGCGTCTCACCGCCCTCCTGGAGGGGCTGAGCATGCGCTGGCTCAGCGGCACGCTCCAGCTCGCCCATGCCCGGACCCTGCTGAGCGAGGCCATCGCCGCCGAGGTCGACGGGCTGGGTCGCTAGCCGCCATCCACGCAGGTCCGGCGTCCGGCGCGGGGCCTGTGCGGGGTCGGCCGAGGCTGCTCTCCGACTCGTCGTTCCCCACTCCCCTCGAACGAGCTGGAGCAGCTGTTACCGGAACCTTGATTGATATTTCAGGCAGTGCCACGGTGGCCGCACATTCCGTTCTGGCGTTCCGGAGAGAAGGAAGCGTCAGCATGCTTGTGACCAGGCCGGCGGATCAGGGGCATCATGCCCTTGCCCCCCACCGAGCGCGACCGGCTGCTGCTCTTCACGGCCGCCGAGCTCGCACGGACGCGTCTGGGGCGCGGCCTGCGTCTCAACGTGCCGGAGGCGACCGCACTGATCGCCGACACCGTCTGCGAGGCGGCGCGCGACGGGCTCCGCCTCGCCGACGCCCTCGAGCGCGGTCGCGCCGTGCTCGGCCCGGCCGACGTGCTCCCCGGCGTGACCGACGTCGTCACGGAGATCCAGGTCGAGGCCGTGTTCGACGACGGCACCCGGCTGGCGGTCATCAGCGCGCCCTTCGGCGACGTGGAGCACGACGCCGCGGCCCCCGGTGCCGTCCTGCCCCACCGGGACGCCCTGCCCGAACCCGAACCGGCCGTCACTGTGGAGGTCCGCAACACGGCGGACGTGCCGGTGAGTGTCACCTCGCACTTCCACTACTTCGAGGCGAATCCCCGCCTGGACTTCGACCGGGCTGCCGCGTACGGCATGCGCCCGACACAGCGATCACTGCGCGCCGGGCGCCGGCCGGCACATCGAGCACCAGGAGTACGCCACCGTCCACGGCCCGCGGGCGGGGGACCGGGTCCGGCTCGGAGACTCCGGGCTCGTCGTCCGGGTGGAGTCGGACGCGCAGGCGTACGGCGACGAGTTCCTGGCCGGGTTCGGCAAGACGGCCCGTGACGGCATGCACCTGGCCTCCCGGGGCGCAGTTCGCCCACGTCCCCCTGTCGGCCGACGATCCTCGAGAGATCGGCGGCTACCGTCTGCGCGCCCGGCTCGGCGCGGGAGGCATGGGGATCGTGTACCTGGCCCATACGCCGGGCGGGCGGCCCATCGCCCTGAAGGCGGTGCGGGGTGAGTTCGCCGCCGACCCGGAGTTCCGCAGGCGTTTCGCCGACGAGGTGGCGAGCGCCCGGCGCATCCACGGCCTGTTCACCGCCCAGGTGGTGGACTCGGGCGTCGACGCACCCACGCCCTGGCTCGCCACCGCCTACATACCCGGTCCCTCCCTCAAGCAGGTCGTGGAGCGACACGGCCCGCTGCCGGCGCGCACGGTGCCGCTGTTCTCGTGGCTCTCGCAGGTGCGGGGTACTACCTCGAGGACCGCCGGGAAGGCGCCCGCCGCGACGCCTCGGACGCCTCGGGTGCCTCCGGGGCTTCTGATGGGCACCGCGCCGCGTCGCCCCGCCCGTCGGTCTCGTCCTCGTCCTCGTCCTCGTCCGAGCCCGTGTACGTCCCCGACTACCAGGACGCCGAACTCACCGCCCCCGACCCCGACTACGAGTTCGACCTCTCGGCCGGGAAGGTCGTCCCGGCCGAGACCGCGGACTGGTATCTGGAGGTGGCCGACGGCGAGTTCGTGCTGCCCGAGGACAGTGACGCGTTCGTGGCCGCCGGGTACGTGCTGAGTCCCGCCGACTGCGTACGGGGCATCGAGCGGGAGCCGGTGACCGAGCTGCCCTATGACGAGCTGGCGGACGAGCGCCCCTTCTGTGTCCGCAGCCCGGACGGGAAGAACCTCGTCATCGTGCGGCTCATCGAGGCGGTGCCCGGTGAGGGGCCCGTCACCGTCGTCATGAGCCGTCACCGCGAAGGCGGCTGACGCTGTGGGTTTCGCCGGAATGTGATGATCAGGCGGTCAAGACCTGCGGGGTCGGCACGTGTGACCCCGCCATGTCCTCGCCCTCGCCGACCGAGATCGATCACAGGTCGGCCCTTTCAAGGTCCGGAGCCATGACAGCACCTGCACCTCGTGCCCTCACCGCCTTCGACTCGCTCCGTCTCGACGCCGTGTCCGACCAGGAGACCCTGCGCCGTGTCTATGCCCTCCCGAGCGACGCGGCCGTGCGCAAGCAGATGACCGAACTCACGGAACAGACCCGGAAGTTGATCCACTGTGCGTCGCTGGTCCTGGTCGCCAGCGCGGACGCCGAGGGCAACTGCGACGTCTCCCCGCGCGGCGGCCCGGCCGGATTCGTCTCCGTCCTGGACGCGCGGACGGTGGCGATACCGGACGCGACCGGCAACAAGCGTCTGGACACCCTGCAGAACGTGATCGCCACCGGGCGGGCCGGGCTGCTGTTCGTCATCCCGGGACGCACCACGACGCTCAGGGTGAACGGCCGGGCGTGCGTCTCCACCCGTCCGGAGCTGCTGTCGCAGCTGACCGCCGTCGGGAAGCCGCCGGCCAGCGCGCTCGTCGTGGGGATCGAGGAGGTCTACCCGCACTGCCCCAAATCGCTCCTGCGCAGCGGTGCCTGGAAGCCGGAGGAGTGGCTGGCAGCCGATGCCCAGCCGACCTCCGCCGAGGTGACCCTGGCGCAGCTGCGGATGCCGGAGCTGACGATCGCCGACGTCGAGCAGGCGGAGGCGGACTCCCTGAAGTACCGGTACGAGTGATCATCGGTCCGCCGGTACGTGCCGTACCGGCGGACGGCGTGGACCCGGTCGGAGGCGACCCGGCGGACCGGCCGGGGGCCGCCGGGAGCGGCCGGGTCAGCGGGACAGAGTCAGTTCCTGGTTCATCTCGGCCAGGAACCGGGCCACGACGCCGAGTTCCTCCGCCGTGAAGTGGCTCCGGGCGGCGTCGGTGGCGCGGGCCAGCGGGCGGAAGGCGTCACGCGCCACCGCCTTGGCCCCCTCCGCGTAGTACAGGTGCACCACGCGGCGGTCGTCGGCCGCGCGAACCCGCCGGATGTGCCCGGCCTTCTCCAGCCGGTCGAGGCAGGCGGTCACCGCCCCCGACGTCAGGTTGAGCTGCCCGCGCAGGCGGCTCGGCGTCATGGGCTCGTCCGGCGCCTCCGTCTCGGCGTCGAGGATCGCGATGAGCGCCTGCACATCCGTGAGGTGCAGGCCCTGTGTGTGGGCGAACTCCTGGGCGATCCGGTTGAACTCGCCGTTCATCCGGCGCAGAAGAACCGCGAACGACTGCAACCCGACGGGGCTCTCGTCGGGAAGAGGGGGTGTGGGTGCGCCGGGACCGCTCATGCCTCTAGAGTACGATCACTCAATCATTGAGATACTTTATTGTTGAGTTAATTTACGGGAGTCCCGTCCGCCGACCGGTCCTGAGGGCCGGTCGCCCGGCGTTCACCGCTCACCGCTCGCCGTCCGTCGTCCGTTGTCTTTCCGGGGATGTCATGAGAACCGCACCGCGCTGGGCCAGGTGGCTCGTACCGCTCGTCCTGCTGATCGTCTGGCTGGGGGTCGGCGGCACGCTCGGCCCCTACGCGGGCAAGCTGGGCGAGGTCGCCACCAACGACCAGGCCGCCTTCCTGCCGCAGAGCGCCGAGTCCACCCGAGTGCTCGACGCGGGCAAGGAGTTCGACCGGTCCGAGACCCTGCCCGCCATCGTCGTGTGGACCGCGGACGGCGCACCCGTCACCGGCGCGCAACGGCAGTCGGCCACCGCGGCCGTCGCAGGCCTCGCGGGGGACACCGGGATCGTCGGACGCCCCTCGCCGGCGCTGCTCTCCGAGGACGGCGAGGCCCTGCAGGCCGTCGTACAGCTGAAGCCCGACCTCGGCGAAGAGCTGCCGGAGGTCCTCGACGAGGTGCGCGCGGCGGCGGAGCGCGTGCCGGGCGTCACCGCGCAGCTCGCGGGACCGGCGGCGAGCCAGGCCGACCTGTCCGACGCCTTCGCCGGGATCGACGGACTGCTGCTCGGCGTCGCCCTCGGCGCGGTCCTGCTGATCCTGCTGCTCGTCTACCGCAGCCTGTTGCTGCCCTTCGTGATCATCATGGGCGCGGTGTTCGCCCTGGGGCTCGCCTGCGCGGTGGTCTACGCGCTCGCCGACCGGGACGTGGTGCGCGTCGACGGCCAGGTGCAGGGAATCCTGTCGATCCTCGTCATCGGCGCCGCGACCGACTACGCGCTGCTCCTCGCCGCCCGCTTCCGGGAGGAACTCGCCCTGCGCGGCGACCGGTTCGAGGCCTCCCGCGCCGCCGTCCGCAGGTCCTTCGGCGCGATCACGGCGAGCGCCGGCACGGTGGCGCTCGGCCTGCTCGCGCTGCTCGCGAGCGACCTCACCAACAACCGTGCCCTCGGCCCCGTCGGCGCCATCGGCATCGTCTGCGCCGTGCTCACGACCGTGACGTTCCTGCCGGCGGTCCTCGCCCTGCTCGGCCGCGCCGCCTACTGGCCGTCCCGGCCGAAGGAGGCGGACGCCTCGGTCGAGGGGCACCGCGTGTGGCAGCGCGTCGCCGCGACGGTGGACCGCCGCCCGCGACGGGTGTGGGCGGGGACCGCGCTGGTCCTGGCCGTGTGCGCGGCTTTCGCCCCTTCGCTCTCCGCCAAGGGCGTCCCGCTCGACGAGATCTTCGTCAACGACGCGCCCTCGGTCGCCGCCCAGCGGACGCTCGGCGAGCACTTCCCCGCGGGCTCCGGCAACCCGGCCGTCGTCATCGCCGACGCCGACCGCGCCGAGGCGGTGCGGACCGCCGCGGAGAAGACCGAGGGCGTGGCCTCCGCCGCGCCGCTCACCACCACGGGAAGGCCCGGTCCCGGTGCACCCCTCGTCGTCGACGGGCGCGTGCGCATCGACGCCACCCTCACCGACGCCGCCGACAGCGACGCCGCAAAGGCCACCGTCGAGCGGCTGCGGGCGAACCTGCACCGGGTCGACGGCGCGGACGCCCTCGTCGGCGGCTACACGGCGCAGCAGTACGACACCCAGCAGACCGCCGCGGACGACCGGGCCCTGATCATCCCGATCGTGCTCGGCATCATCCTGCTGATCCTCGTCCTCCTGCTGCGCTCGCTCCTCGTACCCGTCCTGCTCGTGGCGACCGTCGCACTGAACTTCCTCGCGACCCTGGGGGTCTCGACGCTCGTCTTCGAGCACGTCCTCGGCTTCAGCGGTACGGACGCCTCGGTGCCGCTCTACGGATTCGTCTTCCTCGTGGCGCTCGGAGTCGACTACAACATCTTCCTGATGTCCCGCGTACGGGAGGAGGCCCTGGTCCACGGCACCCGGCAGGGCGTGCTCCGCGGGCTGACCACGACCGGCGGAGTGATCACCTCGGCGGGCGTCGTGCTCGCCGCGACCTTCGCCGCGCTCATGGTCATCCCGCTGGCCTTCCTCGTGCAGATCGCCTTCATCGTGGCCTTCGGCGTCCTGCTCGACACCCTGGTCGTCCGCTCGCTCCTGGTGCCGGCCCTGGTGATCGACATCGGCCCGCGCGCGTGGTGGCCGAGCGCACTGTCCCGGAAGAGCGGTTCCGATCGTCCGTCCGATGCATCCGGGTGTGCCGGTCGCACCGAAGCAGTGCGGTAGGTGTTCGGGTCGGCACCGGCACGGCGGCTACGGCGACGTGCCGGTGCCGACGGTCACCGGCGAGGGAGCGGCACCGCTGGCTCCCTCGTCGTCACCGCCGAGCGCGCCGTCGCTGACCGGACCGGACCGGTGCGCGACGACCAGCCGTACAGGCAGCCCGTGCGACCCGGAGGAGACAGCGATGAGCGAGACCGCGAGCGGCAGGCACCGGCACCAGGAGCCGCTGCACTGCCTCGTCACCGGAGCCTCCGGGTACATCGGCGGGCGCCTCGTTCCCGAACTGCTCGACGCGGGCCATCGCGTCCGGTGTCTGGTCCGCACACCCGCCAAACTCCGCGACCACCCCTGGGCTCCGCAGGTCGAGTCCGTACGCGGCGACGTCACCGACGCCGAGTCCGTCGGGGCCGCGCTGCGGGGCGTCGACGTCGCCTACTACCTCGTGCACGCCCTCGGCAGCGGGCCCGACTTCGAGGAGACCGACCGGCGCGCGGCCCGGATCTTCGCCGAGCAGGCGCACGCCGCCGGGGTGCGCAGGATCGTCTACCTCGGGGGACTCACCCCGCACGGCGTCCCCGAGCGATCCCTCTCGCCGCACCTGCGCTCCCGCGCGGAGGTCGGCCGGATCTTCCTCGACGCCCCCGTGCCCGCCGCCGTACTGCGCGCCGCCGTCGTGATCGGGTCCGGTTCGGCGTCCTTCGAGATGCTCCGCTACCTGACCGAACGCCTGCCCGTGATGGTCACCCCGAGCTGGGTGCACACCCGTACCCAGCCCATCGGTGTCCGCGATGTCCTGCGCTACCTCGTCGGTGCGGCCGGCCTGCCCGCCGACATCGACCGGGCCTTCGACATCGGCGGGCCCGACGTGCTCACGTACCGGGACATGATGCTCCGTTACGCCGCCGTCGCCGGGCTGCCGCGACGCCTCATCGTCCCCGTCCCGGTCCTCACGCCCCGGCTGTCCAGCCACTGGGTCGGACTCGTCACACCCGTCCCCGCCTCGATCGCGCGGCCGCTCACCGAATCGCTGCGGCACGAGGTGGTCTGCGACGAGCACGACATCGCCCGCTACGTCCCCGACCCGCCGGGGCATCCGCTGCCCTTCGACGAGGCGCTCTCCCTCGCGCTCCAGCGGGTCCGGGAGGCCCAGGTCGCCACCCGCTGGTCCTCGGCCGCGGTGCCCGGCGCCCCGAGCGACCCGCTGCCGACCGATCCGGACTGGGCCGGCGGCAGCCTGTACGAGGACGTACGCGAACTCCCCGTCGCCGCGAGCCCGGAGGCGCTCTGGCGGGTGATCGAGGGCATCGGGGGCGACAACGGCTGGTACTCCTTCCCGCTCGCCTGGGCCGTACGCGGCTGGCTCGACCGCTTCGTCGGCGGGGTCGGCCTGCGCCGCGGACGCCGCGACGCCGAGCGGCTGCGGGCCGGTGACTCCCTGGACTTCTGGCGCGTCGAGGAGATCGAACCGGTACGCCTCCTGCGGCTGCGCGCCGAGATGCGGCTGCCGGGCCTGGCCTGGCTCGAACTACGCGTCGACACCGACGAGCGCGGGCACACCCGATACCGGCAGCGCGCCCTGTTCCACCCGCGCGGACTGCTCGGCCACGCCTACTGGTGGTCGGTCTCGCCGTTCCACGCCGTCGTGTTCGGAGGCATGGCGCGCAACATCGCCCACGCCGCCACGGACGCCGCGCGCGGCGGACGCGAGGTCCGTCGCTGATCCGTGCGCCCGGCATTTACGCTACGAGCGTTGCGTAAAGCGACGGGCGCTCCTACTCTGCATAACGAAACGGCAGTAGCGAAATGCCAGTTGCCCGGCCCGCGCTCCGCTGAGAGGACACGGGAGGGCCGGTCGAGGAGGAGGACACCTCGTGGCACCCCCCGCACGCAGAGGCCGCCCCCGCAGCGAGGACGCCGACGCGCGGATCCTGCAGGCCGCCCACGCGCTCCTGGTCGAGCGGGGCTACGACAGGTTCGCCATCGACGAGGTGGCCGGCCGTGCCGCCGTCGCCAAGACCACGCTGTACCGCAGGTGGCCCACAAAGGATCACCTGCTCGTCGCGCTCGTCGCCAAGCTCCAGGACGACGTGGAGGTCGCCGACACCGGCAACATCCGCCACGACCTGACCGTCTACCTCACCGCCATCGCGACCGGGCTCGACCGGATGCGCCGCGTCGGCCGGGACGCGGGGGAGACGGACCGGTCGGCCGGGGTCGTCGCCGAACTGGTGGCGGCCGCCGCCCGGCATCCGGACGTGGGCGACGCGGTACGCGGAATGTTCGCCCGGCGCAACGCGCTGCCGCTCACCCTGCTCGACCACGCCCGAGCGCGAGGCGCGCTGCCCGCCGGCACCTCCTCCGAGGTGCTCTTCGACCAGCTGGCCGGCGCCCTCTACTACCGGCTTCTGGTCACCGGCCGACCGATCGGAGCCGACTACGTCGAGCAGCTGGTCGACCAGGTGCTGACAGGGACGACAGCGACCCCGACCCACCCGGAGAGGACCTGACCACCATGCCCGGCTCCGCCGCAGACCGACGCCACTCCATACAGACCAGGTCGACGCCCGTCAGATGCGTCGTCGCGCACCGCCCCCACCTGCCGGCCGAGGGCGTCCGATGACGGCGACGAGCACGACCACGCTGGCTTTCGCCGACAACGACGCCCTGCTCGCCGTCCGCTTCCTCCTCGAACTGACCTCGCTGGCCTGCTTCGGCATCTGGGCCTGGCGCCGGACACCGGCCCCGTGGCGCTGGATCCTCGTCATCGCGCTACCGGTCGCCGTGGGCTTGGCCTGGGGCACCTTCACCGTCCCGGACGACCCCTCGCGAGGTGATCCGGGTTCCGTCGACACCCCGGGCCCGCTGCGTCTGCTGCTCGAACTCGCCGTGTTCTTCGGCGCGGTGGCCGCACTGCACTGGGCGGGCCTGCGCCGCGCCGCCCGTTGGCTCCTGATGGTCATGGTCGCCTACCAGCTCCTGGCCTACGACCGGATCGGCTGGCTGCTCAGCCACTGAGCCGTCCGCTTGCAGACAGCCGTGGGGGCATCTCCTTGCGGAGATGCCCCCACGGTGGGTCAGCGCGCCGGAGCGGTCGGCGGCCAAACCCTGGCTTGCGCGGTCAATGACGCACTGACGTCGCGCAGGCGGGCGGTGGCGGTCAGAGAGAGACGCTGACGCCGAAGTCGCCGTACTGGCCGACCGCACCGAGGACCTGGTCCTGGACGGCGCCGGCCTGCGCGAGGAGTGAAGCGTCGCTGACGACCTGCGGACCCGCCATGATGGAGGCGTGCGGGGCCACGCCGCCGGAGACGGCGTCGAGGTCGGCGTCGGTGAGCTCGACGGTCTGAAGCTGGTGAGCGGAGTTCATTTCAGTACTTCCCTTTCGCATGGATGGATCCACAAGAGGGGGTGGCCCCGCTGGGGACTGCGGGCCTCGACCGCAGGAACGGCGACGCCCGTTCGACGGGTGTCGCTGCTCCGGGGGAGCGGTGACGTGGATCAAACCACGCAGCCCACCCGAGATCTAATGAACGGCCGCCCCTGCCAGGCCTGTTCGGCGTCCGAGCGGCACACTCGCGTGGATCCGCACACGGATCCGGGCCCACTTCTCCACATCGTTCACGTCGGAGCGAAGTGGCCGGGACGCCCAGCGCACTCCGCGAACAGGACAATCGCGAGATAGGTGACGAGCCGCGAGAGTGTCGATGTCCGCCGCCATGCATCCGTATCGACCTTGCGGAGCCTCGGTGCAGATCCGCAGGCTGAGGTCCCCCGGCTGCCTTTGGGCGCGAACCCCCGCTTCGGGGCTCACCGCAGCGCCGACCGCCCGGTGGGTGCAAGCCGCAGCTGTTGCGGAGCCCTGGCCCAACGCTCCGAAAGAGTCGGCAGGACCTCCTCGCGCCAGCGCTCCGAGTGCTCCAAGCGCTTCAGACGGTCGTCCATGCGGCCTTCGTCGGCGAAACGCGCGAACCAGACGAAGACCTCCTCGTTCGTCCGCACCGGCAGCGCGGGGAAGGTGTTCTCGGCGTGCTCCGACTGCAGATACGCCAAGGGCTCGCAGCCGGTCTCGGCGAGCACGGGGCGCACGCGCCGCTCGAAGAACTCGACGAACGCGGCGTCGAACGGGCCGCGGCCGTACCAGACCGTGGCGAGGAACGACGACGGTGACCGAGGCGCCGGTTCGCCGGGAGCCGGCCGGGCGTCGACCGGCACGGGGAAGCCGCTTTGGGGCGAGGCCGGCCGCAGCAACAGCACGTCGTCGGAGTCGACCATGGTCGCGTTGGCCTCGTCGCGGTGCGCCCGCCAGACCGGCCCGCCGTAGAAACTCTCCAGCGCCTCGGCGCGACGCCGCATGTCGTCGAAGCCGCGGAGCCAGACGAACCGGTCGGGATCGTCCAGGTCACGGAACTGCCCGAGCAGGGTCGCGCCCGCGTCCTCCTGAGACTCGACGAACTCCCGGTCGAACAGATCGATCAGCACGTCCCGCTGTCCTGGGTGCAGCGTGTACTGCCGCAGTTCGACGACCGGACACCGTAGGGGATTCACGACTCTGACTCCTCATCGAACTGTCGGAACAATTCTTGTTACAACAAGTGGCATGGTGACCGCCGGCCGTGCGCGCGTCCGGGGGCGACCCGCCGCCTAGTTCGCCAGCGACTCGCGGAGAACATCGGCGATGGACGTGTCCGCCAGCTCCGCCCGCATCGCTTGCTCGACCCGCCCGTAGACCCCGCCCAGCGCGGGCCGGATGCCTCGACCGACCGGGCACTCCAGGTTGGGCTCGGTGTGGTGCAGACCGAACGGCGGCTGCGCGTCGACGGCGTCGTACACCTCCAGCAGGGTGATGTCCTCGGGCTCACGGGCCAGACTCCAGCCCGCACCGGCACCGCGGCGCACCTCCACCAGGCCGGCCCGGCGTAAGTCACCGAGGCTGCGCCGGATGATCACGGCGTTGGTGTTGACGCTGGCTGCGACCTGCTCCGAGGTGAGCACCTCCTGGCCACGCCGCTGCGCGAGCGCAAGCCAGGCCAGCGTATGCGTCGCAAGGGTCAACCGACTGTTGGCCGCCATCACCCCTCCTAGTTGCAACAGCTTCTGTTACACCTGGCCCCGCCGTCAAGCCGCTTCGCCGGTCCATGAGTTGGAGCGGCACGATCTGTCGGGAGAAGTCAGAGCGGGAGCCAATCAGGCCACCACGCCGGAGCATTGTCGGGGGCGCACTCGGCCACGCTGACGGGGTATCCCGAGGGGGCTCCAAGCATGGACATCATCAACCAGTAAGTCCCCAGAGTCACAAGGACGGAGACGATCGAAGCCGCCACGATGCTGCGGCCGCCCAGGAATCCGAAGGCGAGCATCCACAGCACGGAGATGACCAGCCACAGTGCGAAGAAGACAGGGATGAGGGAGAAGAAGTTGGCCGACGCGTTGATGCCGATCTCGCAGTCGTTCCAGGCCCTCCCCAGCATCGTCGTCCCGGCATAGGAGCCGACCACTCCGGCGACCGGGCCTGTCACGCACCCGACGAGACGACGTGCGGCCTGAGCATCCCCACTCCTGCTTTCCATGCGCGCCTTCCCTCGATGCGGCTCCCGCGGCGGTCCTGCCTCGGGGCGGTCCCGCGAGTGCCCGGACGTGGACGCATCCTTCCAGGCCCTGCCCGGGTGTGGGCGCCGTCCGGTTCCCTCTTGTCCACCGGTCACACGGAGAAGGGGCGGCCGCACAGGCGGCCGCCCCTGTCATGCGCGGGGTTTCAGGATTTGGGCGTCAGAACTGCAGGGCCCAGGAGCTGATCCTGCCGGTGTCGTAGGACGCGTTGTCCGTGACCCGGAGTTTCCACGTGCCGTTGGCGACCTCGGAGGAGGCGTTGACGGTGTACGTGGTGTTGATGTTGTCCGCGCTGCCGCCGGTGCCGAAGGCCTTCAGGGTGTACGCCGTGCCGTCGGGGGCGATCAGCTGGACCTGGAGGTCACCGATGTAGGTGTGGACGATGTTCACCGGCACCTGCAGACCGGAGGGGGCGTTGCCGCTGACGCCGGAGACGGTGATCGGGGACTCCACGGTCGCGTTGTCGTTGATCGCGTAGCTCGTGGTGTTCTCGAAGCGGTCGCCGGTGGGCGGCGGTGTGGTGCCGCCGTCGCCGACGTACAGGAGCTTGTTCGGCGAGCCGGTGCCCGGGCTGGTCACCACGTTCGGGGTGGCGGCCGTGGTGAGCGCCGAGGAGACCTGCGACGGAGTGGCCGTCGGGTTGGCGCCCAGGTAGAGGGCGGCGGCGCCGACCACGTGCGGGGTGGCCATCGACGTGCCGGAGATGGTGTTGGTGGCCGAGTCGCTGGTGTTCCAGGACGACGTGATGGAGGAGCCCGGAGCGAAGATGTCCAGGATGCTGCCGTAGTTCGAGTAGCTGGCGCGGGCGTCGGAGGACGTGGTGGCGCCTACGGTGATGGCCTCGGCGACACGGGCCGGCGAGTAGTTGGAGGCGTTGGCCCCGTCGTTGCCGGCGGCGACGGCGTAGGTGACACCGGAGGCGATCGAGCGGCGCACGGCGTCGTCCAGGACCGTGTCGACGCCGCCGCCCAGGCTCATGTTGGCCACGGCCGGCTTGACGGCGTTCTGGGTCACCCAGTCGATGCCCGCGACGACCTGGTCGGTGGTCCCGGAACCGGAGTTGTCCAGGACGCGGACGCCGACGATCTTCGCCTTCTTGGCGACGCCGTACGAGTTGCCCGCGACGGTGCCCGCGACGTGGGTGCCGTGGCCGTGCCCGTCCTGCGCGGTGTTGTCGTTGTCGATCGCGTCGTAGCCGTAGGAGGCCCGGCCGCCGAAGTCGCTATGGGTGATGCGGACGCCGGTGTCGATGATGTACGCCGTGACGCCCTGGCCCGCGCTGTCCGGGTAGGTGTAGCTCTGGTTGAGCGGCAGGGCCTTCTGGTCCAGCCGGTCGAGGCCCCAGGACGGCGGGGAGGGCTGCGTGCCGTCGACGTGGAAGACCCGGTTCTGGCTGACGGTCTCGACGGCCGGGTCGGCGGCGAGCTTCTTGGCCTGGGCCTGGGAGAGCTCGACGGAGTAGCCGTTGAGCGCGGCCGTGTAGGTCCGCTTGATCTTGGCGCCGAACTTCGTCGCCACCGCCCGGCCCTTCGCGGTCTCCGCCTGGGCGGCGGATTCGCGCAGGGTGACGATGTAGCTGTTGGCGACGGTCCCGTCCGCGCCGGCGTTCAGGATGACGCCTTGGGTCGCGGATCCGGCGGCCTGGGCCGGGAGGGCGGAGAGGGAGCCGAGGGCGAGAGCCGCGACGGCTACGGCACCGGCGGCGGCGCGTCTGCGCCGTCTGTCACGCATCACGAACATGTGAGGGGTCCTCCTCATCGGTGGTGCGTTGCTGTGGGGGTTGTCGAGCCGGGACCCTGCCGGGGCCGGCGGACGGAAAACACCGATCGACATGCCAGGGGCATGACAAATCAACGACGGGAATGCCGCGCTGTTCGTCATCCTGGGCTGCCAGGCGAAAGATTGACTGATCCATAGGAATCCCGCAAGAGCGTCGATTGCGTCGACGCGCGGGATCCCTCGGGTTGTCCGAACCTCGCCGGTCCGCGAGCGCGTGGCCGGTCGGCGCCGTGCGCGTCGGGCGGGAAACACAAGGGAGCGCCCGGGCCCGCGGGCCCGGGCGCCTGCGTGCGGCTAGGGCCTGTCTGACCATTCCCTTCGTCGTCCGAAGGACGGCTCCGCGGCGTCTGGTGCGTGCTCTCGGCGTGCCGGGCGCAAGGCCTCGTACTGGATGTACTTGGCCTTACGCCCGGTGCGGCGAGAGTGCGTGCCAGGCGTCGCGGAGCAGAAGGGAATGGTCAGACAGGCCCTAGGACCTGGTCATCTCCGGCCAACCGAGCTGCGCGATACGGGACTTGCGAGAATTACCGGCCGCCTCCATGTCGTGGTACGCGTTCCTCTTCAACTGTGCGGCCAGCTGCTCCAGAGCGCGGGCGGCGGCGAGTTCGTCACCGATCGCGGGGACGTCGGTGTCGACGGGGTTGCAGCGGGCGGTGCCGCTGCCCGTGAGGTGCGCGGAGCCGGTGTCGAGATCGACCCGAACCTCGGTCCGGCGCTCCTCCTCCGACAGGTGTAGGCGGGCGGTCCACTCGGCGGTGTGCGACATGGCGTTCCTCCAGGGATCTCGAGGGTGCCGGCGACCGGATCGCGGCAGCGCGGTCCTGGTTCCATTGTCCGCCCGGAGGGGCTCGGGCAGCGCCATGCGCACCACGCCCCGGCGGATGCGCGGACGGGGGCGGACATCCGTCAGCGGCTCTCAGCGATTCGGTCGGCCGATTGCGCCGCGCCGCGAGCCCGGCCGCCCTCGGACCCGCCGCGCCCTGTCGTACGGAACCTCGCGCGGTACGCCGAGGGCGTCACTCCCAGATGCCGCAGGAACACCCGCCGCAACGTCTCGTCGCTGCCCAGGCCGCTGAGTCGAGCCGTCGCGGTCACCGTCCCGCCCGAGTCGAGCAGGGTCCGGGCGGCTTCGAGGCGGACCGACTCGACGTAGCCGCCGGGGGTGTCGCCGATCTCGTCGCGGAACAGCCGCGTGAGATGGCGGGCGCTGAGGCCCGCCCGCCGGGCGAGTTCCGGCAGGGAGTGGTCCGCGGCGGGGTCCGCGTCGATCGACCTGAGGAGTGCGGTCAGGCCGCTGTGCCGCGACGCGGGGGTGCGCGTGGCCACGGAGAACTGGGACTGCCCGCCCGGGCGCTGAAGGAAGACCACCAGGTCGCGAGCCACTTCCCGGGCCAGGTCAGGCCCTTCGTCGGCCTCCACGAGGGCCAGGGCCAGGTCGAGTCCCGCGCTCACGCCCGCCGAGGTGAAGATCCGTCCGTCCCGCACGAAGATGGCGTCGGCGTCGACGTCGATGTCGGGGTGGCGCTGTGCCAGCGTGGCCGTGTGCCGCCAGTGCGTGGTGGCGCGTCGATCCCGCAGCAGCCCGGCCTCCGCGAGCGCGAAGGCGCCGGTGCACACGGACGCGGTGCGCCAGGACGCGGAGTGGAGCGTGCGGACGGCGTCGGCCAGTCCGTCCGGCAGTCGCCGGGGCAGCGCGGGGGAGCCGGGCACGATCAACGTGTGGACGCGCCCCGTGAGCGCGTCGACCGGGTCCGTGAGCAGCCGGGTCCCGGACGAGGTGGTGACAGGTCCGCCGTCCGGGGACAGCAGGACCACCTCGTAGCGGGCCCCCAGATCGACCGCCGTGCTGAAGACCTCCAGCGGGGCCGTGACGTCGAGCAGTCGTACGCCCTCGTACGCGAGTACGCAGACGATTCGGCGCAGGGGGCGCTCACCGGTTCTCATCTCTCCAGGCTAGCGCGATGTCATGGCCATATGTGTGGGGTTCATGTCTGGAAGGACATGGTGCGCGAGCGTGCGCGGACGGCAGGCTGAACGCAACGCAACGCAACGCACCGCACCGCATCGCCCGCACTCGGCAGGCGACCGACCAGGAGACGACCGACCGTGACCACACGCATCGCCGGCATCGAGATCCCCGACAGCGCGCTCGCCCAGGAGGCGACCGAACTGGTCCGCGACACCGCGGGCACCCTGCTCTACGACCATTCGCGCCGCGTCTACCTCTTCGGCGCCCTGCGCGGCCGCCGCCGTGGTCTGGACTACGACCCCGAACTCCTCTACGTGGCAGCGCTGTTCCACGACCTGGGGCTGACCCCGAAGTACGCCACCTCCGCACAGCGCTTCGAGATCGACGGAGCCGACGCGGCCCGCGACTTTCTGACGCGGCACGGACTGCCCCCGGAGCGCACCCGGACGGCATGGACCGCGATCGCCCTGCACACGACGCCGGAGATCCCGTACCACATGGAGCCGGAGGTGGCCCTGGTCACCGCGGGCGTCGAAGTCGACGTCCTGGGGCTCGGGTTCGACGAGACCACACAGGACCAGCGGGACGCGGTCGTGGCCGCGCATCCGCGGCCGGACTTCAAGCGGCGGATCCTGGAAGCGTTTACCGAGGGCATCGCGCACCGGCCGGCCACCGCGTTCGGGAACGTCAAGGCCGATGTCCTCGCCCGCTTCGCTCCGGGATTCGTACGGACCGACTTCGTGACCGTCATCGAGAACTCGGAGTGGTCGCAGTGAACTCCTCCCGTGACACCCGGATCCAGCAGACGACCCCGGCCCGTCCTCCGGTACCGCCGTTCAGCGAAGCCGACGCCGTGGCCAAGGTGCAGGCGGCCGAGGACGCGTGGAACACGCGTGATCCCGACCGGGTGTCGCTCGCCTACACACCGGACTCGGTATGGCGCAACCGCGACACCTTCGTGACCGGCAGGGACGAGATCCGAGCCTTCCTCGCCGCGAAGTGGGAACGCGAACTCGACTACGCCCTGCGCAAGGAACTGTGGACCTTCGGCGACGACCGGATCGCCGTGCGCTTCCAGTACGAATGGCGGGACCCGGCCGGTCGGCACTGGCGGTCCTACGGCAATGAACTCTGGGAGTTCGACGCCGACGGCCTGATGCGGCGGCGCGAGGCCAGTATCAACGATGTCCCGATCCAGGCCCATGAGCGGCGGATCCACGGACCCAGGCCACCGCACGAGCGTGGGGCGGCGCTTCCCCTGGAGTGACGGGAGCACGGCGTCAGTCCGGCCGGCAACCGCACCCACGTTCCGCTCGTGGCCGGCAGCTTCCCGAACACCTCATGGGGCTTCGAGTCCCCGTTCGGCAGATACGTGTGGTTCCGCGGGCTCCGGCGCGGGATTCGGCTTGCCCAGACGTCTCCGCCACCTCACGCGCACCAAACATGCACACAGGCCTGACAAACTGCGCGGGACATCGCCGTAACGGCGGAGAACTCACCCAATAGCGAAGGTTTCGTACATGCGCAAGGCACGTATCGCACTGACGGCCGCTCTGGTCACCACGCTCGGCCTCGGACTCACGGCGTGCGGCGGCGACAGCGAGGACGGGGCGAAGGAGAAGGAGTCGCCCGCGGCGACGGCGCCCACTCCGGAGCAGGAGAGCCCGAGCGCCGACGCCGCCGGGAGCGAGGGTGGCGACGCCCAGCCCGCAGGTGATGTCACCGCGCCGGGTACCGGGCTCAAGGTCGGCGACAAGGCGGTCCTGCCCTTCGAGTACGCCAAGAAGAAGGGCACCCTCGCCATCACCGTCACGGCGATCGACAAGGGCGCCGAGGCCGACATGTCCCAGTTCGGTGCGCGAGCGAAGGGCCTGACGCCGTACTTCATCAAGATGAAGGTGGAGAACGTGGGCGACACCAACCTGTCGCGCGCGTACGTGCAGCTGCGGGGCCTGCTCGACGGTGGCCAGAGCACCGGCGTCTCGCTGATCGGTGACATCCCGGGCAAGTGCGACAAGGAATCCGCACCGGCCGAGTTCGGCAAGGGAGCGTCGTTCGAGACCTGCTCGCTCGCCGCGTCCCGCAGCGGTGATGTCACGGGCGCCGAGTTCGACGACGGCGACGCCTACAGCGACAAGCCGGTCGTCTGGACCACCGGCTGATCCGTCACCGGAGACCGCCCGTCGGGCCCGCGACGTGTTTCGTCGCGGGCCCGACGGCGCTGTCCGCGCCCGGAGTCGGCCTACAGCCGGTCCCCGTCCGCGAGTTCGACGGCCTCGCCGGCGCCGCCGGGCTCGGTGAGCCCCACTCCACTCTGAAGGTGCACGGGAGGTTCGTGACCGTGGCCACGGGACTTCCGCGACCCGGACGACGCCCTTCGAGCGTCCCGTAGATCGGCTCGGCCGTAGGTGACGCGCCGCACCAGGACCTCGAACGGGCCGCGCCGCCCGTGCCGTTGCATGGAGTGGGCCAGAAGCACGGTCGCCGACCAGACGGCTGTGGCCAGGAGTGCCGTCGTGGTGACGGTCAGCTTCCCGGAGAGGTCCAGCAGGAACGGGGTGAACACCACCGCCCACACCACCGACTGCGCGAGGTAGCAGGTCATCGACCGCCGGCCGACAGCGGCGACCGCGCTCACCACACGCCCCCGCCGCGAACCGACCCGCGCCGCGACCAGCGCCAGCAGCGCCGCGTACCCGAACCCGCCGAGAACCCCCGTGGCATCATGCAGCGGCCCGATCACCTCGAGCGCCTGCGGGCCGGCGACGTCGACGACCCCGGCAGCCATCAGCGCGGCGGGCTGAGCGCCGAGCGTCGCCATGCCGATCCCGGCCGCGGCCGTGACCCGCAGAAGGGTCCGGTTCCGCTCGGGCTCCTCCAGAATCCGGCGCCGCCCCGCCCACAGCCCGACCGCCAGCGGGCACAGGAACCCGATCGGCCCGAGCAGCGCCACCACGGGCGCCACTTCCATGCGGGCCGCGAACATCGTCCCCACGTCCGGAGGCAGCATCGAAGGATCCGGCGGATCACTGCTCACCGCCGACGAAGCAGCACTCGGCAACGAAGTCAGCACGAAAAACAACAAGGCGGTCAGGAGAAGCCGGCGGTCCCGCCAGCGCACCATCCAGGCCCCCACGAACAGCAGCACCCCATAGGCGGCCAGGATGTCACCGACGTACAGGAGCAGCGCGTGCAGCGAGCCCACGACCACGAGGGCCGAGCCGCGCCGCCACAACAGCCGCCGCACGTCCCGCGGCCGGGACGCGGTCTGCCGGCGCACGATGTGAGCCACCCCGTACCCGAAGAGCAGACCGAACATCGGGAACGCCCGGCCGTCGACAAACGTGGAGATCGACCACGTGGTGACCGAGTCGATCACGGACCCGCCCTGCGGAAAGCCCCCGAAGATCCGGGAACCCCGCAGGAAGTAGTGGGAGTTGGCCACCGCGATGAACAGCAGCATGAAGCCCCGCGCCAAGTCGGGAGCGAGAGCCCGCCCCGCCGGATTCGTCGGTCCGGACCTGTCCGTCGTCATGCCCCCAGTCAACGGCGCGCCCTGTCGGCGCGTCGTCGGCCGATGGTCTAGCGCGCGGCGACTTCTGGCGGAGATCCCGGCACGAAGGGGAATCCTGTGGGGAACGGGCCCGCCCATATGATCACGCCATGGCGATGACAGGCTTGGACGATCAGGTGACGACGGCGGAGAACTACCGCCGTTTCGCCGAGAACGAGGCGGCGGGGCGATCCGCCGCCTACGAGACGCTGGCCCGCGCGGTGGCGTCCGACCCGGACGTGCTGGAGTTCCTGAGCACCCTGCCCGCTGACAAACGACAGCCGAACCTGCTGTTCGCCGCGGCCGGGCACATGCTGCGCACGGGGCCCGACGCGGACACGCTGCGGGAGTTGGCCACCTCGCAGGCCGAGGGGCTGCGGGCGACGATGCTGGCCCGGCGCACCCAGACCAACGAGCCGGGCCGCTGCGCGACGCTCCTGCCCGCCCTGGCGGCGCTCGACGGGCCCCTCGCGCTGATCGAGGTCGGCGCGAGCGCCGGACTGTGCCTGCAGGTCGACCGGTACTCCTACGACTACGGCCACACACGTCTGACCGGCCGCGACCCGCAGGCGCCGACACTGCGCTGCCGAGCGGACGGGCCGTACCCGGAGCTGCGGATGCCCGAGGTGACATGGGCAGCCGGGATCGACCTCAACCCGCTCGACCCGTCGGACCCCGAGGACCGGTCCTGGCTCGAATGCCTGGTGTGGCCGGGGCAGACGGCGCGCCGCGAACGCCTCGTCTCCGCCCTGGCGACCGCGCAGCGCCATCCCGTGCCCGTCCACGAGGGCGACCTGCTCGAAGCGCTGCCGGACCTCGTCGCGCAGGCACCCCGGGAAGCGCGGGTCGTGGTGTTCCACTCGGCGGTGCTGGCCTACGTGACGCCGCGGGTCCGCGCCGATTTCGCGGAGCTGACCCGCGAGCTCGGCGTCGTCTGGATCGCGAACGAGGCGCCGGGCGTGGTCGCCGACGTCGGGACACCCCGCTTCGAGACCTCGCCGTTCGTCCTCACCGTCGACGGCGCACCCACCGCTTTCACGCACCCGCACGGGGACTGGATCCACTGGCGGTAGCACGAAATCTGGTTGCTCCCCGTCGACCCCGCCTGGAACATATGGACATGGGGAGACAAGCACGTGCCGAGACCACCGATGTGCCCGCGGCGGCGGGCGTACGCGTCGACTGGTGGGCTGTTCCCTCCAGCGTGAGGAGCCAGGTCGAGGCCTCCCTGGGGGCAGCCGTCGAGCTCGCGGTCACCCAGGCCGGGGGCTTCTCGCCCGGTGTCGCCGCTCGCGTGCGCCTTGCCGACGGTCGACGGGTCTTCGTGAAGGCCGTCGGGCCCGAACCCAACCCTGACACTCCTGACCTGCACCGGGCCGAGGCCAGGATCACGGCAGCCTTGCCGGCCACCGCCCCCGTGCCGGCCCTGCTGACGTCCCTGGACCTCGAAGGCTGGGTCGTCCTGGTCCTCGAAGACATCGACGGCAGGACGCCGGCCCAGCCATGGCGGCCGGACGAACTCCACCGCGTCCTCACGGCGGCTGCCGAGCTGTCCGCGCAGCTCGACCCCTCGCCGATCCAGGCGCCGACCCTCGCCGACCGCATCGGTGAGGACTTTCGAGGCTGGCGGTGGCTCGCCGCTGCCTGCGAGGACAAGACGGGCGAGCTGAGTTGGCTCGCCCCCTGGGCGCGGCGCCATCTCGGGCGTCTCGTCGAGCGAGAGGCCGACTGGACGACCGCGGCGGCCGGCAGCGCCTTGATCCACGGCGATCTGCGCGCGGACAACGTTCTGCTGACCGAGGACCGCGTCGTGGTGGTCGACTGGCCGTGGGCCGCGGTCGGTGCCGCCTGGTTCGACGTCGTGGCGATGGGCCCGAGCGTGATCATGCAGGGCGCACCGGATGCCATGAGCGTTCTCGACGAGCATCTGTGCGCCCGCGGGGCCGACGCCGAAGATGTCACGACCGTGCTGATCGCCCTGGCCGGCTATTTCCTGCGCCACTCCGCCAAGCCCCCGCCGCCGGGACTGCCGACCTTGCGGGGCTTCCAGCGCGCGCAGGGTGAAGCGGCGGTGGAGTGGGTGAGAGCGCGGACAGGGTGGCGTTAGCTCCCTCGCTCCGGCGGCCGGCGGGGACCGGCCGGGCGGCGTCACCGGTAATCGGCGGTCTTCCTCACCTCGCCGAAACGCGGAAAGATCCGATCCACCGCGAAGTCGTGTTCGTCCGCGGCCAGTCCGGACATCGCGTCGGCCACGAACTCCACCTGGTAGCCGTGGTCGGACGCGGCCCGTGCGGTGGACTCGACGCCCATCGTCGTGACAAGACCGGCGATCACCAGGGTGTCCACGCCCAGGGCGCGCAACCGCTCGTCCAGACCGGTGCCGTAGAAGGCGCCGATGCTGCGCTTGACCACGACGAGGTCGCCGTCGGCCACCAGGCCGTCGGCGAATCCGCTGCCCGGCGGCTGCACGTCGACGTCCGGACGTTCCACCCGCACCGTCACGACGGGCAACTCCCGTGCCCGGAACGCATCGGCCAACTCGCGGCTGCGCGCCAGCACTTCGTCACCGGAGTACGGGGCGAGGGGGAGGGCGACGATGCGCGGCATCAGGTCTATGAGGATCAGGGCGGAACTCATGAGCGCGATCATAGGACCGCCTCTTGTTCGAGAAGTCGGGATTGCTGCACGGACCGGATCCGGGGTCCCGTACTTATGAGGTCCGGGACCTTTGCCGTTGACCCCGACCCGTGGGGAGGGCCGTGGCGGATGTGGGACGAGGTCGGGCCGGGCGAGGCGGCGGCACGTGGCATCTACGCGCCGGTCCGTGCCCTGTCCGACGGCACGCCCGGAGCGAGCGTCATCGCTCCCGGTGACATCCGTGGAACCCGGCTGATTCCGGAGAAGCGCGGCGGTGCCTGCTGTGGACTCGAGGGAGCGGACGGGCCCAACAGCCGTACCCGCCGGTGCCCCCGTCAGGCCGCATGCCCCGAGACGTACTCCGCGACGACCCGCTTCCCCTGCTTCCCGACCACCCGCTCCGGGCCGACCGGGCGACGTTCCAGCACGCCTTGGTCCGGTTGCCGGCCGTGCGCGAACCATGGCTGCGCACGGTCCTCGACCACGTCATGCAGGGCGTTGCGGCAGGTCTCTTGTAGCCGTCGCGCTGGAGTGTCAGCGCGGGGCAGCCGTCGGCGGGTTGCTGGTGTCGTTCAGGCACTGGTCGAGCAGAGCGTGCATGCGTGCAACGGGTAGGGCCGGGTTGGCCGCTGCTCCCTCGGCGGTCTGCGGGTCGGAGAGGAGGGCCTCCAGGGTCTCCGGTGTCAGGTTCGGGTTGGTGGCGGCTGCCCGGCGCACCGTTGCGTCGGGGTCCGCGAGCGGAGGGGCGGGCACGGCGGGATCCGCTGCGGCCAGGGCTCGTACCTCGGGATCCGGATGGTCGATGTGGTGGGCCCAGCCGGTACGGGGGAACGCGGGCAGGGTCAGTAGGTGGGGACGGTGGGCGGAGCGCGTGACGTAGACCTCGGTCAGGAGGTGCGGCGGCGCGAGCGGGTGGTGGCAGGCCAGTCGGATCCTCACCTCTTCGTCGGAGTCCTGCGCGAGCGTTTCGACGAGTTCGGCCGACAGGCCCGGCCAACTCGCCGCGACACGGCGGCGCTCGGGTTCCTCGGCCACCGCGCAGGCGGCGAACCAGTCGGGGGACGGGCCGACGGCCGGATCGGTGTGCGGCTGGGTGAACGGTTCACCGATCGGGCAAGGGCAGTCAGGTCCGTGGTCGACGCCCCACTCCATCGCCGAGGACTCGGCCCAGGTACGGATGAAGGGGTGCAGGCGAGCACGTGTCCGTACTCCCTCGTGCTCGTCCTGCCTCAACTCCGCGGCCAGGTCCGGTCCCAGGTCGGGACGGGTCGCGACCTCCGCGCGGACCTGAGCTTCGGGGTGGCGGGCGAGCCGGGCGACGGTGTGGGCCGGGATGTACTTGTTGCGGGTCAGGAGGTGCTCCGTGCCGTCGGCGAAGCACTGCTCGATGAGCGCGGGGGACAGGGCGCAGGTAGCGAACACCCATGCGTTCCGCGGGCTGAAGGACGGCAGCCTGGCCTCCACCTGCCCCGGATCCGTCGCCCAGTTCTTGTCCCGCGCCGCCTCACGGACCGTGGGGTCGGGGTCGTCGAGCAGCCTCGCCCGCTGGTCCGGGGTGAGCGACTCCCACCTCCAGGTCGCCAGGACGCGGAGTTCGGGGCGTTCGCGGCCGGCCATGGAGCGGAAGAACGACAGCGGGATCTGCCGGGACGAGTCGAGCTCGGCGACGATCTCGTCCACGGTGAGCTTGCCGTCCTCGCCCGCCTCCCGAGCCGTCAGGAGGGCCAGAAGGATGCCGTCCGGCAGTGGTCGGACCCGTCGGGGGTAGCCACGGGGTCCGCCGGCGAGCCACGCGCGGACGATTCCCGACGGGTCGGTCGCCAACGGGGTGAGCCGGGCCGGGTCGACGTACGGGTTGCGGGCGAACGCGCGGCGGACGACCGGGTCCGGATGACGCAGCGCGGCGTCGACGACGGCGTCAGGGAGGGCACGCCCCTCGCACATCCGCAGGCCGGACTCACCCGCCGCGCGATCCAGGAGGCGTATCAGGACGTCGGAGGGCGCCGCCGGATTGAAGGCGATGCCGCGCAGCCACGGCGCACGCGGAGAGTCGGACACCGCGTCATCCTGCCATCCCGGGCTCCTGAGCCGTGCCGCCGTGCGTTCGTCACGTCTTGGCGCCCGCGCGGCAGCCCACCCCGGAGCCGTGCGGGCATGGGCAGGACGGCGGCTTGAGTCTGCCCGGTCAGACGCCCGCGACGAGCGTGCCGAGCGCCGTACGTCTGTGGGTGACCGAGCGGCCGGTACGGGTCGTCGTCGTCATGCCCGCCGATCGGAGTGCCGCCGCGTGCGCCGAGGCTGTCGCGTTGCTGACATCGAGGGCGCGGGCCAGGGACGTGGTGGTGTGGGGCTCGGCGAGGAGACGCAGGGCGTCGAGCCGCGTGCGGCCCAGAACGGCGGCGAGCGCCTCGGCGTCGACGTCCGGGCGCCCCGCCGTGGGCGGGAGCGCGGACGGCCCGGCGGCCGGATACGTCAGGACCACCGGACGGCCAGGGGAGTCCTGGAGCAACGGGCCCGCCGGGTGATGGAAGGTGGGCAGGAGCACGAGGCCGCGCCCCGCGAGCCGGATGTCCCGGATCTCCGTCGCCCCTGCCGTCGCCGCGCCCGGCCACGCCCACACCCCGTCGTCGAGGCGACTGTCCGGAGCCAGACGGGCCAGCGTGCCGGCCACCCCGTGCTCGGCGACCGTGAGGGCGTAGCGCGTGAACTCCTCACGGTGCCGCTGCTGCACGACGGACCAGACCGGGGCGAGCACCGCCTCGTAAGCGGCCTGTTGCGCGCGGTACAGCGTGCGCCAGCCCGAGCCGTCGCTCGCGTGCAGCCCGCGGATCCAGGCGGGAGCGGGCAGGCCCCCGTACACACGCTCCAGTTCGGAGCGGACGAAGCCCGAGCCGGTGACGCGGATCTGCTCGAAACTGTCGCTCAGGCTCTCGCCGAGGACATCGAGGAAGAGGGGCGGCCGGCCTGCCGGAACCAGGTCCGCGAGCGGAGCCGCGGTGGCCGGAAGCGAGCGAAGGACCCGACCACGCCACGGCGCAAGCAACGGCCCGCCCTGCCGATTCACGGCCGCTGCCAGGGCCGCGTGCAACTCCTGAAGCGGCGCGGGACGCGGAGCGAAACGGATCCGTGCGATGTCCCGTGCCGTGAAGTGGATGCGCAGCACTCCACAACTCCTCGCCCCCGGCCGGCCTTTCGGCCAGAACCTGAACCTTCGCGCCCTGACGATCCCGCGTCGACGATGGCTCGCATGACGTCCCGACGCACCCTTCTGCAAGGCACCCTATTCGGGAGCGCCGCCGCCCTGCTGCCCACGGCCGCGTCCGCCACCCGTCGACCCGGGCACCCCCGCCTCCGGCTGCCCGCGCCGACAGGCCCGCACCCGGTGGGCAGGTGCAGGGTCCATCTGACCGACCCCACCCGCACGGACCCATGGGTCGGCGGCCTGCGCGAGCTGATGCTGACCATCCTGTACCCGGCCCGCACGGTGCGCGGCTTCCCGCGCGCGCCCCAACTCACCCCGAACGAAGCCACGGTGTTCGCCGAGTACGCACCACTCGTCCATCCCGGTCTGCCGCAACAGGGAGCGGTGGACTGGGGCGCGGTCCTCACCCACAGCCACGAGGGGGCGCCACCCCTGCCCGGCAGACACCCCGCGCTGGTGTACTCACCGGGCGGCGGCGACTCCCGCACCCTGGGCACGAGCCTCGCCGAGGACCTCGCCGGCCACGGCCGCGTCGTCGTCCTGGTCGACCACCCCGGCGACGCGTCCCAGGTGGAACTGCCCACCGGGATGCGCAGGACCGTCCTCGTCGGCCCGCCGGACCCGGCCACGTTCCGCACGATGATCGACACGCGCATCGCCGACCTCCGCCTGGTCATCGACCGGCTCCGCTCCCTGCCACTGGCCCCGGTCATCGACCACCGCCGGATCGGCATGTACGGCCACTCGGCCGGCGGTACGGCAGTGGTGTACGCGGCCCGCCCCGACGTCCGCGTCAACGCCGTCGCGAACCTTGAGGGCTACCTCGACCTGTACGGCACACCGACCGACTTCGGCCGCCCCCTCCTGCTCTTCCGCACCGACGGCTTCGAAGGCGCCGACCGCATCGAATCCTCCTGGAAAGACCAGCCCGCCCACCGCGCCCGCCTCAGCGACACCAACCACTGGGCGTTCACCGACTACGGCTCGCTCGTCCCACAACTCCAGACCGCCGGGCTCGTGACAGCGGCGACACGCAAGGCACTCGTAGGCACCGCGGCCGCCGCCGCGACACTGGCTCAACTGCGCCACGAGGTGGGGGCCTTCTTCGCCCGTGAACTGAGGTAGCCGGCCACCGGCCCGACCGGCTCGGGGCGCCCGTTCCCGGCCTCGGCCGTCCCCGCATACTGCGGGGATGGACACACCAAGGGCCTCCTGGCGCAACACCACGCACGACTGGGCAAGCACCGTCGACCTCGACCATCTCGCGCACATCCGCCGGAGCCCCGCCGCCTTCGCGCCCGGCGGCACCGTGCACCTGATCCTGGAAGTCGTCGCCTACGCGGCGGACGAGGCCGAATCCGGCAACGGCGGGCACTGCCGGATCACCCTCCTCCCCGACGGTTCCGTGGCCGTCGCCGACGACGGACGGGGCACCGACACGCGCCGCGACGAGGACGGGAACATCGTGAAGAAGCCGGTCATGGCCACGAAGGACCTCCGGTTCTTCGACCACCCCCACGCGCCGGCCCTGCCCGACACCCACGCGCGCCGGGGCATGTCCGTCGTCGCGGCACTCAGCACCTGGCTCGTCCACACCAACCGCCGCCTCGACGGCTCCTGGACCCAGCGCTACGAACACGGCGTGCCCACCACCGGCCTGCAACCGGTCGCGGACGACTCCACGACCGGGACCACCGTCCACTTCCTCCCTGACGAGCGCCTGCCCCAAGTCCATGGCCCTTTGCTCGACGAACTGGCCCGACACCTCCAGTCATGGCAACACCTCTCCCTCCAGATCGAGGACCGCCGAGGAACGTAGAAGCGCCCGGTCGGTGTTCACCGCCGACCGGAGCCTCACCGCGTCAGCTGCCCGTGTCACGGACCCCGTCTTTTCCTCCTGCTTGCCTACATGGCGATGTCTTGCCGCAGCCTTGCCGGTGCTTTGACGGGCGGCGTCCTCGCCGGGACTAGCGTTCCCGCCATGTCCCCTGTGCAGCCGAACCCCCCACGTCCCGGCACGATCCGTGCCCTCCCGTACCGCAAGCCCACCCGGGGCCGCGACTACTGGATCCTGGACGATGTCCTGCCGGACCCCGACGCGGTGCGGGCGCGCATGCTCGAGCGGGACGACTGGGTCGAGGGCTACCCGCACAAGCGCGAGCCGTGGCCCGGGCTGCGCACGATGCCCGGCCTCGAACCGGCCGAGCTGGCCCATGTGGAGAGGCTCGTACGCAAGACCACCGGAGCCCAGAAGATCTGGGCCGTGGATCCCGCCGGCGGGGGGACCTTCAACCACAACTGCGTCCAGGTCGTCGGCAAGGGCGAGTGCGAACCGCGCCCCCACACCGACTCCCGGAGCCTGTGCCGCTACGCGGCGGTCCTGTACCTCAGCCCGCACCTGCCCAAGGACTGCGGCACCAGCTTCTACCGCCAGAGCCTGCCCGGCGGCGCGGTCGGCGGCAATCAGGTTCTCGCCCCGCACAACAACCTGGTCGACGCGCTGGGCACCCGCTACGTGCCGGAGGACTCCTTCACCGAGGACGTACGCGTCCCGCCCCGCTACAACCGTCTGCTGCTGTACTCCGCCAACCTCATCCACACCGCGACGGGTTACGCGGGCAGCACCTTGGAGGACAAGCGGATGACCGCCGTCTTCTTCTGGATGGCTCAGTAGGACTTTGGGCCATGATCCGGAACGGGCCGGCCAGGGGACCCGAAACGTCAAGCCCACAGGCCCAGCTGCGACACTCGTTCGGTGACATGGTTCGAGCAGGTGCGGGCGGCTGAAGAGGCCGGTGACTGGGACGCCGCCATCGCGTTGGTGAGCGTCCATGCCGAGTGCTACTCCGTTGATCACACCGCTCATGACCACCATCTGTGGCACATGGACCTGCTTGCCCGGGCCGGACGGCTGGCAGAGCTCCAGGACCTGGCACGCGTGGACGTCCATGCCCGCCGGCGGCTCAACCGAGAACTTCGCGATCGCGGGCTGGAGGACAAGCTCCATGAGCGCGCAGCGGGCGGCGACCGCGACGCGCTCTACACACTCGTACGCTTGCTCTGCGGAACGGGCCGAACCGAGCGAGCGCGTGAAGCAGTCACGGAGATCGCCCCAGAGGATCAGCATGCCCAGGGCATCCTCACTGGCTCTGAGCCGTCATCGGGCCGGTGACACGGGCGGGCTGCCGCACACTTGCCTGGGGTGTCACCTCCGGCGCGGATTTCGTCCGCGCTGGTCACGCTGGTCGCCGGCACCCGCCGCACACTCGAGCGCGTCGCGGCCATCAACGACATGGTCCGCGCCGCGGCGGCGACGAACCCGGAGATCAGGGAGCTGTGGCCGGACCAGGCGGACCCGCGGTACACCGTGATCGCGACAGCGGCGAAGTCCCTGACCGAGAAGCCGGGCGCCCGCCCCACCATCCCCGTCGAAGAAGCGGCCGACATCCTCTACGGCATCCTCAGCCCGGAGCTCTTCCTGGTCCTCACCCGCGACCGCGCGTGGCCGCCGGCCAAGTGGGAGCAATGGGCGTGCGACACCCTCAGCTCCCAGCTGCTCATCGACGACGGGCTCTGATCAGTCACCGAGCGGCCGATGAGTTTCTGGCTCGCCGGCGGTCCAAGCTCGTGACACCTGAGGAAGGAACACCGCCATGTCGGAGCTTCTCGTCGACTTCATCACCTCCCTGGACGGCTGTGCTTCGGGGGAGGGGTGGCCCGGATTCTGGGGCCTCGAAGGCCCCGAGTACCTCGCGTGGCTGGGCGAGCAGCCCAAGGCCACCTACCTGATGGGAGCGAACACCTACCGTCTGATGTCGGGATTCGCGGCGGGGGAGGTACCGGGTGGCCAGGACGGGCTCAGGCCCGAGGAAGAGGAGTCCGTCGACGAGCTCACCCAGGCGACCAAGGTGGTGTTCTCCTCCTCGCTGGAGGATCCCCTGAAGTGGGCCAATTCCACGCTCGTCCGTGACGACGCCGTCGAGGCCGTCCGCACCATGAAGGCGAACGGTTCGGGGCTCCTCAGCACGATCGGCAGCCTCAGCCTGTGCCGGTCCCTGCTGCGAGCGGGGCTCGTCGACCGCTTCCGGGTCGTGATGTTCCCGGTGATCACCGGGGCCACGGGTGAGGAACGCATCTACGACGGCTATCCCGACGTCGCTCTCGAGATGACCGACCACCGCACCTTCGACGGCCGCATCCAGCTGGTCGAGTACAAGCCCAGCGTGCTCGAGCACCCTCCGCTCGCTACCCCTGCCTGACCTCACACCTCAGAGGTGGCCGTCCAGGAGGCTCCGTACCTCGACTACGGTCATGGGGCCCGTGGCGTGCGCCACCGCCTCTCCCGCCTTCAGCAGGACGCAGGACGGTGCCCCGGTGACCTCGTATCGCCGGGTCGCGGACGGACAGCGCGTGATGTCGGCGCGTACGGCCGTCAGGCGGCCCGCGTACGCGTCGGCGATGTCCCCCACGACGAGGTCCATCTCCCGGCAGGGTTCGATCGCCTTGGGCCAGGTCCCGGTGAAGTAGGCGAGGACCGGAACCTTGCTCATCCCGAGGATGAAATCGAACTCCGCGTCCTCACGAGGCCGGTGAACCTGCTTCGCCATGCGATCTCCTGACCTCACGTTCCGTCGTTGCGGCCCCCATCATCCCTTGCACGGGGCGGTCGAATCACGCGTCAGCCGGCCCCCGCGTCACACGGCCCGGAGACCGACCGCCAGCGTCAGTTCGAGGACCCGCTGCGGCGATGCGAGTTCCGGGAACAGCGACCGCAGCTGCTGCATCCGGTAGCGGACCGTCTGGGGATGGACGAACAGCGCCGCCGCCACCTCGTCCCGCCGGCCCTGGTGCAGCAGCCACGCCCGCAACGTCTCCTCCAGCCGCCGTGCCGTCGCGGCGGGCAGGGCCCGCAACGGGGCGAGGGCTCGGGCCCGCAGATCCGCGAACGCGTCCACGTCGGCGCTCAGCACCAGATCGGGCAGGTGCTCCTCGGTGTCGCGAATGTCGGGGGAGAGGGAGCGCGCCCGCACGGCTCGGGCGTAGGAGGCGGACACGCGCGTCCACGGCCGCGGCGGGCCGACCACCACGGAGCGTTCGGTCAGCTGCCGCATCAGACGTGATCGGTCGGCATCGGGGACGAGCAGCACGCCGGTGGCGTCCGGCAGATCGTCGAGTACGAGGGTGCTCGGGTCGAGGGTGCGATACGCGGGGCGGGCCTGGGCGGCGGGCAGCAGGACCGCGGTGAGCGAGACCGGAGGCTGCCATCCGGCCTGCTGAACGGAGGCCAGCAGCACGTCCGGGTGCGCGCCGGCGAGGAGCTCGCGGGCCAGATGCTCCAGGTGGCGCTCCTGGTCCCTGCCGCGGGCGGCCAGCTCGTCGGCGTGGCCCGCCGCGCTCGCGGCGGACAGCTCGTCGATGTAGGCGAAGGTCAGCTCGGCGAACTTGGCGACCTCGCCCGCGGGCAGCCCCGCGGGGACGGCCCCCGCCGCCAGACACCGCCAGGCCACGCGGGCGCCGACACGGTAGGCGCTGAGCAGGGCGTCCATCGACCGGCCGTCGCGCACCTCGCCGCGGCCCAGCTCGTAGGCGGCGTCACCGGCGTCGCCGCCCGTGGCGTTCCCGCTCGCGAGGTCCAGGTAGTGCCCGAGCGCGGTCCGGACGGCCCGGCGGATGGTGCCGCCCATGCGGCCCGAAAGCGCGTTGGCGTAGGAAGGGACTTCGTCGATGATCGCCTGGACGATCTCGTCGGCCGTGGTCTTCAGCGCGGACCGCAGCGCGGTGACTGTCTTCTCGTCCAGGGCCAGCTCACTGGCCCTCCGGAATGCATGACTCACGTTTTTTGTACCCTGCGAACAATTCTGCCGACCAGATTTACGTCCTACGGTCAGGACTTTACGCCTCGCGGCGCAGCAAGCTGGTGTCATGACGAGTGCAGCCCTCCGCAGCAGGGCGTGGAAACTGCTGGAGATGGTCACGACGCCGGTGCTGCCGTCGGACTACCTCGACCTGGTCAGCCCGCTGCGCGCGGGCGCCGACCTGCGGGGTCGCATCGAGGCCGTGCACCCCGAGACGGGTGACGCCGCGACCCTCGTGATCAGGCCGGGACGGGGCTGGCGCGGCCACACGGCCGGTCAGTACGTGCGCGTCGGGGTCGACGTCGACGGGGTGCGTCTGTGGCGCGCCTACTCCCTCACCTCCCCGACCGACCGGCAGGACGGCCGCGTCACGATCACCGTGAAGGCGATCCCGGGCGGCAAGGTCAGCAACCACCTGGTCCGCCGGGTGACACCGGGCACGCTGATCCAGCTCGACCAGGCGACCGGTGACTTCGTGCTGCCGCGGCCCAGGCCCGCCAAGGTGCTCTACCTGACGGCCGGCAGCGGCATCACGCCCGTGATGGGCATGCTGCGCGACACCGCGTTCGACGACGTCGTCATGGTCCACAGCGCGCCGCAGCCGCAGGACGTGATCTTCCGCAAGGAACTGCACGCCCTCGTGGCGGAGAAGAAGCTGCGCCTCACCGAGGTGCACACCGACACGGACGGCATCCTCGACATCGCCCGTCTCGACGCCCTCGTACCGGACTGGGCCGAGCGCGAGACCTGGGCCTGCGGCCCCGCGGGCCTGCTCGACGCCGCCGAGGAGCACTGGACCGAGCACGGGGTGCGGGAGCGCCTGCACACCGAACGCTTCCGCCCCGCCATGGTCGTAGCGGGCGACGGCGGCGAGGTCACGTTCAGTGCCACCGGCAGGACCGTCGAGGCGGACGGCGCCACCCCGTTGCTGGACGTCGGCGAGGAGGCCGGAGTGCTCATGCCCTCCGGCTGCCGCATGGGCATCTGCTTCGGCTGCGTGGCGCCGCTCAAGGCGGGCGCCGTCCGCGACCTGCGCACCGGCGAGATCACCGAGGGCGAGCCGGGCGTCCTCATCCAGACCTGCGTGTCCGCGGCCGCGGGCCCCTGTGACATCGAACGGTAGGAACACCTTGACCGCTATCGACCCCACCGCCCACCTGACCGCGGAGCAGATCGAGGAGCTCGGCCGCGAGCTGGACGCGATCCGCGACGAGGTGATCGCCGGCCGCGGCGAGAAGGACGCCGCCTACATCCGCAAGGTCATCTCGGCGCAGCGCAAGCTCGAGCTGGCCAGCAGGGGCGTGCTGCTGTTCTCGTTCTTCCCGCCCGCCTGGCTGATCGGTACCGCAGGACTGTCCGTGGCGAAGATCATGGACAACATGGAGATCGGGCACAACATCCTGCACGGCCAGTGGGACTGGATGCGGGACCCGAAGATCCACTCCACCACCTGGGAATGGGACCACGTCTCGCCGGCCGACCAGTGGAAGCACTCGCACAACGAGCTGCACCACACGTACACGAACGTGATGGGCAAGGACAACGACCTCGGCTACGGCATCATGCGGGTCGACGAGGACCAGAAGTGGCACCCGTTCCACCTCGGCCAGCCGCTGTGGAACTTCATCAACGCCTGCTTCTTCGAGTACGGCATCGCCGCGTACGACCTGGAGCTCGGCAAGAACCTGCACAAGCGCCGCCGCAAGAACCCGGAGTTCCGAGAGCGGGCCAAGGCCGTGGGCCGCAAGATCCGCAGGCAGGTGCTCAAGGACTACGTGATCCACCCGCTGCTGTCGGGTCCGTCGTTCCTCCCCACGCTCGCCGCCACGTTCACCGCGAACCTGGTCCGCAACCTCTGGTCCCACTCGGTGATCATGTGCGGGCACTTCCCCGAGGGCGTCCAGGTCTTCGAGCGCCGGTCGATCGACGGCGAGACCCGCGGCCAGTGGTACCTGCGCCAGATGATGGGCTCGGCCAACATCAGCGGCAGCAAGGCCATGCACTTCATGACCGGCAACCTGTCGCACCAGATCGAGCACCACCTGTTCCCCGACCTGCCGAGCAACCGGTACGCCGAGGTCGCGGTCAAGGTGCGCGCGCTGTTCGAGAAGTACGAGCTGGAGTACGTCACCGGCCCGCTGCCCAAGCAGGTCTACTCCGCGTGGCGCAAGGTCTTCCGCCTCTCCCTGCCGAACAAGACGCCCAAGGTCGACACGCCGGACCGCGAACGGGAGCTCGTCGCGGCCTGAGGAGGGCAGGGGCAGGAGCCGGATTCAGTACACGTAGAGGCTGCTGTCCCAGTCCTCGATGGTGCATTCGCCCACCTCACCGTCTCCGGGCTCGCTCGAGAAGGCCCAGTCCAAGGTGAAGCTGAAGGTCCCCGAGGCCTCGGCCTCACCCTGCCGATCCTGCAGTCCGTCGCCGGTACGGCTGTCCTGAACGAGGGACGCGGTCAGGTAGCTCTCGAAGAATCCCTGGAAGGTGAACTCCACGGCTGGGCCGTACCGTGCGTAGTCGGCGCCGTCCACGCCCACGTCCAGGTGCGTCATGACGGGTGGGCCGGCGGTCGTGTTGGCCCAGTCGTCGACGGAGGGGAACTCCACCTGTACCCGTGCGCAGATCTGCTCCTCCAGGTCGGTCATCCGCTCGGCGAGCAGGTCTGCCAACGAGTGGCCGCACAGGTCCTCGAGGACGGAGACCGTCTCCCTGCCTCGGCTGCGGAGGTGCAGGGCAAGGGAGCGGATCGGCCTGTCATGGGGCTCGAGTTGCTCTTCGTCGAGCTCGACGACGCGGTTCTTCACGTAGTCCGCCCGGTCGGCGTCCAGGTTCGCGAGCCTCTGCACGACCTCTGGAGCGTGGTCCATGAAGGCGTCCTTGGCCTTCTGGGAACTAAGCTCCGCCTTGAGGGCACTCTGGAGATCCCTCGCCACCCGGGTGTCAGAGCCGAAGCTCTTGCAGTCGCGGATCACCCGGTCGCGCTGTCGGCGGGCCTTCTTGAGCTGCATCAGCAGAGCCGGCGCGGCATTGAAGGTCTCGTCTCCCTTCCGCATGTTGCACGGTCGGCAGATCGGGGCGAGGTTCATGGGGTCGTCGAGGTCGAAGCTGTCGTTCAGACCGAAGAGGTCCTTGAGATCCTTGAGTGCCTGGCCGGTGAGGCTGCGGGGCACGATGTGGTCGATCTCGGCGTGAGCGACCGCGATTTCCTTCTGGCACATGTGACACAGGTAGTTCCACGCCTTCAACAGGGCCAACTTCAGCGGGGTGTTGTCGGCGCGGGGGACGTAGCGCACGGGGACTCCTCTTCTGCCTGCGGCACGGTCAGGTCGTAGGACCTTGCAGGCGGAGCGCTGGTTCCCGGGTGCCCCGGCCCGAGGCGGGGGACGGACGGGCGCGGCATCTCACCCGGCGGAACCGCCCACCCCGACGACGCCCGCCAGCGCGACCATGACCTCGACCGCTTCGCGGTCCGTGAGTGCCTGCTCCCGGCACAGCGAGCGCCAGGTGGAGAACGCCGTGGCGTGGCCGATCACCGCCCACCGCACCGGGTCGGCATCGCCCGGCCACGGCTCGGCCAGCACCTCGACGTACTGCCTGGCCATCGCCTCACGGGCCCGGCGGATCGACTCGGGTACGGCGTGCTGGTCGCGGATGACCAGGGTCAGCATCGCCTCGCCGGAGCGGTAGAAGCGATAGAGGTCGGTGAGTCCGGCCGTCAGTCGCTCGACGGGGTCCGAGATCGTGCGCCACTCGTCGGGCCGGGGCGGCTTCTGGTGCGACATCCAGTGCCCCGAGCAGGCCTCGAACAGGGCCGTGTCGTCCGGGAAGTGCCGGTACACGGTCATCCGCGTCACCCCGGCGCGCTCGGCGATGGCGGCGATGCTCGTCGCACCCGGGCCCGCGGTGCCGTGCAGGTGCACGGCGGCCTCGACGATGCGCTGCCGGGTCCGGTCCACGTCCTCGGCGCGTTTGCGCATCTCGTAGCCACGCGATTTCGTCGAACGCTGGTGTTCACTCAAAGCTTGACACCTCTGGGTCCGCGGCGGAGACTTTTTAGGAGAACACCAGTGTATCGCCAAAATGCACCGAGGTGATCAACATGACTGAATCGCCGGCACCGCCGCTCACCGTCGTCCGCCCGGGGGAGGGGTCCGAGGGTTTCCTCGGCTCCATAGGGGTCGCCTTCAAGCTGTGGGGCGCGGACACGGACGGAGCGGTCTCCGTCGTCGAGCACCCGTTCCCGGTCGGCGCCCTGGTTCCGCCGCATCTGCACACCCGGGAGGACGAGTACTCGATCGTCACCGAGGGCGAGATCGGCTTCCGGTCCGGAGACCGCGAGGTCGTCCTGGGCGCCGGCGGCTACATCACCAAGCCGCGCGGGGAGCTGCACACGATGTGGAACGCGGGATCCGTCCCGGCCCGGATGATCGAGATCATCAGCCCCGCCGGATTCGAGCACTTCTTCCGCGAGGTGGTCGAGATGTTCGAGGACGAGCAGCCACCGCCCCCGGACGCGCTGCCCGAGCTCGCCGCCAAGTACGGCCTCGAACTCGGCCGCCCCGACTGGCTGCCCGACGTCATCGCACGCTTCGACCTGACACCACCGCCGGGCCTCTGATCGGGGTAGGGGCGGACCGCAGGCTGTGCGTGGGCATTCGGCCGGGCGTCGCGGTGATACGTTGACGCGACTTCTGGGAGGGGCGGGCGAATCCGTGGACGTTGACCTGCGCCGCGCGGTCGTGCTGACCCTGCGCGAACTCGGGCGTAGCGACGACTGGCGTGACCGGGCGGATGCCGGTCACGGCCTGGCAGGTCTCGCCGAGATGCCGGAGGCCGTGGACCCCCTGCTGGAGCTCGTGCTCGATACCGGTGACACCTACGTCACCAGACGGACCGCGGAGGCTCTGCTTCGGCGAAAGGACAAGACCGGACTGGCGATTGTCGCGTCAGCCCTGGCGGCCGCCGACGACAACCACGCCGACTGGATCCACACCGCGGTCGTCGATGTCTTCGGCATCTTCTGGAACGACCTGGACGAGGGGCTGCGACTCAGCGAGGAGCTGTCGGGCGACGCCGACGATCGTGTAGCCCGCGGAGCCCGTCGCCTGCACGAGAGCCTGTCACACATCGATCCCGTCCTTCGCTCCGCGAAGTGAGGGTCCGGTCGCTGCCACGAGGGTGCGGATCGTCGCACTCCGTCTACGCCACGCACGTGGTCTCCTGACGCTACGTTGGATGGATGGCCGACTCGCTGCCACCCTGCGGCACCATCCTGGGCCCGGACGAACTGGAAGCCCGATGGGCGGAGGCCTGGCGACCGGAACAGGTCGCAGAACGACTGGCCGTCCTCGGCCTTCCCTGGTGCGTCGTGGCGGGATGGGCACTGGATCTGTTCCGTGGAGGGCAGTCGCGGCCCCACGGCGATCTGGAGATCGCGGTGCCGGCGGCGGGGTTCGCGCAAGTTCGGGATCTCTTCCCTGAGTGCGTGTTTGACGCAGTGGGCTCGGGGCGAATCTGGACACGCGCAGACACCGAGACACTGGCGGCCACGCATCAGACCTGGGCGCGAGATCCGGCGACCAACCAATTCCTCTTCGACGTCTTCCGAGAACCGCACGACGGCGGAACATGGATCTGCCGCCGGGACGACAGCCTTCGCTTGCCCTACGACGCGATCATCGAGTGGAACGCGGACGGCATTCCCTATCTGGTGCCGGAGCTGGTGCTGCTGTTCAAAGCGAAGTCACCGCGACCCAAGGACCAATCCGACTTCGACGAGGTTCTGCCGCTGCTGAGTCAGGGTCGCCGCGATCTGCTCGGCCGCTGGCTGACCCGCATGCATCCCGGGCATCCCTGGTTGGCAGGGCTGACGAGATAGCCCGTTCATGCAGCAGAGGGGCGGCGGAGGGCGGTCCGGACGCTGCGATGTGGGGGAACGCGCATCGGCTCCGCAACGCGGGCCGTCGATGGACGTGTTGAGCGTCCTTTGACGGCGCAGGGGCCTGCACGTGATGTCAGTGGTGTGTGGTGCGATGGCCGGACCGTATCGCCGTGACCCGCCTGGAGCCTGCCTTGTCGTCCGAGTACACGTCTCTGACCCACGCCGTCACCGAGGCCCTGGTCGATGTCCTGTGGTTCATCGAGGGCTGTGAGGACGAGCAGATGGATCCGGACGACGCGGTCAAGGTCCTGGAGGGTGTAGGGAACCTGGTCAGCCAGCTGTCGAGTGGTCAGCGGAGCGAGTTCGTCGACCTCCTGAAGACGATGGCAGACCGCGAGTCCGACCCGGCGCGGCGGGAGTTTCTGGAAGGGTTCCCGGAAGGCCTCGGGCTCCTTGACGACGTGGTCTGACAGCTGCGCGCGCGGCGGCTAGGTTCTCTCGTGCGCGGTCGGCTTTCGGGGGTGCCGGCTCTGAAGGGAATGGTTGCATCCCCGGCCTGTCTGGGGGTGGCTCGGAGTTTCGTCCGGGGCCCAACCGGCGGTCGGGCGCTGTCGATGGCCAGGTGATGCCCTGTCAGTGTCGGTCGCGCATCACTTCTCCGGCCGCGAACGGCTGCCGGCTTCAGTCTCACTTGCGCTGCCGTGAACCGGGCTGAATGGATGGGGTCTTGCCGTGCCGGCCTGGGGCCGGCGACCCCTGTGATGTCAGAGGCCGCGCAGCGCTTCGTACAGATCGCCGTAGGCGCTCCAGCAGCAGACGCTGCCATCGTCCTCCAGGTGGCCCATGTACCAGTCCTCATCGTCCACCGGCTTCACCAGGCACAGTCCCTGGAACCCCAAGACGATCTGAGGGTGCAGCCGTTGTTCATTTCCTTCCGGTCGGTCCAGCCAGGTCACGACTCGATCTGTGCTGAGGGGCTCGGCTTTCCGATCGCCGGAGACCTCCCGGATCTCGTCCAGGGTCCATCCTGCTGGTAGTAGCTGCTCCTGGGGCATCCCGTGATGATGACAGCACCACCGGCGGAGCCGATGTGTGGGTCAACCGCGACCAGCCGGTCCCGTCGGTGGCTCGCCCCAGGGGGCTTCCAGCGCGGACCGCAGCGCCGCCATCGGGGCGGAGCCGATCCGGTCGGTCAAGGTCGTCTCGAGGTGGTCGAGGGCGTGGCGGGCCCGCTCGTGGGCGCTCTTTCCTTGAGGGGTGCGCCGGATCGGGCGCTGTCGTCCCGACGTGGGGGCGGGTGCCTGTTCCAGGAGGCCGGCGTCGACCAAGGCGCGTACGGCCTGGTGGGCGGTCTGCCGGGTGACGCCCATGCGTCGGGCCAGCTCCGAGACGGTGGTGCCGTCTTCGTCGAGCGCGGCGAAGAGCTGCACCTGAGTCGGGGTGACCGGAGGGACCCCGTCCGCCGCCAGGGCCGCGAGGAGACCTTCCTCGAACCAGCGCCGGGCGTCGTTGAGGAGTTGCGGCAGGTCACGTCGGTTCTCGGTCACGTTCTTTCCTCGCATGCGGTGGGGCCGGAGGTGGGCGGCCGCTTGCCGGGCCGCAGTCACTCGTGTCAGGGTACCTGACATATGGAGTGTCAGGCAGGCTGACATGGAGAGGGTGGTAGTCATGACCATGGAGTTCGCGTCGCGTTGTCGCGGCACCTCCCGCATCCCCGCTGACCCGAGCAGGCCCTACGTGATCGAGAAGGGCGAAGGCGATCGCGCCCACCTGTTCGGTGACCTGATCACCGTGTACGCGGGCGGGGAGCAGACCGAGAACGCCTTCAACTTCTTCACCGTCGAGGGCCCCAAGGGCGACATCATCCCCGCGCACCTGCACGCGGACACCTACGAGGTCTTCTACGTGACCCAGGGCGCCGTCCGGCTCTTCGTCGAGGACACCGAGGGCCGGCAGACCGAACGGCTGCTCACGCCGGGAGACTTCGGCTTCGTACCGAAGGACTGTCCGCACGCCTATCGCATCGAGCGCCACCACTCCCAGATCGTCGGCGTCGCGGCGGGTCCCGGTGGCACCTTCGAGCGGTTCTTCGAGACCCTCGGTACCCCAGCCGAAGCCCTCGGGCTGCCTGCCACGCCGTACGTACCGGAGCCGGAGCGGTTCGCCTCGGTGTCGCAGCAGTTCGACGTGCGCTTCCTGGCGGGGCATGAGTGGGGGACCAGCGCATGACCTCGTGCGAGCTGCTCGACCTGATCCCCGCGCCGCATCCCGACACCGCCGCGCTGCCACCTTTCGCGCAGCGGGCGGACGGTGTGCGGATGGTTCGCGGCGTCCCCTACGGGCACGTCGACGGTGGGCGTCCGTTGGAGCTCGATCTGTGGTTGCCCGGGCCGTCCGCCGAGGGGCGGCCGACCCCTGTCGTTCTGTTCGTTCATGGTGGGGCCTGGCGGCGGGGGCGGCGTGACGACATGGGGCTGCATACGCGCTCCTGGGATCCCGGTCCCTTCGAGCGCCTCGCACGGGTCGGCTTCGCCGTGGCCTGCGTGGACTACCGGCTCAGCGGCGAGGCGACGTTCCCCGCACCCCTGGACGACCTGCGGACCGCTCTGCGTTGGCTGACGCTGCGTGGCGAAGAGCTCGGGATCGATCCGGGGCGAACTGTGGTCTGGGGGGAGTCCGCCGGAGGGCACCTCGCGTCTCTGCTCGCGCTCACCCATGACCAGCCGCGCCCCGCCGCGGCCGTCATCTGGTACGGGCCGGCCGATCTCACTGCCCCGCGGCCGCCGTTCGACCCGTCTGCGTCCGACACGATGGAGGCGCGACTGCTCGGGGACGCTCCCGTACGCGTGCCTCGCCTTGCGCGCTCGGCGAGCCCCGTGCACCAGGTCAGGGCCGGAGCGCCACCCTTCCTGCTTCTGCACGGTGAGCGCGATTCGATGGTGCACGCCGACCACAGTCGGGAGCTGGGCCGTGCGTTGCGGGAGGCCGGCGCGCCCGTGGAGCTGCGGCTGGTGCCGCACGCCGATCACGGCTGGTACGGGCTGACGGGAACGGCCGTCGAGGATCTCTTTCGGCAGTCCCTTGCATTCGCCACCCAGCACGTGCGGGGCTGTGTCTGAAGTGGTTCGCGGCGTGGGTCTTCCCGGATGCCGGCCCGGTCGAACACGGCCGTGTGCGGGACGGCGAAGGGTCTGGCGCCGAGGTGGGTTTGTCGGCGTCAGGCCCTTGCCGCGCGTTGTGTTCCCTGTCGGGCAGCGAAGGTGGTGGTCAGTTGTAGGTGAGGTCCGATGCCGTGTAGCGGCAGGATGTGCCGTCCGGCCCGCTGCCGGTTTCCTTGGGTTCGGCGCCGGTGTTGTTGCCCTGGTAGCGCACGCATGGCTTGATCTTGCGGCTGCTGTCGCCGTGGAAACGGATATTCCGCAGCGCTGCCGTGTCCCCGTAGTTGGTGTTGACACCGACGATCGACTTGCCCGGCGCGGTGATGTCCACGTCGTTCACGAGGATCGTGCGCTTGTACTGGGTCGAGCAGTTGCCGCAGGAGCGGACCAGCTTGCCGAAGTTCTCCAGGTGGAACTTGGTCACGACGAGCTTGCCGGCGCCGTTGAACTGGAAGGTCTTGTCGGCCGCGCTTCTGGCACCACCGCCGTACACGGTGTAGACCGCGGACGCGGACTTCCCCTTGAAGGTGGCGGCGTCCTCGCCGACGTCCTCCCACCAGACGTTCTGCAGGGTGCAACTGCCCTCGCAGTGCACACCGTCGGCGGCGGGGGAGCCGATGATGACGTTCTTGAGGACGGCGCCGTCCTTGAGCTTGAAGATCGGTCCTGGCCTTCCTCCTGGCCGTCGCCGCCGAGTTCACCGGCGCCGTAGTAGCGCTTGTAGCCACCGTCGAGGGTGCCGGACACGGAGATGGTGGAGGAGACGGACTGCCGGCCCTTCGCCTCGGGCCAGTTGGAGGCGGCGCCCGCGGGGCTGAACATGCCGCTCGCGAAGAGGGCGCCGCCGGTCAGCCCGAGCGCGGCGGCACCTGCGGTGATCGCGCGGCCTTTGGTGACGCGACGGCGGTGGCGTGCGGGGGGTGAGGTTTCCTTGTTCATGTCCCTTGGTTGCCGCCGAGGGCGGGAAGGTTGCCGCCCGCACCACAGTTCTTCCCGGACGTACGCCTCTGGGCTCAGGCGAAGTCCCCACTCGACGCGGCCTGTTGACCCGTGATCGTGCGGCCGGTGACGGAGTACGAGTCCCCGCCGGCGTCCCGCGCACCCGTAGCGTGGTCGTACTGACCGGCGAAGACATGCTCCCCGGCAGGCACCGTCCGGCCGGGCTTCAGCACCCAGCGGTAGATGAGGAATCCGTCGCGTTCGGCGACCGATGCCGTGAAGTCGTCGGCGGGCAGAGAACGCCAGTTGCCGGTGTCGGCGACGTCACCGGTCTGCGCGACGCGCAGCTCCACGGTCAGTGCCGAGAGCTCCTTCCGTGCCTTGAACGTGACGTTGCTCTGGGCCCAGTACGTGTGGGAGCCCGGGTCGACGGACCCGTCCGACCACAGCTCCGCGTCGGCTGCCGCGGCGGGAGGCGGCGCCGGGGACTTGGCGGGCAGTGATGGGGCGTGGTGCGGTGCCGTCGCGGAAGCGGATGCCGGGGTCCCCGTCACACGTCACCGAGGCGGCGCCGGTCCTCCTCGGTCCACGTCCGGGTGTCGCGAGGCTGTGTGTAGGGCTCGGCCTCGGCGGGGTGTCCGCCGGCGACGGCCCGTTGGCGTACGGTCTCGGCGTCGAACTCCAGGCCCAGCAGGATCACCAGATTGCTGATCCACAGCCAGAGGAGGAAGACGATGACGCCGGCCATGGTGCCGTAGGTCTTGTTGTACGAGCCGAAATTGGCCACGTAGAACGCGAAGCCGGCGGAGGCGATCAGCCAGACGACGATGGCGAGGAAGCTGCCCGGGGTGATCCATCGGAAGCCCTTCACCTTGGCGTTCGGGGTGGCCCAGTACAGGATCGCGATCATCATCGTGACGAGGACGACGAGGACCGGCCACTTGGCGATGGACCACACCGTCAGGGCGGTGTCCCCGATGCCGAGCGCCTTCCCCGCCTCCCTGGCCAGGCTGCCGGTGAAGACCACGATGAGCGCACTGACCACCGCCAGCACCATCAGCACCACCGTCACACCGATCCGCACCGGCAGGATCTTCCACACCGGGCGGCCCTCCGGCATGTCGTAGACGGCGTTCGCCGAGCGGATGAACGCGCCCACGTAGCCGGACGCCGACCACACGGCCAGCACGATGCCGACGACAGCCATGACGGAACCGAGGCCGGCGTTGCCCTGCAACTGCTCCACGGCCCGGGTGATGATGTCCCTGGCCGAGCCCGGCGCGAACTTCTTGATGTTGGCCAGCACCGAGTCCGTCGCGGACTGGCCCGCGATGCCCAGCATCGACACCAGCACCAGCAGCGCGGGGAACAGCGACAGCACTCCGTAGTACGTCAGCGCGGCCGCGCGGTCCGCCAGCTCGTCGTCCTTGAACTCCCGCAGCGAGCCTTTGAGTACGCCGCGCCATGCGTGCTTGGGAAGTTTCGTCGGCGCGTCGGGGGCCCGGCGCTCCACCTCGGGGCCGGGCCCGACCTCCTCAGGGGCGGGCGGCTCATGCTTCTGGTTCTCGTCGCTGCCGTGATGAGCGTTCCGCCCCGGCAGATGCAGCTTCACCATGGCCGCCGGGTATCCACCTCGCCCGCGCCTAATCGATCAGAGTCCGCCGGGCGTCCTCCGTACGCCGCCGGGATCCTCTTGGTGGCGCGCCCGCCCACGGGCTCAGGCCGCATCGGCGAGCCGGGCGGGCCGCCCGGACTGATCGCGTTCGCCGGACGGCCGGCTGCCCGCGTCGTGGACCAGTCGCAGATGACGGTCACGGGAATGGCGAGGCGCCCGCCGCGGTGGCCTGCCCAGGAACCTTTCCTCGATGCGGTCCATCAGGAACAGCAGTAGGCCCAGGACGGGCAGAAGCGACACGGCGACGGCGATCACGGCGACATCCCTCCGTTCGGCAACGTCGACCGGGTTCCCCTCCGCCCCTCGCTCAGCAGCCGCGAAGTGTGAAGGTCTGGTGAGCGCAGGGCCCGGTTCAGGTACGGACGGCACCTGCTGAGGGGTGGGAGGTGCTGGTGGAAGCGGGATCGTCGAGCGACACGTCGATCACGTCGACGAGCCGGCGCAGCTTGTGCTGCGCGCGCGGGGCATCCGGCCGCGGCAGGCGGACGACGGCGGTGGCCGAGAGCGGGGACGAGGTGGCGTACGCGAGGTCGAGCACGTGGTGGTTGTTGAGGGTGGACGCGAGACGTGCGAGCGTCCCGTGGCCGGGGCGCAGCGTGACGGTGAGGCGGGCGTGATCCATGGGTGGTGGTCCTTGTCTGCGGGGGTCGTGGTGGGGCCGTTGTGGGGCCGGGAAACGAAAAAGACCCCTCGCGAGGCGCGAGAGGTCTGCGTGCGGGCGGTGAGCCGGGGAGGGTTACTCCCGAGGGCTCGATGCCGGCACGCTGCCGCTGATAATCAGCTGCTGCTGCATGCGGGCATGGTGCCAGATCTTCGCCGCATCCTGGAAGGTCATCTCATACTGCGGACGAGGAGGTGTGACGCCGCTTCAGGCTCCGCGGGTGTCCCTCAGCCTGTTCCCGGGCCCGGTGGGGGCCTTGAGGCACAAGAACACGGCGGCTCGACCTCGCCAAGGCCGAGCCGAGAGCCCAAAAACTGAACGTGCCGGCGAGGTCAGGGGGCGAGGGGGAATGAGGGCAGGGAGTGCCGTATCGCTGTGCGCAGGTCTCTGCTGAGCCTTCCGGTTCTTTCCCAGTCCACGAGGAGTTGGGCCACGTGGGCCACCTTGATGCCGGTTCGCGCTGCCGCCGCGCGCAGGACGTCGGTGGCATCAGGGATGCTCGTCCGTCCCACCGCGGCGAGGACCGACGCGCCCTGCTCGATGATCGTCGGGGCGCCCGGCAACTGGTCTCGAGCGGTGGGTTCCAGGAACTCGGTCATGAGGCCTCCAGGGGCAGAAGAGTGACAGGCACGTCGAGGGACACCGCCCGTGCTCGCGGTGAGCATGAGGATGCGCACCTTGAGGAAACGGTGCGCGAAGGGCGGACTGCTGCTCGTGCGCCGATGCCTTTGCTCCAAAGCCCGGCCTTTCGATGTGTACCCATGGTTGGCCGGTGGCCATCCTGCGGTTCCCGCCTCTGAACCCAGCGAGGACCCGTCACCCCGGTGTGCAGCGGTGAGGAAGCGTTCAGGTGCGCGGACGCACGGTCGTCGACCATGACCTGCGAAACGTTCGCGACGGCGGAAATACCTGGTGGCGACGTGACCGGTTCATGCCGCCAGACGGTCGCCGAGCGGGCTGCGCAGGTACAGCACGAGGTGCCCGTGCCGGGCCCGGGTGACCAGTCCCGCCCGGCGCAGGACCCCCAGATGCTGGCTCACCGTGCCGGGGCTGAGCTCCAGCCGGTGGGCCAGGTCGGTGGTGCTCGCCGGCTCCGCGAGCTGGGTCAGGAGCAGGGCCCGGGTGCTGCCGAGCAGATCGGCCAGGGCCTTCGGCGGGGCCACGGCGTGCGTGTGCCAGACCGTGGCGCGGCCCCGCGCGGGGTACGCGATCCTGGGCGCCAGCGCGGGGTTGAGGAGTGTGCTGGCACGGTCGCAGAACAGAGACGGGGTGAACGTCACGCCGCGGCCCTCCACCGCCAGGTCACGCCGTTCGTCGCGGAGCGTGTCCACGGTGAGCGTGCCTGCCTGCCAGCGCAGGCCGGGGTGGATGTCGGGGAAAAGCGCCGCGGCCCCGCCGTCGGCCAGCCGCCGCGCCCGGTGCAGGATGTCGGACCGCAGAACCGCCTGCATGCGCGGCCAGTGCGGCGCGACCACGAGCGCCCAGTAGGCGTACAGGGCGTCGGCGATGCGCGCGAGCAGGGCCGGGGGATCCCGGTACGCGTCGACGAGTCCGGCGCAAAGCTCCGTACCACTGGCGGCCTGGAGCAGTTCGGCCGTCACACGCTCGGCAGGCGTGGCCCGCAGTGCCGCGAACTCGCCGTCGACATCGGGGGACGGGCCGCCGGGATGAGGGGTCAGGAAGTCGGCGATGCGCCGGCGCGGCCCGACCAGGCACCGCAGAAGGGGCCAGTCGAGTCGCCGCAGCAGTGGGGCGCCCTGGCGCAGCAAGGGCCGATGCTCGGCATACCGGACCGGGTTCTGCCACGCCCGCAGGCTCAACACGGTCTCCTGCAGCGGGGAACACGCGAAGCGGACCGAGGCGAGGTCGTCCAGGTCGAGCCGCAGCAGCAACATTCGGCCCAGACTAAATCTCTCGCACCGCGGCCGGTTCGCCGGGTGGGATCACCACCATGACCACCGCTCCGGCCGGGAGAAACTCGGCGACGGCTCCAGACCGGCCCCTCATGCACGGCCACACGCCCACCGGCACTCCAGCCCCGCGCACGGACCCGGACACCGGCGAGCGCGCCCCCGCACGTGGGGCGGGCCGATGACTCTGACGCAGGCTCATAGCTGGTACGAGCTGGAGGAGCTGGACGACGGCCTCGTGCGCATCACCGAGCCGCACGTCGACAAACTGGTGCGGGCCAACCTCTGGTGGCTGCGCGGAACGGACCGCGACCTCGTCGTGGACGCGGGCCTGGGCGTCGCCTCCCTGCGCCGCCACATCCCGAAGATGTTCGAGCGGGACCCTCTGGTCGTCCTCACCCACGCACACCTGGACCACGTCGGCGGAGCACACGAGTTCACGGAACGCGCGGCCCACAAAGCCGCCCAAGAGTTGCTGGCACAGGGCGTGCCGTCCAGCCTTCACGGTCCCGAGCTCTACAGGAAACTCGGTGTGGAGGCAGGGGGAGAAGAGATGCCGGCGCTGCTGATCGACGCGCTTCCCCACCCCGGCTACGACCCGACTGCCTACCGCGTGGAGCCACTCACGGTGCACCGTGTTCTCGAGGACGGGGACACCATCGACCTCGGCGGGCGCGCCCTGACCGTCCTGCACCTGCCCGGACACACCCCCGGCTGCATCGCCCTGCTCGAAGAACGCACCGGGGCGCTGTTCACCGGAGACGTCGTCTACAACGGCCACCTCATCGACGACCTCCCCGAATCCGCCCCGTCGGACTACCGGCGCAGCCTCGCGCGCCTGGCCGACCTGGACCTGTCGACCGCCCACCCGGGCCACGGCCGGAGCTTCTCCGGGTCCCGACTGCGGGAACTCGCCCACCAGTACCTGAGCGGGCCCTCCGCATAGGGACGTAGAGAGGAAGAGAACCACGTGGATGTGTACGAAGCCGTGGTAGGTCGCCGGGCCGTGCGGGCGTTCAGCGACGAGCCGGTGCCCCGAGACGTTCTCGAACGCGTGCTGACCGCGGCGGCGCGCACACCGTCGAGCGGCAATCTCCAGCCGTGGCGCGCCTACGTCGTGGCCGGCGAGCCGCTGGCCGAGCTGAAGCGACGCGCGACGGCCAGGGCCGTGACGGGAGACCCGGGCGACGAGCGCGAGTACCCGATGTACCCGCCCGAACTGGCCTCCCCGTACGCGGACCGCTTCTCCGCCGCTGCCGCCCAGAGGTACCGGGCCCTGGGCATCGAGCGGGACGACCCCGACCGACCCGCGAAGATCGCCGCCCTGAACTGCGGCGCGTTCGGGGCGCCGGTCGTGCTGTTCTGCTACCTCGACCGGACCATGGGCCCGGGACAGTGGGCGGACGCGGGGATGTACGTACAGACGGTGATGCTGTTGCTGAGGGCGGAAGGCCTGCACAGCTGCCCCCAGGTGATGTGGACCATGTACCGCGAGACCGTCGGTGAGGTGGTCGGGGCCGACGACGGACTCGTGCTGTTCTGCGGCGTCTCGGTGGGCTTCGAGAAGGAGGGCGTGGCACGGCTGCGCACCGGGCGGGCGGATCTGGCGGAGACGGTGAGTTTCGTCGGAATGTGACGAGTTGGCGGCCAGGACGCACAGGTCAGTGGGCCGGGACGAGGAGCGCGGGCCGTGCGGGAACATGTGCGAGCTTCACTGACAGGAGATGTCAGTGAAGCTCCGGACACTGGTGCGATGCTCCTCAGTCACCCCTCCCAACGGGCCGAACGGCTGCTCGTGCCCGCTGCCTTCGCGACCGCTCTCGGAAACAACGTCCAACTCATCGCGGGCGCACTGCTCCTGATCAGGGAGCAGCGGACCATGATGGCCGTCGGCTGGCTCTTCATCGCCGTCGCCGGGCCGCAGGCGCTGCTCTCGCCGCTCTTCGGGCGGCTGGCCGACCGCTTCGACCGGCGGGCGCTGTGGATCGGCTGCGATGTCACCAGTGCGGCGCTGGCCCTCGGGCTGCCGCTGTGGCTGGTGTGCGGCGGATCCCCGGGGCCCGGTGTCTACGGCGCCAATCTGACGCTCGCCGTGGTCGGCGCCCTGTTCTTTCCGGCGAGTTCCGCGCTGATCAAGGAAAGGGTCGCGGCGGACCGGCTGCGACGGTTCAACGCCCGCTACGAGATGGGGACCCAGGCGGGGATGCTGCTGTCGGCGACGATCGGCGGGCTGTCCGTACAGGCCTTCGGCGCCCTGCCGCTGCTGGTGTTCAACGCCGGGACCTTCGTCGTGTCGGCGCTCTGCGTCGCCGCGGTGGGGCGTCGCCCGAACCGCGTGCCGACGGCCACCCCGGACGGCGGGCCGGCACCGGTCCCGACCGGGTCACGGGTGCCGCTGCCGATGCGTCACTTCATCCTGCTCTACGCCCAGGGGAGCGTGGTCGTCACGGTCTTCAACGCACTGCTGCCCACCGCCGTCATCGGCGAACTCCACCTGGGGGCGGGGACGTTCGGCGCCGTCGACGCCCTGGGGAGTCTCGGCTTCCTGGCGGCGACCGGTGCCTACCGGATCGTCGGCAGGCACTGGCCCGACCTTCGCGTCGCCGTCGTGGGCTTCCTGCTCTGCGACGCAGGCCTGCTGCTGCAGAGCCAGTTCGGGATCGCCGGCTATCTGATCGGCGTACCGCTGGGCGCGTTCGTCTTCGGGCAGGCCCGGATCGCCTCGCGGACCATGCTGATGACCTCGGCCGACGACGCCTCGGTGGGCAGAGTCTTCGGGCTGGCGAACGGCGGCGGTCTGGCGGCCACGGTCGGAGTGATGTTCCTGGTCGCGACGGTCACCGACCACACCGACACGCGCTACGGCTTCGCGGTACTCGCCGCGCTCTCCCTGCTGGCCACGCTGTCCGCGGGACTGCTGCTGAGGTCACCGGCCCCGCACCGGCCAGAGGTGTCCGCCGGGCGGTACCGGTCGAGCATCGCCGCCGCTGTCGCCGCGAGCGCGCGGCGCAGTTCCTCGGGGGCCAGCACCTCGATGTCCGGCCCCAGCGACAGCAGGGTCGGCAGCGCCGACTCGACCGATTCCAGCGGTACGGTCGCGGTCACCCAGCCGTCGGCCTCCGGCGGTCCCGCCGACGCCTCGACGGCACGGACCAGCGCCGCGTCCAGTCGGTCCGGCAGCGCGGACAGCAGCGCCGGAGCGATCCGGACGGAAGCCTGAAGGCGCAGTCTGCGGGCGTCGTAGGCGTGGAGGTAGTCCTGCCAGTGCGCGGCCAGATCGAAGCCGTCGGGGCGCTCGAAGCCGTCCTCTCCGACGTCCAGGCGGAGGATCGACGACACCCGGTAGGTGCGCACCGCGTCGTCCGTCGCCGCCACGAGGTACCAGACGCCCGCCTTGAGGACCAGGCCGTAGGGGTCGAGCTCGCGCTCGACTTCCTGCGGCTCGGCCCAGCGGCGGTAGCGCACCCGGATGCGCCGCTGGTTCCACACGGCGTGGGCGAGCGCCACGAGAGCGGGCGGGGAGTCCTGCTCCCGGTACCAGCCGAGCGCGTCGAGGTGGAAGCGTTCACGGACCCGGCCGGACCGGTCCCGGAGCGGGGCCGGCAGCGCCGCGGTCAGCTTCAGCTGCGCCGCCGCCAGCACCTCGCCCAGTCCCAGATCGTCCGCCGCGCCGGGCAGCCCGGCCAGGAACAGGGACTCGGCCTCTTCGGCGTGCAGCCCGGTGAGCCGGGTCCGGTAACCGCCGAGCAGCTCGTATCCGCCGTGGTGCCCGGCGTCCCCGTAGACCGGGATGCCCGCGCCGCTCAGTGAGTCGATGTCCCGGTAGACGGTCCGGACGGAGACCCCCAGCTCCTCGGCGAGCTCACCGGCCGTGAGCCGGCCCCGGTTCTGCAACAGCAGAAGGAGGGAGAGGAGCCGGGCCGCGCGCATGCAGCCATCATCCCAGGCCGGGCCCGGCCTGGTCCGGCGGCCGGCTGCCCGTCTGCGCGAACGAGCCCGCGGAACCCGGACGTCCCGGCTCAGTGCTCGAGGGTGGCGAGCCAGTCGGTCAGGAGGCGGTTGACCTCGTCGGGGCGCTCCTGCTGGATCCAGTGGCCGCAGCCGTCCAGGAGATGGGCCGCGGACAGTGCGGGGAGAGTGGCGGGGAAGGCGTCGATGGCATCGGACATCCAGGTGGTGGAGGCGTCCAGGGTGCCGCCGATGAACAGGGACGGCTGCTTGATCGCCGCTCCGCTGTGGGGGGCGAGGTCTTCCCAGTCCCGGTCCATGTTCCGGTAGCGGTTGAGTGCGCCGGTGAGGCCCGTGCGTTCGAACTCCGCGGCATAGACGTCGAGTTCCTCCTCGCTCAGCCACCCGGGGAGCGGCCCGTCGGGGAAGCGGTCGCGCAACTGCCCGCCCGGGGCGACGAAGTGCGGGTCCGGTTCGCCCTCGGCCGGCATGGTGTCGGCGGACAGGGCCGCGTAGAAGCCCGCGAGCCAGCCCCGCACATCGGGCTCGATCTCCGACTCGGCGCGGCCGGGCTCCTGGAAGTAGGAGACGTAGAACTCCTGGTCGGGGCCGCCGATGTGGTCGAAGACGTCCGTGGGACGGGGGCCGCCGGGCGGCGCGTACGGCACGCTCAGCAGGCCGGCCGCGCGGAAGACCTCGGGGTGGAGCAGGGCGGACGCGGCGGCGATGTTGGAGCCCCAGTCGTGGCCGACGACCACCGCTGACTCCTCGCCGAGGGCGCGTACGACGGCGACGTTGTCGGCCACCAGGTCGAGCATGCGGTAGGCGTCGGTCGCGGCCGGCTTGGAGGAGCGGCCGTAGCCGCGTACGTCGATGGCCACGGCACGGAAGCCGGCCGCGGCGAGCGCCGGGAGCTGGCGGCGCCAGGAGTACCAGGACTCGGGGAAGCCGTGGACCAGCAGGACCAGCGGGCCGGTGCCCTGCTCGGCCAGATGCAGGCGACCCGCGGGGGCCTCGACGATGCGGTGGCGGAGTACTGAGGTCGGCTCGGATCGCATGGGCGACTTCTCCTCGGTTCGCGGCTGGTCGGCGGCTACCCATCGATCATCGGGCGCGGCGGCGGCGCGGCGCGATCAGTGTTGCCGTTCCGGCAAGTTCACGCGGTGTGGGTCCGACAGCTGAGGGGTCACGCCGGTTCGGAGCCGGTCTCGAGCCGGCTGGTCCGGGCCAGCAGCCATGCCGTCAGGGCGCGGACGCGTCCGTCTTCTTCGGGTGACCGACGGCTGAGGAGGTGGTAGCTGGTGCCGTCGGGGACGAATCCGAAGGGTGCGACGAGCTGCCCTCGCTCCAGGTCGTCGTGGGCGACGGCGTACGGGGCGATGGCGACCCCGACGCCGGCCGTGGCGGCCTGGAGAGTCAGGTAGAAGTGCTCCAGGGTCTGCTGGGAGGCGGGCTCTGTCCGCCTGCCGGTGATACGCCGCCAGTCGTCCCAGGCCTGTGGCCGTGTGCCGGTGTGCAGCAGGGGTACCTGTGCCGCGCCGTCCGGGCCGGTCAGCAGGGGTGCGAGATCGGGGCGGCACACGGGTCCGATGCGTTCCGCGAACAGGCGCGTCGGGGGCGTCTGCTCGGGGAACGGGAAGTCGTCCCGGCGGATCGCGAGGTCGATGCCGTCCCGCTCGAAGAAGACAGGGCCGCCGCCCGCGGACAGGTGCACGGCGACGTCCGGCACGTTCACGGCCAGATCGGGGAGCCGGGGGATGAGCCATCGCATCAGGAGCGTGGGCTCGCACGAGAGGGTGAGCGGGCCGATGGGCGTGGGGTGGGCGATCTGCCGGGCCGCCGCGTCGATCTGATCGAGCGCGTCCCGCACGACGGCCGCCAACTGGCGGGCCTCAGAGGTCGGACGCAGGGCGCGGGTCTGACGTTCGAACAGCGAGGTCCCCAGGGCCCGTTCGAGATTCTGGATCTGTCGGCTCACCGCGCCGTGCGTGACATGCAGTTCCCGCGCCGCCGCGGTCATGCTCGCGTGCCGGACGGTCGCCTCGAAGGGCAGCAGGGTGTTCAGAGGAGGAAGGGCCGACCAGCGCATGCGTGAACTCTACTCACAGGTCCTGTGAGAACGAATCGTTTGTCCTGCGCTTTCGGCCTGCACGACTATTGATCCGTTCACAGAGAAGAGTTGCCGAGGGAGAGGGCGGGGCATGACATTCCGCAACGCCGCGCGGCAGGGCATCGCCATCCTGGCGGATGACCTCACCAGCGCCGGGGACGGCGCCGCGCCGTTCCGCCAGGCAGGGCACGACGCACGGATCCTGCTGTCCGCCCCGGCGAGCGTGCCGCGGCACGCCGTGGGGGTGAGCGCGGTCGACCTGGGGAGCCGGGTGCTGGACGAGGCGGCCGCCGTGTCGCGTACGGAGCGGGCGGCCCGCCTGTTCGCCGGCTCCGAGCTGCTCTTCAAGACGGTGGACTCCACCCTGCGCGGCCACGTCGCGGCAGAGGTCCGGGCTGCCTGGGCGGGATCGGGGAGGCGGGCCGTCGTGCTCGCACCGGCCTTCCCCGCGGAAGGCAGAGTGACGGTGAAGGGCGTCCAGTACGTACGGGGCGTGCCGGTGCACGAGAGCGACTACGCCCGCGACCCCGTCCATCCCGTGCGGTGCTCGGACCTCGCCACCCTGTTCCCGGAGGCCGCTCTCGCGCAGCCCGAGCGGGCGGACGAGCTGCCCGAACTGATCGGGAACGGTGGCCTGATCGTCTGCTCCGCCGCCGAGGACTGCGACCTCGACCGTGTGGTGGCAGCGGTGCCGCGACTCGACGACGTGCTGTGGGTCGGCTCCCCGGGCCTGGCCGCGGCCCTGGCCCGAAGATGTGCACGCACCACCGGCAGCGGCCCTGCGCCACTTCCCGACCCGGCCCGGCGTCCACTCATCGTGGTCGGCAGCACCAACCCGGCCACCCGCAGACAGCTCGCCGCCCTCCGCACCAGGGACGACGTCCAGGGAGTCACCGTAGGTACCGATCCGGGCCCGGCTGTTCAAGCGCTACGAAGCCTGACAGCACCCGTCCTCACCCTGCAGACACCCGATGAACGCCACTCGCCGCAGACCGCCCACCTGCTCGCCCGCGCTCAGGCGGCGGTCGTCCAGGCCCTCGCCGAAGACCACACCGTCGACGCACTCGTCGTCACCGGGGGAGAAACGGCCACCACCGTCCTCCACCCCCTCGGCGCCACCGGCATCGACCTCGTCGACGAACCCGAACCCGGCGTCGTCCGCGGCTCCCTGACCGGCCGGCTGCCCCTGCCCGTGCTGATCAAAGCGGGCGGCTTCGGTGACGACGCCCTGCTCCTGCGGCTGTCCCACCTCGTCCGACACCGCCTCGCACCAGGAGAACACGCATGACCCCGATCGCCATCACCATGGGCGACCCCTGCGGAATCGGCCCCGAGATCACCCTCAAAGCCTGTGCGGATCCCCGCACCACCGTGCCCGTCGTCGTCATCGGCGACACGGACGTCCTCGCCCGCGCCGACAAAATCGCCGGCACCGGCCTCGCACTCCGCCCCATCGCGTCCGTCGACCAGGCGACGTTCACCCCCGGCATCGTGAACGTCCTCGCCGAGGACGGTCTCCCGGCAGACCTCCCCTGGGGCACCCTCGACGCCCGCGCCGGAGCGGCGTCCTACCGGTACGTCCGCCGCGGAATCCAACTCGCCCTGGCCCACCGGATACGCGCTCTGGTCACCGCGCCGATCAACAAGGAAGCCCTGCGCCTGGCCGGCGTCCCCTACCCCGGGCACACCGAGATCCTCGCCGACCTGTCCGGCACCACGGACTACGCGATGATGATGGCCACCGACGAACTGCGGATCGTCCTCGTCACCGTGCACCAGTCGCTGCGCACCGCGATCGACTCGATCACCACAGGCCGCGTGCTCGACATCATCCGCCTCACCCACCGCACCCTCCGGGGCGGCGGACTGCCCACCCCGCGCATCGCCGTCGCCGGGCTCAACCCGCACGCGGGGGAGGACGGCCTCTTCGGCCGCGAGGACCTGGACATCATCACGCCGGCCATCGAGACCGCGCAGAGCGAAGGCATCCAGGCCAGCGGCCCCTGGCCCGCAGACACCGTCTTCATGCGCGCCCGCGCCGGAGCCTTCGACGCCGTGGTCGCCCAGTACCACGACCAGGGCCTCATCCCCGTCAAGTACCTCGGGATCGAGCACGGCGTCAACATCACCATCGGCCTGCCCTTCGTCCGCACCAGCGTGGATCACGGCACCGCCTTCGACATCGTCGGCCTCGGCACGGCCGACCACACCAGCCTGCTCGCCGCCCTGACCCACGCCGACCGCCTGTCCGCGGAGGCACCGGCCCACACCTGACCCGCCGACCCGCAGCAGCCCGGAACAGAGGACCGAAGGACCCCATGGACTTCATCTTCATGCTCACCCGCGACGACCGCACCGTCACCGACTGCCTCGACGTCCTCGACACGATCGAGGACCTCGGCATCACCCACATCGGCTTCAAGGACGTCGGCGCCGACCCCGGCACCCTCGCCCGACTCCACACCCGCATCAAGGACATGGGAGCCACCACCTACCTCGAAGTCGTCAGCACCCACAGGGACCAGGCGCTCGCCTCCGTACGCACGGCCGCCGACCTCGGCGTCGACTGGCTGATGGGCGGCACCTGGATCGAGGAGACCCTCGCTCTCCTGCACGGCACGTCCATCGGCTACCTGCCCTTCGCCGGCGAACCCCTCGGGCACCCCACCCGCCTCGCCGGCACTCCGGACCGCATCGCCGCCGACTGCCGACGAGCCGAAGCAGCGGGCTGCGCGGGCGTCGACCTCCTCGCGTACCGCGCCACCGACGCCGACCCGCTCGACCTGGTCCGCGCCGCCCGCGCCGCCATCACCGGCCGCCTGGTCGTCGCGGGATCCATCACCGGCGCCGACCAGATCCAGGCACTCGCGGAGGCCGGAGCCGACGCCTTCACCATCGGCTCCGCCGCCTTCGACGGTTCGCTCCAGCCCCACGCCGGCACCCTCCGCTCCCAACTGGCACCCGTGGTGGGTCTGTAGCCCGGACCGCGGTTCGACGCGCGGACCGTCCTTGCTCGCATCACCCACGGCAGCCGATCATTCAAGGATGAGACCCGAAGTTCAGGCCTTCGTCGCCGACGGCCCCCTCCCCGGCTGGGACACGGACGACGACGAGCTCGTCGACCGCCGCGGCCGGCAGATCGACGCCATCTCCGCACCGGTCACCGCCGACGAGGCGCACGCACTGGCCGCCTGCTTCGGCCCCGACGACTGCTACGGCGTCGCCTGGTCGCTGCTCCACCTGATCGAGACCGGCCCGGGGCCGCTGCCGCCCGTGACACGCCCGGGACCCGACGCCGACGTCTGGCACGTCACGCTCTGGAACCGCTGGGGAGACCCGGGATCCACGAACTGATCACCGCCCCGCGCAGCCCTACGCTGGGGTCCATGGTCGAGAAGCCGCAGGTCAAATCCTGGCAGGAGATGCGCGCATGGCAGATCGGGCTGCTGGAGCGAGCGACGGGTGAGTCGCTGCCGGTGTGGACGGACCGGATCCGCGCGCGGGCGGCCGGGAGCGAGGCGGAGCTGCGGGAGTGGCTCGAGCGGCAGGGCGTGCGCGGGTACGCGCAGATGCTGCTGGTGCACGAGACGTTCGGCTACCCGGACTTCCTCCTCAAGGGCGCGGACGAGCTGATCGACGGGCAGTACGCGGACCGCCCCGCGTTGCGGCCCGTCCTCGACGCGGTGCTGCTGCGCGCCGCGGAACTGCCGGTCGTGACCGTGCAGGCGCGCAAGACGTTCGTGGCGCTCGTCGGGCCGCAGCGCACCTTCGCCCGCGTGCGCCCGACCACGCGTGGCCGGGTCGACGTCGGGCTGAGGCTGCCGGGGGAGGAGCCAGGCGGGCGTCTTGCGGTGGCGAAGGGATTCGGCGACGAGATGGCGTTGCGGGTCGCCCTCCAGGAGGCCGGCGAGGTGGACGAGGAGTTCGCGGCGATCCTGCGCCGCGCCTACGACGCGAACCTCTGAGCGCGACTCCCCGTCCGGTGTTCCCGGTGCCGGCTCACGCCGGCAGGTGTCAGGCCCCGCTCCGGCCCATCCACTCCTCCTCGTAGGCCGCGTACGTGCCGTCGTGCGTGGCGAGATGCACGAACTGGTCCACGTACTCCCTGAACGGGTCGTCGCCGCGCGGCAGCGCGTACGACTTCTCGGAGAAGGTGAAGGGCTGCTCAGGGTGGAGGGAGCACAGCTCGGGGTGGATCTTGGACTGGTAGAGCGTCTCGCTCGCGTCGGTCATCATCACGTCGGCGCGGCCCTCGATGATCTCCTGGAAGATCGTTGTGTTCTCGGGATGCAGCTTGATGGTGGCCTGATGGATGTTCGCCCGGGTGAACTGCTCGTTCGTGCCACCGGGGTTCACGATGACGGTCGTACCGGCCTTGTCGATGTCCTTCAGTGTGCCGGCACCGAACTTCTCCTTGTCGGCGCAGCGCACGACGGGTGTCTTGCCGTCCTGCCGGGTCGGTTCGCTGAAGTACACCTGGCGGGCGCGGGGCAGGGTGATGGAGACGCCGCCGACCGCGATGTCGCAGCGACCCGCGGCCACGTCCTTGGTGACGTTCGCCCAAGTGGTGGCCACGTAGCGGGTCTTGGCGTCGAGGCTCTTCGCGAGGTTCTCGGCCATCTTGATGTCGACGCCGCTGTAGGTGCCTTCAGCGGGGTCGAGGTGGGTGAAGGGCCGATAGTCGCCGGTGGTGCACACCTTGAGGACGCCGGTCCGGGGGACGGAATCCAGGAGAGTGCCGTGCGGGTGGCCGCCGCCGCGGGCGGTGGTCCCGGGTGACGCGGGCGCGGCGGCGGTGAGGGAGAGGACGCAGGCCAGGGCGGACAGGCAGGCGGCGCGCTTCATCAGGGCGGCTCCTTCGCGGGTGCCCAGGCGACTGCCTTGCCCGGGCGTCTACGGCATGACGGGCTTGATCACCTTCGCAGACCGTGTGCTTCGGCAACACTCCCCGCGACGTCGGTATCGGCTCGCCCGCCGGAGTCATGCCTCCTGACGGGCCATCAGTACCTCGAGAGCGTCGTCGAGATAGGCGGTGAACTCGCCGCCCTCCAGCGGGGGCAGCACCGAGGGCGCTGCGTGGGCGAGTTGGGCGTGGCCGAGGTAGGCGGTGTACGCCAGCAGTCCGCGGCGGCGGGCTTCCGGTTCGGGAAAGCCGAGGTCGCCGAAGAGTCGGGCGAGGTAGTCCACTCTGCGCTCGGTCACCCGGCGCAGGGCGGCCGCGACCTGGGGTTGTGTCGCGGTGGCAAGCAGCGCGACCTCGAGCGGGTTGGTCGTGGCCGAGGTGATGGCTTCGGAGAAGAGCAGACGGATCCGCTGCCGGGGGTCCGGTTCCGCCTCGACCTCGCTGATGGTGCCCTCGGTGTTGAGCTGTTCCCAGCGGTCGAGTGCGGCCTCGATCAGTGCGGCGCGGTTGGCGAAGTGCCAGTAGAAGCTGCCTTTGGTGGTGCCGAGCCGGGCCGCGAGGGGCTCCACGGCGACGGCGGCGATGCCGCCCTCGCCGATCGCGGAGAGTGCCGCGTCCGCCCAGTCCTGTGCGGTCAACCGCGCTTTGCCGTCCTGCCGTCGCTGCCGTTGCGTCATCTCCATACGCTACCGTATGGTCGACCATACGCAAGCGTATGGAGGTAGACGATGACCGCGGTACGCAACGTCCACGAGCGTGTGATCGACGCCCCCGCGGCAGCCGTCGGGGCTCTCCTCGACCGCCTCTCCGCCGCGGACGACCCGATCTTCCCGACACCCGCCTGGCCGCGGATGCGCCTCGACCGCCCGCTCGCGGTGGGCGCGGACGGCGGGCACGGCCGGATCCGCTACCACGTCACGGCGTACGAACCCGGGTCCCGCGTCCGGTTCGACACCCCGCCGGGCGGCGGTCTCGACGGATACCACGAGCTGACCGTCGCACCGCTCGGCGCCGAACGCTGCCGCGTGCGCCATGTCCTGGAGTGCGAAGTACGCGGCGCCGGCATCCTCCAATGGGGCCTGGTCATCAGGCACCTGCACGACACGATGATCGAGGAGATCTTCGACAACATCGAGCGGGCCGCGGCCGGCGGCGTCGCCCGCCCCGTGCGCTGGTCGCCCTGGGTACGGCTGCTTCACCGACTCACCTGGGCCCGCCCCCGAGCCGTCGGGACACCGGCGGAGGCCCGGCTGATCCGCTCCTCCGTCGACCGCCCCGACTACGTGGACGCGTACCGGGTGGACCTCCTTCCGGGGCTGCCGCGCGACCCGGCGGCCTGGACCGGCGTCCTGCGCGACGCCTTCCCCGTCCTCGCCCGAGACGACGGCGAACTCCTCATGGACGTGAACACGGCAGGCCTGACGGCCCGCGCCTCGATCCTCGTCGATGACCGCCACGTCACCCTCAGCACGGCCGTGAAGACCGACAGCCCGCGCGCACGCGCCTATTGGGGTGTGGTGAAGCTCGTGCACCCCGTCATGGCCCGCACCATGCTCCGGCGGGCCCATCGCGCATTGGCCCTCGCAGCGCCCAGCGCGGGGGAACGCGCACAGGCGCAGTCTCCGGCGCCCGAGCGGTCATAGAGTCCGGCACACCGACAACGGTGCCCCTCCCCGGCGGGGAGGGGCACCGTCGCGAGCTCGGCCTAGCGGCTGAGGGTCAGCGTCTGCTCGCCCGGGGTCCGGGTGCCGCCGGTGCCGCCGGAGGCGTCCCAGTAGCGCGGCGGCGTGGTCTCGGCCGCGCGGGCGGTGTCGGCGGACAGGCCCAGGACCAGGCCGCTGTACCGGTTGACCAGTCGATACGTTCCCGTGGACGTACCGTCGGCCGTGGTGTTCCGCAGCACGAACCACTGCTGGCCGACCGAAGGCACGCCTTGCTTGGCCGCTGTCACCGAGGGGGCGGCGCCCCAGGCTCGGCCCGCAGTGGACCGCGAGTCCACCCCCAGCAGGTTGCCGGAGGCGTCGTTCGTGATGCGGTACGAGCCGTCGCCGTTCGCGGTGAACGTCCACGACGCACGGTCCCCGCCGCTGCCGGCCGGCACGGAGGTCGCGGCGGAACCACCGGACACCTGGGCCAGCACGCGACCGTTCGCGCCGGCGATGCGATAGCCGGCGCCCTCGTCCACGGGGACGGCGGGCCGGTCGGTGTCGATGCGCAGGTTCACGTACTCGGAGTACGAGTCGTTCGAGCAGCCGTAGGAGCAGTAGGCACGGAAGTCACGGCCGACGATGCGGGTGCTGGTCTTGTTCGCGCTGTCCAGGAACCAGCGGTACCAGGAGGCGGTCGTGTAGCCGCCGGTGTCGCCGAGCAGCCGCCACTTCTGCGTCGACAGGTCGTCGGTGGCGTAGATCTGCTGCGGAGCGTTGCCGGACTGGTCGACGCCCTGGGGCTCGCCGATGTACAGGCCCAGATGGGCGTTGTAGGTGATGTCCATGACGAACAGCGGCGAGGTGGGTGGCATGGATCCGGCCGCGACCTGCTGGTTCGCCGTGCCGGGCGTCGCCGGGTCGTACTCCTGCGCGGCCGGGGTGTACCCGGTGGGGTGTGCCGCGTCCACCGGGACCATGTTGCTCTCCAGGCCACCGTCGCCCGGCTGGGACCAGGAGCCGTCGTACCACTTCTGCCAGGAACCGGGCGCCATCTTCGCGGAGATGGGAGCGCGGGCGACATGCCCGTGGAAGACCCGCCAGCCGCCGTTCTTGTCGACGATCCGCGAGCCGTAGAAGACGTAGAAGTAGCCGGACGCCGTGTCCGTGAACAGGCGTGGGTCTCCGTCGCCGTAGTGGTACGTCTGCTGCGGGAACGCGGAGGTGTCACCGCGGACCGTGCTGTACGGCGAGGTGATCACGTGGTCCTTGATGGTCCAGGTGCGGCCCTGGTCCTTCGACACGGCGTAGTCGATGCCGTCGAAGTGCGAGCTGTCCCCGAAGGGCTGCGGGGTGAACTCGTTGTGCACCAGCCCGTACCAGTCGCCCGTGTCCGGGTCGACCCACACTCCGGCGAGGTCGCAGTAGTTCTTCTGCGCGTAGGAGGATCCTGCCGGGGCGAAGCTGGACTCGCGCCCGGTGGGGCTGTTGTTGCAGCGCGCGGTCGTGTCGTCGTTGCGGTCGGTGGGATCGGACGGATCGGCCGACTTGCTGAGCGACTTGTTCAGGGACGCCGTGTCGAGGTCGGCACCGGAGTAGAAGTTCCACTTGCGGGGGTCGGTCGCACCGTAGAGGGCGTGCGAGGACTGGAAGTAGAAGGTGCCGTCCTTGTCGATGTACGTACCGGCCGGAGTGTCGTCGGGGTGCGACCAGCGCCCCTTGGCGCCGACCGTCACCGTGTACGTGGCGCTGTCGGCGGTCGCGGTCGGGACGAGCGCGGCGAGGCCGCTCACGGCCACGGCGGCCGCGACGAGTGTCCGCAGTCGTCTTCTGCTGGGGAGTGGCACGCGTTCTCCTTCGGTCCGGTGGACATCGGCCGACCGGTCTCGCGGGGTCGTGGGTCGACGTCCGAAGGATCTGCCGGTCGGCGAGCGGTGCCCATGGACGAACGCGGGTCACTGGTTGGACTTTGCGGATCCCGCACGGTCGCCGCGCGGTGAAATCCACCGGCTGGTTCAGCCGGCGTCGGCCTGCGCAGGAGAACGCCGCTCGGCCTTCGCCGCGGAGCTGCGCACAGCGAGGAGTGCCACGCTGACGTCGGCCGCGGTCCGGGGGTCGGAGAGGGAACGGCCCGTCAACTCCTCGATGCGGCGCAGGCGGTAGCGGACCGTGTTGGGGTGGACGAAGAGGCTCTGCGCGGCGTCCCCGGCCGAACCGCCGGCGGCGAACCAGTGCTCCAGCGTCCGCAGCAGGCGCGAGGACTCCGCCGCGGGCAGCCCGAGCACCGGTCCCAGAACCGCCCGCATCAGGTGCGCGGCCTCCGTGGGCGCGGCGGCGACCACCATCGCCAGCGGATCGTCGTCGTACCGCACCACCCCGGCGCTCGCGCCCTGAGCCGACAGAGCCAGGCGGGCGAAGCGCAGCGCCTGCGGTACCTCCGCGAGCGACGCGAAGAGCGGACTGAAACCCACGCGCGCGCCCGACCGGCGCAGGACGCGCAGGCACGTCTTCTCGGACGACTCGGCCGGCAGGGCGATCAGACCGAGGTACTGGTCGGGCAACGACTCCCAGACCGACGGCAGTTTCGCCCGGAGCAATGCCGCTTCCGTGTCGGCGAGTCCCTCACCCGTCGAAGTGACAGCCTCCGCGACGACCACCGCGTACGGTCCGTGCTCCGGCAGCCCCAGCTCTCGCGCCGCCTCCCAGAGCGTGCGGTCGGTGGTGACGCCCGCGAACAGGGACGACACCACCGCGGAGCGCCTCGCCTGCATGCGGGAGGTCAGTTCGGTGGACGCCTCCCGGTACGCCGACGCCACCGCCTCCGCGAGCAGACCGAACAGGGACCAGAAGCGCGCGGACTCGGAGACCAGGTGGTCGTCGGTGACCTCCGGGTGACTGCGCGCCTCCGCGAGAAGCTCCGTCCACAGCAGCTCGGTGCCGATCCGGTACGCGTGCAGGGTGTCCGCCAGCGGCACGCCCTGTTCGGCGCGGGCCCGACCGGTCTGCCGGGCCGAACTCACGTCGAGGGTGCCGCCCTGCCACAGGTGGTTGAGGACGAGATCCGCGTTCGCGGCGCACGAGCGGGACAGCGACTGCCGGGTGATCAGGGAGTCGTCGTTGTAGGACGCCACGTCCGAGCGGATCCGCAGGGCCATGCGCTCGCCCAGTTCCGGGAGCCGCGACCGGAGAGCGGCGGCCACACCTGAAAGCAACATCTCTGCAGCTTAATGCCCCAGGATTGTTCTGGGAGACAAGGGAGAGGGGCGGATGCTGTCCGCGGGGCCATAGGGGGTGACCCGGATCCGACTGCAAGATGTCGGCGATGTAAACATCTTGCGTTCCATGTGACGGAGGCGGGTCATGGCCAATCTGGCAGCGTTCCTCGAGGAGACGGCTCAGCGGCATCCCCAGCGCTCCGCGCTGCGCCTGGGCGAGCAGGTCATCACGTACCGGGAACTGAACGAGCGCAGTGCCCGTGCCGCCGCCCTCCTCAGGGCCGAAGGCGTCCGGCCGGGGGACCGGGTCGCCCTCATGCTGCCCAACGTTCCCGAGTTCGTCGTCCTCTACTACGGAGCCCTGCGCGCGGGCGCGGTCGTGGTCCCGATGAACCCCCTGCTCAAGACCCGCGAGGTGGAGTTCCACCTCGCCGATTCGGGTGCCGTGCGGCTCTTCGAATGGCACCAGGCGCCGGGCGAGGGCGCGCAGGGCGCGGCCGCTGCCGGCGTGCGGCACACGACCGTGGAACCCGCATCGTTCACCGCGGCGCTGGCCCCGCACGAGCCGCTGTGGGACGTGGCGGAGGCCGAGGGCGAGGACATGGCCGTCCTGCTGTACACCTCCGGGACGACCGGGCGCCCCAAGGGTGCCGTCCTCACGCACGCCGGACTGCGGCACAACACCGAGGTCAACGGCATGCACATCCAGCACCTCGTACCGGAGGACGTGGTGGTCGGTTGCCTGCCGCTGTTCCACATCTTCGGGCAGGTCTGCACGATGAGCGCGGCTGTCCGCAGCGGCGCCTCCCTCGTCCTGATCCCCCGCTTCGACCCCCAGGCCGTCCTGGACGCCATCGCCCGCGAGCGGGCCACGGTGTTCGAGGGCGTGCCGACCATGTACGCCGCGCTCCTGCAGAGCCCGTCCGGCGCCGACGTCTCGACCCTGCGCATGTGCATCTCCGGCGGAGCGTCCCTGCCCGTGGAGATCCTCCAGCGCTTCGAGAAGCGCTTCGGCTGTCAGGTGCTCGAAGGCTTCGGCATGTCCGAGACCAGCCCAGTGGTGACGTTCAACCACCCCGACCGGCCGCGCAAGGCCGGCTCCATCGGCACCCCCATCCGGGACGTGGAAGTGCGGCTCGTGGACGCCGCGGGCGACGACGTGCCCACGGGAGAGATCGGCGAGCTCGCGGTCCGGGGGCCCAACGTGATGAAGGGCTACTGGAACCGCCCGCAGGAGACCGAGGCCGCGATCCCCGACGGCTGGCTCCGCAGCGGCGACCTCGCCCGCGCGGACGAGGACGGATATCTGTACATCGTCGACCGCAAGAAGGACATGATCATCCGCGGCGGCTACAACGTCTACCCGCGCGAGATCGAGGAAGTCCTCCACGAGCACCCCGCCGTGGCCATGGCGGCGGTGCTCGGCGTGCCGCACGCCGAACTCGGTGAGGAGGTCACCGCGGTGGTCGTGCTGCGCCCCGACGCGCACGCCGAGCCGGACGAGTTGAGGGAGTACGTCAAGGAGCGCGTGGCTGCCTACAAGTACCCGCGCCAGGTCCGGATCGTGGACCAGCTTCCGCTGGGGCCCAGCGGCAAGATCCTCAAGCGGGAGATCGCCGTACCGCTGGGCTGATCACACGTCCGACGAGCAGGAAACCGCCCGGGGACCAATGTCAGGGAGCCGACGTCAGGGAGTCGGCAGTCCCGGGCCGGTGCAGTGCACGTCCGTCCGCGGCACCGTCCCGCCGATCAGGTACGCGGCGGTGGCCCGGTCCACGCACGGGTTGCCGCGGCTCGCGAACACGCCGTGCGAGTAGTCCTCGCGGAGGGTGATCAGGCGGGAGCCCGGCAGCCGGTGCCGTAGTTGACGTGCTCCTTCGATCGGTGTGACGGGGTCGTGCTCGGAGGCGACCAGGAGGACGGGCGGCGCTGCCGGGCTGCCGAGCGGCGTGCGCCGGTGGGGCCTGTGGTGCCAGTAGGCGCAGGCGGCGGCCTCCCAGCCGGTCAGGACCGGCTGCGGGTCCTCGCGACGGATGCGGTGCAGGTCCGCGATGACGCGGGACGGTGTGGGGCCGGGGCCGTCCGCGCACTTCACCGAGCGGTTGGCGGCTTCGAAGGTACGTGAGCCGGGGTTGCCGAAGGGTTCCGCGGGGCGCAGCCCGGCTACGCCGCCGTCCCGCAGGTAGGCGCGGACGCCGTCCGCCAGCGGGGCCCAGCGCTCGGTGCGTCCCAGGGCGCGATACACGGCTCGGTCGAACTCGGCCGGCCCGAAGCCGTCCTGGGGCCGGGCGGCGAGCCCGCGGCGGGTCCGCTCGTAGGCGGAACGGACCGCGGCCGCGTCGCCTCCGAGGCCGAAGCGGTTCTCGTGCCGGGCGGCCCAGGCGAAGAACACCTCGCGCTGACGCAGGAGTTCACGACTCTGCCGCACGTCGAAATCGTGCCAGTCCCACGGGCCGACGACGCTGTCGAGCACCATGCGGTCGACGCGGTGCGGGAACCGGGCGGCGTACGCGGCGCCGAGGTAGCTGCCGTAGGAGACCCCCAGGAAGCTGGTCCGCGACTCCCCGAGCGCGGCGCGGACGGCGTCCATGTCGCGGACGGTCGCCGCGGTCGAAAGGTGCGGCAGGGCGTCCGCGACGCCGGCGGCGCAGTCGTCGGCCATGCGGTCGAGGGAGGCGAGATACGTCTTCTCCGCGGCCTTGCCGACGGGCACGGGGTCGGCGCCCGGACTGTCGAAGAGCCCGCCCGTCGCGCCGCAGTCGGCGGGGGCGCTGTGCCCGGTGCCGCGCGGGTCGAAGCCGATGACGTCGTACGCGCGCCGCACGCTCTCGGGAAGCTTGGCCCGCTTGGTGACCGCGTAGGGGAGTCCCGAGCCGCCCGGCCCGCCGGGGTTGACCAGCAGGATGCCGCGCCGTTCCCCGGGCGTACCGGAGGCGGGCACCCGCGAGACGGCTATGCCTATGCGTTTGCCGCCGCCCGGCTCGTCCCGGTCGAGCGGCACGTCGAGCGTGCCGCATTCGACGCGGTCGGGCGCCGGCGGCGTGGGCACCGACTCCGGGCAGGCGCCGAAGCGGAGCGAGGCCGAGGGGTGAGCTCCGGTGTGCGTCTCGGCGGATTCGGTGCGTGGCGCGGGAGCTGCCCGGGTGGGCGTGGAGAAGGTGGCGAGGGTGGCGGCTGTGGCGGTGAGCGCGCACAGGACGCGGCGGGATCGAGCGGCAGGAGTCACGGGAGTCACGTTCCAGGAGGCGGGGTGCCGGCGCGGAGTCGCACCAGCGAGATGACAATGAAAACGATTGTCGATAAGGTCCCTCTCGGTCAAGCCGGTGCGCGGGCCGAACGCCACCACCGGCGTGGCCGAGCTGTTCAACCACGCCGAAAAAAGGGGGCTGTTGTGGCACATCTTCTGATGGTCGAGAGCTGGGTCGGGTCCATGAGCAGACTGCTGCCACGGGCCGTGCGAGAGGCAGGGCACGAGTTCACCTTCCTCACCCGCGACCTGCACCACTACCTGCGCTCCGCACCCGAGGGCACCGCCCACCCGCTGCTCGGGGCGCGCCACCTGCTTACTGCCGAGACCAACGAGACCGACGCGCTTCTGCCCTTCGTCGAGCGGACCCACGAGGCGCTGCGGTTCGACGGCGTGATCACCTCGTGCGACTACTACCTGCCGACGGCCGCACGGATCGCCGACCGTCTCGGCCTGCCCGGGCCCACCGCCGAGGCCGTCGAGACGGCCTGCCGCAAGGACGCCACGCGTCGCGCGCTCGCCGCATCGGGAGTGCCCGGACCACGCTTCGCCCGGTGCGCGAGCCTGGCCGAGGCCGCCGAAGCGGCCCGGGGGATCGGCTACCCACTGGTGCTCAAGCCCGTGGACCTGTGCGCCGGCATGTTCGTGCGCCGCGTCGACGACGAGACCGCGCTCACTGCCGCCTACCGGGCGCTCGACGGCTTCCCCGTCAATGCCCGCGGGCAGCGCCGGAACCCCGTCGTCCTGCTCGAGGAGTTCCTCCAAGGGCCCGAGGTCAGCGTCGAGACCGTGTCGTACGCCGGGAGCGCGCGGGTCGTCGGCGTCACCGACAAGAGCGTGGGCGGGGCTCCCGCCTTCATCGAGACCGGCCACATGTTCCCCGCCGCGCTCCCGGCGGCGGACGTCGAAGCCGCCGTGGACACGGCCGTACGGGCCGTCAAGGCACTCGGCCTCGACGAGGTCGTGGCCCACACCGAGATCAAGCTGACCGCCGACGGGCCGCGCGTGATCGAGGTCAACCCCCGGCCCGCGGGCAACCGCATCACCGAGCTCGTCCGCCACGTCACCGGCATCGACCTCGCCGCCGCGGCGGTGGACGTGGCCCTGGGACGGCAACCGGATCTGAGCCGCCGGCCCACCGGCCTGAGCAGCGCCGCCATCGGCTTCCTCGTACCCGACCGCGCCGGAACGCTCACGGCCATCGACGGGTCCGACCGAGTGCGGTCGGCGGACGGACTGTTGGAGCTCCAACTCGCCGAGCCCGGCAAGGCCGTGAAGGTCGCGGGCAGCAACAACGAGTACCTCGGCCACGTCATGGCCGGTGACGCGGACGGGCCGGGCGCCCGCGACCGCGTCGAGACCCTGCTCACCGCACTCCGTCCCCGTGTGGAGGCCGCCCGATGACCACCCTCACGGACATGGGCGAGCCGGCCGTACGGGCCGCCGCCTCCTCGTACGACGACCTCGTCCGCGCCGTCCTGGACGGGGAGTTCGGCCCGGACCCGCGCGGTGAGCGGATCTCGGTGGCGTTCACCACGCGGCAGGCGGTACGGCACGAAGGACGCAGCGGCGGCTACCGCAACGAGGTCCTCAGCCTGCGTTTCGGCGAGGCCGTCGGCTCCTGCGCGGTCGAGCCCGGGGAACTGCCGGACGGCGCCGTCGAGGAGTGCGTCGGCGCGGACATCGCCGGGCTCCTCGGCCACGAGCGGCTTGCGGTGCGGGTGGCGGCGCTGGACGCGTATCTGATGCGCGCACGCCCGCACGCGCCGGAGCAAGGAGCGCGGCCCTTCCCCCTGCCGGCCGGTACGTCGATCGAGAAGTCGCGGGTACGGGCCCGGGCGGTCGTGGACCTGATCGACACGGAGCCCGGGGCCACCGTGCTCGTCGTCGGCGTCGTCAACTCCCTGCTCGAGGCACTACGGGCGCGCGGACTGAGGTACGTGCCCTGCGACCTCAAGGGCGGCACGACCGAGTGGGGCGAGCCCGTCCGCACGGACGCCCTCGCCGAGCTGGACGCCTGCGACCTCGTGCTCGCCTCGGGAATGACCCTCGGCAACGGCACCTTCGAGCCGCTGCGGGAGCACGCCCTGCGCCACGACAAGCCTCTGGTGATGTTCGCGCAGACCGGCAGCGCGGTGCTGCCCCGGCTCATCGGCGCCGGAGTCAGCGCGGTCTGCGCCGAGCCGTACCCCTTCTTCTGGCTCGACGGCGGCCCGGGGACCCTTCACCGCTACGGAGCCGCGCGGTGACCCTGACCACCACCGCCACCCGGCACTGCCCGCGCGCCAACCGGGAATTGCTCCGCCTGCTCGGCGGCACCCCGATCGCCCGCGTCACCGTCGACCTGCCCTGCCCGCAGCCCGGCTTCTGGGCCAAGCTCGAAGGACTCGGCGCCGGCGGCATGAAGGCGAGGGCCGCCGTCTCCATGCTGCTCGGCGCCCGGGAGCGCGGCGAACTGCGCCCCGGCGCCCCGGTCGTGGAATCGACCTCGGGCACACTCGGCATCGGCCTGGCCTTCGCCGGTCAGGCCCTCGGTCACCCCGTCGTCCTGGTCGGTGACAGCGAACTGGAGCCGTCCATGCGGCAGTTGCTGCGCTCCCACGGTGCCCGCCTCGAACTCGTCGACCGCCCGGCCGTGCACGGCGGCTGGCAGGCCGCACGCCTGGCCCGGCTGCGCGAACTGCTGGCGGAACTTCCGGACGCGTACTGGCCCGACCAGTACAACAACCCCGACAACACCGCCGGATACGCGACGCTCGCCGCCGAACTGGCCGCCCAGCTCGATCATCTGGACGTCCTGGTGTGCAGTGTCGGCACCGGCGGGCACAGCGCGGGCATCATCGGCCCGCTGCGGCGGCACTGGCCGCACCTGCGGCTCATCGGCGTCGACGCCACCGGCTCGACGATCTTCGGGCAGCCCGCGCGGCCCCGCCTGATGCGCGGCCTGGGCAGCAGCATCCACCCGCGCAACGTCGCCTACGACGCCTTCGACGAGGTCCACTGGGTGGGCCCCGCCGAGTCCGCCGACGCGTGCCGCCGCCTCGCCGCCGGAGCCTTCGTCAGCGGCGGCTGGAGCACCGGCGCCGCCGCCCTCGTCGCCGCGTGGGCCGCCCGCGTCCACCCGGGAGCCGTGGTCGCCACCGTCTTCCCCGACGGGCCGCACCGCTACCTGAACAGCGTGTACGACGACGACTTCGCCGCCGCCCACGGCATCGACCGGGCCACCGTCGCCTCCCGCCCCGTGGAGATCCCGCACCCCCGGGCCGTGGAGGCCACCGGCTGGACCCGGTGCCGGACCGTCACCGACCCCCTTCACACCCCGCACCCCCTTCCCACCCCCACGGAAGAGCACCAGTGAAGACCAGCCTGCGCACCACACGTCTCCAGCTGACCGAACCCCTGCGCATATCCCGCTCCACCATGACCGCCCGCGACGCCGTGTGGCTCACCGTCGAACACGACGGCCAGCACGGTTACGGCGAGGCCGTCAGCAGCGTCTACTACGGCCTCGACGCCGCGGTCCTGGAACGGCTCCTGGACGTGGAATCGGAATGGCTGGGCGGCTTCGCCGACCCCGAGAGCGCCCTGGAAGTCCTGAGGGACGCCGGGCGGCCGGGCGTGCCACCGAGCGTGACGGCGGCCGTGGAGTCCGCGCTGCTCGACCTGGTCGGCCGGCGAGCGGATCGTCCCGTCCACCAACTCCTCGGCCCCGGAGCCCCACCGGAACCACCCTCCGCCCCGACCGCCCGCACCATCGGCATCACCTCGCCCCAGCACGCCGCAGCCCAGGCAGCCGCGCTGTCCCGATCCGGATTCTCCCTGCTCAAGATCAAGGCCGGCGCTTCGGATCCGGCCGACGACCTGACGCGCGTAAGGGCCGTGCGAGCCGCCGCACCCCAGGCCCGCCTTCTTCTCGACCCCAACGGCGCGTGGAGCTTCACCACAGCACTCCCGCTCCTGGGACAGTACGCCGAGCTGGGAGTCGAAGCCGTCGAGCAGCCGCTGCCGCCCGGCACACCGGACGACCTCGCCCGGCTCGCCGAAAAGTCCCCACTCCCGGTCATCGCCGACGAGGACGCCGTCGGCTTCGAGGACGCCCGACGCCTCGCCGGGCGTGTCCACGGCATCAACGTCAAGCTCGCCAAGTGCGGGGGAGTGACCGCGGCCCTGCGCATCGCCGAGCTGATCGCGGAGTCCGACACCGCCCTGATGCTCGGCTGCCTGACCGCGAGCACCCTCGGCATCGCCCCCGCCGCCCACCTCGTCGACCGCGCCCGCTGGGTCGACCTCGACGGGCACCTGCTGCTCGCCGACGACCCGTGGACCGGCATCGGCGGCGCCGACGGGACCGTACGAGCAGGTCGAGAACCAGGACTCGGCGTGCGCCCACGCCGGCGCGACGAGCCGCGGCGGGCCGAACCGTGCTGAACACCTGGCGCGCCCTGCGCGGCTTCCCGCTCGCCATCCGGCTGCTCCTGGTCAACCAGCTCGGCGTCAACACCGGCTTCTACCTCCTCGTCCCCTACCTCGCCCTGCACCTGAGCGACGACCTCGGGCTCTCGGCGGCGGTCGTCGGCATCGTCCTCGGCGTACGCAACCTCAGCCAGCAGGGCCTCTTCCTCATCGGAGGCTCGGCCTCGGACCGGCTCGGCGCGCGCGGCGTCATCATCGCCGGATGCGCCCTGCGCACCATCGGCTTCGGCCTGTTCGCGCTCGGCGACGGCCTTCCGGTGCTTCTGGCCGCCTCCGTGCTCAGCGGGCTAGCCGGCGCCCTGTTCAACCCGGCCGTCCGCGCCTACCTCGCCCTGGAAGCGGGGGAGCGCAAGGCCGAGGCGTTCGCCCTCTTCAACGTCTTCGCCACCACCGGAGCCCTGATCGGACCGCTTCTCGGCAGCGCCCTGCTCCTGGTCGACTTCCGCACCTCCGCGCTCACCGCCGCCGGGATCTTCGCCGTCCTCACCCTCGCCCAGGCGCTCGTGCTCCCGGCCCGCAAGGTCGCGCCCAGCGGCAACACCGTCGTCGCGGACTGGCGCGAAGCCGTCGCGAACCGGGGGTTCATGGCCTTCGCCCTGGCCATGGTCGGCCTGTTCACCATGGAGAACCAGCTCTATCTGCTGCTCCCGGACGGTGCCCGGCGCGCGACCGGCTGGGACGGCGCGGCGGGGATCGTCTTCCTCGTCGGCACCCTCACGAACCTCGCGCTTCAGCTGCGCGTCACACGCGCGTTGAACCGGCGCGGCAGCAGGGCGCGCTGGATCAGTGCCGGGCTCGCCCTGATGGGGCTGTCCTTCGTACCCCCCATGGCGGTGACCCTGTACGACGGCGCGGCCGGCGGACTCACGGACGCGGCACTGCGCGCCGTGCCCGTCCTGGCCGGAGCCCTGCTGCTCTACCTGGGCGTGATGATCGCCCAGCCGTTCGTGATGGAACTGATCCCCGACTTCGGACGACCCGAGCTCACCGGCACCTACTTCGGCCTGTTCTACGTGGTGTCGGGCATCGCCGCCGCCGTCGGAAACACGGCGATCGGCTGGGCCATGGACGCCGGCGCGCACGCCGGTCCGCCCTGGCTGCCGTGGGCGTGCTGCCTGACCATCGGCCTCGCCTCGGCGGGCGGCGTGGCCTGGCTGCACCGGCGCCACGTCCTGCCCGCACCGCCCGCACCCGTACCGGCGACAGCATGAGCGAGCCACGCATGACCACGACCTCCGAGATACGCGAGCCGGCGCCGGCCTCCGACATACGTGAGTCCGGCACGGCCTCCGACATACGTGAGTCCGGCACGGCCTCCGAAATGCGCGAGCCTGCCACGACCTCTGACACCGCCGAGCCCGCCACGGCCTGCGGGACCGCCGCGAACCTCCTCACCGACAACCCCGAGCTGTACGAGGCCCGCTTCCCCGACCCCGACCGGCTCGCCGGGCGCTGGGCGGAGGACACGCTGCGCAGCCACGGGGCGGGGCAGCGCGTCCTCGACCTCGGCTGCGGCACCGGCCGGGACGCCGCCCATCTGCACCGTGCGGGCCGCACCGTCACCGGCGCCGACCTCTCCGAGGCCATGCTGACGTACGCCCGCACCCACCACCCCGGACCCGACTACCTCGCCGCGGACCTCCGCGAATTCGCCCTGGCAGACCGGGAGTTCGACGCCGTGGTCTGCCTGGACAGCGCCCTCCTCTACTGCCACACCAACGCCGAACTCGACGGCTTCCTGCGCTCCGTCCGACGCTGTCTCGCCGCAGGCGGGCTGCTCGTCGCGGAGATGCGCAACGGCGCGTTCTTCCTGGGCCGCACCGACCTCCTCGATGCCCCGCGCGTCGACGCCTTCACCTGGCAGGGCACCGCCTACCGCTCCACGACGACCCTGTCCGTGGACCGCACCGCGCAACTCCTGCGCCGCACCCGGGTGTGGACCGCCCACGACGGGTCCGCACCGGTCGAACAGCGTTCTGCCTGGCGGCTGCTCTTCCCGCAGGAACTGCGCCACGTCCTCGCCGGCCACGGTTTCGAGGTGCTGGCCCTGTACGACGGCCCGGGCCCGCGCACCGATCCTCCCTGGCACGAAGGCGCGGCGCCGGGCACGGCCACGGACGCCGACCGGCTCCACCTCGTCGCCCGCCTCCTGCCCACCGACTGAACTCCCGGCGGGGCCCGACCGCGCCCCGCGCCACGACTTCCACCGTCCGCACAGCAGGGAATCCACCATGAACGACATACGTCCCACCCGCCTGCCCCGCACCGACGCGCGCTTCCCCGGACTGCGCCGCCGCGGCTTCCTCGCCGCCACCTCCGGCGCCGTCGGCCTCGGCGCGCTCGCCCTCGCCGGATGCAGCTCCTCCGGCTCCACCGACACCGCTGCCAAGGGCGGCGGAAAGCCGCAGCGCGGCGGACGGCTGCGGGCCGCCTTCGCCGGCGGCGGGGCCAGTGAGACCCTCGACCCGCACGCGAGCAACCTCTTCGCCGACGTCGCCCGGGCCAAGGCCCTCTTCGACAAGCTCGCCGACTACGGCGCCGACCTCTCCGCCCAGCCACGCCTCGCCTCCGGCTGGGAGGCCGGCGCGGGCCTGGACCGCTGGAAGGTGACCCTGCGCAAGGCCACGTTCCACGACGGCAAGCCGGTCACCGCCCAGGACGTGCTCTACAGCTACCGCCGCATCACCGACCCGAAGAGGGCGTTCCGCGCGAAGGCGGATCTGGAACCCGTCGACCTCGAGGCGAGCCGGGCCCTGGACGAGCGGACCGTCGAGTTCGTCCTCAAGCGGCCCACCGCCGGATTCCCCAACGTGCTCGCCGCGTTCGGCGCGTACATCGTCCCCGAGGGTGCCGAACAGTTCGACCGGAAGCCGGTCGGCAGCGGCCCGTTCCGCTTCGTCTCCTTCGCGCCCGGCAAGTCCGCCGTCTTCCGGCGCAACACCGACTATTGGGACGGCGCCCCGCACCTCGACGAGCTGGAGATCGTCGTCGCCAACGAGGAGTCCGCACGCGTCAACGCGCTCCTCGGCGGCCAGGTCGAGTACGCCCACGAGCTGAACCCCACCACCGGCCGCGCCCACGAGGGCAAGGGACAGATCGAGATCCTGCGGCTGCGCAACAGCGGCATGCAGGCGTTCGCCATGAAGACCGACCGCAAGCCCTTCGACGACCGGCGGATCCGCGAGGCGTTCTTCCTCATCGCAGACCGCGAGGAGCTCGTGCAGGGTGCCCTGTCCGGGGCGGGGGAGATCGGCAACGACCTGTTCGGCAAGGGGTACGAGTACTACGCCGACGGACTGCCGCAGCGCGAACAGGACCTCGACCGCGCCAGGTCCCTGCTCAAGAAGGCCGGCGCCGAAGACCTCACGGTCACCCTCGACACCTCACCGGTCGCCGCGGGATTCCCCGAAGCCGCCTCCATCTTCCGCGACCAGGCCGCCAAGGCCGGCGTCACCATCAAGGTCAGGACCGGCAGCAAGGACAGCTACTGGACGGACATCCTCGACAGCGGCACCCTCTGCTCCTACCGCTCCGGCGCCATGCCCATCGAGACCCACCTCTCCCAGCGCCTGCTCACCGCCTCCACCACCAACGCCACCCACTGGCGGCACAAGGACTTCGACGCCCTCTACCAGCAGGCCCAGTCCACCAAGGACACCGGGCAGCGCACGGCCGTCTACCAGCGCATGCAGCGCCGTCTGTACGCCGAGGGCGGCTTCCTGATCTGGGGCTTCGCCGACTGGATCATCGGCACCGCCCGCACCGTCCGCGGAGTGGAGACGGACGCGCCCGCGAACTCCCTGGACTGGGCCCGCTTCGACAAGGTGTGGCTCGCGTGAGCGGACTCACCGCCTGGACCGCCCGGCGGCTGCTGCTCGGTGCGGCGCAGACGGCGGCCGTCGTGCTGCTCGTCTTCGCCCTCACCGAGGCGCTGCCGGGCGACGCCGCCGTCGCACTCGCCGGGGACCAGCCGGACCCGGCGCGGATCGCCGTCATCCGGGAGTCGATGGGCCTGGACCGGCCCGCCCTGGAGCGCCTGGCCGACTGGACGTCCGGCCTGCTCCACGGCGACCTCGGCACCTCACTCGCCTCCGGCCGCCCCGTCAGCACGTACATCGCGGACGGCTTCGGGCCGACGCTGCTGCTCGCCACGCTCACCGTCCTGCTGCTCGTGCCGCTCAGCGTCGGCCTCGGCGTGCTCGCCGCCCGCCACGAGGGCAGGCTCGCGGACCGGCTCGTCAGCTCCGTGACCCTGGGGCTCTACGCCGTACCCGAGTTCGCCTGCGGAGTGCTCCTGATCACGGTGTTCGCCATCCGCCTCCAGTGGCTGCCACCGACCGCCGTCGGCTACGGCACCGAACTGATCGCCCACCCCGCCGCCCTCGTCCTGCCCGTCCTCGTCCTGCTCTCCCGCCCGGTGTGCACCCTCGCCCGACTGGTGCGCGCCGGAATGATCGACGCCCTCGCCGCGCCGTACGCGGCCCAGGCCCGCCGCTACGGCATCTCCGGCGCCCGTGTCCGCTACGCCCACGCCCTGCCCAACGCCGTCACCCCCGCCACTCAGCAACTCGCCCGGACCATCGACTGGTTGCTGAGCGGAGTCATCGTCGTGGAGGCGCTCTTCGTGATCCCCGGACTCGGCACCGTACTCATCAACGCCGTCGCCGAGCGGGACATCCCCGTCGTGCAGGGCCTCGCCGTCGTCTTCGGCGTCCTCACCGTCGTCCTCAACACGGGCGCCGACCTGGTCGCCCGCCGCTTCGCACCACGAGGGGAGGTCGCCGCGTGAAGACCCTCACCGGTGGCGACCGCGGCAAGGCCCGCGCGAAGCCCGATGACGACGTGATGCGGCGTTCGCGTCCGCGCCACGTCCTCGGCGCCCTCCTCGTCGGCGTCCCCCTCGTCCTGGCCCTGCTCGGACCCCTGTTCGCGGGTGAACCGGGGCCGCGCGCCGCGTCCTTCACCACAGGCGGCGGACACTGGCTGGGCACCGACTTCGTCGGCCGGGAGGTCTGGCGGGAGGTACTGCTCGGCGGTCGGTCCGTCGTCCTCGTCGCCCTCACCGCGACGGCCCTGGCCTACCTGGTGGCGCTGCCCCTCGGTCTCGTCAGCGCACTCACCCACCGCACCTGGCTGGAGGAGCTGCTCATGCGGCCTCTCGACGTGCTGCTGGCGGTGCCCTCGCTGCTCATGGTGCTGCTCGTCGCCGCCGTCCTCACTCCCGGGGCCGTGCGCCTCGCGCTCCTGGTGGCGCTCGTCAACATCCCGGACGCGGCCCGCATCGTCCGCGCCGCCGCGGCGGAGGCCGCGTCCCGGCCGGCCGTCGAGGCCCTGCGTCTGCAGGGCGAGACGTGGTGGCGCACCGCCGTCGGCTACGTCGGCCGCTCGGCCACCCGCGTCCTCGCCGCCGACGCGGGCGTCCGCTTCACGGGTGTGCTCTACCTCGTGGCCACCGCCGCGTTCCTCGGTGTCGGCGTCGAACCCGACGCGTCCGACTGGGCGGTGATGGTCGACCGCAACCGCACCGGCCTGTTCGTACAGCCCTGGGCCGTGGTGGTGCCCGCCCTGCTCATCGTCGCCCTGACCATGGGCGGAAACCTGCTCGTCGACTCCGCCCTGGAGCACAGGAAGAGGTCCCGGATGAAGAGGCGCCCCGCATGAACGCGAAGACGGAGACCGTCGCCGAGATCGAGAACCTGTGCGTCGACATCGACGGGCGCAGGATCGTGGACGGGGTGAGTCTGCGGGTGCGGCCGGGCACGGTCACCGCCCTCGTCGGCGCGTCCGGAAGCGGAAAGACGACCACCGGGCTCGCCCTGCTCGGTGAGTACCCGGACGGTGCCCGTGTGAGCGGCGAGGTGCGCGTCCCCGAGGGCCTGGTCGGCTACGTCCCCCAGCATCCCGGAGCCGTCCTCAACCCGGCCCGCCGCATCGACGCCCTGCTCACGGACATCGCCCGCGCCCAGATGAGACACCTTCCGAGGCGCGAGCGCCGCGCGGCCGCCAAGGAGCGCGTCCTCAAGGCTTTGGCTGACGCCCAACTACCAGATACGGAAGCCCTCTTGAAGCGGTATCCACACCAACTCTCGGGCGGGCAGCAACAGCGTGTCGTGCTCGCCCAGGCGTTGCTGCTCGGCGCGAGGGTCGTCGTCGCGGACGAACCCACCACCGGCCTCGACCCGCTGACGAAGCACCATGTGGCCGACCAACTGAGGTCGGTGGCCAGGCAGGGCATCGCCGTGGTCCTGCTCAGTCACGACCTGGACGTCGTACGCGCCCTTGCCGACGAGATCCTCGTCCTGCGCCACGGCCAAGTGGTGGAATCCGGACCGGCGGAGCGCATCTGGCTCGCGCCCCGCCACCCCTACACGAGCGAACTCCTGGCACAGTGCCCGGAGTGCGCAACCGAGGAACGCGGCGATCCGGGCAGCACCGTCCTGCACCTCACCCACCCCGGCCTCCAGGCCCGACACGGCCGCTCCGTGGTGCTCCGCGTGCCGGAACTCACCCTGCGGGCGGGGGAGTGCCTTGCCGTCGTCGGCCGGTCCGGCAGCGGCAAGACCACGCTCGGCCGCTGCCTGGCCGGACTCCACCGCGACCACGACGGCACCCTCACCCTGGACGGCTCACCGCTCCCGCGCAGCCTGCGCACCCGTACGCGTGAGCAACTGGCCGCAGTCCAGTACGTCTTCCAAGACGCGAAGGCCGCCTTCGACGAACACCGCACGGTCCTCGACCAGGTGGCCCGCACGGCCGTCCGGCTCCGTGCCCTCGCCGAGGCGGACGCCCGCGCCGAATCGCTGACGACGCTGACCGGCCTCGGGCTCACCGAGGAACTCGTACGCCGCCGGCCCGGCCGCCTCTCCGGAGGCGAACTGCAACGCGCCGCCCTCGCCAGGGCCCTGCTCGCCCGGCCACGGGTCCTGGTGTGCGACGAGATCACCTCGGGCCTGGACGCCGTCACCCGCCGCGCGCTCCTCGACCGGCTGGCGCGCCTCCTGCACGACCGGAACGAGGACCTGTCCCTGGTCCTGATCACCCATGACCTCGACACCGCGTCGCTTGCGACCCGGATCGTCGTACTCGACGACGGTGAACTGGTCGACCAAGGCCCTGCGCGCCAGGTGTTGGCGGCGTTCGACCGACGCGGCGAGAGGAGCGGGGCGGTCACCACATGACCCGATGGAACTCCATCGTGCCGAAGGTCGCGACGTCCATCACGTAGCTCCACAAGGCGTACCGCCCCTGATCGGCGCGGCGGTAGGTCTTGCCGAACCCGTTGTCGAGGATCTCGGTCCAGTCGTCGCCCTGCCCGTAGTGCGCGAACAATCGATCGTTGCGGCGTGACGCGTCCTCCGCGGACTCCGCCGGGGTCTGGTAGATCACCTCGTGCAGCCGGCCGTGCCAGAGAGTGAGGAGCAGTCGGCCGCCGTCGACCACATAGGTGTCCACGACCGCGTCGGGAGCCTTTTCGTGAGGGCGCGACGACTCGAGTTCGCCGGGGACCCGCACTTCGTCGGCGGCGCACAGCAATTCCAGCAGCGGCAGGTCATCCATCGGGCGGTCCATGAGGGGCCACCCTAGTAGTCCTCGACGAGTTCGATTCGGCCATCTCGCTCGTACCGGTGACGAACCGATCACCCCTATTGGATACTGCCACTATCCAATCAATGGAGATGCTTCTCCACAGGGGGACTCGTGAAGCGAACCGGCTTTCCCATGCCCAGATACGTCAGCGCCGTCTGTGCCGCCGCCGCGGCGACGGTCTTGGCCACCGCCACCTCGGCGGCGGCGGAGACCGGCCCGGAGCAGGACAACTTCCTTCCTGCCATGGTCCATTCCATCCTCCACCTCGACATCGATCCGCCCGGTGCCAACGACTGGAACTGCCGGCCCAACGCCGCCCACCCGCGTCCGGTCGTCCTGGTCCACGGCACCTATGAGAACCGCTACAACAACTGGGCCCGGATGTCACCCGAGTTGAAGGCTCAGGGCTACTGCGTCTACGCCCTCGACTTCGGCGACACCGACGACGCCGCGGTGGCTCTCGCCCCCACCGTCAAGGGTTACGGAGACATCAAGGAGTCCTCCAAGGAGCTCGCCGCCTTTGTGGACAAGGTGCTCGCTGCCAGCGGCTCCGGGCAGGTCGACCTGGTCGGCCACTCCCAGGGCGGCACCCTGGCCCGCTGGTACCTCAAGGCCGACGGCGGCGCGAACCCGGCCGACCCCTCGAAGAACAAGGTCAGGAAGGTCGTCCAGCTCGGCGCGACCAACCACGGCACCACCATGAGCGGCATCTCGACACTCGCCGACAAGCTCGGGATTCTCGAACCCGGGCAGGTGTCCGTCGGCAAGGCCGGCGTCCAGCAGTACGAGAAGTCCGACTTCATCAAGGAGCTCAACGCCGACGGTGACACCGTTCCCGGTGTCGACTACACCGTGATCGCCACGAAGTACGACGAGATCACCACCCCCTGGCAGAGCACGTTCATGACGGCGGGCCCCGGCGCGACGGTGCGGAACATCGCCTTGCAGGAGGGCTGCCCGATCGACCTCTCCGCCCACCTGAGCATGTCGTACAGCCCGCGCGCGATCGGACTCGTCGAACGGGCCCTGGACCCCTCGGCCCCGGCGGCCCCCTGTGTGCTGAGGGCGCCGGCCTTCTGATTCCAGCCCCGCAAGTCCGCTTGGCAGAGGCTGTGTCGTGGGCGAGGCCGCGTCCCGGCCCGGGTGTCGTCTTCACCCCGGGGCGGGACGCGGGCGGCGAGGAGCGCGACGTCGCCGGCCGAGAGGTTCCCCTGGTCCCACAAACCCGCCGGCTCCGGCGTGCCCCGTGGGACAGGTCCTATTGGCGCCCGGTGAAGAACACCGAGCGCAGCTTCAGGCGGTCGCCGGCGGGCCTTCCGTTCGGGCGCAGGGTCCAGGAGTCGCCCGTGCAGTCGGGCTCGGTGAACACCATCACCCATTCGTCGGTGTCGTTGTGCGGGGCGAAGGCCGGCTCGGAGGAGCCGGGGTCCGCGACCTCCGGCAGCGTGACACAGCCCGGGCTCGCCGGGTCGTGCAGGGTCGCCCTCTGCGGCCGGCCGTCGGGGTCGACGTAGGTGTAGGAGAAGTCGCCGTCGGCGGCCGACGCGGAGGCCGGCAGGGCGAGCGTGAGCGTGAGCGCGCCGAGGGCGGCGGCCAGGGTCGTACGAAGGCGCATCGAGGTTCCTTGCGGCAGGGCGAGTAGGTTCCCGCCCAGGCTGTCCCGTTCAAGATCACGGAAAGGGTTCTGCCGGGCCGTATTCACCCCAAGGGGGCCGTCCATGGGTCATGTGGGGGACGGGGCGGGCCCAGGGGTGGACCTGATGCTCCCGCAGAACGTGGTGCGACCTGTGGCCGCCATCGGCTCACGCGCCGCTTCGGACCGTGATGTCGCCGTTGCTGCTCCGCAGCCCGAGGCGGTACTTGCCCGCCGGGTCGTCGGAGACGCCGATGGTCCTGTCCCCGTTGTCCGTGTCCGCCGTCACCTGATAGCCGGCCTTCGGCAGGGTCAGGGTGATGTCTCCGTTGGAGGTCTGGGCCTGCACGTCCAGCGGGGTCGCCAGGTCGAGCTTGATCGCGCCGTTGGAGGTCTGTGCCTGGACGCGCGTGCCCTTGATGTCGTCCCCGGTGATCCTGCCGTTGGAGGTCCTCACCTCCACCGCGCCGGAGACGCCGTGCAGCTCGATGCGGCCGGAGCTGGTGGTCACGTTCACGGCACCCACCTTGTTCAGGTGGACCGCGCCGCTGGACAGCTCCCCGGTCACCGGAATGCCGGCGGGTACGTCGACGGTGTAGTCGACCGAGCAGCGGCTGCCGCAGCCGCCGAGGATCAGCACGCCGTTCTCGATCCGGTGGGTGGCGTCCCGCGGCTTGTCGTCCCGGTATTCCACCTCCCGTCGCAGGGACAACTTCCCGCCGTCGTCCGTGCCGTTGACGGTGACACCGCCCGACCCGTTCTCCACCCGCACAGACGTGATCTTCCCCGACAGTGTGCTGGTGTCCTCGAAGGTCTCGCCCTTGACCAGGCCGCACGCGGCGAGTCCGCCGGCGGTGAGTGCGGCTGCCGCCAAGGCCCCGAGGCGGCGGAGTGCCTGACGCATGGATGTCCCCCAAGTCTCGTGAGCCGTCTGAACAGGCCCGAAGAAGATGCTGGTTCCGTGCCGGTCTCCGGCGCGACGCACCTCGACGCTATGGCGGTCGGCTGCACACGACCATGGGGTGTACCCCCGGGTTCAACCAGGGGCTGGCCTCAGCCCGGACGGTCCGGCAGCCTCCAAGTGGCCCAGATCTGGGGCCTGTTCATTCATTCCGAGGCCCCGATGTCCCGCTTGCGGCGGAAGTAGTCGTTGATGATCACGCGGAACCGGTCGGCGTCCGGCCGCGCCCAGTTGCGCATGAGCTCACTGCCGAAGGCGATCGAGGTGATCGGCTGCGCGCCGGCCTGCACCATCCGTTCGACTGCGGTGGCGTGCGACACGGGGGAGACGCCTCCTACGGCGTCGATGACGGGGTACACCTCGTAGCCCTCGCGGAGCATGTCGAGGGTGGGGAACGCCAGACAGACTTCGGTCCACAGGCCCGCCATGACGATCTTTTTCCGGCCCGTGGCCTCGATGGCGGCGCGGAAGTCCGCGTCCTCCCACGAGTTGACTCCCGTGCGGTCGATCTCGGGTACGGAGGGCAGTTCACGGGCGAGTTCGGGGACGGTGCCCTCGTTGACGCCCATGCCGACTCCGACGGTGGAGAGCACGGTGGGAATCTCGTACGCGCGGGCGAGCCGCGCCAGCGTCGTGGCGCCGAGATCGATCTCGGCGCGGCTGGTGGACCCGATCGTGGCGTACTGGCCCGCCTGATAGTCGATGAGGACCACGGCGCAGTTGTCCGGCGAGAGCAGATGGTCGCTCAGGGTGTCCCGTACCGGCTCAGGGGATGTCTTGTGCGCGGGGTCGACGGTCATGGTGAGCTTCTCTCTTTACTCGGTGGGGAGTGCGCCGGGGAGCGGCTTGTGCTGAGCTTGGGGCCGTTGTCGAAGCTGCCACGACCGACACGCCGCCGCACGCAGGTCGTCGCTCGGCCGCCGAGGGGTGCGGTTGCCCGCCGTCCGCGTGACCCATGCGGTCCCGTGGTGGGAAAGTGGTGGGAGAGGCGGCCTGGAAAGGCAGGTGAACACCATGGTCGAGCCGGTGCCCGGGGCGTACGAGGACAGCCGGTACGACGAGGCCCGCTCAGCACGTGTGCCGGCGGATCTGGCCTGGCTGAACGCGGCCGGGCGGCAGATCGGGACCACGCTCGACCTGCGGCGGACCACGCAGGAGCTGGTCGATTTCGTGGTGCCGGAGTTCGCCGACGGCGCGGCCGTCGACCTGCTCGAATCCGTACTGCGCGGCGCTGAGGTCGACCGCTGGCGAGGGCCGGGGATGCCGGCCATGCAGGCGATGGCGATCGCCTGGATCCCGCAAGTGCGCATGATCGAGGCGACCCCCGTCGGCAGCGCGACCTCGTTCGCCGGCTACGGCAGGGACGCTCTGACTTCCGGTGAGCCGGTTCTCGTGTCCCGGGTGACCCCTGAGGACTTCACGAAGATCGCCTCCACTCCGAGCGGAGCAGGGCAATTGCGGGCCGCCGGGGTGCACAGCTATCTGGTCGTCCCGGTGATCGCCCGCGGTGTGCTGCTGGGGCTCGCCGACTTCGTGCGCGCCGGTGACCGGCCGGGTTTCGACCGGGCCGATGTCGCGCTCGCGACCGAACTGCTCGGGAAGGCCGCCGTCGCCTTCGACAACGCGCGCCTGTACCAGCGGGAGCGTGACACGGTGGTGACGCTCCAGCACAGCCTGCTACCGCGCGAGTCGCCCCTCACCCTTCAGCTGGAGGTCCGGCCCGGCTACCAGCCGGCCCGCGACCGCCGTGTGGCGGGCGGCGACTGGTTCGACATCGCCGCGCTCCCCGGCGGCCGGACCGCCCTCGTGGTCGGCGACGTGCTCGGCGGCGGCCTGTCGGCGGCCGCGACCATGGGCCGATTGCGTGGGATCGCCCGCGTCCTGCTCGCCCTGGACACGGTGCCGGAGCGGGTGCTCACCCGGCTGGACCTGGCCGCGCGTGACCTCGACGAGGAGCAGGTCGCCACCTGCCTGGTCGCTGTCTACGACCCGGCCGACGGCAGCTGTGCGCTGGCCTCCGCCGGGCACCTGCCGCCCCTCGTGGTCGACCGGGACGGCGACGCCCGCTTCGTCGACCTGCCGGTCGGCGGTCCGATCGGGGCCGGTGCGATCCCGTACGAGGGCGCCCGGATCACGTTGCCCCAGGGCGCGCGCCTCATGCTGTACACGGACGGCCTCACGAAGACGCGCGGTGGTGACCTGGCCCAGGACCTGGAGCGGCTGCGCCGGACCGCGGCCGAGATGCCCGCCGGGGCACCGGCACCCGGTGTGGACCAGCTGGCCACACCGGAACGATTCGATGACGCCGTCCTGCTCGTGGCCGACACCCACGACGCGGCAGAGGACATCCGGATGTGGGAGCTGCCGGCCGACGCGTCGGCCGGCAGCTTCGCGCGGAAGGTCGTGCGCGGGCAGCTGGCCGACTGGGGGCAGCCGGAGTTGCAGGATTCCGCGGAGCTGGTGGTCAGCGAGATGGTCGGCAACGCCATGCGGTACGGCAGGGGGCCGGGACCGCTCAGACTCGTGCGGCACGGCCGGGTGATCGTGGAGCTCGCCGACCGGGGCCCCGACCTGCCGCAGATCCAGTTCGCGGCGCCGACCGACGAGGGCGGCCGCGGACTGCAACTGATCAACATGCTGTGCCGCCGCTGGGGAGCCTGCCGGACGGCCTACGGCAAATCGGTGTGGGCGGAACTGGACCTGCCGACGGAGCGCTAGCGGTCGACCGGTCGTCCGCCCCGCTCCCTGAGTGCCGCCCACACCTTGCCTGGTCGTTCGACCGGCTGACCTGCGTCAGTCGACGTTGACCCCGGACCAGGCCGCGCGTACCGCGTCGTACTCGGTGCTGCCGGCTCCGTACAGGTCGCGCGCGGCCATGAGCGTGCCGGTGCGGGCGCCCGCGTAGTCGGTGGTCGACGTGAAGTACGTGGTCAGCGCCTTGTACCAGATCTGGAGTGCCTTGGCGCGGCCGATGCCGGCGACCTTGGCGCCGTCCGCCGTGGGGGAGTCGTAGGAGACCCCGTTGACGGTCTTGGCGCCGCTGCCCTCGCTCAGCAGATAGAAGAAGTGGTTGGCGACGCCCGACGAGTGGTGGACGTCGAGGCTGCCGACGCTCGGGCTCCAGTAGTCGGCGGAGGCGCCGTCCTTGCTGGGCCTGTCCATGTGGCGCAGCGGGGTGCCGTCGCCTTTGAGGTCGATCTTCTCGCCGATGAGGTAGTCACCGGCATCACGGCGGTTCTTGGCGTAGAACTCCGCGCCGGTGCCCATGATGTCGGAGGTCGCCTCGTTCAGGCCCCCCGATTCGCCGGTGTACTGCAGGCCCGCGGTGCTGTTGGTGACGCCGTGGGTCATCTCGTGGGCGGCCACGTCCAGTTCGGTCAGCGGGTGGGTGTTGGCCTTGCCGTCGCCGTAGGTCATGCAGAAGCAGCCGTCGTCCCAGAACGCGTTCTGGTACTGGTCGCCGTAGTGGACGCGGGAGTAGGCGGCCTGGCCGTTGTTCCTGATGCCGAGGCGGCCGAAGGTGTCCTTGTAGAAGTCCCAGGTCTTCTGGGCGCCGTAGGCGACGTCAACGGCAGCGGTCTGGCCGGTGGCGGAGCCGGAGGCCCTGCCGTCGCCCCAGGTGTTGTCCTTGTCGATGAACAGGGATCCGGTCGAAGTGCCGGTCGTGTGCTTCGAGTTGTAGACCTTGTGGCCGCCGCGGGTGGCGTCCTTCAGCTGGTACCGCGAGCCCGACCGGGCGGTGTTCAGGGCGACCTTGCCCGCGTACTGGCTCCTGCCGGTGCCCGTGGCGGTCACGACGGCCTGGTACTCGAAGAGTTTCTTGCCGGTGGAGGCGTCGGTGATGACGTACAGCTGGTTGGGGGTGCCGTCGTCCTGGAGGCCGCCGACGACGGTCTCGTAGGCGAGGACGGGCCTGCCGGAGACGTTCCAGATGACCTTGCGTGGCGCACCGTCGGCGGTGGTCCGCTCGGAGCCCTGGGCCTCGGCGGCGGACACAGCCTGCTGCTGTGCTCGGTCGGCCGGGACATCCGGAGTCAGCGTGGCCACCTCCACGGTGCCCTTGCGTGCTCTGGTGACGCCCTTGGAACTGCCCGAGCCGGCGGTGTGGACGACGAGGTCCCCGCCGAGCACCGGGATGCCGGAGTAGGTGCGCTCGTAGCGGGTGTGGACGGTGCCGTCGACATCTTGGACGACGCTTTTCACGACGAGCCTCTCGTCGGGGCCGAGGCCTATGCGGCGCGCGGTGTCGTCGGCGCCGGCCTGCGCCTGACGTATGAGCTCGGCGCGTTCGGCCTCGGTCAGTTCGGCCGGTGCGGCGCCCGGGGAGCCGGCTGTGGCCGGTGCACCGGGCGAGGTGGAGGGGTCCGGACTGCCGGCGAAGGCGGTGAGGGCCAGGCCGCCCGATATGAGGGTGCCTGCGGAGACCGCGGATATGACGGTGAGCTTGGTGCGCGATCGGCGCGAGTGCAGGGGGCTCACTCGAGCTCCTTTTCATGGGGGGAGACGGCCGGCGTGCGTGGCCGGCCTGCGGCGCCCGGGACAGGGGTGACATCCGGGCCGCGTGAGGTCGACGCTAGTGGCCGCACTCCGGCCCCCGGAACCACACCCTCGTGAAGATCCTGTGACCGAAAGTACGTGTGACCATGAGAACCAAACCCCATGACGGTTATGCGCCTTTGAAATACCGTCAGCTACGGTCTCCTGCGAGTGTGTCCAGGACATCCGCGACCGGCGTGGGATCCAGAGGGCCGACGTGTGACGCCCTGGGGAAGTCGTGCACGCGGAAGCGGTTGCCGGGTGTGGACGCGTCGGCTTCCGCGATCATCCGGTCCTGGAGCGCGGTGGCGATCGTACGGTCCCTGCCGAAACGCAGATATGTGCGGGGAACGCGTCCCCAGGTGCCGGCCCGGCCGACCGCCCGTCCGGCATAGGCGGCGACGGGCTCGTCGGTCTGCATGCCGGCCAGTGTGCGGAGGAATTCGGCGTCGGGGTAGTCCGCGCAGATCATCTCCTTCAGGAGGTCCAACTCGCCGCTGACGCCTGTACGGAAGTTCAGCCGAAGGACCGCGAGCCGGTCCGGGTCACCCACCGTCAAGGCCACCGGGCTGACGGCGTTCGCGTTCTCGGGTGCCGCCGTGCAGGCGTCCGCCGTGGGCAGAGCGCGGCTGGGACAGAACGCCGCCATGTAGCAGATGTGGTGCAGCAGATGCGGGACGGCGTCGGCGACACGGCTGACCGACACGCCACCCAGGCTGTGCCCGACCAGCACCACCGGGCCGTTCCTGGCGGCCTGCCGAACGATGCCCGTGACGCGCGCCTCGTAGTCGTCCAGCCCGAGACCCTTCAGAGGGGAGGGCTCGACCGCCATCGCCGCGAGGTCCTGCCGTTGGTACGACTCCGGCACGAACGCCTCCGCGCCGTGTCGCGGTTGGTCCACCATGACCACGCGGTGGCCGCGCAGCGCCAGTTCCCGCGCGATCGGCATCCAGAACGCGCCGGCGCTGTGGGTGCCGTGCACCAGCACGTAAGTGGTGAGCCCGCGATGCGGGGTCGCGGCGGCGGGGGAGGTTCCGAAGCCGGTGGCCAGCGCCGTGCCTCCCACCGCGAGTCCGAGCTGGCGCAAAGTAGTCCGCCGGGTGGCACCTTTTCGTTGTGCGTTCGTGTCATCGCTCATGAACACAACGCTATGAACGGCCTGTTCGGCCCACCATCGGCCCAGCACCCCCGCAGAGGTGGAACCAGAAACACCCTGCAATGCGGTACCAGATGCCCAGGCGCGAGCCCCGCTGCCGTGGCCGAGGGATGCGGAGGCCATCTGGGCGCGGCCCGGAGTGCCCCGACGGGTGCCCGGCCGTTCGTGTACGTGAGCCCGCTAGGTTCAGCGGGCCGCCGTGGTCAGAAGCTGCCCCATGGCGGCGAGGACGGACGGCTCGACCCGGTAGTAGACCCAGGTCCCGCGTCGCTCGGACGTGAGCAGACCGGCGTCCTTCAGCTTCTTCAGGTGGTGGGAGACGGTCGGCTGCGAGACGCCCACGTCGGAGATGTCGCACACGCACGCCTCGCCCCCCTCGTGCGAGGCGACCAGGGAGAACAGCCGCAGCCGCACCGGATCGCCGAGCGCCTTGAACATCTTCGCGGTCCGCTCGGCCTCCGCGGCGCTCAGGGGGCGCTCGGTCAGCGGCGGGCAGCACGGTGCCGCGGTCTCGTCCGGCTGATTCAGGACGGGCAGCTCCGCAACACGAGTATTCGACATACGTCGATATTGACACTTGTCGATGCCGCGTGGCAAGGTCGTCCATATCGACGCCTGTCGAAACAGTAGTCCGGTGCCCCTGACCTGCCCTGGAGAACGTGATGAGTGACAAGAGCGCGCCCGCCTCCCTGCCGACCGTGGTCATCGGTGCCGGCCCCATCGGCCTGGCCGCCGCGGCCAACCTGGTCGAGCGGGGCCTGGAACCGCTCGTCCTGGAGGCCGGACCGCAGCCCGCGGCGGCGGTCCGCGCATGGGCGCACGTCCGACTCTTCTCCACCTGGGGCGAGGTCGTGGACCCTGCCGCCGAGAAGCTCCTCGCGCCCACCGGCTGGACCCGTCCCGACCCGGCGACGTATCCGTCCGGCTCCGACTGGGCCGAGCAGTATCTGCAGCCCCTCGCCGACGCCCTCGGCGACAAGGTCCGCACCGGCGCCACCGTCACCGGGGTCTCGCGCGCGGGCCGGGACCGCATCGTCGACGCCGACCGCGACACCCAGCCCTTCGTCGTCCACGTCACGTACGCCGACGGCAGCGAGGAGCGCCTCTTCGCCCGCGCAGTCATCGACGCCTCCGGCACCTGGGCCACCCCGTCCCCGGCCGGCGGCAGCGGCTTGCCCGCGCTCGGCGAGCGCGCCGCATCCGACCGCATCACCTACCGCGTGCCCGATCTCGACGACCCCGACGTCCGGCGCCGCTACGCCGGAAGGCGCACCGCGGTCATCGGCTCCGGTGCCTCCGCGTTCACCGCCCTGGCCGGCCTGGCCCACCTCGCCAAGGCCCCTGACGGCGCGGGCACCAAGGGCGTATGGATTCTGCGGCGCGGTATCTCCGGCTCCACCTTCGGTGGTGGCGCCTCCGACCAGCTCCCGGCCCGCGGCGCCCTCGGCCTGGCCGCGAAGGCGGCTGTCGACGACGGACACGCGGACGCGGTCACCGGCTTCCGCACCGACGCCGTCGAACGCGACGCGGACGGCCGGCTCGTCCTGGTCGCCGAGGACGGCCGCCGCCTCGACCCGGTCGACGAGGTCGTCGTGCTCACCGGCTTCCGCCCGGACCTGTCCTTCCTCTCCGAGATCCGCCTGCGCCTGGACGAGCGCCTCGAAGCACCGGTCGAACTGGCACCGCTGATCGACCCGAACCAGCACTCCTGCGGCACCGTCTACCCCCACGGCCACCGCGAGCTGTCCCACCCGGAAGAGGGCGTCTACCTCGTCGGCATGAAGTCCTACGGCCGCGCCCCGACCTTCCTCGCCCTGACCGGCTACGAGCAGGTCCGCTCCGTTGTCGCCGCGATCGCCGGGGACACGGACGCGGCCGACCGCGTCGAACTCACCCTCCCCGAGACCGGCGTGTGCGGCGGTGCCGGCCTCTTCGACACCCCGGCCGCCGAGGAGGAGTCGACGGGCGGCTGCTGCGCACCGGCCCCGGCCCTGATCGAACTCGGCGCCGTCGGCACCCTGCGCGCTCCCGCCTCCGGCGGCTGCTGACCGTCACCGTCCCATCCGCGCTCCACGACAGGAGGACCACCATGTCCCGTGTGCAACTGGCTCTGCGCGTACCCGACCTCGACGCCTCGATCGCCTTCTACAGCAAGCTGTTCCACACCCAGCCGGCCAAACTCCGCGACGGCTATGCCAACTTCGCCCTCGCCGAGCCCCCGCTCAAACTCGTCCTGATCCAGGGCGAGCCCGGGCAGGACACGCACATGGACCACCTCGGCATTGAGGTCGCCTCGGCCGCAGACGTCCACGCCGCCACCGTCCGCCTGGCCGGCGAAGGGCTCGACACCACCGTCGAGAACGACACCACCTGCTGCTACGCCCTCCAGGACAAGGTCTGGGTCCACGGGCCCGGACAGGAGCCCTGGGAGGTCTACGTCGTCAAGGCCGACGCCGACCGCCTGGCCAGGCCGACCTCCAGTGCCTGCTGCGACGGCCCGGACCAGACGGCGGCAACGTCCAGCTGCTGCTGACGACAACGCCACCGACGTCGCCACGGACGTCGCCCAACACCCCGCCCGGACACCGGAATCAGGCGTCAGAAGAGGAGGGTGATCTTTCCCGACAAGCCGCCCTGGCGGAAGCGGGCGTGCGCGGCTCGGACATCGTGGAGGCTGAAGGCGGCGTGCACGCGAAGCCGCAGCGAGCCCTGGTCGACGAGCTCGGACAGCTCGGTCAGGCCCGCGCCGTCCTCGCGCACCTGGTTGACGGTGGTGCGCACCCCGCGCGAGGACAGGTCGGGGACCGGACCGGCCTGCGTGGCGACGGACGCGTACCGGCCGCCATCGGTCACCGCTTCGGTCACGAACGCCCCGAACGTGTCGAAGACGGCGTCATAGTGACGGTCGCGCAGAGCGTCGCGGTCGGTCGTGACGAGGCCGGCACCGTGGTCGCGGGCGAAAGCGACCTGCGCCTCCCGGGAGACCAGGGCATCGACCTCCACGCCACGCGCACGGGCGATCTGCAACGCCAACCCGCCGACCGCACCCGCGGCCCCGGCGATCAGGAGCCGCTCGCCCGGCTCGACCGCCAGCCAGTCCAGCGTCTGCAAGGCCGTCAGCCCGGGAAGCGGCAAGGTGGCCGCCTCGGACAGGCTGACGGAGCGCGGCGCGGGCGCGACCGCCTGTGCGGGTAGCACGACCAGGTCGGCCCAGGTTCCACGCCCGGTGCTGAGCTGGTGCGACATGGCGATGACGCGTTCACCGGGGCGCAGTCCGGTGCTCCCGCCGTCGACCACGACGCCGGCCAGATCCCAGCCGAGCGTCATCGGCAGCGGAGGCGCTCCTTCACCGATGGCGCCGTCCCGTGTCTTGTCGTCGACCGGGTTGATGCTGGTCGCGACGGTGCGGATCAGCACCTCGCCGGAGCCGCGTCCGAGTTCGGGTTCGGGAACCTCGACCACGTCGAGGATGTCAGGAGTGCCGAAGCGATCGATCTGTATGGCGCGCACGAGGAGTCCTTCACATGGCGGGTCCGACAGCAGGTCCCAACACCGGTGATGATCAAGCGATTCCCGGCAGGGCCTCCGGGACGACCCGTTCACGTCGTGTCCGTCACGCGGGCTTCGGCGCGGGCGCGGACAGGGGCGCGTCGATGTCGTAGATGCGCGCGTCGACATGGTCCAGGGCGTGCCGGACGGCTCCGAGCATGACGGCCTGATCGCCCAGTTTCGAGATCGCCAGGGCGGGTGGTTCCAGGCACAGCGGGTCCAGGTGGCGGCGCAGGGGCTCCATCAGGACGTCCGCCGAGCGGGACACGCCGCCGCCCAGGACCACCAGGTCGGGGTCGACCGTGAGGACGAGCGCGGCGATGCCTTCGGCCAGATCCCGGGCGAAGCGGTCCACCGCTTCGAGAGCGGCCGGATCGCCGGAGCGGGCCGCGGTGAAGACGAGGGCGCCGACCTGCTCGCGCGGGGTGCCCTCGGGCAGCCGCGGGTACTCCGTCAGATGGGCGGGGGCCCGGTGCCAGCCGACCAGCGGAAGGGCGCCGATCTCACCTGCCGCGCCCCGGCGCCCTCGGTGCAGTTCGCCCCGGATGAGGATGCCGCAGCCGGTGCGCATGCCGGACAGGACGAAGACCACGTCGTCGACCTCTTGTGCCACCCCGGTCCAGCGCTCCGCCAGGGCTGCCAGGTTGCAGTCGTTCTCGACGAGGACGGGCACGTCGAAGTCCCGGCCGACCTCGGAGGCGAGATCGAGGCCGGTCCACTCGGGCAGGCTGTCGGACAGGCGGACCGTTCCTGAGGAACTCACCACGCCTGTCGTGCCCACGCACACGGCCATGACGTCGGACCGGGTGAGCTCGGCCGCCGCGAGTGCCTGAGCCGTGGCGTCGCGCACGGCGGCGAGTCTCCCGGCGCGGCCGGTCGTGGCGTCCACCGCGGCGCAATGGCGGCCGGCGGGTTCTCCGTCCAGGTCGCAGACGACCGCGCGGATGCTGGAGGCGCCCACGTCGATGCCGAGGACGTGTCCGGCCTCGGCGCGGAAGCGGAACAGGCGCCGGGGGCGGCCCATATGACCCGCCTGCGGCGGCACTTCGCCCAGCCACCCCATGCCGGTCAGCTCCTCGACGAGTCCTTCGACCGTGGGCCGGGAGAGCTCCGCACGGGCCGCCAACTCCGTGAGCCCGATGGGTGGTCCGCCTCGCAGTGCCCGCATGGTGGCGACCATGTTGATCCGCCGCATGCGCGATCCGTCGCTCCCGCGAATCTTCAACTACACACACCTCAACGTGTATTGACAGAATCCAACACTACTAATAAAAACATCCTTCATTAGTAAGTCGCAAGCAGCCAGCGGAGGTTGTCGATGCACGGTCCGGAAGTCGAGCTCGCGGTCATCGGCGCAGGCCTGAGGGGTACGGGGTACGCCCGCCGTGCCCGCGAAACCGGCCGGGCGCGCATCACGGCCGTGGCCGAACCGGACCGGGAACGCCGCACCCGCTTCGCCGAGGAGCACGGCATCGACGAGCGGAACGTGTTCGAGGACTGGCGCGACCTCCTGGACCGCGACCGTCTCGCCGACGCGGTGATCATCTCGACGCAGGACAGCATGCACGTCGAACCCGCCGTCCGCGCCGCCGAACTCGGCTACCACCTCCTGGTGGAGAAGCCGATGGCGCCGACCGAGAAGGAAGCCGCACAGATCACCGAGGCGGCCGAACGCCACGGCGTCCTCCTCGCCGTCTGCCACGTCATGCGCTACACCCGCTACACCGAGACGCTCAAGGAGATCCTCGACGCCGGGCGCATCGGCGACGTCATGAACATCCAGCACCTCGAACAGGTCGGATGGTGGCACCAGGCCCACTCCTTCGTCCGCGGCAACTGGAGCAACGAGGCCGCCTCCGCCCCGATGCTCCTCGCGAAGGCCTGCCACGACCTGGACTGGATCGTCCACATCAAGGGAGCCCTGCCCGAACGGGTCTCCTCCTTCGGGAACCTCGTGCACTTCCGCCCGGAGCGGCGCCCCGGGAACGCCGCCGACAACTGCCTCGACTGCCCGGTGGAGAGCACCTGCCCCTACTCCGCCAAGCGGATCTACCTGGACTGCCTCGGTGACCCGGCCAAGGAGTGGTGGCCGCTGTCCGCCGTCACCGACGACCACACCGAACACGGCGTTCTCACCGCCCTGCGCGAAGGACCGTACGGCCGCTGCGTCTACGCCTCGGACAACGACGTCGTCGACAGCCAGGTGGTGGACCTGGAGTTCGGCGACGGCACCACCGCCAGCTTCATGATGACCGCCTTCGCCGCCCTGGAACACCGCAAGACCCGCGTCTTCGGCACCCACGGCTCCATCGAGGGCGACGGCGTGAACCTCCGCGTCCACGACTTCCTCACCGACACCTACTCCACCGTCGTCACCGACACGAGCCCCGGGGCCTCGGCGGCCGAAGGGCACGGTGGCGGCGACGAGGTCCTCCTGGACACCTTCGTCGAAGCCGTACGCGGCAAGGATCCGACCCTCATCCGCTCCACCGGCCGCGAAAGCCTCGACACCCACCGGGTGGTCTGGGCCGCCGAGACCGCCCGTCGCACCCGCACGGTCAGCACCCTCTCCCCGCAGGACAGACCACTCACCGGAAAGACGATGTGATGAAGCAGCCCCTGACCCGCACCACCGCCCTCGCCCTGCTGTGCACCCTGGCCTTCGGCGCGAGCGCCTGCGGCAAGAAGAACAGCGGCGACTCCGCCGAAGGAGCAGCGGACAAGTCCTTCTCGTACACCTCCACCTGGGGCAAGGACGAGCCGCAGGCGAAGATCTTCCGCGCGGCGATCGCCGACTTCACGGCGAGCACCGGCATCAAGGTCGACGTGAAGTGGATGGGCCGCAACGGCACCGACACCCTCGCCACCGAGATGGCCGCCGGACGGGGCCCCGACCTCTTCGACACCGGCACCGACACCATGGGCAAGCTCCGCGCCCAGAACCTGCTGGCCCCCCTCGAAGACGTCCTGAACGAGAAGATCCCCGGGGAGGGCAAGACCGTCGGGGACGTCCTGCCGGCCGCCGCCGAGGAAGCGTCCAGCGACGAGAAGGGCCTCGGCCTCATACCCCACACCGTCATCTCGACGGGTGTGTGGTTCGACGCGGGCAAGCACCCCGACCTCGCCAAGACCCCACCGCGGACCTGGCCCGAGTTCACCGCCTACCTGGACAAGGCGAAGAAGGACGGCCGCACCCCCATCGGCCAGGACGGCACCGTCCCCTTCTACAACGCCTACTGGTTCTACTCCGCGCTGGTGCGCGCCAACGGAGCCGGCAGCCTGCACGCGCTCGGCACCGACGCGGCGGCCTGGGACAAGCCAGAGGTCCTGGCAGCGGCCAAGCAGGTGCAGCAGCTCGCCGAGGGCGGCTACTTCCAGAAGGACTTCATCGCCACCAAGTACCCGGCCGCACAGGACAAGTTCGCCACCGGCGGCTACGACCTCAACATCAACGGCACCTGGCTGACCAGCGAGATCAAGCCGAAGCTGCCCGCCGGTGCCAAGATCGAGTCCTTCCAGTACCCGGCCGGCGGAAAGAACTCCGTCGAAGCCGGAACGCTCGGCTGGGGCGTCAACGCCAAGGGCAAGCACCCCGAGGCCGCCAAGAAGTTCCTCGCCTTCTTCCAGCAGAAGAAGTACGCCTCCCGCATCGGGACCGAGGCACTGAACATCCCCGCCCGGTCCGGCGTGCCCGCCCCCGAGAACCTCACCGGCATGCAGAAGACCATCACCGACGCCACCGTCGTCCACAAGCCGTACGACGGAGCCCCCGCCCTCAACGCCTGGTGGACCGACATCTTCATGCCGCTCGACGACAAGCTGCTCGGCGGAAAGATCACCGCTCGGGAGTTCGTGGCCCAGGGCAAGGAGAAGAGCGCCGCCTCCATCAAGGCCAACAGCTGACCCTGCCCGGCAGCACCTCGGCACAGCCACGACCCACGCCCCGGCCCCCGACAGCCCCGAAGCAGGTGACCATGAGCGCGACAGCAACCCGGACCCCGCGCGACTCCAGGCCGACCGAAGCGCCGCCCGATCGAGCGAGCAGCACGCGACACACGGTCAAGCCCGCGAGGGAGAGAGCGTTCTGGCGCTTTCTGACCCCGGCTCTCGCGCTCTACACCGCGCTGTTCGTGGTGCCTTCGCTCTACGGGGTCTGGGTCAGCCTGTACCGCTGGCCCGGCCCCGGCTCCGAGATGACCTGGCGCGGCCTGAAGAACTACACGTCACTGCTCGACAACGAAGCGTTCCTGTCCTCGTTCTGGAACACCCTGGTCCTGGCCGTGGGCGGGGGAGGGGCCGTCTTCGCGGTCACGTTCCTCGCCATGACCGTGCTGCGCCAGCTCAAGGGCCGGGCGTTCATCCGGGCCGTGGTGTTCCTGCCCATGATCATCTCGGCGATCGCCGTCGGTGCCGCCATCGGATTCCTCCTCAACCCCGACGGCGCCGTCAACGACATCCTCGCCGTGTTCGGGATCGACGGACTGCCCTGGCTCGGCCCCGACCTCGTGTTCCGCTGCGTCATCGCGGGCCTCGTCTGGTCCTCCACCGGCTTCTACATCGCCCTGATGATGTCCGCCGTCGACGCCATCCCCCCGCACCTCTACGAGGACGCCCACCTGAGCGGCGCCACCAAGTGGGAGCAGTTCCGGTACATCACACTCCCGTTGACGTGGGACGTCTTCTCCGTGGCCGCCGTGCTCTGGGTGGTCAACAGCCTCAAGGTGTTCGAGATCGTCCTCGCCTTCACCACCGGCGGTACGCCGGGCAACCCGCCGCTGGAGGCCCGCACGGTCGCCGTGCAGCAGTACATCTCCATCGCCGGCGGCACCACGGTCCCCGACCTGGGACAAGGAGCGGCCATGGGCGTGATCGTCGTCCTGATCACCGCAGTTCTGATCCTGCTGATCCGGCGCGTCACCCGCCGCGACCGAGTGGAGCTCTCGTGAACCCCGTCAGAAGCAACCGCGCGCCGGCCCGGATCGTCGGGGACATCCTGCTCCCCAGGCTCACCGCGATCGCCCTGTGGCTCTGGGCGGCCTTCAACCTCCTCCTGGTCGCCTGGGTCGGCCTCCAGTCGCTCAAGTCCTCGCGCGACGTCTGGATCCACCCGTTCTCCCTGCCGACCGCACCACAGTGGGCGAACTACTCCTCCGCGTGGCAGGCCGCCCAGTTCTCGAAGGCGGCCCTCAACAGCGTGCTGCTGACCGCCGTGGGCGCGTTCCTCATCGTCGCCGTCGCGGCCCCCGCCGCGTATGCGCTCGCCCGCTCGTCACGCCGTGCGGCGGGCGCCCTGACCAGCTACTTCGCGATGGGCATGAGCATTCCGCTCCAGACCCTGATCATTCCGATCGTCGTGGTCAAACTGTCCGTCAGCACCTTCATGGTGGACTGGGTGACCGGCTGGTGGGACGACCGCATCACCCTGCTCGTCTTCGAGGTCGCGCTCTCGCTGCCCTTCGCCGTCTTCGTCCTCACGGGCTACTTCCGTTCGCTGCCCGGTGAGGTCGAGGAAGCCGCCGAACTCGACGGGGCCGGCCCCCTGCGCACCTTCGTCCAGGTCATGGTCCCGCTGGCCCGGCCCGGCCCGGCATCGTCACCGTGCTGGTCCTCAACGTGATCGGCCTGTGGAACTCCACCCTGCTGGTCATGGTGATCGCGCCGGGAGAGGACGAACGCACACTGCCCGTCGCCCTGCTCAACCTCTACGGCACCATGCAGTACTCCTCCGACTGGGGCGGCATGTTCGCCGGCATCGCGATCCTCGTCTACCCGATGGTCGTCCTCTACCTGTGGTGCGGCCGCCGCATCGTCGACGGCATGACCGCGGGCATCGGCAAGTAGCCCACCACGGACCGGGCCGGCCCCTCGCCACTTGCCCCACCGCACACGTACACGTACACGCACCTCCCGTGATCCGCGCCGGACCACGACGCACCACGACTTCAGGAACCACCCCATGTGACACAGACCTTTCCCCCAGGAGGCTCCATGCACAGCAGGCGCGCCCTTCTCACCGCCGCGCTCGGCACCGCTCTGACGGTCACGCTGCCGGCCGGCACCGCGAGAGCGGCCACGGGCACGACGTACTACGTGGACTCCACCGCCGGCGACGACTCCGCGCCCGGCACCTCCACCACCACGCCGTGGCGCACCCTGACCCGGGTGAACCAGCACACCTTCCAGCCGGGCGACACGGTCCGCTTCCTCGCCGGAGGCACCTGGACCGGCCAGTTCGCCCCCAAGGGCTCCGGAGCCGAGGGCGCGCCGGTGACCGCGACCTCGTACGGCACCGGCGCCAAGCCCCACATCGCCGGCGACAACACCGTCCCCTCGGCCGTCCTCCTGGAGAACCTCAGGCACTGGACGCTCGACGGCCTGGAGATCACCAACGGCACCGGATCCACCACCTGGCGCGTCGGCGTCGAGGTCCGCGCCAAGGACATCGGCGCCGTCCCCGGCATCACCCTGCGCAACCTGTACGTCCACAAGATCGACGGCGTGGCCCAGGTCGGCTCGGGCAACATCGGCTCGGCCGGCATCCTCGTCAACGTCCGCGGCAACAGCGTCCCGACCTACTACACGGGCATGCTGATCGAGAAGAACGAGATCGCCGACACCAAGGCCTACGGCATCACCACCTGGTCCACCTGGATGCAGCGCGAGGGCTGGACCTCCCTGTGGGGCGAACTCAACATCCCCTCGGGCGAGTACGGCCCCTTCAAGCCCAGCACCGGCCTGATCATCCGCGGCAACCACGTCCACGACGTCGGCTCCGGCGGCATCAACCCCAACCAGGTCGCCGACACCCTCATCGAGTACAACACCGTGGCCCGCCCCACCTCCACCACCACCAACGTCGGCATCTGGTGGTCCGGCGCCGACCGCACCACGGTCCAGTTCAACGAGGTGTACGGAGCCCGGTTCGGCGGCCGGGGACTGGACTGCACCGCCTTCGACGCGGACGCCTCCACCCACGACAGCCTCGTGCAGTACAACTACAGCCACGACAACGGAGGCGGCTTCTTCATCTCCGTGTCGCTCGGCACCGCACCGGCCAGCGCGATCGTCCGCTACAACGTCAGCCAGAACGACGGCAACGAGATATTCACCTTCTCCACCAACACCGATGGCGTGGACGTCTACAACAACACCGTCTTCGTCGGATCCTCGCCCAGCCGCCCGCTCTACAAGATCGCGCAGGTCTACCACAACCCGAAGAACGTCACCTTCCGCAACAACCTCTTCGTCAACCAGGCGAATCTGGCCTACGACACCGCCGGGATCACCTACCGCAACAACCTGTACCAAGGCGGCCCCGTCCCGCCGGACAGCGCGGCGATCACCGGGGACCCCAAGCTGACCGCCCCCGGCGCGGCCACCTCACGCACCGATCTCACCGGCTACCGCCCGCTCTCCGGATCAGCCGCGATCGGCGCGGGTCTCGCCATCTCCGGCAACGGCGGCCGGGACATCCTGGGCGCCACCCTGCCCACCGCCGTGGCGGTCGGCGCGGTCGAGGGCCTGCCCGGCAGCTACGGCGCACCGGTCGCCTCCACCACGATGGGCACCGGCCAGGGATCCATCGCCGCCGTGGTCGACGGCAAGGAGTCGACGAGCTGGGCGAGCCCGGTCGACGTGACCCTGCCCGGCAGCATCACGATCGACTACAGGACCAACCGCCGCATCGCCTCACTCACCCTGGCCACCCACTTCGGCCAGGGCCAGGGATTCACCCGCGTCGACATCCAGACCTGGAACGGATCGGCCTGGACCACCCGACTGGCCGACGCCACCGTCACCTGGGCCGGCAACACGTCCACCGTGGAACGCCGCACCCTCACCCTGCCCACCCCCGTCGACACCTCGCAACTCCGTCTCGTCGTCAAGGCGGCCAACCGCCAATGGGGCAACATCGCCGTCAACGAACTCACGGTCGCCTGACGCGACTGGGCCGGCCGCTCCACGGAGCGGCCGGCCCGCGTCACCGGAGCGAGGGGATCCCGCTCATGGCACGCCTCAGGCGGGCAGCGCGTCTCCCGGAAAGCCGTGGCACGGGTGGACGTCGCAGCGCATCATTCCGGCGCGCACACAGGGGTCCCCGGCCATGATCTCCGTGGCTTCCTCGGCCGGGACAGTCATGATCGCGACGCCGGCCAGAGTGTCGGAGGCGACCGGACACAGGATCGCGATGACACCCTCGGCGCGCAGCGACACCATGCGCCGCTGGTGCTCGAGCTCGACGGCGTCCGCACCCTCCATGGTCCGCTCCGGCCCCCACTGAAGCAGCGCCACGCTGTACGGCTTCGCGGTCTCGGCCAGAGCCCGGATCTGTTCGTCAGTCACGGTCGCGCTCACGGTGTCTCCTTCTGCTTCCGGATGTGCCAGGCCGGCGGGGCGACGATCCTCGCGGGCCCGGGTGACGGCCTTCCGTCGACTGTCCGTCATACACCCCTGAGCCCGCCGGGGTTCGTCTGTCCCTGATATCCCACATCAGCTCGCGCCGGCTCTTCCCACGCCCGAGAACGGCCGACGGTTGATCCGACGCGGACCGGGGCCCGGAGACGGCTTGTACCCTGCACTCGTCTGACGAGCGGAGCGCGGGGGGTTCGATGAGTGACGTACAGCCGATGCGCAGCGGCAGACCGGGCCTGTCGATCGGGGTGCGCGTCATCGCCGTGGTGGTCCTCGTCGCGATCGGGGCCGTCGCCGCCTGGCTCCAGCGCGACGGTTCCGGCCGGAGTGAGCAGCCGCGTACGGAGTTCACCGCGAGCAACCCGCCGGCCGGCCTGCCCGCCGGGCTCACCACCGGCCAGCACATCCGCTGGACCCGCTGCACCTCGCCGCCCACCGCGCGCACGGACTACGACTGCGCCACGATGAAGGCCCCGCTCGACTACCGGAAACCCGACGGCAGGACGATCGACGTCGCTCTGATCCGCCGCAAGGCCACCGGCCCGAACAACCGGCGCATCGGCTCGCTCGTCCTCAACTTCGGCGGCCCAGGCGTCTCCGGCGTGAGCGGACTGCCCGAGCTCATCAACCAGTACGAGCACCTCCTCGACCGCTACGACCTGGTCTCCTTCGACCCGCGCGGCGTGGGCGCGACCATCCCCGTGCGCTGCGGGAAGACCGCGCACGACACCGGCTACGAAGGGGGAGACGCCTGCGCCGAGCACTCCGGGGCGCTCCTTCCGTACGTCGGCACCTCGCACACCGCACGCGACCTCGACCTGCTGCGCTACCTCCTCGGCGACCAGCGACTGCACTACTTCGGCGTCTCGTACGGCACCGCGCTCGGCGCGGACTACGCCCACCTGTATCCCTCGCACGTCGGACGGCTCGTCCTCGAAGCGCCCGTCGACCCGACCGAGGACTTCGACGAGAAGAAGCTGTCGCAGGTCAAGGCGGTCCAGGCGGCGTTCGACCGCTTCGCCGCGCACTGCGCGGACCGCATCCGCCACTGCCCGACCGGAAGCGGGCCCGAGGAGGCCGCGCGACGCATGGCGCGGCTGGCCGACCGCCTGGAGAAGAAGCCCGCGCCGGCCGGCGGCGGAAAGACTCTCGACGCCGACGACCTGGCGTACGCCGTCAGCGACCATCTCGACCGCGGCACGGACGGCTGGGCGCCGCTCGCGAAAGCACTCACGGCCCTGATCGACCACAACGACGGCCGTCCGCTGAACAAGGGCTCCGACACGATCGGCTCAGCCGACCGCGCGGCCACCGCGCCCGACAACAGCCGTGCCGCCCTGACCGCCATCACCTGCGCGGACTCCAGCCTGCGGCCCGACTTCGCACGCCTCGACAAGGACGAGGCACGCATCAAGGCCGCCTCACCCGTGTTCGGCGCGGCCTGGTCCACGGGCATCTACCTCTGCTACGACTGGCCGTTCGACGGCGAGCGCGCCACGCCCCAGGTGGACGCCGACGGCGCGGCGCCCGTACTCGTGGTCGGCGGCACCGGCGACCCCACCACCCCGTACCCCGGCGCACGCCACATGGCCCGCGCCCTGGGCGAGAGGGTCGGCGTGCTCCTGACGGCCGAGGAAGAGGGCCACGGCAGCTACCCGCAGAACCGCTGCGTCATGAAGACCGTCGACCACTACCTCCGCACGGGCCGCAGCCCGGCGGTGGGGACGGTGTGCCGGGGCAGCATGTCCTGAGGCCCGTCCCGGGCCGCCTCGGGCGGCTCATCTCGGCGGGTCCTCACCCGTGAGCCCGTCCACGGATTCACGGATCAGGTCGGCGTGACCGGAGTGGCGGGCGTACTTCTCGACGAGGTCGAGGAGAATCCGGCGCAGGTTGGGGCGTTCGCCGCTGCGGGTGGTGCGGGCGCCGAGCTGGTCCAGGCCGCCGTGGCTGAGAGCCTCGTCGACGAGGACGCGGCACCGACGGGCGAGTCGAGCCACAACCGGGCGAAGTGGCTGTCCTCGACGTGCGCCAGGTGTTTGAGCAGGCCGCCCAGAGTGATGACGGACGCGCCGAGTGTGGCGCGCAGGCCGGCGGCGTCCAGGCCGGAACACTTCCACGCCAGTGTGGCGCGCTGCCGTTCGAGGGCGCCGAGGACGGCTGCCGCCTCAGAACCGGCGAGCGGAGGCTCCGGCCACGTCTCGGAACTGCTCGTGCTGAAGGAGGTCAAGCCGGCTCCCTTGCAAGAGGTCGGTATCGGTCGGGCCGGCGCGGATCAGGTTGGTTCCCTGCCGAGGATCCTGCACGCCTTCGCGCCGCAGGTCTCGGGCATCGGGGAGGATGATCCTGCAATGCGAGAACCAGCAAGGCGGGGAAATGTGCACGCGAGCGGACAAAGCGAGCGAAGGAAGCGCGGGCGGGCCGGTCGAGCTCTGTGCGGACGGCCTTCAGTACTACTCGGACGCGCTGCGGAACAGGCCGACCCCCGATGACTGTCCACGCTGTCTGCTCGACCTGGGCCTCGTCCAGCGCCTGCCCGACGGGACCCTGACCCCGATCCCCCCGCAACTGGCGGCCGGCGCGCGGATGCACACCATGGAACGCGCCATCGAGGAGAAGAAGAACGCACTGGCGGCCGTGCGGGCCGCCGTCGCCCAGGCGCAGGAGATCTACCTGGACAGTTACGGCAAGGGCGAATCGCATCTGATCCGCGCCGTGCAGGGCGCCGGCACGATCAGCGTCACCCTCTCGGCGGCGGTGCACGCCTGCCAGGAGGAACTGCTGACGGCCCAGCCCGGCGGGGGCCGGCCCCAGGAACTGCTGGACAAGGCGCTCGCCAGCGATCTCGAGGCGATCGAGCGGGGCGTGTCCCAGCGGACGATCTACCAGCACACCATCCGCTCGCACCAGGCCACCCTCGCGTACGTCGAGCGCATCACCGGGGCGGGCGGCGAGGTACGGACCCTGGACGAGGTCTTCGACCGGCTGATCGTCTGCGACCGCAGGATCGCCTTCATCCCCGACCCCGGCTCGGAACGCTCCGACCTCGCGCTCGTCGTGGAACACCCCGGCGTGGTCCGCTACTTGGCGGGGATCTTCGAGCACGCCTGGCAGCGCGCGGCACCCCTGCACAGCTTCCCCGGCACCCGACTGCCTCCGCTGCTCACGGACGAGGTACGCCGGACGATCCTGCGGCACATGGTCAACGGCCACACGGACGAGGCGATCGCGACGCGGCTCGGCATGAGCACCCGTAGCGTGGCCAACCACATGCGGTGGGCAGCGGAGCTGTTCGGCAGCCGCAGCCGCGCGCAGCTGGCGTACCTGATCGCCAAGAGCGGCTTCCTGGACGACGACGTGGCGCACTGACCGGGTGGGACGCGGGCGGGAGAGACACGGCTTCTCCTCCCGCTCGGTGTCATGTACCTTGTGCGCTCAGCACCACGTCCCGCGCGGCCGTCTCCAGGCCGTCGCAGCGCGCAGACAGGTTGGTTCCCCGTCGCGCCACGCAGGACCCCGGCCCGGGTGTGACCCCGGTGGTCCGGCCCCGTCTTCCTTCGCGTGCGACCCGCGCCGTTCGGTCTTCGTCCGGTGCGGGCTCGTACGTCATGGCGCGTCCCTTCCCTCGATCCGAAAGGACCCCTCATGAAGTACCGCGTCATCGGAAGCTCGCCCGCGACCCGTCGTGAGGTCAGTATGCTGAGCCTCGGCGCCATGACGTTCGGCACCCTCGTCGACGAGGCCACCTCCTTCGCGATCCTCGACCGGTTCGTCGAGGCCGGCGGCACGTTCATCGACACCTCCAACAACTACGCGTTCTGGGTGAACGGCACGCAGGGAGGCGAGAGCGAGGAGCTGGTGGGACGCTGGCTGAGGAGCCGGGGCGTCGGCGACGAGATCACCGTCGCCACCAAGGTGGGAGCCCGCCCCAACCGGCCCACCACAGGCTTCAGCAAGGACGTCGAGGGCCTGTCCGCCAAGGTCGTCCGCGAGTCCGCCGAACGCAGCCGCGAACGCCTCGGCATCGAGAAGATCCACCTGCTGTACGCGCACATCATGGACGAGCACACCCCGCTGGAAGAGACCGTCCAGGGCTTCGCCGACGTGGTCGCGGACGGTGTGGCCGGGCTGCTCGGCGCGAGCAACCACTGGGCCTGGCGCGTCGAACGCGCCCGCGTCATCGCCGCGGCGGCGGGCGTGCCCGGCTACGAGGTGCTCCAGCACCACCACAGCTACCTGCGCCAGCGCACCGATCTGCCGAGCCTGCGCTCGCCCGACGGCAACCAGGGCCTGGTCAGTGGTGACCTGCTGAGCTACCTGCGCGCCAACCCGGAGCTCACGCAGGTCGCGTACTCGCCGCTGATCGCGGGCGCCTACGTACGGGACGACAAGCCGCTCGGCCCGGGCTTCGAGCACGCGGGCACCCAGCCACGTCTGAAGGCGATCCGCGAAGTGGCGGCTCAGACCGGCGCCACCGTCAACCAGGTGGTGCTTTCCTGGCTGATGGGCGGCGCCATCCCGGTTCTCCCCCTCATCGGTGCCTCGTCGGTGGCCCAACTGGACGAGAACCTGGGCGCTGTCGACCTCGAACTGACCGCGGAGCAGCGGGCGAAGCTCGACTCCGTCAACTGACGACCGGGCCCTACGGCCGGCGCGGGGGAGCGGAGAGGAAGTCCAGGACCAGCCGGCCGGCGAGGGTCCGGGCTTCCTCGAAGTAGGCGTGACGGGCGCCGGGGATCAGGTGGAGCCGGGCGTCGGGGATCCGGTCGGCCAGCAGCGGCGCGTTGGCCGTCGGGCGTGTGGTGCGGACCCGGGTGCTCGGCGAGCCAGTGGGGTGTGTACATGAGTTCCAGCAGGGCTTGCCGTGCGGCTTCGGGCCGGGGCTGGGCGAGGGCCCGGCGGACGTCGTTGTCGCGTTCGACACTGTGCGGGCCGCCGGGTGAAGTGCAGCCGAGAATCAGGGAGTTGACCCGGTGCGGGTGGCGGGCGGCGAGTTGCTGGGCCACCCGGCCGCCCATCGACGTGCCGTAGACGTCGGCCCGGTCGATGCCGAGGTCGTCGAGGACGGCGACGACGTCCTGGGCGAACAGTTCGGTGCTGTGGGCGGTGTCGGGCTTGTCGCTGTCGCCGGTGCCGCGGTAGTCGAGCGTGAGGGTGCTGCGGACGGAGTGGAAGTCGTCGCGGACCGAGTTCCACCAGCGGTGGTTGTTGGCCTGGCCGGCCAGCAGGACGAGTGGCGCTCCGTCGCCCTGGACCTGGTAGGCGATGCGGGTCCCGTCGGGGGTCGTGGTGTACGTCATCGTCGGTCCAGGGCGCCCGCGACGAAGTCGTCGTGCTGGACGTGGACGAACAGGCCGAACAGCGCGGCGGACAAGGCCGGAACGGCGGCAGCCCAGGCCGGAAGACGTGATCGGAGAGTCATCCCGGCATCGTTGCATGCCGCCGCCACGCCTGCCGCCCCGACCAGGTGCGATCGCTGGGGCAGGTAGGTCAGTGGTGGGGCAGGGAGCCGACCAGGCCGCCGTCGATCACGAGGTCCTGGCCGGTGATGTAGGAGGCGTCGGCCGAGGCGAGGAAGGCGACGGCGGCGGCGACATCGGCGGCGTGGCCGACGGTGCCGAGGGGGACCTGTGCGGCATTGCGGGCGTCGGCGTCGGGGTCGGTGTTGGCGCCGCGGTACATCTCGGTGTCGATGTAGCCGGGGCTGACGGAGTTGACGCGGATGCCGCGTGGGGCCAGGTCGGAGCCGAGGGTGCGGGCCAGGTTGTGCACGGCGGCCTTGGTCGCCGAGTAGACGGAGGCCACGGGCAGGCCGCGGTGCAGCGTCCAGGAGGCGTTGAGGACGATCGCGCCGCTGTCCTTCAGCAGCGGCAGCGCCTTTTGGATCGTGAAGAAGACGCCCTTGAAGTTGACGTCGGTGGAGTGGTCGAAGTCGGCTTCGGTGATCTCGGCGCCGGGCTTGAAGACGCCGGTGCCCGCGTTGGCGAAGACCGCGTCCAGACTGCCCCGCCAGGTCTCGACCCGCCGCATCAGCGCGTCCAGATCAGCCAGCACGGCGACGTCGGCCCGGACTGTCAACACGCGTTCTGCCGCGTCGAGTTCGGCGGCCGCCTTCTCGAGGCGGGCCTCGTCGCGCCCGGTGATGACGACGTAGGCGCCCTCGTCGAGCAGGCGTCGGGCGGTGGCCAGGCCCATGCCCGAGGTGCCGCCGGTGATCAGGACCGTGTGGTCCGTGAATCGCTTCATGCCGACGATCCTGCGCGGCCGGCCACGGCCCTGACAGTGCGGGACGAACCTGGGTCTGCCACCACCACCCTCACACCCCGGCCTACCCGACCGCGGCAGCCTGCAGGAGGGCGTCCAGTCGCTCCTGTGTGCCCGAACCGTTCGTCGGCGTGTGCAGCATGAGGCGGTGTCCGGGCAGCTCCGGGAGGGTCAACGCGGTGTAGGTGAAGGAGAGTTCACCGGCATCCGGATGAAGGACGGTCTTGGCCCCACTGACGGCATCGCGGACGGTGTGCTCCGCCCACAGCTCGGCGAACTCCGGGCTGACGGCGCACATGTCGGCCGCGATCCGGCCGAACTCCGGGTCGTCCGGGTAGCGGGCCGCGTCCGCCCGGAACTGCCCGACGATGGACTCGGCGGCGTCCCGCCAATGGCACAGCGACGACCGGTACCGGGCGCCGGTGAAGAAGGTGACCAGACAGTTGTGATCGTGCTCGCGGTAGCCGAAGACCAGCTCGGCGGCGCGGTTGACCGCGATCAGGTTCCAGTGCGGGTCGATGAGATACGCCGGACGCGGCAGCCAGGAGTCGATCACCTGGCGCAGCGCGTCGGAGACGACACGGCCCGCCACCGGAAGCGCCCGTGGCGGATTCAGCCCGGCCAGCAGATACAGGTGCTCGCGCTCGGTGCCGTCCAGGCGCAGCACCCGTGCGATGGAGTCCAGCACGTCCGCGGACACATTGATCTCGCGCCCCTGCTCCAGCCACGTGTACCAGGACACCCCGACCCCGGCGAGCACCGCGACCTCCTCGCGACGCAGCCCGGGGGTCCGGCGCGAGCGGACGTCACCGACAGCCAACCCGGCCTCGGTCGGCGAGACTCGGGCCCGCCGTGACCGCAGGAACTCCCGTATCTCGGCGGTACGTCGTGCCCGCGCCTCGGCGGAAAGCCGGCTGATCTCCATACGGGCATCCTAGGCATGTGCCTGCTCAGCCGGTGAAGCCGATGCTCTGTCGCCAGCTGAGCTCGTCGGTGCCCGCATCGCCGGGCGACCGGAAGACGACCCGGTATCCGGTCAACGAGAAGCGCGTCGTCCGCCACGCGTCGATGCCCTCGGTGGTGTCGGTTTCCCACTCATCGAGGTCGCCGCTGCTGACACCGGCGATCACCACCTCGGCCGGCTCTCCCGCGTGGCAGCCGGAGCTGTACCCGGCGACGAGCGCGACGGTGTCCCCGTACGCGCTCAGCTCGGCGCCGCAGTCGGAATCCCCGTGCGGGTAGAGGAGTTTGGGCGCGGACCAGGGGCCGCCCTTGGTGCGCTGGTGGCGCTCGTACAGCCCCTCGTCCGTGAACCGCGCCGACACACGGCGCCCGTCCTCCAGCTCGATCACCCCGTTCCAGCCGATCCGCTCGGCCGTGGAGGTCTGACCGGGCCACTCGGCACACACCGTCCACACCCCCGCCAGCGCCATCGCCAGCGCACCCGTCGCCACGACACGCGACCGACGCATGGTGACACCTCGCCCTCTTCCGTCACATCAGTGTGGGGAAACACGCAGCTGGCCGTCGGCCCGGTTCCTGGCTCAGAGGTCGTAGCAGGCGTAGGCGCCCTCGGCGTCGCGGGCGATCCGGTCCGAGCCCCAGCAGTGGAGCATCGGCGCGACGCGGTACAGGGCGGCGCCACCGGCAATGAGGGCAAGGGCGGCGAGTACGACGGTCACGATCCGCATGACGGCCATCCGCCGTACGAGCCACCAGGCCCCGGCGATCGCAAGCGTCCCCAGCCCGAGCATGACCACCGAGATCGGCGCGGTGTTGTTCTGGATGCCGGGGAAGCGGTCCGGGTGCGTGACCTGTTGGACGGCGGCGAAGGCGAAGAAGAAGAGCAGCGGCCCCAGCAGCAGCAGTCCGACGGAGCCGGCCCCGCGAGCGACCGCTCGGCCCCGGCTCCGCGGACTTCCCGACGTCGCGGCGGTATCCGCGCGCACGAGACGCCGGTCCAGGACGGCCCGGAGCCGGTCCACATCCTCCGGGGCCGCCACGGCCCGCTTGGGAAGGACGGCGAGGCCGACGGAGGAACGGTCGGCGCTGAGAAGCACGAACAGCTCCAGCGTCTCGACGTAGCGCGCGTACAGGTGCCAGCTGTGGCTGGTCGAGCTGTGCGCGGTGGCGAGCCGGATTCCCGTGTCGTCGACCGTCCCGTGGATGTCGCCCTGTCGCTCCGCGAGTTGGTGGAGGCGGCACGCCTGCAACCACGGCATCGCCGTGGCGAGGGCGACGAAGCCCACCACGCCCGCGTACAGCGGCCACGGGGTGTCCCGGTGGCCGGAGCCGGCCGCCGACAGCAGAACACCGACGGCCGTGACCGCCACCGTCCAGATCAGTGCCCGGCGCTGAACACGCCCCGCCCTCGTGATGCGGGCGCGAGCCCGCAGCGCGGACGTCAGTTCGCTGATGGTCGGCCGGTAGGCCAGCTCCACCGGTCTCTCGGCGACCGCGTCCGCTTCCCGGCCCTCGGCCATGTCCCCTCCCCGGTTCGGTGATCAACCGGATCGTAGAGGTCCCCTCGAAGATCCGAGCTCGCGGGAGGCGAGACGGCTCAGCGGTGTTCGGGGTTCTCGAAATCGAAGCGGCAACCGGCGTCCCACTCGGAGCGCTGGTTCCCGTGCGCCGGAATGCCGCCTGCGTCCTTGAGCATGCGGGCCAGGTGGAGCTGGTTCCAGGTCATGAAGGTGGTGTTGCGGTTGGTGAAGTCGTTCTCCGGCCCGCCGGAGCCGGGGTCGAGGTAGGACGGGCCGGGACCGGCCGGGCCGACCCAGCCCGCGTCGGCCTGCGGCGGGATCACGTACCCGAGGTGCTGGAGGCTGTAGAGGACGTTCATCGCGCAGTGCTTGGCGCCGTCCTCGTTGCCGGTGATCAAGCAGCCGCCCACGCGCCCGTAATACGCGTACTGGCCGCGGTCGTTGAGGATCGACGAGCAGGCGTACAGGCGCTCGATCACCTTTTTCATGACCGAGGAGTTGTCGCCCAGCCATACGGGTCCGGCCAAGGTGAGGATGTCGGCGGCCATCACCTTCTCGTAGACGGCGGGCCACTCGTCGGTCTCCCACCCGTGCTCGGTCATGTCGGGCCACACGCCGGTCGCGAGGTCGAGGTCCACCGCCCGCAGCACCTCGACCTCGACGCCCTGCCGCTCCATGATGCCGGTGCTGATGTCGATCAGCCCCTGAGTGTGGCTGCGCTCCGGCGACCGCTTGAGCGTGCAATTGATCACCAGAGCGCGGAGATCACGGTAGGACGTGGCGGTGTCGTTCATCGATGCGTCCCCTCGCGGGCGAGTGAGTGGTCCGGTGGCGCAGCACGCCCGGGCTGCCGATGCCACGACAGCTCCGGGTCGGTTCCGCCGACAATTCCACCCACTCTCTCGCGTCGCGGAGCGAAGGGGTGGAGCGCCGCACGCGAGGTGGAGAAGCAGTGCTCTTGATCACTCAGGTGGCCCCGCCCCGACAGCGCGGGGGAGTCCTGCCGGCCGGTCCAGGGGCTGAAGGGTTCTCATCGACACCACCGAGATCCGCGGCCCCTGCCTCGGCCCCGTGCTCAGAGCTCGCCGCGCCGTGCGAGCTGCCTCAGCGCGTTCTCACGGATGATCTCGTCCTCGTCGTCACGCAGCCCCTCAAGAACTTCCCGGGCCTGCCTGCCGGGGAGGGCGCCGAGAGCCCAGATCGCCTTCACCGCGAGGGCCCGGTTCTCGTCCCAGTCCAGGTGCTCGGGAACCCAGTGGGTCGCCAGGACCAGCGTCGGCAAGGTCTCGGGGGAGCGGAGCCTGGCCAGCGTGGACACGATGTCCTCGTGCTCCCTGTGCCATTCGGCGGGGAACAGCACGGTCAGAGGTTCCAGGAAGTCATCGGGCGGGGCGCCGGCGGCGGCCTTGATGATCAATGCCATCTCGACGTCGTCGGCGTCCCGGCGCTCCATGGCGTCCCGGAGCAGCCGGAGCGCCAAGGCCCCGCCGTCGGTCTCGCCGAAGTGGGCGAGCACTTCGTCGATCGTGCGCGTCGGCGGCGAGCCCGGTGCAAACACGAGGCCCATCACCAGGTCCTGCTCCTCGGGGGACATCGTTTGACCGCCTCCTCTGCGTCCTGCAGTGGGAATCTGAGTGTGCAAGCCGGGCAGGACCGGGACCCGGGGCCGCACGATCACGAATGGGTCGACCGGCTCGCGCCGATGGCGGTCTCGATGTGTGCGAGCTGGGCGGCGAGGATCTCCTCGAACGCGGCGCGGCGGTCCGCCCCGAGCGGGCGGACGTCACGGGCGAAGTGGGCCAGGGTGGGGAAGCGTTCGGGGTCGGCGCCGAGTACCGCGACGCGGAACAGTTCCATGCCCTGCTCGTGCTCTTCCGCGGTGATGGTGCTGACTCCGGCTTCGGAGGCGATCAGCGCGGAGATGAGGACCGCGAGCCGGTGGTAGTGCGCCGGGATCTCCTCGTCGGGCAGCCCGGCCACGCGCAGGGCCTGCAACACCTCTTCCATGACCATGCGGGAGCCGGCGCCGCCTGACGCGTATCGCCCCCAGATCGCGGCGAGTTGGGGTTGCTGACCGAAGGCCTCTCTCACGCGAAGAGCCAGGGCGGTGAGGCGCTGCCGCCAGTCATCCTGGGCGCGGTAGCCGTCCATGGAGGCCAGGAGGATCCGGTCGGCGACCGCGCGCAGCAGTTCGGTCTTGCTGCGGAAGTGCCGGTAGAGGCTGGAGGAATCGGTCCCCAGGGTCGCGGCGAGCTTGCGCACGCTGAACGACTCCGCGTCGCTCGTGCGCAGCAACTCCGCTGCCGCGTCCAGGATCTCCTCCGTCGCCCAACGCCTTCGACCTGCCATTTCGCCCCTCTCGTCAGGCCCAACTCTAGCCTATGCACTTGGTGTTGCACGCGGTGCGTGCATAATGAGGACGTGGGCAGGGCGAGCACGCCGGCAGCACGTGGGCCGACATGCCACGCGTGCCCAGCCGCCCGAACCGGGCGTCCGGATCGGAGCTCACCTCGAGCCATGCGAAAGGAAGCCTGTCGTGAGGAACTCACTGGACCTGGCGGCGCTGGACGCGGCCATCGAGAACGTCCACCGCGCCGGGATGCCGGGCCTGTTCGCCGAGGTACTGGACGGCGACCAGGTCTGGCGCGGCGCCGCGGGCGTCGCGGATGTCGCCACCGGCCGCCCCGTGACCGCCGGCATGCGGCACCGAGTCGGCAGCATCACGAAGACCTTCGTCTCCGCCGCGATCCTGCACCTGGCCGAGGCCGGCCGGATCGGGCTCGACACACCGATCGGCCGGTACCTCCCCGAGCTGGTCCCCGGGGAACGCGGTGACGCGATCACGGTCGAAATGCTGATCAACCATACGAGCGGCCTCGCCGAGTACCTCCCGTACGCCTACCCCTCCCTCAAGGCGCTCCCCGCCGTCGCCGACACCAGCCCCCAGAGCCTGGACGACCTCCGCTTCACGCATTTCGACCCCCTCGAACTGATCGAGATGGGGGTCACCGCACCCGCCGTCGGCACACCCGGCGGCGCTCCGGGGGTGTACTCCAACACCAACTACCTGCTCCTCGGCCAGCTCCTGGAACAGGTGACCGGCACCGCGGCCGAGCAGTACATCACCCGGAACGTCATCGAGCGCGCCGGGCTCCGGGACACCGGGTTCCCCGCAGGACCGTACGTCGGCGAGCCTCACTCGCAGCTCTACGAGGCGTGGTTCGGCATGATCGACCCACCGCGCGACTACAGCGTCTACGACATGTCCTGGACGGCCCCGGCGGCCTCGCTGATCTCGACCGTCGCGGACCTCAACCGCTTCTACCGCCTGCTGCTGGCCGGCGAGATCGTCAGCCCGGCGTCACTGGCGCGGATGCAGCGCACCGGCCCGGTCATCTCCCACGCGGGCACGATGATCGAGTACGGACTCGGCCTCTACCCGATGAAGGAGCCGGGGCAGCCCACGTTCTGGGGCAACGGCGGCTCGGTCTGGGGCGGCGGTGCGCTGGCCATGATCCGGGTCGACGGTGAGCGGCAGATGGCCGTCGCGGTGAACATGCAGCGGTGGAACAGACTCGACTCCTCCGGCAACCCCCAGCCCCACCCCATCGACGCCGCCCTTGAGGCTCTGTACCGCGTGGCGATGTACGGCTGACCGGCCCGCCACCGACACCGCAAGCCGAGTGAGGCGGCGCGGCCACTGCCGACCCGGCGGCTGTCCGAGCCCACAACTCAACAGACGAGCGTCACATCGCAGAATTGGAGTCCCGGCATGACCGTCGCACCGATCGATCTCTTCTCCTCCTTCATTCACCTGGACGACGGTGGCCAGGTGCGCGCCGAGCCACCCGTGTTCGACTCCGAGCGGGACGGCTGGCAGGTGATGACCTTCCATGTGGAGACCGATGCCGACGTCCACGGCGACCACTGGGAGATCCACACCGAGGCGGACGAACTCGTGTCCTGCCTCACCGGCGGCATACGTCTCTTCTTCCGTCCCGAACAGCCGGGAGGGCTGGAGGAGGAGGTCAGGCTGGCGGCCGGAACCGCGGCTGTCGTCCCGCGCGGGCGGTGGCACCGCATCGCGCTGGACGGCCCCAGCGACATCATGTCCGTCACTCTGCCCCGTGGCAGCCGCCTTCAGAGGCGGGCCGAGGGCTAGTCGAGCTCTGAGAGCTCGTTCCTCGTCCGACCTCCGGGGGTGAGCGATCAGACAGCCGTCGTCGCGCCGAGGTACGGAGCGAAATGCTCGGCGACCTCCGCCGCCACCGCCACCGCGTCGAGTGTCCCGTCGACCTCGATGACGCGAATGCCGAGGCGGCGGGCGTTCTGTACGGCGTCCTCGGCGACCAGCCGGTCACGGGCCACACGGTTGGCCTGGGCGCGGGCCGGGTCGGCGACAGGGGCGTTGAGCCTTCCCGCGCGGGGGAGGGTCCGGAGCTGGTGCCGGCGGAAGTCCTCGGTGGGGACCAGGACGAGCATGCGCCGGGGCGAGTCGAGCAGCGGCGCGACCAGCTCCGGTCGCAGCCCCCATCCCTCAGCGATCGCGGGGCGGCCGGTGAACAGTGCGCGCAGGTCGTCCAGCGCCCATTCGAAGCGGACCGGGAAGCCGGCGAGCGTCTCGGCGGCCATCGCCTCTGGGCTCTGGTCCGTCCAGACCTCGTCGGGGGCGGGATCCTCCACGGGCTCGCCCAGAGCGATACGACGCGCGATCCGACGGTCCTGGTGTCCGCGGGCGTCGTGGTAGTCGTAGTGATACACCGTCAATCCGTGGCGCCTCGCGACGATTTCGGCGACGGTGGTCTTGCCCGACCACTGGGCGCCGCCGATCCACAACGCGCGGCGAAGGCTGCCATGTGGATCCCACACGTCTGGCATGAGTGTCCTCCCGTTGGAGAGCGGCACAGACCCTCCGCTCGGGAACGAGTGTCCTGGTCCGACGGCAAAAATTGCAGTCTTGTCTTCGCTGGGCGGTTGGCAGAGAGTGGGAAGGGAGGGGACCGGTCCGGCGTCATGCGTGGAAGCCTGTGCCCATGGATACCTTCGCGGACCGAATCGACGGCGGCTGGGAGTGGTGGGAAGCCGCCATCGAGGAAGCGCAGGAAGGGCGCTGGGTCCGTGACGACGTGGAACGGCAGATCATCCGGGACATCGGCGCCGCCACCAATTCCCTCTCGGGTGGCCGGACGGCCCCGTTCACCGACGACCCCTGGCACGTACGCGTCGGGAGGATCGCGAACTGGGCCGGTGTGCTGCGACTCGCCGCCCGGGCAGGCGGATGGGTGCTCGAGCCAGTCGCCGGGCGCCGCCCACCGCACCCTGCGGGCATGACCGAGTTGCTGTCCGGCATCTACGCGGTCGCCGAGCAGGGAGAGATATGGATGCGGCAGCTTCTGAAGGGCCAGCTGCCGCCGGAAGGCGAGATCGCGAAGGCTGAGGGGTTCCTCACCGGGCCGGGGTCCGTCGAAGACCTCGAGCTCTTCTTCTACGACTGAAAGGCCGCGTCGCCGAGGCCGCCGTTGCCTTCGCCGGGGTCCACCGTCACAGCCGCGCCATCTCGGCCACCAGACGGTGGGCCCGCGCCGTGTCCCAGGTGAGTGCGGCCGCGCGGATGGCCTCGACGCCGGGAGGTACGTCGAGACCGAGGTCCTCGGCGAAGACGGTCCGGCAGCGCTCGATCACTCCCAGCGCGCCGGGTACGTCACCCTGGGCGCAGTACGACGCGGCGAGCAGTTGCCACAGGCGCTGCCGGTGCGGGGCTCCGGCCAGCACCGTCTCGATGCGGTACGGGAGCATCTCGGTGCGCTGAGTCAGCAGACACGCGGCGAAGTAGTTCTGGCAGGCCTCGAGGCGCGTGTTGTTGAGGCCCAGGGTGTGTGCGTGGAACCACCGTGTCGCGGGCAGCCGCTGACCGAACGGGCCGCGCCAGAGGGCGAGGGCCTCGCCGAGGGCGCCGACCGCACGCTGGTGCTGTCCCGCCGCGAGCAGCTCACGCCCCTGCCGGGCGAGCCGCAGGAAGCGGGACAGGTCGATCTCGTCCGCGTCGACGCGGAGGGCGTACCCGGTGTCCGCGCCTCGGCTGGTGGTGAGGCGCTTGCTCAGGCCCGGCTGCGCGGAGTCCAGACTGCGGCGCAGTCCGGTGAGGTGGCTTCTGAGGTTGGCCACCGCGGAGCTCGGCGGGGCGGGCCACAACAGCTCCACCAACTCGTCCATGCCCATGAACTGCCCCCGGCGCAGCAGGAGTGCGGTGAGCAGCGCCCGCCGGGTGCTGGACTGCATCTCGGTCGCGCCGGCGATCCTCACCGGCCCCAGCAGTCTGAAGAGCATCTGGACCTTGCCTCCCGTGAACTGCGCCATGCCTCGGTCGACACCGAATATCGCAGGTGGCCGCGGTGCCGAGGGGCCAGGAAGGGTGGCCAGATCTGGTCAACCGGGCGGAACATGCTGCCTGTTGATGTCCTGTCACGCCTGTCACAGGGACGCCACGGGTCGGTCACCGGGCCAGGTGACGGCTTCCAACTCGCAGATCGCGACTTCTAGGCTCCAGGCATCATTCGCCGGCCGGACTCATCCCCGCCCATCCCCCACGGAGCGACGCTTGCCCGCGCATCACATGGCCGTCCTCGGCATCACGGCGGTGGAGGAGGAGGTCTACCGGTTGCTGTTGCGCAGCCCCGGAGCCGAGCTCTCCGAGGTGCACGTTCTGTCGAGGCAGGAACCGATCGTGCTGGACGCGGCCGTGCGCCGGCTGCGGGAACTGCACGTCCTTCGCGAGGACGGCGGCAAGGTGTGGCCGCACACCCCTGACGTGGTCGTGAACCGGCTGGCCCAGCAACGGCTGGAGGAGCTCTACCACGCCATTCGCACGCTCTCGGACCTGCGCCCCATCGTGGACTCGCTGACGCTCGAGTCGTCCGAGCGGAGCCCGGACGCCGAACACGCCCCGGTGGAGCGACTGATCGGCTTGCCCGCCATCCGCGAACGCCTGGACGAACTGGCCTTCTTCGCACGCTCGGAGATCCTGGCCTGCGAGCCGTACGACGCGCTGACCCCGGAGAACATCGAGAATGCGCGCCCGCTCGATCTGCGCTGCCTGCGCCGCGGCGTCGTCGTGCGCAACCTGGTCCGCGCGTCCGCGGTCGCGGACGACACCACCCGCGCCTACCTCCAGGAACTGACCGCGGCAGGGGCCCGGGTCCGGGTGATCGAGGACCTGAGTGAGCTGATGCTCGTCTACGACCACCGCACGACGCTCGTACCGGTGGACCCGAAGAACACCTCCAAAGGTGCGCTCTGCTCGAGCGAGGAGGGGATCGTCACCACCGTCGTCAACAACTTCGAGCGGCTGTGGGCGGGGGCCGCCGAGTTCAGCGACGTGGTCGAGCAGGGAAGCCGTGGGTCCGGGGAACCCGAACTGACCGGTCTGCAGGCCGAGGTGTTGCGGGCCATGTGCACGGTCAGCAAGGACGAGACCGGCGCGCGCCAGGTCGGCACGGCCCTGCGTACGTATCGCCGCTACATCTCGGAGCTGATCCGGATCCTCGGCGCGGAGAATCGTGCCCACGCGGCGCTGCTGGCCCGTGAACGGGGCTGGATCTGACGTCCACGGGCATGGCCCGCGCGGGCCGTCCGCCGCGGGGCACACGGACCCTGCTCCTGATGTGATCGGGGAAGAGGTGCGGCACATGCGACGGTCCGGGCACCGTGCTCGGCGCCCGGACCGCTCGACCGGCCCACGTGGGGCCCTCTCGCCTCGATATCAGGACTTCGGCTTCTCCTGCCAGCCGTTGGCCGGCCCGCAGGCAGGGTCCTTGGGGTCGAAGCAGGGCTTCGACACTACGGTGCTGTCGCCGCTCGCGGACGCGAAGTCGACGGCCACGGCGGCGCACGCCCCCGTCGCCGTCAGCACAGTCAGCACCGCCGCCGTGAACCCCCGGCCGAGCCTGCTGGTGACGGTACGCATCATGGGTCTTCCCTCCCGGCGCCGCGCGGCGCCGCGTTCTCGAGAGCCGTCCGGGGCCTGATCCCCGGGAGCCCCCGAAGCATCGCAGCGATCTTCCGCCTCCCACAGAGCTCCCGTTGGCAGCCTCCTGACGTTCTCCGTGCACGATCCTGCCAACCGGAGGACGGTCACCAGTCCTTCATCGCCTCCGTGGGGGACTTGCGCGCCGCCCTGCGCGCCGGGACCACCGAGCCCGTCGCCACCACCAGCACCGTCAGACCGAGCACCAGGCACAGAGCGTCCGCGGAGGGCAGCACGAGCCAGCCACTGACATACGGTGCGAGATCGGCCCTGCCTCGCAGCAGAGCGGCGGTGCCACCGCCGAGGACCGCGCCGAGTGCCGTGCCGAGAAGCGCGGCCACGGCACCGACCACAGCCATCTCGGTGACGAGCATCGTCAGGACCGCGCGGGTGCGGAAACCGACCGCTTTGAGGACGCCGATCTCCTGGGCGCGCTGCCGCGACAGCGCACCGGTCACGGTCACGGCGCCGACGAAGGCGAGGACGCCGAGCACTCCGAGCAGCACGCGGCCGACGACTCCGATCATGTCGAGGACGGCGGGCAGTGCGTCGAGCTGCTGCTGGATCGTGACGGCGGGGTAGCCCAGTTCCTGCACCGACTTCGTCACGCGCGGCACGTCCGACGCCGTCTCGGCGACCACGGTCAGCTGGTCGTAGCCGATGGTGGAGAGGTAGCGGTCCTCGGGTTCGCCGGCGCGACGTGCCGCCCACGCGATCACGGTGGTGTCGGCGGCGTAGGCGGCATCGGGGTTGTCCAGCTGCCACGTCGGGTCGTACACACCGACGAGCCGAGCACGGTCGCGCACCCCCTTCCCCTCGCCCTGGCGCACGAAGCGCGTGGTCTCGATGTCGAGGTCTTCGCCGACGTGCCCGCTCAGGTCCACGCCCTGGGACTTGGCGGGCGCGACGATCTCGCCGGGGCGCAGCGGGAAGACGTGCTTGCGCACGGACTTCACGACCGGCGGGGGGAGCGCGGGACGGTAGGTCGTCGCGTACAGCAGAACGGTGTCGCCCGCTTCGGTCAGCACACCGAACGAGGCCTGGGCGCGGGGCTGGACGGAGGCGACGCGCGGCAGTTTCGCCAGCCGGGCCGCGGTGCGGTCCGTCAGCTGCCGGGCGTCGGGGCGCTCGTCCGGCCGGTCGACGGTGATGCTGCGGTTGGCGCTGCTCTCCCGGACATCCGCGTCGGCGGCGCCCTGCGCCCGGTCGGCGATGCCCAGCGCGCCCAGACAGACGGCGGCCGCGACGGCGACCAGGGCCACGAGGCCGAACAGGCGGCGGCGCAGGGCGTGGACGTTGGCGAGGGCCATCCCGAAGGTGTTCACTTCGCGCGCTCCGTCTCCGTACGGCCGGCCGGGGCGAACGTGCCCCGTTCGAGCAGATGCACCCGGTCCGCGGCCTCCGCGACGGCCGGGTTGTGGGTCACGAGGAGCACCGCGCGGCCTTCGTCGGCCAGCTCGCGGAAGAGCCCCAGGAGGAGTTCCTCGCTGTCGGTGTCGAGGTTTCCGGTCGGCTCGTCGGCCAGGATCACGGGCGGGTCGTTGATCAGTGCCCGGGCGAGCGCGACCCGCTGCTGCTCGCCGCCCGACAGTTCGCTCGGCAGATGGTGGGCCCGGTCGGCGAGCCCCACGCGGGCCAGCAGGTCACGGGCGCGCCGCTCGCCGTCCGCGAGGCGGCCGGGGAACGGCAGGGCCACATTGCGCAGGGCCGAGTGCTGGGGCAGCAGGTTGTACGACTGGAAGACGAACCCGAGCCGGCTGCGCCGCAGATCGGCCAGGGCACGGTCCGACATGCCCGTCGTGTCGACGGGCCCGGCGCCGCCCGAGCCGGCCGCGCCGTCGACGACCACGCGGCCGCGGTCCGGTGGCGTCAGCAGCCCGAGGATGTGCAACAGGGTGGTCTTGCCGGATCCCGAGTGGCCGACCAGGGCGGTCATCTTCCCTCCTTCCACGGCGAGATCGGCATCCCGCAGGACGTCGACCCTCCGGCCGCGCAGGGAGTAGGACTTGCTGACACCTTCGGCCCGCAGCAGCACGCTCACGAAGCTCTCGCTCACTTTCCGTTCCTCGTGGTCCCGTCGGGCAACCAGCCCATGGCGCCGTCCAGTTCATGGTCGAGCGCCCACACTCCCCAGGTGGTCTTCAGGTCACAGGCCTTGTCGCCGGCTCCGACCTGGTACAGGTCCGGCAGACCGGGGCATCCCCGGTGCGCGGTGACGGCCCGCGCGAGAGCCGTGCGCAGCGGTGTGTCCAGGGCACCGCCGAGCAGGACGTGGGCTCGGACGACCAGGGTGTAGTCGTAGAGGGAAGCGAACGGGGCCGGATCGCGCGCCCACCGTCGCAGGGACTCGGCGGTGATCCAGGACGGGACCAGGTCGCGGCGGTCGCTGTCGGCGAGTCCCACGGTGAGTGTGGCCGCGGCGAGCACCGCGTCCGCGGAGTTCGGACGCCAGGCGGGGACCACCGGATCGACGGTCTCCGCTCCTGCGTCGGCGCAGGTGAGGACCGTCCGCTGCCAGGCGGTGGCGTTCTGCGGTGTCACGGTCGTGGGCACCAGGTTCGGATCCGCGCACAGCCGTCGAACGGTGTCGCCCGGGGCGCTGTCCTCGGTGACGGTGCGCAGAGCGGCCCGGTCCAGTCGCTCGGCGGCCTCGGGGCTCGCGGTGCCGGACTTCTCCTCGCGCTCCATGGCCCGCAGCAGGCCGGGGTCCTGGCGCGGGAAGCCGGCCAGTGCGCGCAGCCGTTGGACGAAGAGAGAGGCTTCCGGATCGCCGATGAAAGCGTCGGGCTCGCGGACGGTTCCGTCGGCCAGCCGCGCGCCGTCGAGCCGATCGAGGACCGGGGCGAAGGCGGACCGCGGTGTCCCGGCCGCCTTCAGCAGGTGGACGAGCTGGTAGAGCTGCTCGTAGGGGAGTGTCGCCGCGCCGTCCCGGAGCACCGGTTCCCAGACCGTGCGATCGACGACCGCGGGCTTGCCCGCCGCCTCCCGGATCAGTACGTAGCTGTAGGTGTCGGCGAGCCGTGTCGCCCGCTCGTCGGGGGACAGGTCCGCGAAGTCGCCGGTGCGCGGGGCCGTGACCTGGGCGAGGGCGGTGGGGACAGGCTGCTTGAGCAGCCGGAGCGAGCCGGCCAGGGCGCTGCTCTGGTCGAGGGCGTGCGGCCTCTCGGCCACCGAGCCGAGCCAGGCGACGGTGGCGGCCCGGTCCGCGGACGGGAGGTCGTCCAGCCGCCCGAGTGCGTCGAGCACACCGAGAGCGGCCCAGGTGGAACCGAGGCGCGCCGCCTCGTCGTCGTCGCCGAGCGCGGAGTCGACATACCAGCCGCCCTTGGTGCGGGTCTTGTTCACGTCAGTGGCGTCACGCCGGCCGAGTGCCCGGTCGGCGCCGGCCTGCCAGAGAGGGATCAGCCAGTCCCGGCCCCAGAGCGACGAGGTCTCCAGCGCTCCCTGACGCCACGATCTGACCTCTGCGGCATGCATGCGGACCCGGGATGCATGGCCGAGTTCGGACAGGGTCCGCAGGGCGAAGGACTGGGCTTGGGGTCCGGCAGGCTGCTGCCGTAGGAACGGGTGGTAGTAGTACCCGTTCTCTTTGCTGACCAGGCGGTCGAACTGTCGTGCGGCGGCAGAGCCGCGGGCGCCGGACCGCTCGGATGCGGACCCGCCGCATGAAGTGGTGAGGAGGGCGCACATGACCACGCCCATCAGGACGGACATGCGCTTCGTTCCGTATTTTCCGTGCTTTGCTGCGCCGAATTTCATCGAAAGTCCCCCGTGCGCTGTTTCCCTTTTCAGGGGAGATGGAGTTTCAGGGAATATCAAGGCCGCAAAAAGGTGCCGCACCGTCGGGCCCTGACGGTGCGGCACCTTCATGTACTCAAGTCAGACGCCCGTGTCCGCCGGGGCGGCACACAGGTCACGCGGCTCCCGCGTACGCGCACTTCTCGCTGACCTTGATCCGGCTGGTCACCTTGGCCGAGCCGCAGCTCTTCGTCGACACGTAGACCGTGGCCTTGCTCGGCGTCATCTTGCCGTAGGTGTCGGCGATCCGTGCGGTGTGGTTCTTCCACCGCACCACGCCCAGAGACTTGCTCTTCATCGTGAGCGTGGCCTCGGGGTTCTTGGAGATCTTGACGGAGACGCGGAAGCCGTGCGCCTTGAGCTCAGCGCGGTTCTGGATCCAGGCCGCCTGCTTCGGGTGCGACCCGGACATCTTCGTGGAGGCCTTCCAGGAGCAGGACTTCACGTAGGTGTTGCAGTGCCAGGAGTTGACGGTGATCTTGTTTCCGCCCGGGAGGCCCACCTGCGTGGACGCCGAGGTGGCGTGAGCCGGCGAACCCGCCAGCACGAGGGCGCCGGCCGCGAAGGCGGCGGCAGCCCCGGACACCAGACGCGTGCGTATGCCGTTGTTCATTTCGATTGTCTCCCCGTGAGATATCGAGAGCGGTCACCCGGTCGGGAAACCGTGTGCGGTGCCCACCTGAATTCCTCGGTCGGTGTGCGCCGCCTTTTCTACCGGCTCTCGATATCTCCGTGCAGCTTTGCGAGACGCATAGTGGAACGTGACGCGCGTCACGCGGAAAGGGTGGAACCGGTCTCTGAGGGAGGGAGTCCAATTCGGCCGCGCCGAGAGGGTGGGCGGCGGCGGAATCTCTGAGTGCGGGCCCTGGCCGCCCGGACGTCGCCGACGGATCGACCTGCGGCGATGCGGTTCTCAACGGTAGGCCGGAGACTGAACTGAGGGATTGCTCCGCGGGCTGAGCGCTGACGCCGGCGAGGTCACGGGGGGCGTTCTCCGCATACGTCGGGGTGGACTCCGGCGTCCGAGGCGAAGGCGCCAAGTCCCCCGATCGCGCGGATCGGGGGACTGCGCCGAGCGAGCCGGCGTGCCGGGCGGGCGTGGGCCCTGTTCCGGCCGCGAGTGCCGACTTCCCGCTTACGCGGCCGCGTTGAGTTCGGCCTGGCCGAACAGCAGGGCGTAGCCGGAGGGGAGCTGGTGCAGGATGCGCGTCATGAGGTGGGGGCCGGCGTGGGCGGCGACGGCGGCGAAGACGGAGCCGGTGTCCCAGCGGGTGGTGGCCAGGGAGGTGCCGGAGCGGGCGGCGAGGTCCTTGACGAAGGCCCAGCCGGTCAGTGGCTGGAGGTCGGGGATCTGCGAGGTCAGGACACGTGCGGCCTCCAGGGGCAGGCAGGCGGCCAGGTCGACACGTTCGTCGCCGGTCAGTTGACGGCCCAGCCCCGAAAGGACCAGGCGGACGACCTCGTCCGCTCTCTCGCGGGTGGGGTAGGCCCCTTCGTAGCGGACCCTCTCCAGCATCTGCTGATACGCCGCCCCGAACGGCTGCTGCTGCTCAAGCGGAACGCGCGCGTCGGTGATCACTGCGGTGCATGCCTTTCGTCAAGCCAGGGTTGGACGGTGCCGGTGCGCGGCACCGGTGGTCAGGTGGGCTGGGGGCGGCCGAAGAGCAGGTCGTAGTCTGCGGGGAGCTGGAGCAGGATCTCCTTGAGGAGGTCATCCCCGGCGGTGTCGGCGACCGTGGAGAGCACGGCACTGACGTCCCAGGTCGCGGTCTGCTCGGTGGCGCCCTCGATCCACGCCGCGGTCGCTCGCACGAACCGCTCCGGCGAGAGCGGTTCGGCGCTCTGCAGCGGGTTGAGCAGGATCAGGGCGAATTCCTCCGGCAGGCGAGCCGCGAGCCGGGCGCGGACTTCGCCGACCAGGTGCGCGCCGAGCAGGGCGAGCACGACGCGGGCCGCGCGTTCGGCTTCCTCTTCAGTGCCGTACCGGCCGCGTTCCTTGACGTGGTCGAGGAAGGCTTCGCGTCGCAGGGTCATCTCGGCCGCCACCCCTTCTCGTTCTTCGCACTGCCCGCGGGGTGCGGAGGGCGGGATGGAGGGGGAGATCAGGTGTCCGTCCTCCGCACCTGTCCGGCCGGTGTCAGCCGGAGATCTCCTTGTGGCCGGTCCCGGCGCCGATGGAGATCTTGCGGGGCTTGGCGCGCTCGACGATCGGGATGCGCAGGGTGAGCACGCCCGCGTCGTAGTCGGCCTTGATGCGCTCGGTGTCGAGCGTGTCGGCGAGCACGATCTGGCGGGAGAAGGCTCCCAGCGGCCGCTCGGACAGTTCCATCTGCACGTCGTCGGCCTTCGCCACCGGCCGGCGCTCGGCCTTGACCGTCAGCATGTTCCGCTCGACGTCGATGTCGATCGCGTCCGCGGTGACGCCGGGGAGATCGAAGGCCACCACGTACTCGTCGCCCTCGCGGTAGGCGTCCATCGGCATCGCCGACGGCCTCGACCAGGTCCCCGGGCTCATCAGCTGCTGCGTCAGCCGGTCCAGCTCACGGAAGGGGTCAGTGCGCATCAACATCGTGAAAACACCTCCAGCAGGTTCAGGCAGTTACTGCCAATGCGCCTCACTGACACCGTTGTAACATGTCATCCAATGGATGACAAACATGATGTCGTCAGTTCGATGACAAGCGCCAGGGAGGCGTCCGTGACCCCTGCCGACCAGCCGTCCACGAACGGCACCGACGCCCCGGGCCCGGCCTCGTTCCTCGCCGCCGCGACAGCCCTCAACGCCATAGACGACGCCCTGCGCGAAGCCCAGCAGGATGCCCCGGACGCCTCCGACGCCGGGCCGGGCCCGGAGCAGGCCCTGGCCTCGTTGCTGCTGCTGCGGCAGGTCCGCGAGCGGCTCGCCGGATGGGAGACCTGCCTGATCGAAACGGCCCGTGACGCGGGCGCCAGCTGGGCCGACCTCGCCCCGCCCCTCGGCGTCGCCAGCCGACAGGCAGCCGAGCGCCGCTACCTGCGCGGCCGCCCCGGCCCGGCCGGGACCACGGGCGAGCAGCGCGTGACGGCCACCCGCCAGGCCCGTGCCGCCGACCGCACCGCCGCTGCCCGGGCCCGCCACAATGCCGCCGACCTGCGCCGGCTCGCCGGACAGATCACGGCGCTCACCGACCTGTCTGCCGCTGCCCGCCGCCCGCTCGGCGAACTCCACGCGGCCCTCGCCCACGACGATGCCGCCGACCTCATCGCGCCCTTGGTCGCCGCTCGCCCCCACCTGGTCGCCGCCCATCCCGATCTCGCCGCCCGGCTCGACACCCTCACGGCCCCGTAGACACGAGAAGACGATCCAGTCGCCCCCCGGGGCGACTCCGGGCTTGTCGTCAGGCTCCCGTCCGCCCTGCCGGCGCCTCGCGACGCACCTCCGCCACGGGCACCCTCGCGAGCCCGGCGTCGCGTCGTGGACTCCCGCCGTTGAACGCCAGGTTCAGGCAGAAGGCCAGCAGCGTCGCACTCGTCACCGGTGATCCGAGGACGATGCCGACGCCCTCGGGGAAGCGTGAGTACAGGTCCGGTGCCACTTCCGGTGCCATGCCGAAGCCGATCGACACCGCGACGATCAGCAGGTTGTGCGTGCCGTCGAAGTCGACCTTGCGGAGCGTGTCGATACCGACCGCGGCGACCGTCGCGAACATCACGAGCCCCGCCGCGCCGACCACCGGCTGCGGCAACCCGGCGACCAGCGCCCCGAGTTTGGGAACCAGGCCGAGGACCACGAGGATGCCGCCCGCGATCGTCGCGACGTGCCGGCTGCGCACCTTCGTCATCGTCACCAGGCCCACGTTCTGCGCGAACACCGTGTCGAGGAAGGCGTTCATGACGCCTCCCAGCACCCCGGAGAGCCCGTCCGCGGCCAGCCCGCGCGCCATGTCGGCGGTGGACAGCCGCTTCCCGGTCAGCTCCGCGACCGCGATCAGATCGGCCGTCGACTCGGCGAAGAGGACCAGCATCACCACACACATCGACAGCACGGCGACCGCGGGGAACTCCGGGGCGCCGAAGTGGAACGGGGCGCTGACCCCGATCCAGTCCGCCGTCCGTGCCGCGGAGAAGTCCACCAGGCCCAGCGGCACGGCGACCGCCGTCCCCGCCAACAGGCCCAGCAGCACGCCGGTTTGAGCGAGAAATCCTCGCCCGAACCGCGCCACCAGGAGGATCACGACGACGACGAACGCGGCCAGCGCGAGCCGTGAAGGCGCCGCGTGATCGGCGGCCTTCGGGTCGTTCCCGACGACCAGGTTCACGCCCACGCCGATCAGGGCAAGCCCCACCACCGTGATCACCACGCCACTCACCAGAGGCGGGAAGAAGCGGACCGCCTTCGCGAACGGGTAGGCGATCAGCAGCCCGAACACTCCGGCCGCGAGCATCGACCCGTACACGGCCTGAAGGCCGTACTCCCCGGCGATCAGAATCATCGGCGTCACCGCGGTGAACGCGGCCCCCGCCATCACCGGCATCCGCACCCCGAGGAAGCGGCCGACACCGGCACCCTGGATCATCGTGACGACGCCCGCGACGAGCAGATCGGCGTTGATCAGGACGGCGATCGTCGCGGCATCGAGCCCGGCCGCCGCACCGAACACCAACGGCACGGTCACACACCCCGTGTACATCACCAGCACGTGCTGGAGCCCCAGCACCGCGAGCCGCCCGAGACCGGACGGCTGTCCGCCCTTCGCGGGAATCGTCACGTCAACCACCTACCTATCGCGCGAAGTTGGCAGCGATGCGCTGCTGGATGTAGTCGGCCGCCGTGATCGGCGGGTACCGGCCCTCCGGACCCTCGATCACCACGTCACGGTCGGCCTGGGCGAAGAACGCGATGCTGTGGCGGGCCGACCGGTCGTCGTCAGGCCCCGGTGACCTGACCCGGTGGAAGTTCGACGGGAGCCGGTCGTCGCTCCACCGCATCAGCATGTCCCCGATGTTGCAGGTGATCACGGAGTCCGCCGGCTCGACAGCCGTCCACTCCTGCGCCTCGGCCTCCTTGCCCGGGCACACCTGCAGCCCGCCCTGCCCGTCCCGCTGGAACAGCAGCGTCAGGCAGTCGAAGTCGGTGTGCGCCCCGGCCCGCCACACGTTCGCGGGGATCACGGCATCCTCGGGCACGGCGAAGTAGTGCAGCATCCGCAGCGTCGACTGGTACTGCGGGCTCGCCGGGTCGTGGGCGCGCGCGAAGAACCCCTCGGGCAGCCCCAGCCTGTCCGCGAAGCACGACAGCACCCGCATCGCCAGGTCCCGGCAGCGCCCCTCGAACGCCAGCATCCGCTCCCGGAACCCGGGCAGCACGTCGTCCGGCCACAGCCCCTCCATGTGCGGACGGGTCAGCTGGTACGACTCCTTCTGGTCGGGCGTCCCGATCGAGGGACGCACCTGGGTCATCGACTCCCAGCCGGAGTTGAGCCCCTTCTTCAGACCGTGCCGCGCCTTGGTCTCCTCCGGCAAGGCGAAGAAGGCCTCGGCATCGGCGAACGCGGCGTCCACGGCGCCGGGTTCGATGCCGTGGCCGACCAGCTGGAAGAAGCCGATGTCGGTCGCGGCGGCCCACAGTTCCTCGGTGATCTCCGCCTTCCGGCGCTCGAAGTCGCTGAGGTCGATGCGGCGGATCTCCCGGGCGGACGTCTCCGTCCCGGCCCCGCCCATGCGGGTCTCCTTGGCCAACTCGTCCAGTGTGTACGTGGTGTTCGTCATCGCGGCTGTCGCTCCTCTGAAACGGAGTTGCTACGGGATGCAGTCACCGCCCCTGCGATCCCCAGCGCGGGCACTCAGATGCCCGCGTGCACGGTCACGGCGGGCCCCGTCGTGGGCCCGGCGCCGTGGGCTGGTGCGGGCCCCTGGGCGGGGCCCGCACGCGATGGGGCCAGCCTGCACGGTGTGTGTTACCTGAGGAGGCCGTGCTGTTACGCAGCCGTAAAGCTCAAGGCGAGGCCGGCCGCCAACTCCCGGGACGGCAGCCGGACATGCTCCCCGTCGCGTACCAGCATCTCGCCGCCGACCAGTACGGCCGCCACCGTCCTGCTGCCCGCACACGTCAACAGCGTGGCTCCCGGATCGCGGACCGGAAGGCAGGCGTAGTCCCGGTCGAAGCGGTGCAGGACGATCCGTACACGAGGGTCGCGCCGAACACGGCGGCGAGCCCGTGCTCCTGCCCGATCAGGATCGCGGGGGTGATCGCGGTGAACGTGGAGCCCATCACGATCGGCAACCGCGCCCCGAACCACTTCGACCCCAGCGACTGCAACACGGTGGCGACCCCGCTGACCAGCAGGTTCGCGCTGATGAGCAGACGTATCCGGTCCTCGGGCAGATGCAGCGCGGTGCCCACCAGCAGCGGCATGGTGGCCATGCCCGCGTACGCGACGAGCAGATGCTGCAAGCTCAGCGGAACGAGCCGCCTCCACGGCGGCCGTACGTCCACGGGGTGCGGTCCCAGGTGTGCGGGCGCGACGGCATGCTCGACAACAGCCATCGTTCCTCCTCGCAGCTCGGCGGAAGACGGCTGGTTAGCGCCCGGGCCGGCCCCGCACCCGTACACCCACCGGCCGTTGCAGCCATGACCGGTGTGGGGGTGACGCTAGGAAGGAGGTGTTTCGGCGGCGTTGCGGTCAGGAAACTGCGGCGTACCCGAACGGCGCGGCGCAGACCGGAGGAGGGTCAGGCGAGGCAGAACTCGTTGCCCTCGAGGTCCTGCATCACAATGCAGGACTCGTTCTCTTCATCGGCATACATCGTGCGCACATGTGTTCCGCCGAGCGCGACCAGCCGCGCGCATTCGGCCTCCAGCGTGGACAGTCGCTCGTCCCCCACGAGTCCCAGGCCGGCCCGCACGTCGAGATGCACGCGGTTCTTGACCTTCTTGCTCTCGGGGACGCGCTGGAAGAGTACGCGGGGGCCGGCGCCCGAGGGATCGGTGCACCCGAAGTAGACGATCCGCTCCTGAGACGGCAGCGAAAGGTCGTACTCCTCCCAGGAGGCGAACCCCTCCGGTACCGGAGGTACGACGTACCCGAGGACTTCGCACCAGAATGCGGCGAGGCGCGTGGGTTCCGCGCAGTCGATGGTCACCTGGAGCTGCTTGATCGTGGACATCGGCGCACGATAGCAGTGGCCCCGCTCGTCTCCGCAGGTGGGAAGGCTCGTGCGCGGCGGGGGGCGCCGTCCTACGCCCGGTGGGAAGTCTCGCCGAGGCTGCCGGGAGTGCCGGGAGGTGTGGGCGTCGTGATGCCGCTGCCCGCACCGCTGCTGTAGTGGGTGCCCAGCTCCTCGTGGTACTCGGTGTTGCCGAGGTGCTTGTTCTTGTCGAACTCAGGAGCAGCCTTGATCTGCTCCTTGCTGCGCCCGACGCTGATCGTCTTCGCGTCCGGGTCGATGTGCGTGATCGTGCCGGCGGGCAGCATGACCTCCTTGCCGAAGATCCACACGCCGGTGTCGACGACGATGTACTGGCCTCCGACCTCCTGGGAGTGTTTGTCGACCTTGCCGATGCTGCCGTCCGTCGCCTCGACCTTGTACCCGGTCAGATCGGTGTCCGGGGTGTAGCCGGCGGCGGACGGGTAGTTCCAGATGCTCTCGCTCATGAGTCATCCTCCGCAGATCGTGGTACGCGGACGATTGCTGCGTTTCGTGCGGTGCGCCCGATTTTGCGCTCGCGGCCCGAGTTCCCTGCCGCGCGGGGATAAACCTGCTCGTCCTCTGGATGCGGGACCGGGCGGCTGGAGTCCGAGGGGCCACAGGCGGCGCGAGCGGCGTCGCCGACGTGTGTCGGCCGTGATGTATGTACGACACAAGCAGCGGGCTAGGGTGGCAACGGGGGAAGGGGCGTCACCGTCGACGCCGGCAAACGCCACGCCCCAAGGGGAAAGGGAGAACACCGCACGTGAGCACTGCCTCGTTCACTTCTCGCGTCCTGGCCCTCGAGGAGTTCGGCACGCTGCCGAGGCTCGCGGAGCGGACCGTGCCCGCGCCGATGCCCGGTCACACCCTGGTCCGGGTGGTCGCGGCCACCGTCGCCCATCTCGACCTGAACATCCTCGACGGGCAGTTCGGAATCCTTCCCCAGCTGCCGTTCGTCCCCGGCACCCAGGGCAGCGGCTACGTCGTCGCTTCGGACACACACCCTGAGGGGGCGCTCGTCCGACTGCGCGGCGAAGGACTGGGGCTGAGCCGCGACGGCGCCTGGACCGAGCACGCGCTCGTCCCGGACGCCGCCGTGGAAACCATGCCCGAGGGCACCGACCCCGCTCTGGCCTGCATCTACTTCTCGCCGGTCGGCACCGCCTGGGCGGCGGTGCACGCGATCGCCAAGGTGCGGCCGGGGGAGCGGGTGCTGGTGACCGGCGCGTCCGGCGCGGTCGGCGCCATGGCCGCACAGCTCGCGGCACGGGCCGGTGCGGAGGTGATCGGAGCGGTAGGGCGTCAGGCGAAGCTGCGGCACGTACCCGGCGTCGCCAAGGCGCTGCTCGCCTCCGAACTCACCGAGGAGGCGATCGGGGGCAAGGTCGACGCGCTGATCGACACGGTCGGCGGCCGGATCCTGCGCGACGCCCTCACCCTCGTCCGCCCACGAGGCAGAGCCGCGCTCCTCGGCTACACGGCCGGCCGCGAACTCGCCCTGGACCTCGCGGACTTCTTCCTCGCCGACGTCGCGCTCCTCCCCGTCAACATGATCTCCCGCGGTCAGGAAGTGGCTCCCGAAGTGCTGCGCCTGCTGCCTGACCTGTCCTCGGGCGCGCTGACCCTGCCGTACGAGCGGTACCGAATGGACGCGCTCGGCGAAGCCGTGGAGCGGCTGCGTACGGGCAGCGCTGTGGGAAGGATCGTGCTCGACATGGGGGATACCGGCGATACCGGCCTCTGATCTCTGCACAGGTGGGGATCCTCTGTGTCAGCAGCGCGTCTCGATCGCCAGGAGTCACCGTACGGAGATGTTCACCGGCCAGGTCGTCGCGTCCGTACTTTCCGGTGAAGACCCCGCGGCCCAGCGGTGAGTACGGCACGACCCCCAGCCCGAGCTCGCGCGCCATGGGAATCAGGTCGCGTTCACCGGTGCGTTCCTTCAGGCTGTACTCGATCTGCAGCGCGACCAGGGGCGACCAGCCCCGCAGGTCGGAGATCGCCTGCATGCGCGACACCTGCCAGGAGGGGACGTTGGACATGGCCACGTACGGGACCTTGCCCTGACGCACGAGATCGTCCAGGCCGCGCAAGATCTCCGAGATCGCTCACCCGCGCGCGGCTTGGGCCGCACATCCGGAGGACGGGTGCTGTCCGATCGCACAGCCGAATTCGCCACGCACGAGGAGGATTTCGCCCGTCTGAGGGTCGAACAGGACATCAAGGTCAACGGTCGCGGCACCAAGGCGATGAGGCGCCCTGAGATCGGCGTGATCTCCGTACGGTTCGAGGTCGTCGTGCCTCTGGAGGGGGCGCGGAGAGGTGCCCTCTGCCGGTGCCTCGTAGGCTGCCGTCATGACCGATACCCAGAACCTGACGCCCCGCGACGCCTTTGAGCTGCTCATGGCCGGTAATCAGCGCTTTGTCGCCGGCACGTCCGAGCACCCGAACCAGGACGCGGCCCGGCGCACGGAGATCGCGCCGTCCCAGCAGCCGTTCGCGGTGCTGTTCGGGTGCTCCGACTCCCGGCTGGCCGCCGAGATCATCTTCGACCGAGGGCTGGGGGACCTGTTCGTGGTCCGCACCGCGGGCCATGTCGCCGGCACCGAGGTTCTCGGTTCCATCGAGTTCGGTGTGAGCGTGCTCAGTGCCCCGCTGGTCGTCGTGCTCGGCCACGACTCGTGCGGCGCCGTCGGCGCCGCCTGTTCCGCGCTGGAGACCGGTAAGACGCCGGGCGGCTTCGTCCGTGACGTGGTCGAACGGGTGACCCCGAGCGTGCTCGCCGCCCGTGCCGCCGGGCGGGAGAAGCCCGACGAGATCCTGGCCGAGCACATCGAGCACACGGTGGATCTGCTGCTGGAACGCTCTCGCGCCCTGGCCGAGGCGGTGGACGCGGGCCGTCTCGGCGTGGTGGGGCTCTCCTACCGGCTGGCCGACGGCAGCGCACAACTCGTGGCAACCCGCGGCCTCGGCACGTCCTGACTGTCCAGCGCCTTCGGCCGGATTCCGGCCCGGGTCACTGACCGGACTCTTGCCGCGCGGCCTGCCTCGAGACGGCAGGCCGCGCGGCACGGCATCAGCCCGTGGTCACACGACGGTCCGGGGCCCCGCCGCGCGCCGCAGCCGGTTGGCGATCGCCAGGCCCAGCCCCGCTTCCGCGGGCAGTGACGCGACGACGAGGTCGCATCCGCGCTCGTCGAACTCCCGCAGGAACCCGTACAGCCGGCGCGCGTAGTCGGACATCGAACCCGGGACCGTCACCACGGTGTGCGCCTTCACGTCGGCGTCCGTGAGGGCGGCGGGGAGCAGAACGCCCACCTGGTGCCCCGACGCCTGGGCCCGTGCCGCTTCGGCGGCGACCTCTTCCGCCTCGACGAGGACGACACGAGCGCGCGGGGCGTAGTGGGAGGGGTGCTGGCCCGGCACCCGGACCTGGCTCGCCGAAGGAACGTCGATCGGGTGGCCCAGCACCTTTTCGAGGTCTTCGCGTGTCACCCCGCCGGGCCGCAAGATCGTCGGGATCTCGCTCGTGACGTCGACGATCGTGGACTCGACTCCGACCGCACAGCGGCCGCCGTCCAGCACGAAGTCGACGGCGTCGCCGAGCTCGGCACGGACGTCGTCGGCGGTGGTGGGGCTGACCTGCCCGAAACGGTTGGCGGACGGGGCCGTGACACCGCCGCCGAACGCCGCCAGCAAGGAGAGGGCGACGGGGTGGTCCGGCACCCGCACGGCCACCGTCTCCAAGCCGCCCGTCGCTTCGAGGGGGACCCGTGGCCCCCGGCGCAGGACCAGCGTGAGAGGCCCGGGCCAGAAATGCTCCGCCAGCAGCCGGGCGGTCGCGGGCACCTCCCGCACCCAGTCGTCCAGCTGCTCGGAACCGCCGATGTGGACGATCAGCGGATGGGACGGCGGACGCCCCTTGACCTGGAAGATGCGTGAGACGGCCTCGGGGTTCTCGGCGTCGGCTCCCAGTCCGTAGACGGTCTCGGTCGGGAGGGCCACCAGACCGCCGGCGCGCAGCACACCGGCGGCCTTCTCGATGTCATGGGTTCCTGCGTTCACGTCCACAATCCTAGAAGGCCGACGAGAGCACCTCCGGACCGTCCCCGGAAGGTCAGGGCGTCGACGTCAGGTACGCGATGACCATGTCGCCGAGCATCGTCCGGTAGTGCTCGCGCCGCCCCGGCTGCGTGAGGTCGCGTCCGAACAGAGCCTGGAAGGTGTGCCGGTTGGCCACTCTGAAGAAGCAGAACGAGCTGATCATCGCGTGCAGGTCGACGGCGTCCACGTCGGCCGTGAAGACGCCCTGCTCGCGCCCGGCCTCCAGGATGCGGCCGATGACCTCGGTCGCGGGGGAGCTGAGGGAGCCCAGGCTCGAGGCTGCCGCGATGTGCTCGGCCTCGTGGATGTTCTCGATGCTGACCAGGCGGATGAAGTCGGGGTGTGCCTCGTGGTGGTCGAAGGTGAGCTCGGCCAGGCGGCGGATCGCGGACACCGGGTCCAGGTGCTCGACGTCGAGCTGCTGCTCCTGGCGCCGGATGACCGCGTAGGCCCGCTCCAGGACCGCGGTGAAGAGCTGCTCCTTGCTGCCGAAGTAGTAGTAGATCATCCGCTTCGTGGTGCGCATGCGGGCGGCGATCTCGTCCACGCGCGCGCCCGTGAAGCCGAGGCGGGCGAACTCCTCCGTGGCCACGTCGAGGATCTCCGCCTGGGTCCGAGCCGCGTCGCGGGTGCGCCTGGCGGGCTTGGCTGACGGGGGAACGGCGGCCATGCGGCTCCTCGCTGAGACGGACTGTCCGGGGCCCGTCAGTCTAACGTCGGCCGTCACAGCAGGTCGTAGGCGTCGGCGCGGGTCAGACGCCGTGCTGGTACGCGTGCTGCGCGGCCAGCCGGACACCCGCGTTCTGTGCCCCGTAGCCGCGATAGCCACCGGTGCGTTGCACCAGCTCGAAGAAGACCCGCCCGATGGTCGGGGTGTAGCAATGGAAGAACTCCCCCGTCTCGTCGCGGTCGTAGAGGATGCCCGACTCCCGCAGTGTCCGCAGAAGGTGTGGCTCGATGTCGTGGCGCGCGTCCAGATCGTCGTAGTAGTTGTCGGGGATCGGCAGCAGTCCCGCGCCCCGCTCCCGCAGGAGACGGGCCGTGGCGACGATGTCGTCCGTGGCCAGCGCGATGTGCTGGAAGCGGACGTTCTCCTCGCCCGGCGCGGGGGCGACGTTGAGGGCGATCCGCACGCCACCGTCCGGGCCGGCGACGGCGCGGCTGCGGAACAGCCCGTACGGGTCGGCCAGGTCGAGGCTCTCATCGGCCTGGAGCCCCAGGACGCGCCGGTAGAACAGTGAGGCTTCGTCGAACTGGTGCCATGGCTGGGTCAGCGCGATGTGGTCGATGCGACTGACGCCACCGGCCGGCTCCGCGTGCGTCGGCGGCAGACCGGTGAAGTCGTCGGTCCAGCTCGGATGGTCCGGCTTGCCCGTACGGCAGAAGAACAGCTGCGTGGCGTCGGGTGCGGCGACGGCATCCAGCGGAGTGTCCTTCGGGCCGCGCCGGCGCGGGACGACGGGGGCGAGCAGTGCCTCCGCGCGCCGTGCGGCCTGTGCCGGGTCGGGGGTCTCCAGGCCGATGGCGGCCAGGGCGGGTCCGCCGCGGTGGCCGCCCGCGCCGGTGTTCACCAGGATCCGGGCCTCGCCCTGCTGCCACAGTTCGACCGGTTTGGAGGTGTGCCGTCCGGCACGGGAGAAGCCCAGTGCCCCCAGTACGCCGCGCAGCGGCTCGGTGTCGGCCGCGGTCAGCTCGGCGAAGGCGAAACCCGAAGGGGCGGCCGCGGCGGGCGGCGCGGCAAGTCCCGCGGACTCCTCGAGGAGAAGGAGGGAGCGCAGCGCGTCGACGGCGGTGGACGCCGCGCCTGCCTGCCGGAAGACGTCGTTGAACACTTCGAGGGACAGGGGGCCTCGGTATCCGGCTTTGACGGCCGCCGCCACCACGCCGGCGACATCGAGGCCGCCCTGGCCCGGGAAGCAGCGGTAGTGGCGGCTCCACTGCAGGACGTCCATCGCCATCAGCGGTGCGTCGGCCAGCTGGAGGAAGAAGATCTTCTCGCCGGGGATGTCGGTGATACCGCCAGGATCGCCTGCCCGGGAGAGGATGTGGAAGCTGTCCAGGCAGGTGCCGAGGGCCGGATGGTCGGCCTGTTCGACGATCCGCCAGGCGTGGTCGTACGTATCGACGTGTCGGCCCCAGGCGAGTGCCTCGTACGCGATGCGGATGCCGCGCCGCTGTGCCCGGTCCGCGAGCTGTCGCAACTGTTCGGCGGCGAGAGCGTCGTCGTCCAGGGATTCCGGGGCGACGCTGGAGCAGACCAGCAGCAGATCGGCGCCCAGCCGCTCCATCACGTCGAACTTCCGTTCCGCGCGCCGGAGGTTGCGGGCGAGCAGCTCGGCGGGGACGGCCTCGAAGTCGCGGAACGGCTGGTAGAGGTCGATGCTCAGGCCGAGGTCGGCGCAGCGCAGGCGCACGTCCTCGGGGCTGAGCGAGGTGGAGAGCAGATCGTTCTCGAAGATCTCCACGCCGTCGAAGCCGGCGGTGGCGATGGCGGTGAGCTTCTCGGAGAGCGGGCCGCTGAGGGAGACGGTGGCGATCGACTTGCGCAAGGGGGTGCTCCTCTTGATGACTCAGACCGGGGTGGCGGCCAGGCGGGCGAGGTCGGTGAGCATGTGTTCGGTGTGGGGCTCGAGGCCGGTGAAGAGCCGGAAGGCGTCGGCGGCCTGGAAGACGGCCATGCCGCCGCCGTCGAGCGTGCGGCAGCCGAGCGCCGCTGCCTGGCGCAGCAGCTCGGTCTCCAGTGGGCGGTAGACCACCTCGGCCACCCACATCGCGGGGCGGAGCAGCTCCGCGGGCAGCGGCATCCCGGGGTGGGCGGCCATCCCGGTGGGGGTGGCGTGGACGAGCCCGTCGGCGTCGGCCAGGTGCCCCGGCGCGTCCGCCACGGCGGCTCCGGACGCCCGTCCTGGGCCGAAGCGTTCGGTCAACGCGCCGGCCAGCCGGTCGGCGCGCGCGGGGTCGGTGTCGAGCAGGGTGAGGCGGTCGACGCCGAGGGTCAGCAGCGCGTGCGCCACAGCCGCGCCAGCCCCGCCCGCTCCGAGCTGGACGACATGTTCGGTCGGGACGTCGCGCAGGCCGCGGGCGAAGGACTGGGCGAAGCCGGTGACGTCGGTGTTGTGCCCGATCGCGCGGCCGCCGCTGAAGACGACGGTGTTCACCGCGCCGAGCCCGGCCGCCTCCGGGGCCAGCTCGTCGAGGTGCTCGATCACGAGCTGCTTGCAGGGGTGGGTGATGTTCAGTCCGTCGAAGCCGAGCCGGCGGGCCGCGCGCAGCAGTTCGCCGACGTCCTCGGGAGCGATGCCCAGCACGTCGATGTCGAGGGTGCGGTAGACCAGACGGACACCGTGCCGGTCGGCCTCGCGTTCATGGAGTGCGGGGGACAGCGAGGGGCCGATGCCGCTGCCGATCAGGCCGGTGAGGTACGAGGTCATCCAATGCTCCCGTGGTTCGGACGCGCCACTTAATAACTAACTAGTTCGTACATTACGGTGCCGGGGCGGCCGGTGGAAGTGCCTGGGGAGGGGCCACCCCGGCGAAGGGGGCCGGCTGGCGGGCTCGCTCAGCGTGCGACCGGCTGGCGTCGCGATGCCCGGTCCGGTTCGGGCGAGGGGCGCAGGCCGAGTTCCGCGGTGGGTGTCCTGTGGGTCTCGCGCCCGGTCGCCACGGCGATCGCGCAGACGGCGCAGAAGGCCGCGGTGAAGGCCGCGACCCCCACCCAGTTGTCGCCGTTCGGGCCGGCGATCTGAGCGGCGAACGTCACGGCGAACCCGGCCACGGCGAAGCCGGTCTGCGTGCCGACGGCCACGCCGGACAGCCGGACACGGGCCGGGAACATCTCGCTGTAGAAGGAGGGCCAGATGCCGTTGGCCGCGCTGTAGACGACACCGAAGAACAGCAGCCCGGTCACGAAGACCAGGGGATAGCTGCCCGTGGAGATCGCCCACAGGTAGACGAAGATCATGACACCGGATCCGAGTGCGCCGACGAGGAAGACCGGCCTGCGGCCGATCCGGTCGGAGAGCCTCGCCCACAACGGGATGGCGACCAGCGCCACCGCGTTGGCGCAGCCGTTCACCCAGAGCATCCCCGACTTGGTCAGCCCCGCGGCCTCACTCGTGGCGTACGAGAGTGCCCAGACGGAGAAGATCGTGCTGACCGTGGCGATCAGGGCCGCCGCGACCACCCGCAGTACGTCGGCCCAGTGGTTCCTGAGCAGCTCCGCCAGCGGCATCCTGGCCACGTCCTGGCCGGCCGACGCCTGCTGGAACACCGGGGTCTCCTCGAGCGTCCGGCGGATCACGTACCCCGCGATGGCGACGAGGGCGCTCAACAGGAACGGGATCCGCCATCCCCACGAGTACAGCTGCTCGTCGGGGAGCGCCGCGACGGGGATGAAGACCAGGGTCGCGAGGATCTGGCCCGCCTGGGTGCCGTTCAGGGTGAAGCTGGTGTAGTAACCGCGCCGGTGCTCCGGCGCGTGCTCCAGCGTCATGGCGTTCGAGCTGGCCTGCTCGCCGGCCGCGGACAGGCCCTGCAGCACACGCATCAGTACGAGCAGCACCGGGGCGGTGGTGCCCGCCTGGGCGTAGGTGGGCAGGCACCCGATCAGGAAGGTGGACAGACCCATCAGGATCAGGGTCCACACCATGATCGTGCGCCGTCCGAGCCGGTCACCGAGATGGCCGAGGAAGAGTGCTCCGACGGGGCGCGCGGCGTAGGCGACGCCGAAGGTCGCCAGGGAGATCAGCGTCGCGGTCGCCGGGTCGTCCGGGGCGAAGAAGACCTTCGGGAAGACCAGCGCGGCGGCGCTGCCGTAGATGAAGAAGTCGTAGTACTCCAGGGCGCTGCCGATCCAGGCGGCGAGGGCGGCCTTGCGTGGTTTGCCCTGGGGCGGAGCGGGCGGCGCCCCGCCGGCGTACGGGTGAGCGGACACGTGGACTCCTCGGGGGACAGCCACCGGCCCGGTCGGTGCGGGCGGCGGGTGGCGCGGGTACGTGAACGGCGTGTTGCGGGGGAGGCCAGGCGTAGGGCGAGTGTCGCATGCCCGGCCGAAGAAGTTAACGCACTAGATAGTTAATTAACTTGGGTGGGATGCTGCCCGCCGCCCTGACCGGTGTCAATACATCCGCCCGTAACAAGGCGCGGACACCCGCACGGGCGCTGCGGTGGCGTGTCTGCCGCAGCTGCGGGTGCCATGAAGGTGCGGGCCCGTACCGGCCGCGCTCAGGTTCTCGCCCGGCACGGCCGACATACTTGATCGAGCGGCTTCAGGCCCCCTTCGGCGGCTTCAGGCCTCTTTCGACGGCGTGAAGGACCAATCCAAGTGCGGCGCGAGGACGGATCCCGAGCATGGACGACGACGTTTCCTCTCCGCCGCTGCGCGGCATCCGACGCCTGACCGCCGGCGCGGTGAGCGGTCTGCTCGCCGGCTACGCGGCCATCGCGGTCGCGGAACTGGTGTCCGCGGCCGTGCGCCCGGAATCGGGCCCGGTGATCGCTGTGGGCGGTGCGGCCATCGACCGTACGCCCGCCGCGGTGAAGGACTGGGCCATCCGGCAGTTCGGCACCGACGACAAGCTCGTGCTCCAACTCGGCATCCTCGCGGTGCTGACCGTGCTGGCCCTGGGCCTCGGCATGCTGGCCACGCGATGGCGGCTCATCGGTTCACTGGGAGTGCTTGCCTTCGGCGTCGTCGGGGCGCTGGCCGCCACCGGCCGACCGGACTCGACCGGTGCCGGAGATGCGCTGCCCTCCACGGTCGGAGCCGTCGCGGGCGCCTGTCTGCTCTTCTGGCTCATCGGACGGCTGGGCGACGCCGACCACGGTGTGCGCGAGCGTGATCAGGCAGCTGCGGGAGGGGAGGGCAGCCCGTCCGGGACGCGCCCCGGTGACGGGGCGGACGGCTCCGGATGGGACCGGCGCGGCTTCATCCGCGCAGCCACCGCGACCGCGGCCGCCTCCACCGGTGCCGGACTCGCAGGGCGTGCGCTGAACGGATCCCAGGGCCAGGGTGCCGTCGCCTCCCGCAAGGGGATCGTCCTCCCCAGGCCGTCGTCCTCCGCGTCCCCGGTGCCGAAGGGGGCTGGGCTGCGGATCAAGGGCATCAGCCCGTTCGTGACGCCGAACGCGGACTTCTACCGGGTCGACACCGCGCTCGTCGTGCCCAAGGTCGACGCGACGTCCTGGCGACTGCGCATCCACGGGCTGGGCGTGCAGCGTGAACGCACCCTGACCTTCGACGACTTGCTGAACATGCCGCTCATCGAGCGCGACATCACGCTGACCTGTGTCTCCAACGAGGTGGGAGGCCCCTACGTCGGAAACGCCCGCTGGATCGGAGTCCGCCTGGCCGATGTGCTCGAACAGTGCGGGGTGAGGCCCCCGTCGAAGTCCGGCCCCGCCGATCAACTGGTGGCCCGCTCGGTGGACGGCATGACCATCGGCAGTCCGGTCGAGGACGTCATGGACGGACGCGACGCCCTGCTCGCCGTCGGCATGAACGGTCAGCCGCTGCCTTTCGAGCACGGCTTCCCCGTCCGCATGGTCGTCCCCGGCCTGTACGGCTATGTGTCCGCCTGCAAGTGGATCAGAGACATCGAACTGACCACGTTCGACGCCTATGACGCGTACTGGGTCGAGCGGGACTGGGCGCAGCAGGCCCCGATCAAGACCGAGTCGCGCATCGACACGCCCAAGCCGTTCGGCCGGCCGCGGGCCGGCACCGTCATGGTGGCCGGCGTCGCCTGGGCCCAGCACCGGGGCATCGACAAGGTGGAAGTCCGGGTCGACGACGGTCCGTGGCAGGAGGCCCGCCTCGCCGCCGAGGACACGCGGGACACCTGGAGGCAGTGGTCCTACGCGTGGCAGGCGACCAAGGGCGGTCACACGCTCACCGTCCGGGCGACCGACCGCACAGGCCAGCCCCAGACGGAGAAGCGCGCCGACACCATGCCGGACGGCGCCACCGGCTGGCACACGGTCGCGGTCACCGTCGACTGAATCGACGCGCGCTGTACTGCGCGCCGGGGCAGCGCCACACGCGGATCACTCTTTCGAGCGGGCGACCAATCCGTCACGCGGCCGGCGCCGGATTCCCCGTGATGAAGGCGGATGGCCTTCACATTCCAGATCGCTGAGGGACTGTCATGCGTACTCACTTCCGTCGGGCCGCTGTCGCTGTGGTTGCCGCCGCGGTGCTGCCGTTGGCGTTGACCGCTTGCTCGGACAGTGGTTCCGAGGAGAAGGCTTCCGAGGGTTCGACGTCGGCCGCGTCGAAGGGGGCGGACCAGGCCGATCCGTCGAAGGACACGCCGGCCGGGACGAGCGAGCCGTTCGGACCGGCGTGTTCCACGGTCCCCAAGGAGGGGGCGGGCTCGTTCGACGGAATGGCCAAGGACCCGGTCGCCACGGCGGCCTCGAACAACCCCGCGCTGTCGACCCTGGTCAGTGCGGTCAAGAAGGCCGGCCTGGTCGACACGCTGAACAACGCGAAGAACATCACGGTGTTCGCGCCGACCAATGACGCCTTCGCGAAGATCCCGAAGGCCGACCTCGACAAGGTGCTCAACGACAAAGCTCAGCTGACCAAGATCCTCACGTACCACGTGGTGGGTCAGAAGCTGGCTCCCGAGGACCTGGAGAACGGCTCCTTCGAAACCCTGGAGAAGTCCAAGCTCACCACCGCCGGCTCGGGTGAGTCCTACAAGGTCAACGACAGCGCCGACGTGGTCTGCGGCAACGTCAAGACGGCCAACGCCGACGTCTACATCATCGACACCGTCCTCATGCCCGAGAAGTAGACGGTTCCGCTGCCGCGCGGGCCGAGGTGCGGAAGCAGCGCGTTGCGGCCGCCGGGACGGCGGGACACGATCCTGTCCCGCCGTCCCGAGGAGGGCTCCACGGGGTCACCGTGGAGCCCTCCTCACGGCTTCCGGGGCGGCAGGGGAAAGAACCCGCTGGTGCGGCGCTGGTATGCGGCATAGCCCGGACGCGTGGCCATGTGCTGCTCGAGAAGCCTCTTGCCGCTGCCCCGGGTCAGGAGAACGCTCATCACGATCGGGGAGATCACGCAGACGGCGGCCACCACGGGGACGTCGCAGGTGAGCAGGAAGAGCCCCCACCAGACGCAGAAGTCCCCGAAGTAGTTGGGGTGTCTGGTCCAGGACCACAGACCCCGGTCCATGATCTGGCCGCGATGAGCGGGATCCGCCTTGAAGCGGGCGAGTTGGGCGTCACCGACCGCTTCGAAGGAGACACCCAGCGCCCACAGCGCGATGCCCAGGACAGAGACGGCGGACAGCGGAAGTCCGATGTACTGCGCGGCCTGGACGGGCAGGGAGACGAGCCACACCAGGGCCCCCTGCAGGAGGTAGACATGGCTCAGCGCGTACAGCATCGGGTTTCCGGGGGCCTTGGCCAGCATCCGGGCGTACCGGGGATCCTCGCCCTGGCCGCGCCCGCGCCGACCGATGTGCACGGCCAGCCGCAGTCCCCACACAGCGGTCAGACCGGCGACCAACAGTCGGCGTGAAAGGTCTCCGTGTCCGTGTGAAGCGGCCAGTGTCACCACCGCGACGGCGGTGAAGGCGATGCCCCAGGCGATGTCCACGATCCGGTGGACTCCGGTCCGAAGCGAGACGGCGAACGTCGCCAGGACGACGGCGAGAGCCGCGCCGGCACTCCAGGCGAGGTTCAGCGCGAATGCTCCCCAGGGAAAGCCGCTCACCGGTCCGCCAGCCCTTCGTACCAGGTCGGGACATCCGTGGCGGCCGCGGAGACGCCGGGGCCGGGCCGGACGCACAGGATCTGGTCGACTCCCATCCGGCCCTGCTCGAAGGCGAGTCCGCCGCCGGCGAGGTAGAGACGCCACACGCGAGCGGCCTCCTCGCCCACGAGGCCGACGAAGCCGTCCCAGTCCGCCTCGAGCGTGTGATGCCAGGCGGCGATGGTACGGACGTAGTCCTCCCGCATCGCCTCGACGTGGCGTACCTCCAGGCCCGCGGCCTCAAGCAGCCCCGTCGTCTCGCCGAGCGGGCGCATGTGCATGTCCGGCGCGATGTACGTCTCGATGAACGGGCCACCGCCGGGCGCGTTGTGCCGGCGCGACATCTGCTGGACGAGCACACGCCCGCTCGGCATCACCAGACGGCACAGGGCTTCGGCGAACGCCGGGTACTGGCCGTCCCCGACATGCTCACCCATCTCGACCGCCGCCACGCCGTCGAAGCCACCGCCCTCGATGTCGCGGTAGTCCTGGCAGACCACCTCGACACGGTCGGACAGACCGCGTGCGCGGACCCGCTCCCGGACATGGGCTGCCTGCTGCCCGGCCAGGGTCACGGCGGTCACGGACACGCCGTGGTGCTCCGCGGCATGCAGGGTGAGCGATCCCCATCCGCAGCCGATGTCGAGGAGCCTGGTGCCGGGACGCAGCGCGAGTTTGCGGCAGATGAGTTCGAGTTTGGCCCGCTGCGCGTCAGCCGGGGTGAAGCCGGAGTCCGTGCGGGCCCAGTATCCGCAGGAGTACGCCATGGTCTCGTCGAGCAGCCGCTGGTAGAAGGTGTTGGACAGGTCGTAGTGGTGGCTGATCGCGGCCCGGTCGCGGGCACGGCTGTGCGGGCTTCCGTGCAGCCGAGCCCGGCCGGCCGGGGCGGGAGGACGGGGTCCGAGGGCGCCGAGCCGGATCGCGAGGGCTGCCGCACGGGCGCGGTCGGTGGGCGTCGCCCTGGGGGCCCGCAGCCCGTGTTCCCGTGCCGCCGCCCACATCGAGCGCAGTCCTTCCGTGAGCTCGCCCTCCACATCGACGTCCTGCGCGATGTAGGCCTCAGCGAGGCCCAACTCGCCCGGCTGCCACAGGAGTCGGCGCAGGGCGCGCCGGTGGCGCAGCACGACCACGGGCCCGCTGTCGGGGCCGGCCTCGCTGCCGTCCCAGGCGCGGAGCCGGACCGGCAGAGGTCCGCCGAGGACGGTGGCCGCGAGGGCGGCGACCCGCGGTGCGACTCCGCTGCGCAACGTTCGGAGCAGACGCGTCATCGGACGTGATCCTCCTTGGTGAGCAGGTACTGCTGGACATCGAGGTAGCCGGAGCGGAAGCCGGCCTCGGAGTAGGCGAGGTAGAAGGTCCACAGGCGTTGGAAGGTCTCGTCGAAGCCGAGGTCGCGCACGTCCTGCTCGCGACGGGTGAACCGTTCGCGCCACAGGCGCAGTGTTTCCGCGTAGTGCGGGCCGAAGGCGTCACGTCGGGCGACGGTGAGACGGGTGTGGTCCCGCACCGTCTCGGCCACGGCCCTCGTCGACGGGATCATTCCGCCGGGGAAGACGTACTTGTGGATCCAGGTGAAGGTGGACCGCGTGGCGAGCATGCGCGCGTGTGGCATCGTGATGGCCTGGATCACGGCCCGGCCGCCGGGCACGAGTCGTTCGTCCAGGGTGCGGAAGTAGGTGGGCCAGAACTCGGCGCCGACCGCCTCGATCATCTCCACGCTCACGACGGCGTCGTACTGCCCACGTGCTTCCCGGTAGTCGCACAGTTCCACGCGGGCGCGGTCCTGGAGGCCCGCCTCTGTGATGCGCCGCCGGGCCAGGACCTGTTGTTCTCGCGAGAGCGTCAGGGACGTGACCTCGGCCCCGCGCGCCGCGGCCCGCAGGCACAGTTCGCCCCAGCCGGTGCCGATCTCCAACAGGCGGGTGCCGGGGCCCACCTGGGCCAGGTCGAGCAGCCTGTCGATCTTGCGGTGCTGAGCGGCGGCGAGCTGGTCCCAAGTGGCGGGCAGGGAACGGAAGACGGCGCTGGAGTACGTGAGGGTCTCGTCCAGGAAGAGGGCGAACAGGTCGTTGGACAGGTCGTAGTGGCGGCTGATGTTGGCGCGGGCGCCGTGCCGGGTGTTGCGTTCCTCGGCCGGATGACGCGGTGCCCACAGACCGCGAAGGCGTTGCAGGGGCGCCGGGACGAGTTCGTCGGCATGGGCGGCCAGCACGGTCAGCACGGAGACCAGATCCGGTGCGTCCCATTCACGGGCCATGTAGGACTCGCCGAAGCCGACGAGGCCCGATGCGCCGATCCGCGCGTGGAACGCGTCGGGGTCTTCTATGTCCAGCAGTGGGCCGCCCAGGCCGGCGAAGGGGGTTCCCTTGATTCTGGCCCGCAGGGGGAGGCGGTCCAGAGCGCGCCGGAGGATCAGCTCGGTGAGTCTCCTGCGGGCGCGTGATGTCCTGGGCGCCGCGATGATGTCGGGCCAGCGCGCCGGGTCGACCGTGTCCTTCCGGTGGCACGTCGTCGTCATGCCGAGTCCTTTCGTGTGTCATCGCCCCGGCGGGGCTGGACAGGCAGTCCTCGCAGGTAGAGGCGAACTCCGTGAAATCTGATGGCAGCCGCCGCCGCGAGCGGGGAGAGAGGGTGGCGCACGGCAAGGCGCAGCAGTTGTGCGGCGGTGGCGCTCCTGCGTTCTCCGCGTACGCGTGCACTGAAGGCCCGGCCCTCCGAGCGGTCCAGATGCACCGTCAGATCCAGGCTCTGCCGCGGCAGCGGGAGCCGCATGCGGTAGTGACCGTCGACCGCGAAGAACGGTGAGACGTAGAACTGCTTGGCGGTGCTCGCGCTGCCGTCCGGCGCGGGCCTCAGGAGGTAGCAGTGACGGCCGCCGTAGGTGTTGTGGACCTCGGCGACCACGTACCGGACGCCGCCGTCGGGTCCGTGGCACCAGTACACGGTCAGCGGATTGAAGACGTAGCCGAACACGCGTGCCTGCGTCAGCATCGTCACCATGCCGCCGTCGAGGCGCAGGCCGTTGCGAGCGAGGAATGCGTCCAGACCGGCACGGATGGTGGGCCGGTCGCCGCCGAAGTGGTCGCGCGCGTCGAAGCGCGCCAGCACACGCAGGGGCCATGGGAGGCGCGGGAGGTGATCGGGGTCGACGAGCCACAGGTAGGTGCGATGGCGCAGGGTGTAGCGCGTGGGGCGGGCGCGCACATGAGTGATGGTGCAGGGGTAGAGGGCGGCCATCGTGTTCACCAGCGTCCGCCGAGCGCCGCGGCCGCCCGCACGCCGGAGCGGCACCCGTCCTCGTGGAATCCCCAGCCGTGATAGGCGCCGGCGAAGGCACACACGGAGCTGTTCAGGTCGGGAAGCAGACGCTGGGCGGCCACGGACCGGGGGGTGTACAGGGGATGTTCGTAGACCATCCGCGCCAGGACGGTGTCCGGATCGACGCGGTCGTGGCCGCCGAGGGTGACGACGTAGGTCTCGGCCGCCGTGAGTCTCTGCAGGCGGTTCATGTCGTAGCTGACCCGCACACGGTCGGCCCCGGCCGCGCAGGACGGCATGACGTAGTTCCACGAAGCCCGGGCGCCACGGGCCGCCGGCAGCAAGGAGGTGTCGGTGTGCAGCAGAGTCTCGTTGCGCGCGTAGGAGAACGCGCCAAGTGCCGTGCGCTCCGCCGCACTCGGGTCCGCGAGGAGCCGCAGGGCCTGGTCGGGGTGGACCGCGATCACCACCGAGTCGTACGTGGACGTGGCTCCATCGGCGGTGGTGACGTCCGCGCCGTCCGGATGCCGCCGTACCGCCTTGACCGCGGCCCCGGTGCGGACCTCGTGCACGTGCTTGGCCGCCCTGTCGACGTACTCGCGGGAACCTCCGGTCACGGTGCGCCACACCGGGGAGCCGCCGACGGACAGCAGCCCGTGATGGTCCAGGAAACGGAACAGGTACGCGGCGGGATAGTCCTGCGCGATCGCGGCGTCGCACGACCACACCGCCGACACCACCGGTGTGACGAAGTGCGTGCGGAAGTACGGGGAGAAGCCCGAGCGCTCGAGAAACCCGCCGAGCGTGATCCCGCTGTCGGCGCCTGCGGCCAGGAGCCTGCGGGCGGCGCGGTGGAAGAGCGGCACCTCGGACAGCAGCCGCAGGTAGCGAGCGCTGACGAGATTTCGCGGGCGGGCGAAGAGGCCCGCGAGGCCGCGCGCCCCCGCGTACTCGAGACCGCAGCCCTCGCACCGCACGGACATGCTCATCTCGGACTCCTGGGTGGCGACGCCCAGTTCGTCGAAGAGCCTCAGCAGGTTCGGATAGGTGCGACGGTTGTGCACGATGAACCCGGAGTCCACCCGCTGCGGACGCCCGTCCGCGCGCGAGACGAGATCGTGCGTATGGGCGTGCCCGCCGAGCCGTTCGTCCGCCTCGAACAAGGTCACCCGGCGGGTACGGGACAGGATGTAGGCGGCGGTGAGACCGGCGATGCCGGCGCCGATGATCGCCGTGCCACGTGGCTCCCGCACCGTGGGTGTCCGCTCGGATTCGCCTGTCATCTTCTCTCCCCTGGCCGGCTGATCTCCGCTGTCTCACGTAATCCGGAGCAGGTCCGAGGACGGATTGGCGCGGTCGATCAGCCGACCGCCGGTTGCGCGTCGAAGGCGGTGGGGCCTCGTCGGGTCAGGCCGGGAGCTTCATCAGGGCGATGGGCGCTGAGGTCGGATGCTCGGAACCGCCGGCCGGCTCGACGGTGATACCGATGCCGGACGCACCGTCCACGGCGCCGTCCAGCAGGACGGCCTGGTCGGTTCGGGCGGTGTCCATGAGCCCGGCGGGCCGCATGGTGCCGCTGTCGTCGAACCACAGCTGGTACACCTTGCCGCGTGGCGGTCGGGCCATGTCGGAGGCGAGGAAGACGGCCCGGTCGCGTTCGTGGGAGACGACCACCGTGCCGGAGGCCCCGTCGGCGAGCTCGGTGGCGAGGCTCTTCGCGTCGGATGCGGAGAGGACCTCGGCGATGTGCTGGTTGTCCTGCTGTGCCTGGCGGGCCTGTTCGGTCGCGTCCTGCGCGCGCTCGTGCTGCCACACGGCGGTGCCGCCCAGTGCCGCGGCCGCCGCGAGACACGCGGCGAGCGCCCACCGCGAGGCTTGCCGCCACCGCAGGCCGCGGGCGATCCGCTCCGAGCGGGGTGCCCCGGGCTGTTCCTGCCGGACGGTGGTGATGCGGCGCAGTACCTCCTCGCGCAGCGCGGGGGAGGGAGTCGTCGTGGCCGCCAGGCCCAGGCGGGCCGCGGTGGCGGTCAGTTCGGCGGTCTCGTCGCGGCAGGCCTCGCACTCGGCGAGGTGGCGTTCGAACGCGGCGCGCTCCTCGTCCGGCAGCGCGTGCAGCGCGTAGGCGCCGGTGAGTGTGTGCAGGTCGGCGGTGCTCACGCGGTCACCCCCAGGCAGTCGCGCAGCCGGATCAGTCCGTCACGCAGGCGGGTCTTGACCGTGCCCAGCGGCACGGTCAGGGCCTCCGCCACCTGCCGGTAGGTCAGCCCACGGTAGTAGGCGAGCGTGACGGCCTGGCGCTGGATCTCGGTGAGGGTGCGCAGACAGCGGCGCACCTGCTCCCGCTCCAGACGGGCCTCCACCTGCTCGGTCACCTCGTCGAACTCGGGAGTGCGGGCGAGCTGTGCGGCTCTGCGCTCGCGGGCGGTCGACGCCTCCACCGACCGCACCCGGTCGATGGCCCGCCGGTGGGCCAGGGTGAGGATCCAGTTGATCGCCGTGCCCAGGTCCGGCCGGTAGCGCGGTGCGGTGCGCCACACCTCCACCAGCACCTCCTGGGCGACCTCCTCGGACTGTGCCCGGTCGCGCAGCACGGCTCGTACGGTGCCCAGGACGGGGCCCATCACCACGTCGTAGACCGAGGCGAACGCGGATTCGTCACCGAGGGCGGCCCGGCCCACCAACGCCTCCAGGTCCGGTTCGGCGTCGGGGTGACGGCCGATGTGCACAGCTTCCATCACAGGTTTCTCCGCAGGGGCTCGACGGTTCTACTTCTCATTCGGTGCGGACGGGGAAACGGATTGGTTCTCTTGCCGATCCGTCCGGCGATCAGAGAAGTATCGGGGCCCGCTACTGTCCCTTCGAGGCCGAGCGAACCAGGAGCGTCAGTGATCGAGCGTGGACATCTGCCCCCGGAATCCGCAGCGGGTCGTGCCGCTCTGGTGCCGCGTCGGGTGCCTTCGAGCGTGGACGCCGCCGTGCTGTTCCTGCACGGGGGCCGTGCGGACGACCGCACGGCGTCACGGTCGTGGCACCTGGCCGCTTTGCGGATGAAGCCCTTCGTGCGGGCCACCGCGGCGGCCCTGGACGGTGCTCCGGTGCTGCTCGCCGAGGTCCGGTACCGGGTGCGCGGCTGGAACGGAGACGACGCCGACGCGCTCCTGGACGCGCGAAGCGCGCTGGCCGAGCTGGGGCGGCTCGCCGGTGACGTACCCGTAGTGCTGGTCGGGCATTCGATGGGGGGCCGCGCGGCCCTTCTGGCCGCCGCGGCTCCGAACGTGACCGGAGTGCTGGCGCTGGCTCCGTGGTGCCCACCCTCCGACCCGGTGAGTCACCTGGACGGCAAGCGTGTCACGGTGCTGCATGGGGACCGGGACCGGGTCACCGATCCACAGGCGTCGGTGGAGTTCACGCACAGAGCACGGACCGCCGGCGCAAGCGTCGAGACGCGGCTTGTGCCCGGAGGCGATCACGCGATGCTGCGCGGCCGCCTCGACTGGCACCGAGCGGCAGCCTCGATCGTGATCGACCTGCTGGGTGAAGCGGCACCCTCGGTGACGCGGAAGCCCGATCCGACGGGGGACTGACGGAGCCGGTCGGTCAGCGGCCAGGGTGCTCAGGGACTCGCTCCCTCCGCATGAGGTCCGCCATGCATCCGGACTCAACCGGCCCTCGCCGGTCCCGGAGCGGTCGGCTGATTCGGCTTCCCGTCCCGGCCCGGGTGGCGGTGACGCCAGTACGGATTGTCGTGCGGCAGTTTGCTGGAGACCCGGCCGTACATGCCGAACGTCGCGATCAGCAGCCCCATGGCGAAGCTGAACAGGACGTTGGTCATGCCGAAGTCCAGGAAATTGGCCGAGCGGTCGAGGACGAAGAGATGGAAGAAGCCGCTCAGCAGGAACAGACCGCCCACGGCCATGTTCAGGACGGAGGCGATGTTGCCTCCGGCCACGGCTCCCGCGAGGAGCAGGAAGCCGACCGCGGTGGAGATGACGCTCAGCGTGACATTGCTGGTCATCCCGGCGATCGTCTCGCCCGCTGTGTCGAAGGGGCTGAGCGCGTCCGCGAAGCCGAGGCCGGCGAAGACGAGGAGCAGCAGTCCGCAGAATCCGGCGCCGAAACGGTAGACGGTCGCCAGGCGGTGGTCGACGGGAAGTTCGTCTCGTAGCTTCATGCCCCTGATTCGCCGGGAATGCCCGCTGCGGATGCAGGATGTGCACGGGGACCCGTACGACCCCAGGGAACGACCGAGAGGACGACCGGGCCTGATCGTCCCGATCGTGCTCGTCCCGACTGACGCGCAGGCGCATCCGACGGGCGGCCGCACGGCGAAGCAGAAGACAGGGAGCCCGGCACCGACCTGACCACGGCCAGACCCCGGCCCCGCACGACCACTGTCCCAGGAGAGCCACATGACCGTCGCAGTCGTCCTGTTCACCGCGGACCTGCGTCTGCACGACCACCCCCCGCTGCACGCCGCCCTGCGCGCGGGGGACGAGGTCGTCCCGCTGTTCGTACGTGATCCGGGGGTGCACGCGGCCGGCTTCGACGCACCCAACCGCCGGGCGTTCCTCGCCGACTGCCTCACCGATCTCGACGAGCGGCTCCGGCAGCGCGGCGGCCGCCTGGTGATCCGCAGCGGCCCGGTCGCCCGGGAGGTGCGCGCCGTCGCCGCCGAGTGCGGGGCCACCGAGGTGCACATGGCAGCGGACGTGACCTCCTACGCCCACCGGCGCGAGCAGCGCTTGCGCGAGGCACTGGACCCGGACGGAGTGACACTGCACGTCCATGACTCCGTGACCACCGCCGTCGCTCCCGGCGCGGTGACACCGGCCGGGAGCGACACCGACCACTACAGCGTGTTCACCCCGTACTTCCGCCGCTGGTCGCAGGTGCCGCAGCGCGAGCCGCTGCCGGCACCGCGCACCGTGCGCGTCCCCGAAGCGGCTCGCGGCGAGGGCCCGCCGTCGTCGAAGGACGTCGACGGAACCTCGCCCGGACTCCCCGAGGGTGGCGAGACGGCCGGCCGGGCCCGCTGCGCCCGGTGGTGGGGCGCCGGTGACCTGTCCCGGTACGAGGACCGGCACGACGACCTGGCGGGCGACGCCACCTCCCGGCTGTCGCCCTACCTCCACTTCGGGACCCTGTCGCCCGTCGAGGCCGTCCACCGTGCCCGCGCGCACGGCGGCCCCGGGGCGGAGGCGTTCATCCGGCAGGTGTGCTGGCGCGACTTCCACCGACAGGTCCTCGCCTCCCGCCCCGAAGCGGCGGCCGCGGACTACCGCTCCCGGAACGACCGGTGGCGGGGTGAGGACGACGCGGCGGAGGACATCGCCGCATGGCGGGAGGGCCGCACCGGCTATCCGGTCGTGGACGCCGGCATGCGGCAACTGCGCGAGGAGGGCTGGATGCACAACCGCGCCCGCCTGCTGACGGCCAGCTTTCTCACCAAGACGCTGTACGTGGACTGGCGCATCGGTGCCCGGCACTTCCTCGACCTGCTCGTCGACGGGGACGTGGCCAACAACCAGCTCAACTGGCAGTGGGTGGCCGGCACCGGAACGGACACCCGCCCGCACCGCGTCCTCAACCCGGTCGTCCAGGGCAAGCGCTTCGATCCGCGCGGCACGTACGTCCGCCGCTGGGTGCCCGAACTCGAGGGCGTCGAGGACCGCCTGGTGCACGAGCCCTGGAGGCTGCCCCGCGAGACCCGGGCCGGGCTCGGCTACCCGGAACCGCTCATCGACCTCGCGGACGGCCTGGCCCGCTTCAAGCAGGCACGCGGCCGGGACTGAGGGACCAGATGTGCACGGCCCCGTCGGTGCGCATGGACCGCACTTCCATGCGGGACAGGACGAGGGACGACGCGTCAGTGCGCGGGCTGTTCCAGACGGAGCCGCAGCGTGTGCATTCCCCGGCGGGCATGGCTCTTCACCGTGCCCAGAGGAAGCCCGGTGCGGGCGGCGATCTGCGATTGGGGGAGGTCCGCGTAGAAGGTCAGCCACAGGACCTCCCGCTGCGCGGGCGGCAGCAGGCTCAGCTCGTGCCGGACCACGACGCGGTCCACGGTCTGCTGCGCCAGCCGTCCCTCCGGCAGCGGTACGTGCATGTCCTGCTCGGACCGTGCCGCGGCGGCGAGACGGGCCTGACGGGCCCGGGCCGCGTGGGCATCCGCGATCTTGTGCCGGGCGATGCCGACGAGCCAGGAGGGGGCGTTGCCCCGCTCGGGACGGAATCCCCGGCGGCCCTGCCAGGCCGCGAGGAAGACTTGCTGGGTGACGTCCTCGGCATCCCGGGAGTCGCCGAGCGCGCGCCTCGCGATGTTGTGCACGAGGGCCGCCCACCGCTCGTACACCTGCCTGCAGCCGTCCTCGTCGCCCCGCAGAAAGGCCTCGGCGAGCACTTTGTCGGTGGGGACCCCCGCCACGGTGGCCGAACCTTGCTCCGGGTGCACCTTGTGCGTCGTGGTCATTGTGAACACTCCTCGGGCAGCTCATCGGGTCCTGACGTACCAGGCGACGCGCACCTCGTCGCGTCTGCCGCCAGAGTGATCGCGCTAAAATCAATGCACAAGTTGCGTCGTTTATGCATCGTTTACGGACTGCAACCGAACCGTGGTCGGGGGCCGAACTGCCAGGGCACGGATGAAGGAGGGCGCATGAGCGGCAACAGGCACCGTGACGTGTGTGAGGTGCGGGACGTCGGGGCGCGCTCGGCAGGTCTGCACTCCGCCCCCGTACGGGGAACCGTACTGACGTCGGATCGACCGTGACGCGTCGGGGAACGGCCGGCGGGCCGGAGGAGACGGCTCCGGACGAGCCCGTCGGCGCCGCCCTCACCACCGGAGCACTCGCGCGCAGGCTCGGCGTCGCCCAGACGACGCTGCGCACCTGGGAGCGGCGCTACGGCATCGGCCCCAGCCACCGTGAGGAGGGCCGCCACCGCCGCTGGTCACCCGAAGACGTGGCCCGGATGGAGAACATGTGCCGGTTGACCGCGCAGGGCGTCGCGCCTGCAGAGGCGGCACGGCTGGCGATGGCGGCGGACGGTCGCGCGACGGACCGCGCCGCCCCCGCGCCGCGCCCCCGTACCCCGGGTGGCTTCCGTGACCTGCCGCTGGGTCAGGTCTGGCCGGAAAGCAGAGGCCTGGCGCGCGCTGCCGTGCGGCTCGACGCCTCGGCCGTGCAGGCCCAACTGCGTGCCGCGGTCGACGCGTACGGGGTCGTGGTGGCCTGGGAGCAGATCATCGCCCCGACCCTGCACGCCGTCGGTCGCAAGTGGGCGACGGCCGACGAGTCGTACGTCGAAGTGGAGCACCTGCTCTCCTGGCACGTGTCGACCGTGCTCCGGTCGGTGGGTGCGTCCGCCACGGTGGGTGCGTCCGCCACGGTGGGTACGTCCTCCGCGGACGGGCGCCCGCCGGTCCTGCTCGCCTGCATGCCGGACGAACAGCACAGTCTGCCGAGCGAGGCCCTGTGGGCGGCGCTCACCGAGCGGGCCCTGCCCGCCCGGATCTTCGGGGCCGCGCTGCCGAAAGAGGCTCTGGAATCGGCGGCCCGGCGACTCGGTCCGGCAGCCGTCGTCCTCTGGTCGCAGTCCCGCGAGACCGCGGACATGAGCATGGTCCGCACGCTCCTCGCCCTTGAATGGGGCGTCCGCGGAGCCCGGAGCCATCCCCTGGTCCTCCTCGCGGGCCCTGGCTGGGCCGACGCACCGGCGGAGCCAGGAGCGAGCCGCCTCACCGGACTCGCCTCCGGCCTGGCGCTTCTCGAGTCGATGTACCGCGCGAGCGGGTAGGGGGCAGTGGCGGGGAGGTCGACGCTGTGGCGCAGGAGCTGCTCGAAGGGAACGGCGTCCCAGCCGATGGTCTGTCCATGGACGAGGGCGCCGTCCTCTGTGCGGGCAACGATTCCCGGGACGCCGATGCCGACGCCGAGGAGCTGCGCGGGGCGAATGCCGGCCTCGCGCAGGACCTCCGCGATTCCCTTCCGGACGTGATCGGCGACCAGATCGACCTCGTAGCGGGAGGCCCGGGGGCCGGAGCTGAGCAAGGCCCGCTCCACGCGGGCGAGTTCTGTGAGCGTGAGGTCGAAGAGTTCGACCCGGACGCGGGTCTCGCCGACGTCGACGCCGATCATGTAGCCGCTCTCCGAGGTGACCTGGAGCAGAGTCTGGGGTCGCCCGCCGGCGACCGTTCACGTTGCGTCGACTACGCGCCCCAGAAGCGCACCATCAAGAGCGGCGGCTACCGCTACGCGGACATCATTCGCGCTCACCGCGCGACGGGGGACCCGCGATGTCCTCGGTAGGGTCCGTCGCCTCCTACGCCGACGCGCGCTCGACCAGGGTCGGACGGAAGATCGATGAGGCGGGCGGGGCCTCGCGTGCCGTGATCTGTCCGAGCAGCAGGCGAGCGGCCTCGGCCGCCATCTCCTCCACCGGCTGGCGGATCGTGGTGAGCGGTGGCTCGCAGGCGAGAGCGGCCTCGCTGTCGTCGAAGCCGACCACGGCGATGTCGTGGGGCACCCTCAGACCCCTGCGCTCCAGGGTCAGCAGTGCGCCTTGCGCCATGAGGTCCGAGGCGACGAACAGGCCGTCCAGGCCGGGATGTTCGGAGAGGAGACGGCGCATGGCTTCGGCTCCGCCGGCCTGGGTGAAGTCGCCCTCTGCCGTGGGCGCGTCGCTGATGCCATGGGCCGCGAGGGCCCGGTGGAAGCCGGTCAGGCGTTCCCGGGCGGCGGGCATGTCCTGCGGGCCGGTGATGGTGCCGATCCGTCGGCGTTCCAGCGAGACGAGGTGGTCGACGGCCATCCGGGCTCCCGCCCGCTGGTCCACTTCCACGTACGGGAGCGTCGCTGATCCGGCAGGGTTTCCGGCGATCACAGCCGGCAGGCCCGTCTCCGAGAGGAGCTGTGGCAGTGGGTCCGAGGCGTGGGAGGAGATCAGCACGGCGCCGTCCACATGGCCACGGCGCAGATAGGAGAGGAGCTGCCGGCGGGAGTCCTCGTCGTCCACCAGCATCAGCGCCATAGGCACCCCGGCGGGACGAAGGACCTCGAGCAGCCCGCCGACCACCCGGCCGAAGTGCGGGTCGGTGAAGACACGGCCGACGAAGGAGGCGGCGACGTCGCGCCGCTCCCGTTCGGACACCACCAGGGCGATCGAATCCGTGCGGCGCGTCACGAGGGAGCGGGCAGCCTGATTGGGGACGTATCCGGTGGCCTCGATCGCGTCCTGCACCTTGCGGCGCAGTGCGGGGTCGACGGTGGGCCTGGCGTTGACGACACGCGAGACGGTGGCGCGTGACACCCCGGCGACCCGGGCCACATCCTCAAGGGTCGCCGGGCGGACCGGGCGCAGGTCGTCGACACTCATGCGGTCCTTTATAGCAACCGGTCGCCCTCAACTCCCGTGTGCTGATGGGGAGATGGCTCTGACGCATTGGTCCGTACCAGACCGTGCACGCCTCTTGACTTGTTCAGTTCAAAGGAACAACCATCCAACACGAGAGAGCGCTCTCCGGCCAGTTTCGGTTCAGTTCTTGAACATCAAGGCGTTGTGTCGCTCCTCCAGCGCGCTCCTGAGCGCGCACACCGAGCCACCCCCCGACCGAGAAGAGTTGCCCATGTCAGCGCAGCACCGGTCCGCTTCGGAGCCTGTTGCCACAACCCCCCTCGCCCGCCGCACGGCACTCGCCGCCATGATGGCCGTTCCGGCCGCCGGGCTGATCGCCCAGCGGGCCGTGGCAGCCACCGGGGGTCCCGCGGCGCAGGCCGCGAAGCGGCCGAAGGGCGCGCACGCCGCCGCCCCGGACTTCGGGCCCAACGTCCTCGTCTTCGACCCTTCGACTCCGGGCATCCAGGCCACGCTGGACGAGGTGTTCCAGCAGCAGGAGTCGGCGCAGTTCGGCACCGGCCGATACGCCCTGCTCTTCAAGCCCGGCACCTACAGCGGCCTCAACGCCCAGATCGGCTTCTACACGTCGATCATGGGCCTCGGTCTGTCGCCCGACGACACGCACATCAACGGCGACGTCACCGTGGACGCCGGCTGGTTCGACGGCAACGCCACCCAGAACTTCTGGCGCTCGGCCGAGAACCTCTCCCTGACCCCGGTCAGCGGCGCCAACCGCTGGGCCGTCTCACAGGCCGCACCCTTCCGGCGCATGCACGTGCGCGGCGACCTGAACCTCGCCCCCGCCGGATACGGCTGGGCCAGCGGCGGCTACATCGCCGACTGCCGCATCGACGGCACCGTCCAGCCGTACTCGCAGCAGCAGTGGTACACCCGCGACAGCTCGGTCGGCGGCTGGCTCAACGGCGTGTGGAACATGGTGCAGTCCGGTGTCGAAGGCGCCCCCGCGGACGCCTTCCCGAACCCGCCCTACACCACGCTGGACACCACCCCGTTCTCCCGGGAGAAGCCCTTCCTCCACTTCGACGGCACCGAGTACCGCGTCTTCCTTCCCGCCCTGCGGACGAACGCACGAGGCACGAGCTGGGGCAACGGCACCGCACAAGGGGAGTCGCTGTCCCTGTCCCGCTTCTACGTGGCCAAGGAGGGAGACTCGGCGAACACCCTCAACGCCGCTCTCGGTCAGGGGCTGAACCTCCTGCTCACGCCCGGCGTCTACCACCTCGACAAGCCGATCGAGGTCACGAGGGCGAACACGGTGGTCCTCGGCATCGGGTACGCCACGCTCGTCCCCGACGGCGGCGTGACCGCGCTCAAGACGGCCGACGTGGACGGCGTACGGCTGGCCGGCTTCCTCGTCGACGCGGGCACCGTCAACTCCGGGACGCTGGTCGAGATCGGCCCCGAAGGCGCGAGCACCGCGCACGCCACGAACCCGACCACCGTGCAGGACGTCTTCGTCCGGATCGGCGGCGCCGGCGCGGGCAAGGCCACGACCAGCATCGTCGTCAACGCCCGCCACACCATCGTCGACCACACGTGGGTGTGGCGCGCCGACCACGGCGACGGCGTCGGCTGGGAGACCAACCGCGCCGATTACGGCGTTGTCGTCAACGGTGACGACGTCCTGGCGACCGGCCTGTTCGTCGAGCACTTCAACAAGTACGACGTGCAGTGGAACGGCGAGCGCGGGCGCACGATCTTCTACCAGAACGAGAAGGCCTACGACGCCCCGAACCAGGCCGCGATCCAGAACGGCGACCTGCGCGGCTTCGCCGCCTACAAGGTCGCCGACCACGTCACCACTCACGAGGGCTGGGGCCTGGGCAGCTACTGCTTCTACAACGTGGACCCGACCATCGTGCAGGAACACGGCTTCGCCGCCCCGGCCGCCCCGGGCGTGAGGTTCCACCACCTGCTGGTCGTCTCCCTCGGCGGCAAGGGGCAGTACGCCCACGTCATCAACGCCATCGGCAACCCGACCTCCGGCTCCGACACCGTGCCGTCGACCGTGGTCTCCTACCCCTGATCCCGGTTCGGCTGCTTCCTGTACGACATGCAACCGCACCTCGGGCGGGACCGAAGGCCGGTCCCGCCCGAGGTGTTCCGCGCCTGCCGACTTCACGAACGGACGTCTGCCGGGGTGTGCGGACCGAGCGGGGTCACGACATGGTCCACTTCTGGTTGGCGTTGCCGCTGCACTCCCAGGTCTGGAGCTGGGTGCCGTTGGCCGTGTTGTTGTCGGTGACGTCCATGCACTTGTTCGCCGCGAGGTTGACGAGGTCGTGGGTGGCGGCGTTGTACGTCCACTGTTGGTTGCCGCCGCCCGTGCAGTCCCAGAGCTGGAGCTTCGCGCCGCTCGCCGTACTGGCGCCGGTCACGTCGAGGCACTTTCCGAGGGCGCGCAGTTGGCTGCCGCTGAACGACCATTGCTGGGCGGCGGTGCCGTTGCAGTCGTAGAGCTGGACGGGGGTGCCGTTGGCCGCCGAGGCGCCCTGGACGTCCACGCACTTGCCGGCCAGGCCCTTGATCGCCTGGCCGGTGCTGCCGGTGTTGCCGGTGGAGACGTGGACGTAGTCCACGACGAGCTGTTGCGGGAAGGAGGTCGAGGCGTCGGGGTCGCCGGGCCAGTCGCCGCCGACCGCGAGGTTGAGGATGAGGAAGAACGGCTTGTTGAAGGCCCACTGATTGCTGCCGATGTCGGCTGGGGTGCGGGTCTGGTAGACGTGGCCGTCCACGGACCAGGACACCTTGTCCGGTGCCCAGTCGACCGCGAAGGTGTGGAACGCGTCCGCGAAGGCTCCCGAGGACAGGGAGTATCCGGCACCGATTCCACCCGCCCCCGAATAGCCGGGGCCGTGCAGGGTGCCGTGGACCGTGCCGGGCTCCCGGCCGATGTTCTCCATGACGTCGATCTCGCCGGAGCCCGGCCAGCCGACGCTGCCGATGTCGGTGCCGAGCATCCAAAAGGCGGGCCACATGCCCTGACCTCGCGGGATCTTCATGCGGGTCTCGACATGTCCGTACTGTGCGCTGAACTTGCCGGAGGTGTTCATGCGGGCCGAGGTGTACTGGCAGGTTCCGTACCAGCACTGGTAGCCCGAGGGGTTCTCCTTCCTGGCCGTGATGACCAGGTGGCCGTTGCCGTCGAGCGCGGCGTTGTTCGTACCCGGTGTGTAGTACTGGCGTTCGTGATTGTTGCCGTTGTTGTCGCCGGTCTCCTGGCTCCATCTGGACGTGTCGACCCCGGAGCCGGCCGGGCCGTCGAAGTCCTCGGTGAAGTCGGCCGCGAGCGTCGGGGCGGCCGGGACGGCGGGCGAGGCGCCGGCCGCACCCGCTGGGACGAGGGTGGCGCCGGCACAGAGGGCGGCGGCCGCCGCGCCGATCAGTCGGAGTCTCCATGGAGCACGCACGGTGCATCACATCGCTTCCGCGAGAGTCGGCTCGGCATTGCCATGGGCATGCCAAATATGCAGCCAGGGGAAGCCGAACCGGAACCTGTGGGGGCTTACTTCACGACTTGAAACTAGGAAGCGGCGGGGGAGGCGTCAAGGTTTTTGTCTGGACCAATCGCGGGGCGGGGGAGTTCGGCGCGGCAGTACGGGCGGCCGGTGGCGCTGCCGTCGGCGGACCGGCCGCCTCCTTCCGAGGCGACGGAAAGGGTGGAGGCGTGTGGCCCGCAGGTCTCCGGTCCTTCACACACTCGCCGCCATGTTCGCGGGCGCTCCGGGTAGATGCCGCTGACCCCATGGCGGAAGCCATGAAGGCATGAGGAACGGAGCGAACAACCCGATGATGCACACGTCCCCTCATTCCGACCCGGTGGCAAAGCCGCAGTTGGCGGCAGACCTGTCGGGCTGGATAGGTGATCACACGACGGCCCTCGTCGGCATACCCCTGCGCATCGCGCTGATCGTGGCCGGCCTGATCGTGGTCCGCGTCGTGGCGAAGAAGGCCATCGCCCGCGTCGTCCAGCACATCCTGGAACCGTCCGAGAACGAGAACGACGCCGAGCAGACCGTGTCCCGGCCGTCGGGGCGCGGCCCCACGCTGCTGCAGCGTGACCGGACCTACGCCAGGCAGCGCCGGGAACAGCGTGCGCGCACCATCGGCTCCGTCCTGGGCAGCGCCGTGACGATCGTCCTGTTCATGATCGGCGCCGCCATGGTCCTCGGCGAGGTCGGCATCGCCCTCGGCCCGCTGCTGGCCAGCGCAGGAGTGGTCGGCCTGGCGATCGGGTTCGGTGCGCAGAGCCTGGTCGCCGACTACCTCTCCGGCCTGCTCATCATGCTCGAGGACCAGTACGGCGTCGGCGACTCGGTGGACCTGGGCGAGGCCGTCGGCACCGTGGAGCACGTCGGCCTGCGCCTGACCCACGTACGTGATCTCAACGGCGGCCTGTGGCACATCCGCAACGGCGAGATCCTGCGTGTGCGCAACGACAGCCAGGAATGGGCGCGCGCCGTGCTGGACGTCGCCGTCGCCTACGAAGCCAATCTCGACACCGTCTACCGCGTCCTCGAGGAGACCGGGCTGGCCCTGCGCAAGGACCCGTCCTTCAAGGGCCTCCTGCTGGAGGATCCGTCGGTGTGGGGTGTGCAGTCGCTCGACGCCGACGGCGTCCTGGTCCGCATCGCGGTCAAGACCGTACCGCTCGAGCAGTGGGCCGTCACCCGTGAACTGCGCCGCCGGACCAAGGAGGCACTGGACGCGGCCGGCATCGACATTCCCTTCCCGCAGCGCACGGTGTGGCTGCGCAGCGACGACCAGGGGAGCGAGCTGGGGGCGGTGCCCACGCAGCGCTGACGGCGTCCTCGGCAAGGTCGTCGAACCAGGGCCTGCCAGACCGTAATTGAGGGCGACCCCGGCCAGGGGAGGGCCTGACCTGGACCGGGGTCAGGCCCTCCCCGCGCTACTGCCCCGACTTCGCCAAATGCGTCTTCAACTCCCGTTGGTCTTCCGTCTGTTGAGCAAGAGATGGAATCATCTGGGGCCTTGAGGCAGCGATGCCCTCCTCGGGCGGGCCGGCCGTCACCTCATGGCAAAGGAGAGGCGTACATGAGCATGCTGCGGCCCCATGGACGACGGACGCGACGCGCGATACTCGCAGGGGGTGGCGCCGTGGTCCTGGCCGTCGCCATGGCGACGCCGGCGCACGCTGCTGTCCTGCAGCCCCTCCCGCAGAACGCTGACGGAGTGGAGCAGAGTTTCTCGCCCGCCTACGACTACGACGGCGACGGCTGTTACGCCACGGCCGCGATCGGCAGCGACGGGACCATCAATCCAGGACTGGCGCTCGGCGGTGACGTCAACGGTCACTGTCACGATGACGCGCAACTCGCCGCCGCCAACACCTATTCGCGTGCGAAATGCAACAACGGCTGGTGCGCCATCGTGTACGCCAGCTATTTCGAGAAGGACCAGGCGACATGGGGCCCGGCGGCGATCGGGCACCGGCACGACTGGGAACACGTCGTGGTGTGGGTCTCCGACAACGCGGTGCGGAATGTGGCGGTCTCGCAGCATTCCGGCTATCAGTCGGCCGACCGATCGCAGATCCGTTTCGACGGCACCCATCCCAAGGTCGTCTATCACAAGGACGGCCTGTCGACGCACTGCTTCCGCTTTGCCGGCGCGGGTGACGAGCCGGCGGAGAATGCCACCGGTGGATGGTTCTACCCTCGGCTCGTCGGGTGGGAAGGCTATCCGGCCGGATACCGCGACCAGCTGATGACCGCAGACTTCGGTGCCGCCACGATCAAGATTGACGACGGGGACTTTCAGTACGCCCTGACGGTCACGAAGCCGAACGGCATCCCCTTCGATCCCAATGCGTGAACGGGCGGATTGAACACGTCATGCTGGGGGAGCGGTCTCGGTCCGAGAACTGGTCCGTCGGGCGGCGAGTTCGCGTTCGAGTCTGATCACATCCGCCGGGGTGTTGACTGCCTGCCAGGGCACGTCGATCGTGTAGCCGGCCAGCTGACGGGCGCGGACCAGGCGCGGCAGCGTGCTGTCGGCGTGGTCCCCTTCCTCGGGGAGCATGGCAACAACCCGCCAGGCGAACAGATACACACCGGCGTTCACCCGGCGCGACCCTGGGGCTGCAGGGGCGAAGGCCGTCACCCGGCCCAAGTCGTCGCAGGCCACCGAGCTCCCCGGCTGGCCTGGACCGGCGAGCGCCACGGTCGCGGCAACGCCACTGCGCAAGTGATGGGCGCTCATCGCGCACAGGCAGAAAGACGTCCAGATGTCCCCGTAGAGCGCGAACCACGGCTCGCCCGGATACGGCAGGGTGCACGCGGCCCGCCGCAGCCCGCCACCACGTCCCAGCGGCCGGTCCTCGACCACCGCCGCGGCCCGTGGCGACGACGGACAAGAGTCGAGGTACGAGACGATCACCTGGGCCTGATGTCCCGCGGACACCACGACATGTTCGACACCGCAGGCGGCGAGCCAGTCGAGCTGATGCCGCAGGATCGGCACCCCGTGAACCTCCACCATCGCCTTGGGCCGCTCACGGGTCAGTGGCAGGAGCCGGCTCCCCCTTCCCCCGGCCAGGATGACGGCCTGCCGGACGGTCGGCGGCTCACCTCGCCCGCATACCAGATGTGTCACGTCCGCCGTGGCGGACCCGGCAGGACAGCGCATGCACACGCGAGTGTCGGTCGACGGGACAGATCGCAGCATGCTCCTGTGCATACCCCTACTGCCAGGGCGAAAGCGGCAATAACCAGCCGTGAGACGCCGCCCTGTGGCCGGTCGGCTGGACCTCAGCCCGACGAGAAGGCGCAATGGTCAGGCAGTGGCTGCGGCTCGCCAAGCGGCGGTGACGCAGCCTTCTTCGCACTGCCACCGTCCCTCAGACTCACCGTGCTCCAAGAGCTTCCGAATCTGCGGCAGGTCCGCCCCGGGTGGGACATCGAGAGCCACCATTCCGAACCGCTCGATTCCCTCGCCAGTGGTGCCGAGGCGATGAAAAGTCTCCAGTACGGATTGGCGGGCAGCAGCTGAACCACTGTCCTTCAGAACGATCAGCCTGATCGTGCAGTGCTCCGCGCTCTCGACCGTCTCACCGGCCCAACGCACGCCTTCGCCATCGAGGTCGACGCGGATGATGTCGTCGCTGGAGACTCCGCGGACGAACCAGGGCGTGTTGTCCAACCGCACCGTTCCATCGCCAAGGTCCACAGCCCACAGGCTCTCCACGCTCACCGGAGGCCAGCCGTCCTCGTCCACATCCATCCGGAAGTGGACCTTCACGTGTTCGCCGCTGATGCTCATCACCACACCATCATCCACCCCGCGCCAGCCGCGATCTTCCGGCGAGCGACCGCACAGGGAGGTTCGACAGCCAGTCCGGGAACCAAGGCTGCATCCGCCCGCCGCGCATCGGCCGACGGCACACCCGGACCAATGACCAGTGCTCTGAGGGTCGCAGGGTGTTCTTTCCTAGGGCGCGTATCGAGTCGTGATCAGAGAGTTGTTCGGGTCCTGCTGTCCGGGACAGAGCCGGGGCCAGTAGTCTCCTGCGGGAGCCAAGTGGTCGCTAGTGGCTGTGTGACTGACGAATGCGGCGGCGATATCGCGGTCGGTGGTGCGGACCCAACCACCCTTGATCAGGCACTGTCTGGTGGCGGCGGGTAGGCCTCCTTGGTTTCCAACGGCCCAGCATGGGGCCGGATTGCTCATTTGTTTCATGCATCTGGGCAGACCAGGGGGCTGAACAGGGGCTACGGTCCTGCCCCATGACGAACACTACGGTCCTCATCTCGGGCGCTGGCGTGGCGGGCGCCGCCCTTGGACACTTCCTGCATCGCGACGGCTACGACGTCACCGTCGTCGAACGCGCCCCCGGCCTGCGCGGCAGCGGTTACGCCGTGGACTTCCGCGGCGCCGCTTTCGACGTCCTCGACGAACTCGGCATTCTGGACGAGATCCGCGGCCACGACACTGCGATGCGCGGCACCACGCTGGTCGACGTGGATGGGGCCGAGATAGGTCAACTGCCCGCCGAGACGTTCTCAGGGGACCTGGAGGTTCCCAAACCCGAGCTGACGAAGATCCTGCACCGCCTCACCGAATCCGAACTCGCCTACATATTCGACGACTCCATCACCACGCTCACCCAGCATGACACCGGTGTCGCGGTCGAGTTCGAGCACGGTGCGCCCCGCGTCTTCGACCTCGTGATTGGCGCGGACGGACTCTTCTCCAAGGTCCGCCGACTGGCCTTCGGCCCCCACGAGCGGGCGCTGCGTCACCTGGGCATGTCGGGCGCCGGGTTCACCGCCGACAACATCCTCGGCCTTGACCACAGCGGGGTGCTGCAGACCGGCGTCGGCACCGCGGTCTACGCGTTCAGTGCCGCCGACGCCGACCGGATGTCGGTGAGTCTGTCGTTCGCAACCGACGCGCCCGCCCTGGACCGCCGCCCACGCAGCGAACAGGAGCAGGCCCTGAAGGACGCGTTCGCCGGGGCCGGCTGGGTCGCGCCGCAGTTGCTGAAGGCGATGTCGGCCGCTGACGACTTCTACTTCTCCTCCTCTAGCCAAGTCCACCTGGACGCCTGGTCGACCGGCCGGGTCGCCCTCGTCGGCGACGCCGGATACTGCGCCGCACCCACCGCCGGGATGGGCACCTCACAAGCCTTGATCGGCGCCCGCGCCCTGGCCCGCGCCCTGGCCGCGGCCGACGGCGACCACACCGCCGCGTTCACCGCATACGAGGCCAAACTGCGCCCGTACGTGACGGACAACCAGGTGAAGGGGCAGGAGGGCGCCGCGGCCTTCGGCGGCCGCGGTCAGTGACCCCCGGTCCCCGGTGCCGGGGAAGATCGGTGCTCATCAGTCCCGCAGCACCGTGCCCGAGGCGCGAATCGGCCTGTGATCAATCTGTGGGATTCGCCCTCACCGCGGGGCAAGGAGGGGTAGATCCACCAGCGTGACGTGCGTGCAACTGACAGATCAGGAATGGGAGTTCATCGGGCCGTACCTGCCGATCGGCCGGTACGGCCCGTATCCCAAGCGGCTGTGGCAGCGGTTCGAGGGCGTGATCTGGCGCTTCAAAACGGGCGGGCAGTGGGGGGAGATGCCGAAGGAGTACGGCACTTGGTCGACGGTGCACAACCGCTTCCATCAGTGGCGTGATACCGGCGTCTTCGAGGCCTTGCTGGAAGACCTGATCGCTGACGCCTCGAAGCGTGGTGAGGTGGACCTGTCCCTGGTCAGCGTCGACTCCACCGCCGTGCGCGCTCACCACGACGCTGCCGGGATACACCTGGACAACGACGTGCTCACCGCATTGGAGAAGGCCGCAGCCGTCGAGGAGAAGGCCAGGCCAAACAGGGCAGAGGGCGGTCCCGAAGAACAAGACGGGCGGGGGGTAGATCCCGATCCTGAACGGGAGGCACGCCGACGCGTCCGGTGTCGGCACAGACTCCGGCTCAAGGCCGCCCTCCCGGGCCGTTCCAGGGGCGGGCAGACCAGCAAGGTCCACCTCGCCGCGGATCGCAAATGCCGTCCGCTCGCATTCGTCCTGACCGCAGGGCAAGCCGCCGACAGTCCGCAGTTCATCCCCGTACTCAAGAAGGTACGGATCCGCCTCCCCGTCGGCTGTCCCCGCACCCGCCGCGGCTCCAAGCACCGCCTGATCGTCGACCGTCACGGAACCCCGCTCGCCGTCACTCTCACCGGCGGCAACCGGCACGACGTCACCCAGCTTCTGCCTCTGCTCGACGCAGTCCCGCCAATTCGGGGTCGGCGGGGACGTCCCCGCCGCAAGCCACGGCGCCTGTACGCGGACCGTGGTTACGATTTCGACAAGTACCGCCGCCTGCAGTGGAACCGGGGCATCAAGCCATTGATCGCGCGAAGCGGAGTCACCCATGGTTCCGGACTGGGCACGGTGCGCTGGGTGGCCGAGCGCGCCTTCGCCTGGCTGCACCAGTTCAAACGGCTCCGCACCCGCCACGAGCGACGCGCCGATCTCCACCAGGACCTGCTCGAACTGGCCTGCAGCCTCATATGCCTGCGCCGCCTGCGAACCTCATCCTGAAACGATCAGTCAGCCGCGTTGGAAGCCGTCGACGGCCATGTAGATGTTGAAGGCGAGGAGCGAGAGGCCGACGAGGAGGAACGCCAGACAGAAGAGGGTGCGGAACACCTTGCGGATCCACGAGTACGCGGCGAACGCTTCGACAAAGGGCCTGTCCGGGTGGTAAGCGACCCATCTGGTCGGGGCGTTGCCCGGGACGGAGGCGGTTCGGAGCGTGCCGTGCAGGTCGGTGTAGGCATAGCTCCTGGGGCCGCGGTACACCGCTTCGACGGTGATGCCGTACCGGGGCAGGTACCACTCGTAGTACGGCGTCCTCATCGCGTAGAGACCGAGCACGGCGATTGCCAGGGTCATGGGGTTGAGGATCAGGAAGAGGAACGCGCGGAACCCCGACCCCACGATCGCCATCGCCACGGCGACCCCGACGGTCACGAGGCCGACAACCCACGCGCAGATCTTGAGCCTGCGCCAGTACGCCTCGTCCTCGGACTCCGTCGGTGTGCCTTCGGTGATGAGGGCCGCGCCGTCGGCCTCCCGCTCTTCGGGCAGGCGCGCGGTGACCGCGTCGGCGAACACCGTGGCCGCCACCCTGCTCACGCCCCGTACCCGGAACACGGTCGGGGTTGTACCGGCCGGGGCGGTGAGCTCCACGGCGAGGGCACGGCCCTCCGCGCGGACCTGGCGAACGGCCTGGAGCGGGATCCGCTTTTCCTTGCGCCACCGGCGCAGGACGAGGGCGTCTCCGTCGGCCTGGAGGGTGGTTCCGCCGGAGCCGCGGAGGACGGGTACGGGCGAGGTGGTGGTGGACATGGGCGTTGATCGTAAAGGGGGAAGGTCCGGGGGGCCAGGGTGTCTCGCGGACCTGCGAAGTCCTACGGCATCAGGACTCCGATCAGGAACAGCTCGACCGCCTCGCCAGCTCATTCTGAAACGATCAGTTAGTTGGTCAGTCCGGTGACAGCATCCTCGGTGCCTACACATGCAGTTGGTGATGACGCAGGAGACGACGTTCGTGCTGCCGATGGCTACTCTTGCGATGTGGCCGATGAAGAGGACACTGTGAGTGGCTCGGTCCGGCGTTCCTGGTGGGACCCGGTGTTGTCCACTGTCGGGCTGGAGTTGGCCGCCCTCGCTGTCTGCGGAGTGATGGTTCTGGTGGGGTGGCCGTTTGGCTGGTTGCCCGACACGGAGGTCGTCGGCTTCGTGACGTTCGTGTTCACGACTGGGCCTGCGGCGGAGTTGTACCGCGAAGCGGCCCCGACGCGTCGACTCGCTGCCGTTGTCGCTCTCCTCGCGATCGTGACGGCATGGCTTCTCGTGGTCGCGATAGCGGACTGGGCCTTTCCCGCGTTGGTTGATCGGGGCGTCGGTGCTCTTGTCGCCTACCTTGTCGCGGCTCCGATCGGTGTGGCTGTGTTTTCGTGGTTCCTGACCGAGGCGAACACTGGCTGATGAGGCACGGGCTTGCCTGCCAGCCTGCACTCCGCCCTCAGCCCTGAGGGGAGTGGCCGGTCAACTGTGAGGACACGGTAGGCCCGCCCGCCCCCTCGCTTTCGCGTAAGCGCACCGCGTCAGACTGGGCGTGCCGTGGTGAGAGTTATTCGCTCCTCGGTCCAGGCCGGCAACTGCCTGGTCAGTTTCGCCAGAGAAGGGCCTCGCACGTGATGCCAGTGCACTGCGATCGGCGTGCCGAAGAGTGAGGTGAAGCGGAGGGCGAGCCCTGGCCCGGTACCGGACCACTGCTCGTCGGCGGGAACATCGGGTTCCGGTAGTTCACGGAAGGGATACACGCACAGAGCCTGGCGTCCCTCGATGGCACCGGGCAGGACCGCGACCGCGCGGACTTCTGTCCACGGCAGTCGAGTTGTCGGCCCGAGCCCGAATGACTCGTGGTACTCGACGCCGGTGCGGTCGAATCGCAGGGCAGGGTCATCTCTGCGGCTCGGTGCCGGCCCGCCCAGATACGCGCCGAGGGCGCTCAGCAGGGAGTTTCTGGGTCGGTAGAAGAGCGATTCGTCTCCCAACTGCGCCACCCCTTCTGCACGTCGGCCGGGCGAGTCTATTCGGTCCGGGTGTTGCTGGCTGTCGGTTCTTTCCCTGACGGGCCGGCAGGTTGCGTGTACTCGTCTCGGTCGTCGGTTCAGCGCCGATCGGGGAAGTCGGGGTGGTCGGCGTAGGGCGAAGCAAGGTCACGCACGTTGGGGCATGGCCAGGGCTCGCGGGCATGGCGGGCCAGGATGCGCCGCTTGGCCTCGATCTCGCGCAGAATGCGCGCCGGGTCGTGGAGCGCCACGTGCAGGGCAATGGTGGGGTGAAAGCCAGAGAGGTCGACCTGGCAGAAGTCCACTGTGTCTCCGTGGGCGGACCACTTGCCGCATGGGTCAGCGTCGCAGCGGCGTGCCAAGTCGGCCTCCTCGTTCAGACGCGCCTCAATGAACCTCACCAGCTCATCAGTCATAGGGGCACTCTCGCGGTAAAGGCCACGGTGATGGCCGGCCGCGGTTTGTCTGGGCACGTGTGAGGCGGTCAGTGTTCCTGGGTGTGGCCGGCCTCCACCGGGGTGGGGAGATGGGAGGTGAGGAAGCGGGCGGCGCGGTCGAGTGCGGCGTCCGCCTCGTCGAGGCGTCCGTGCTCGGTCTGGTAGACGTGGGGGAGGCCGGAGCCGATCTCCAGGGTGGCCTCGACGTCGGCGGCGCCGGCACGGGCGGCGAGGCGCACGGAGTCGTCGAGGAGGACCTCGTTCGCCCCAACCTGTACGAGCAGCGGGGGCAGGCCGGAGAGGTCGGCGAACACCGGGCTCGCCAAGGGGTGGCTGGGGTCGCCGTCGCCGATGTAGAGGTCCGCGTACGCGCGCACGTCGGCCTCGGTGAAGATCGGGTCGGCGTCCTGCTTGGTGCGCATGCTGGCTCCGGAGAGGGTGAGGTCGACCCAGGGGGAGAAGACGACCACGGCGGCAGGCTGCGGCAGTCCCGCCTCGCGGGCGGCGAGGAGGGTGGCGATGCTCAGGCCGCCGCCGGCCGAGTCGCCGGCCACGACGAGCTCGAGTGGGTCGGTGCCGGTGGCCAGGATGTCGCGGTAGGCGGCGAGTCCGTCGTCGACCGCGGCGGGGAAGGGGTGCTCGGGTGCCAGTCGGTAGTCCACGGAGGTGGCACGCAGCCCGGTCCGCGCGGCGAGTTCACCGACCAGGCCGGTATGGGTGTCAGGCGAGCCGATGACGTAGCCGCCGCCGTGGAGGTAGAGCAGCCGACCGCGATCGGCCGCACCGGCCGGCTCCAGTTCCAGGGCGGGACGCCCGCCCAGCACGGTTCTGCGGACGGCGACGCCGGCCGGTGCGGGTCGCGTCATGGCGGCGGCGAAGCCGGTGCGCTGTTCGGCGGGAGACGGCTGGGTTTCGCTGCGCGGGACGGAGCGGAGCAGGGCGTCCAGGGCTTGGCGCTGCTGTCGGGACATGGCGGGCCTCCATCGGATCGGGATGCGAGAATGGATTCCTCGGAATCCATCTGCTCGTGTCCAACCGCCTTCCAGGGAAGATGATTCCCAGGAATCTATCGGAGGTTTTGTGAGCCACATCACTCCACTCTTCCTCGATCTCGTCCGCGTGGAGACCCGGCTCTACAACGCGGTCGGCGCCCGGCTGCGCGCCGAACACGGCCTGACGCTCGGCCAGTTCGAGTTCCTGCAGATCATCCACCGGGTGGACGGGTGCCGTGTGCTCGACATCGTGGCCGAGGTGGCGATCACGGTCGGAGCCGCCAGCAAGGCGGTCGACCGGTTGGTTGCCGCCGGCTGGTGCGTACGCGTCGCGCACCCGCACGACCGCCGTTCCTCCGTGCTGCGGCTCACGGCCGAGGGGGAGAAGGTGCTGGCGGCTTCGGGGCCCGTGGTGGAGGGTGCGCTGGCCTCATTGACACGGACGGTCTCCGCTGCCGATCGCGAACACCTCGCCACCACCCTGGCCGCCCTCCGCGCGAACCTGGAGGCGGACGGCGAGGGCCAGCCAGGGAGCAGCGTGACGCCCTGAGCGCGGCTCGATGATCAGCGATCGTGAGTGACCGAGCGTTCCGAGAGTCCTCCTACGGGAACTGCTTCTCCTCGCGGCCGATGTCGTCGATCGGCCCGAGGATCGTCCACCCCGGACCGAGGGCACGGACGGAGCGGAAGCCGTGGGCGTCCGCGTACTCCTCGGCCTCCTCGGCGGTGTCCTCGGGGGCGTACATGATCGTGTAGCGCGGCGGGTCCTCGTGGTAGAAGCGGTAGAACGTGCGGCCCTCGTCCTTGGGCTGGTAGAGGATCACGCTGACGCCCCAGAGGGCGTCGTACACCTTCTGGTCGCGCGGGGGCGTCATCGTGCACGTGTCGGAGGGGCGGCCGGGCTCACGGACGCAGGTCTTGTAGCGGCTCCAGTCGATGCGTTCGGCGTGGGGGTGTGCCGCGATCACCTTCCGCATCCTGGCGTCGGCCCGGGCGAAGGTCTCCTCGCGGCGGTCGTACTCCTGCTGCAGCCGGTTGAAGCGCTGCTCGTCGAGGCCGCTGCCGAAGTGGGCCTCCAGGCCGGCGAGGACGGCGACCCGCCAGGCCAGGTACCCGGCGGTCACGACAAGCAGCGTGACGGCCAGGACCCGGCCCGGCGAGCGCCTGTGGTGCTTCGGGCCGGCGAGGTCAGAACGTGCCGCTGATGGGGATCTCGATATCCGCCTGCGCGATCGCCGGGGGGTACTTCCCATCGAACCGGTCATAGTGCTGGAGCGTAAACCAGTCGATGAAGCCGTACGCCGTGATCTCGTCGTCCGGGTCGAGACCGAAGTGGTCATAGGAGTGGAAGACGAGCTTGCCGGAGAAGGAGTTGCCCTCGACCTTGTAGTCCTTCAGCGCGATCGTCTGGCCGTGGAACTGGTGGATCGCGATGGAGAGGGCGCGCTGGTTGCCGTCCCAGAGGGAGAAGTCGTACACCGGGTACTTCACGTCCTGGCGGAGGAACTCCTGGAAGAGGAAGTTCTTGGTGAGGTCCTCCTGGACCTTGAGCTGATCGGTGCGGCCCTTGTTGTCGATGAGGGACTGTTTGATGATCTGGCCGGCCTTGTCGGTGTACGCCTTCTCCTGCGGTGAGGCGCCGACCGCGCGGGAGAGGGCTGTGCCGGAGCCGCGGTAGAGGTAGCGGCCGGGATCGAAGTTGTCGTCGACGGTGACCGTGCCCGCGCTCTGGCCGTCGCGGCCGTAGCGGAAGGCGTTGCGGAGGTCGTCGACGGACTGGGCGTGGTCGGCGTCGGCTCCGAGCTTGCCGAAGTTCATGATGTCGTTGAACTCGGCCCACATCCAGGACTCGGGCGTGATGCGGGCGACCCAGAACTCCCAGTCGAGGTCGGTGAGTTCACCGAAGTCGTAGTCGTTGAAGGTGAGGTCGTCGGCGACGCGCGGATCGGCCGGCACGGGCGGGTTCTGGGGGTCGGGGGCCTTGCGGTGGCCCTCGCGGAAGGCAGACTGGTGGATGAGCATGTCGCTCGGGGGCGGGTCGCCGGGGTCTCCGCCGTCGCTGGGGCCGTCGGAGAGGACGCGCTTGCCAGGGGCCTTGGGGCCTGCCTTGTCGAAGGCGTGACTGTCGAGGACGACGTACTTGGCGGAGCCGTCGGCCATCGCCGTGATGGCATTGCCGCTGCGCTGCTGGCCCGACTGCTTGACGAGGTGGCGGGCCTTCTCGTCGTAGCGGTAGAGGGCCGGTGCGATGCGCTCCGAACGGCCGGGGTCGAGGCGGAAGGTGAGCCGCGCGGCGCCTTCCGCAGGGGCGGAGAGCTGGAAGCCGCTGCCGAGGTAGCCCGGAGTGGACTTCGGGAACTCCCGCTGCCCGGCCGGGAGCCTGGTGATCTGGAAACCGCCGACCTGCTTGGCGCGCAGGCCCTTCAGCGTGGCCTCGGCGGTGGTGGCACCGCCGTCCGCGCGACGCGTCACGTCGAAGACGGAGTTCTTGGCGCGGGGGGAGGCGTGGAGCCTCGTCTCCTCGCCGTCCTGGACGCCGTCGCCGTCGGTGTCGGCCTTGGTGGGCTCCGTGCGGAGCTTCAGCTCGCGGGCGTCCGAGAGGCCGTCCTGGTCGCTGTCGGCGCGGGTGGGCGTGGTGCGGAGCCCGAGCTCGCGGGCGGTCGTGAGGCCGTCCTTGTCAGGGTCCTCGGCGCCGTCCTTGGTGCCGTCGCCGTCGGTGTCGGCCCTGAGCGGTGAGCTGAACCGGTAGCCGAGCTCGGCGAAGTCGGAGATGCCGTCGCCATCCGTGTCCTCTGACTTGGGGTCGAGCTTGGCGCGCACCTCCAGGTCGTCGGGGAGGCGGTCGCCGTCGGTGTCCTCCGTCGGCGAGATGCCGTGCTTGGCGAACGACGCCCAGGTCGGGGTGTCGGCCTCGGCGCCGGGCTCGGCGCGGTACCAGACGGTTTCGGTCCTGCCCGGCTGGAGGGTGTTCGTGGGGCCGACGCCCTGGAGCGTCGTGCGCGTGTCCTGGGGCGCGGCGAGCCTTGCGGCGGAGGTGTCCGTGACGCGGTCGGAGAGCTCGAAGGTCAGCGACCACTTGGACACCGGGTGATCGGAGACGTTCACGAGCTGGAGCCGGGCGACGTAAGAACCCTCTGTCGCACCGCCTCGGAGGGCGGCCGGGACCTGGCTCCACGCCGCGTCGCCGGGGGCGACCTGGCGGTAGGAGACATCGACGGTGTCGTCGCGGTAGAGCGTCGCCCCGTCGCCGGCCGCGCCGTCGCCGGGGGGTCCCGCGGCGGCCGGCACGGCCGTGCCGAGGAGGAGGAGTAACGCCGTGCCGAGGGGCACGGCGGCGCTTCTGTTCATGGGGCCTCCCATGTCTGAAGCCATGTCGGAAGACATGCCTGTCGTCTCGAAGTCGCCGTTGTGTCACGGCAGTTCGGAATCGAACGGGGAAGCTAGCAGACATGGGGGATGGTCCCCAAGGTGCGATGGAGACAGATTGAGACGTCTGGGAGATTGGTAAGCCCTGCTCCGTTTGTGTTGCTCCGCCTCCTTGCCGGATTACGGCTGGACACCGAAGAGAGGGATGGAAAGGAGCGGCGGGGCGAGCACGGCGCGAAGGCGGATCAGCATCATGCGCCACTGCTTCCGGTCCTGCGGGTCGACCCAGTTCGCGACGAGCCCGTCCTCGTCGCCCGCGATGCGGGCCAGGGCTTCGTCAGCCAGTGCCCGAAGGTCGGAAGGGAACACGGGCATCGGTGTTTCCGGACCGTATGCCATGTCGACGGGATGGTCTCCAGGGCATTGCGCCGCGATCAAGGCGGCAGCGGCCACCGCCTCTTCCGCCTCCGTGAGATAGCCGGTTGCGTCGATCGTTCGGATGAGCACGCCTCGGATCAGGGCTTCACGCGCCGCGGGCCCGGCCTCGTCGAGCGCGTCGGCGAAGTCCGCGGCGGTGTCGTTGTCGAAGGGACCGGTGTCCCAGGTGCCCATGCCGATCTCCTTGCATCTGGTCACCCGGATCCTGGCATCAGGCACTGACAACGCGACTACGGGGCGCGCAGGGCCAGTTTGCGAGAAGGCCGAATCCTCCGCGTCCGAATCCTCCGCGACCGAGCACCTTGCGCACGATCACCGAGACCAGCACAAATCCCGCCGGCGCGGGGCGGCACACGGGAGTCCGCTCCGCGCCGGCCGACGGCGCGCTGTCCGTACCTGTTGTTTCGCGTCGTGCTGGAGCTTCTCGATCCTCGAGGTGTCAGGACGCGCGGGCGCAGCCGCCCTGCGCGCAGGCGTCCAGCCAGTTGTTCCAGTCGGAGTCGTAGCGCGTTCCGATGGTTTCCGTCAGATGCCGCCGCGCACCCGCCCAGTCACCGGCGCGATAGGCGCCGAGCACGGTGCCGAGGTCCGACGGGTGCTTCTCCAGCATGTAGCGGACCGCGAGATACCCCCAGCGGTAGACCCGCGTGGTGTCCGCGTTCTCGTACGTGGTGGCGAAGAGTTCGCTCAGCCTGTACGTCTTCTTGCCGGCCTCCGCGACGGCCTCCTCGTACCGCAGCCCGCGGTACGTGTACGAGACGTACTCCGCGAATCCCTCGATCCACCACACGGTCGGCGTGGACGTGCCGTCCGCGAAGTCGCCGTACATGTCGAAGCGCCCGTCCAGGTAGTGCGTGTACTCGTGGTTGAGGTTCCAGATCTGGAAGTCCGGGCGGGTCCACTCCGCCTCGTAGGCGATGAAGCGCGGTAGGTTTCCCTGCACGGAGGGGTCGCCCTCGAGGTACATGCCGCCGTTGTCGGTGCTGATGCCGAAGATCACCCCGCCGTACGTCTGGTAATCGGTGCTCGAGTCGAAGACGACGACCTCGATGCGCGTGTTGTGATCGTCCTGCACCGGCCCCGGGTCCCGGGCGACCTGGTGGAAGAAGGCGTCCTGACCGTTGAGGCTGTCGCAGGCGGCCGAGAAGTCACCGGCAGACATGTTCTGCGCGACCACGGTGATGCTGTCGCTGCAGCTCTGCCGGTCGGCGAGGACAGCGTCGCGCAGCCGTTGCGGGAGATCGCACACGCCGTACTCGGCGCAGTTGGCCTTGTCGTAGGCGTCGGCCATCTCGGCGACCCCGACCCAGAGCCCGGCGGTCGGGCCGGTCATCTGGGAAAGGTCGAGCAGCTCCTTCATCAGCGGCCGCACCGTGTCCGCGAGCCCTGGATGCTGCACGAACCGGGCAAGCTCGCGACCCGCGTTGGACACCAGGTACGAGCGCTCGCCGCCCAGCATCGCGACGTGCTCCACGGCGAAGGCGCGCAGCGTGTCGAGCACCCCCGGATCGGCCTCGACCGCCGAGACGAACGCGGGGACTTGATGACCGCGCCAGAGCACGGTGTACACGTTGTTGACCGCGTTGAGCATCCACCACTTGTCGTCGTACGAGGAGTCGTAGCCGGTCAGCATGCGCTCGACCACGGGCAGATAGCGGGCGTTCTGCTCCGAGCTGTCGATCAGCGTGATCGACTCGGCGAGGGTCTCACCGTTGGCGTCGGTGACGTCCCGCGAGTGTTCGGAGGCGAAGAAGGCGTCGAGGCCGCCTTGGATCGCGGACTCCAGTTGGGGACCGTATTCGCCTACATCGGGCTCGTTGTACCAGTGCACGTAGTAGCCGGCCCGCAGATACAGAACCGTCTGCGGCATGCCGGTACTGCCGTCGCCCGGGTACCCGGCCGAACCGTCGCGCAGCGCGTTCGCGACCGTCACCATCTGCTCCTGGCGGAACGCGCCGGCCGCGTCCGAACCGGTCAGCGAGAACAGGGTGTGGATGCAGTCGGGTGTGGACGTCCGGATGTGGGCGACGAGTTCGGCGCCCGTGCTGCCGGTGAAGTCGCTCGTCGAGCACTCGGCTGCCCGGCGCTTGCCGCGCAGGTCGCGTAGGGACGGCCGTGGATGCGAGGGCTTCGCGGTGGACCGTTCGCCGTGCTCGCGGGTGAGGGTGTCCTTCGAGGCGGGCAGGGGTGCCCGCTCTTTCACCGGCAGCGGGTTGCCGCCGGGGTGGTCCGGCGTGGCGGAAGGTTCGGCGGGGGAGGGGCCGGGGTCCTCGGTCCCGTCCGCGCTCGCAGGGGTGAGGGCGGCGATGGGCGACGCGGCACCTTGCGTTTGCGCTGTGCTCTGGGCGTCCGGGGTTATGCCGGCGCTGAGTGCCAGCGTGAGAGCGAGCGCACCAGTGCACACCGCTCGGGCGAGACAGCGGCGTGGGGTGCTTCTTCGATCGTGACCATGCATCCGGGATCTCCTGTGGGGGGTGTTGATCCAACGGCCGCACGAGCGCGCGATGTTGATGTTTGATGTGAACACGCCAGTGCGATGTGCCAGTACAATTTCACATGGCACTGAACTTGAGAAGGTGCCGAGTCGGCCAAGGTTCGGACGGCGGTCGGCCACAGGAGCCGCCGGGGTGGGTCGGGTCAGCTCCCGGCTCGTCGAGAGGGGGCGGTGTGGCGCAGGCCAACCGTAAGATCAGTACGATCGCCGTTCGCGCTGCGCCCGGAGCACCACACCGGCAGGCGCGGAACTCCACCGGCCCATGAGGAGCAGTGTGTGTCCACGCCCGCAGACCGCGCGCTGAAGCTGCCCGCCGTGCCGGCCCGGCGCAGCATCCGCGACCACGTCGCGCACGCTCTGCGCGCCGCGCTCGTCGCGGGGGAACTCCGCCCGGGACAGGTGTACTCGGCGCCTCAACTCGCCGCTCAGTTCGGCGTGTCCGCGACGCCCGTACGCGAGGCGATGCTCGACCTCACCCGTGAGGGCATGGTCGAGCCGGTACCCAACAAGGGCTTCCGCGTCACCGAGCTGACCCAGCGCGATCTGGCCGAGTACGTCGCCGTTCGCGAACTGATCGAGGTGCCCACCGTAGGCGTGGTGGCACGGACCGGCGATCCCGAACGCCTCGAAGAACTGCGGCCGGTGGCCCACGAGATCGTGGACGCGGCCCGTGCCGGGGACCTGGTGGCCTTTCTCGAAGCGGACCGCCGCTTCCACCTCGCACTGCTCGAACTCGCGGGAAACCGACGCCTGGTGGAGGTCGTCGGCGCCTTGCGCGGCCATTCCAGGCTCTACGGGCTGGCGGCTCTCGCCGAGGCCGGCCGGCTCATGGAGTCGGCCGAAGAGCACGAGATCCTCCTCGACCTGGTGATCGCCCGCGACGCCCCGGCCGCCGAGTCCCGCATGAGCACCCATCTGCGCCGCCTCGATGCCCAGGCCAAAGATCCCGCTCCGTAAGCGTGCTCAGCGCTCAGCCGCTGTGACCTGGTGACGCCGGAGGGCGCCGGCGACCCCGAGCGCAGTTGCGAGCGGGATCGCCGGCGTCGGGTTGAGCGACATCATCCGATGACGGCCTGGATCTCCCGCTGGATGATCTCCTGGAACGGCACGTCGTCGTAGTTGCCGAGGACGACGCCGACCCAGCCGGTGTCCGGGTAGATGTTCCAGCTGGCGACGCTGCCGGGGTTGACGCCGGCGCGACCGTTCACCCACTGACCGCTGATCAGACTCACGGGCATCATGTAGGCCCCGAACGACGCGTCGGCGGAGGTGGCCGGGCCCCCTCGCAGGCCGCCTCCTTGCGGCGCGTGAGGGATCTTGGGGCCCGTGAGCAACTCGGCGTAGGGCCGGTCCAGAAGCGTGCCGTCGGCCAGCGCGTGCGCGAAGCGGACCAGGTCCGGCGCAGTGGCGAATCCGCCGTCCCCGGGAGGATCGATGAAGCCGCGTGCCGGGTTCTTGCCCAGTTGGTACGGGTCCGGGCTGCCTTTGTCCAGGTTGCGGACGGCATCGACCCGGCTGCCGTCGGCCTGTCGCATGTACGAGTGCGCGAGGTGCTGGTCGGTGAGCCACTGCGGCCTGGTGAAGAACGCCGTACCGGTCATGCCGCAACGCCTGAAGATGTGTTCCTCGACGTAGTCCCAGTACGTCGTGCCGGTCACGGCCTCCACGATCAGCGCGGGGATGGCGACCTCCGCACCGGCGTGGTCGGTTGGCGTACCGGGGGCGGCCACCGGCTTCGCCTGCCGAGCCCATCCCTCGTAGAACTCGCGCACCTCCTCACGGCTCTGGAAGACGCGTCGCAGGTCCTCTTCCGGGGTGTCGAGTCCCGAGGTCCCGGAGAGCAGATGGTGGATGGTCACCTTCTCGGCGATGTCCTTGGCGAAGCCGGAGAGATAGGTGCCCACCGTGTCCGAGAGCCGTACCTTGCCCCGCTGTGCCAGTTGCAGGATGGCCACAGCGCCGAACGGCTTGCCCGCCGAGGAGAGATTGAACGCGACGCCCTCGTGGTTGCGGATCCCCTTTTCCTTGTCGGCCATGCCATAGCTGCGTGACAGCACCGTCCGGCCTCGGTGGGACAGCATCACCACGCCGGAGAACTTGTCCTCTGCTGCGAGCTTCGCCACGTAACGGTCGTAGTCTCCGCCAGGGCGGGTGGCGGGAGGAATCGCATGAGGATCAGGAGCGAAGACGGCCGGGGTGGCGTGGGCGGGACGAACTGCCGCCAGTTGCGTGGCGGCCGCCGCCGCACCCGCCGCCGCGAGCCCACCCCATCCGAGTAACTGCCGCCGATCCATGCCACGTACGGAATCCGAGTCCATGATCACGTCCCTTCCTGTTGGACGAACCGGCCCTTGCCGCAAGGTGGTTCGTACCTTCAGTGAAGGACGAGGAGTGTTGCGCCGGCGTATGCGCATTTCCATACGCTCGCGATACTCCAGAGCTTCGGCGCCTCGCAGGCGCAACCTGCGGTGATTACTGCGAAGGCGCCTATCAGGAGCCTTCCACGAGAATGAGGCTGCGCAGGACCGCGTGTCGGTGTCGGCACCCCCGATCGTGAACCGGATGCAGGCCGGGAGCCCTTCGGGAACGAGAGCGCTGTCGACCACGTGGCGGGGCCGACCGCTCGTGAGATGCTGCGGGGCTGGTGAAGAAGTTGCTCCAACTCGAGGTCGGGGAAGAACCGGCCCTGCAAGGAAGAGGCGTAGCGGTGGACAACCTCGCGAAGTGGCTCGGCGCCCAGCTCGACAAGGACGCGAGCAACGCGAGCAGCTGGCACACCCTCGGGTGCGACATCCACGCCTACCTTGAAGGCGACGCGGAGTCGGTGAAGGCCACCATGGCGATGTTCCACGCGGCGCCCGGCGCCGTGTGTGACTGCGGGGTCCCGGCGCGGGTGCTGCGCGAGATCGATGCCAAGCGGCAGCTGCTCGTCCTGCACGCGCCTGAGCGGGCCGTCGTGGACGGGGCATGCGACCAGAGCGGGACGGGCGAAACCCAGGTCTGCCGGACCTGCGGCAACGAGGCCGTTGAGCCGTGGGTGAACCGGCGTCCCCCTGAGGGGGAGGGCGATGAAGTAGCTGAAGGTGTGGCACTTCCCTACGCCGTTGCGCCCTGCGCGACGCTTCGTCTGCTCGCCCTGCCCTACGCGGACCGTCCCGGCTACCACGAGGACTGGCGGCCGTAGTCCACTGACGGGTCGGCCCCGACGGCCGCCCCGCCGGGCTCGCTGATCGTGTCCTGGGACATCGTGGATTGGAAGTGGGTTCCGTGGTCCGTGATCGTGTCGGTGGCGGGCCCGAGCACTGCCGCCTCCGACGTGGAAGGGCCCTCGTCAGCGACGGCAGGGGTGGCCAGGGACGCGGCGGAGGCGGAGAGGAGAAGCGCGAGGCAGACTCGCGTGGTGGTGTGCATACTCCGTCCAACGTTTTTGAATCGGCGAGGGCACGCGCGCGACCGCCGGCCCCGGGGGTCGACGATAAGTACGGATGGACCGCCGTGGTGGTGACGACCGCCATGGTGGTGGCGCAGCCGTCGATCGGCTGCGCCACCACCGGGCCGGGACGACACGGGCTCTGCAGTCGGGCCAGTGCGGGATGTTCGGGTCAGGCGAGGGAGACCAGGTCCCGGTAGCGCTCGTTCCACAGGTCCTCGTCCGCGTCCGGCAGCAGCAGGACGCGGTCGGGGCGGAGGGCGTCGAGAGCCCCCTCGTCGTGGGTGACCATCACGATCGCGCCCGGGTAGGAGCCGACCGCGGCCAGGACCTCGGTGCGCGAGGCGGGGTCGAGGTTGTTGGTGGGTTCGTCCAGCAGCAGGACGTTCGCGCCGGAGTGGACGAGGCCGGCCAGGGCCAGGCGGGTCTTCTCGCCGCCGGAGAGGACGCCGGCCGGCTTGTCGGCGTCGTCGCCGGAGAACAGGAACGCGCCGAGCACGCGCCGTGCTTCACCGTCGGAAAGGTGCGGTGCGGCAGCGCGCAGGTTCTCCCGTACGGTCCGCTCGGCGTGGAGGGTGTCGTGTTCCTGGGCGAAGTAGCCCAGGCGCAGCCCGTGCCCGTGCACCACCCGACCTGAGTCCGGTCGTTCCTGGCCGGCCAGGAGGCGCAGCAGGGTGGTCTTTCCCGCGCCGTTGAGGCCGAGGACGACCAGACGGCTGCCTCGGTCGACTGCCAGGTCCACACCGGTGAGCACCTGGTGGTCGCCGTAGGACTTGGCCAGGCTGACGGCGCCGAGGGGGATCCGCCCGCACGCGGCGGGCTCGGGCAGCCGGATCTTCGCGACCTTCTCCGTGCGCCGGGCCGGTTCCAGATCGGCGAGCATGCGGTCGGCGCGGCGGGCCATGCTCTTGGCCATGACGGCGGTGGCCGACCGCGCCTTCATCTTGTCCGCCTGAGCATGCAGAGCCCCGGCTTTGCGTTCGGCGTTGGCCCGCTCCCGGGCCCGGCGCCGCTCGTCGGCCTCCCGCTGGGTGAGGTAGGTCCTCCAGCCGGTGTTGTGGATGTCGATGGTGGCGCGCTGCGGATCGAGGTGGAAGACGCGGTTGACCACGTCGGCCAGCAGGCCGGTGTCGTGGCTGATCACCACCAGACCGCCCTGGTGGCTCTGGAGGAAGGTGCGCAGCCAGGCGATGGAGTCGGTGTCGAGGTGGTTGGTCGGCTCGTCCAGCAGCAGCGTGCCGCCGTGTCCGGCGAACAGGATGCGCGCCAACTCCACCCGGCGCTTCTGTCCGCCGGACAGCGTGCCGACCGGCTCGCCCAGCACCCGCTCGGGCAGCCCGAGTCCGGCCGCGACCCGGGCGGCCTCGGACTCGGCCGCGTACCCGCCGCCGGCCTGGAACGCGGCGTCGGCGTGGGCGTAGGCGTTCATCGCACGCTCCAGAGCGGTCGGCTCGGAGGCCTTCGCCATAGCGGCCTCGGCCTTGCGCAGGGTGCGCAGGGCGCGGTCCAGGCCGCGGGCGGACAGGATCCGGTCGGTCACGCTGACGGCCGGGTCGGCCGCGCGGGAGTCCTGGGCCAGCACGCCGACCGGTCCGGTCGGCGTGATCGTCCCGGCGGCGGGCCTGGCCTGTCCGGCCAGGGCCGTCATCAGGGTGGTCTTGCCCGCGCCGTTACGGCCGACCAGGCCGATCCGGTCGCCGGGGGAGACGGAGAAGGAGATGTCGGAGAGCAGCAGGCGGGCGCCCGCGCGCAGCTCGACACCGCGAACGGTAATCATGAGGTAACGCTCCGAGAAAGCAATAGGACACACTTCTGGCGTGGAAGCGGGTCCTCAGCTAGGAAACTCGGGGCGTAGACATGCGCCTACCGTAACCGACGTCCTGTGTGCAGCGCATCTACCAGGTGTGCCCTCCGGTGTGGGTGCCCTCGTCCGTCTGCGGACTCGTCCCTCTGTGACTCGTCGGCTTTCAGCGTCCCGGCTGCTGCCGAAGGGCAAGGGCACCTCCACCAGGGGAGAGCCCCGCCAGGGTGGACGACCCTGAACAAAGTCTTGTCCTGGGCAGGGGGGGGGCGGCCCCGTCGCCACGGGGGCCGCCCCGGTGCGGGGCCTCAGCCGATGTGGTCGGCGGGGCCGACCTCCAGGAACGTGGTGCGTTCGGCGGGGCGGCCGTCGGTGCGGCCGGCGGACTCCAGGAGCGCACCGGACTTCGGTGCGATCACGAGCCGGATCGTGGTGCGCAGCCCGGTGAACTCCGAAGGCGCGGTCGTGTACTCGACGGCCGTGCCGGAGCGCCCCTGACTGTCCTCGACCGTGCCGACGAGCTCGACACCGTCCTGGTCCGCGAGGATCTCGAAGAGGGCGGCTCGCACCTTGGGGCTTACGGGAGCGTCTTCCAGAAGTGCCACGACCTGGTGGAAGGGGTCCGGGCCCAGACGGGCGGCCAGTGCGTGCGGGTCGGCGGGCAGCTTGCTCAACTGCTGCCAGGTGAGCCGGTGTTCGCCGACGAGCCAACGCTTCAGCTTCGGTCCGGGTTCCTGGACGGAGCCGTCCGGGTTCACCGACCAGACCTGTCCGGAGCGGTCGAAGTAGGTGGTGTCCGTGCGCCGACCGTCGTCCTCGTTGACCACCTCCTTGTGGACCTTCCAGTACGGGGCCGTCGACGGCGGCTCCTGCGCCGCGGTGTCGGCGACGTCGGACAGGAACGAGGCGGCCGATGCGCCGGCGGCCGGATCATGTCCGAGGACCGGGTACGCGGCGCCGCCGACGGCCAGAGCGAGCACCGCCGCGGCCGCGACGAGCAGCCGGCGCCGACGCCACCGCGGCGCGGCCGCCTCGGGCTGCGGGCCCGTGGTGAGTCCACGCAGGTCGGGCCGGTCCCGCCACGATGCCTGCGTCACGGCCAGGCGTGCTGCCCGCACCGCGTCCGCCGCGGGTGGTGCCACCTGGCCCGCCGCGATCAGGTCGTGAGCGCCGGGGAAGTCCATCAGCTCGGCGCTGTCGAGTGCCCTCGTCGTCTCGTTCGGGCTGCCCTGGGTCTGGCTCATGCCGGTTCTCCTGTCGTGTTTTCGGACGGCGATCGACTGGTCGAGGCGAGCGCCACGCTCTCCCGCAGCCGGGCCCGGGCCCGGTGCAGCCGCGAACGCGCTGTGCCCGCCGGGATCCCGAGTACGGCCGCAGCCTCCGTCGGCGAGAGCTGCTCCCACGCCACCAGAAGCAACAACTCGCGCTCCACCTCCGGGAGTTCGGTGATGACGCGGCGCAGTGCGGGGGCCAGCGCGGACGCGTCGAGTCGGTCGTCCACGGCGGCCCACGGATCACCGTGAGCCCCTTCGCCCGGAGCGGTGCGCGATTCCTGCGCAAGCCGCCGCCAGTACGTCGACAGCACGTTCCTGGCAACCCCGAACAACCAAGCCCTGGCGGACCCGCGCGACGCGTCGTAGGTGCGCCGGGCCGCGTACGCCTGGAGCCACACCTCGGCCAGAAGATCGTCCGCCGCGTGCGGGGCGCGGCGCGCGAAGTAGCCGTGCAGCGCCACCGAATGGCGCTCCACCAATTCCTCGAACCCGCCCCCGCCGCGGGCCGCTGCGCTGAGCAGCACGGAGTCGTCCTGCCCGTTCTCCACTTCCGTGGACACGGCACCTCCCTGTCGACCGCCGCTCGGCGGTCTCACCCCGTACTTGTCTCCGCGCGGCACGGGCGTTCGCGCCCGATCCGTCTTCGTAAGGGAAGCGCGAGACAACGGGATTGTCTCGACAAGGCGTAGCGGCCGCCGTACCCGTGGACCACCTCGCGCGGGCCGATGTGGGAACGTCCCTACCCGTCCTGCCCGTGAGTCTGTCGGAGTTGTGGGCGAGCATGTCTCCGTGGACAACTTCGGGCAGTTGGTCGAGCGGGTCGTGGTCAAGGCTGCCGAGAGCGAGCGACTGCAACTCCCGGTCTCTGTAATGGAACTCGACGAGGCAGAGCGAAGGCTCGGATTCCGTCTTCATCCGCTTCTTGCCGCGTTGTACTTGAAGGTGGGCAATGGCGGGTTCGGGCCGATGGACTCGTTGCTCCCGCTGACGCGGGGTCTGAATCGGGACGGTGAGGAGGCCGTGGTCGACGACTATCTGGGACGGATCCCGACTGCGGGTGCCGTTACCTGGTGGTCGTGGCCCAGAGGCGTCCTGCCGGTCCTGGACTGGGGTTGTGGAATGTTCGCGTGCGTGGACTGTCGGGGCGAGGGCGGTGCGGTCCTCCACTTCGACCCGAACGTGATCAGCGGACAGGATGTATCCAGGGCGTGGTTCGTGGAAGCGGGGAGCCTCGCAGAGTGGCTCGAGACCTGGCTGGCGGGTCGAGGGTGGTATCAGGAGGACGTAGCCGACGGCGGCTTCGCTCTGCCCTCGTGGCCCGAGGCTTCTGTGCGGTTGTAGCCATTCACGACGCGCGGTACGCAGCGGGTGAGGGCCGCTGATGCTCGGCACTCTGGACGTCGTCGAGGCTGCACACGGAAGGGCGCTCGCGGCGATGCCATGCGTTTTGCGTACTTCTGGCTGTATCTCCGATACATGGTCGGCGTAGATCGAGAAACAGTGACCTGGACATGGCCTTCTGGCCCTGCGGTCCTTGTTACGGGAGCTGGTCGTCGTCCTGATAAGCAGCTGTCCACCTTCCCGTCAGCATCTGCCCTACGACGGATCCTTGCTTCGATTGGCGTTGAAGCGCGCCTTCTTCTGGCGGTTTCCGCATGTGTTCATGTCGCACCATCTACGGGTGCGGCTTCGGCTGGTGTCGAAGAAGGCGGCCTGGCATGTCGGGGAGGCGCACAAGGCGAGTCTTCCGTCTCGTTCGCCGGCGATGATGCTGATCGCGTCGGCGGCGATCACGCTCAGGGCGTCGTCCAGGGGGGAAGCCGGGCCGAGCTGCCATTGCCGCTTGCCCTCGGGCGTCAGGGTGGCCGCTGCCCGCCCTCGGGTGCTGCAGTCATTGATGACCTGGACGGCGCCCGCAGGGAGCGGTTCCCGGGTCGCGGCTGCTGTCGCGGCGGCGTGGATCGACTCCCGTAGTTCCCGGGCCAGTTCGAGCTGGGTTGTGGTGCAGGAGTCCACGGTCAGGTCGTACACCGACAGCCAGTCGACGAGTCGCTGCGGTGTGGGGATGCGCTCCACGGCATCGCCGTGACGCTCGGACAGGGTCCCGGTGAAGCTGGTCGCCAGTACGGCGCCGAGGCGGAAGTCAGGCAATCCCGAACGCATGGAACCACCATAGCTGGTTGCGGGGCGTCGTGAAGGGGTAGTAGAACCGGCATAGACGGTTCACGATCGGTTGCAGTCGGCTCACGACGGCCAGGAGGCGCCATGCCCCGTTCCACCAGCAACGTGCAGGCATTTGAAGCTCACGCGAGTGACGCCGACCTTGACGATCTGTGCGCGAGACTGGCCACGGCACGGCTGCCGGAGCCCGAGACCGTTCGTCGCGCCCCACCCGGACCCGGGAGGTGGGACCAGGGCGTTCCGCTCGCCGACCTCGTCGACGTCGTGGACTACTGGCGCACCGGGTACAACTGGCGGGCGTTCGAGGAGCGCCTCAACCAGATCGGCCAGTTCCGCACGACCATCGACGGCCTGGGAATTCACTTTCTGCATCGCCGATCAGCGCGGGCGGACGCCACTCCTCTGCTCCTCACGCATGGCTGGCCGGACAGCATTGCCCGGTTCAGCCACCTCGTGGACGAGCTGGCGGACCCGGAGAACGAGGATGCGCCGGCGTTCCACGTCGTGGTCCCCTCGCTGCCGGGCTTCGGCTACAGCGACAAACCGGCCACCGTCGGCTGGGGAACCGAGAAGATCGCGGCCGCCTGGGTGGAACTGATGGGCAGGCTCGGGTACCGCAGGTTTGCGGCACACGGCGGCGACTGGGGAGGCAACATCACCACGGTCCTCGCCGGCAGGTTCCCGGAGCACGTCCTCGGTATCCACACCACCTTCGCGGAGGGCCCGCCCGGACTGACGACGGACGGGCTGACGGAGACCGAGCGGCAATGGGCCGAGGAGACCCGCGACTTCTGGCGTCACCGCGCGGGGTACGCGAAGCAGCAGGCGACCCGACCGCAGACCATCGGCTACTCGCTGGTCGACTCACCCGTCGGACTGCTCGCCTGGATCCTCGACAAGTTCGCCGAGTGGTCGGACACCGAAGACAGCCCGTTCGAGACCATTTCCCGAGACCGCATCCTCGACAACGTCACCCTGTACTGGCTGACGAGGACCGGCGCGTCCGCCGCCCGCATCTACTACGAGAGCCACAACTCGCTGGACCCTGAACTGAGGGTCGACGTGCCGTCAGCCATCACCGCGTACCCCCGCGACGTCGAGAAGTGCCCGCGCCCCTGGGCCCAACAACGCTACCGACAGATCGTCAGGTGGAACCTGCCCGACAACGGGGGACACTTTCCGTCGCTGGAAGTCCCTGACTACTTCGTGAAGGACCTGCGAGAAGGCCTCACGGCAGTACTCGGCACCAGCCGTTGAACCGGCTCAGTGACTCATCACTCCACCACCGCCGCCGCCGCATCAGCCCCTGGCCTCAGGGTCGTTGCGCCAGTGCCATGCGGCGTGCGATGTCGGCTGCCGCGGTCCGTACCGACAGGCGAATGCGGTGGTCCGTACGGAGCTTGGCGGCCGAGCCGAAGACCGAGATCGCGGCGGTCTCGCCGTCTCCGACGGGGCCGATCGGGATGGCCAGGCAGCTGAAGCCCTTCATGCACCTCTCGTGCTCGCACACGACCTGTGCTTCACGCGCACCGGATCCGTCAGGTGCGGTGGTGTTCGACGAGCCTGCCAGCAACGCCTTGCCGATGGCCGAGGAGCGGGCGGGTATGCGCAGGCCGACCCCAGAGCGTACGCCGACGGCGAGTTCGCCGCCGACCTTCTCGAGATAGACGGCCTCGTCGCCGTCGAGGACGCCCAGGTGCACGATGCAGCCGGTGGTCCGGTGAAGCCGGTGCAGGCTCGGCAGGGCGGCACTGCGCAGTACGTTCTGGTGGTGGGCCGCCGACCCCAATTCGAGTAGGCGCATGCCCAGTTGGTAGTCCTTGCCGACCCGGTGCACCCAGCGCAACGCCATCAACTGCTCCAGCGCACGATGGGTCGAGGACAGCGGCAGTCGGGTGGCCGCGGAGATCTGCGACAGGTTCAGGGGTTCCGCGCCGTCGAGGGCGTCGAGGATCAGCGCAGCACGCTGCATCACGCCGGTCGGGGTGCCGTCAGTGCCCTGCGCACGCGTGGTCATCTTCTTGCCTCCCCGCCACAGTTCCGCATCGTCACCGGCGCGAGTGGGGTGCTCCGGACCGGTGGCACCGCACGCGTCGTCGGCTTGAACCGTAGGACGGGTCCTGGCCTTCGGCGACCGATTGTTTCCACCTATCGGGAAGAGTGGTGTCCCTGTCCGGCACCCATGGCCTGTACTCCGTACATGACCGAACCCAACTGCTTCACGCCCGGGCCATTGCTGGCCGGCCGGCGCGCCGTGGTGACCGGCGGGGCCGCCGGTATCGGCGCCGCCGTCGCGCGGGCTTTCGCGGCACACGGTGCGCACGTCCTGGTCGCCGACATCGAACCGATGACGCAGTGCACGTTCGACTCCTCCGCAGGGGGCTCGATCACCCGCCTCGAATGGGACGTGCGGACCGCGTGTCCGGACGGGCTGGTCGAGCACCGGCCCGATGTGCTGGTCAACAACGTCGGGCACTTCGTGCAGCCGCCGCACACCTTCGCCGCCAACTCGCCCGCCTTGTGGGACGAGCTGCACGAGATCAACTTCGCGCACGTACTGCGCCTCACCCACGCCCTGCTGCCCGGCATGACCGAGCGGCGTCGCGGCTCCATCATCAACCTGACCACGGTCGAGGCTCACCGCGCCATCCCGGGCCACGCCGTCTACTCGGGCTACAAGGCCGCACTCACCGGGTTCACCCGGTCGCTGTCCGCCGAGATCGGCCCCTCAGGTGTCCGGGTGAACGCGATAGCCCCCGACCTCGTCGAAACGCCCCAAGTGCCGTACGAGGACATCGTTCCGCACGAGGACCGGCACCTGTGGCCGACGTGGTCCCCGCTCTGCGGGCCCGGACAACCCGACGACGTCGCCGGGGTCGCGCTCTTCCTCGCCTCCGACCTGTCGCGCTTCGTCACCGGAGGCACCATCCACGTCGACGGCGGAACCCACGCCACAGGCGGCTGGTTCCCGCGCCGCTCCGGCGGCTGGACCAACCGCCCGCGCAACCCCTGACCCCATCGAACGGAGCTGTCCATGAAGATTCTGATCATCGGTGGAACCGGCATGATCGGCGCCCACGCCGCACTCCATCTGCGCGACCACGGCCACTCCGTCACGGTCGCCGGCCGCCGACCGGCTCCCGACGACTCCCCGGTCGCCGACTTCCCGCACCTGGCCGGCGACTACACCGTGCCCACCTTCACTCCCGAGCAGCTCGCTCCCTTCGACGGCATCGTGTTCGCCGCAGGCCAGGACGTGCGGCACAAGAACCCCGAGGACGACACCACGACGTTCTGGGAGAACACTCAGCGTGCCGGGGTCCCCCGCATGGCAGCACTGGCCAAGCGGGCCGGCGTGAGCCGCTTCGTCCAAGTGGGCAGCTACTACCACCAGTTGCGCCCGGACCTGGCCGAGAGCAACCCCTACATCGCGGCACGCAAGGCGGCCGACGACGGGGCGCGAGCCCTCGCCGACGCGTCGTTCACCGTCTGCACCCTCAACCCGCCCTCCATCATCGGGGCCGTTCCCGGCGCCTCTGCCCGGCGCTACCGTCGGATGGTGTCGTGGGCCGCCGGCAACGAGCCGGGGATCCCCGACTTCGCACCGCCCGGCGGCACCAACTACATGTCCGCCGAGTCCCTGGCCCAGGCCATTTTGGGAGCCCTGCTCCACGGAGAGTCCGGCGCGGCCTATCTGATCGGCGATCAGAACATGTCCTACCAGCAGTTCTTCCAGCTGCTGGTCGACGCAGCAGGCGGCAAGAGAGTCATAGGCGAGCGCGACGAGCAGCATCCGTTGCAACCGGACCCTGCCATCGTCCAGGGACGGGGCAACACCCTGGCCTACGAACCCGACCCCGAGGACGTGCGCCGCCTGGGGTTCACCCGGAACGACTGCGCTCGGGCGGTGAATGCACTCATCGAAGTCGTCACGGCCTCGCAGTGACACGGCCGGAGTGAGCTGCGGACACGGAAGACCTTTGCGGCCCCTGGGGCTGGACCAGGTCCCACGGGCACGCGGTGATCTGTCTGTAGGCGTCGCGCACCGCTGAAGACCGACGGATGCGACGGTCTCGGCCCGCAGAAGCGCGGCGGTGGCTACTGCATCACCAACTGCGGCCTCCACCAGATCAATTGGTACGATCTCTCCTGACTCGGTCGATGACGGCGTAGGGCCCTCTGCGTACCGCCCAGGGGGCCTTCCGCCAGGTTTCCCCACGTCCGTCAGAGGGTGAGCCGATGCCCAGCCACCGGACACGAAGGCTGGGAGTTCTGCAGTCGTAGCCGCATGCCATACATGTGCACACGTCCACAAGTGAGCACTCGCGACGCATTGTTCAGGCGGTGCCGCGCCCTTTGCATGGCTGCATCCGACATTCATTCATGCAGCACCCACATCGGAGGGGAACCGTGCGGACCTCAGGACGCAGACGTACCGCTCACATACGTACCGCTCACGCACGTACCGACAGAGAACGAGGGATGGCCGATGGCCAGGGGGTCGCGGCGCTGCTGGCTGCCGCGGGCCTGTTGATGGCCGACCATGCCCGCTGCCCACGCCACCACAGCGGGGCAGGCACCGTGGCCTCCAGCGGTGACACGGACACGCCGTCGCTGATCACCGGGCTCCACGAGCAGGCCTCCGCAGCGGGCAGCCCCACCGACGCGGCGCGCGACCACCTCAGAGCGAACAAGGGCGCCACCACATCGCTGACACCTCAGCGCAAGGTCTCCGGTCCGTCGGCACCACGACCGACAAGGAAGGCAGGGAAACGGTCCGGCTCCAGCAGAAGTACAAGGACGTGGAGGTACCGCGGCCAGTACGTGGTCCGGATGGAGAAGAAGTCCGGCAAGCGCACCGTCACCGGGCCTCCGGCAAATACTTCACCGAGCTGAAGCTCGACTCGGTCACCCCGAAGGTCTCCAAGGATGTCGCGTGCAGCGCGCCGTCGGTGCCGTCGTCGCGCAGCTTGCCGGTGCCCCGCTGCACGCCCCGGCGCACGGCAAGAAGGCCAGGCCCACCGTCCCGCTCGACGGCAAGGCCACCGGCCTGACGATCCTGCCCCAGGGTGCCGGCGTGCTCACCCGGTACATGACGGTCACCGGCGTGAACCCGGCCGACGGCACCCCCGTCAAGCAAGAGGTGTACGTCGACGCACGCTCCGGCTTCCCGCTGCTCCAGTACAGCGCCATTCAGACGTTCGGCGTGGCGGGCGCGGCGGCGGGAGCCACGGGCGACACCGGCACCGTCCCCATCACCAATGAGGCCACCACGGAGTCCCAGCTCGTGGTCAAGGGCACCGGCACTCGCTACAACGGCGAGAAGGGCGAACTGAACCTGTACCAGGGCGCCGACGGCGCCTACCGGATGGTCGACTACGGCTTCCGGACCCCGGAGAGCCCGTACAGCGGCCCGATGCTGTAGACCTACGACGCCCGGGGCGTCGTAGGTCTCCGGGGCATCCGGTGTCTGGCCCACCGGCGTCAAGATCTTCAGGTCCGGCACCCCCGAACTCGGCGAGGACTTCACCAACTCCGGTGCCGTGGAGGCCCACTGGGCCGCCAACAAGGTGTACGGCTACTACAAGGACCACTTCGGCCGTAAGGTACTCGACGGCAAGGACGGGTACATGTACTCCCTCGTCGGTGTCACCGCCAACGGCCGGGCGTACAACAACGCCTTCTGGGACGGCGCCAGGATGGTGTACGGCCAGGGCGGCGACGACTACCGCACCTTGTCCGCCGACACGACGTCGTCGGCCACGAGATGACCCACGGCGTCACCGAACACACGGCGGGACTTGTCTACGCGGGGCAGTCCGGCGCGATCAACGAGGCGATCTCCGACTACTTCGGCAACGCCATCGACCTGGAGGCCAATGGCCAGTCGATGGACGACCCGGACTCCGGCCTGCTCGGCGAGGACCTGTGCACGACCCTCTCGCCGCGCGAGTGTGCGCTGCGCGACCTGAACAACGACATGACGACCTCGAAGGACCTCGTCGGCGCCTCGTTCCGCGGCGACAACAGCGGCGTGCACCTCAACTGGCCGATCGTCTCCGGCGCGCTGTGGGACATCCGGAAGAGCCTCGGCGGCGGCCTCGCCGACCGGATCGTCTACCGCGCTCTGACCGCGTACATGACGCCGCTCGACGGGTTCACCGAGGGCCGCGCCGCGATCATCGCCGCCGCGCAGGAGCTGGGCGCGACCAAGGCGCAGATCAAGACCGTCGAGGACGCCTTCGCCCGGCACGGCATCACCCCTGCATGGGAGTCGTGGTTCGCCAGGGAGATCGCTGAGCGCATCCCGTCCGAGAACTGAGCGGCACCACCTCGCCGAACCGCGATCGCAGATCGGATCGAGCAGTTGGCGCGCGTGGCTCACGGCCGGAGTGTGATGTCCTGGAAGTGTCGCCCCTGAGGGGTGCAATATCTGTACTCGCGAATCAAGGATTCAGCGCGACCTGCATGCAGAATTATTCCCACCTCAGGTGGAGTCGAAAATATCGATGCGCTTGACGCGGTGTCTGCGTGCTACTGTCGGTGTCAGTTGCAGTTGTGGTTCCCAAATTTACGGCATCCCGACGGAATTTCGTTCCACCGGGATGAATCTGAAAATTCCGGCTCATTGTCGGTCGGGGCAATCATCGCGGCGACACGGCTCCGCACGGTGCGGATGCCGGTGCACTGCCCCGAAGGAGAATGACATGGCTACAGGTACCGTGAAGTGGTTCAACGCCGAAAAGGGCTTTGGCTTCATCGAGCAGGACGGTGGCGGCCCCGACGTGTTCGCCCACTACTCGAACATCGCAGCCCAGGGCTTCCGTGAGCTGAGCGAGGGCCAGAAGGTCAGCTTCGACATCGCCCAGGGCCAGAAGGGTCCGACGGCTGAGAACATCGTTCCGGCCTGAGGCGACTGACGCACTCACTTGCAGCTGGGGCCCGCATCCTTCGGGGTGCGGGCCCCAGCTGCTGGCGCTCTGTGGCCGGGCGCCGAAGGAGGAGCCCCGTACGGGACGTTCCATTTTCGAGTCTCTCTCGCCCGGCGTTTCCCCGGCGTCTTGCCGTGAATCAATTTGTGGCGGGAATCCAGTCGGCGCGGCTCGCCCCATGATTTCGGAGTTCCGCGCAGGCGGCACGCGATCACCTTTTTCGTCGCGTCTCATTCGGCCCATTCTTGTGACCTTCCGCACGGCTCGACGCTGCGGGGATTCCTTGATGAGTGCCGTATCAAGGAAGGTTCCGTATGAACCGCACACGCACGACCGCCCGAGTCTCCCGAACCCGTGACGGCGGCCCCCATCGGAGAGGAACCGACGGCCGAACCGGCCCGAAGGGCTCCGGTATGCCCCGCACCGGTCAGCCGGTCACTCGCCCCGCCCGGGCGCTGGGGGAGTTCGCCCTCCCGGTGACGATCACCCCCGCCCTGCCCGCCGTGGAGCGCTTCGCGGATCTCGACCTGCCCAGGGAGCTCTTGGCCGCGCTCGGGGCGCAGGGCCTCACCGCGCCGTTCGCGATCCAGGCCGCGACGCTTCCGAACTCACTCGCGGGCCGGGACGTACTGGGCCGGGGCCGCACCGGCTCGGGCAAGACACTCGCCTTCGGTCTGGCCTTGTTGGCCCGCACCGCCGGGCGTCGTGCCGAGCCGCGGCACCCGCTGGGGCTCGTCCTCGTACCGACCCGTGAGCTGGCGCAGCAGGTCACCGAAGCGCTGACTCCGTACGCACGCGCCGTGCGGCTCCGTCTGGCCACGGTCGTGGGCGGCATGCCGGTGCGCCGACAGGCGACCGCGCTGAACGGCGGGGCCGAGATCCTCGTCGCCACGCCCGGTCGGCTGAAGGACCTCGTCGACCGCGGACACTGCCGCCTGGACCAGGTCGCCGTCACGGTCCTCGACGAGGCAGACCAGATGACCGACATGGGCTTCATGCCCCAGGTCACAGCACTGCTCGATCGGGTGCGCCCCCACGGGCAGCGCATGCTGTTCTCGGCCACGCTGGACCGTAACGTCGACCTGCTCGTGCGCCGCTACCTCGACGACGCCGTGGTGCACTCCGTCGATCCCTCAGCCGGAGCGGTCAGCACCATGGAACATCACGTGCTCCACGTCAAAAGCACCGACAAGCACGCGACCACCACCGAGATCGCCGCACGCGAGGGGAGCGTGATCCTCTTCCTCGACACCAAGCACGCCGTCGACCGCCTCACCGAGCACCTTCTGGGCAGCGGAGTAAGGGCGGCGGCCCTTCACGGCGGCAAGACGCAGCCGCAGCGCACCCGCACGTTGAAGCAGTTCAGGACCGGGCGCGTCAGTGTTCTGGTGGCGACCAATGTCGCCGCCCGTGGCATCCACGTCGACAACCTCGATCTCGTGGTCAACGTGGATCCGCCGAGCGACCACAAGGACTACCTGCACCGCGGCGGACGCACGGCCCGCGCCGGCGCGTCCGGCAGTGTCGTCACGCTGGTGACGCCGAACCAGCGCCGGAGCATGGCGCGCCTCATGGCGACCGCGGGCATCGTCCCGCAGATCACGCAGGTCTGTGCCGGAGCGCCCGACCTGCACCGCATCACGGGCGCACAGGCTCCCTCCGGGATCCCGGTTGCCATCACCGCGCCGGTGAGTGAGGACGGCAGGAGGCGCCGCGGTGCCGCAGCCGGCGGGCGCCGCCCCGCCGCCGCGGTCACTCCGATCGCGGCCGCGTAGCCCATTCATGATCAGGAAACTGGCACATCACTGCAGGAGGCACCTATTGACCGTCGTCCAGATGTACCCCCGCCCGGCCCGGAACACGGCGCCCGCGGCCGTTGACCCCCTCGACCACGCAGGTCCGCAGGTCTGGGACGCCATGACCGTCGAGGTCGCGCTCTCCCTCATGGCCGCCGCCCGTACCCGGCACTTGGTCATCTGCGACGAGGACGGCCTGCGCACCGGCCGCGTCACCCTCGCCGGACTCACCGCCGTCCGGGAGAGCCCCCGATACAGCGACCGGACCCGCCTGCGCGACATCGTCGCAGGCTCAGCATCCTTCCCGCCGGCGTTGCACACGGGGTCGGGCCTCGGAGACCGGAACCGCACCGCCCCTCCAGAGCCCGCGACGCAAGGACGGACCGCGGGCCTGCTGGCCGGCACCGGCTGAGCGATCGAGGACCACACCGCACCAAGGCTCCCTCTCCCCGCCCTCCCGCACTCTGTGAGGCATCATGCGCTGTGTCATCGCCCGTTTCCCGTTCGACCTGACGAAGAACGGTGTGCTCGAGTCGATGAAAGGCATCAAGCCCGAAGCGGCCCTCGGTGACCTCGTCGTCATCGGGCGCCGCCATTACCCCGCCAAGCAGGTCGGCCAGATCATCACCCGTCAGGATCGGCGCGACTTCAGCTGCGCGGAGGTGGTGAGGGCGATGGTCCAACTCGGCTTCACCTGTCGCACCGCCCCCACAGCCCTGCCCGCCCCTGCGCCTCTGGATGACTCGTACCAGCGGGCTTCCGCCCTGCTCGGCACTCCACCCACCCGTCTCAGGTACGGCCAGGTGTGACACGAACGGAACGGTGAGCTCCGTCCGGTGCGCACCGGACGGGCCTCCCCGAGCCGCCTTCTCGGCCGGCGCCCGGACGGTTCAGGCTTCGGGTGCTACTTCTGAGGTCCCTGAGCACGGAGTTCTTCGTTGATGCGCTTCGCTTCCTCGAGCTGGTCCTCGAGGATGATGATGCGGCAGGCCGCCTCTATGGGCGTGCCGCCGTCGACGAGTTCGCGGGCGCGCCCGGCAATGCGCAGCTGGTAACGGGAGTAGCGCCGGTGGCCGCCTTCCGAGCGCAGCGGGGTGATGAGGCGATGTTCACCCAGGGCGCGCAGGAATGCGGGGGTGGCTCCGAGCATTTCCGCGGCTCGGCCCATGGTGTAGGCGGGATAGTCGTCATCGTCGAACTTGTCGACGGGGCGGGTACTGCGAGGGGGCATAGACCTCTTCTTCCGGGGACGCGTCGGGGGGCCCGAGCGCCTACTGGCGCCCGGGCCCCGAGCTTTCAACACCATCTACCGGCTGACTGCTCCGGCTCATTTGTTCCACGGGCCCGCCTCAGTGGGCGGAACTGCGGGGATCGCGTTTGCCTGACCGGGGACCACCTTCCAATCCGGGGCCTGCGGTACCCGGGTGGACTGCGTCGCTACCCGGGCGATCCTGATGGCGTTTTCGCTCCTTACCTCTTCGTGATCATTGCATCTCTACGGCGCAGGTGTAACGGCATCGCCGTGCGACCCCTGAGGTCACCCGGCCCGGCAGTCAGCGGAAGAACCCACCTCTTTCGGCTCCGCCGCTCCACTGCCAGGCCGTTCCTGCGTCAACCTGTCTGCGCGGCCGTTCGTTCCTGCCGTGCCCTTCGACTTCTTGGCTACGCACAAAACGTTAACGCCCTCACATAGCAATGTCTACCTTGCTCGCTACAGATTTTCTGCATTCTGTGATGGCTGGAGTCTGCCTCCGCTCGGCATGGAGCGCCGCATGGTCGCAGAAGCGGGCGATCGTGACTTGCGAACCGTTCAGGGCGGCAGTCCTCGGTGTTGTCCGCCTTCATCGTGTGCGACCGTGCGGGCTCTGCTCTCCCGTCGGGGCTTTCGCGCGCACTTGCCGACATGAGCAGGGAGTTCGCCGCGGTCCGAACGTTCTTGTCCGTCACGGAACTTGCGGCACCCGGAACCGGCGTCGGTACTCCGTCGGTGTCGTGTTCAGGCGTCGGCGGAAGGCCCGCACGAGCGTGTCCGTCGTGCCGAACCCGCACAGCGTCGCGACACGCTCCAGGGTGGCGTCGGATGACTCCAGCTCGTGGCGGGCCTTCTCCACCCGGACCGACTCGATGTACGCGTGCGGGGTCGTCCCGAGCTCGGTCTTGAACAGGCGTGTCAGATGCCGGTCGCTGACGTGCGCGTACGCGGCCAGATCGACCACCGTGAGCGGCTCGTCGATGTGCCGGAGGATGTGATGGCGCAGATCCTCGATGCGCCGCGTCGTCGACACCTGCTCGAGCGGCACGCTGAACTGGCTCTGGCCGCTGGGTCGCTTCAGGTACATCACCAGCTGGCGCGCCACGCGCAGGGCCACCGCCTCGCCGAGGTCGTCGGCGATCAGCGCGAGCGACAGGTCGAGGCAGGCGCTGATCCCGGCGCCCGTCCACACGTTGCCCTCGCGGATGAAGATGGGGTCGGCGTCGACCTGTACGGCCGGGTGGTCGGCGGCCAGTTGCTGTGCGGTGGACCAGTGCGTGGTGGCCCGCTTGCCGTCGAGCAGTCCGGCGGCCGCGAGCAGGTGCGCGCCCACGCACACCGAGGTGATCCGGTGCGTACGCTCGGCCAGCACCCTCACCCACTCGACGAGATCCGGGTCGACGAGCGGGTGGGCGCGGCGTTCCTCGTCGAGCTCCACCGCCCCGGGAACCAGGAGCGTGTCGATGGTGCCCGCGGCGGCCTGCGCGAAGGTGATGTCCGGAAGGATGCGCACCCCCGCGCCGGTGGTGACCGGGTCCAGGGTCTCGGCGGCCAGCAGTACCCGGTAGCCCGCCGCTTCCTCGGTCTCGCGCAGTGCCAGTGAGAACACCTCGGGTGGTCCGGTCACGTCGAGCAGGTCGACGCCCTCGAAGAGCACGATCACGATGAGTCGTCTGGCGGTGTCCGGCACGGACCCTCCCACTCTCTGCACGTCACGGCATGTCGGTATCTGCATGTTAGACGTCATTGCCGACGTCGGGGCTGGGTCATAGCGTTGCAGACGTGGCCCGGCGAACGCTCCGGGCGCGTCTCCCATCTAAGATCCGAAGGCGGTACACCCATGTCCCGAACCACGCTGCGCGAGCTCAACGGCTTCGACGAGACGCCCGCGAAGCTGGACGGCTCGACGCTGATCCTCATCGACTTCCAGAACACCTACACCCAGGGCGTGATGGAGCTCGACGGTTGGGAGGCGTCCCTCGACGCCGCCGCGCAGCTCCTCGCGCGGGCCCGTGCGGCGGGCACCAAGGTCGTCCACGTCATCAACGACGGCGGCGAGGGCACCCCGTACGACATCAGGGCCGAGATCGGCCAGATCCACCCGAAGGTCGCGCCGGTCGACGGCGAGCCCGTCGTGGTCAAGCAGGTCCCGAACGCGTTCGTCGGCACGGACCTCGCCACGCACCTCACCGAGGGCCAGGACGTCGTCATCGCGGGCTGGATGACACACATGTGCGTCGCGTTCACGGCGCAGGGCGCGTTCCTGGGCGGCCACCGCCCCACCGTCGTGGCCGAGGCCACCGCCACCCGTTCGCTTCCGGTCGCGGGCACCGACGTGCCCGCCGAGCAGGTGCACCAGGGAGCTCTCGCCACCATCGCCGACCTGTACGGGGTCGTCGTCGTGTCCCAGAAGGAGATCGTCTGATGAAGCTGCTCCGTTCCGCCGCCGTGCTCGGTGCCGCAGTCGTCCTCGCGGCCACCGTCTCCGCCTGTGGCGGCAGCTCCGCGGCCGCCACCCGCACCGACAGCGGTGAGCAGCGCAGCGAGAAGAGCCATGAGAAGAACTACGCCAAGGACACGACGACGCTGCGTCAGCTGATGAAACTGGACGAGACGCCGGCGAAGCTGTCGAACGCCACGCTGGTCCTCGTGGACTACCAGAACGTCTATACCGACGGCGCGATGGAGCTCACCGGATGGCGTGAGGCCGTCAAGAGCACCAGGGCCCTCCTGGAGCGCGCTCGCAAGGCCCACACGCCGGTCATCCACATCGTGGAGAAGGGCTACGACCTCAAGTCGAAGGCCGGGCAGATCATCCCCGACCTCGAGCCCGTCAAGGGTGAGGCCGTCGTCGAGAAGGCCGTCCCCAACGGCTTCCACGACACGAACCTCGACGAGGAGCTCAGGAAGACCGGCCGCAAGAACGTCATCATCTCCGGCTTCATGACGCACATGTGCACCCTCTTCACCACCGAGGGCGCCGTGTACGCCGGCTACAACCCGACGGTCGTCGGCGACGCCTCCGCCACCCGCCCGCTGCCCGTGAACGGCAACCCCCGCGGCATTCCGGCGAAGCAGGTGCACGAGTCCGCACTCGCCACCATCCAGGACCGCTTCGGCGTCGTAGTGCCCAAGCAGCGCGACATCAAGTAGCGAGGCAGCATCAGAGGAACCACGAGCATCACCGAGTGAGGCGCCCAGGGCCCGGGCGCCTGTTCCCCGTGCCGTGCCAGCCGCCGGGTGGCGATCTCGGGATGTCGTAGACATCCACCGAGGTGGCCGTCCATGCGGCCTACTTCTGGGTAACATCACTGCTTGATGTGATCACGCCCCACTGCGCTCGCATGTCAGAGCTACGGAACCCTTCCCCATGCCAGGAGGACACATGGCCGATGACGCTCTGACAGATTTCCGACGCGAACCGTTCACGCATGGGGATCGCACCCACACCGTGCTGCGCGCGGGGACGGGACCAGCCGTGATCGTCATGGCGGAGATCCCGGGAATCACCCCGAAGGTCGCCGAGTTCGCCCGACGGGTCCGGGACATCGGCTGCACGGTCGTGATGCCCCACCTGTTCGGCGTCGCCGGACGCGACCCGCACCCGCAGGCGCACGGTTGGACCGGCGCCGCCTGGACCGGCCTGCGCGCCGCCGTCCAGATCTGTGTCAGCCGCGAGTTCACCACCCTGGCCGCCGGCCGAACCTCCCCTGTCGTCACCTGGCTGCGTGCCCTCGCCGCGCGCGAGCACGAGCGGTGCGGGGGACCGGGCGTGGGAGCCGTGGGCATGTGCCTGACCGGTGGCTTCGCCCTGGCCATGGCCACGGACGACCGCCTCCTCGCCCCCGTGCTGTGTCAGCCGTCCCTCCCACTGGCAGTCAACGACCGCAACCGCCACTCTATCGACATTTCCCCGGACGACCTGCGCACCGTCCAGAAGCGCTGCGCGTCCGGCCTGACCGTCCTCGGCACGCGCTTCCGCGGCGACCGGCTCGTCCCCGGCGCCCGGTTCGCCTTCCTGCGCGAAAAGCTCGGCGATTCGTTCATCGCGGTCGAACTCGACGACAGCGCGGCAAACCCGGACGGCCTCATCCGCCCGCACTCCGTCCTGACCGAGCACCTCATCGACGAACCGGGTCAACCCACCCGTCGCGCACTCGACCAGGTCCTCGACCACTTCCGCCAACGCCTCCTCGACCCCGACAGCACGACCGCCGGGACTGGCGGGACCGAATGAGTGCGTGCCGCTCGGACGCTGTCGTGAGGACTTGAGACGTGGACGCGACGGGTTCGGCCGAGGTGGTCACGGCGTCCAGTACTGGGCGAGTGCACCTTCCCGGTAGGGGGCGGGGCTGATGCTGAGATCTCCGGCGAAGGGGCGGTCGAGGACGAGCACGAGGAGCAGGCTGAAGCCGACCAGACCTGCGACGGAGGCGACGAAGAGGATCTGGACGCGCAGTCTGCGCATGCCGTAGAGGAAGGTCAGCGGGATGAGGACGGCCGCGCCGCCGAACGCCAACACCTGGAGCAGCGGCGGGAGTTCCTGCTCGGCCATGGTGATGCGGGCGCGGCGCTGGGCGGCGATGTCGTTGAGGTTGCCGACGGCCTGTTCGTAGAAGACCTCTTCGCGTGAGTTCTTCGGGTCGTAGGCCTGCAGCACAGCGAACGCCGACCGAAGGTGTGTCTCGGTCGCCCCGTACGACGGCTGTCCGGACCGCATGCGCGGCCACTGGTCCTCCACGACGGCGTGGACGTAGCCGCTCATCGCGTGGTCGAGGTCGGCGCGGACCGGCGTGGGGAAGGCGCGGGCATCACGGGCGATGAGGGCTGCGTCGGTGGCCTCGGCGGAGACGATGGTCTGCGCGCTGTCCAGCTGCGTCCACAGAGTGACGATGACGAAGGCCAGGATGATTCCGTAGATCGCGCCGAACATCCCCAAGGTCGCTTCAACCATGTCGTTGTGCTCGCCCCGTGCGAGGGAGGGGTATCTGCGGCGCATCAGCACGCTCCCGGTGACGGCGAGGAGGACGGTGCCGCCGACGGCGAGGACGGCGATGGTGAGGGTGGAGAAGTGATTGAGCAGCCAGAGCGACATGGGTGGAGAGTCCAAGGGGTCGGGGTTGAGGGCGGGGGAGTGCGCGGGTGAGAACGCGGGTGATCCGAGCACCGCACGCCGCGGGTTCGGCCCCGACCGTCTAACGGTCGTCGAGGGCCCGGAACACGCGGAATCGAGGGTGAAGATCCACGCGCACTCCTCGATCACCACGCACCGCTCAACCTCAACGGTGGGAGCCACGGCGCCTCGAACCAGTCACAACACAAGTCGCAGCCCTCTGGTCTTGTCACAAACGATCACAGGCGCTTCAATGCCCCCACCCCCACAGGTGGAACGCCCGACTACCAGACGAAGGGTTCCTCTTGACCACCCACCGCGCCATCCACGCCGTCGCCGTCACCGCGGCCGCCTGCGCCACCGTGCTGGCCGCCGCGATGCCCTCGCCCGCCATCAACTCCTACAACGCGACCCCTGCTCCCGAACGCACCGAGGTCGGTGCTCTCGTGGCGACCTGGGACAACGACGACGATCCGGCCACGCCCGACCGCGTGGACTGGGTGTGCTCCGGCACCATGATCGACGCCGGCACCTTCCTGACCGCATCCCACTGCACCACGGACTGGCCGGACAACGTGCGGTTCTACGTCTCCCTGGACCAGGACGTCCAGGCAGGACTGGATGCCGCCGCGAAGAAGTACCCCGGTGATCCCGCCGCTCAGGCCGCTGCCGTCGCCGTCCCGGGCACGGCCCACAGCCACCCCGACTATCCGGGCCCCGCCTCCGACCCGCACGACATCGCGGTCGTCGAAGTACCCGCCGCCAAGATGTCCGCGCGCTGGTCGTTCACCCCGGCCACACTGCCGACCGCCGGTCAACTCGACGCGATGGGACCCCGGAAACTCGACTCCACCGACTGGACCGTCGCCGGCTACGGCACCCAGGAAGCGGTGAACGGGCCCGGAGGCCAGACCCACCCGGGCGGCGGCGTCCGCCTGAAGGCGCCGGTGAGCTTCGACGCCCTCAACGACGCGTGGGTCCGCCTCGCCATGACCGCACCCCAGGGCAACGGCGGTGCGTGCTACGGAGATTCGGGCGGCCCCAACTTCGCCACCATCGGCGGCAAGCGCATCCTCGCGGCGACGACCATCACCGGCGACGGCCCGTGCTACGCCACCAACGTCACTTACCGGCTGGACACTCCAGGAGCCCGCGCCTTCCTGAAGCCCTTCGTGCAGCTGCCGTGATGGACCCCCGGCCCCGGAGCGGGCGAGCCTGGGAGGATGCGGTCGCCGCCGTCCCGGACTCGATGCCCCGGGGCCGGGGTGCGGGGTCAGGCCCCGCGTGGCCAACCACCGGGACCGGGCGTCCGTACAAGCGTGGATACTCCCGAGCCACGAGCAGTGAAAATACCCCCGCGAAGTTCAGGCGACGGACGGACGCCGGGGATCGGTCGGGACGATCCCCCGCTCGTCGAAGAGCTGCTCGAGGGCCTCGTGACCGTGCTCGCGGCGGTATGCCATCTCGGCCGCGGTGACCGGCAGGGCCCAGAGGATGCGGGCATGGCCGTCCGGCAGTGCGCAGTGCTCCAGGTCAGGTCCATGGAGGTAGGGCAGGCTGATCAGCAGGTGGTCGCAGTGGGACCCGGGCAGCCACGGCTCCCCGATGGGCAGGCTGTGCTCGACGTCGAGGTGGTGATCGGCGTGGTAGTAGGCGGTCATGGCCAGGAGCTCGGCGAAGCGTCCGTCGCGGACGGGAGCGGTGAGGACGAATTCGAGGCCGTGACCGTCCGTCTCGACCGTGGACCAGCAGCCGGCGGTGATGTAGGCCCAGCTGTCGGCGCGCGGTCCCGGGCTGACGGTGAGGATCCGCAGGTCGGGAACCAGTTCCCTTCGCTCGGGTCCCAGGTCGTAGTCGCTGACCGTGATCATGTGACCGGTGAAGAAGTCGCGAACGTGGGCCTCGACGCCTGCTGCCGCCCGCTGGTTTCGCTCGCTCTCGAACATGATGGAGAGGATCTCACGCTGTCCCTGGGTCTTCTGTCGGTGACGAAGGTCAGCGGTGTTGCCCGCGTTGATGCTGCCGCCCGCGCGGCGTTTTCCGCCTCTCCTGCTTCTCGGCGTGACGGTGAGGATGGGCGATGTGGGCACGACGCAGACGCACGACGACGTAGGCGACGGTCGCTGCCGGAACAGTTCGCTCGGCCAGCCACAGGAAGCGGTGCTCGACGTACACCCATGTCGTCGCCGCATGCCACCCGTGAGGCAGACCCATCAGGAGGGCTGAGGCCGCCAGACACAGGGCTGCCGCAACCAGGACCCCGAGAGTCAGATAGGCGGCAAGTTCACCCCACCATGTTCTGCTGATGCCCTGTCTCACTCAGCCCCCCCCGCAAGCCGTCGTGTGACCGTCCCGGTCACGTCCTGGTATGGCTCGGCATCCGCAGACGCCGGGCCCTGGCAAGGTCGAGTGGGACGTCACGCACCCGTCGGCCAGCGCAGCGTCAGCGACGATACTGCGGATCCGTCCCCGAGTCGTCGTCCGCAACGGAGCCGAATTTCACCCGCCGCCTCATCGGCGATGGCCGGAACCCTGTCTCTCGGGCCTGGCTTCGAAGGTGTCGTGCAGCGCTGGGATGATCGTCGGGTGCGTGGAATTGATGAGTTGATCAGCGTGGACGATCCGGCCTGGCCCGAGCTGGAGGACCTGTTCGCGGCCAGTGCTGTCCCGATAGAAGTACTGACCGCTGACCGGAGCGAGAGCCGCCGGTGTCTGCTGCAGATGCAGGTCACGGCGCGATCAGTACTCGGCGCCATGGCGTTGAACTGTGGTGGCCTGGCCCTCGATGACGGATGGGTGCGTGTCTTCGCCGGGGGGTCGGGTGAAGACGGCGGCAGTCTGCCAAGTCTTGCCCAGGTCAATGCGTTCCCCGCGCATTTCGATCCTGCTTGGCAGCCGGCGAATGGCTTGGTGGTCGGCCACGACGTGTTGGGCGGGGTGTTCGCGCTGAACGGCCACGACCCGGAAGCGTTGGGTCGGCCCGGCGTTCCAGGACAGATGACCTACTTCGCTCCCGACACGTTGGAGTGGGAAGCGATGGAGATGGGTCACTCGGCATGGATCTCCTGGATGCTGTCCGGGCGGCTGGAGAAGTTCTACGAAGGGCTGCGCTGGCCCGGCTGGCGTGAGGAGGTGGCCTCGTTGTCCTTCTCACAGGGCATCTCGGTGATTCCGTTCGTGTGGTCGCAGGAGGCTCAAGCGGATCTCGCGGCCACCAGTCGCCGTGCCGTGCCGATGCGTGAAGTCCTCGGCCTCGCCGCTGACTTCGCCCTGCAGATGGGCTCGGTCGATCCGGGATTCCTGGGTGCGGTATAGCTCGGAGGACTGACTCGTTCGACGAGCTGTGCCCGGTGCCGCCCGCCCTCCTACCGGCGTCCTGCCGGCGTCGTTTTGTGGAGTGTCTCGAGGAAGGCTCGTACGCGGGTGGTCATGCCGTGTCTGGGCCAGATGGCGGCGAAGTGGCAGGGGAGTGATTCCTGGACCGGGATCCAGGTGACGCCGGGTGTGGAGTAGTGGGGCTCGGCTTCGGTGCAGGCGAGCGAGACGCCCTGACCCGCGGCCACGAGGAAGGGGATCTCCTGCCAGGAGATCGCCGCGTGGCCCTGGGGGATCGGGCGGCCGGAGGGCGTCCGGCGCGGGAAGTTGTAGTCGAGCCAATGCTGCGGGACCGTGCCGCCGATGGTCAGCAGCGTTTCGTGGGTGAGGTCTTCGAGCGAGACCGTCTCGCGTCGGGCCATGGGGTGGGAGCTCGAGACCAGGAGGGCCCGAGGCGAGGTGTAGAGCACGGGCCCGGAGTCCAGATCCGGTTCGTCCACGGGCAGTTCGGTGATCTGGAGGTGCACCTGCTCACTGCGCAGCGGTCCATAGGGGTCGGAGAGCTGGATCTCCTGGATCGTCACGTCGCAGTCGGGATGGGACGTGCGGAACGTCTCCATGGTGTTGAGCAGCAGATTGGCAGCCATCGAACTGGAATAGCCGATACGCAGGGAGCCGGTGATGCCGCGCCCGGCGGCGACCGCGCGGGCGAGTGCCTCGTCGATGATCCTGCGTGCCGGCAGGAGGTCGTCGCGGAGCCGTTCGCCGACCGGGGTGAGGGCGACGCGACGGTTATTGCGTTCGAACAGGGGCACTCCGACCCGACGCTCGAGTGCCTTGATCACCTGGCTGATCCGTCCTGCGGACAGACCCAGGCGGTGGGCCGTGCGCCCGAAGTGCAGTTCCTCGGCCAGTGCCAGGAAGGCCTCCAGCTCCTGTCGCTCCATGCTCTCCGCTCCCCGATAACTTAGCCGCACTGAACGGTACTTGAGCAGATCACTGTTGTTCCAGGTCACGGCCGTGGCGAAGCTGGTCAGGTCTTCAGCCGTACGCACACGAACAAGGTGCGCTGCACACGTGCTCCCTGGTGGCCGCCGGCCAGGCGGCGCCGACGCACCTGAAAGGAAACCCATGTCCTACCCTGACCCGCGCTACTTCGGTGAGCACGGCGAGGTCAGTGCCGGATTCCGTCCCGCGGACACCGCACCTGATTTCGTCGCGAAGCCCGCAGACCCCACCGTCGCGCAGGGCACCGCGTTCCACTACCTGTCGACCACGCTCTCGACCAACGGTGAGTACGGCCTGTACCGGGTGGACATGGGGCCGGAGGTGAGCGGGCCGAGCACACACTTCCACAAGGCGATGTCGGAGTCGTTCTTCATCCTGTCCGGCACGATGCGGCTGTACGACGGCCGCCGCTGGGTCGACGCGACCTCCGGCGACTACCTGTACGTGCCGGTCGGCGGCCTGCACGCCTTCCGCAACGAGTCCGGCGAACCGGCGTCCATGCTCATGCTCTTCGCACCCGGCGCGCCCCGAGAGGACTACTTCGAGGGCGTCACCGAGCTGGCAGGGCTCAGCGAGAAGGAGCGCGCGGAGTTCTTCATCCGCCACGACAGCTTCTTCGTCTGACTCGCCGTTTCGATGGTGAGGACTGTGACGGCGACCTTGATGGTGTCGGTGAAAGATGGCGAAGGCGCGATGGAGCAGCCGCCGGACCAGGCGGCACGAACATGAGCGCCTTCTACAACGGCAGCGGCGCCGCTATGGGCTGGCTGACCTCGGCCACCTCCCAAGCCACCACCGCCGGATTCGCCGTCCAGGCCGCGGTCTATGAGAAGAACAGGCAGATCCGGTACTGCACCGGCTACAAGTGGTACTGACCGGAACGGCCCCGCCGGGCACCGTCCGCGGCAGGCGGTTCCCCAAGAACGCTGCCGGACCGGTGCCGCCCGGAGGCGGTCAGATGCCGTACGAGCGCAGCCGCGGTGAGCAGCGCCGGCAGCCCGCACACGCCGGCCCAGCCGGCGGCGTCCCAGGCCCGGGCGCCGAGCCAGGAGCCGGCGCTGCCGCCGAGATAGGCGCAGGTCATGTAGGCGGTGCCGAGCCGGCTGCGGGCGTCGTCGCGCAGGGCGTAGACACGGGTGACGTTGGCGACCATCCCGCACTGCATCGCCACGTCCAGCAGCAGCGTCCCTACGACCAGCGCAGACAGCCCCACGGCCCCGCCCAGCGCACCGGCCGTCAGCACTCCGGCGGAGGCGATCGTGCCCAGCAGGCAGACCAGGTTCACCACGTCAGGCCCGCGCCGGTCCACGACCCGCCCGGCCAACGGGGTGGCGACCATGGTCACCGCCCCCACCAGCGCGAGCAGACCCGCGGCCGGCGCGCCCATTCCGTATACGGGACCGGTCAGCAACAGCACCACGCACGTCCACACCGCTGAGAAACCGGCGAACACGCAGGCCTGGTAGAGGCAGGAGCGGCGCAGTTCGGGCTCTTCCCGGAGGAAGCGCAAGGGGGCGGTGATCAGGGCGAGGTAGGGGGTGTGGGTCTCCGCCCGCGCGGGCGTGGTCGAGGGGAGGGCCGCACGCAGGACGCCGGCCAGCAGCAGCATGACTGCGGCGGCCGCCAGATAGGGGGCCCGCCAGCCCAGGGTTTCGGCGAGCGTACCGCCGAAGGTCCGCGAGAGCAGGATGCCGCCGATGGAGCCGCTGAGCAGGGTCCCGGACACCTCGCCGCGTCGCTCGGGGGCGGTCAGCCCCGCGGCGAGCGGGCCGACGACGGAGGCGGCGACGGTGGTCAGGCCGACGAAGGCGGAGGCGGCGGCGAGCGCGGGCAGGGCGGGCGCGCAGCCGGCGGCGAGCAGGCCGAGCGCGGTGAGGCAGAGCAGGACGGTGAGCACGGTCCGGTGGGGGAACCGGTCTCCGAGCGGCGCGATGAGGAAGTTGCCGGCCGCGTAGCCGACCTGGGTGGCGGTGACGGTGAGGGCCGCTGCGCCCGCGGAGACGCCGAGGCCTGAGGCGGCGAGTGGGGTGACGGCCTGCGCGAAGTACAAGTTGCCCACGGCTGCGGCGCAGGTGAGTGAGAGCAGGAGGACGAGCCGGCGGCTCAGGAGTGACTGCGGTGCTGTCATGCCCGTATCCCACGGTGCGTGGGCACCCGGCGGGAACAGATGTAGCGTATGCCTTAATGATCAGCTTCGCTCTCGGGGGCGAGGACCTCGCCGACACCCGCTTCGCACTGTCGCCCCTGCACGAGGCGGTGTGCAGCCTGCGCGTGCTGCGCGAGCCCGGTCTTTCGGCGGTGCACCTGCCGTGGCGCCGGGCGGTCCTCGACCGGCTCTCCGGCGTGGACACCGGTCTGCTGCTGTCGCTGGTCGCGCAGCGCCGCACCCTGCCGGACTTCCTCACGCCGCGGCCGGTCGCGTTCTCGGCGTCCTTCGCGGAGGAGATGGCGGTCGTACGGGAGACCACGCCCGCCCTCGTACGCCGCGATCTGCGCGATACGCACGCTCCCGATCCGCTGCCCGAGCCGTTGCGGGCGGCGTCAGAGGGCGACGACACAGCGGTGCTGGCCCTCCGGGACGCGATCTGTGAACTGCTGCAGGGCTATTGGGAAGTCGCGATCGAGCCGTGGTGGCGGCAGATGCGCCTGGTGCTGGAAGCCGACATGACCTACCGGGCGCGGCAGCTCGCCACGGGCGGCCTACGACTGCTGTTCGCCGACATGCACCCCGATCTCGTCTGGCGGGAGGGGGTGCTGGAGATGCATCGGATGATCGGACCGGGTTTCCATACGGAGGCTGCGGGACGCGGCCTGCTGCTGGTGCCGTCCGTGTTCGCCCACAAGCCGGCCCCGCCGGTGACGGCGGCGGTCGCACCGATGCTGGCGTATCCCAGCCGGGGCGTGGCGACGCTCTGGTCCGAGCCGCCGCCTGCATCTCCAGGTGCCCTCACCGACCTCCTCGGCGCGACGCGGGCGCAGCTGCTGCGGATGCTGGAGGAGCCGCTGGCCACGGTGGAGCTGGCGCGCCGCTTCCGCATCACGCCGAGCGCGGTCTCCCAGCACCTGCGCGTGCTGCACGCGACCGGTCTGGTCACGCGGGCGCGGGACGGCCGGCAGGTGCTGTACCGGCGGAGCCGGCTGGGAGACGGGCTGGTGGGGAGGTAGGTGTTGGGTTGCTTCGCCGCGCGCACGGACACGGGTGTCTGACGGTCGGTCGAAGAACCCGCCACCGGCCTGGTGAAGGAGTTCGCAGGCGAGCGCCAGCCATCATTCCTCTCCCTCTTCATCGATGCAGAGTGACGGGTCGCGGCCAGAGAATCACTCCGGGCGACCCCGTCATCGGCGGAAGGCCGGTGCGGGCCGGTGCGGCCTTCGCTGCCGCGCTGCTCGGTGGCCTGGTCCTTACGGCGTTGTTCAGCTCGATCCCGCTCAGTGGCGGGCAGGCCCTCGCGCTGACGGCCACCGGCCCGGTCACCTTTTGGGGCCTGATCACGATCGCCCTGCTGGTCACTCGAAACGGGTGGTCGGCTCGAAGCGCCTCTCGGTACCGTGACCCGGTGTGCTTCTACGCCATGACCCACTACAAGCTGCACTACGCGTGCGTCACGTGCCGTGTCAGCTTCAAGCGGCATGCCGACCCGCAGCGGGAGCACCTGTGCCCGAATTGTTCTCAGCCTCTCCTTTGCGCCGGCCACGACTTCGCTCCGCCGCCCAGGCGCGACGTCCGCAGTTGGTCTGTGGTGGCTGCGGTGCTGGGTGAAGGGCTGCGCTACGAGGGGCTGTCGGTCTGCGGGTGTTGCAAGGAGCCCAAGTACCGTCCGCGGACACGCGCTGAGTTGAGGATCCGTCGGGCCGTTGCCGCGAGGGACGGACTGTCGTTGTCCGAGGCGCTGTCCCGACCGGACCCCTGACCTCGCCGGCGTACTGATCTCGCAGGGGACGCTTGACGGGCGTCCGGTTCGCACACGGCACTCACTGCTCACCGACCACGCTCACGGTCAGGTGGCTCCACGGGCAGATCGCGGGCCGCGATGGTCATGACGTATGGTCGATGAATCGGAGTGGAAACGTGCTCTGGACCGAGCGGACAGCCGGTCAGGGGAGTGCGCGCACACGCGGTATCGGACGATCCGCCACTTCTTCCGCGGAAGGAGTGCGTCATGAGGGCAGCACGGTTCAGCCGGTTCGGTGGTCCGGAAGTACTTGAGATCGTCGGCCTCCCCGATCCCCGTCCCGGTGCCGGCGAGATACGGATCAAGGTCCGCGCCGCGGGGGTCAACGCCGGCGACTGGAAGAAGCGTCAGGGCCTGATGGACCAGGTCCTTCCGCAGACCCTGGGCTACGAGGCCGCGGGAATCGTCGACGAGATGGGCGCCGACGTCTCGGGTGTCACGGTCGGCGACCGGGTCTTCGGGGTTTCACCTTACGGAGCCGCCCAAGCCGAGTTGGCCGTGCTGTCCCATTGGGCCCCGATCGCGAGCACGCTCGACTGGACGAGAGCCGCAGCGCTTCCTGTGGCGGCCGAGACCGCAGCCCGCGCACTCGACCAGCTGGGCGTCACGGCGGACAGCACCGTACTCGTCAACGGTGCATCCGGCAGCGTCGGAAGTGCCGCCGTCCAACTCGCGGTGGAGCGCGGCGCTCGCGTCATCGGCACGGGTAGCCCAGCCACGCACGAAGCCCTTCGCTCACTCGGAGCCGAGCCCGTGGCCTACGGCGAAGGGATGCCGGAACGAGTCCGGGCCATCATGCCGGCGGGTGTCGACTTCGCACTGGACATCGCCGGCAGCGGAGTCCTTCCCGAACTCGCGGGGCTCGCGGGCGAGCCCGAGCGCGTGATCACGGTCGCCGACTTCCAGGGCGCGCAGCAGACGGGCGTCCGCTTCAGCCGCGGCGACACCGGCCGTGCCGCCTACGCGTTGGACCAGGTGGCCCGGTTGACCGAGGCAGGACGGTTCTCCGTCCAGGTCGGCCGGACCTTCCCGCTGACCGAGGTGGCCGACGCGCACCGAGTCGGCGAGGCCGGGATGGTGCGCGGCAAGCTCGTACTGGTCGTGGACTGACCCGTCCGCGTAGGGGCCATTGAGGCCGGTAGCACGCTTGCCGTGCCGTGCCGTGCCGTGCCGTGCTCTGGCGGTGCGCTCTGGTGCTGCGCGGTGTGCGGGTCAGCGGGCGATCTTGATGGCGAAGGGTGCGAATCCGCTGGTCCGGATGACGTGGGGCACGAAGAGTATCGCGGCCTCGGTGGCGCGGGCGGTCTGGATCCCGCCGAGGTCGGTGATCCACTCTTCTCGCCAGCCGAGGCTGATGAGCAGGTCCCGCACCGTCTGCTTGGCGTGAGGGTCGTCGCCGGAGAGGAAGGCGTCGGGGGCCTCGGCGAGCAGGGCCGGTGCGGTCATCACCGGGAAGAGCATGGTGTTGAGTGTCTTGACGACGCGGGTGTGTGGGAGTGCTGCCTGGAGTTGCTCGGCGAGGCTCGAGCCGGGGTGGAGCAGTTCGGCGGGCAGTCCGTCCGGTCCGTCGACGGTGGCGTTGGAGACGTCGACGAGGATCTTGCCTCGCAGTTCCTCGCGCAAGGCGGCGAGCCGCTCCAGCGAACCGGCTCCGGGGGTGGCGTTGATGACGAGCTGTGCTGTCCGGGCGGCGTCGGCGGCTGCGCCGGGCGCACGGCCGGCCACCTTGACTTGATGTCCTGCCCGGGTGAGGGCTGTGGCGAGGTTGCTGCCGACGCGGCCGTTTCCGAGAACTGCGATCGCGGTCATGATGGTCTGGTCCTTCCGTGCGTGCGGGGTGGTGCGCGGTCAGCGGGAGAGTGTGGTGACGGCCTCGGCGTGGACGCCGGGCGCGGCGGCCAGGAAGCTCTCGCTCTGCGGGGTCCACGGGCGGCCCTCGGCGTCGGAGATCCGACCGCCGGCCTCGGTGACGAGCAGCGCCCCGGGCAGCAGGTCCGCGCGGGCTCCGGCGAACTGCCAGAAGGCGTCGATGCGTCCCGCGGCCACGTTGAGCAGGTGCAGGGTCGCGGGCACGGCGGTGCGGACGACGAGCGCGTCGAAGAGCATCGCGGTGATCGAGGAGCCGACGCGCCGCACGACGTCCTCGTCCTCGTCCGGCCGGGCCTGGCTGGTGGCCACGATGCTCAGACCGAGATCCTCGGTCGGGGCGACGTGCAGCGGCCGGCCGTCGAGGTAGGCGCCCGCGCCGGTGAGCGCGGTGTAGGTCTCGCCGGCCAACGGCAGGTGGACTGCCGTGAGCACGGGCTGGTTGTCCCGCACGAGGGTGGCGGTCACCGCCCACTCCGGCAGGGCGTGCAGGTGGTTGACGTTGCCTTCGGCCGGATCCACGACCCACCATTCACCGGCCGGCAGCGCACCGCCGTCCAGCTCGTCCTCGACCCAGCCGGCGTCCGGGCGCAGGCTCGTGAGGCGCGGCCGCAGAATGTCGAGGGCCGCGTCGTCGTTGATGGCGAGCGCGCGCATCAGCTGCTCACGACTCTGGTAGCGGACCACTTCGCCGTAGCGCTCACGCAGCGCCGAACCCGCCTCACGCACGGCGGACACGGTCTGGGCGAGCAGGTCGGCATCGGAGGCGGCGACGACATTGCTCTGAAGGGTTTCGGACATGGTGGTACTCCCGTCTGAGGTATGGAATGAAGGCGGCCGAGGGCCGAACTCCGCGCTGTGTCCTGCGCGTTCGCCTCAACGGTATGCAGCCCCGCCATTAACATCAAATGCATGTAAAGCACGGCTAGGATTACTCAGATGCAATTGGATTTGAATCTGCTCGCGGCACTCGACGCGCTGCTGGAAGAGGGCAGCGTGGCGGGCGCGGCCGCGCGCCTGCACGTCACCGCCCCCGCGATGAGCCGGAGCCTGGGCCGCATCCGACGCACGACCGGAGACCAGATCCTTGTGCGCACCGGCCGCACGATGACACCGACGCCGTACGCGATCGCCGTCCGGGAACAGGTGCACGAGCTCCTCCACCAGGTCCACGGGGTCCTGGCCCCGAGCCGCGAACTCGATCTGGCAACGCTGGAGCGCACGTTCACACTCCGCTGGCACGATTCCCTGATCGCCTTGAGCGGGCCCGCACTGCTCTCGGCCGTCCGTGAGCAGGCTCCGGGCGTGCGCTTGCGCTTCGTCGCCGAATCCAGCACCGACACACCAGAGTTGCGGCGAGGCGAGGTCGACCTCGAGGCGAACGCCAACCGCCCCAGCGCACCGGACATCCGCACCGAGAGCGTCGGCGAGACGCACCTCGTCGTCGTCGTGAGACAGGATCACCCCCTCACCCGTCTCAAGACCTTCACCGCACAGCAGTACGCCGCCGCCGAACACATCACCGTCTCGCGACGAGGCAACCTCAGCAACGCCCTCGACGACGCCCTCGCGCAGCTCGGCCTCTCCCGCCGCGTCGTGGCGAGCGCACCCACGGAAGCCGCCGCGCTGGAGTTCGCGCGCACCAGCGATCTCCTGCTCTGCGTCCCCGACGCCACCACACGGTCAGCGGTCACCGACCTCGGCCTGGCCGTGCTCCCTTTTCCGCTCGAACTGCCTTCGGCACCGGTGTATCTGTCATGGCATCACCGCTACGACACCGATCCCGCCCACGCCTGGCTGCGCGGGCTGGCCCGCACTGCGCTGACCATGGACGGAGCACCGTCGTAGCCGGCGCCGTCCCGCCGCCTCACCACCCACACGCTGTGCCGAAACCCGCAGTCCGCACCAGCCGCTCGCGAACCCAGGTCTCCGGTTCCAGCGCAACCCCGTATCTCCCCGTCGCCCACCGTGCACGGCCAACGATCCCGGCGGGCCGCCGCACCCGACAGGATGGGCCCGTGCCGAAGAACCCGCCGGAATCGATGCAGCACCAGCTGCGCCAGCGACTGAACCGCCACGCCCGCGATCGTCGGCTGCACGTGGACAGCATCGACGTCCGCTTCCGTGCCGGATTCGCCTACGTCACCGCCGAGTTGCCCTGTGGCCGGAGCCTGCCACTGTGCCGCCTGCGCTTCACCGGCGTACTGCACGCCTGGGGCTTCGCCCTCTACCGGGCCGGCCACGACAGCTACCGCGACCACATCCTGCCCAGCGGACTGCCGGCCGGTTCCCCGGAGGAAGCCCTCGACTGCGCCGGGGCCCTCTACCTCAGCGCTCGTGCTCCCGCCATCGGGGTTCCGGCGGGACTCGTCGTCCTCGTCGGCCCACCAGCATCGGGCAAGACCAGCTTCGTTCAGGCACTGATCGCGCGCGGGCAGATCGACGCGAGTGCTGTGGTCTCCAGCGACGAGATCCGCGCGGAGCTCTACGGCGCCTCGCCCGCGGAAGCGGAATCCGACGCGGCGGACTCACGGATCTTCGAGGAACGTGACCGCAGGATCGTCGCCAGGCTCTCCATCGGACGCAGCGCAGTCGCCGAGTCGACGAACGTCACGCCGCAGGCACGCGCACGCCTCATCGCCATCGCCAGACGCTTCAACACCCCAGTGACCATGCTGCGATTCGACCCGGACGTCACCGACCTCCTTCAGCAGCACGCCGAGCGTGGCCGCCCCGACCTCACGGCCACGGATGTCCGCGCCTACGCCGCCATCATGAGCCGGGCCGCGGGTGCCGACCAGCTCCGCGCCGAGGGAGCAACCGGCGTCCACGATGTCCCCGGACGTCGTCAAGCCGCCACGCCCGCGGAAGCCGCTGCGCACTTCTCATTCGCCTGACGCGTTCGACATGTCCGGATCAGCTTCCGAACACCCCTCCACAACCTTCCGTGGAACAGGCCCTAGCGTTCGAGTCTGAAGCTGCTCTCCTCCTCTTCCCGCGTCGCGAACTCCTGGCGCGCGCGTTCGATGGCGGGCATGTTCTGTGAGGCCCACGCCAGCAGTGCGTCGACGGGCGATCGGAGGGTCTTGCCGAGGGGAGTGATCCGATACCTGACCGCCACGGGACGGGTGGAGACGACCTCGCGCGCGATCACGCCGTTGCGTTCGAGCCGCCGAAGCGTCGCGGTCAGGGACTTCTGGGTGACCTGAGGAATGGCCCGGCGCAGCTCGTTGAAGCGGCAGGGGCGTTCGCAGAGCTCATTGAGGACGCTGAGCGACCACTTGTCGAGGATCTGGTCGAGCAATTCGCGGTGTGGGGCTTCGATACGGAGTTCGTCGGCGGTGTCCAAGGCGAAACCTGGTCTCGTTGAAGTGTCCTTTTTCTCCTAGGTAGCTTACGGATACCTACTTGGAGGAGAGAAGCCCATGACTGTTCAGTACTTCACCCCGGAAGGCATGCTGCAGCCGGTCCCGTATCACCATGTCGCCGTGGGCACCGGAGCCAGGCACGTCCACGTCAGCGGCCAGATCGCACGCCAGGCCGACGGCACCCCGGTCGCACCCGGTGATCTGGCCGGCCAGGTGGCCCAAGCACTGCGCAACACCTGCGTAGGGCTGGCAGGGGCGGGCGCGTCCTTCGCGGACGTGCTGCGCCTGACCTTCTACGTGACCCGGTGGAGCCCGGAGAAGATCGGCGATTTCATGGCCGGCGTGGAGGCCGTCGCCGAGGAGATCGGCCTCCGGCTTCCTCTGCCCCCGGCCTCCCTCATCGGCGTCGACCACCTCTTCGAGCCGGACGTTCTCGTCGAGGTCGAGGCGACCGCGCTTGTGGACTGACTCTTCGAGCGGCCCGCGCAGCCTCGACACGGTCGGGTCGGTCGGGATCCTATGAGGCTTGTCATACTTCCCGAGTGGAGATGGAAGCCGAGGAAGCAGCGCGGCGTTGGCTGGCCGATCAGTGCGTCAGCCAGGTGCCCGGTGGGTGGGTGGACGAAGAGAAGCCGGACACATTGCTCACCGCCAACCAGGTGGCGCACTCCTGGGCCGGTGATGTGTTCGCCGAAGACCTGGAGGCAGCAGAACAGGTGCGCTTGGCTTTCGGGCTGCTGGACCTCCTCGACGACTACTGGGTCACGTGCGAGATCCGGTTCGCGAACGACGATGCGCAAGGCCCTCTGCCGGCCGACGTGCTGTGGGACGGCTACCGCGGGCGTCTGGAGGCAGACCGGGACGCCGAGGCCGTCACGTACTCGCTGTGGGTGGACTGGTTCGAGGACCACACCACTTCGGCGACGGCGTTCGCCGAGGTTCTCGGCAACGACATCGACCAAGTGGTGGCCGAGCCGTCGGAACACCTGCTCCGCCGCGCCCGCCGCGTGCTGGAATGCTCGGGCCCGGTCCGCTGGACGGTGAAGGAGCCGGCATACCGCACCGCCGTGCGGCTACCCGCCCTGCACCCGGCGCTCTTCCGAGGCCTCCTGACGAGTTTCCACGATGTCTACGGCGACCTGGAACCGGCCGCCGCACTCGCCCTCCTCGACCAGTTGGATCTCCCCGCGAACACCCGGCACCTTGCCGAACTACGCCACGTACTCGTCGCGGGGCACAAGAACCATTACCGCAGTCCCGGCGCCTGGGATGCCGCGGTTCGCTCCTGCTCTTGAGGCGCTTACCCGGCAGACCGAAGAAGAGTGTCGGCGACCTAGCGTCCCGCTGGTAGATGGTTGCGATCTTGTCGTGGCGGGTGGCCTGTCACCTCGGCTGTGGCCGCGTCGACAGAGACGGCCCAACTGAGGTCTTCCTCAGCGTCGGCCTGCGCGACAAGCGCGGTTCGGTGTCCGCTACGAGGGCTTGCACGGCATCGACGCTTTCGACGAAGTCGGAGTCTGACCCCTCTGGCAGGCGGACGGCACGGAGGGTGGCCAGGTAGGTGTAACGCGAGAACGGTTGATGCCGAGTTCGGCAATAGTTGTTGACCAGGCGGGTCCAGAGTGTTGTCGAGTTCTGGGGACGACTCGCCGAGAAGCGGCGTTGTCAGTGGGCTCTGCCAGGGTGTGTCTCGTGGAAGAACTGGTGGAGCGTGTCGACTGTCAAGATCGTGTCATGGAGGTGGTCACCCGTCGGCAGGCGATCCGGGAGGGCTGGCTGCATCGGATCGCCTCGACGGTGTGTCGTGATGAGCGTGGTCGGATCCTCGTCCATCGGCGGTCGGAGCAGCTGTCGCGCTTCCCCGGGCTCTACGAGGTCATGGTCGGCGGCGCCGTGGGTGTCGGTGAATCCTATGAACAGGCTGCCAGGCGGGAGTTGGCCGAAGAGTTGGGCCTCCGTGGCCTGCCGCGCCTGCTGTTCACGTTCATCAACCGCAGCGGCCTGAGCCCTCACTGGCTCGGCGTGCATGAAGACGTGGTGCCGGACACCGTGACCCGCGATCCCGATGAGGTCGCCTGGTATGGCTGGCTGACCGAATCCGAGCTTCACTCGGCCCTGTCGGAGTGGCCCTTCACCCCCGACAGCCACGAGGCCTTCAGCCGGTATCTCGTGTTCCGGACCGCGCAGTCCTGACCTTTGTCACCTCTTCGGCCGGGCCCCGCACCAAGCGGACCTTTGTGCGGCTTGGGCGCGAGACGATAGGAGTCGGTGCCGTTCTCGATGATGTTGCCGCCGACGGACGCCCGCCCCGGGATTCGGGACGGGCGTCGTTCGGACAGGCATGCGGCCGGAGTCGTTCAGCGGTAGGCGGTCACACCCGCTGCCACAGGGCCGGCACGTTCGGCGGTTCCCAGCCGCCCTGTGCCTGGTGGTACTGCAGGCAGCGGTAGGTGGAGCCCCCGTACGTCACCGTGTCGCCCGGCTGGTAGACGGTGCCCGCCGCCCAGGTGCCGCCCGGTTCCCCGGGCTCACCGGGCTCGCCTGGGTCGCTGCCGGCCGTCTTCAGGGTGAGGCCGTAGTTCTGCAGCAGCGGGTTGATGGGCTGGAAGTACGTGGTGCCGCCGCTGGTGCAGTTGCCGGAGCCGCCCGAGGTCACGCCCTGGGCCTGGCTGCCGGAGATGAACGAGCCGCCGGAGTCACCGGGTTCGGCGCACACCGAGGTGCGGGTCACTCCGGAGATGGTGCCCTCGGGGTAGGTCACGCTGGTGTTCAGCTGCTGGACCGTGCCGCAGTGGTAGCCGGTCGTGGAACCGGAGCGGCAGACCGAGGAGCCGACCGTCGCCTGCGTCGACCCGGCGACCTGCTGCGCGTTCCCCGCGACGACCGGCGTCGCCGTCCAGCTGCTGTTGGCCGCCACCCAGGCCATGTCGTTGCCGGGGAAGATCGACGCCTGGAAGGTGCCCTGCGCGACCTGGTTGTAGCCGCTGGTGCTGGTCCCCGCCCGGCCGCAGTGGCCCGCCGTGGCGAAGCCCTGCGTGGTGCCCCGGGTGACCGGGAAGCCGATCGAGCAGCGACCGCCACCCATGTAGTACGCGTCGCCGCCCCGCAGGTCGTACAGCGGGCGGGGCTGCTCGGAGGTCTTCACGACCCGGACGAGGGAGGCGTCCACCCCGGCCGCGGATAGCAGGGGCCGCGCGGCGGCCGGCCTGACCGCCTCGACCACGAGCGTGTTGGAGCGCACGTCGACGTACCAGGCGGGTGTGTCGGTGGTGCCCTGCTTCGCGGCCGCGCGGTCCAGGCGGGCCTTCGCGGCGTCGAGGTCGGCCAGGGAGTGGCCGACCACGGCCGCGGTGGCGCCGCGTGCCTCGATCGCCGCGACGTCCTTGGCGTCGGTGGTCGCGACGGTCAGGGATCCCGAATCCGCGCCGCGCACCCAGGCGCCCGCGAAGTCCCTGCCGAGCGTGAGGCGCAGCCGCCCGGCGGTGGCGCCCGCCTCGGCCTCGTTGGCCAGCCGGGCGTACGCCTGCTTCTCGCTGATGCCGAGGTCCCGCTGCATGGCGTGGATGACTGCGGGCGAGGCCTCGGCGGTCCTCATGGTCTGCGCCGCGGACGGCGCACGGTGTGACGCCGGGTCGGCGGTCGCGTTCGCGGAGCCGCTGAGCCCGGCCACGAACAGCGCACCGGCCGCCACGGCCCCCGTACACAGGGTGCGGGCGGGTCTGCGGAGTCGTTGGAGCATGGGGTGGTCTCCTCGGAAGGTTCGGGGAAGTGCGGGGAGTGCCCAAACCGTAGGAGCGCCGGGCCGGCGGCATAAGACGTCAGCCGACCCCCTGCCCCGGTGTTATGGAACGCGCTGTTCCGGGCCGATCAGACCCGCGTGCGCGCTGCGGGCCTGATCCAGGACCTGCTCGGCCAGGTCCGGCCGCTGGGCCGTCGCGTGCCAGCCGAGCAGATGGCGCCAGACCAGAGGCGTTCCGGTGACCGGACGCAGGGAGATGCCGGGCGTGGCCGGGAACGAGGCCCTGCACAGGCCGACCGTCCGGCCGACCCGCACCAGATGGACGCAGGACGCCGTGTCCGTCTCGTACATCCGGCGCGGACTGAATCCGGCGCGGGCGCAGGCGGCGGTGAAGCAGTCGGCGAAGCAGCCGTCACCGGGGACGCAGGCCCACTCCTGGTCGGCGAGCGCCGCCAGGTCGATCTCGTCGGCGCCGGCCAGGGGGTGGTCGTCGGCGAGCATCACGAGGACCGGGTCCACGGCGATCTCCCGCCACACGAGCTGCTCGGGGCCGGGCGGGGTGGCCGATCCGCAGGTGCCCGACAGGGCGAAGTCCAGCCGTCCATCGGTCAGTTGGGCGGCCAGCTCGCGCTCGGACCAGGAGGCGCTGGTGGTGACGGCGGCGCCGGGCGCCATGTCCGTGAGCCGCTCGAGCAGCGCGCCGAGCAGCGGGCCGTGAGTGCCGCCGAGCCGCAGCCGCTCCGGCTCCTGGCGGGCCCGGGCGAACCGGCTCGCCTCCCGCTGGAGTTCGGCGACGGCGGGCAGCACGACCCGGGTGCGCTCGAGGACCAGCTCGCCGAGGGCCGTGGCCCGCACGCCGTACCGGCCCCGCTCGAACAGGGCGCCGCCCAGGGCTCGTTCGATCCGTCTGAGCTGTGCGCTCAGCGCCGGCTGGGCGAGCCCGAGCGTGGTGGCCGCCCGGGTGAGGCTTCCCGCGTCGGCGATCGTCCGGATGGTCTTCAGATGCCGCAACTCCAGCTCCATGCAGTGAGCTTGCGGGGCGGACGGGACAGGGACAAGAGGCTGGTATGGACCAATTGCAGCCGCGGCGGGACGATGGGCCGATGTTCAGGACGACTGTCTTACCTGGAACACCGTGCGCCCCTCCGCACCCAGGAGACGTACCCCTGCACCGGCTGGAGACGGCCGGCCCCGGTGCCACGCCCTTCGCGGCGGGCGACTTCGATGCGCTGGGGCCGCTGGCCAGAGACCGCGGCCCGCACCGGCACACCTTCTACGAGATCGTCCACGTCACCGCAGGCACCGGCACCCATGTGATCGACCTCGCGCGCTGGACGCTGAACCCCCCGCACCTCGCCGTGATCCGCCCCGGCCAGGTCCACCACTGGGAGTCCGACCGGAACCTCACGGGCACCCTCGTGCTGTTCACCGAGGACTTCCTGGTCGACCACCCCGGCGACCGGGCCGTCCTGCGGCGCCTCGCAGAGCGGTCCTGGTTCAGCCTGGACGCCGAACAGAACGCGCGTATAGGCCTGTTGGCGGACGAGCTGGTCCAAGAGCACCGCGAACGCAGCCCCGGCTACGAGAGCGTGCTCCGCTCCCTGCTGCACGTCCTGGTGACCCGCGCGGACCGTCTGCCGGAGCGCGGCACAGGGCCCCACCGTGCGGAGGGGCGGATGGGTGCGGTCGCCGAGGCGTTCGCTCGGATGCTCGCTGACCGGCGCGAGGCGCCCGCGTCCATCGAGCGGGACTGGACAGTCCGGGAGTGCGCCCGCCGCCTCGGCGTCACCCCCGGCTACCTCACCGAGGCCGTACGGGCGGCGACCGGCCGCAGCCCCGGACGCCTCCTCATCGAGGCCCGCGCCCAGCAGGCACAGCGGCTGCTCGCACACACCGGCCTCTCGGTACGGCAGATCGCCGACCGCACCGGGTTCGCCGACCCCGCCTACTTCAGCCGCTTCTTCCGCCGCGAGACCGGATCGAGCCCCGGCGCCTTCCGAAAACACCACAGTCACCACCACCAGTCCCTCGAAGCACCGCGGCGGCGTCCCTAGGTTCGTTGGCGATCCGACAGCCCCCACAAGGAGCAGGTATGGACAGCCAGACGAACTCACCGGACCCTTCGCGCTCCCCGCTCGTCAGCCGCAAGACGGTGCTGCGTGCGGCCCTCGCGGCCGGCGCCGCCGTACCCCTGGCCATGACGGGCGCCCCCGCCCTGGCCCGCACTTTCGCCGAAACCGGCACCCCGGTCGAGGTGACACCGGCCTGCGACGACGGCGATGACCCGACGCCGAGCCAGATCGAGGGCCCGTACTTCAAACCGAACTCCCCGCAGCGCACGAGTCTGCTGGAAGCCGGGACGCCCGGCACGCGGCTCACGCTCACCGGATACGTCTTCGGCCTGGCCTGCCGCCCGATATCGGGCGCGCTGATGGACTTCTGGCAGGCGGACACGAACGGCGCCTACGACAACACCGGCTTCCGCTTCCGCGGCCACCAGTACACGGCCTCGAACGGCTCCTTCACCCTGACCACGATCGTGCCGGGCCTCTACCCCGGGCGCACCCGGCACCTCCACGTGAAGGTTCAGGCACCGGGCCGCCCGGTCCTCACCACGCAGCTGTACTTCCCGAACGAGCCCCGCAACAACACCGACTCGATCTACGACCCACGCCTGCTGATGGCGGTGCGCGACGGGGGAGGCGGCCGCGAGGCATCGTTCGACTTCGTCCTCGACGTCCCCCAGGACCCGGGCGGCGGCGACCCCAGCGACCCACCGACCGGCGGCACCTGGGCCGTGGGGACGACCTACGGGACCGGCGCGACGGTCGCCTACGGCGGCCGAACCTACCGCTGCCTACAGGGACACACGGCCCAGCCCGGCTGGGAACCGCCGAACGCTCCGGCGCTGTGGCAGCTCGTCTGACTTCGGCCGCCCGAGGATCGGGCACTCGCTCCGGTCACAGTCCAGGGAGCCGTGTCCCGAGTCCGACATGCGTCACGCTCGGGGTACTCTCTCCGACTCGATCGGCCACGTTCCCGTCGAGTGTGGCCGACCAGCGCGGTTGCTCGGCTGATGACTGGCGCGGCGGTCCTCCCGCTGGGAGGACCTGCGTCCGGATCTGCGGGCCCGATACCTGAACCACGCAGAGGATGCAGGGCCCCGTGGCAGCCCACCGTCGTGGGGCCGTGCCCGTTCACGACCGTTCCGAACCCGGGAGCTGTAGGGGTTTCTGCCCAGTGAGCATGCGTGCTGGGCAGGAGCCTTGCCACGTCCGGCAGTACTGGCGAGCGCCGCCGCCTGTGGTCGGCCCGTGCCGGCGACGGACTGTCGAGGCTTCGCCCAGTGGAACCGCGCTCGTGTACGGGCTCGGATGCGCCACGTGGTCTGCGAATGCAGCTCTGATTGCCGACCCATTCTGGTGCGGGGAGCATCGAGTGCGCTGCGGAGGACGAGGAGCTGGACTCGGGGTCACTCTCGCCGGTGGACGGACCGTCCCGGCGGGCGCGGCCGCACTCGATGGGGCGCGGTTCCCGAACGGGCCGGAAAGCGTGGATGGTGACTGGCGAAAGCGTGGACGGCCGTGGGCCTGAGGGGGACCATGGTGTGCATGTCTGACTGGATCATTGAGGCCGGATCCGTCCTGGACGCGGACGTGGACGACGTGATGCGGGAGTACTTCGAGGAGATGGGGCAAAGGGTGCTGGGACGATCGGTCACCAGCGTGGAGCTCGATACCGTGCTGGCGCACGACCCCCACGACGATCTCGGCCCGCCCAGCGGCGCGTTCCTCGTCGCACGCAGCAACGAGGGCGAGTTTTTGGGGTGCGCGGGAGTGCGCATGCTGAACGGCACCGAGACGGCCGAGCTCAAGCGGATGTACGTGCGCCCGGCCGGACGTGGAACAGGGCTCGGGAAAGGTCTGTTGCGGGCCGTCGAGGAGACGGCTGTGAAGCTCGGTGCAACTCGGATCGTGTGCGAGACCAACACCCAACTGATCGAGGCCCGGACCCTGTACGCCAGGCACGGCTACCAGGAGACCGGACCGTATGAAGGCCATGGGCGGGCCGACCATTGGTTCGTCAAGAAGCTCACTGCTGAGTGAGAGTCGCCAAGCCCCACTGTCCGAGACGTCTGACGAACGGTGAGACGTCGAGGACTTCGGTGTGCCCGTGTTCCCGTTTGCCGTTGCGGGTTCAGGTCTGCGGTCTGCTGGTGAGACGACAGGCCAGCGACGGCTTGGGTCGTGGCGCTCATGTGCTCGCGACGGCCGAGGTGGCGGCCCAGGGTTCGCCGGTTCTTCAGGTGGCGATGCCGTGTGCGACGCGCATGCGTCGTGAAGAGTCCCAGTCCCTGGTAGCCGGAATCGGCGAGGATCCCAACCCCAGGCGCATCGGCCAGGGTCTCGACCAGCTCCAACTGGCGGGCGTGGGTGGGGTTCGGTGAGCGCTCCGTGGGCGGGCCGGTCCGGCTCCTCGCCGTAGCCCCCTTAGAAGGCGACCTGATTGCCGTTCGCGGCCACCTCCTTGGCCATGCGTCGAGTCGGCGGGCGTCAGCCTGCTTGCCCTGCCCGACGGGGCCCTTCCCGGCCGCCGCCGGGTCGTCGGGCGAGAGAGCAGGATCTACGTCCAGGCCCAGCCGTGCTCCGCACGGGGGTTGTTCGGCCTCGGCAGCTGAATACCCGGCGCTGGAGGCCCGTGTTCCGCCCGGTTGTCAACTATCCGACGCCTTGGCTCAGGTGCTGATGGGGGAGGCGAAGACGACGGTGATGTCCACCGCCTCGGCGGCGGTGCGGTAGAAGTGCGGTGCGTCGCCGGCGAAGGCCAGCATGTCGCCGGGGCCCAGGTCCTGCGGGGCATCGACCGGTCCGGCGGTCACGTGCCCGGTGGCGATGAGCAGGTGCTCGATCGTGCCGGTGGCGTGGGGGACGCCGGTCACCTCCGTCTCGGGCGGGATGCGCAACCGCCAGATCTCCAGGCTGTTGCCACTGCTGATACGGCGCAGCAGTTCCCGGGCGACGTCGCCCGGTTCGGCGGGCGTGCCCGGCCGGTAGACCGGCCCGGTGTCGGCGTCGCGCGCCAGCAGGTCCGCGATCGGGATGCGTAGCGCGACGGCGATCGCGTCCAGGGTGTCGATCGTCGGGTTGCCTTTGCCCGCCTCGAGTTGCGACAGAGTGGCCTTGCTCAGGCCGGCGCGCCGGGCCATCTCCGCGGCGCTCATTCCGCGTTGCTGACGGCGCAGTCGGATCTTTGCGCCGACCGCGGCCGCGGTACTGCTGACCGGCTGTCGGCCGGAGCCGGACGGCGCGGCCATCAGTGGCTCCGGTGGGTGGCGGAGTAGGACACGCGGACACGGCCCTTCTTCACCTTCAGCGTCGGCAGGACCACCTCGGCCAGATCGCCGAGGCTGCGCACATGGGTGCCCCCGCACGGCGCGCAGTGCAGGGCGCCCAGGTGCACCACGCGCCGCCCCTCGCCCTCGTACTGCGCGAGGACGGGCAGATCGTCGGCGATCGCGGCGGCCACCGCGTCCCGCAGAGCGGCGGTGGCTTCCTCGCGCCCTTCCGGGTCGGCCAGCCGGGCGTCCGGCTGCGGCGCTTGGAACTCGATGCGGGCCTGACCGGGGAAGTGGTTGCTGCTGAGCATCACCCACCCCTGAAGGCGTCCGGCCGCCTCGACCAGGTGCCCGGCCGTGTGCAGTGCGGCGTGCGTCATCCGGGCCTGCACATCGATCCGCGCCCGCACCTCCTGCCCCACGGCGAGGATCGGCAACTGGCCGCCCTCGGGCGCCAGCGCCACGATCAGCCCCGACTCCCGGTCCCGGACCGGGACGACCTCCACATCGTCCAGCCAGCCCCGGTCGGCGGGCTGGCCGCCGCCCTGCGGGTGGAAGAGGCAGTGCTCGACGGCAGCCCACGGCGCACCGTCCCGGTCACCTACGGCGATCACCCGCGTGTCGGCCTGATCCAGATAGGTGTCGTCCAGGTACGTGGCGACCTGGACAGCTCCCCGAACGGTATCGATTAGATGAACCATGTGTTCACTATAACGAACGAGCGAGCATGGTGAACACAGCGTTCAGTAAAATGAACCAGTGCCGCTCGACATTACCCCTCGCCCTCGGCCAGACCTTTCCGGGCCCGGCGCCTACGGGTATGTGATGAACATCGGCTTCACTGCCTGACTCGTGCGTTGGACGGCTCATTGCGCCTGACGCATCAAGGCCGGGGAAGTTGTTCGATCATGGCGGCAGCGGCATGGGGCATGCCCGAAGTGTGTATCAGCTTCAACGCTTATGACCGGCGGAGATACCGGTGGCGGAATGGTCTCGTGATGCTGGCCCTCACCGGCGCGCCTGTGGCGGGGTGAGTGGCGGTGAGCCGTTGACGCTCTTGACCACATGCTCATGAGCCCTGCTCCGCTGCTACGTCCGACGGCTGGCATCCAGGAGATTCCAGGGTGGAGACGACCACGGCCACGGCCGTCGGCCCTGTGCTACGTTCGGGCCGCAGGGGACCTCATGGATCAGACGTCGCAGGCACGTGACGAGTTGGATCTGCTGGGCCGGTCGCTTCGGCGACAACTGGTCGCGCTGATCACCGATCTGACGGTCCGCGTCCACCTGCGTCGGCTCTCGCTCGACGAGCCGAAGATCGCTAGCTTTCAGCCACTCCGCCACCACTATGCAGCGGAATATCAAGGCAAGCGCCCCGCGACCACCACCGCTGCCGAGACAGCCGCACGCGCGACGTCGGCCCTCCGCTCGGCCGGTTGGAACGTCACGACGTCGCAGGAGGACGACGACGGAGTGCTGTGGACGGTGATCGCAGCCCACCGGGACGGCAGCCATATCCACGTCCTGACGGGCAAAGCCACACTGACCGTCGTGTTCCGGGGACGCACGCCGGAGCGGGCGCTCTGACCGTCGCGGCCGACGCCCAAGACCGAAGAGAAGCCCAAGATGCAGAAGTGACGTCAAGCGGTTGGGAGTCGGCGAGCTTCCCCACCCCCAGGGCGCTACTGGAGCCGCGAAGGCCCGGCTCTCCGGGCCGTGTGTCGGAAGTCCGATAAGTTGGCCGGCGTGGTTGGGCGAGGTCGGAGCTATCGATATGTCGAACCGGTCGAGTTGAAGGCTGCGGTCCGGCCTGGTGACGGCGGGCGTCGTATCGGATCCGCGGCTGACTTCGACGGCTGGATCGTGGAGCAAGCGATGGTGGATCTGGTCGAACCTTTCACCTTCGTGGTCGGCGTGGACGGTGTGCTTCGGCTGGCGCCGTGCCGGAGCGAGCACGTGGCCTGCGCCGACGGAGACATGGTCCTGAGCGCTGGTGAGATCAGCTTCATGCGCGAGGCAGACCGGTGGAACGTGAGCGAGGTCAGCAATCACTCCACCGGCTACTGCCCGGATGTCACCTCCTGGGCGGAGGTCGCCCGCGCCCTGGACGCTGCAGCCGGGGCCGGTAGAGCTCCCCGACCACCGCAGTCCAGAAATCGTCGTCGCTGAAATCGGTCCCGCTGACGAGATCGTCGAGCATGTTACGTCCGACGAGTTCAGGCAGCACTTCGCTCAAGGCCCTCCCGCATCGTCGCTTCTTGTGGATCACTCACGAGGGAGCTGGTTGTCGATGCGGCGCGGGAGAGGCCTGGGCATGAGGAAGCCGTGTTACCGGTCTTCTTCCTGGGGCGAGAATTGGATCGGGTACGACACCGTCGGCTTCGGCTTCTTCGGCTGCTCCCACCCGGGAAAGTGCACGGGATAGATCGCCGTCGACTTCGGTCTCGGGTGCTCCGCGCCCGGGCCTGACCGTGACGCCGCGCCGTCCATGCTGCTGCCGGCACCCACCGCGACCACAGCGACACCGACGAATATCGCCATCTCCCGGCGCGCGCCCGCCGCCCAGCGTGAGTACCCACGGACCTTCGTCCCGTCCGCCCGTACGTACGGTCTGACCCAAGGCATGCAGCCTCCCCCCCCGGTGCAACTCCCGCTGAACTGTCTGGTGGCAACCACTACTGACGAAGAATCAGGAAAGCCCAGCGCACGGCGATCACGTAAGCGAGGTTCAAGCCAGCTCAGGTCACCGATACCGGCCCCGGAACGGGAGAGGCCGGAGGGTATGTGTCAGGCGGAGCGGATCACCTTGAGCCTGTTGGACGGCGCACATCACGGGGCGGACTGGCCGGCCGGCATGTTGTGGTTGCCCACCCATAGATCCGCGGCCGGGACGAGCGCCTCGGCGCTGGTTGTCCGTTTGCGGGGTGGTGGATGCCAGTGGGGGGGGGCTTCCCGGCGGGCGCAGGGCGGGCGTGATCAGTCGTTCCGCACCGCGTACTTGGCCAGCTTCGATTGCAGCCCGGCTTTGGCCGCCGGCCACTCGTCTGCGAGCATCGAGAAGTAGACGCTGTCCCGGAAGGTTCCGTCCGGCCGTTGCCGGTGTCGCCGCAGGATGCCTTCGGGCTGGGCCCCGAGGCGGGCGATCGCAGTCCGCGACCGATGGTTCATGTGGTCCGTCTTCCACTGGACCCGTCCCATGCCCAGTTCCTCGAAGGCGTGTGTGAGCAGCAGCAGCTTGGACTCGGTGTTCACGGCCGAGCGCCAGTGGCGCCGTCCGTACCAGGTCCAGCCGATCTCCAGTCTCTCGTTCTGCTCGCTGACGTCCAGGTAGGTGGTCCAGCCGATGGCGCGGCCGGTCTCCAGCAGTACGACTGCGAACGGCAGGGCGACGAGTTCGTCGTCGAGGACGTCGTCGAGTTTGGCGCCGAGTTCCGCCTCGGTCGTGGGTGTCGGGCCGCCCTGCCACCGCCACACCTCGTCGTCGTTGCCGCCGGCGGCAAACAGATCGCTGAGATGGCCCCGCGTCAGCGGTTCGAGACGGACGTGGGTGCCGGTCAGGGTCACGGGCGTGGGCGTCTTCGCTGTCATGATCGACACTTTAGGGGCGCGTTTACACTAGGGGCAACCGATGATTGCACTAGTGCAAAACCGAAGCAAGCGCGGGGGTATTCGTCGCTACAGTCGCTTGGCTCAGTAGCCCTGGATGCTCGTGCAGTTGACCGGCGCACAGTCCGTCGAGGGCAAAGAGTGGGGTGGTACGGGCGCCGGCCACGTGAGAACCACGCCGCTGTCAGTGGCCGATGCGATGATCACCGCACTTTGACGCGAGGAGATCACGATGGGTACTTGGGATATCGGCCCGTTCGAGAATGACACGGCCGCGGACTTCGCCTGCGCCCTGGACGAAACCGCAAAGGACAAGCGCGAGGCTCTTGTGCGGGCGACTCTGATTCGCACCATCCAGACCCGGGACTACCTCGAAGGTCCGGAAGGGGAGGAGGCCGTAGCGGCCGTCGCTCTGATCGCGGCACAGTGCCCGGGCGGTGAGCCGATCAGCACAAGCTATGGGCCCGACGAAGCCCTTCCGATCTTCGCCGACGATCTTCAGCCACTTGCTGTCGAGGCACTGGACCGTGTCGTTGCCGAGGAGTCCGAACTCGCCGAGCTTTGGGACGAGACACCTGATGGCTCGAGGTGGCGGCAGACCGTCAGCGGCCTTCGCGCCGTCCTCGCACCCGAGCCCACCATGCAGGAAGACTCGCTGTTCGATGCCTAGGGTCTGTCCTTTGGGGGCGTGCGTGAGATCGGCGTGCTCGTGATCGAGTCTTGGGTGATCAGCGACGACGGCCCTGCCTCTGTTTCGTCGGCGGGGGTGGTGGAGGCTCTTCGGTCGAGGATCGACAGCGGGCAGCTTGAGACGTGGCTGACCAGTTCGTCCGGACGGTTGCTGGCCTTCGTGACGAACACCGAGCGAGCGATGGTGGTGCTGCTCGAAGGCGAGGGTGGTCCCGGCGAGCATGCCGCGGACCCCGGAACTACGGGGGCGAGCGACGGGTTCATCCTCTCCAACGGGCAGGGCGACGAGTATCCGGATGAGGACACCGTCCCCATCCGTGAGGCATTTTGGCTCGTGGAGCACATCGTTGGCACGGGCTCCTGGCCTGCGGGCGCATGTTGGGTGGTCGATGGTTGAGCGGGCTGTCGCCGTGCCCGGATGAGGATCGCGGCGAGGTGGAGCGCGGTCTGCTGGGCGAGGGCGAGTTTGTCGGTCCGCATGGCCGGGGGTAACCGTGGTTCCGGCATGGGCGATGGCCATGTGGCCAGTGACGAAGGGGATCCCGGGTGCAGCCCCGGCGGCTCCGGATGCGTTGCCTCCGGAGAGCAGCGTTCCCCATCGACGTCCAGTGCCTGTGCCGCGCGGTGGGGCCGGTTTAAGTGGTGGATCATTAGTTTTGAACGCGTTCAACTCTTGGTCTAGGCTGGTCCGAGAGGAAGGAGGGGGAGTCGATGAAGATAGTGATTCCGGGCGGCACCGGACAGGTTGGCGCTGTCCTGAAACGCGCACTGGCCGACGCCGGCCACGAGGTCGTGATTCTCACCCGACATGCCAGGCGCGAGGGCGAGGTCCAGTGGGACGGTCGGACCCTGGGGCCGTGGGCGGCGGAGGTGGACGGCAGCGACGTCGTCATCAATCTGGCCGGACGCAGCGTGAGTTGCCGATACACGGCGGCCAATCTGCAGGAGATGATGGACTCCCGGGTCGACTCCACCCGAGTCGTGGGCGCCGCGATCGCGGACGCTGTCCGACCGCCCCGCGTCTGGCTGCAGATGAGCACCGCGACGGTGTACTCGCACCGCTTCGACGCCCCGAACGACGAGGTCACCGGTGTGATCGGCGGCACCGAACAGTGCGTGCCGAACTACTGGGCGTACAGCGTCGAGATCGCCAAAGCCTGGGAGCAGGCTCAGCAGCAGGCGGAAACGCCGGCCACGCGCAAGGTCGCTCTGCGTGCGGCCATGGTGATGAGCCCGGACCCCGGCGGGGTCTTCGCCGTCCTGCTGGGACTCGCCCGCCTGGGCCTCGGGGGCCCGGTCGCCGGTGGCGCACAGTACGTGTCGTGGATCCACGAACACGATTTCGTGCGCGCGGTGGAGTTTCTGATCGACCGGGAGGACATCACAGGGCCGGTGAACCTGGCAGCTCCGCATCCCCTGCCGCAGCGCGCATTCATGCGCGCACTGCGCTCCGCGTGGGGTGTGCCGGTGGGTCTCCCGGCGACCAAGTGGATGGCCGAGCTCGGCGCGTTCGCTCTGCGTACCGACAGCGAACTGCTGCTGAAGAGCCGCCGTGTCGTCCCGGGCCGAATGGTCCAGGCAGGCTTCGACTTTCAGTACGCCCATTGGCCGCAGGCTGCGGATGAGCTGGTGCTTCGGGTGCGAGAACGGGGCGGGCGAGGTTCCGTGCCACGTCGGTGAACGGATCCGGGACGGTGGGGGTAGCTGCTGGGAGCAGCACGACAGCCCGGCGGGCCGAACGCGGAGAGTGGCCTGGGCATCGGGGCACCGACTGCGCCTCGAGTGCAGCGAGGGTGCGACACCCCCGCCCTCCTTGGCGAAGGCCAGGCGAAGAGTCGCGCCCCGCGGGGCCCGGCGCAGCCTTGTGTACCGGCGGCCGGCCGCGGCCGGAACCCGTGGCCGCCGTGCTGTTGCTGGTCTGCACCCGAGGCTCGGATCAGTCGCTGTCGGGCGGCGGTGTTCTGTCCTGACGCAGGGCATTCCAGAGGGTGTCTGCGGCGGGTCGGTCCGCTGTCACCCGGTTGGGGTCGCGTGGATTGGGGCGGACGGGCAGCGTGCGGAAGCGGACGGCGTGCGGGCCGACGCGGTTCACGTCCCGGGCGAGATGTGTCAGCGCGCGCACTGAGCCGAGGTCCGTGTCGGTGGTGAGGGCCGATGTTGCGGCGTCAGCGGTCTTGTACAGGCGCACGGGGTCGCTGAACAGGCGGTCGGAGTGGAGCTGTTCGACCAGGGCGGTGAGGAATCGCCGCTGCAGGCGTATGCGTCCCAGGTCGCTCCCGTCACCGATTCCGTAGCGGGTGCGCACCAGGGCGAGTGCCTGTTGGCCGTGCAGTGTGTGCGTGCCCGCGGTCAGGTCGAGGCCGCTCCTGGGGTCGTGGATGTCCTGCTCGGTGGTCACGTCGACACCGCCGATCGCGTCGATAAGCCGCTTGAATCCCGTGAAGTCGACCTCGATGACGTGGTCGATCCGCACATGGCTCATCTGCTCCACCGTTTTGACGGTGCAAGCGCTGCCGCCGACGCTGTAGGCGGTGTTGAACATGGCGGCCCCGTCCTCGGGCGTGCTGCCGCCGTCGGTGCGGGGGCAGGACGGTCGGTGGACGACGGTGTCCCGAGGGATGCTGACGACGGTGGCGCTCTTCCGGTTGCCGGCGACGTGGACCAGCATGGTCGTGTCGGAGCCGAGGCGGGCGTCGAGGTCGGTGGTGGCGAGGTTCCTTTCGAGTCGCTGGTAGGCCGCCCAGAGGCCGTACCCCTCGTCCTCTCGGTCGCCGCCGAGGCACGCACCGCGGGCGTCGCCGGGGTACCGGCCCGGCTCTCCCGCCTGCTGTCGAGCCTGTTGGACAACGCGGCCAAGTTCAGCCCGCCCGGCCGCCCCGTCGAGATCACCCTCACCTCGGCCCCGGACGAACTCGTGCTGACCGTCCGCGACCACGGCCCCGGCATCTCCGACGAAGACCTTCCCTATGTCTTCGACCGCTTCTACCGCGCCCGCACCGCCCGAGCCCTGCCCGGCTCCGGCCTGGGTCTGGCCATGGTCCGCCAGATCGCCCACGCGCACGACGCCGAACTCACGGCTGAGCACGCCTTCGGGGGAGGCGCGCAATTCCGCCTCAGAATCCCGACTCGCACGTTCCGCTCGTAGGACGCCACACGAGCGGTACACGCCTACGGGCATCACGCCCCTCCAACGAGCACGCCGATGGCCTTCCGCGCCGAACACCAGAGGCATCGAGCGCCTCCGCACCGCGGCAAGGGGTGGCTCCGACGCCTGAGGGGTGATCATGTCCGGCAGTCTTCTACGCCGGCCGGGCCGTCCGGTACTGGACCAAGGCACGAACCGCAGCCGCCCTCCACGTCAGTTCCGTGCAAGCACGTCAGTTCCGTGCAAGCAAGACAGAGATCTCCCGGGCCGCGTCGCGTGCGGGGCGGCCGACCCCGATCAGGGTCGCTGACGCGGGCCCGGTCCAGTCTCCGTAGCCGAGCAGGTGCAGGCGGGGTTCGTGGAGCGCGCGGGTGCCCTCGGTGGCGATGTGACCGCGGCTGCTCCGGAGACCCAGCGGGGCGAGGTGGGAGAGGGCGGGGCGGAAGCCGGTGCACCAGATGACCGCGTCGGCGTCGGCGCGGGTCCCGTCGCTCCGGATGCCGCCGTCGCGTTCCAGGCGGGCGAACATCGGTGACGCGGTGAGCAGGCCGGCGTCCCGTGCTTGTCGTACGGGCGGGACCGCCACGATGTCGCCGAGCGAGGCGACGCCGCCCGTGTCGGCGCGGCCCGCGTCGAGGGCGCGGCGGCGGGCGGTGGCGGCGTCGAACAGGGCGCGGCCGTCGATGTCGTCGGCCAGGTAGCGGGGTGGGCGCTGGGTCGCCCAGGTCACCTCGGCGCGGCCGTCCAGGGCCAGGTCGGCGGCGATCTGGGCGCCGGAGTTCCCGCCGCCCACCACGATCACGCGTTGCCCGGCGAAGTCGGCGGGGGAGCGGTACTCGACCGTGTGCAGCTGCCGTCCCGCGAAGTCGGTGCGCCCGGGAAGCGCGGGCAGGAAGGGACGCCACCATGTCCCGGTCGCGGAGACCACGGCGCGAGCCGTCCATTCCTCGCCGTCGGTCTCGACGCGCAGCAGCGCCCCCGCGCGGTGAACTCCCAGCACGCGGACCGCACGCTGCACCGGGAGCTCGTAGCGCTTCTCGTAGTCGCGGAGGTAGTCGATGACGTGCGCTGCGCCCGGATACTCCTGTCCCTGCTGCGGCGGCATGAGCCGGCCGGGCAGGGAGGAGAACGCCGCGGGCGAGAACAGGTGCAGGGAGTCCCAGGTGTGCTGCCAGGCGCCGCCGGGCGTGGCCTGGGAGTCCAGGATGACGAAGTCCAGGTTCAGGCGGCGCAGGTGGTAGCCGGCGGCCAGGCCGGCCTGGCCGCCGCCGACCACCACCACGTCCGCGTGCCGCGTCACGGGGCCGCCGTCACCGCGTCGGCGGCGAACCTCTTGCGCCAGGCCAGGGCCACGTAGACGAGTCCGATCAGGACCGGGACCTCGATGAGCGGGCCGACGACTCCGGACAGGGCCTGGCCGGACGTGACGCCGAAGGTGGCGATGGCGACGGCGATGGCCAGCTCGAAGTTGTTGCCGGCTGCCGTGAACGCGAGGGTCGCGGTGCGGTCGTAGGCGAGGCCGAGTCCCTTGCCGAGCAGGAAGGTGCCGAAGAACATCACGGCGAAGTAGACCAGCAGCGGCAGGGCGATGCGGATGACGTCGACCGGCTGTGAGGTGATCGTCTTCCCTTGCAGGGCGAAGAGGATGACGATCGTGAACAGCAGGCCGTACAGGGCCCAGGGGCCGATCTTCGGCAGGAAGTCGGACTCGTAGCGCCCGCGTCCCAGCTTCTTCTCGCCGAGGCGGCGGGTGAGGAAGCCGGCGACGAGCGGGATGCCGAGGAAGACGATCACGTTGAGCGCGATGTGCCAGACGGAGACGTCCAGGCCCTGGCCGTCGCCCAGGCCGAGCCACTGCGGCAGCAGGTCGAGGTAGAACCATCCGAGCAGGCCGAACGCGAACACCTGAAACACGGAGTTGAGGGCGACCAGGACCGCTGCCGCCTCGCGGTCGCCGCAGGCCAGGTCGTTCCAGATGATGACCATGGCGATGCAGCGGGCCAGGCCGACGATGATCAGGCCGGTGCGGTAGGCGGGCAGGTCCGGCAGGAAGATCCAGGCGAGGGCGAACATCACGGCAGGGCCGACGACCCAGTTGATGACCAGTGACGACAGCATGAGTTTCTTGTCGCCGGTGACCGTGTCGAGTTTGTCGTAGCGGACCTTCGCGAGCACCGGGTACATCATCACGAGCAGGCCGATGGCGATCGGCAGCGAGATGCCGCCGATCTCGACCTTCGCCAGGGCGTCGCCCATGCCGGGGATCAGACGGCCGAGGCCGAGTCCTATGGCCATGGCGAGCAGGATCCACACCGCGAGATAGCGGTCGAGGGTGGAGAGCTTCCTGACGATCGAGTCGTTGCCGACACCGGCCTGTGCGGGTGCGGTGGAGGTCACGGGCAGGCCCTCTTGTTCTCGGCGGCGGTACGGGCGGACTCGGCGAGCTCGGCGAACTGGCCGGCGAGCCGGGCGATGACGTCCGGGCGCAGCTTGTAGTAGGTGAAGCGGCCGCACGGCTCGGTCTCCACCAGCCCGGCCTCGCGCAGCACCTTCATGTGGTTGGACAGGTTGGTCTGCTTGGCTCCGGTCTCCTCGACCAGGTGCGTCGTGCACAGCGTCTCGCGCGCCAGCAAGGTCACGATCTTGAGGCGGAGCGGATCGCCCAGCACCCTGATCACATCAGTGTCGACTGAAGTCAGCATGCGCTGATACTCTCACATCATTGCTCGCTGATACCAGCGGGGGCTGAAGTCATCGGCGGCTGGGTTCCGCCCTGCGACGAGAGAGAACGATCACCATGGCCGACAAGCCGTCCGTCCTGTTCGTCTGCGTCCACAACGCCGGCCGCTCCCAGATGGCCGCCGGATTCCTCGACCACCTCGCCGGCGACCGCATCGAGGTCCGCTCGGCGGGCTCGGTCCCTGGCGACCAGGTCAACCCGGCGGCCGTCGAAGCCATGAAGGAAGTCGGCGTCGACATCTCCGCCGCCACCCCGAAGATCCTCACCACCGAGGCCGTCCAGGCATCGGATTACGTCATCACCATGGGCTGCGGCGACGCATGCCCCATCTTCCCCGGCAAGAAGTACCTCGACTGGGCCCTGGAGGACCCGGCCGGCAAGGGCGTCGACGCCGTCCGCCCCATCCGCGACCAGATCAGGACCCGCATCGAGGCGCTCATCGCCGAGATCGACGCACAGCAGGAGGCGTAAGCACCATGGGGGGCAGCACCGACGACGTCCGCGACGTCATCGTCATCGGATCCGGACCGGCCGGATACACCGCCGCGCTGTACACGGCCCGCGCACAGCTGAAGCCACTGCTGTTCGGGAGCAGCATCTTCGTCGGCGGGTCACTCACGACCACCACCGAAGTGGAGAACTTCCCCGGCTTCCCCGACGGCGTCGACGGACCGGTCCTCATGGACAACATGCGGGCCCAGGCCGAACGCTTCGGCGCCGAGATGATCGACGACGACATCGTCTCCGTCGACCTGACCGGCGACATCAAGCAGCTCACCGATTCCACCGGCACCGTGCACCGTGCGAGGACGGTGATCATCTCGACCGGCTCCGGCTACCGAAAGCTCGGCCTGCCCAACGAGGACGCCCTCTCCGGCCGGGGCGTGTCCTGGTGCGCGACCTGCGACGGATTCTTCTTCCGCGACCGCGACATCGTGGTCGTCGGAGGCGGCGACACCGCCATGGAAGAGGCCACCTTCCTCACCCGGTTCGCCCGCTCGGTCACCGTCGTCCACCGCCGCTCCACCCTGCGCGCCTCCAAGGTCATGCAGAACCGGGCGTTCTCGGACGACAAGATCTCCTTCGCCTTCGACAGCGAGATCGCCGAGATCAAGGAGAAGGACGGTATGCTCTCCGGCGTTGTCCTGCGGGACGTGTTCACCGATGAGACCCGCGAGTTGGACGTGACGGGGCTGTTCATCGCGATCGGCCACGATCCCCGCACCGAGCTGTTCACCGGGCAGCTCGACCTCGACGCCGAGGGCTACCTCAAGGTGGACTCGCCCTCCACCCGTACGAACCTTCCCGGCGTCTTCGGTGCCGGCGACGTCGTCGACCACACCTACCGCCAGGCCATCACCGCCGCCGGCACCGGCGCGGCCGCGGCCCTGGACGCCGAGCGCTACCTCGCCTCGCGGACCGCCGCGCCGGTCACGTCGGAGACCGTCGCCGTCCCCGCCTGAACGGCGCGCTGAGGGAGTTTGGTCCGGTCTCATCGGGACGTCGTGAGACCGGACCGCACCTCCCCAGCCGGACTCTGCTCGGCGGGACCGGGCCAGTGTTCCGGTCCGGACGACGCCGGCGCCGAACCGGGTGCGCTCCCAGTCGGTGGCGCATTCGCCACCCGGTGTCTCCCCGAGCCGAACTGCACGCCCAGCTGGTGGCACAGACGGAAGCCCGTGGCGTTCCCCGCCAGGCATGCCGCAAGGGACGGGCCCGGGACACGTCGCGCGCACCCGGGCCCGTCCCGGATGGGTACAGGTCAGCGGACCTTCACGGAAGCGACCAGAGTGTTGAGGTCCGGCCAGAGCTTCTTGTTCGTCTCCGGCAGTACGACCCACAGCACCGAGGGGCGGACCCGCCCGGTGTCGACCACGAGGACCGCGTTCAGGTCCATCGTGGACGGCACCCCGCGTTTGTGGAAGTGGATCTCGCTGACCAGCAGCCAGGCGTCATGTCCGTCGACCTTCAGCGGCTGCGAGGCGACGTCGACCAGGACCGCCTGGTCGCGGGGGTACTCGTAGCGACGCCGCTCGTCCATCACCGCGCCCGCCACGCCCCGCAGTTCCCCGGTGCCGCCGGCCGCCGCCATGATGTCCTCGTCGACCTGCGTGGACTTCACGAGTGTGCGCTGGCGCCCCTCCTGCTTGCGGGTGAAGCCGTCGAAGACCGGATCCTGCGACTTGCTCCGGTCCCACGTGCCGCCCAGCTCCGCGTACTCCAGGGAGGAGTCGGTGACGGTGCCGATGACCGGCGAGCCCTCGCCCGGGTAGTCGGGCACCTTGACGGTCCCGGTGAGCCGCCGCTCCTCGGGCAGCGGGGAGGCGCCGGGGGTGAGAGTGGGCACTGGGATGCCGCGCTGCGGGGCGTCCGCGGTGCTGCCCGCGCAGGTGGCGGACGAGGAGTCCGGTGTGCTGTGCGCCTGTTGGACCACCTTGCCGCCGACCAGCACGGTGCACGTGAGAGTGCCCCCTTCCTGGTCCTCGCGGCTGGTGACGTCCAGATAGAAGTCGGCTCCCGCAGCCAGCTCGACGGTCTTGCGGTACGGCAGGATGACGTGCCCGTAGGAATTGTGGCTGCCGTTCGCCTCCCCGACGGTGAGGTTCACCGAGGGGTGGTCGCCCGTCGCGATGTAGGTGACCTCGACCCGCCGGGATTCCTTGTCCGGGGATGCCCCGTCGTCGCTCGGGTCGCCGATGGCCAGGACCAGGCCCATTCCGCCGAGCATGACCACCTCGAAGAGGATCACCAGGACGGCGACCACGTAGAACCCGCCCGGGATCCGGTCAAAGGTCTTCTTGCCGCGGCCGGAGTGGAACTCGCGTCTCGGCTGGGATGTCTGCGTCATGTCGTCCTGCCCCCTCACGCCCGGCCGCTGTCGCCGGACCGGCCACCGGCCGGCTCGTCGGCGAACCGTGTGGCCAGCAACCCCGCCTCCCGCGCCTCGTCCAGCACCCGGTGCAGGTCATGGAGCCGGGACCGGTCGGCGAGCCCCTCGATCTCGGCGACGGCCAGCTCGTCCCGCACCGTATTCACCACCAACTCGTGCATGTCCTCACCGAGTTGCTCCAGCTCTCGAACGGCCTCCCACTCGCGGTACGCCGCGTCCGCCGCGCGGGTGTTCTCGGCATACCGCTCCAGCGCCTCCACCCGCTCCTCCAGCGCGCTCGACGACAGCCGCAGCGCCTGCCGCTGAGTCCGCAGCACCTGCTCCACCCGCGAGCCGGAGGCGTCCCCGGCAGCGGTGCGCACCTTCCGCGCCAGCCGGGTCAGCTCGGCCAAGCGCTGGGCGATCTCGTACTGTTGGGCCGGCAGCGTCACGTCGTTGGCGATGTCGTCCAGCAGCCCCTCCCGGTCGACCTGCGACTCGAGTACCGCTGTCACGGCGGCCTGGGCGCGCTCCATCCGGCGCAGCGGCGAGTGGCCCAGCAGTTCGCGCAGGGAGTCGTCGCCGAAGTCCTCGGCCAAGTAGTAGTGGCCGTGGCGCAGTCGGGCCACCCGCTGCCGCTCGTCGGTCCCGCAGCCGAGGACGACGATCAGCAGCCAGGCCAGCAGGTGAACACCCACGACGGTCAGGATGAACGCCTCGAACCCGAACTGGACCCCGACCCAGATCAGCCCCGCCTGCGCCGCGAGCCCGACGGCCAGGCCGGGCCACACGCCGATCAGCGCCCACAGGATCGTCACCGGCAGTAGCGCGCACACCGCGGAGACCCCCAGGGCCGTCCAGATGTCCGCCTTGGTACGGCCGCCCAGCCCCGGCTCCGCGGGCAGCGGCAGCGTGGCCGGGAAGAGTCCGTCGGCGGACTTCTCCAGCAGCGCGCGCTCCGTGTCCTCGAGGGCCGGATCCACCACCGGCCGCAGCGCAATGTTCTGCGCCATTCAGCAACACCCCCCACAGGTTGGGGGAGATCGTGACACACGCCGGAGGGGCTGCTCACGCCACCCCTGTTCCGGTCCGCCTCCTGAAGAGGGGCGAGTTGGTCTTCAGTGCCAGTGGTTCGGGAGCCTCCCTGCGGATGATCGTCACCGGACTCTGCAGGACAGGGGGGTGTGTTCAGCGCCGCTGTCGTCCTGACTGTGGTGCTGCCCTCGTCGGGTCTCGTTCCGGCATGAGGGAGCGGGCGGGTGCGGAGCGAACGGCAGCCCGGCTCGTCGAGGCGAGAGCTCGGTGGTTGGCGGCCGGAAGAACGGTCTGTTGGACCAGCGGGTGGCGATGGGCACCTTGCGTGGCGTGGCGAACGCGCACATCCAACGCTCCGAGCCTGCTGCCGGCTGAAAGTCCATGGCAGTGCAGCAGTGGGTCCGGCATCATCCCCGTGTGATGGTGATGCACCCCGTTCTGGAGATGTCCGCCGCCGACGACTTCGCGCTCTGGCCGGTCGGCGAGCACGAGGCATCTGGCTACCTCGTGCTGAACGGGGAGCTCACTCCAGCGGAGGTCGGCACGGCGGTTATGCAGATCGCCCACTGCAACGACTTCGAGCCGGACGAGGAGCACGGGCCGTGTCCGACGGACCCGCTCGGCGCGTTCCTGCACGGGCTGCTCACCCTGCCTGATCTGTTCGCCGCCGGAGGGTTCCGGGTGACTGAGAATGCCACTGACACCGTCTTCGTCGAGCCGGGCTGCTGCAACGGTCTGGAGACGTGGCGGGACTGGCTGGAGGTGCTCGACGGCACCGGTTTCTCCTCCTTCGGCCACGATCCGTCGTCGGTGGCCGAACGTGTCGGCGACATGGTCCGCCTGTCGTTCGACGTTTACGGGCCGGACGGCAGCCCGGTGATCGAGCTGCCGGTGGACGAGACACGCAGGCTCGTCGCGGGTGCCCGGCAGGATCTGCAGAACTTCCTCGGCCTTGCCGGAATCTGGGCTGAACAACACCTGCCGGCACACGCCGCCACCGTCACCGCCGCCCTGGCACGGGCACTGGACCTGGCGCCCGCACCATGACCAGCTTCCTGACCCACCGAGCGCACGTGCACGACGCCCGTCTCCCCATCCGCCGGCGGCACAGCGCGCTGCGGACTTGCATCACCCTCTTTGCTCCGTACGGCTTCCGGGCGACGTACCACCACCTCACGCTCAGCGCCGCGATCCCTCCGCGGCTGGAGGCGGACCCGGACGCGCTGGTGCGGGCGGTCGAGGAACTGCATGAGGCGCGGGTGCTGTGGCTCGCCCGAGCGGAGGAGTACGCCGCGCAACGCCGGGCGGAGAAGCGGGCGGGGCGGCGGGCTGTGGTGAATCCGCGCCCGTGGTGGCTGCGGAGGTGGTGGGAGGACCCGAACCGGGCCTGGTACGAAGACCCGTTGCGTCATCCGTCGCTGAGGCTGCCTGAGTACGTCCGGCGACAGAACGCGATTCTGGACGGCGCCGACCTCCCCGGCTGCCCCGCCTGCGGGGACGAGGGACCGCTGGTGGCCAACTCGACCGGGCACGGCTGGGTTGAGCTGTGCAGGGGATGCGCGTGGGTGCTGACGCCCTGTCCATGCGGACAGCGGCACCCATTCGTCCCGGAGACACCGTTCAAGTGGAAAGGGATCTGGGAGCGGGCGCACATGAGCGATGACGGCATGCCGAACCCACACTGGCCTGCGGACCAGCCGGTTGGACGCGGCAAAGGGGCTTGAGTGTGGCTGATCAGCTGGGTCGCGCCCGCTCCTCAGATCGTTGCCCGCCGCGCTGGTGATCGTTGCCCGGCGCTCCTCGTGGCGGAGAGATGTCACGGACACTGCGCCGCAGCCTGCACGAAACGTCACCGTCCTGCATGTCTCCTGGAGTTCGTCCTCGCAGGTGTGGAGGCGTCTCGTATCCTGGCCACCGCCATGTCAGGGGCAAGCGGGGGAGGGGCATGGAGCGGGGCAAGCTGATCGCGGACCGTTACGAGCTGAACGGCCGTCTGGGCCGGGGCGCGATGGGCGAGGTGTGGGCCGCCCGGGATCGCGTGCTCCACCGTGAGGTCGCACTCAAGCTGCTGGATCTCGACGGGATCGCCCACGCTGACCTGCCCCGGCGGTTCGAGCGCGAAGCGGTCGCCGCCGCGCAGATCGTCCACCCCAACGTCGCCGGCCTCTACGACCGGGGCATCCACGACAACGTGTTGTTCCTGGTCATGGAGAAGGTCGACGGCCAGACGCTCACAGCACGTCTCCAGGCGGAGAGCTCCTTCCCCCTCACGCGAGCCGTGGCCATCGCCAGCGGCGTCTGCGCTGCCCTGGAGGCCGCCCACCACGCCCAGGTCATCCACTACGACATCAAGCCCCACAACGTCATCCTCACCGGCGACGGGCTGGTGAAGGTCATCGACTTCGGGATCGCCGGGTTCGTCCAGGCAGCGTTCACCGTGGCGCGCTCCTCCCAACTGACCCCGGCCGGAACACCGGAGTTCGGCGCACCCGAGCAGTTCCTCACGGAACGCGGCGACGAACGCTCCGACCTGTACGCACTCGGCGGGATGCTCTTCGCGATGCTCACCGGCCGGCCGCCCTTCACCGGGCACAACAGCCTCGCGGTCGTGCGGCGCAAGCTCGACGAGGACGCCCCGTCCCTCGATGCGCATCGCGCCGGCCTGCCGCCCGAGGTGACCGCCCTCGTCGCTGAACTCCTGCAGCGTGATCCCGACCGGCGCCCCCAGACGGCACAGCAGGTCCAACAGCGGCTCCAGGCACTCCTGGAATCGTCCGCGGCAGCAGAAGCTCCCACCGCGGCGATGCCCCCGCCCTCGCGCACCCGCCCGATGGACGTCACGCCACACGCGCCCAGCCGGCCCGCCCCCGACTCCTGGAACCGCGCCTCCACCGACGAGACGCCGTTCACCGCGGACGCCCTGCTGCCGAAGCGCTTCACCAACGACTTGGACATCGAGTTCGCGCGGATCGGCGAGGAGACGCGCCCAGCCCAGGAAACGGGCCCCGACGACTGGGCCGGAGAACTCGTGCACCGCGACTGCACCGAAGTCATCGCAGCCGTCTACGCGGAGCAGCCCGGCCCCCACGCCACGCCCGAGAACCCCGTCTACATCTCCGTCCAGGTATTCGCGTTCCCCGATGCGGCGACGGCTGCGGGCGCGCACGGATACCTGGGAGGCGACGGGGGCCCGGCCTGGCGCCTCACTGTCTGGGAGCCCCGCGACGGGGGCGGTCTCCAGCCCTGTCCCGACCCTGACAAGGTCCATCGCAGCTTCCGATGGCGGTACAGCTATAGGGAGCACCGCTACCTGGCCGCGGCGCTGGCCTACCGCGCCGACCTCACCAACGATGGATCCATCGGTCCCTGGCTCCACGCAGCCGCCCGCCGGGCCGCAGTCTCCGCCGGGCCGCAGAACCATCACCCCTAACCGTTCCTTCAGATCCTCACGGTCGTCCTGTCTCCGGTCAGAGCGTGGCGATGTCGCCGGGCAGCGCGTTCACGGCGTCCGTGATCTCGGTGAAGTAGACGTAGCAGTCGTCGGACCCGCCGAGGGTGCCGCCGCTGTAGACGCCCTTGGCCCAGACCTGGCCGGCCCCGTCCACCGTGTAGACGGCGCCGCCGGAGTCCCCGTGATCGGTGCAGATCCCGGTTCTCCGGTATCCCTCCGTCACATTGCGGATGATTTCACCGGAGTCGTACCTGAGGGACATGCTCGCGTTCTGCACAGTCCAGTTGCACTGCTCGCCGGTCCTCGCGCCGCTGGTGCAGAACTTGTCGCCGTAGTACGACTTGCGGTTCCAGCGCGCTGTCACGTTGCGCCAGTCGCTGGAGTTCACTCCGTAGACGTACACGCGGGCGACGCTCGCCGCCTGGCCCGCCGGAACCTGGATCAGCGACAGGTCACCGCGGTCGTACGGGTCGTTCGGGTAGCGCACCGTACCGACGCCGTCGTTCCAGTTGTTGCTGATCGAGTAGCCCATGAACTGATTGCCGCTGGACCACGCGCCGCCACCGTTCGGCATGCAATGGCCGGCGGTGAGCATGCCGTGATAGCCGCCGGGGATGCGCCACGCGAACGCGGTGCTGCAGATGGCGGATGATTCGGACGCGTCGAACGAGGCTCCGCCGAGGAAGGGGCTCGTGTCGTTCTGCCGCCCGCCGTAGGCGGGCTGGAGCGGGCGCGCGCCCGGGGTCAGTTGGATGGCGATCCTGTCACTGCCGTACCGGCGGGCGAGTCCTGCGCGCAGTTGGGTGTCACGCTCCGGACCTGGACCACCACCCGGTTGTGGTCGGCCTGGATGCGCGACGCGTAGATGGCGTCCGCACCCGGTATCTGGGCGTTCGTCAGGCCGATGGCCTCGTCCTGAATGCCTGACAGGAGCGCCTTGCTGTTCGCCGCGCGCGGCACGTCCTTGCCCGCGGTGGCGGCGGCGCCGGAGGACGTGACGACGGGTGCGACCACGGTCTCGTTGGCCCGGTCGAGGTACGGGGGCGCAAACTCCGCGGGCTTCGCTTCGGCCCGCTGCTCGGCCGCGTAGAGGGCCTGGACTGCCTTGGCGGAGGGAGCGTCACCGGAAGGCGTGTCCTCGTTGAAGACCTCCACTCCGTCCGGCCCGGCCGGGGACACGATCGATGCCGCGGCCTTGTCCGCCTGCGCCGAGGCGGGGCTGAGGCCGATACCAAGAGTGAGAAGCGTGAGAGAGGCGGCCAACAGGGGTCTTCTGCGCAGCAGTAGAGATCTCTGGTGCGGGACGCGGACGACGGTGGTGGGGTAGGGGGCTTCGGCAGCGGTGGCCATAGATGTCCTCTCAGAAGGGTGATCGTTTCTGCGCCCACATGCTCGTTCTCCGGCACACACGGCGGAAGAAGGCACTGAGAAGTGCGCAAGTTGTCGCCAGGTGCGGAGGGGGAGATGTGGTCGGTGCCCAGGGGCTTGAGACCGCGCTCATCGGCCTCGGTGATGTGCTGGGGTTCCTGTCGACGTTCGCCGTCGGGCGGGTGGTTACCGCGGTGTGTCCGGGAGCCTGGTGGCGGTGCCGGATGTCGGCGTGCGTGTAGTCCTCTTGGGGTCCGCCTTGGTGAGGGTGCAGACGCCGTCCACACAGGTGCGTTCCAGACGACCGCGGGAGATGGTTTGTGTCAGGCCGACTGCCCAGCAGGTGGGGCAGCCGCGGAAGGCGATCAGGGCCAACGGGGCTGCCAGCAGGGTGACGGGGCCGAAGGCGGGCACCAGGGCGATCGAGCCGGCGATCAGCCCGAAGCCGATGGCGCCGCGTGCCAGATGGCGCGGGACGGATTTGCTGGCGAAGTTCGGCTGAGGTGCTGTGGGTTCTACGGCGGCCGGGCTGTTCGTGCGCTTCGCGGATGTGACCGTGTTCATGTTCGAGCCTCTCCTCCGGCTGCTTGATCGGTGGCTTGGTCAGCTGATGGGTCGGTCAGTGCGAGTGCGTGACGCAGTGCTGCACGGGCTCGGTGCAGCCGTGACTTCATCGCGGCGTTGCTCAGACCGAGTGACCGGGCGACGGCGTTGCCGGGCAGGCCCTGGAGGTCCCGCATGATGAGGACCTGCCGCTGGTCACGAGGAAGCGCACTCACCGCAGCCGCGATCCGTTCGGCTTCCATCCTGCGCAGTACTGCGTCTTCGGCGGACTGCTCGGTGCTCGTCTCCGGTTCGGCGTCTGCCGGGTCACTGCGTGGGACGAGGAGCCGTACGTGGCGGAGGCATTCGTTGCGCACGATGCGGAACATCCAGGAGGCGAGCGCGCCGGTGGCCCGGAGCGTGCCGATCTTCCGGTACAGAATGATCAACGCCTCCTGCGCCGCGTCCTCGGCGTCCTGCGGTGAGGCGCACAGCGATCTGGCGAACTTCCGCACATGAGGCTGCGATTCGATGACGACAGCGGTGAGCGAAGTGACGTCGCCGTCCTGAGCGGCCCTGATCAGCCGATCGTCCGGCCAGGGTGAGCGTCGTGTCATGTCTCCTACTCCTACGGAGGGCACTGTGCGTGAAGGTACTGGTCAGCCACGGCTCTTCTTCCAGCGCCTCATGAGGTGCACGCTGCACGCGGACACGAGCAGTGCGCCGATCACTACGATGCCGATGACCATGGTTTCCTCCTGATGTCCGTCGGCCCACGCGGCCGGTACACGGATAAGAGGCGGGGGAGCCCGAAAAGGATTCACCCCGGTCGCAGGAGATCCTCGAGACGGCTCGGCGTGCTGTCCGTGCAGATGCCGGCCTGTACACAGCGAACGTCCTTGGTGGCTCGGATCGCGGCTTTGAGGCTTCTTGCGCAGAGTTGGGGTGCACGGCCGTCGAGTGCCGTCGCGCGGGGAACGGCGGCCACCCGCGACGCGGCCGGCATCGGTGGGACGGCAACCGGGCCAGGATCAGGCGCTGATGTTCTTACGGGCCGCGATGCTCAAGCGGCAGATGTTCGGTCGCGCCGGCTTCGGCCTGCTACGGAAGCGGGTCCTACTCGCCCGCTGAGCCGTTGGCTCCTGGGCGCAGATCGTGAATCGGGAACCTCGCAGGTGAGGGGTGTGCCTCGCATCCCTCTTCCTGTAGTTCCTCTGGCCGCAGTGCCCAGGCGATGGCCTCGCCCGGACCGATGTACGAGGGGTCGAGGTGGAACGTGGTCCTCGTTCCGTGCCGCCTGGGCCCGGGGCACTCCTCCCAGGGACTGGCGGCAACCGCCCCGGCCAACTCCTGACGGTATTTCTGGCCGTCCAGCCAGACCTCGATGACCGTGCGGACGCTGAGCGCGGCGGCGGCTGCAGGAGCCCACCGGTCCTTGTCGAGCAGCGATCCGTAGAACCCGGGCAGGGGCTTTCCCCGCTCGTCGGCGCTGTGCGATCGCTCGTCCTCCACCGTGAAGCTGAGGTCGGATGTGATCTCGACGCTGATCTGCCCCTGCGTGCCGTCACGGTGGTGCATCGCGTCCCACACCACCCGCTGAAGTACCTCCGTCGGCAGCTCCGCGCTGTCCCGCTCGACACGGAAGTACATGGCCGGACGAGCCCGCACGTGCTCCTCGAACGACATCACCCGGAGCTGATCGGCTGTGCAGCGCTCCACTCACCCTCCCGCGTCACCACTTCATTAATCACAACAAGTGGACGAGAGTCCAAACCGGTGGACAAACTCTGCTGCTGGACGTGAACAGAGCCAATGACATGTCACATCCTTGGCATGTGCCTGAATTGAAGAGTGGGCGGGCGTCGGGCGGCGCCATGCACCGGCAACACGGAGGCGATGTCCGAGCCCGCCCTGCGCGCGGCAGCCCGGGATCAGGAGCCGGTCGGCACCTCCGGCGCGAGCGAGTTGCCCGCAGGGATCCGGCCGCAGTCCGAGGGAGCCGTCTTGCCGGCGAACCTGTCGTTGAGCCAGGTCAGTGCGGTCGGCGCCCACGGCACGGCGGCGCCGACGTGGCTGAGCAGGTCGTACTGCCGGTACTTGACGGCCGCGCTGCCCTTGTCGCAGTACTGCCGTGCGAGCGAGCGCACGTCCCCGGCGACCATCACGCCGTCGCCCCGGCCGATGCCCGGCAGATTGCTGAGGGTCCCCTCGAAGACGCCGCCGTTGCCCTGTGCGATGTATCCGGGGATCGTCGGGGTCGCGGCCGAGCCGAGGTTGAGCTTGTTCACGGCCTCGACGAACGCGGGCACGGAGTTCGGGTCGGCGTACTGAGGCTTCACCATCTTCTTCCACGTCAGACCCGGGTACTGGCCCAGGGCGTTGACGATCGAGGCGTGCTCGAGCTTGTTGAAGACCTCGCGTCCGTAGCTGTTGAGGTAGGGCGTGAAGTCGATGTCGTACGCGCGGGCGGCCCCGATGACGGCCATGGGGGCGACGCCGGCCCAGACGGAACTGCCGCCGATGTACCTGAGGTTGTGGGCCGGGTCGACCAGTAGCCCGCCCTCCGCGTAGCCGACCAGCCTCCGGTTGACGTCGGGTGCGTAGCTCGGGGCGAGCGCGGCTGCCCAGTGGGTGGCGATGGCTCCGCCGGAGTAGCCGGCCAGGCCGACCCGGGTGCGGGAGTCGAGTCCGGTTCCCGGGGCCCGGCTGGCGGCCCGGATCGAGTCCAGGGTGTTCGTGCCGTACTCGGGGCCGGCGGCGAAGTCCGCGGTCTGGCCCTGGCTGTCGGGGATGACGACGTTGTAGCCCGCCAGCAGCAGCGGCACCAGCAGGAGCGATTCGCCGTTGGGGATGAGGCCCCCCGAGGGAGACGTCACCGGCGATGGCGCGCGACGGTGAGTCGGCGGGGTTGAGGGAGTCGTAGAACGACTGGTACGAGACCGCCTTGCTCCCGTCGCCGCTCGGACTGCGCACGATGGACGTGACGCCGGCGGACGGGCGGCCCTGCGCGTCCTGAGTGCGGTACAGCAACTGCGTCGCCTTGACGGGGGTGGGGATGCCGAGCACGTGGTACTGCAGCGTCCGCGTCTTGAGCACGTCGCCCGGTGCGTACGAGGCCAGAGGCTTGCTGCCGTCGTAGGTGTAGAAGGAGTCGTCCGACGCGGTGAGTCCCGACGAGGCGGACGAGGCCGAGGGGGCCGCCGCGGCGGTGGTTGCGGGAAGGGCGGTGACGGCCAGAACGGTTGCGACTGCGGTGGCCAGTGACCCGATCGCGGTGCGGCGCATGGGGGACCTCGGATTCGACTCGTGGATCGCGGGTGTACCTGCCGGTAACAGCGCCGAAAGTTACCAACAGGTACAGCAGTTGACCAGAGTTCTAACAACGGTTCCGGCAGTCGGCTGCGCGCACTCACTGGTGCCAGACCTGGGTGCGGCACGGGAGGGGTCGCCGCTGCCGCTGAACCGGCCCGCAGAAGGCGGATGGAGTGGGTGGGTCACCGGGATTGCCGACCGGAGAGGAGGTGTGATCGTGACCTCCGGCCGGTTCAGTCGGGGGCGGCGCAGAGTTGGGAGGTCAAGGTGGTGCGGGCCCACTCTTCCCAGGCGTCCGGGTGCCAGCCGCGATCGCGGACGAAGATCAGGTAGAGCTCCGGGCTGAGCAGGCCGAACAACAGGTCCGCCGCGGTCTCGACGGAGAGGCCGGGACGGATGTCGGGCTTGGCGACGAGGGCTTCGGCCGCCGCGTACTGGACGGTGTGGCGCGGGTCGGGGCCGTCCGGCCATTGCGCGGCGATCTCCGGGTCGGTGGCCGCGGCGGCGGCGATGAGCGGCAGGATCGGCGCGACCCTCCCCAGGATGTCGCGGGTGCCGTGGACATGCGCGCGCAACTGCCCGGCCGCGGTGTGCTCGGCGCACGCGGCGCGAAACCACTCGCGATCCATCGTGGCGACCGGCTCGGTGTCCCCGGCGATGGACGTGTCGACGACGTCCTTGAACAGCGTGCGCTTGTTGCGGAAGACGAAGTACACCGTCTGAACGGCCACGCCTGCCCGGTCCGCAACCTCCTGAAGGCTCGTCGCGCCGTAACCCTGTGCGACGAACAGCTCGCGAGCCGCCTCGACGATCTTCTCGCGGGTGCGGCGTGAGCGCTCGGCTCTCTTGTCCGGCCGCTTGACTCCATCCATGGTGCGAGTATACCTCTAGAGTCAGTCACTAGAGTTCAACTCTAGATTCGTGGAGGAGACGATGGATCAGCCCAACGCCATCCGGGAACCCGTCCCTGACCGGGCTTCCACGCGACGAGACCCGGAGGAGGAGTCCGTCCACCGGGCATTGGAGCGCTTCTACCGAGCCGGGAAGCCGCCGTGGGACACGGGAGTGACACCACCTGAACTGGTCGCCCTCGTGGAGGGGCACGGCGCGCTGCCGCCCGGCCGCGCCCTCGAACTCGGCTGCGGTACGGGCACCAATGCCCTCTACCTCGCACAGAACGGCTGGGAGGTGGCGGCTGTCGACCTCATCGACCGTGCCGTCGACCAGGCGAAGCAGAAGGCCGCAGCCGCGGGAGCGGCGGTACGGCTGCTGCACGGAGACGCCACCCGCCTCGACGAGTTGGACGTGCCGGGCCCCTTCGACCTGTTCTTCGACCTGAGCTGCTACTGCGGGGTCCCGCTGCACCGTCGCGACGCCTACGCCGCCGGACTCACCCGACGTGCCGCTCCCGGAGCGAGGTTGCTGATGTTCGGGTACGGCCCCGAGCCGCTCGGCAATCCGGTGACCGAGGTCGCATCGTGGGCGGCGGGCGTCACCGCCGACGAGCTCCGCGCCAGGTTCGCCGGGTGGGAGCTGCTCGACGTCACACCGGGCACGAACGCGATGCCGACCTTCTGGTTCACACTGCGACGTGACGCCCAGCAACGCTACTGAAAGGTGGAGATCACCATGGCCGACGACGCCATGACCCTGCGACCGGTCGGCCGGGTGGTGGGCGGGCGCAGCGAGATGGTCGAGGACGACTGGCACGACGTCCGAGCCGTGATCCGGCTGGATGACGAGAGCTTCACCGCCTCGGCGGTGCTCGGCCTGGAGTGCTTCTCTCACCTGGAGGTCGTCTTCGTCTTCGACCGGATCCATCCGGCCGAGGTGCGGACCGAACCCCGCCCACCACGAGGGAACCCGAGCGCCGACCCCGTAGGGGTATTCGCTCACCGGGGGCCGTACCGTCCGAACCGTCTCGGCGTCTCCCGCTGCCGACTGCTCGCTGTGGACGGCCTGAGCCTGCAGGTCGCCGACCTGGACGCGTTGTCGGGCACCCCCGTCCTGGACATCAAGCCGTACCTGGTCGAGTTCGCCCCACGCCATCCGGTCACCCAGCCGGCCTGGGCCACCACACTCATGAACTCCTACTACTGAGCACAGGTGTCTCGGGCCGGTCGACGACGGAGAGGGAGAGGTCCTGGCCGCCGTGTGACGTCGAGATGGTCTCGGCTCAGCGGCGGCTCGGCGATCGCGCCGGTGGCCCCTCGATGTCGACCCGGCCGTGACGTCGCAGGCCGTCTTGGGTGAGCTCGGCCTGTCCTTCACCACCGCTGTCCGCGCACTGTCGCGCCTCCGCGGCCGGCGGCTGGCCGGCCTCGTCACCGACGAGCCGTGCCTAGAGCCGGCCGAGGCCGCGCTCCGGTTCGGGCTACCCGATGATGACGCACGGGGCCGCGACCGCGTACGCGGTCGCGGGGCTGCGGGCGAGGGCGGCACGCCCGCATATCCAGGAGGTTGCCGACGCCCTCACCACCGAGGGCCTGGCCGTCCGCCAGGACGTCGGCGTCGTCCACGTCGCCGATGACGTGGTGTCCGCGGCCGTGATGCTCACCGCGGATGCGCCGGTGCCGGCGTTGGTGTGGGACGAGCGATGGAGCTGGCGCACAGCGGGAAGCCGTCGGTACCCGATCGGGCGGGAGACCGGGTCACCGCCGGAGGGGGACGGAATCCGCTACCTGAGTCCGGATGCGCGCGTACCGGCCCAGGAACTGATCATTTCGGTCTGCGACGGTCGACGAGGCGGCCGGCAGCCGTTCTGCGAAGCGGGCGCCGCTAGCGGATTGCCACGGACCCACCGACCGGGATGCGCGCGTACTCGGCGCCGCCCTTGAGGTCCAACCAGCCGTCGAAGTACTCCTGGCCGAGCTCGTTGAGTGTGGCGTCGTGGATCGGGAACGCCCGCTTCGGCCGTACCGCCCGCACGAAGTCCAGCGCCTCGGAGAGCTTGAGCCAAGGTGCGGCCGCCGGCATGAGCAGCGTCTCCACCGGCGACGGCGGGACGAACAACGAGTCGCCCGGGTGGTAGACCGTGCCGTCGACGACGAAGCCGACGTTGGCGCAGCCGGGCAGGCCGTCGTAGATCTCGGCGTGTGTCCCGCCCACGACGTCGACGGCGAACCCGGCCGCCGTGAACCGCTGCCCCGTCTCGACGGCGACCGCCGTGCCGCCCAGCTCGGGGGCCGACTCGATCGCTGCCTGCGGCAGGTACACCCTGAACGCGGAGTTGCGCTGACCTGCCGCCACGAGCTTGGCGATGTCGAGGTGGTCGGGGTGCTCGTGCGTCACCAGCACCTCGTCGACCCCGTCGAGCGCTTCGGCCTCTGAGAACGTCCCAGGGTCGATCACCAGCACCCGGCCGTCCGCCTCCAGCCGCACACAGGCGTGGCCGTATTTGATCAAATTCATGCGGCCACTATGACAGGGCCGGTCGAGAGCGGGTCCCTGTTCGATCAGGCTGTTCCACAGCGTGACAACCAGCTCGAACAGCCCGCTCCCATCACGCATGCCGGGACTGTCGCGCATGAATGACCTCAAGCCTGACCACCCGCCACGCCACGCCCCGGCCCACCGTGGGGACGACCACCACCGCTGGCGAATGTTGCGAGATCGCGCTCGCTTGATCGAGTGTCACTTTCCCCCGGAGGGATCCGATGCCGGACTCGAATCCGGCTCGGCGCCGGGCTCACCTGCGAAGGCCACCCAGATCCGGTCCGTCCACGGGTAGTTCGGTGACCGTCAGGTGCGCCTGCGAGCTTCGCAGCGGTCAGTAGGGATCGGAGAGCTGGATCTTCTGGATCGTCACGTCGCAGTCCGGACGGACCAGCGGAACGTCTCCATGGTCATCAGCAGCAGGTTTGCAGCCATCGAACTGGAAGGCCAATCCGCAGGGAGCCGTGATGCCGCGCCCCGCGGCGACCGCGGGCGAGTGTCTCGTCAAGGATTGGGCGTGGGGCAAGAGGCCGTCACGGAACCGTCCGTCGACCGAAGTGAGGGTGACACGAGAGCTGGTGCTCGAACAGGGGCACTCCGACCCGGCGCTCGAGTGTCTGGAGGACCTGGCTGATGCGTCCTGTCAACAGCCCCGGCAGTGGGCCGTGCGCCCTAAAGGGTGTTGCACAAGGCTGCGAGCTGGGCATTTTCCTTGTATGGCTGGGATGTTGAGTGCTGAACGGGTGTGGGTGGAGACGTTCACCGGGCTTCGGGTAACGCAGTTTGCTCGTCTGCTCAGAGCGGTGCGCGAGCGCGGGGGCAACGGCACGATGCAGGGCCGGCCGTGGAGCCTGCTGCTGGTCGCGGTGTACTACCGCACAAACCTGACCATGCGGCAGCTGGGCCCCCTGTTCGGAGTCTCCTCGTCCACCGCGTGCCGGGTGATTCACCGCCTGGGACCCCTGCTGGCCCTCGAGCCGGTGTCCCGGCCGACGGATACGGCGGACCGGCTGTAAATCGTGGACGGCACCCTGGTCCCGGTCCGCGACCGGAACGTCGGCTCCTCCTCCCGCAACTACCAGTTCTCCGCGAACGTGCAGGTCATCGTGGACGCCGACACCCGCCTCGTCATCGCGGCAGGCCGGCCCGTGCCGGGCACCACCGCGGACGCGCACGCCTGGCGAGCCTCCGTCCTGGCCGAACACTGCCAGGACTTGACCGTCCTCGCGGACGGCGCCTACCTCAACTGCGGCATGGTCACCCCGCAACGCAAACGCCCCCGACGCGAACTCCTGCCGGGCGAGGAATCTGACAACGCCGCCCACCGAAAGGTCCGCGCACGAGTGGAGCACGTGATCGGCCGGATGAAGAACTACAAGATCCTCCGCGACTGCCGGCAGCACGGCGACGGCCTCCACCACGCCGTCCAGGCCGTCGCCCACAAGCACAACCTCGCCCTCACATCATGACCAGAGAACTGCCCCCACAGGCCCCGACCTGCCCAAACACAGCCTTGTGCAACACCCTTTAGGGCCTGTTTCGCAAGTGGTGATGGTCCACTGCTGCGCGACGTTTCAGGTGCTTTGATGCTCAGGAAGGTCACGGGCCCTGGGCTGTGCCGCGGGCCAGAGCGGCCAGTCGTTCCGCGTCTGGGGTGCCTGGTTCGGCCGACCAGAGCACGAGCTGCTGTTCCGGTGCGCCGGCGTAGCGGAAGGTGTCCCAGTCGAGGGTGAGTTCGCCGACGGTGGAGTGCGCGATGCGTTTGCTGCCGAAGTCCGGGTGCGCGACGCGGTGCTCGGCCCACCAGGTTCGGAAGTGCTGGTCGGCGACTGCCAGTTCGCCCACAAGGGCGGTGAGGGCCGGGTCGGTCGGGTTCGTTCCGGCCTCCATGCGCAGAACCTCGACGCAGGTGCGGGCCACGTCCTCCCAGTCCGGGTAGATGTCGCGCATCACCGGGTCCGTGAAGACCATGCGGACGTAGTTGCGCTCGTGCTGGGGCACGGCCGCGAAGTCGCACAGCAGCTCCGCCGCCAGCGGGTTCCACGCGAGGATGTCGAGTCGCGGGCCGAAGACGATGTCGGGTGTGCCGGTGAGCTGGGCGAGCAGCCGGGTCAGGTGCGGATGCACCGTGGGGCGGGCGGACCGGCGCGGCGTGGTGCGGTGTCCGGCCCGCGCGGCCTGGGCGACCAGTCCTTCCGCGTACGTCCTCTGGTCGCCGTCCAGCCGCAGCACGCGCGTGAGGGAGTCGAGCACCGGTGGTGACGGGGCCAGTCGTCCCTGTTCGATGCGTACGTAGTAGTCGGTGCTGATCGCGGCGAGCTCGGCGACCTCTTCGCGGCGCAGCCCCCGCACGCGGCGCTGGGTGTGCGCGTGCTCGGGGAGGCCCACCTGCGCGGGTGTGAGTTCGCCGTGGCGGTGCTTGAGGAACTCGCCGAGTTCACGAAGATGTGTGGAACCGGTCATTCCTCCAGCATGCCGCCGAGGACGGGGCTCTGCCTGGGAAGGATCGTTCCTAGGAAGCAGCGCGACCTTCCTGCGCCCGGCTGGCGGCCGGACAGTGGATGCAGGCCCGCAGATCGCCGGCCACCCATGATCCCGCAGGAGCAGAACATGAGGACTGACGTCCGCTTCCCGGCCAACGGCCTGCAGTTGGCCGGGCACCTCTACCTTCCCGACTGCGTCGATGGACCGCTCGCCGGTATCGTCGTCGGCCACCCAACGACCGGTGTCAAGGAGCAGGCGCCGGCAGCGTACGCGACACGCCTGGTCAAGGAGGGATTTGCGGTGCTGACCTTCGACGCCGCGTTCCAGGGCGAGTCCGAGGACATGCCCCGCGGCCTGGAGGACCCCTTCCAGCGCGCCGAGGACTTCCGCGCGGCGGTCTCCTACCTCACCACCCGCCCCGAGATCGACTCCGAGCGCATCGGTGTGATGGGCGTGTGCGGCTCGGGTGCCTACGTGCCCTACGCCGCCCAGACCGACCACCGGATGAAGGCCGTGGCGGGCGTGTCCGGGACGGACGTCCCCAGCTTCTTCCGGGGTGCTGACTCCGAGGGCTGGCAGCAGATGGTGGCGAACTCCGGAAAGCTCCGCAGCGCCGAGGCCGCCGGCGAGCCCGCGGCGACGTTCGCCGTGCTTCCCGAGACGGCCGACGCCGACACCCCCGCCCCGACGGCCGAGTTCGTCGATTACTACAAGACGCCTCGCGGCCACCACCCCCGCTCCACGGGCGACATGGTCGTGCGCAGCGCGGACCTCCTCGAACAGTTCGACTCCTTCGCCGACGTCGCCAAGATCGCCCCCCGCCCGCTGCTCATGATCGCCGGTAGCGCGGCGGTGACCCGCGGGTTCTCCGAGAAGGCCGTCGCCGACAGCCCCGGCAACGCCGAACTGTTCCTCGTCGAGGGCGCTACCCACGTCGACCTGTACGACCGCGACCAGTACGTGACTCCTGCCGTCGCCAGGCTGATCGAGTTTTTCAGCAAGGACCTCGTCTGAGCTGGGACACCTGGGTGGTTCAGGGGCGGGAGGGTGCTGGTCGCAGCCACTCTCCGATGGCCGCGATCAGCACAACGGCCTCGTAGCGGACGGCAAGCTTGTCGCACCGCATGGCGACCGCGCGATGTCGCTTGACACGGTTGATTCCGCATTCGACAGCATGGCGCTCGCGGTAGTCTGCCGGGTCGAAACGCGGAGGCCGGCCGCTGCGGGAGCCGAGCTTCTTTCTGTTGCGTGCCTGGTCGGCCTTGTCGGGCATGGTGCATCGGATTCCTCGGCGCCGCCGGTAGGCGTGGTTCTTGCGGGAGGCGTACGCCTTGTCGGCCCGCACGCGATCGGGGTGGGCGCGTGCCTGGCCCCTTCATGTCGGCCAGGGACTGCAGCTGGGTCAGGATCTGGTGCCAGTGGCGCTGCATGCTCTGCGCTCCCCGATTGTTTAGCCGCACTGGACGGTACTTCAGCGGATCGGTGTTGTTTCAGGTAACGGCGGTGGCGAAGCTGGTCACGCCTTCAGCCATGCGAACAAGGTGCGCTGCACGGGCGTTCATCCGATGCCTCGTTCCGACTTTCAGGAGGCCCCTCCATGACCAGAGCAGCGGACACCACCAACCGCGCGGTGGCACGAGCGTGTCCGGTCACCGTGCTCGGCCTCGGCGCCATGGGCTCGGCGATCGCCAGAAGCTTCCTTGACCGCGGCCACCCCACCACTGTCTGGAACCGCACCGCGGCCAAGGCCGACGCACTGGCCGACGCCGGCGCCACAGCCGTACCCACCGCCGCTGACGCGGTCGCGGCCAGTCCGCTGGTGGTGGTGGCCCTGCTCGACGGCACCGCGGTCGAACAGGTAATGACCTCTGTCGGCACCGCGATCACCGGCCGCACGCTGGTCAATGTGACCAGCGGCTCGCCGTCCCAGGCGCGCGCCAACGAGCGCTGGGCGCGCGAGCATGGCGCCGCCGGATATATCGACGGCAACATCATGGGGCACCCGCCCTGCATGGGCACCCAGAACATCCTCCTCACCTTCAGCGGTTCCGGGAGCTCCTTCGCCGCCCATGAGGGCACTCTGCGGGAACTGGGCACCGTCACCTATCACGGTGAGGACCCTGGCGCCGCTGCCGTCGAGTTCCTCGCCCAGGTCGCCACGTCGTACGAACTGCTCATCGGCTACCTGCACACCCTGCGCCTGCTGCGCGCGGAGGGAGCGGACCTGGCCGGGTTCACCGACCGGTTCGGCGCTTCCTTGGCCGGGTACCCGGCACTGCTGACCTCGATGGTCCGAGCGGTCGAAAGCGGGAAGTACGGGCCGGACCTCGGCTCGCTCGATGTCCAGGCGGCGCTGATGGACGACCTGATCGGCCACCGCGAGTCTCTCGGCGTGGAGAGTGTGCGGATGCGGGAGGTCAAGAAGCTGATGGACCGACGCATCGCGGACGGCCACGGCCACCAGGGATTCTCCGGCCTGTTCGAACTGCTGGCACCACAGGGCGAGGCATAGGCCGGCCGCGGTGCCTCCCTCGAAACGGCCTCGACAGTGCCTCCTTGCGGCTTGTGGTTGACCAGGCCCGAGTCCGACAGGCCCTGCACCGGCCTCACGAGAAACGGCCCCAGCGAGGTCACTTCTCTCGCACACAACCCTCACTACAGAAATCGCACATTCATACGATGAGGTGCCGGGTGAGCTGCATAGGATCACTCATGATCACGCTCTGGTGGAGACACCAACTCGTTGGCTGCAGAGCTCACTTGCTGCAGTGGTGCACATGCCTGACCATCCCGTCCGCGCACACAACAGGAGACGTATGAAGCGCATCACCACATCCCTGGCGGCCCTGGCTCTTGCGGCCACCGGCGTCGTCGTCCTCGGCTCACCCGCACAGGCGGCGGGTTGCGGGGGACCGCAGGAAAGGGAGTTCGACACCTCCGGCTACAACACCGACGTGTACATCAGGATGTGCATCACCGAGAACAGTCAGGGCCAGGTACGCGCGAGCGCGAACGGCTACTGGACCGATGGCGGCGGCCTGCGGAAGTTCGACAACTTTGACATCAAGGTGCGCCTCGAACGTGTCGGCGGCGCCGACATCGCGACGGCGCGCTGCGACGACACCGCGGAGATGAATCGGGCTGAGTCGGGCACCATCCAGTGCACGACGCGTTATATATCGGGCCTCAATCCCGCCCGCGTGACGGCGGACGCCACCGTCTACTACAACCTCGACTCCGACGGCGAGGGCGGCTTCGTCTGGGGGCTCCGAGGCAGCCCGGCCGGATAGTGTCACGCGCCGGCGGCCTGCGTTTCGCACGTCACCGGCCACAGCCATAGCGCTGACCGCCTGGTCTGACGGCATGAAGCACAGCACATAGGCTGCTTCTGCCCCGCCCGCCCGGGAGACCGGCATACGCACCGTGGACGAGGTGCAGGATGTGATCGAGGTCCTGGCCGCGGTCGTCAACGGCGGTGCCCCCAGACCCTGAGGTGGCCGCCGTCGTGTTGTCGAAACCTGCTGCCAGGTGCCAGCGAGGAATGGCCGACCGGGATTTTTGCGGCACGCAGGGTTCGGGGTGGGAAGGGCCTGGCGCAAGCAGAGGACGGAGCACCAGGTCTTTCCCGTTCTTCGGGTGATGCCGCGGGTGCCAGGTCCGAGAAGGGTACGTCACGCTGAAGACTGCGGACTCGGGCAGCTTGTCCCGCATGCGGCGTAGTTCGACCTCCACCAGGTCAGAGAAGATCCAGCGCAGAGATTCGGGCATGTGAGCGAGGCCGCCCTGCAGATCGCGTCACGGTAGAGGTCCGCGTCGGCGAGCTCCGAACCCGTTCCTGCCTCGCCGGCAGCAAAGCTGGTGAGGGCGAGATGACTGCCAAAGCGTCGACCAGGAACTGCGTCATGGTGCGGGCGAAGGACTCACCGCCACGTCCAACGACTTCTGTTAGCGGCTCCTAGCCGTGGTTGAGCGCTTCGGTCAGTTTGGCACTCGGATCGCCTATGAGGTGGTGGCGGGATGGGCTGGTCGGCCACGTGGAGATTCCGTCGTCCACCCACCGGGGAACGACGTGGAAGTGCAGGTGAGGCACTGACTGTTCCGATCCGGGTCCGCTGGCACTGAGAATGTTGACGCCTGAGGCATCCAGTGCGGTCCTCATGGCCAGGGCCAAGTCCTGGACCAGCGACATCGACGCGGCAAGTACCCCGGGCGGAGTGTCGAACACGCCGGTGTAGTGGCGGCTGGGAACCACCAGCGTGTGTCCGGGCGCAAGCGGGTTCAGCGGGGCGAAGGCGCACGCCTCCGCCCCACGGGCCACCCAGCGCGCGGTGCCTTCACGCATCAGTCGGCAGAAGACGCAGTCCATGCACGCCATCGTGTCAGGCCGTCCCGAAACCGCCGCAGGGTCGGGTCGGTACTCAGCTTCGGAGCAGTCTGGGCTGCGGGTTTCACAGGAGTTGAGCCACAGCCTGAGCCTGGGCAGCACTTCCCGATTTTCGGCGCGGTCTTTGTTCAGCAGTTCTGACGGCAGCCGAGAGTGAGTGCGTCGGGCCGCCCTGTAGTTCCGCTCTGGTGGTCGCTAGTTTCGGATCATGACGATCACGTATGAGTGGCGGGGCGACGTCGACAACTCAGCTCTCAACAAGCTGCATGCCGAAGGATTCGATCATCCAGTCGAGCAGGCGGACTGGAGGGCAAGGCTTCAACGTCACAGCCTTGGCTGGGTCTGCGCCTGGGAAGGTGATCGTTTGGTCGGCTTCGTCAACGTCGCCTGGGACGGCGGCGTCCATGCGTTCGCCCTGGACACGGTCGTCGCTCAGAGCTGTCGTTCGAACGGGGTAGGAGCCGCGCTGGTCAAGGCAGCTGCTGACGGATGCCGGGAGGCAGGGTGTGAGTGGCTGCATGTCGACTTCGAAGAGCACTTGCGAACGTTCTACTTCGATGCCTGCGGCTTCAGTGAGACGGCAGCGGGACTGATCGCGTTGTAATCCTTGCCCGCCCAGCCGCTGGCCTGGGTGCTCAGAGGCCGGGAGGAAGATGTGCAGCCGGCGACGACGCGTTCCTCGGCACGGGCCCTGGCGAGTACCCAAGCGGCCGCAACGAAGACGAACCACCGGTCGGTTTCGTCGACGACATCGTCCATGCATTCCAGGCCCTGCCCCGTGGTGCGCAGGGGCCTTACGTGGGCTGCGGTAACGGCCGTGCGCCACAACGAGCGGCCCGTCGTCCTGGCAGGGAGCATGGAGACAGGCGCGGCGCGGTGGGAGGAGGGCAGTGTGACGGCCGGTTCCTTCCCGGGGACGGCGGGGCGGGTCGGTGCGCCTGTCGACGGCAAGGCGCTACTCGACGTGCTCGGCGTCGCCGTCGTCGTCATCGATGCCCGCGGCCGGATCGTGCTGTGGAGCGCACAGACGGAGAGCCCGTTCGGTTTCCTCGCCGACGAAGCCCTCGGGCTGTACGTGGCCCGAGTGATCGTCGACTGGGATCACCGCGCGGAGGCGATGCGCCTCTTTGGCGAGGTGCTGCGCGGCGGCACGGCCTGGACGGTCACCTTCCCCGTACGGGACAAGGACGGCTCCACCCGGCGGGTGGAGTTCCGCAGCATGCGGATCCCTGACGACCTGGGCGACCTCTACGCCCTCGGGATCGCCGCCGACGGTGCCGTCGTCGAGCGGAGCGTGACCGAGCCGGCGCTCTCCGACCGCCTGGTGTCGCAGTCGCCGATAGGCCTCGCCGTCCTCGACGCCGCTCTCCGCTACGTTGTGCGGAACTCGGCGGTGACGCTCCAGCGGGGCCTGCTGCCGGGCGTGCCCCCGGAGCTGACGGGCCTGGAGGTCGCCGCCCGCTACCACTCGGCGCACGCGTCGAGCGAGGTCGGCGGCGACTGGTACGACGTGATCGCGCTGCCCGGCGACAAGACGGCGCTGGTCGTCGGGGACGTGATGGGCGGCGGAATCGACGCGGGGGCGACGATGGGCAGGTTGTGGACGGTGACCTGCGCGTTCGCGAACCTCGATCTGTCCCCGGGGCAGGTCCTGCAGCATCTGGACCGGATCACGGCCGGCCTGGAGCAATACATCGCGGCCTGCCTGTTTGTCGCGTACCACCTGGTGCGGCAGCGGTGCCGGATCGCGAACGCGGGCCATCTGCCGCCCCTCCGGAGCCCGGCGGACGGACCGGCCGAGCTGATGCGGCTGTCCACGGGGGTGTCGCTGGGCGTCGTCGGCGGCACCTTCTGGACGGTCCGGGTGCCGCTCCGGGCCGGGGACCGGCTCGTGCTCTACACGGACGGCACGGACGGTCTGATCGAGACCCGCCACGAGGCGATCGACGAGCGGTCCGCGTGCCTCGTCCACCTCCTCGACGAGGCGCGCGGGCCGCTGGAGGAGACCTGTGACCGGTTCCTGCGGGTGCTGCGCCGGACGGGTGCGCCGGACGACGTGGCGCTTCTGATCGCCAGGAGCACGGGATGACGGCCAGGCACGGGGGCAAGGTCCGGACGCCTGGGAAGGGGAAGGGCCGGGGCACGGGCCTGCGGAGCGTCGCCGGGCAGGTCTTCGCGCTGGAGGCGCTGATCGCGCTCCTGGTGATCGCGGTGGCGGCGTTCGTGGTCTTCCACCAGGAGCGGCGGGACACCGAGCGGGACGCCCGGATCCGCTCGCTCGCGGTCGCGGAGGCCTTCGCCCACGCGCCGGGCATCGACGCGGCGCTGACCTCGCCGAATCCGACGGCGGTGCTGCAGAGCCGGGCGGAGGCGACCCGGAAGTCCACGGGCGTGGACTTCATCGCGGTCCTGAGCCGCTCCGGGGTGCGGTACACCGACTCGCAGCCGGAGCTGATCGGCAAGAAGGCGACCGGGGACCTCTCGCGGGCGGCGGTGAAGGGAGAGGCGTACACCGAGCTGTTCCACGGCGCGCCGAACGACGCCGTGCGGGCCGTCGTGCCGGTAGTGGACGCCAAGGGCCGGATCGTGGGCCTGGTCAGCAGCGGCATCGAGGTGGAGAGCATTGCGCACTCGGTGCAGGACCGGCTGCCGCTGCTCATCGGGGCGGCGGGCGGCGCCCTGGCAGCGGCCGTGGGCGGCGCGGCGCTGGTGAGCCGGCGGCTGCGGCGGCAGACGCACGGGCTCGGTCCGGCGGAGATGACCCGGATGAAGGAGCACCACGAGGCGGTCCTGCACGCGGTGCGCGAAGGCGTGCTGATCGTGGGTGCCGATCACCGGCTGCTGCTCGCCAACGACGAGGCCCACCGGTTGCTCGGTCTCTCGGCGGAGGCGGAGGCGGAGGCGCGGCATGTCTCGGAGCTCGGGCTCGATCCGCGGACGGTCGAGCTCCTGGAGTCGGGGCGGTCCGCGACGGACGAGGTGCACCGAGCGGGCGACCGGCTGCTCGCGGTGAGCGTGCGGCCCACACTGGCGCACGGTTCGGAGGCCGGGTGTGTGATGACGATGCGGGACACCACCGAGCTGGCGGCCGTGACCGGCCGGGCGGCGGTGGCCCGCAGCCGGCTGCAGCTGCTGTACGAGGCGGGGGTGCGGATCGGGACGACGCTCGAGGTCGTGCGGACGGCGGAGGAGCTGGCGGAGGTGGCGGTGCCGCGGTTCGCGGACTTCGCCACGGTGGAGCTGCTCGAACCGGTGCTGCGCGGGGAGGAGCCGTCGGAGGGCGCGGCCGCGTCCACGGAGATGCGGCGGACGGCGCTGAGCGGGCTGCGGCCGGGACGGCCGCTGCAGCCGGTCGGGGACACGGTCCACTTCGACGTCCGCAGCACCCCGATGGCAAAGGCCCTGAACGCCGGACACGCGGTGGTGGAGCCGCAGCTGGCGGCGGCGGAGGGCTGGCGGGCGCAGGACCCGGAGGGGGCGGCGCAGGCCTTGGCGTACGGGATGCACTCGCTGCTCACGGTGCCGCTGCAGGCCCGTGGGGTGGTCCTGGGGATGGCGAACTTCTGGCGCGCGGACACCCCGGAGCCGTTCGGGGAGGAGGACCTGTCGTTCGCGGAGGAGTTGGCGGCTCGGGCGGCGGTCGCGATCGACAACGCGCGCCGGTTCACCCGGGAGCACGCGATGGCGGTGACGCTCCAGCGGAGCCTGCTGCCGCGGGTGCTGCCGGAGCAGAGCGCGGTGGAGGTGGCGTACCGCTATCTCCCGGCGAAGGCCGGGGTCGGCGGCGACTGGTTCGACGTGATCCCGCTGCCGGGGGCGCGGGTGGCGCTCGTGGTCGGGGACGTGGTGGGGCACGGGCTGCACGCGGCGGCGACCATGGGGCGGCTGCGGACGGCCGTGCACAACTTCTCGACCCTGGACGTGCCGCCGGACGAACTGCTCGGCCATCTCGACGAGCTGACGGGACGGATCGAGCACGGGGGCGGGGACGGGGAGGGCACGGTCGGCGAGGTGCGACGGCGGGACGAGGGCATCACTGGTGCGACCTGTCTGTACGCGATCTACGACCCCGCGTCCGGGCTCTGCCAGGTGGCGAGCGCGGGGCATCCCGGACCGGCGCTCGTGGGCCCCGACGGCCGGGTCGAGTTCCCGGAGCTGACGCCGGGCCTGCCTCTGGGACTCGGCCTGGGGGACGTGCCCTTCGAGTCGACGGAGCTGCGGCTGCCGGAGGGCAGCAAACTGGTCCTGTTCACGGACGGGCTCCTGGAGGACCATGGGCGGGACATCGACACGGGCCTCGGGATGCTGCGGTCGACGCTCGACCGGCCGGACCGGAACCCGGAGCAGACCTGCGCGGACGTGCTCGCGACGCTCCTCACGCCGACGCAGCGTGACGACATCGCGCTGCTCGTGGCACAGACCCGGCTGCTCGACCGGGACCGGATCGCGCAGTGGGAGGTGTCCCGGGACCCGTCGGCGGTGTCGCCGGTGCGCAACGCGGCGGCGGCGAAGCTGTCCGAGTGGGGGCTCGACGGGCTCGCGTTCGCGGCGGAGCTGATCCTGAGCGAGCTGATCACGAACGCGGTGCGGTACGGGGCGGATCCGGTGCGCGTTCGGCTCCTCCACGACCGGACCCTGATCTGCGAGGTCTCCGACGGCAGCAGCACATCCCCGCACCTGCGTCACGCGGCGACGACGGACGAGGGCGGCCGCGGCCTCTACTTGGTCGCCCAGTACGCGGAACGCTGGGGCACCCGGTACGGCGGACGGGGCAAGACGATCTGGGCGGAATTGAGAGTGGGCGCAGACGGACCGGAACCGATGGCGCCGATCCCGGACTTGGACGCCCTGGAGGACCTGGCCTGGTGAGCCCGGTCGAGGGCCTGCGGTTCGTTGTCGGCATACGTTCCGCAGGGGCGATGGGGGTCCCCCTGCTCGAGCGAAGCCGAGAGCTTGGGGGAGGGGGCACAACGGACGGCGCCCCCTCGCCGGGCATCTGGCACCGGCGCCGGCACGGAGGAATCGGGCTCGGGCGATTCCGGCCTCTTCCCCGGTGACGCAAGCGCGGAGGACGCCATGGGTGGCAATGGCGCCGACGGGTTCCCGGGCGGCTACGGGGCCGATCCCCGCGGCATGACCAAGTGGCGGGCGACGGCGTGCCACCCTGAAAGTCAGCGGAGGTGCAGCGTCGTCCTCGGCGTTGCACCCCGGCACTGGTGCCTTCCGAGCTGCTGGTCGCCGCTGCCTCTTGCACATGGCCTGGCGGGTGTCGTGTGGAATTCTGGCGTCCATGTCCGTCATCGCAACCACCGTGGTGCTGCTCATCGCCGCGCTCCACGTCTGCATCCTGGTCCTGGAGATGTTCCTGTGGACCGGTCCACAGGCCCGGGCCGCGTTCGGGACCAGTGCCGCCTTCGCGGCGGAAACGAAAGCGCTCGCCGCCAATCAGGGGCTGTACAACGGCTTCCTCGCCGCCGGTCTCGTGTGGGGCGCGGTGGTGTCCGACCCTGTGGGTTTCCAGGCGAAGGTGTTCTTCCTGGTGTGCGTCGCCGTGGCCGGTACGTACGGTGCCGCCACGGCCAGCCGGAAGATCCTCTTCGTGCAGACCGTTCCAGCGCTGATCGGTCTGGCACTGGTGCTGGCCGCCCACTGAGACAGGCACAGGCTGCGGCTTGCGGGCACGGAGGCAGGCCGCTGTGGTCGGAGGAACGCCCCCTGAAAATGAGGTGGATGGGGCTCATCGATGTGGACGACGCGGGGCTGGTCGTCCAGGTCCAGGTCCAGGCCGGTGACGGTCGCGGGCGCGCGGGGATGCGATCGCCGTGTACGTGCCGCTGGCCCACGGCACTCCTCGCATGCCAGGCCGAAGTACCTCCCGGGCAGCCCGAGATCGCCGCAGTTCCCGAACCCCGCGTCAACACCCCAACCGCTGCCGCGTGCTGGCACGGCTGATCGGCCACACAGCCCGGGCAGTGCCGCGCGCCTCCGAGCCAAAGAGCGTGTCACCGCCGCGTGCGGGCGACGGCAGCGGCGGGCGTGGGGCTGGTGGTCGCTTTTCGGGAAACCGGGTCGCTGCGAGCCGGCTCTGCGAGCCAGACTGCGTCGGTGGATACCCGTCGGCCTTGCCCCTGCTGCAACACCGGTTGTTGTGAACGGTCACGTAGCTCCGCGCGCCTGCGGTCACGTAATTTCCCGGGAGCGGGCCGAAGGGCCCTCCGGGTGGAGCGGGCGTCCTGGGGGCAGTGGAAACTGTTCGACGGTCTGAGCCGAACGAGACATGATCCGCTCGTGACGATGCAGAAGGCGTTCCTGGTCCGGGCTGCGGCCCGCAACAACGCCGAGTGGTGTGCGGCTGTGTGCCGGTCCCATGGCTTGGCCGGCGGGTTCGGGGCGGAGGCTTGGGCGGCTCCGGCTCGTACACCGTTGTACTACCCCGATGCGGTGACGCTGGTGCCGGGCGCGGACCCCGTTGGGTTGGTGTCCGGTATCGACACCGGCGCGCCCGGTGCCTCCGTCAAGGACAGCTTCGCTGACCTCGACCTGGTGGGGGCCGGCTTCCGGGTGCTGTTCGAGGCGGAGTGGATTCACCGTCCGGCGAGCGCCCCTGCCACCGAGTCGGATCTCACGTGGGATGTGGTGGGTGACCCGGACGCTCTGCGTGGTTGGGCGCTTGCCTGGGACGCCGGCGGCGGCAATGCGGATCTCTTCCGGCCTGGGCTCCTCGACGACCCGGCCACCTTCGTGCTCGCCGGGCGATCTGCTGACGGCCGGGTGGTCGTCGGCGCGGTGGCGAGCCGCAGCGACCAGGTGGTCGGAATCTCCAATGTCTTCGCGCTGGACGGCGGCCCTGACGCGGCCTGGCCGGTCGTACTGGACGCGGTGCACCGGCTGTTCCCTGCCCTGCCGGCGGTTGGCTACGCGCACGGCGACCACCTGACGGCCGCCGTCCGCCACGGTTTCGAGCCGCTCGCTCCGCTGCGCATTTGGCTGCGCGGCTAGGGCGTGTCTCTTTGATCGGTTGGTCAGTTGATCGGATGTGCCTGTCCGGTCAGTGATCACTGATGCGATGGGGGACCGGATCGAGCCGCTGATGCCGGCCGATCCGGCCCGTGGTCGGCGGTGGGCCGACCACCGACGAACCCTTGAAGCCATTGCGTGAAAGTACCGCACCTGCTCACCCTGGCGGGACCTGCCGGACGAGCTCGGCTCGTTCCAGACCGCTCACAAACGGCTGATCAGGTGGGCGGTGGACGGCACCTGGAAACGCATCCTCGCCGCGCTCCTGACAGCGGCCGAGGGTGCTGACGACATCGGCTGGACCGTGGCGGTGGACTCCACCGTCTGCCGGGCCCACCAGCACGCCGCTGGGGCCAGGAAAAAGGGGCTCCAGACCGGGCCGAGCCCGACGACCACGCGCTGGGGCGCTCGCGCGGCGGCCTGAGCACGAAGGTCCACCTAGCCAGTGGCGGCCATGCGCGACCTCTGGCCCTCCGCGTCACCGCGGGCCAGGCAGGTGACGCGCCGGCCTTCGAGGCCGTCATGGCCGGCATCCGTGTTCCGCGAATCGGGCCCGGAAGACCGAGGACCCGCCCCGATGCCGTCCTGGCGGACCGCGCGTATTCATCCCGCGCGATCAGAAACCACATTCGCCGACGCGGGATACGTGCCGTCATCCCTCAGCGCGCCGACCAGGCCGGTCACCACCTCCGCCGCGGCCGGGCCGGCGGCCGACCGCCCGCTTTCGACGCCGAGGCGTACAAGCAGCGCAACGCGGTCGAGCGGTGCATCAACCGCCTCAAGCAGTGGCGCGGCCCGGCCATGCGAACCGACAAGCTCGCCATCGCCTACCAGACCGCACTCCACCTCGCGAGCATCCTCATCCGGGCGCGGAGGTGATCAATGAGGCAGGACTCGGTTTCACCAGTCGATGTCTCCGCTGCGGCAGTTGCCGCCAGGTGCACCCCGTCGTGGCCACGAACAGGATCGCCGCCAGCACCTCGCGATCACCGTAGGGCCGTCGGCCACCGTCCTGCGGACGCACCGGCGCAGCCGGGACCACTCGCCGGAACAACTCCCACAATCCGTCCGGCACCAGACGCCCCACCATCGCCATCACAACCGCTACGAGGAGACCCTGCGCACCGTCCTGATCGTTCAGCCGGGCCCGCCGATCGGACCCGGCCTCCGCGCCGAGGGGTGCCTTCCGCCCGAGGGGGGAAGGCTCACAGGCCTGAGCCGCCGGTGGCGTCGATGACCTTGCCGGTGACCCAACGTGCGTCGTGGGAGGCGAGGAAGGCGACGATGTCGGCTACGTCTTCGGGTCTGCCGACACGGCCCAGAGCAGCCAGGGAGGCGGCGTGGGCTTCGGCTTCCGGGTTGCCTCGCAGCCAGCCCGCGTTCACGTCGGTGTCGATGATCCCGGCTGCGACCGAGTTTGCTGTGATGCCTCGGGCGCCCAGTTCCTTGGCGAGGTTGAGGGTGAAGTTGTCCAGGGCACTCTTGGTGGCGCCGTAGGCAATGGCCTCGGGCATGGCGAGGTGGGCTGCGCCGCTGGAGATGTTGATGATTCGGCCGCCGTCGCGCAGCCGCTGCAGTCCCTGCTGCACGATGAAGAACGGCGCTCGCACGTTCACGGCGAAGACCTCGTCGAAACCGTCCTCGGTCAGTGACGTCAGGCCGGCACTGAGTCCTATGCCGGCGTTGTTGACGATGATGTCGACGGCCGGTTCGGGTGTGTGATGGGGGATCTCAGCGTCGTAGGCAGCCCATAGAGCAGCGGCGTCGCCGCGGCGGCCCAGCGGCGCGTGGAGGGCGAGGGCCCGGCCGCCGTCCTTCCGGATCCGCTCCACGGTGTCGTGCGCCGCGCTCTCGTCGCGGACGTAGGTCAGCACGACGAGAGCGCCGTCCTGGGCGAGCCGCTGCGCGATGGCACGTCCGATGCCTCTGCTGCCTCCGGTGACGAGTGCGGTCTTTCCTTCAAGTCGCTGCATGACCATGGTGGTTGGCCGCCTTCCATTTGTTGAGTGATCGACCAAGAAAGAAGCTAGCACGTTTGTTGGTCGGTCGCTCTAGAATGTGCGCATGACCGAGACACCCAGGCGCGGCCGCCCACGCACCTTCGACCGCGCAGCCGCGCTGACGGCGGCCACGCGTCTGTTCTGGGAGCGGGGCTACGAAGGTGTTTCCATCGGCGAGTTGACCGAGGCGATGGGGATCCGCTCCGGGAGCCTGTATGCGGCCTTCGGCGACAAGAAGTCCCTGTTCGAGGAAGTGGTCGACGCCTACGGCAGGTCACCTGTCGGCGCCTTTGCGGGGCTTGCGCTCGAGGAGGAGCCCACCGCGTACGGGGCGTTCGCGCGTATCCTTCGCGAGGCCGCGGCCATCTACCCGGACCCCGTGCACCCAGCCGGCTGTCTGGCCATCAGCGCGGCGACCAACGTCACTCCGCACGATGCGGACGTGCGAGCGTTCCTGCGCGATCTGCGCAACAGGAACGTGGACGGGTTCGAGGTCCGGCTGCGGGACGCGCAGCAGGCGGGGGAGTTGTCGGCCGAGGCCAGCCCTCGGGCTCTGGCCGACTACTTCGCCACCGTCCTCCAGGGAATGTCGCAGCGGGCCCAGGACGGTGCCACTGCCACCCAACTGACGGAAGTCGCCGAACTGGCACTGACCGCCTGGCCGGCGGCGCCACGCTGACGACACCTCCAAGATGACGGTTCCGGCCCAGGCCATGGGACTCGCCTCGCACCAATTCAGGGCCTTCGACCTGGCAGGCTGGCCAAGGAACTGGTCCCGAACCCGGGCTGGGCGATCGTCTCCATGGTCGCGGTGGGCAAGGCGGCTGACGGCCTCTCAGAGGCCCGCGGTCGGCGTAGTGTCGCGCATTTGCGCTCTGCTCCGTGGGGGCCGGCACAGTAGGCGACGCTCGGAACGGGGTCGCGATGTCATCGCACCCGTTCACGTTCGATGGCCATGGACTCCGAACGAGGAGTCGGCCACTCGATCCGGTGCTGGCCGGCGAAGGTGCGACCGAAGTCTTCGACATGATCGCCCCCAGGCGGACGGCCCAGGGGCCGCGTCCACCGCCCGCGGCATGCCCTGCGACTGCATGCGGCGGACACCGGAACATCCTGGGTGTCCGGCCCTGGCGCTGCCGTGGTCACGACGGCGACGGCGGAACAGTTGGGCTTCTCCTGTGGCCGTACGCGTTGCGCGGATGCCGCCTTCAACTGGGCCGGGAACCGGGGGGCGGGGCTGCGCATTTTGACCGGCGCGTTGACGCCCTGACACTGTCCGTTTTCCGGGAGCTTCATCCTGTTTCCCTTTGTCTCGAGGGCGCTCGCCAGGACCGAGACCTGCGGATCATGACGATCGTCGAGGCCAGCCTCAGTGCGACCAGTGCAGCGCCGGCGCCGGCGGCGACACATGCGGCGATGAAGACGTCGGGGAACCAGATCCGGGCCTGGTCTGCCCCCAGGAGATTCGCGAGTATCGCCAGCAGTGTGCCGGGCACCGCTCCGGCCATCACCCACAAGGCGGTCGTCGCGAAGTCCCGGGCCTGAGAGGTGGGACGCGTGGGGCGGCGGATCAGCACCCGGGCTGAGTGTGCGGCGGTCAGGAGCATCAGTACCGCAAGCGCGGTGGTGCCCCAGATGGTCACGTCGTAGAGCCATGTGGAGGGCGGGCCTGCCGGAGCGTCTCCGCCGGCGAGGATGCGAGCCGCCCCGAAGCCGACATCCATGATGGTCTCGTCCTGGAGCAGACCGTGCAGGTTCTGCTGGAGGACGAGGGCTTGGTTCTGCTCGGGCAGCAGGAACAGCATCGCCGAGTAACCGGGGGAGGCTCCGGTGTGCCAGATGGCTCTGTCCAGCGGTGCCTTGAGGCCACCGACCCGCCAGCCGAATCCGTAGCCTGTGCCCTCGCCGGTGGGCCGTAGGGCACCTTCGGTGCGCATCAGGCGCACGGATTCCTCGCTGAGGATCCGCTCGCCGTTCGGCGCCTTGCCCGAGCGGAGTTGGAGCGCGGCGAACGCGGCCAGGTCGTGCAGGTCACCGCCGGTGTAGCCGTATGCCGCTCCGTGCCCGTCGTAGCCGTCGGCGATGGCGGCCGGCATTCCCCACATCACCTGATGTCCCGGAGGAAGGTGCTGCGCCCGGGCCGAGGAGCCATCGGCCACGGCTCCGTTCATGCCGGCCGGGCCGAGCACGCTGGTGCGCAGGTAGTCGGAGTACGGGCCTTGGGTGACAGCTTCGACCACTGCCGCGAGCAGTAGGTAGTTGGCGCTGGTGTAGGCGTATTTGGTGCCGGGTGCGCCGAGCGGTGCCACGTCGTTGAGGGCTGCTGCGCGTTCGGCTGGTGGCAGGCATTCGGGATCGTGGCAGTCGGTGACTTTGAAGGTGGCGGATGCCGGGATGCCTGAGGTGTGGGCGAGGAGATGACGCACGGTCACCTTGGACGCGTGTTCGTGGCCTCCGAAGCGGAAGTCCGGCAGGTGGTCGACGACGCGGTCGTCCAGTGCGAGCCTCCCCTTCTGGACCAGAGTCATGACGGCGGTCGCGGTGATCGGCTTGGCGACCGAGCCCCACAGGAACGGGGTGTCGGCAGTGACGGTGGCACCGTGCCCGTCGCGTCCCCAACTCCGTTCATGGACAGGGCCGTCGGGGCTGACCACGGCGTAGGACAGCCCGGGTGTGCCGGTGGCGTTCATGCGTTCTCGTATGAACGCGTCGAGCTCCGAGTAGACGGTCGGTGCCGCCGCGGCCGAGGCGAGCGGCGCAGGAAGTAACAGGGAGAGCAGCAACGCGAGGCTCAGCGCGGCGGCGCGGCGTAGTCGTTGACGGGTGGGCATGGAGGTCCTCCCCTGGAGCCGGACGGGACGGGGCAATGGAGGCGCACGCCGCCGCCCGGCTATAACCGTATGTGAATACGGTTATAGCCGTACGCTGGTACGGTTATCAAGTGCCAAGAGTCGCCGACCACACAATGCGCCGACGCCAGATCGCCGAAGCCGTCTGCGCGTTGATCTCCGAAAGCGGCCTGGACGCCGTCACCGTCGCCCGCACCGCCTCCCGCGCCGGGATGTCGGTGGGCCTGGTCCAGCACTACTTCCGGACCAAGGACGAGATGCTGCTGCACGCCTTCAAGGACGTCAGCGCCCACATCCGTGCGCGGGCCGACGAACACATCAGGGACGGCATCACACACCACAAGCCGATCGCTCAGGTACTCGCGGGCGCGCTGGCAGAGTTCCTGCCACTGGACGACACGCGCCGAGCGGAGTACCGGGTGGCCCGGGCGTTTGCCGGGCGGGCCCTGGATGCGCCCGCCCTCGCGGAGGTCGACGTCGAGACCTCGCGTGCCATGCGAGCGGAGATCGCTCAGGCGGTCCGCAACGGCAAGGAGTGCGGCGAGGTCGAGGCCGAGCTCGACCCGTGGCCGTCGGCGGTACGCCTGGCCGCGGTGACCGAGGGCCTCGCCATGCAGTTCTACCGGGACCCGGACGGAGTGGACGGAACACCTGCGGCGTCTCTCGCAGCGTCGGTCCTGGGCGCCGAACTCGCAGCCGTGTTCACCGGTGAATGCCGCCAGTACGCAGGGTGATCACGGAAAGCAGCCTGACGGCCCCTCCTACACGAAGCTCCGGCTCGAAGATCGCACTGGCGCGCAGCTCGCCCCACACCGTGCTGTTCTCACGGACTTCGGGAGCGTCCTGGAACTCCAACAGGAGGGTCTGTTCCAACTTCTGCTGGGCGTCCTGCGGCGCGAGGGCGTCACCTTCGACGGATGTGTACCGCTCGGCTCGCTCGCTAATGAATTCCAGGGTGTGGCGCAGAGTGCCGGCCCGGTCCTTGAAGTGGTAGTAGATCAGGGCAGTGGACACCTTGGCTTCGGTGGCCAGCTCGTCCATACGCAGCCCGCGGACTCCTCGCCGGGCTATGACTCGGGCGGCGCCCTCCAAGATGGCCCTTCGGCGGTCCCTCGCCACGTGATCTCCTCCTGGATGGTCTGAACCACAGTCTTGCATATTGACTGAATCTTTAGTTAGAGGAGCGGTGTGACCTGCGCCGGTACGAGAGGCGCCCGGTAGTGTTCGGGGCATGTCGTCTCGTAGCACTCGGATCCTTGAAGCCGCTGCCCGGGTGATTGCCCGGCGTGGCGTCCGTGGCCTACGTGTGGAGGAGTTGGCCGCGGAGGCGGGCGTGTCCACCGCGCTGATCTACTACCACTTCAAGGACCGTTCCGGGATTCTGCATCACACGCTGGAGTTCATCAGCGACCGTGCCGGGCGCTACACGACCGACCGGGATCCGGGCGCCGAACCGCTCAGTCCGCGCGAGGACCTGAACAAGACGCTCCTGCTGGAACTCCAGGACGCCACCGCAGTCAGAGAGAACAGCAGCGCCTGGGGGGAGTTGCGCGCCAGCGCCGTCTTCGATGAAGTTCTACGCGAAGACTTGAAGAGAGCCACCGTGATCTGGACCCAGGAGGTGGCGGCACTGCTGGGCCGGGTCCAGCCGAATGCGCCGGCGGCTGCGCTCTCTGCGGCCGCCGAAAGGCTTACCGCTCTCCTGGAAGGTCTCAGCATGCGCTGGCTCAGCGGCACCCTCCAGATTGGTTGGGCCCGAACGCTGATGAGCGAGGCCATCGATGCGGAGGTCGAACGGCTGGGCCGCTGACCGGTCATGTCGGTGCTGGAGCGTGGCAAGTCGATCTGAACTCCGAGGGCGCCGCCGAAGTGAGGTGTCTGTTCGAGCGTGGCATCGAAGGTGTCGCCCAGCTCGCGCACCTCGTCGTGCGAGGCCGCTCAGGCCGAGTCATTCCTTGAGGGTCTGCCGATGCCGATGCGTGCCCAGTGTGTCGTACGGCGCCCCGGAGGAGGCTCAGCGCCCCGCTCGTCCGATCCCTGCCACTGCTCGAACTCTTCGCTGTGTGGGGGACGCGCGGCATCGGCCGGCGACATGCTCCGCAACAGTCGGTCGGGCGGGTGGACGTCGACGCGGGCAGCGCTGGGCCCTCTGTACTTCCTGCGACCGCCCTGACCCTGCATCGTGCTGACTGAATTTTCAGAAGTGTGCCTTTCCTCTTGACTGAATTTTCAGTCGAGAGGAAGATGCTGTTCACACCGCGTACCCGTCCTGCGCTTCTTGCCAGGCCGAGCCGGCTCCCGCCGACGGGTACCTCTGGCGAAACGAAGAGAGATCCCGTGATGACTGCATTCCGTATGCCTGCCGAATGGTCCGAGCACGAGGGGTGCCTGATGGCCTGGCCCGTCCGTGAGGATCTCTGGGGCGGCGTGCTGGACGACGTCAAGGAGGAGTACGCGAACGTCGCCCGGGCCATCGCCGCGTTCGAACCGGTGACGATGGTTGCGCCGCCCGGCCACGGCGAAGAAGCTCGAGCGCGGTGCGGCCAGGACGTCACCGTCGTGGAGATCGCGCAGGACGACTCGTGGTTCCGCGACTCCGCGCCGCTGTTCGTGCTCGACGGTGACGGCAACCGCGCCGGGGTGGACTTCCGCTTCAACGCCTGGGGCCGCAAGCACCATCCGTACGACTCCGACGACCGGGTGAGTGCGCTGCTGCTGGAGCACCTCGGCGTCGAGCGCATCGCCTCCGACATGATCCTCGAGGGCGGGGCGATCACGGTCGACGGCGAGGGCACGCTGATCACCACGGAACAGTGCCTGCTCCACCCCAACCGGAACCCGGGACTGAACCGTGATGAGATCGAGGCCGAGCTGAAGTCGCGGCTCGGCATCGAGAAGGTTGTCTGGCTTCCGTACGGCGGTCTGCTGGACACGGAGACCGACGGGCACGTCGACGGCGTCTGCGCGTTCGCCGCTCCCGGCAAGGTCGTCGTCTCGCTGCCCGACGACCCCGACCACCCCGACTACGCTCGGATGCGCGCCAACCGCGCCGTCCTGGAGGCCACCACGGACGCCCGCGGCCGGTCGTTCGAGATCGTCGACGTCCCGCAGACGGCGTTCGTCGACATGGCCGAGGGCGAGGTTGAGGTGTCGTACCTGAACTACTACGTAGCCAACGGTGGGGTCGTCGTGCCGGTGGCCGGCGTTCCCCAGGACGAGGACGCCCTCGCGGTCATCGCCGCGGCGTACCCCGGCCGCAAGGTCGTCGGGGTGGAGGCGCCCGTGATCGCGTTCGGCGGCGGCGGGGTCCACTGCATCACCCAGCAGATCCCCACCGCACCGGCCACCGCCTGAACCGCGTACGGCCCGCTGCTCCCGGCGGACCGCCCTTGAGCGGTCCGCCGCCCCTCGCCCCCGGAATGAGAGCGCAAGGATGACCACACACCAAGCCCGCGTCAGGAGACGCCCACCCGGCAGACACGGACGGATGGCCGTCACCGCGGCTGCCGTGACCTGCCTCGCCGCCCTCGCCGCATGCTCCGGCCCGCCCAAGGACTCGGGCACCGGCAGCGCGTTCAAACTCTCGGCCTCCACACCGAAGGCCCGTGGCATGATCGACTCGTTCACCTGGGCCGTCTACGCGGAACCGCCCACCCTTGACTACACGGCGGCGTTCGACTATCCGCAGAACACGATCCTGTCGAACGTGTGCGAGAGCCTCATGCGCTGGTCGCCCGGGCTCCACATGGAGCCGGGCCTGGCGAGGAAGGCCTCGAATCCCGACCCCAAGAGGTGGGTCTACGACCTGCGCGCCGGTGTGCGGTTCCACGACGGCAGGACGATGACGGCCGACGACGTTGTCTACAGCCTCGGCCGTCAGATGGACCCGAAGAACGCCGCGGCTTGGGCACAGGTCTTCCAGAACGTCGCCTCGGTGCGCAAGACCGGACCGCTGCAGGTCACCGTCCAGCTCAAGAAGCCGGATTCCCAGTTCCCGCAGTACATGGCGACCGCCGCGGGCGTGGTGGCTTCCAAGGCCGGCGTCGAGTCGGCGGGCAAGAACTACGGCACTGCCGGCGGACTCGCCTGCAGCGGACCGTTCGAGCTCGGTGCCTGGAAGAAGGGCCAGTCCATCGAGCTCGACCGCTTCGACGGCTACTGGGGCAGGAAGGCCAAGGCGAAGAAAGCCGTGTTCCGGATCCTGACCGATCCCTCCGCACGCACCAACGCCCTGCTCAGTGGCGACGCCGACGGCGGCTACCTGATCCCCACCGAGAGCTACGGCCGCCTGCGCGAGAGCGGCGTCGGCTCCCTCTACTTCGGCGAGGGCCTCACCACGGTCAACGTCAACGTCACGAACATGCGGGGACCACTCGGCGACGTCCGCGTGCGCCGCGCCCTGTCACTGGCCGTGGACCGCTCCGGTTTCGTCAAGGCCGGCCTCGGCGGCGCGGGCACCGCGAGCAGCTCCATCACTCCCCGGGCCGTCTGGTCCGCCGCCTCCGAGAAGACCCGGAAGGCCGCGCTCGATGCGCTGCCGCAGACGAAGCAGAACATCGAGCAGGCCAAGAAGCTGATCGAGGAGGCCGGTGCCCGAGGCAAGACGCTGACCATGGCCACCAGCCCCATCGGCCAGGACGTCTCCCTCCTCGCCACCGCCGTCCAGGCCGCCGGCACCCAGATCGGCCTGAACATCCGCCTCAAGACCGTCGCCCCGAACGCCTTCACCGCCCTGTTCACCGACCCCGGCGCACGCGAGGGCATCGACCTGTTCCCGTACACCTCCTACTACAACATCAGCGACCCACTGGACCTGCTCGCCAACTTCAGGACGGGCGCCTACCTGAACTTCGCCGGCTACAGCGACAAGGGCTACGACAAACTCGTCGACAGCGCCACGGCCGTCTACCCGCGGGAACAGCGGATGGGCATCGAGGCGAAGCTCCAGAAGCAGGCCGCCGACCAGGTGCTCTGGATACCCGTCGCCGAGTGGCCCACGTCGGTCTTCCTCAACAAGAGGATCACCGGCGCCCCCACCACGATCTCGTACATGTACTACCCGTGGGCCGCCGATGTAGGGGCCGCGCAGTGAACTTCCTGAGATTCGCCGCGCGCCGCCTGGCCGAGATGGCGGCCACCCTCCTCGGAGCCTCGTTCGTGGTGTTCGGCGCCATGTACCTGGCGCCGGGCGACCCAGCCAGCTTCCTGCTCTCGGGCCGTTCGGCATCGCCTCAGGCACTCGCTGCGGTCAAGGCCCAGTACCACCTGGACGACCCGTTCTTCGTCCGGTATCTGAACTGGCTCGGCGACATCGTGCAGGGCGACTTCGGACGGTCGATCACCTACCGCACCGATGTCTCACGGCTACTGGCCGACCGACTCCCCACCACGCTGATGCTCGTTGTCATGGCACTGGTCGTCGTCGCGGTGATCGGCCTGGCCCTGGGGTGGATCGCCGCCGTACGTGGCGGTGGCATCGACTCCACCGTCCTCGTCGGCACGACGCTCGCCGTCGGGACCCCGTCCTTCGTCGCCGCGGTGCTGCTCCAGGGGCTGTTCGCAGTGAAGCTGGGATGGTTCCCGAGCAGTGGTGCCGGCGACGGCTTCGCCGACAGACTCTGGCACCTGACACTGCCCGCGATCGCCCTCGCGCTCTACCTGATCGGCATGCTCGCCCGCGTGACCCGCTCGACGATGCTCGAAGCACTCGACAGCGAGCATGTCACCGTCGCCCGCAGCCGGGGCGTACCCGAACGACAGGTCATCCGCCGGCACGTCTTCCGCAACTCCCTCGGGACGGTCCTCACCACCGGCGGACTGATCGTCTCCACGCTCCTGATCTGCACGATCCTCGTGGAGACCGCCTTCAGCATCGGAGGCGTCGGCCAGCTCCTGGAACTGTCCACGACCACCAAGGACTTCCCGACCGTCCAGGCCGTCTCCCTGATCATCGTCGCCATCTTCATGACCGTGAACCTCATCGTCGACCTGCTGCTGCCCTTGGTCGACCCGCGGATCGCCCTCGGGACGAGGAGTACCTCCGTATGACCGCCGTCCTCACCCGAAGGCCCGGACTCTCCAGACTCCGCACCGCCGGGTCCCCGCTGTACCTGGCCTGCCTGGTCCTGGTCGCCCTCGTCACCACGGCCGCGCTGTTCGCCACCTGGGTCGCACCCTACGACCCCAACGCGGTCGAACTCGGCAACGCGATGGCCGCACCTTCGGCGGATCACTGGCTCGGTGTCGACGCCGCCGGACGCGACACCCTCTCCCGGCTCCTGATCGGAGCGCGCACCTCGCTGCTGGGGCCGCTCGGGGTCGTGGTCTTCTCCACCCTCGCCGGCGTCGCGGTCGGCATGGCGGCCGGCTGGCGGGGCGGCTGGCTCGACTCCGTCCTTTCACGCAGCACCGAACTCGTCTTCGCCTTCCCCGGGATGCTCCTCGCGATCCTGATCATCTCGGTCTACGGAGAAGGCCTGCTCGCCCCCGTTGTCGCCCTCTCCATCGCCTACCTGCCCTACGTCAGCAGGCTCACCCGCTCCCTCGTCCTGGCCGAGCGCAAACGCCCCTACGTCAGCGCCTACCAGGTCCAGGGCCACTCGGCGCTCCAGATCTGCCTGCGGCACGTCCTGCCCAACATCGCTCCCGTCGTCCTCGCCCAGTCCACCATCAACTTCGGCTACGCCCTCATGGACCTCGCCGGCCTGTCCTTCCTCGGACTTGGCATCCCCGCGCTCACCCCCGACTGGGGCCGCATGGTTTTTGACGGACAGACCGCCATCCAGCACGGCTACCCGCTCTCCGCGGTCCTGCCCTGCGTCCTCATCGTGCTGACCGTCGTCGCGTTCAACGTGGTCGGAGAACGCTGGGCCGACCGCGTCGCCAGGAGGACCCCATGAACACGGTCCACACGACCGCACCCACGCCCGCACTCGACATCCAACGACTGCGGATCACCCTGCCCGGCACCGCCCGCCCGGTGCTCGACGGCATCGACCTCCACGTCGACGCCGGCGAAACCGTCGCCCTGGTCGGTGAGTCCGGGTCCGGGAAGACCCTCACCTCGCGCAGCGCCCTGAAGCTGCTGCCGCCCGGCGCCGACGTCCAAGGCGCCGTCCTCGTCGGCGGCCAGAACGTGCTCACCATGAACCCCGACCAGCTGCGCGCCCTGCGCACCGGCCAGGTCGCCATGATCTTCCAGGACCCCCGCGCCGCCCTCAACCCGCTGCGCCGCATCGGAGACTTCCTCACCGAGAGCGTGACCCTGACCAGGGTCATGCCCACGACCCGTGCGGACGCCACCGCCCGAGCCGTCGAACTGCTCCAGGCCGTCGGTCTGGACTCCTCCGCCCTGCGCAAGTACCCCAGTCAGGTGTCCGGCGGCATGCTGCAGCGCGTCATGATCGCCGCCGCGCTGATGGGGGACCCTGCCCTCCTCCTCGCCGACGAACCGACCACCGCACTCGACGTCACCACCCAGGCCGAGGTCATCGCCCTCCTGGCCGAACTCCGCGAACGCTTCGGCACCGGCCTGCTCTTCGTCACCCACGACCTCGACCTCGCCGCCGCCATCAGCGACCGCGTCTACGTCATGTACGCCGGACGCATCGCTGAGAGCGGGCCCGCCGAGGCCCTCTTCGCGCACCCCCGACACCCCTACACCGCGGCTCTGCTCGCCTCCACCCCCCGCCTGGAGGCCCCTGTCGGGCGCCTGGCAGCCATCGACGGCCAGCCTCCAGACCTGCGCCAGGAACTGCACGGCTGCCCGTTCGCCGCCCGCTGCCCCCTGGCCACCGAGATCTGCGACCGGCAGGCCCCAGAGCCGGTCCGGGCCCCGGATCTGCCGGACCACCAGGCCGCCTGCCACCACACCGACCGTCTCGAGGGGAGCCCCGTAGATGTCTGAGCACGTGCTGGAGACCGTCGGCCTCCACCGCGCCTACGGGAGCGTGCGCGCCGTCGACGACGTGTCCTTCACCCTCCCCGAGGGCGGATCCCTGGGCATCGTCGGCGAGTCCGGATCCGGTAAGACCACCACCGCCCGCATCGTCGTCGGCCTGGAGCAGGCCGATGCGGGCGAGGTCCGCGTACGCGGCCGGGCACGACGCAGGCACGGCCATGGCCGGGCCCAGCGCCTGGCCCGGGCCCGCGAGGTCCAGATGGTCTTCCAGGACCCCTACCTCTCCCTCGACCCCCGGACCAGCGTCGAGGACGTCCTGCGCGAGACCCTGAACCTGCATTTCCCCGGCACCGACCACGACCGGCGCATGCGCGAACTCCTCGACCAGGTCGGCCTGGGGACCCGCGCCGCCGACGCGCGACCGCGGCAGCTGTCCGGCGGCCAGCGCCAGCGCGTCGCCATCGCCCGCGCCCTCGCGGTCGAGCCGGCCGTCCTCGTCCTCGACGAGGCGGTCGCTGCGCTCGACGTTTCCGTGCAGGCACAGATTCTGAACCTGCTCGCCGACATCCGGGAGGAGACCCGGATCGGCTACCTGTTCATCACCCACGACCTCGGCGTCGTCAGGTGCGTCACCGACGAGGTCATCGTCATGCGCAAGGGCTGCGTCGTCGAGACGGGCCCCACGGCCGAGGTGCTGGCCGCACCGCAACATCCCTACACGCGGCTCCTTCTGGAGTCCGTTCCCCGCCCGGGCTGGGACCCCGAAGCGATCGCCGCCGCCCGCCGGGCCCTCTGACGGTCCGAGCGGCGCCCGGGCGCCACCAGTCCAATCGGGCCCCTGGTGGGGTGGGGGCACTCCGGCGTCTCCAGGCAGGGCGCGCTGCCACGCCCTGCTTCCGCCCCCTCGGCCGAACCGCTCGGATGCCAGGAGCCGGCTTCGTGCTGCTCCGTGATCACCGTATGCCAGAGCCAGTTGACAACACAGGAGGCAACCATGAACGACCCCACCACCGGCCGTCACGCACGCCGGATGCTGAACCGGCGCGCCTTTCTCGCGGCGGCCGGCGTGACGGCCGCCGGGGCCGCCATCGCGACGACCACCCAGGGCTGGGCCGGATCCACGAAGGCCGCCGGCACCTTCAGGGTGCCGGTTGAGGACGTCCGCCACACCCGCACCTGGATGGCCTGGCCCGACCGCACCGCGATCTGGGGCCGGGACCTGAGCGGCGTCCAGGCCAACATCGCCCTGATCGCCCGCACGATCGCGAAGTACGAGCCGGTCATCGTGTGTGCCAACCCCGCCAGCGCTGCCAAGGCCCGCTCGATGTGCGGTTCGACGGTCACCGTCATCGACTCCATCCCCGTCGACGACTGCTGGATGCGTGACACCGGGCCAGTGTTCCGCACCGACGGGGCCGGCGGCCTGGACGCCGTGGGCCTCAGCTTCAACGGCTGGGGCGACAAGCAGACCCACGCAAGGGACGCTCTCGTCGCGGAGCGGATCGCCGCTTACGCCAAGGTGCCGTTCACCCGGGCCGACTTCGTGGGCGAGGGCGGAGCCATCGAACAGGACGGCGCCGGCACCCTGATGGCCACCCGAAGCAGCCTGCTGAACAAGAACCGCAACCCCGGAGTGCCGGAGGGCGAACTCGAGAAGGCCATGTGTGACGCGTACGGCGCCTCCAAGGTCATCTGGTTCGACGGCGTCTACGGTCAGGACATCACCGACGACCACGTCGACGCCACGTCCCGTTTCCTCGCCCCCGGCAAGGCTCTCGTCCAGATGCCCAACACGGCGGACAACGACGCGTTCGCCAAGGACGCGCGTCAGCAGTATCAGATCCTGTCCACGTCCACTACGGCGGACGGCGGCGCGATGGCGGCGAACAAGCTCCAGGGCCCCGACTACAACAAGATCCGCTCCACCAACAAGAACTTCCTCGCCGCGTACGCCAACTACTACGTGTGCAACGGTGCCGTCATATCCGCCCACTTCGGGGACAAGGCAACCGACGAGGCGGCGAAGGCCACGCTGGCCCGTCTCTACCCAGACCGCGTCATCGAGCAGCTCAACATCGACAGCCTCGGCACGGGAGGCGGCGGCATTCACTGCGTCACCCAGCAGCAGCCCGCCGCCTGACAGCGGCCAGTGGTCGGCCGGCGTCAGGCGGCAACCGTCGTCGGCGCCGGTCGGACCACCTCTGTTCGACACCATCGCGGAAGGCGTGCAGTCAATGGACAGAACCGGGAACGGCGGGAGCGGGCTGAGGGCGGGTGCCCTGGGAACGTTCGACTCCGTGGTCATGGCGGTCGCCGGATGCGGGCCGGCGTACACCGTCGTCGCACTGATTCCAGCACTTGTCACAGCGGTCGGGTTGGCCGCTCCCGCCGCCCTGCTCTACGGCGCGATCCCCATCGTGGGCATCGCCCTCGCCTTCAGGCACCTGGGACGACTCGATGTCAATTCCGGCGCTTCCTACTCCTGGGTCGCGAGGAGTCTGCATCCGCTTCTCGGATTTCTCAGTGGGTGGGCTGTGGTCGCCGCGTCCACCCTCTTCATGACGGCATCGACGACACCCACGGGCAGGGCCACTCTGTCCCTCCTCGACGACGAACTGGCCAAGAACGATGTCCTGGCCACGGCGGTCGGACTCGGCTGGTTCCTGCTCATCGCGGCCCTTGCCGCATCTGGAGCCAAGGTTGCCGCTCGCGTTCGGGCCGTTGCCGTAGGGATCCAACTGGCACTGCTGCTCACCGTGGCCGTCACCGCCCTGACGCGGGATGCCCATGCCGCCTTCTCCCTCAGCTGGTTCGGCTTCGGGCACTTCGACGCGACCCACACGTTCACCGCGGGTGCCTTGGTCGTGGGTGGGCTGTACTGGGGATGGGACGTGACGGCCAACCTCAGCGAGGAGACCCGCGGTGGCCGGCGCGCATCCGGACTCGGCGGATTGATCGGCCTTCTGGTCGTCGCCATGACGCTCCTTGCGCTCACTGTCAGCGCGGTCATGATTCTTGGGCCGGACGCAGTCACATCGCAAGACGGTGGCTTCCTCTCCCAGCTCGGTGATGCGGCGTGGCCCGGAGTGGGAGGCACGCTCCTCGTTCTCGCTGTGCCGCTCTCGATGGTCGCCACGCTGGAGACCACGCTCCTCCAAGCCACCCGCACGCTGTTCGCCATGGGCCGCGACCGTACGTTGCCCCCGTTCCTCGGCCGGATCCATCGCCGGCGGCAGACTCCCGTGGCCGCGACACTGGCAGTCGGCTCGGTTGTTGTGGCGGCTCTGATCTGCGCCGTCGTCGCCGATGGCGGAATGGCCGTCCTGGAGGACACTCTGATGGGGATCGGCCTGCTGGTGGCGTTCTACTACGCACTGGCGGCGCTCGCGGTCGTCGTCGCCTACCGAAGCCTCCTCTTCGCGTCCATCGGCAATCTCATCTGTCTTGGTCTCCTGCCTCTCGCAGGCGCGGCCTTCAACATCTGGATCTTCACGGCATCGATTCCGACACTGACCGCCGTGCAACTGGGCATCGGCCTCGGTTCGCTGGCTATGGGCCTGGTCCCGGTGACCGTCGCGCGACTCCAGGGAGGGCGCTCGTACTTCAGCCCTCAGCGGCTCGATGCGATGGTCGTGGCCCGTGAGGACGCGCAGGCCCCAGATGTGCAGGTGGTGAACGGCGCCGGCCGAGGCGAAGGCATCCTGTCCGACTTCTGAGCCATGCCCACTGGAAACCGCATGAAGGAGCGCCAGCAGGTCCGCCTGGTTGCGCCACAGCGACACAGCACCCGTCCACGATCCGACATTCGGCCACAGAGCCCTCGCTGAGGCCTGTCAGGACATGTTCCTGGGCCGCTGGTGAGGGGCTCGCGATCTGCTGGCACGAGGACACGGCGGCTGGGACAGACGTGCTCAGGAACCCTGACAAGCGCTGAGGTAGGCGCCAGTGAGCGTCGGCCCAACGGCCGGCTCGCACGCTCATCACTGTCGACGTTCAGCGAAAAGCCGCCCTGGTCGTCGACGAGACCGGCGCGTCCGTCTCGTCCGGGCCAGATACGCAGCCGTCGACCGGGAGATTCCCGCACGCGAGCGGCAGCACCGGGATCTGGACCCTGGTGAGCGCGACTATGCGGTCCGGGGCGCGCAGCCACCCTTGCGAGGCCGTGGAGTGCTCAACCCGCACCGAGTCCTGCTCGTCCGGCAGCTTCCCGCCAGGCTGTGACCACGCTCGGCCTGCTCACCGGGGTTCCGCTCTATGGGCTCCGGCGATGTTGCTGGTGCCTTCTCTTGATGTGCCGGCGATGCTACGGGTCCCCGGACCGCCACGCTGTCTTCCCCCTGGCGGTGCTCGCCACCAGGAGGCGGCGGGCAGCCTCACCGGCCGCGGTTCTCGCTCGGTTTGTCGCCTGAGGAGGCGTTTCGTGAGCGTGTGAGCAGTTCTGTCGCTGCCCTGATGCCGCTGAAATTTCCGTCAGCACTTCTGTCCAATGCATTGACTGAAATTTCCGTCAATCTCTAAGGTGAGCGCACCTGATCGGCGTTGCGGGGTCGAGGCGCTGCTCGGATCGATGGATCGCACCCATGAACAGGAGCCGATATGGCGTCAGTTGCCTCGAATGATTCAGTGCCGCTCGCGGGGATCGAGCAGCACTCGATCGACTGGGTGCCCCTCGCGGAACGGCACGGCAAACCCTCGAACGTCGGGGCCATCTGGTTCGTCGGCAGTCTGAACCTCACCGGTCTTGCGACGGGAGTGGTGACCCTCTCGATGGGGGCCTCGCTCGTCTGGACGGTGATCGCCACCGTCCTCGGCTCGCTTTTCGGCACGTTCTTCATGGCATTCCACTCGGCGCAGGGCCCCCAGCTTGGCCTGCCTCAACTGGTTCAGTCCCGCCCGCAGTTCGGCTATCTCGGCGCCGCAGTTACCGTCTGGGTGTTCGCCCTGGTCAACTACGTGGGCTTCAACACCTCCGACGCTCTGCTCTCCGGCCAGGCCATGAACCTGCTCACCGGGATGCCGAACTGGCTCGGCTATGTGCTGGCCGCCATGGTGGCGACGGTGATCGCCCTGTTCGGATATGACTGGATTCACCGCTTGAACAGGTGGCTCACCTGGCCCTTCGTCGTGGTCACTGCGGCCATCACTGTGGCCGCGCTGTTCGGTGGAGGGCTCCCTGACGGCGTCTGGGACGCAGGTCCGCTCGACCTCGCCCCGTTCATGCTCGTGTTCGTCTTCGTCGCCGGCTTCCAGTTGGGCTGGGCACCGTACGTCTCGGACTACTCGCGCTACCTCAGACCCGACGTGCCCGTGCGCTCGACCTTCTGGTGGACCTATCTGCCCAGCGCGATCTCAGGGATCTGGGTGTTCGTTCTCGGCGCCGTGGTCTCGGCGAGTGCCCCCAAAGGCACTGACCCCGTCACCGCGCTGAAGCTGTCGGCCGACCGATTGTTCAGCGGGTTCGGCACGATCGCCGTCGTCGTCCTGCTGGTCGGGCTGCTCTCCATCATGGCGATCAACCAGTACGGCGGCAGCCTCACCATGATCTCCATCGTGGACTCGTTCCGGCCCGTCAAGCCGACACGGAACATCAGGGTCGTGACGATCGGCATCATGCTGGTGTCCGTCGGCACGGTCTCCACGATTGTCGGCATCGACCAGTTCAACTGGTTCTACGCCCACGTGGTCGTGGTGCTGACGTACCTGTTCATCCCGTGGACCGCCATCAACCTGGTCGACTTCTTCTTCGTCCGGCGCGGCCAGTACGTCGTCAAGGAGATCTTCAACCCGCAGGGCATCTACGGCCGTTGGGGCTGGCGGGGAAATCTCGCCTACGTGATCGGTCTCATCTGCATGGCTCCGTTCATGGTCATCACCGACGTCTTCGTCGGGCCGGTCGCGGATGCGCTCGGCGGGGTCGACTGCTCGATCTTCGTGGGACTGCCGGTGGCCGGCGGCCTCTACTGGCTCTTCGCACGAAGCCTCGATCTCGCCACCGAGCGGCGGATGGTCCGAGAGGAGGGGCTGCTGGCACCACTCCACTGAGCCACCCGCGCCTGCACGAACCGAATCTTCGTGAGAAGGAGCACCACGTGAGCACAGAGCACAGGAGCGACAAACCCGGAGTCAGCCGACGGACCCTCCTTGCCCGAACCGGAGCTGTCGCTGCCGCGCTGGCGACGGGGCCGGTCCTCGGCGGCATCCAGCCGGCCCAGGCCGCGGGGGCCTGGCGGGTGCCGGGGGAGGAGGCACCGCACAAGCGGACCTGGATGGCCTGGCCGTCCAGCACCACGATCTGGGGCAATCTGCTGTCCAAGATCCAGGCCGACATAGCCAAGCTCGCCAGGGAGATCGCCAAGTACGAGCCGGTCGTCATGTGCGCCGACGGTTCGTCGGCCGCCTCCCAGGCAAGGAGCATGTGTGGCTCGACGGTGACGGTGATCAGCTCGGTGCCCGTCTCGGACTGCTGGATGCGGGACACCGGCCCGCTGTTCCGCGTGGACGGGGCCGGCGGTCTGGATGCCTTCGGCCTGAACTTCAACGCCTGGGGCGAGAACGCCACGAGCTTCTACGGCATCCCGGCCTCCGCCTACAACAAGGACCGCGTACTCGCGGGGAAGCTCGCGACCTATGACGGCGTGCCGTTCGCGAAGGCGGCGGTGGTCGGCGAAGGCGGTGGCATCGAGTACGACGGTGACGGCACCCTGATGGCGACCGAGAGCTGCTGGGTGAACGACAATCGCAATCCCGGTAAATCCCGCGCCCAGATCGAGGCGGAGCTGCTCTCCCGTTTCGGCGCGTCGAAGATGATCTGGCTGCCAGGCGTCACCGGGTACGACGTGACCGACGGCCACATCGACGGCACCGCCCGCTACATCGGCCCCGGTGTGGTGATGGTGCAACTGGCCGGAGCCGTACGCCCGGACGTCTGGACCCGCAACGCCCAGGCCATCCACGACGTATTGGTGAACGCGACCGACGCCCGAGGACGCCGGCTCCAGGTCCTCACCATCGAAGGGCCCGACACCCTGCCCCGCATCCCGGCGGGCCAGCAGAAGGACTTCCTCAGCTCCTACATGAACTACACGGTGACCAACCAGGCAGTGATCACCACACAGTTCGGCGACACCGCCAAGGACGCGGCGGCCAAGACGGCGATCGCGGCCGCATACGGCAGACCCGTCGTCCAGCTCAACCTCGACAATCTCTATGGCAACGGCGGCGGTGGCGCGCACTGCGTCACGATGCAGGAGCCGAACGTCTGAGCGGACAGCGAGAAGGGCCCGGGTCCCGTCTGTGGGGCCCGGGCCTCGTGGCGGATACTGCCCCGGCTTTCCGTAGGGCAGGGAACCGGCGGCCGAGCGGCTGGCCGGCGAGCTGCGGCGTCGGGTGTTGTAGGCCGAGAGGGGGCGTAAGTTGCTCCTGCAGACTCCCCGAGTGCCGCCGGAACGGCCACGCAAGCCTCCAGGTGGGTTCATGGCGCTCTCTGATCCGGTTCCGCAAGGTTGGCCTCCTGCCTCATTCCCATGACGACCACGGTGATGAGGCAGAACGCGATGAGGGACTCGGCCCAGAAGAAGGCGATGTAGTCGACGAGGGAGCCGATGGGCGGCGCGCCCGGGGCGGTGTTGCGGAAGGCCGCGAGGGCGAAGAGCGTGGCGGCCATCCATCCCAGGGCGGGCCAGGTCAGGCCCTTGCGGCGGCTGATCAGGAACCAGGCGCCGATGAGCACGGCGATGGCGAGCGCCCACATGGCGAGCATCATGAACACGCCGAAGACCAGGACGCTGGTGGAGCGGGAGAGGCCGACGTCGAACACCGCTGCGCCGCCGGCCTCGTAGGCGTCGACGGTGGCCGCGAAGAGAGCGTCACGGTTGGTCAGCGTCATGCGGACGGGCACCGGCTCGCCGCCCTGTACGGCGCCGAATTCGAGAGCCGTGTCATAGGCATCGAAGGGATAGTCCGTGATCGAACCCGCCGACAGCGTGACGGGCACGTCCACGGCCGCGATCCGGCTGTGGGCCGGGAAGGTGAGATCGCCCCGTACGGCGGGCGAGGTCTGCAGGGTCAGGCGTTGAGCCGGGGAGATCCCGCCCGCCTCCGCGAGGCTTCCGCGGGGGGTGACCACAACGCGCAGGACCAGTTCCCGGGCGGCGGCATCGACCCGCTGGACCGATGCGGCGATGTCCACCCGGTCCGGAGCGGCGGTTTCGCCTGCCCGGTACCGGGTTTCCAGGGCCTCGCGCTCGCCGAGTTGGAGCCAGATCCCCACGGCTGCGGCCGACGCGATGGCGAGGAGCACAAGCCCCGCGGTCAGCAGCCTGGCGCGGGACGCGTGGAGGCGCCGCATCGTGACCACAGCCGTTCCGTTCTCTCCGGTTTGGGCAGTCGGGGGTCAGTCGACCGGCTTGCCGGGCTCGTCGTGAGTGGAGCAGTGGATGCCGCCGCCGCCAGAGGCGATGGTGTCGATCGGGATCTGGACGATGTCGCGCTTGGGGAAGTGCTCCTGGAGGATGCTCTTCGCGCGCTTGTCGGCCTTGCGGTCGCCGAACTTGGGCATGAAGACGGAGTCGTTGGCGACGTAGAAGTTGGCGTACGTCGACACGAAGTCGTCGCCCTCGCCGGTGATCTCGTACAGGTCGGGCTGCGGCAGATCGATGATCTCGAAGGGCCGGCCCTTCGCGTCGGTCGCCTTGCTGAGCACTGCCTTCGCCTGGTCCGACGAACGCGACCAGGAATCGGCGGGCGTGTCGGGGTGGGCTCGGTCGAGGAGGACCACGCCCGGCGCGGTGAAGCGTACGAGACTGTCCACGTGCGCGTCGGTGATGTCCTCGCCGCGCACGCCGGCCAGCCAGATCACCTTCTTGATGCCGAGCGTCTTCTTGATCTCGGCCTCGATCTGGTCCCGGCTCTTTCCGGGGTTGCGGTTGCTGTTGACGATCGAGCTCTCGGTGATGAGGAGAGTGCCTTCGCCGTCGGTCTCGAAGGAGCCGCCCTCGGCGACCAGGGGCGCCTTCCTGCGCGGGATGTCGTACTCGGCCAGAAGCGTGCGGCCCACCTTGCCGTCGTTGGCATGGGTCTGCTTTTTGCCCCAGCCGTTGAAGTTGAAGTCGACGCCGGTGACCTTGCCGTTCTCTTCGACGAAGACAGGGACGGTGTCACGGGCCCACAGGTCGTCTACGGGCAGGGGGATGACCTCGACGTCGCGGCCGCACGCCTTCTGGGCGGCCTTCTGCTGGTCGGGTCGCGCCATCATCACGACGTACTCGTAATCGGCGATGGACCGGGCGATGCGCGCGATGTCCTCGCGCACGTACGGGAGGTCCTCGCCCCATACGGACTCCAGTGCGGGCCACGACATGAAGGTGCGTGCGTGACTTTCCCACTCGGCACCCATGCGCAGCTCCTTGTCTGCCGTGTCCTGGTCGCCGGTGCTCATCAGATCGTCGGGGCCGCAGGCCGAGGCGCCGAGCACGACGGCGCCGATGCCGCCGAGCATGCGCAGGGCCGAGCGGCGGGTGGGGAGGAGTGGGGGCATGGTGAGCTCCGATCGTGGTGGGGTCAACATATGCGTCCGCATGGTGTGACGCCTGTCAGGTGTGGCGCAGGCGTGAGGAGGGCGACAGCAGGCATGCGGACCGGAACCGGTTGCTGCACTGAACTCTGGCACAAACTGAAAATTCAGTCAAAGACGGTGGGGTAAGTGGCCAGGGCGCGCCGTGCCGGTCGTGCGGCACTCCATTTCCGCGAGGTCCATGCATGGATTGACTGAAACTTCAGTAGGGGGCAGGATCATCCCGCGGCGGTCTGCGGCCGTCGTGTCACCGTGTGCGGGTGCGGCAACTGGCCTGTGCCGCGTCGCGCCCCTTCGCCGAAAGAGTCACCGCATGTCCGCTCAGCCTCCCGGGGCGCAGTTCGCCCACGTCCCCCTGTCGGCCGACGATCCTCGAGAGATCGGCGGCTACCGTCTGCGCGCCCGGCTCGGCGCGGGAGGCATGGGGATCGTGTACCTGGCCCATACGCCGGGCGGGCGGCCCATCGCCCTTAAGGCGGTGCGGGGTGAGTTCGCCGCCGATCCGGAGTTCCGCCGGCGTTTCGCCGACGAGGTGGCGAGCGCCCGGCGCATCCACGGCCTGTTCACCGCCCAGGTGGTGGACTCGGGCGTCGACGCACCCACGCCCTGGCTCGCCACCGCCTACGTTCCCGGGCCCTCCCTGCAGCAGGTCGTGGAGCGACACGGCCCGCTGCCGGCGCGCACGGTGCTGCTGCTCGTGGCCGGCGTCGCCGAGGCGCTGCAGGCGATCCACGCGGCGGGGGTCGTGCACCGCGACCTCAAGCCCGCGAACGTGCTCATCGCCGAGGACGGTCCTCGTGTCATCGACTTCGGCATCGCCCGGGCCGCCGATGCCGGCGGCCTGACCGGCGCCGGGTTGCGTATCGGCACGGCCGCCTACATGGCACCGGAGCAGGCGCAGGGGTTTGTGGTGACCCCGGCGACCGACGTGTTCGCTCTCGGCTCGCTCGCCGCGTACGTGGCCGGGGGCGTGCTCCCGTTCGGGGGCGGACCCGAGTCCGGGGCGCTGTACCGCGTGGTCCACGAGGAGCCGGACCTCTCCTGCGTTCCGTCGGACCTCTACGACCTGCTGCGGTGCTGTCTGGCCAAGCGTCCGGAGGACCGGCCGGTCCCGGGCGAGCTGATCGACGCCGTGCGCGCCCATCCCGCGGTGGGCGGGCGCCCGGAGTTCACCGACGGCTGGCTTCCGCGCGGGGTCAGCAGCGAGATCGCGGCCCATGGCGAGCCGCTCGGACGCGGTGGCTACGGGACGGGGCAGCACATCCGACCCGAACAGGTCCACGTCCAGCCCACGCGCGCCGCGGTCCCGACACCCACCGCCGTCGCGAACCCGGCATCCACTGGTGTCGCCCGCCCGGCGTCGGACTTCGGCGACCGGGTGGCACCAGCCCCGCGCAGGGCCCGTCGCGGTCGAAGCCGATGGCCTGTGGCTGCCCTCACGCTCGCACTGCTCCTGGCCCTGGGCGGCGGGGCTTACTACTTCTACGATCACGGCAAGGGTGCCGAACGCGACGCCTCCGGAGGGTCCCACGGCCCCTCGCCCCGCCCGTCATCACCAGCCGCTACGTCGTCCTCGCCTTCTCCTTCTTCCTCCTCGGCAGGGCCCGAGTACGTGCAGGACTACGCGGACGCCGAACTCACCGCCCCCGACCCCGACTACGAGTTCGACCTCGCGGCCGGGAAAGTTGTCCCGGCTGAGACCGTCGACTGGTACCTGGAGGTGGCCGACGGCGAGTTCGTGCTGCCCGAGGACAGCGACGCGTTCGTGGCCGCCGGATACGTCCTGAGCCCCGCCGAGTGCGTACGGGGCATCGAGACCGAACCGGTGACCGACCTACCCTTCGACGACCTCGCCGACGAGCGTCCCTTCTGCGTCCGCAGCCCGGATGAGAAGAGCATTGTCATTGTGAATCTCATTGAAAACCTCCCGGATGAGGGGTCCGTGACGGTAGTCATGAGCCGCTACCGCGAGAGTGGCTGACGCGACGCAGACCAGATGGCGGGGACTGCGTCCGGCCTGCCGGTCGTTTGAAAGGGCCGGCGTTCACACAGCCGTCGTGGCGGAACGGTCCCGAGCTGCCGGCCTCCGCGGGCGTTGGCCGGCCTCTTGACCGGCACGGGGGTTGGCTGGTGGCTGCGGCCGAACGGGAGTGCCCTTGCGTCGACGCATTGCCTTCCTCATCGCGCTCGATGCGGAAGGGAGGGAGGCCAGTGTCGTGCGACTGTACAGGGAGATCGATCATGGTGCACAAGGTGAGTGCTTACGCAACGACGGGTGGCGCGCAGCCCGGGCAGGCAGGCGCGCCGGTCCACGAGCGCCGTGCCGCTGGCGCGCTGTCACCGCTGTGTTCTGCAGTGCTGGATCTGCGCGCCCGCGAGGGCTGCGTGGGCTGCGCCCCCAGCCAACTCGCCTTCAAGCGCGGTGACTTGGTTGTGGTGTCCGGCCTGCCGGGCAGCGGGAAATCCACCCTCATGCAGCGTGCCGTCGCGGGCTCGTGCATCGACTCGCAGGACACTCGTGAAGACTGGTCCCACCGTGTGCCGCGACTACTCCCGTACCCCGTCTACCGCCCCCTCGTTCGCCTCGCCCACTACGCCGGGCTGCGCCGCGCCCTCCGCTCCGGCGACAGCGTCGTCGTCCACGATTGCGGCACACAAGCCTGGGTCCGCCGGTGGCTGGCCCGTGAGGCCGCGCGGCGCGGTACGGCCCTGCACCTGATAATCGTGGACGTTCCCGCCCGTACCGCCCTCGACGGCCAGCGGGAGCGGGGCAGAGGCGTCTCCGGGTTCGCCTTCGCGCGGCACCGGAGGGCGATGGGGCGCCTGGTCGCGGCAACGGAGCGGGGGGTGCTGCCGCGGGGGTGCGTGTCCGCGGTGCTGCTTGACCGGGCGTCTGCCGATGCGCTCGCCCGGATTGGGTTCACGCGCTGAACGCCCTCTTGCGCCCGCCGAGCGGACCCTGCTTCTGCTGCACGAGCAGCACCCGTGTGCCACCTGGCAAGGCGAATGATGCGCTGCCCCGGACCACCGCCGTGCCGCACGCGAAGACGACGTTCGGGACCTTGGAGCAGTAACTACACCACGGCCCCGGACGGACCCAGCGGTCACCGACAAGGCGTAGCGGCGTGCAGCGAGCCCCTCTCGAGGGGCCGCGTCTGCTCGCACTGCAGCGCCAGGACGTCGGCGGTCGTTGTGTCTGAGAGGTGGGGGGGTATCCGCATCAGTTCCCGGACTGGTGGAGTAGGCGCAGGGTCGTCGATTGTGGCGCGCAGCGACGGCCGGGTCTGTCGGCGATCGGAGAGCGCAGGAGGCGGAGCGGTCCGCAAGTCATGGACAGGCTGGCCGTGCACCGTCCAGGCCGGTGTGGGCGAGCGCAGTGAGTGGCGGGTGATCAGCTGCGCCATGGTCCTGAGCTTCTCGGTAGGGGATGCGGCCTGGTCGGCGGCCTGCTGGAAGCGGGTCCACAGGTCCGATTGGCTCCAGGCGAGGACTTCGAGCAGGAGCCGGTCCTTCTTGCCGAAGTGGTACAGGATGTGCCCGGTACTCATGCCGGCCCGCGCGGCGATGTCCGACATCCGCAGGGCTGCTGTGCCTTTCTCCGCGATGACGCTGATAGCGGCCCGCATGGCCCGTTCCCGCGCCTCGCTCCCGCTGGGCTGACGTTTCCTGCCCCTGGAGATCAGGGCCACGGGGTGCGAAGCGGCGCCCCTTACGGCGCTTGCCGATCCGGTCGCATCTGCCGACGGAGGCAGGCGGTCGGGCCGTGCGGGGCCCGTGTCTGACGTCGGCATGAGCTTACTCCCGTTCCGGAAGGCTCCGAGTTCAGGTTCCGAGAATCTAGACCTTTAGTCTAGACTGAAAATTCAATCAGGGTGACGGGCTGTGACGGCCGGTCTGCTGTGCGCGGTCACCCCGACGGCCTGTGGCCCGCCTGCCTTACTCAACACCTGGGAGACACCTGCATGACGCGCGGATTCGATGTCGTGGAGACCTGTATCGCCGACCTGCGCACAGCGCTCGAGAAGGGCGAGACGACCGCGGTCGGGCTGCTCGACGCCTATCTCTCACGGATTGAGGCGTACGACCGGCCCGGTACGGCCACCGCTCTGAACGCGATGGTCGTGATGAACCCGCATGCCCGTGCCGAGGCGGAGGCATCCGATGCCCGCCGCGCCCGGGGCGAGACGCTGGGCCCGCTGGACGGCATCCCATACACCGCCAAGGACAGCTACCTGGCCAAGGGGCTCACGGCCGCGTCCGGCTCTCCGGCGTTCGAGCACCTCGTCGCCCAGCACGATGCCTTTGCCATCGAGCGGCTGCGTGCTGGCGGCGCGGTCCTCATCGGCCTGACCAACATGCCACCGATGGCGAACGGCGGCATGCAGCGCGGTGTGTACGGTCGGGCGGAGAGCCCGTACAGCCCCGACTGGCTCACCAGCGCCTACGGCTCCGGCTCCTCCAACGGCTCCGGTACGGCGACGGCGGCGTCCTTCGGCGCGTTCGGCCTCGGCGAGGAGACCTGGTCCTCGGGCCGCGCCCCCGCCTCGAACAACGCGCTGTGCGCCTACACTCCCAGCCGCGGCGTCATATCGGTCCGCGGCAACTGGCCGCTCGTACCGACGATGGACGTCGTGGTCCCGCACACCCGTACCATGGCCGACCTGCTGGAACTTCTCGACGTCCTCGTCGTCGACGATCCGCACACGCGAGGGGACCTGTGGCGCGCCCAACCGTGGGTGGCGCTGCCCTCGCCGTCGCAGGTGCGCCCCGCCTCCTACCCGGCCCTTGCGCCCGCCGACGCCGCCTCCGACGCACTCGCCGGCAAGCGCGTCGGCGTGCCCCGGATGTACATCAACGCCGACCCCGCCGCCGGAACGAACCCCGACGGAGGCATCGGAGGCCAGACCGGGCAGCGCATCGACACGCGCCCTTCGGTGATCACCCTGTGGGAGGCGGCCCGCCGCGACCTGGAGGCCGCTGGCGCCGAGGTGGTCGAGGTCGACTTCCCCGTGGTGTCCCACTACGAGTCCGACCGCCCCGGAACGCCCTCGCTGCTCACCCGAGGACTGGTCAGCCGCGCGTACCTCACCTTCGAGATCGAGGACCTGTCCGCCTGGGCCTGGGACGACTTCCTCCGCGCCAACGGCGACCCCGCGCTCTCCACCCTGGCCGACGTCGACGGCACCCGCATCTGGCCCAAGCAGGAGGGCGAACTGCCGGACCGGTACGAGGGCTTCGACGACACGATCGGCGACTACCCCCGTTTCGTGCGCGAGCGCCCGTACGCCTCTCTCGCCGACATGCCGCACCTCGAACAGGGGCTGCGGGGGCTGGAGGAGACGCGCCGCGTCGACCTGGAGCTGTGGATGGACGGACTGCGCCTGGACGCGGTGGTCTTCCCTGCGGTGGCCGACGTGGGCCCCTCGGACATGGACGTCAACGTGGCCTCCGCCGACCTCGGCTGGCGCAACGGTGTCTGGGTCGCCAACGGCAACCTGGTCCCTCGCCACCTCGGTATCCCGACCGTGACCGTGCCCATGGGCACCATGACGGACACCGGCATGCCTGTCGGGCTGACATTCGCGGGCCGCGCCTACGACGACAACGCCCTGCTGTCCCTCGCAGCGGCCTTCGAGAAGACCGGCAACCGCCGCATGGAGCCCCCGCGCACGCCGCGCCTGTCGGCGGAGTGACCTGACAAAGGTCGCCGGGTGGATCGCAGCAGCCGGCGAAGTGGATCCAGCCGAGTTCCGAGTTGCCGACGCGGGTGGGGATACGCCGGTCGTCCCATGCCCGCCACCACGATGTCCTGGCGGCCGAACGCAAAGAACGCGCCCGCCTCCAAATCGAAAGGGGCATCCGGTGGGGCGGACGCCCCTTTCGCTGTTGCGGCCTGAAGACCCGACGAACCTCACTCGGTCACAGGACTATCCGGCGTAGGGGTTGCCGCCGAGCCAGGTGGTGCCGTCGATGAGTTCGCGTGCCGCGTCCAAGTGGCCACTATGACAGGCGACTTCGGTGAGCACATGGATCACGATGTGCCGCACGTCAGGCAGTCGCCAGGTTGGCCAGATGTCCACGGGCCACGCCGCGGGCTCCTGATCGAGGCTGGCAGCGGCGAGCACAGCGTCCGCGCGGGCGATGGCCGTCCGATAGCCGGAGAAGACCTCGCCGCTGGTCATCCCCTCGGGTACGTACCAGTGCGCCTCCGCCCCTGCCGCGAGTTGCCCGGCCACATCCGGCTCGCCCGCGATCACTCCGGGGAACCAGAAGCGTTCGACATCCAGGGTGAGGTGGCGCAGCAAGGCCAGGCAGCTCCAACCGCTGGGCAACACCGGCCGCCGCAGATCATCCTCTGAGAGCCCTTCGAGGATCCCGAGGACGTGCGCGCGTTGGCGGTCCAGGGCGCCCTTGAGCGCGTCGAGTTCGGCGTTCACCCGCCGCGCTCGTCCTCCGACGCCTGCCGTACTTGTCATCCGTCTGCCTCCGTCAACCGCAGAACATGCACCCGACTTCGGCCCGGACGCTACACCGGGGGTACGACAACGCTTCGCTGGAGACCTCCACGTGCCGCCGTTTGGACGGCGATCAAGGAATGCCCAGCTGCCCGGCGAACCTTCGCGGTCACAGCACTAGACACCGGAGCCGCTCCAGGCGACAGATGGCCAGGGGGAGCTCTCTCCGTCCGGACTGCACGAGGCTCGGTGCACGAGTGGACCCTCCTACCGCGGCGCAGCCACGTTCCACTGGCAGCGGGCGGGGACTACGACGGACGACGACACCGTCTAGTCGCGTGGTCCGCCAAGTACACGTGCCCGTGACGCGTCGATAGCGCGGACGCGACCTACTGCTGAGGCTGTACTCGTGAGGGGGGCATGTCGCTCTGAATATCAGGCCGACTTGGTGCAGCAGCCCAGCAGGACGTCGGGGCGGTAGTGAATACGCACGGTCACCGAACGCAGCAACTGGCTGACCGTCTTCAATCTCCCGCCGTCCGCATCGAAGTTGAACGCGGTCGAGGGCGTCTGACTGGAGATCAAACGTGGCGCCGTCGCCGACCTCGCCACCGGCGACAGCGGCCACCTCACTCCAGTCCTACGGAGCGGCCTCAACACTGCGCCCCGATGAGGCCCTGGGACGCTCGCCAGGCGGGCTCACAAGCAAGATCCACCTCGCCGGAGAAGGCGGGTGCCGCCCGCTCGGGTTTGGTGGCGCGCAGGGCTCTCGGCCCGGGATCTTCGGGGCGCGGGTGGAGGCGCCAGCCGCGTGTTGATGAGCACGGCAGGCCGTGGAATCGACGCGGACCATGCTCCAGTCGATCCGGCCCTCGGCATCGGCGTGGGTCTGGACGGCCCGCAGGATTCTCTCTCACGTGCCGTCCGCCGACCACCTGCGATGACGGTCGTGAACCGTCTTCCAGCCACCGAAGCAGGGGGGCAGGCCCCGCTAGGGGAGGCCGGTCCTCTGTCGGAACGGAATCCCGTTGATCACCTGACGGTGGCACTGCCAGCGTTCTCCTCGTCGGCGATTCGCCGGCAAGTGCGGCTGCAGACGAGCCCACTCTGCATCCGAAAGATCGCCCTGCCCCCTGCCTCACGGAACCAGTCGCCAGCGGGGGCGTCACGCGACCCATCGGACCCGGCCTAGTTTCCGGCTCCACCGACCTGGCTGTCGCGATCCGGGGGGCCACCTCCGTCGGTGAAGAACTGCCAGAGAGTCAGGAGGGCGAGCAACTGGGCTAGCAGATAGGCGACTTGCAAGGAGAAGTAGCGGATCTGGTAGATCGACAGCAGCAGGCCGAGGCGGCTCTGCCAGTAGCGCCGCTCGCCGCGGAACGTGTTCAGGTCCAGCATGATGCCGGTCACTGTGAGGACCAAAAGCATGCTCACCACGTAGAGCGCGAGATTCGCCTGCCCCTCCCCAGTGATGGCGTTGCCGATCGAGTCCATTCCCATCGGCAGGGCGAAGGCGGCCACCAGTGGAAGGGCGCGCACGGGCCCACGGCGCCCGGGAAGCCGCCGCCACAGCGCACCGAGCAGGAAGCCCGCAGCGGCCCACATGATCTCCCAGTAGCCTGCGCTCAGGGCCGTATCGACCCAGCCGAACTGTGAATACAGCGTCTGGGTCAGGAACTCGCCCTTCAGGTAGTCGGCCCACAGGAGCAGTCCGCTGGCCGGGAGGCCCACGATGGCGGCTGTCCGGGCAGCCCGCACTCCGTTGGCCCACCAGTTGTCGTTCGGGCCGAGAGCGAGAGCCAGGTCAACTACGGAGACGTCGGAGGGCAGACGGTCTGCGGTGCCGTCTGAAGCCCGCCAGCGGTGCATGTTCCGAAGTTCCCGCTCATGGCTGCGCCGGTTGAGCGCCTCGTCGTCCGACTGTCCCTGGTCCAGACGTCGCAGTTTGGCGTGGATCTCCCGGAACCGGCGTGCCCGGTCCAGCAGTTCCGTCCTACGGGACAGCGGCTCCCCCGCACGCAGTGGCTCCCGCGATCTCTGGAGGGGGCGGTCGAGCACAGTCCTTCCCCGGCACAGACGGAGCACGGCAGCCAGGGCGCCCAGGTACAGGAAGAACCACAGTCCGTACAGTGCCCAGCTTCCGGCGAAGACGCCGAGTGCCGGCCCGACGAGGAGTGGGAAGAGCGGCAGCATCCAGAACTCGTCCAGCCGATCGGGCTCATGCGCGGCGAGCGCGGCCTTGTTCGCTCGCTCCCGCAGGACCCCGAGCACCACAAGACCGCTGATCAGCCACCAGATGTATCCGGTCCACCAGTCCTGGCTCTGCACGGAGAACCATGTGAGGTCCCTCCGCAGTGCGTCGAGATGGGCCTTGCCGTACTCCGGGTCCACCTGCGCGCTGAGCCAAGAGGTGCGCTGCCAAGACAGCTCGGACGCGGCCGCCCGGCACAGGCCCAGGCCAGCGACGGCGACCACCAGCAGGGGAGCGGTCCATCGCAGAGACAGTTCCCGCTCCGTTGACACGGCACCCGGGGCCGCCGAACGCGGCGGGACCAGACCGACAAGCTGGGCCATGCGCCACACCGCCGCCACGCTGCCGAGGAGCAGCACAGCCAGCACGCAGCCCACCGCGACGAACAGTGCGATCACCGCGTGGTCCGGAGCGTCCACGGGGAGGAAAGTGTGCTCGGTCAGCCCGAAGAACTCTGGCCACACCGCCACGGCGACGCCCGGCAATGTGAGCACTGCGCCGGCCGCCCAGATCGTGAAGCGGCGGGGTACGCCGAACGCGAGCAGGATCCATCCCAGGGCCAGGTTGATCAGGAGGGCGTGGTGGGCCTGGCGATCAGCCCACAGCCCCTCCGGGACGTGACGCCGCATAGTCTCGTAGAACACATTGTCACCGGTGCCGAGCAGGCTCAGTAGAATGCAGATGCCCGCCCACACCGCAGCGGTGCGGACCCGCGCTTTCTCCTGCACCGGCAGCGGACCGGATCTCCGCGTCCTGCGGAACGCGATGAGGAGCACGGCAGCCGCCGACAAGAGCCACGGCAGGATCAGGTTGTTGGCCATGACGAACCGCAGCCTGTCCTGCTGCGCCGCCCAGGATCGTGCCCAAGGCGGATCGAACACCACGGACACCTTCGGCATCTGCCTGCCCGCCTTCGGCCGCCACACCAGTCCGTTCTTGTCGTCGGCAGTCGGCCGAGGCGTGGCCTCGACGATGCTGGAGGATCCGGGCCACAAGGTCACGGAGGTCCAGCGGGCCCGGCCAGCAGTGGCATGTTGAGCGCGGCCGTCCAGTGGTTCTTGCCGATGCTGACGTCCCAGGGCCCGATGTAGAAAGTCCCCTGGGCGTCTGCCCACCCGTACGTGTCGGTGCGGATTCGCACCGCGCCCTTCACCGAATTCACACGCGGTTCGGCTGCGCGCCATTCGGCCCACCACTGCGCTTGCCTGCCGTCGCCCCGCAGCAGGCAGCGCATCGCCCGGCGGTGTCCCTCGGAGTTCTCACCGAGCAGCAGGTCCGTGGCGTACGGCCAGGAATCCGGCACCTCGATGGTCAGCCGACTCACCAGTTTGGTCTGGGTCCGGGACCGGTCGTCAAGCTTCAGGGAGGCGCTCACTTTGGCACGCTTCAGGCTGCCGGCGCCGCAGACGCCGTCCGCAGCGCGCGCGGGGTGGGGGATCGAGAGGAGCGTTCCGGTGAGGGTGATCACTGCGATCAGAGCCGCGACCCACACGCCGACCGGTTGTCTCAACACGCATCCCCTAGTGCTTAGTTGACCCCATGATGAAGGGGGTGGGGCCGCAGGCGCGACGGCATTTCCCGAATCGGTCATGCCCGCACGGCGGGTTGCCTTCCGTAGTTCGTCGGAACCGGTCCGCGTACGAGCCGGTGGAGGACCCCTGAGTCGAACGCTCTCGCGATTGAGGGTCGATGCTAGGCAAACACCACAGCCAGCGCGGCAGGTTGCCTTGAGGGTGGCTGGAAAACGCCTGTGCGTCCGGAACGCTCCATGAGCCTCGCTGGTATCCCGTTGGCAGGCTCCTGGCGTCAGCTTGCACGATCCTGCCAACGCCACGTGTTGATGTGTCCATGATTTCTGCAGATAGTTTTCTCACGCAAATCGACAAGCGGCTGCCGCAACCTCCGCTCCGTCGGGCAACGCGGTGGCCGAGGCGCGCCCGGCGGGTTCGACCAACCCTCCACAAGGACTCTCATGAAGCGAATTGCTCGTACCCTGATGCCCGTTGGGCTGGCGGCAGCACTCGTCACCCCAGTGCTCACGGCACAGGCGGAGGCGCATGCACAGGTGCCGGGACCGGCGCGCGTAGCCGCTGTGCAGAGTGAAAACGGAGAAGTCGGAGCGGCGAAGGCGTACAGCCGCAACACCACTCTCTCTCGCGCGAAGAGCTGGCTGACGGCGAACCATGGCACGCGGGTCCCGTACAGTCAGAGCAGGACCTTCGGCGGCTACCGCACCGACTGCTCCGGGTACGTCAGCATGGCCCTGAAGCTCGCGAAGCCGGGGACGAACACGGTGGGCCTGACGTCCAGCAGGTACACGCGGAAGATCAAGATGTCGTCCCTGCGCAAGGGCGACCTGGTCATCGACGCGAACGGCTCGAACACCACGCGACACGTCGTCATCTTCGTCAAGTGGACGAGCGGCGCCCACAAGTCGTACGTAGCCTACGAGCAGCGCGGCGGCTACGGCACCGATCGGAGCGTGCGCAGCTACGGCCTCGGCGCGGACCAGTACGACGCGTACCGGCCGAAGAAGTATGGCTGAGCGATAGAGGCCCGGTGCGTGCGCGGTGCGATCCGCGTGGACACCGGTGCCTCGGTGTCATCCGGGCGGGGCCTCGGGAACCTTGGCGGGGAGCACGCCTGTTCGGCGCAGCCGAGCTCCTTGGCCGGGGGCGGGACGTGGCACTCGACCCGACACTGCACTACCAAGAGTTATTGCCCATCTGCGTTACGTTACCGACGGCAAGATGTCGGAATGCCCCGATCAGGCAGATCCGACCACAGGTCCCGCCTACAGCGTGGCCTCACCCGCACTCCGTCACCGTCAACCTCAGGCGCCCCTCAAGTCGCTTATGTGGCAACGGCGTTCACGCAAAACGTGACGTGTGCACCACCGATATAGCATCCCAGCATCAGGAGGACATGCGTGAAGCGCCTTGTCAGTACCACCATCTCCGCCGCCCTGATCGGCGTCGGTCTCGTGGCCGGGGCGGCGGCCCCCGCCTCGGCGGCACCGAACTGCAACGACACGACGCAGTACTCGATCGGTAACAAGAAGACCGTCTGGCGTACCACTCAGGTGCACAGCGACTGGGCGAAGCCCGGTGTGACCATTTCGTACGCCAAGAACAAGACCGGTTCCGTGACCGCGACGGGGACTGTGACCCTCGGCGCCGAGGCCGGCGTCGTCTTCTCCAAGGCGTCCACCTCCTTCAGCGTCTCTGTCGGCAAGACCTGGTCCAAGTCGGACACGTGGACCTACTCCGCCAAGGTCAAGAAGAAGGCGGGCAAGTCCCGTGGCCGGTTGATGATGTACCACGAGGCCAAGGGCTTCAGCGTGACCAAGTGGCGGTGGGTACCCTCGACCACTTCCTGCAAGAAGAAGGTCTATTGGAAGAAGAGCAACATCGTGGCTCCGGTGAAGAAGAACAGCAACCTGTGGGGCATCCAGTACAAGTAGCCCTCGCCGGTGCAGCACGGACCGTCACAGGCGGAGGGTGACGGCCCGCCCCCCTGCCCGACATGTCGCCGAAGGCGCCCTGGAACCACTCGGTCCCAGGGCGCCTTTGGTGCACGCGGCGATCTGCGAGGTGGCGCACGCGGGGGCGCGGGCACCGGGCAGCCGCGGTCTCCGGAGCCCGGACCATCGACGAGCTCGCCGAGTGGGGCGCCCGCGCCGATGCCGGGCTGCTCGCCACGGTCTGCCGCGCCCATCAACATGCCGCCGGCGCCCGCAGGATGGGTGACCTGCAGAAGAGGCCGCCAGGCGGTGTCCATCAGGAGGGACTGGGACGATCGCGTGGCAGGTTCACCAGCAAGCTCCACTTGGTCGTCGAGCAGGGGCAGAAGCCCATGGCGATTGTGGTGACCGCTGGGCAGCGCGGGGACTCGACACAGTTCGAATTCATCCTGGCAAAGGTCCGTGTGCCCCGCATCGGGCCTGGCCGGCCGCGCGTCCGCCCTCGCCGGGTCCGCGCGGACAAGGTGTATCCCTCCCGCAAGAACCGCGCCTGCCTGCGCCGCCGCGGGATCCGTTCGCCTCGGACCCCGAGGCGCCCTTGCCCTCCACCGCCCGTCGTGCGCTCGCCCGGTTCACCCTGGATGCCTTCTTCCTGGCCCGGGACGCTGAGAACCCGCTGGCCGCAGTGGAGGAAGTCTTCGATCTCATCGAGCCCGGCTTCGAGCCCCCGGCGGGCCGACAGTCAGCGAAGCGGCTGCAGTGACCGCTCTTCCTCACGCCCGGATTGCAGTTTCGATACACGCCGTAGTAGCGCTCCGCACATGTCGGTCGGGTGGGTCGGCCGGGTTCGGTGTGTGGGTCAGCGGTAGGCGGCGAGGAAGGCGCGGGTGCCTGCGATGGCGTAGCGGTCGAGGTCGGCGTCGGTGTGCTGGGTGCGGCCGGTGAACATGGCCTGGTTGACCGGGATCCACAGCAGGAGTCCGGAGAAGTGGTTGGCGGCCAGGAGTGTGTCGTCGATGTGGAGGAGTCCCTCGTCGGTGAGGCGTTGGAAGGTGGCGGCGAGGGTGGCGAGCCCTCGTTCGAAGCCGCGCTGGTACCACTCGGTGCCGAGGTCGGGGAAGACGTCGGCGTTGGCGATGATCAGGCGCCGGAGCTGGATGACCTGGGGGTGCGTGAGGCTGGTCAGGAAGTCGCGGGCGAGCCGGGTGAGGTTCTCCTCCAGGTTCGCGGCGTCTGTGGGGATGTCGGCCAGCAGGTCGATCGTGGTGTCGAGGCGGTCGGTGGTCGCCAGGACGATGGCGGCGAACAGCTTCTCCTTGTCGGAGAAGTGCTTGTAGACGGTCTGCTTGGACACCGCGGCCAGTCTCGCGATGTCGTCCATGCTCGTGCCGGCGTAGCCCTTCTCCATGAACACCGCGGTCGCGGCCTCCATGATCGCCTGGTGCTTGCGGGCCGAGCGGCCCTGTCCGGTGGTCTCCATGCGTCTCCTCCAAAACGAGTACTGGACAGTCTAGTTTCAATATGAGTACTGTACCGTCCAGTTCCGAACGGCGGGGGAGTTCACCACCGCGGGACGCGTTCACTTCGACGTTTTCATTGAGGGGATCACCATGCGGAAGATCGTTGCGGGCCTGTTCATGTCTCTGGACGGCGTCGTGGAAGGCCCGGAGAAGTGGGGCATGCCCTACAACACCGGTGAGGCGGCCGAGGCGGTGACCCGGCTCTTCGACGATGCCGACACCGCTCTGCTGGGCCGCGGCACGTACGAGATGTGGAGCCAGTTCTTCCCGCACGTCACGAGCGAGCAGGTGCCGACCGCCGACTGGCTGAACGCCGCTCCCAAGTACGTCGTCACCTCCACCCTCACCGAGGCCGGCCCGTGGCAGGGCAGCCGTCTGATCACGGGCGACGACATCGCCGGCCAGATCCGGGCTCTGAAGCAGCAGAGCGGCGGGAACATCAACGTCGGCGGCAGCATCACCCTCGTCCAGTGGCTCATCGCCAACGGCCTGCTCGACGACCTCTACCTCCAGATCGCGCCCGTCATCGCCGGCACCGGCCGCACCCTCGCCGACGGCGAGCAGATCCCCATGCACCTGGCGGGCACGCGCTCCTTCGCCAACGGCGTCATCGAGGCCCACTACACCCCGCTGCCCCGCTGACCCCCGTTTCGGCCGCCACCTCACCCTCTGACAGAAGGACTGCCCGCCATGACGACCCAGACGCTCGACCGCCCCGCCGCCCTCGCCGTTTCGTCCGCCCGCACCGTGACCAGGTTTCTGCCGGCCGCCGGTATCGCTGCAGGCCCGCTCTTCCTCGCGGCGGGCCTGGTCCAGGGTCTGACCCGGGACGGCTTCGACTTCAGCCGCAACGCCCTCAGCCAGCTCAGCCTCGGCGACCTCGGCTGGATCCAGATCGCCGTCTTCCTCGCCACCGGTGTACTGGTCCTGTGCGCAGCGGCAGCCGTACGGCACAGACTCCGCGACACACCCGGCGGCACCTGGGCGCCCCGCCTGCTGACCGCGTTCGGCGCCTCGTTCCTGCTCGCCGGAGTCTTCCGCGCCGACCCCGGGGCCGGCTTCCCCGCCGGAACCCCCGAGGACCGGGTTCCCACGCTGAGCGCGCACGGCACCGTCCACCTGCTCGCGGGCACGGTCGGCTACCTCGCGCTGTGCGCCGCGTTCCTCGTGCTCGCCCGGCACTTCGCCGCCCGCCGGCAGCGCGGCTGGGCACTGGCCACCCGTCTCGTGCCCGTGGGTGTCCTGGCCGGATTCGCCGGATCGGCCGCCACCGTGGCCGCCTTCACGGCTGGCGCAGGGTTCGGCCTGATCGCGCTCAGTGTCGTCACCGCCCGGCTGACCTGGCCCACCAGGCAGTAGGCGACCACCACTTCACTGAACCAAGGACATCGCGGACCGACAGGAGACTCCGAAATGACCGCACCCGCCAAGGGCCCTGCCAGCTACTTCCCCGCGATCGAGAAGAAGCAGGGCCACGCGGTGGAAGGGCTGTGCTTGACAGCTTGTCTGTATCGGTCATGTCCTGTCATCGTCGTGGCCGGCTGCGGCAGTTGGTTGGAGGGGACGTGGGCGCGGCAACGGCATCGGTCGGTGAGGGCCGCTATCAGCTGGTTCGGGCAGTCGGCCGTGGTGGGATGGCTGCGGTCTACCGCGCCATGGACACAGCGCTGGGACGCGAGGTCGCGGTCAAGGTCATGGATCGCACGGCCCTGGGCGATGACTTCAGGAAGAGGTTTCGGCAAGAGGCCCGGGCCGTGGCAGCACTCAACCACGGCAATGTGATCGCGATCCACGACATCGGGGAAGTACCGGTGCACGGTGGTGAACCGACTCCGTACCTGGTGAGGGAGTTTGTTGATGGCCGTCCCCTGTACGACCTCGTGTCCACCTCTCCGATGGAGGTGTGTGAGGCATGACGGTTCACCGCGGACCTGCTGGATGGCCTGGCCGCGAGCCACGACGCCGGGCTCATTCACCGCGACATCAAGCCGTCCAACGTCATGGTGACCAAGGATGGCGTGGTGAAGGTCCTGGACTTCGGTATCGTCCGGACCGCCGCGGCGGACACCTCGCCGGTCACCCGCACCGGAGCTGTCGTGGGCACAGCCCACTGCATGTCACCTGAGCAGGCGCAGGGAAGAGAGCTTGACCATCGCAGCGATCTCTACTCGACCGGCATCCTGCTGTTCGAACTCCTCTGCGGAAGGCGCCCCTTCGACGCGGGCGCCGAGGCCGCGCTGATGTATCACCATGTCCACACGCAGCCCCCTCTCCTCTCCGATATGGGAATCGCGGTCCCCGAAGCGGTCCAGAACCTGGTCTCCAGCGCGCTCGAAAAGGACCCGGAAAGGAGACCGGCGACCGCCAGGCAGATGAGATCCCTGGCTCTCGCCGCTGCGGAGGTGGCCAGCCCGGCCCACCCGCCCCTCGTCGAGCAGCGGCCCCGCATCCCGGACCGGCGACCCACGCACCCACCGTTCCTCCCGTTCCCTCCGCGTCAACAGGGCCAACGACTACGGCGAGGGGGTGGACTCTCCAGGCAGGCCTCGTCGCCTCATCCGTTGGCCACATCGCAGGATGGTTCTCCTTTTCACGCCTGCCAGCCCTTGGCTTGCAGGGAGCCGGCCTCTATCTCTTCTGGTTGGGGGTGCGGCTTGATGTATATGCCTGTCCTGTTCGGCCTGCTGGTCGGCATACGCCATGTCCAGGCGACAGCCCCCAACCGCCGTCGTGGCTTGGCTATCGCGTGCATTTCAGTGAACGGACTGTGGGCGTTCTACCACCTCGGTACGTGGCTGTTCGGGTTCCCCTTGATACGGCCCTTTTAGCGCTTGACCTGCGCTGTCATTACCCAGCCGTCCGGCTAGGCCGTGCGCTATGGGTCGCGCGAGGTTCCCGCTGGGGACTCGTTCCGTGAGGCATGGGGCGGGGAGATCTTTCGGATGCACAGTGGGCTCGTCTGGAGCCGCACTTGCCGGCGAGTCGCGGACGAGGAGGATGCTGGCAATGCCACCGTCAAGGACGGGCCCGACCCCTGGCTGGACCCGGACAACCGCCTACGAACCGATCTGGGGCAACCCACGAACACGGCGCTGATGCCGGAGCGCGCATCACCCTCACCGAGTGGGACCGCAGCCGTGAATGGCCCACCCAGGAATGGCCCGCTCCGGCACCGACAGGCTGACCAGCCGGAGACCAGCCGCCCAGCCCCGCGGCTGCCCCCCATGGGTGGAGGGGAGGCCCTCGGTGCACCCTGCGCGTGTCCACGCCGCTACATCGGCGGGCCCGCCTCGTTGATACAGGCATGGACGACGACGAGGTGCGGCTGGACGGGCCGAGCCCCCTGTTGGCCCTGCTCACCTCCGAGGAAGCCCAGGACGTGGTCGCCGTCCTCGGCGAATGGCCAACGGCATGGCTTTGAACCTCGACCACGTTCAGGGGTCGCTAGCGAACCTTGCTGCGCGCCTACCGCACCCGGACCTCTAGCAGAGGGCCACGGCGCTTCTTGTCCGGTGTGCGACCACAATCTGGTCTGCCTGGGCAAACAATGTCGCGACGGACCCGATGCCCTGGGCTTTCCCGTCGCAAGCGTTTCCGCTGGCTGGGCCCTACGCGCCTGTCGGTACCGTGGACGTCAATTTCACCAAAACGTTGTCCCCGGTCGACGTCGACGGCCCGGTGGCGGTGTTGCCGTAGTCGGTCGAAGGCCGCGTCGGACTCCAGGGCCTCGAAGGGCAGAGGAACCTTCTTGATCACTCGGCTTAGACACCTCAATGATCACGGATCCCGTGTCCGCTCTGCCATCCACCCCAACCTGCGGCATCCTCACAACAGTTGGATGATTCCGGGAACTTACGCATGCCCTGGGTTGCGGTGGAGCCGGTGCTCGAACGGAGCGTGCAGGACGGAAAGCCCCTCCCGGGCGGTCCAGCATCCTCGTGGTCGGAATCACGTGTTGTGGAGTACGTAGGACCAGGCGGGCTGCTTGCCGCTCGTCTCGTTGGTCTCGATCAGTGCGCCCACCGTCCAGTAGGTGGCCTGTTGTCGTTCGGCGCTGGTCGGGGGAGCGAGGTGCCGTGAGCGCAGGCCGGTGACGAACACCGCGACCATGGTGAGGAATTCCTCGAGGCTGTCCGCGATGGGGAGGCCGCCGAGATGGTCCTCGCCCGGCCCGGTGGGGACGCGCAGGACGTGTCCGGTGGGGCCGTCGACGACGAGGCTGCCGCCCACCCACTTGCCGATCCGGAAGAAGGGGCCTGTCTCGGTGACGGGCTCGATTCCCTCGGGCCAGGAGGGCAGTTCGTCGAGAACGCCCATCTCCCAGTTGCCGAAAGGGAAGAGGCCCATGGCGCCTTCCTTCATGTACGGCAGACCGAATTCCAGGAGGAGTTCGCGTGTCGCGGGGTCGGTGAGCCGATCCGGAAGGTCCTCGGGCTGGATGGGATAGATCAGGTCCTCGCCGAACACGGTGAGGAGGTCCTCGTGGCTCGGGGCGGCGCGTCGACCGGGCTGCACGGACCCGCGTCTGTGTAGTCACCGCTGAGGGGGAGCGTCCGGGCCCCGAAGTCGGAGAGGTCCACGCCGTCGGCGGGTTCGATCGCGATCAAACCCAAGTCGCCCGCGAACAGGGTGACGTCGCCGACCGCCGGCGGTACGCAGGGGAGCACGAAGGCGCGGTCATCCCGTCGCGGGACCGATGCGGCGAACAGTTCGCTGACACTGGCGGGCGCGGCGGAGCCCTGTCCGGACGCCGCGGGCCAGGTCAGATCCGCGCTGTGTTCCTCCAGGATGCCGTCGTCCTCAAGAGGGTCCGTGAGCTGCTCTCCCGTCTCCACGTCCCAGATCGAGACGTACAGCAACTCCTCCTCGTTCACCGTCCGTCGCTGCAGACCGGCGACGGCGGGCCGCCTATGCCAGCGCACCTCCGCCAGTGCGGCCAGTCGCCCCGCCTCGAGGAAGTCAGGGTGAAGGCCGCCCGGCGGCCGCCACTTCGCCCACTTGGCCTGCCAGGGCAGGGTGACACCGGAGTTAGCGACCGCTGACGCGAACGCGCGGTCGTTGCGCGAAAGGGCCATCAGGTGCAGCCAAGACGCCCACTCAGCCTGCTGCCGCGGGACGATTCCCCAGCCCCACAGGTGAATGGCGTCGGCTGCCGCCGTGTTACCGGGAAGGGAGAAGGTGATGCTGCGTGCCGCGTCCATGAGGGCCGTCTGCGGCAGATGGGCGACGACACGTCCGTCCCGGAGCAGCTCCTCGTACGTTCCCGCCTGTACGGCGTGCATGGCGAGCCCCGTGGCCGCGTACCGGCCGGTGGTGCCGTGCCTCGCCCAGCCCTCGGGATGGCGGAAGCCCGCAGCCGAGCGCGTCAGCCAATCCACCATGTGCCCATGGAGACGGCAGAGTTCGCCGGAGCCTGCCTCGTGAAAGGCGTCCCGGCGCAGCCTCTCGGCGACGCCCTCGTCGACGAAGGAAGCCCCGAGCGGACCGAGCCGGAGCACGCCCGACTCTTCCCGCGCGAGCGCGGCGAGTTCGTCTTCGGACGTCGCCTCACCGGTCAGCGCCGTGACCAGTTGGGCCCACACAGGCAGCGGAACGGAGCGGGGCTCGGCCAGGGCCAGGGCCTGCAGGGCCCGCGAGTCCGGCGCCGACTCAGGCGCGGCGGCGGGCGCCGACACCCGGAACACCGTCTGGGCGTCGGCGTCCACGGGCAGCAACTGCGGAACCGTGTGAACCAGCACGGCCAACCTGCCGCACGCCAACCGCGGGAGCGTCCAGGTCACCAACCGCTCGGCCTCGTACGAGCGCCGGGTCGGACCGGCCCTGTGGGCGTTGACGACCAGCAGCAGCCGCTCCTCGGGCCACGCGCCGAGCACGCGACGCCAGGCGCGCGACCCGTCCGCGGGCAACTCGACTCCGAGATCCGTGAGGGCCTGCCGCATGACCTGCTCGGCGGTGAGTCCAGTGGCGTCGACGACGACGCTGCCGGGCACGTGCTCGTGAGTCCGGCGTACGACCGCGGAGGCGTCGTGGCCGTCCTCCAGGGCGAGGAACGCGACGCGGCCGTCCAGCCCGCCCTCACGCCACCACGTGCCGACGCGCCAGGCGACGTCGTCCTCGCGGATTCCGGAGGTGTCGGTGGTCGGCTCGGGCACTGTGCCCCTCCCTGGCTCGTGTCGGTTCCCTGGTCTCAGGCGGAACGAGACGGCCTGATCCGCTGGATCCCCCGGTCGATGAAGGCCGCCGCTTCGATCTCTGAGACCTCCACGTGGTCGGTGACATTGTGTCCCAGCGCGTACAGGCCGAAATGGTCGGCCGGGTACCAAAGCAGTTCCGGCCGAAGGCCTCATCGCGGTGACGGGCTCCCGTCCGACCGCCCGGCGGCGCATCAGCCCGAGGGGAGTTCCCTCGAGAACCCCTCTTCGACCACCGCGAAGCAGGTGATCCTGCAGCGCGGCAAGTTCTCCGCTATTGATCCGAAACTCAATCGGTTCCATTCGAGGATGCAGCAGACCTGCGGGTCTCGGCGGCGAGTCAGGTCTGGTCGCGGCCCCGACTGTGCATCAGCAGGCTGCGCCTGAGGTCGGCGTCGACTCGTTCGTCGTGGCGCGCCCCCAGGCGCGGTCGGTGACCTGGGCCAAGCCAATCGCGGACTGGTCGGCGAAGGCCTCTCGGCTGCCCACGACATTCGCCATCGCACGGTTCGCCGCCTCGTCATCCCGCTCTTGCCCGTTTGGCGGCCGGGTCGCCGCGTACGCGTTCAGGGCGACTCTCCATCGTTAGTCAGTGTCGATGTGCGTGCCGACTCCATGGGGCGACGCCGGTACCGGCTAGCGGCCCGCGGGCAAGGCCGGCCGCGGGCCGCTGGCCGGTGCTCAGCGCGCGGGGCGGTAGGTCGCGATGATCACGCCGCTGCTGGTGGGCTTCGCGCTCACCAGTTCCAGCTTCTTCAAAGCGGTGTCGTCCTCGAACAGCTTCTTTCGGCCTTCGCCGGCCACCACCGGGTGGATCAGCAGTACCAGCTCATCCAGCAGATCCAGTTCCAGCAGCGAACGCACCAGCGTCGGGCTGCCCGCGACGGTGATGTCCTTGCCCTCGCCGACCCTGAGCTTCTCGATCGCGGCCGTCAGATCGCCGTTGACGAGGGTGCTGTTGGACCAGTCCTCCACGCTGTCCAGCGTGGAGGAGACGACGTACTTGGGCGAATCGTTGATCCACTTGGCGAAACCGGTGTCCTCGCCGCTGGTCACCGTCGGCCAGTACCCGGCCCACTCGGTGAAGGTCACCCGGCCCATCAAAATCGTGTCCGCGGTCTCCAACGCCCTCCCCAGCACCGCGCCCATTTCCTCGTCGAAGGCGAACTGCCACTCGTTCGGCGACTGGACGACACCGTCGAGCGAGATGAACGGACTCGAAACGACCTTGCGCATGATTCCTCCGTGATGAGTCCCGGGCCGCCTGCCCGGTTACGGCCCGGGGCCCTGCCACCGGGACGAGCCGACCCCGTCGGCCACGCCACGAAACCTACGCGGGCACCGAGGACGAGGGCTTGTACAGAAGCGACAGGGGCTCGGTTACCTCCGGACTGCTCAGCCCAGTGGCGGTTCGGCCGATGTACCGGGTCAAGGACCGCGCCAGATGCGGCTGGTCGTAGTAGCCCAGCCGGTGCACGACGTCCTGGGCCGGCGCACCCTCCTGGATCAGTACCGCCGCCTCACGGGCGCGGTGGATCTGCCGGATGGCGCCTTGGGTGAGACCCGTCGCCGAGACAAAGCGGCGCTGCAAAGTGCGATCGGAGACATCGGGGGCAGCACCGTGAAGCACGGCGGGCACGATCGGGTCGCAGTCCACGATGCCCTCACGCACCATGCGCCGTACGAACGCCTCCGCATTGTCGTAATCGGGCGGGTGCCAGCTGGAGCCCTTCAGCCAGACGGAGCGCCGTGTCACATCCGGAATCTCCGCACCACCCCCCACGAGCCGGCTGACCGGGATGTGCGGCATCGAGGTACCCAGCGCAAAGCTGATACCGAAGAACGTGGCGTCCTGGGGGACATCAGCCAGACACGCGCTGGGTTCCGGGCCCATGACGGCCGCCTGGACCTGACCGTCATGCTCCCAGAAGACAAGTTCCCAGTGCGTTGCCGCGATCGACATCATCCGGCCCACTTCGTCACTACGGCTGCGCCACACCCGCTCGATGTACGGCAGCTCCGACGGCCTGCTCTCGATCTCCAGACCCAATCGGATCACCCCGTTCAACGCTGCCGGAGCCGCCAGTCTGCCACGCCATCCTGACGCCCAGGCCGCCTGCGAGATGCGCACGAAGGACCGGCGCGGATCGGTCCGACCGGAACATCTCGCACCGCCTGATGCAGTCGCGGGAGGAGCTCACGTGGGCAGCGTTCGTTCATGGGGGCTAGCAGCGGCGACCTGGAGCTTCTTCACGGAGCGACCGGCGCTCCCGCCGGACGGTGACACGTCACCGTCATGCGCAGCGGCCGCCGCATCCTCCACGCCTGGTGGGACGGCCCGGAGACCGCCGTGACGAAAGGGTCTGCCTTCATTCGCGAGCACCAGGTCTACCTGCGCCTTGGCGGCCCACGAGCCACCGTCGCCCACGCGGACCCTGGGCGGCGTCATCGCGCCGCGACCATGCTCAAGCCCCCGGAGATCAGGCGCGCCACACCTCAGCAGCGGCGAGGAACGCCGACGACGACGGACGCCCCGGACTCCCACCCCGGCTGATCTCGCCGGGCTGGAGCCGCCCGTCGACGCGCACCCGGGCCCGCCCACACGGGCCGGTCACCAGACTCAAACTGTGCTCCACGCCGGCCAGCGGGAACCCGTCGGTGGCGAAAGCACGCCGGTCGAGCACATCCCCCATGCTCACCTCGATGCCTCCACCCCCAGCCCACAGCCCGGATGCAAGATCGAGCCGAACCCGGACCGCAGCCTGGCGGAACCGGGGAGCGGGCCAGGGCAGACCGTCGAGTTCAGGGAAGTGACGGACGAAGTGATCGGCCAGCCAGAGAGTGAGCTCCGGATCCTCACCGACCGCCCTCACCCCGTCCGGACGCCACAGCACGAAAGCGTTCCCCGCGCCATGGGTGGACCAGTCCACCTGCCAGGTGGACAGATAAGCCGTACACGCCCCCGACCCGTCGAAGAGCTGAAGACCCGGATTGGCACCGACCAAGATCGGCTTGCGCAGCCCGGGATCCCCACCCGGAGCAACACCAGCGACCGACACCGAAGCCGGCGTAGCAGCGGCCAGGAGCCCCACCGCACCCAAGACAGTCCCCACACGCACGATGCCACGCCGACTGACAACCCCCGCAGCCCCGCCGCGATCGCAGTCCGCGTGTGCCCGATCGAAACTCAAAACGCCTCCCTGGAACGTGGCAACACGGTCACGGACCACCATCCGCTGGCAGCGGCAGCGACGTCCACGCATTCGAAACCCTTCGAATCCACCAGCCCCCACCCCGGCGGCGATGCGACACTCACGACATGGCGATGAGGGTGCAACTGGACGCACAAGCTTGGAGCAGATCACGGTTCGCCACGTCCGCGGCCATAGAAATCCTCGGCGTGCTACGCCACCGCACCCACCACCCAGCAGCCCACGCACGACACTGGTACACCCGAACACGCCAGACACTCACACCGACCCAGCTGGCACTGCTGCAGGCACTGATCCCCACCGACCACAGCTACACCCCGGACTTCCTGACCCCCGTGCCACGCCCAGGCGAAACGATGCAAGACGTGGCTGCCCGCATCGCAGCCACCCCGCCCGAGGAAGTCGACTACCAACTCGACATCGCCATCCGCGGCCGACGCGTGTGGCCCCACGTCCTCGCCCTGCACCCGAGCCAGGCAGCCTACGAGCGCTGGCGCCGACCCATACCAACCGCACTCGAGACAGCCGCACGCAAAGGCGGCGCAACCGTGGCAACTATGGCCGCCACAGCAATGGCAACCCTGTTCGAGACCGTACTCACACCGCACTGGCCACGAATCCAAGCGATCGCCAACGCCGACATCAGCAACCGCGCCGACAAGATGGCCACGCACGGCGCAGCAGCAGTACTCGACGAACTCGGCGAACGCATGCAATGGACCGGCACCGAACTCGTACTGGAACGCACCTACTCCGGAACCATCGACTGGGCCCACGAAGGAATCCTCTTCGTCCCCGCCACAACACACGTCGGCCCCGTACTGTTCGCCGCCGAACACCCCCACCCACCCATGCTCATCTACCGCGCACGCGGCATCGCCACCCTCGACGAACGTCCCACAGACACGACGGAAACAGCCCTGGCAGGACTCATAGGCGCGACCAGAGCCGCACTCCTGACCACACTCGACACCCCCGCCTCCACAGCCGAACTGAGCCAGAAAACCGGCTGGAGCAACGCAACCGTGTCCTACCACCTCGGCATCCTGCTACGCGCACGACTGGTCGACCGACACCGCCGAGGCCGCATCGTCCGCTACACGAGAACCACCCTCGGCACGGCACTCGCCAACTCACCAGCACAAGAGAACGCAGCCCCAGCCAGTCAGCTGCCGCCCACAGCCCGAACCGACACCCCGACGGACCCCGCCGTCAACCACCGACCCAACCTCCCGAACCGAAACTAATGCCACATCAGGCAATGCCGGCCGACCCGGCACAGCCAGCGCCCCGCTGCTCACAGCGGCTTCGTAAGCCAGGAGAGTGTCGACAAAGACCCGACACTGATCCGACGTCAGGGGAGCCAGCGCCTTGCGCCAGGCGGCCACATCCGGGGCCAGCCCAGTGATCGCAGATTGCTGACCGGCCGTGATGCCGACAATCCGCCTGCGACGGTCCGCCTCATCCTGGTGCCGCTCCAAAATCCCTGCCGGGATCAAACCGCTCACCAGCAGACTCACCGTCGCCGGAGCGACCTGAAAACGAGCGCCAAGCTCGTTCACACTCATCGGCCCGTCGAAGAACAGGGGAGGGCAAAGAGAGATGACGTGGCGCCAGCGAAAGCGACTGCAGCGCCTGCGGCCATCGGGTGCTTCTTGCCCCGGCCCACCGTCCGGGGCATGAGCAGCAGCAGAGCTCGTCACCACCATCACCGAAGCACTGGTCGGCGTCCTCGGCGAAGACATCCGCGAACAGGCCATCGTGACAATCGAAGACGTCCCGGACGGCCGCACGGGCGTCGCAGGCATATGGCCTGACACACACGTGTGAGCAAGTCTGAGATCCTTCCCCACATGAGCACACCACCCAACGGATTGCCCATCTACCGAGTCCTGACAGGCCCAGACGACGCCACGTTCTGCCAACGCGTGAGCGAGATGCTCGGCCTCGGCTACGAGCTACACGAAGGCCCCGCTGTCACCTTCAACGGCACCAACGTCATCATCGCCCAGGCGCTCATCTGGCCGAAATAGTAACGGCTTTGAGGAATAGATAACCTCAAAATCTATTCCATTAAGCAGAGCTGACTCTACATCAGTTCTGATGTATGTCGAATTGGGCGGCAACAAAAGAGGATTGACGAGTAGGCAGGATTTTGGAAAGGGGAGAGCCGAGACATCCCCCACCGCGCTCTGTAGCCAGCGGCCAGGAATTCGCGGAGCGAATTCCTGCAGGCCAAGTGCGGAGCAATTCGAGCCCCGGACAACGGAGTTGTCCGCACCGGACGGCGGAGCGGCCGGTGAGCAACGCGGAGCGTTGCCGTCTTTCCGCCACGTAGTGG